>DISH01000006.1 GCA_002421665.1 Candidatus Omnitrophica bacterium UBA6215
CCGCTAAGGCCTAAACGGACCCTGTCGTTAAAGGCGGGGATGTCGCCGCCTAAGGCCGTGCCCCAGACCGTGGCGCGGTAGCCGTTGCTGAAGCCTCGGGGCTTCTGCTTTAGGTACTCCCCGAAGCCCCTTGCCCATACGTCCATGCCCTTAAGCGAGGGACTTCCGGCAGAGACGCCGGTCTCCTCGGCTTCTCTCGCCTGGGCGAAGAGGCCTCCTAACCTGGCGCTGCTGGTGCCGATGAACTGGTTAAGGGAGGTGTTGCTGACGTTGAGGACACCGCTGTCGACGTTGGGGATAACAGTATCGAGGGCATTCTGTATATCACCGGCGTCGGGCATATTATCGAGAGTATTCAATACATCGAGCATGTCACCGGTGGCGCCATCCTCTCCTGCCTGTTCGAGGGCAGCGCCAGCGGCAGCGGCGTTACCCGTAGCAAGCTTGTTGTAGGAATTGACGCGGTTGGCGGTAAGGATCAGGTCTCCTCCGGATAAAGAAGGAGTAAAGGACAATATGGCGCTGGAGGCGGCAACCGAGGGCATCGCGTTATAGGTGGAGGTGCCGGTGCCGGCGTCTATCAGCCTGTATACGGCATTGTTCTTTATATAGTCGCTGGTACTGACGTTTATGGTGCCGCCGTTGACGGTAACGTCTCCGGTCGGAACTTCTATACTGCCGCATGAGGAGCCGCGCAGGGTCAGGTCTATCGTGGAGCCCGCGGCCTGGGTATAGTTGCCGCCTATGCTAAGGGTGTTAGCACCGAGCTCCAGGGAGCCTCCGGCAAGGGATACGTCCCCGCCTAATGAGGCGTTATTGCGTATACCCAGCGTACCGGAATTGACGGTCGTGGCGCCGGTGTAATCGGCTATCCCCGTAAGAACAGTCTTGCCTGTGCCGTTGAAGTTAACATTGAGGGCACCCGTAAGGTTGGCGGCGAATTCATAATCCGACTCGTTATGGTTGAAGTTTACGGTGGCTGTACCCGAACCGCCGGTTATTACGGCAGCATTGACAGTACCGGCAGCTCCGCCGTCACCGATGTTAAGGGTGCCTGTGGAGCCGGAGTTATTTGCGATAATAACCGTCCCTTCTCCGGTTTTTACGTCAACGGTGGCCGTATCAGAAACGGTCATAGTACCTGTGCCGGAATTGCCTAAATAAATATCACCTGTGCTGCTCCACTGAGTGCCGGAACCGGCAACAGAAATCGTACCGATCGATCCGGAATTATTACCTATATATAAATATAAATTAGTGCTGGAGGCAGTCGCGCCGCCTGATATACTGACCGTTCCTGTGCCGGAATTGCCTATCCTTAGACTATAATAATTTGTAGACCACGAGGAGTCCGGACCGGTGATAGTGATAGAGCCGACGGAACCGGCATCAGTGCCAATATCCCCTGTGTATCCGCTCATCCTAAGATAACCGCCATCAGATATACTGACCAATCCTGTGCCGGAAATGCCTATAATCATATTGCTGCCGTTCCATTCCGAACCGGCGCCGGTGACGGTAATTGACCCGATTGAACCGGCATTATAACCTATATACGCTGTGCTGCTCTGGGTTACAGAAGCTCCCTCGTTTACAGTAAATAAACCTGTGTTCGATTCGCCGACATATATGGCAGTTGTGCCTTTCCATGCAGAATCCGAGCCGGTAACGGTGACGGTACCGGATATATGCGACTCGCCGGTTGATATTTCTCCGCCGTCATATATATATAACGTTCCGGAATCAGAGATTCTTAAACTATCGATATTAGTCCAGGCAGACCCGGCGCCGGTAATAGTAACGGAACTGCCACCGCCAATTAGTCCATATCTGCTTCCTACGGCTCCCCCGTCGGAAATGGTCAGGCTGCCGATACCCCCACCATAACCCACGCTCATGTCATGACTACCTGTCAAACTTGAACCGGTACCTGTGACGATGACCGTACCGTTTGAACCGGAACCATTACCGATATATGTGTTGGTATCGGTTAATGTGCCTCCGCCGGAAACAGTCATGGCACCTGTATCGGAATCTCCTACAAATATTTGACCGTCGCCCGTGATAAAGGCTCCGGAATTCGTCCACGTTGAACCCGCGCCGATATTGAGGACACCGCCGGAAGCTCCGTTAATTTTAATCGACTTGGAAGAACCGCCGACATAGTTTTCAAGAGTAACATTATAGCTGTTGAGGTCGAATACTGTATTATAACCGAGCGAAGTGGTATAGCCGGAGAGGTCTATGGTGCCTGAGGAGGAGCTTTCGTTGAACTCTATGGTGCCGGATGTGGCGCTTGTGTTCAGGTCGTCTATCGCGGTGCTAAGAGAACCGCTTCCACTGGAGTCGTAGTTGGTGACGGTAAAGGAATCAGCGTAGACCGGAGAGACAAAAAAAGTGATGCTGATGAAAAACAACGAACAAAACAACACAAAACATCCCTTTTTCCTATGCATGTAAAGTGCTCCTCCTTTTTAGTTTCAATGCTGCGACAAGTACTTAAAAGCGCTTAAACAGGCCTTCGCTCCTTCCCCGGCGGCGATTATTATCTGCTTTTCCGGGACATCCGTGACATCTCCGGCGGCAAAAATACCGGGGACATTCGTTTCGTTGCGGCAGTTGACCTTGATTTCACCGAGTTCGTTCCTTTCAAGTTCTTTGGCGAAATCGGAATTCGGAAGTAATCCTATCTCTACAAATATCCCCTTGACGGGGATCGTCCGTTCCCTCTCACCGGCTGAAACCTTAATACCGCTTACCGTCCCGTCACCGAGTATCTGCGTAACGCGGTTGTTGTTGAGTATCTCGACCTTCGGGTTATTCTCGAGTTTTCCCCGTACGATCTCCTCTCCTCCCAGCTCAGGGGTATTATTTATTATATATACCTTGTTCGCGATATTGGCCATCTGGATGGCCGCGTCAAGCGCGGAATTCCCCCCGCCTATGACGGCGACGTCTTTACCGGAAAATATCGGGCCGTCGCATGTCGCGCAGTACGTCAGCCCCTTGTTCTTGAACTCTTTTTCCCCCGGCACACCGAGTTCGCGCGAACGCTTGCCCGAGGCCACTATAACTGTCCTGGCGGCGTATTCACCTTTGGCCGTCCTGACATTGACAATACCGCCGTCTTTCTTTAGCCCGACTACCGCCTCTCCTTCCTTCATCCGGATATCGTATTTCTTCATGTGTTCTTCGAACTTGGCGGCAAGGTCGGGTCCGGTTATGAACTGGTAACCGGTATAATTCTCTACGTCACCGCTCCAGGCAGCCTGTCCGCCTACGTCGGTACTTATTACAAGAAGGCCCATCTTCTTGCGCGCCGCGTATACGGCCGCGGTTATCCCGGCGGGTCCTGCGCCGATGACTATAAGCTCGTAAGGGTCCATATACCCTCGTAAGGGTTCATATACCCAGTTCTTGCTTTACGGCTTCCTTATCGAAACCTACTATTATCTTACCCTCTATATCAAAAACGGGAACGCCCATCTGGCCGGAGATCTTGACCATCTCGTCTGACTTGGCCTGGTCGGCGGCGACGTTGATATCTTCAAATACAACGTTATTCTCTTTCAGGAATTGCTTGGCTCTTATGCAATAGGGGCAGGTGGGGGTGCTGTAGATCTTTACGCTCTTCATTCTCGCCTCCTTTGGATTAGGCTGTCAGAATTTTTCCCAGTGGACCAGTTCCTTTAGCGGCCTCTTCTCGTGCGGCTGCGGTTTTGCTCTTGGATATCCGAGTGATATCAGGCTTACCAATTTCATCCCGGCCGGAGCGCCGAGTGCCGCGGATATCCTTACGGCATGGTCTTTCTTATCGCCCGCTATCCAGCATGAGGAGATGCCCAGCGCCGCTGCGGCAAGCAGCATATTCTCGGTAGCAGCGGAACCGTCCTCTATATAATATTTAGTGTCCCTGCAAAATACGGCGATAGACGCCCCCGCCCCCGCCATGAACTTCCCTGTATCGGTGAGCCCGGCAAGTTCTGCGACTTTTTTCCTGTCGGTAACTACAACGAATTCCCACGGCTGCTCGTTCCTCGCGGTGGCCGCCAGACGGCCCGCGTCGGCTATTTTCATGAGGTCTTCCTTGCTTATCGATCTATCGGAGTATTCCCGGACGCTTATCCGGCTGCTGAAGATATCGAGAGCTTCCATTGTCTATTCTCCTGTCTGCCCGTTTAAAGTTTTTACATAAGCGCATTCCGGACGCCCGAGCCAAGTCTTGTGCAGGATCTGGCGCAGCGGAACACACGTGAATTCCTTCCCGCTGACCGTCCTCCTCAATCCGAGACGGCTGGCGTATATCCGGCAGTAATAATGGGTCCCGTCCGGCTCAAGGGCAAGGTTCTCGCACGGGTCGCCGTCTTTTACGCCGCAACAGGCGCCGCAGCGCTTGCAAAGCGACTCGAACTCCCTCTCCTTCTCTTTCTGCTCCTCAAGGTATTGCTTCTTGTCGTCCATATCCTTAAAATGAATAATAGATACCCGCGCTCACGGCGTCCTCGTCGATAAAACGACCCTCGACGTTTACGGTAATATCGTCTTTCAAATTAAAATCGAACCCGGCGATAGCGCCGCCGTTATACTTCGGGGAAACGCGCTTGCGGTCACCCTTATTGACCCTGTAGACGTGTTCAAACACGGAAGCCTTGCCCCCTGCGTAGGGTGTGAACCTGCCGAACTTCTTAGAGCACAACAGGTCGAGCTGCCAATCATCAAGGAATGATTCGTACCTGTCGCCGCCGATATCCTCGTCACGGGGATGGACGCTTATATGGTGGAATCCTCCGACAACCTTTATTCCCGAATCCTTGTTGTCATAAAGGCGAAGGCGGAAGCCGTAACCGCCGGCAAAGGAATAACCGTAATCGACGTCCGGAACATTGCCGCCCTTCCTGTTCGTATCGCCTATGCCGAGTTTCCCGTCGAAGACGAACCAGTCGAGAACGCCGTAGGAGACATCGTAATAATGCTGGAGGCTGTCTATCTTGCCGTAGCCCTCCTTGAGCTCGTGCTTGATGACAACGTTCGCCTGGTAGCCGACACGCATCTTGCCCTTGGCGGGCAAGTCCGTGCCGTAAGCCGGCGCGGCCAAAAGGGATGGCGCAGAAAAACATATCATTAGCAATGACAGTAATATCTTGCGCATATTGATGTTATATTATATTGCATTGCGGTTATTTTTTAAAGTATTTTTTACGAAAGAAGGCAAAACCGGCGAGCCCGGCGCCGAATATGAGAAAACTCATATGCTCGGGAACGGTGTATTCATCATAGGAGTCCATTCCGCTCAAGATGGAGTATAAACCGGCGGCGGACTCCGTACTCAATGCCGACGGGGTCTCAAGGACGTTTTCCTCCAACAGCGCGGGGATAATATTTATGGGGGGAGATTCCAAACCGCCGTATTTCCTGATACGGACATTGTCAAAAAATAGCGGTTGGAGCGCCCCGTCGGCAGGGTAAACAACGAACATGACCTCGCTGGCAATATTCGCGTCGCCGAACGGCGCCTTAAAGTCCTTGGCGCTGATCTCAAAGGTAACATTCCTGTTAAGGCCGCTCTCTATGCGTCTGGGCAGGCTTTCGCGCAGGCCGTCCGTCTTGAAAGCTACGGCCAGGTTACACGGCGGGCCGCTGTTGTATATGTCGAGGATTATGTTCCTGGCAAAAGTTACGTCGAGGTCTGTATTGGATTTCTTCAGGATAAGGCCCATGGCGGGAATGCTGCCCTTGACAACTACGGACAGGCTGCCCCGCCCTTCGGTCTTATACTCCGCGTCTATTCCCAGGCTGCCAGCGGTATTGATACTCCACTGGCGTTCTGAATCAAGGCTGTCCCATAATAACGTGTCGTTGTCATAAGAACTTTGCGCCGACAAGGGCCGGCAGATCGACAAAAACAAGACCAGGCAGGCCGCTATCTCTTTTCCTTTGAACCTCTTCTTATGTTCCCTATCTTCTCCTGCAGGGTACCCATAGGGCATATGGCGCACCAACCTCTGTGTTTTACCGCCAAACCGATGATTATCGAGATCACGGTAGTTATAAGGCACATACTGACAAAAACCGCGCCGATGCCGACCAAGCTCCCACCGGCCTTCAGGATCCTGTAAACTAAAAAAACCATAAACGCGAAAAAAACAGACCATCTGAACAACTGGTTCCCGAATATCGGGGGATAAGGCTTGTTGAGACTGGCTTTCGATATGACCATATCGAGGAACGAGCCTCTCGGACACAGGTTCCAGCACCAGTACCTTCCTTTAAATACGGCGAGGACAAGAAAAAACGCCATCATACCGACTACCAGATAACCAAGCAAAGGAACAAATATCCCTCCGATCAATATCAAAGGGAGGAACCAAACCATGATCATTTGGGATCTCTTGTATTTCACTTGGCTATTATATTCCTCTATAAACTTATAGTAAAAGAATTACTTACCGAATGGCAATACCTTCTTTATCCCCTCCGCCGCCTGCTTTACCGTCTCCTTCGCGGAGGTCATCGCCTCAGATGAGACCGCCCTGAGGCCGCTTAGGTCAAAATTAGCCATGGAAGCCACGCCCGTATTTGCCAGTGCTTTAAAGACAACGAGCGAAGCGAACGCGTACGGATTATCAATATTCGTGTAATGCTCTTCTATTCCCACGTTGAACTCTTTTACCGATGGAGAGGCGCCCTTAGTATAATCTTTGTAGATAACCTTTCCTATTTTCAGGTCAAGCTCATCTATCATGAACTTTATGTCCTGTTTAGCGCCTTGTTTGCCGTTTCCGGATTGTATTGCCTTAAGAGAATCTATGTTAAGCTCTCCGCCCGCATTCTTGATGACGTAAAATTCCTTCAGGTCAAGCCTCATCTTCTTTATGTGTTTCTTCCCCGAGAACATGGACAGGAGATCATAGTGGATGTAAAAATCCGGCATATCCAGCATAACCCTGTCCTTGAAGTTATTCTTCGGGTTGTAAACTTTGAGATTATCGATGTCAACCGCACTCTTGAACACCCCAACCTTCATCCCCTTGACGCTTGCGGGAAGGTCGGTGAACGCCTTTATGCCCGTGGTAAAGACAAACCCCGCCACGAAGTCTTTGGCAAGGAACAGCACGATCACAACGGCCGCGACTATGACCAGCAGCTTCTTCATCGGTCCATACCCTCCTTTTAGTTCTTACTGTCCGATGTTACCACGAACACCGCGTTCAGGGCAAAGAGATTGGGCAGTAATCTTACGCGGGAACGTTTACCCAGGTAATGCTCCGCTTCTATCGCGATCCCCTTCTCACGGCAAAATCCCTTGAAATCGCTGATGCTCAGGAAATGCAGGTTGGGGGTATTATACCACCTGTAAGGGAGCGAGCGCGTAACCGGTGTCTTGCCTTTGAAGAAAAGCCTCATCCTGGCGCGCCAATACGCAAAATTAGGGAATCCCACTATAACGCGAGAACCGACACGCAGGGCCTCTTCGATTACAAAATCCACCTTCTTGACCTCCTGCATGCTCTGGTTGAGTATGACATAGTCGAAGGACTTGTCGGGATAGTCCTTGAGACCGCTGTCAATATCGCCGTGGAAAACGCTAAGGCCCTTCTCGACGCATTTGTATATCGCGGATTCGTCCAGTTCTACACCCTGGGCCTTCACGTTTTTTTCCTTCGCGAGAAGGTACAGGAGGTCGCCTTCGCCGCAGCCGAGGTCGAGGACCCTCGACCCCGGCTCGACTATGCCGTATATTATCTCGTGGTCCATCCTTTTTATCCGGGTTTCCATCATCAATGTCCTTCCTTATGGACCTTCTTCAAAAAATGGCTTATCAGGTGCGTCTGCTCTTCGGTCTCGAGCAGGAACGCGTCATGCCCGTAAGTGGACCTTATCTCGCAGTAGGTTGCGTCGGCATGCCTTATCTTGAGCTGCCTGACTATCTCCTGCGCCTGATAAGCCGGATAGAGCCAGTCCGATTTGAAAGCGATCACCAGGAATTTCGTCTCCTGGTGTTTTCCATGGTGCTTGTGTTTGTCCGATGTAAGATCGAAATAATCCAGGGCTTTGGTTATGTAAAGATAGGAGTTCGCGTCGAACCTCTTGACAAAACTGTCGCCCCTGTACTTCAGGTAACCTTCGACCTCGAAATCGGTCTTGAACTTGAAACTGTAGTTCTTCTCCTTGAGCCTCCTGGAGAACTTCTCCTCCATCGACTGGTCGCTCATGTAAGTTATGTGTCCGATCATCCTGGCTAAGGCAAGGCCCTTCTCGGGCTGTCCGTGGCCGTAATAATCGCCTTCGCGCCAGTCCGGGTCCGCCATGACCGCCTGCCTTCCGACCTCGTCGAAGGCGATCTGCTGCGGAGAATGCTTGAGCGCCGTGGCGATAGGGATAGCCGACTTTACCCTCTCCGGATAGGAGGCAACCCATTGCAGGGTCTGCATACCGCCCATCGAGCCGCCTACGACGCACAAAAGTTTGTCTATCCCGAAATGGTCTATTAGGTACCTCTGGGCATTGACCATATCCGATATGGTTATGATGGGAAAATCCAGCGCGTACGGCTTGCCGGTCTTGGGGTTGACGGACGACGGACCCGTGCTCCCCTTGCAGCCGCCGATTACGTTGGAACATATCACGAAATACTTGTTCGTGTCGAAAGCTTTTCCCGGTCCTATCATGGAGTCCCACCAGCCCGGGTCCTTATCCCCTTCGTGAAAACCCGCCGCGTGCGCGTCCCCCGAAAGGGCGTGCGCGACAAGTATGGCATTGTCCCTGGCCGCGTTAAGCGTTCCGTACGTTTCGTAGGCCAAAGTTATCGGTCCCAAGACCTGCCCGGACTCAAGCTTGAGTTCGCCGGGAGGCTGCGCGAACGTAAATAACTGCGTCTTGACAATACCTGCACTGCCTTCGTTGGTCATTTTGCTCCTTTGCGTAATGCCTGTTCTATATCGGCTATTATATCGTCGATATGTTCAAGCCCGATGGAAAGTCTTATGAAATCCGGCGTCACTCCCGTGGCAAGCCGCTCTTTCTCGCTCAGCTGCTGGTGAGTTGTCGTAGCCGGATGTATCGCCAGGCTCTTCGCGTCTCCGATATTGGCAAGATGCGAGACAAGCTGCAGGGATTCGATGAATTTCTTTCCCGCCTTGATGCCTCCTTTTATCCCGAAACCGATTATTGCGCCTGCGCCCTTCTTGAGGTATTTCCTTGCCCTCAGGAAGTCCGGGCTTGAGGCAAGTCCGGGGTAGTTGACCCATGAGACCCTCGGGTGCCTCTCCAGATATTTGGCGACAGCCAATGCGTTCTCGCAATGGCGAGGCATCCTGAGGTGCAGGGTCTCGAGTCCCTGCAAAATAAGGAACGAGTTGAACGGAGATATCGCAGGCCCCAGGTCCCTCAAAAGAGATACCCTTGCCTTCGTTATATAGGCGTTCCGCGATGATTTGAGCGCTTTCGCAAAATCAAGGCCGTGGTAGCTCGCATCCGGACCGGATATGAGCGGGAACTTACCGGCCCTGGTCCAGTCGAACCGGCCCGAATCGACTATAATTCCGCCCAGTGATGTCCCATGGCCGCCTATGAACTTTGTCGCCGAATAGACCACTATATCCACACCGAAATCGACCGGCCGCAGCAGATAAGGGACCGATGTGTTGTCCAGGACGAGAGGGACCCCGCGCTTGTGCGCGACCCCGGAAAGCCCTTCCAGGTCGGCGACATCCAGCTTTGGGTTGCCAACGGCTTCTGCGTATACCGCCTTTGTCCTGGGCGTAATCGCCCTTTCAAAGGCCTTGAGATCGTTCGACCTGACGAACTTTACCTTTATGCCAAAACGTTCAAACGTGTAATGAAGCAGGTTATACGTCCCGCCGTAAAGGTTATCGGCTGAGACTATCTCATCGCCTTCCTTTGCGATGGTCAACAGCGATATAGCTATGGCAGACTGGCCGCTTGAGACCGCCAAAGCGCCCACGCCTCCTTCCAGAAGGGCAACCCGTCTTTCAAGGACATCCGTAGTGGGATTCGACAGGCGCGTATATATGTTCCCGTCCCGTTTGAGAGCAAACAGGTCCGCCGCGTGGCCGGAGTCCTTGAACTGGTAAGAAGTAGTCTGGTATATGGGAACAGCCCTGGAGCCCGTAACGGGATCCGGTTCCTGTCCGCCGTGGAGCGCCAGGGACTCCACCTTAAGTTTTGCGTCTATCTTGCTCATATCTTCTCCTTTATGACCCGGGAAAACAAAAAACCCGCGCTAAAAAGCACGGGCCGGTTAAATATCCATCTCGCTTTTTAGCACATTTATTAAGCGGAGCAATACGCATCAAATCGCCGCTTTTTCCATTTGAAATTATTTTACCATCGATTCACCGATTGTCAAGGGATAATTTCAGCCTGTCGCTTACGGCGGACATGCTTTGTTCCCTGAGGGCCTGGTGAAGATCTTCCTCCTTTAGGAACCCGAGCTCCTTGACTATCTCCCCGAACATGACTCCCCTCCTCCAGTGTATATTGAGGGCCTCGTCGAGCTGTTCGGGGGTTATCAGTTTCTTTTCCAGCAGTATCTGTCCTATCGGGCGGTATGAATCGGCCGCAGCTTCCGGCTTCTTATACACCTGGGGGCCCACAAATTCCCCGGTCTTCCCGCTCCTTCTGTCCTCCATGAATTTGCTCCCGGCCAGGTCTTTAAGATAACGCTTTATCTCCGCGAGCCTCTCGTTTATCTGCACCATCTTGTTTATATCGGAATGGCTGTGCCTGTTGACTACGGCGAGCGAGATGCTCATTATATTTATCTTGCTCATCTTGTGCGTCCTGTCCTTGGCATAAATAAAACCCTGTTTCCTGTCATCGGAATTATAGTGGAATGGCATGACCCTGTCAAAAGACAGTATGAGGTTATGGCAGACCTCCTTGTACCTGTCCGGCGAGGTTATGAACATGAAATCATCCCCGCCTATATGCCCGATGAAATCCTCGCTGTTCCCGAATTTCTTTATGGTGGTATAAAGGACATAGGCCGTCTGCATTATGGCCCTGTCGCCTTTGTGATATCCGTATACGTCGTTGAACGACTTGAAATTATCGATATCCAGGTAGCAGAAAGAGAACGAAACGTCTTTCTTCAGCCTCTCTACAACGGCTTCCTCTATTATCCTGCCCCCTGGAAGGCCTGTCAGCGGGCTGGCGTAAAAACTGTATTGCGACCTCCTGGCGGCCATCTCGACGCGGACGCGCAGGTCTAACGGGTCCGGCGGCTTGATAAGGTAGTCATCCACGCCCTGCTTCAGGTTAAGCAGCTGCGTCCTGAGCTGCCTTTTATTTATCAGCGTTATGACAGGGATGAAAGCGGTGACAAAATCATCCTTGAGCATACGGCATATCTCGAGATGCGCCTTGCTCGCGGAATGGACGTCGACTACTATTACATCGGGGGATATCTTCTTGATAGGATGTATATCATGCAAAGGGGAATCGTGGAGGAATACTTCATAACCCCAACCGTCAAGACAAAAAGTCAGGACATCCCTGAGGCTCTTGTCGGAAGATATAATAAGGATCTTTTTTATTTTTTCCAAGATCTATTGTTCCTGCTGTAACACCTCGAGGAACGCGTCCACTACCTTGGGATCAAACTGGGACCCTGAACTGTTCTTTATGATCTTGATGGCCTCTCCTCTCGGATAGGCCTTCCGGTACGGACGGTCCGAGGTAAGCGCCTCATAGACATCCGAGACCGCTATGATCCTGGCGCCCATGGGTATCTGCTCGCCCTTAAGACCGTTCGAATAACCTTTTCCGTCCCATCTCTCGTGGTGGTAATATATCATCGGGACGACACCCTGCAGGGACTGTATAGGTCTTAATATGTCCACCGCTATCTGGGGGTGTCTCTTTATCTCTTCATATTCCTTCTTTGTAAGCTTGCCCTTCTTCAGGAGTATGTTCTCGCTGACGCCTATTTTCCCGAGGTCATGGAGAATGGCCGCCTGCCTGATCTTCTCTATCTCTTCCTTCTGGAGATTAAGCTTCCTGGCAACTTCGGTCGCGTAATGGACCGTCTTCTCCACGTGCTCACCGGTATAATGGTCCTTGAGCTCTATGGTCTTTGCGAACGCGAATATCGATTCGACGAGACCCTGGTTCGCCTGCCTTGTAAGCTTATCGAGTTTTTTCTTGAGCAGCCGGACATCCGTCGTCTTGCTGACATCCGGGATAGAATCGTCGCTCTCCGCGGTCTTGAGGTCTATGGAAGAATATACTTTATTGCCCCCGAGCTCCTTGACCTTACTCAGTATGCGGTCGGCCATGTCTATGAGGTCCTGCCCCTTCGATATTTTGTCTTCCGGGTATGACGACACCGCCATGCTCACCTTGAGCTTGATATTGTGTTCCTTATCGCCGAAATCATAAAGGCCTATCAGCTCGAGTATCCTCTCGCCGAGGCCCACGGCATCCGCTCTGTTGGTGGCCGGGGAAAGGACGACGAACTCCTCACCTCCCAGCCTGACGACTATATCGTACTGCCTGACCGCCATCTTTAGCTGCCTGGAGAATTGTTTGAGTATCATGTCGCCGAACTGGTGCCCGTAGACATCGTTTATGGACTTGAAATAATCTATATCGAGAAGTATGGCGGAAAGGGGATGTGCATATCTCTTGGCGCGCAGGAATTCCGCCTCTATCACCTCTCCAAGGTACCTGTAGTTATACAAGCCCGTGTGCGGGTCCTTCAACGCCATCTGCTTTAGTATCTTATTGGACCTGACCAGCTCCATATTGAGCTTCTCCAGTTTGTCGCTGGTAGTCTTTTCCCGGGTAATATCCATGGCCATTTCGAAACGGACCTGGCGCCCGTCCGACCACGGTATCACCTGGTCGATGCAATGGTACCAGCGCTGGTTCCTGGAATTCTGGAATTCCCAGACATGGGGTTCAGCGGTCTCTTTATTGAAGATTATATCGTTGGTGCAGAACGGGCAGGGGCTGTTCAGGCCTTGGAAAACCTTATAACACCTCTGCCCCTGAACAGGGCCGAATGAATCCCTTACGGCTTTATTTACATACAGGACCTCGTAGGTCTTTGGGTCGCTTATGTAAATCGGGACATCGATATTCTCAAAAATCGCTATAAGTTGCTTATAACTAAGTTTGGAATCATCCATAGCTTTAATTATGCCATTTAACTTATAAAAAGTCAAATCACATTAGTGTATCAGCGGCCTTTTACCTTAAACTCTGTCTTTTTATGCAATTCGTTGCCGACAAAAAGGATAACGCTGTATTTGCCGGGCGGCAGCTGGCCAACCGGTATTATCGCCGCCGGCTGGGAAGCCGTCGAGTACTCCGGGGCATTCCAGTACTCCGCGTAAATATCAAATTCCGTCCCCTTGAGGACGACTTTCTTGACGGTGACCTTGCTCAGACCGGGAAAGAAACCCCTGAAAACTATGATATACAAAGGGTCCTTTATACCAAAAGACGTCACTTCCCTTTCACCTTCTATGATGACATTTTTAAGGTAAATGAGCGCCTTGCCGGCGTCACCCTTGTAGACATAGAGGGATTCCACCGGTTCTTTCAAAGTAGCAGTGTCTCCCCCAAGGGCGTAGCAGGTAACGGTCACATTATCCAGGGACAGGATCTTCCCCTCTTCCGGGCCCTCGGCGCAAGCCGCAGAAGACGCAAAAAGAAATACCGATAACACCGATAATATCCGGCGCGGATCAAGTTTTATTTTCATCTTTGATCTTACCCATTGCGGAGAATACCTTGTCTATCGCCTTTATCTCTTTTTCGATATCCTCTACCAGCTCCTTCTGCCTTTCAACGGTGAGATGTATCGAGATCGACGTAAACGACGAAATAAGGAATATAACGAGAAGGGCGCTGCTCATCACTTCCACTATTACCAGGAACCTGGCGAAATTGTGCACCGGATATATGTCCCCGTAACCAACCGTTGCGATCGTGATACCGCTGTAATATATGAAATCGGCCAGCGAGCCGAATGACGCGGCCCCGGTCTGCTCGGCTATCGAAACGAAACTGCCGGAATCGAGTTTATAAAGACCGTAATACATGAACGCGTATCCTATCGAAAGTATCATGAACGTCGTAAAGAACCTGATCAGGAACTTTTCCAGGAGGTTGGTCTTCGAGAACCTGTTTATCTCTTCCTTGAGCTCCTGGAAATATGCCAACAGCCCCCAGCTGTAGGCTTCCACATGGTGCTTCGATTCAATGTCCTTGAACTCAAGGCTCAGGTATTTATACAGCCTCTTGCCCCAATGCTTTATCTTCTTTATCCGTATCTTGAAATCTATAAGGGGATCTATGGTCCACGAGAATATTATCAGCAGCCAGGTGAATATGCTGAAAGACATCATTATCATCCCGGATATTATGATAAGCGCGGAATCTGATATGACTATCAGGACCGCCGAGACGACCAGCAGGAAAACGACAAAATCGCGGCGGTAGGTGAAGCGGTTCCCGAGGTATCCCAGCAGGCCCTTGGCGTAGTTAAGGGTCTTTCCCGCGAGATCGTAGAACCGGTCGATCATGCGCTGCAGGCTCAGTACAATCTTTATCCTTTTGAGCATCCGTAGAAACCTATCTTCTCCCCAAGGCTCCAGTACTCTCCCCAGTTATAGGAGAAAGGTTTTGCCTTTGAATGGTCTATCTTTCCGGAAGCCGACACCGCCGATTCGTCAACATGGACCGAGACTATCTCGGCTATGAACATGTCATGAGTGCCGAGCGATACCACGTCCTTTACCCTGCATTCGAGGTTTACGGGGCACTCCTTTATAAGAGGGGGCTTGATAACAGCAGCCGGTTCCGGGCTAAGGCCGGTCTCTTTGAACTTATCATGCGAGCGGCCGGAGATCGTGCCGCAGATATCCGTCTGCCTGACGATGAGGGACGTAGGTATGTTGACCGCGAATTCCATCTGTTCCTTTATAAGCCCGTGGGAATACCTGCCGGGCCTTATCGATATTGAAAGCATCGGCGGCTCCGAGCATACTATCCCGGCCCAGGCCAGGGTAATGATGTTCGGCTTGCCGGACCTATCCGTACTGGTAACAAGGACAACGGGCAACGGGAAAAGCGCCGTCTCGGCCTTGATCCGTTTTTTTGCCATGTCTATCCCCCTTTGTTTGTATTATAGCACACCGGCCGGCTATTACGGCAATATTCCCGGATGGGACATGCGCCGCACAAAGGTTTCTTTCTGCATATATCCTTGCCCAATTTCACTATAAGGGCATGATATTCGTTATATATCTTGACGCTTCGCGGCAGGTTGGCGGTGAAATAATCCTGGAGCTCGCCGTATGGTATGTCCTCCCTGGCTAACCCCAACCTGGAGAATATGCGCTTTGTATAAGCATCGATAACGAAGAAAGGCCTATCGAAGGCGTAGAGTAATATGCTGTCGCAGGTCTCCGGGCCGATTCCGTTAACGCTAAGCAGCTTTTCCCTCAATTTGCCCGCCCTTACCTTCTTTAAAAGCGCTATATCCATGCCGCACTCTGATGAAAGGAAATCCAACAGGTGTTTTATCCTGCGGGCCTTTACGTTAAAGTAACCGGCGGGTTTTATCAGCCGGGCCAGGTCACGGCGAGAAAGCGCTGCCATCTTCCCTGGTTCCAGACAGTTTTTCTTCCTGAGGTTAGCGACGGCTTTTTCGACATTGGCCCATGCGGTATTCTGGGTAAGCACCGCACCTACCATCATTTCAAAGCGTGTCCCTGCCGGCCACCATCGCTGCGGGCCGTATTCCTTAAATAATATCCGGTATAGTTTAAGTGGTGAGGGGTCTGCCACTAAAAATCGTCCATGGAAAGAAGGTAATCAAGGTTCCTGAGTATATCTTCCTTGGAATGCGGTTCCGAAGTGAATATAGGCTCCCTCCCCTTCTTTATTACCTCGGTAAGGAGCTTCCTGAAATCCAGATGGCCTTCGCCCAGCGGAAGATGGGAATCAAAATCCCCCTTGTTGTCGGAAAGGTGTATCTCGCCTATCATCCCGTCGGGATAACGTTCCAGGGCCTTGAACGGAGACATCTTCGCAAAGGCATAATAATGTCCGGGGTCAAAACATGCCTCAAGGTTAGGACGGTCGGTCTCCTGGATAATGCCGATGACCACCGACGGATCATTGTCGATGGAATTTTCGACGGCTATCTTTATTCCGTTGTCTGCCGCCATATCCGCCGCTGCCCTCCATACCGGGAGACAGAAATTCAGGAAGACCTGGGAAGAATCCTGATAGAAGACCGGGTCAAAACCACTGTGCAAAACTATATGGTCGGTCTTCAATTCCCTGCAGAATTTGAACGCCTGCGCGAAACGCTCAAGGGTAAGCCGCCTTATCCCCTCATCCCAGCTTCCGGGATTGAGGTCCAGGAAAGGCCCGTGCACTATCTTCTTCAGCCCGCTGGACTCGAACTTATTATTTATGAGATCGACCTCGTCCCGGCTGTAAGAATCCAGCGCGGAGCCGTCCGCATATATCTCGCAATTAACCTTCTTAACCGCTACCCAATCCAAGCTTCCCAAAAGCATCCTGTATGGAGCATGGAAATATATCTTTTCCCTTGTGAGCTTCATGCCGCTCTCCGTATTTTGTGTAAAAAAAAGGCCCAGGTTTCTACTACCCTAGACCGTTGTTTTTCTCCCACCCTATCGTGGGCTTGCTTGGCAGCTTGACCCTCTGTATTAAGTGGGACTCTGTCCGCCGGCGATCACGCCGCCGGAACTTCAAATCCCTATACAGCTTTGCTGATCACCGCGCCAAACCGTCGCACGTATAGGGCAGATATCTTTTTATTCCCGCTATAAGTATATCACGAAACGGGGTAAAATCAAGAGAGCGCGGCTATTGCCGACATTATCTTGTCCGTAAATTCCCTGCAACCGCTTGCGCCGCCGGAAAATTTCAGCGGAGCTCCCGCAATTACTTCGATCGTATGCGGCCTCGGAAATACGGCGCCCCGAGGATAAGCCTCGAACGCCCCGCGTATCAGGCACGGTATGACGGGCACGCCGGATCCTTTAGCCATTACAGCCACGCCGTCTTTCGCTCCTTTGAGTTTGCCGTCAAAGCTCCTGCCGCCCTCCGGGAAAATACCAACCAGTTTACCCTCTTTCAATACGGAGATCGCTTTATCCACCGAACCGTTTACCCTGATCATTCCGGTTGCCCCGAACAGCGATCTAAGCCACCAGATATCATAGACGTCCTTCCTGACAACCCAGGCTATCTTCCTTGGAACGGCCGCGGACAGGATAATCGGGTCCAGATAGCTGGAATGGTTTGCGGCTATTATGGCTCCGCCTTCGGAGGGGATGTTCTCAAGTCCTCTCGCTTTAAGATTGAACAGGCCGCGGCACAGTAAGCAGCCGATAAAGCGCAGGAATATGTACAACACGGGAATTAGTTGATTATCACCATCCTCTTGGCAAGGATGGAATTTATGTAGGAAGATATCTTGTTCTGATCTTGCTTCTTGATTTTATTGAAAAATATCGCTATGTTGCGGCAATCGGTCCCGGGGCAATCCTTCGCCGGTTCTGAACGCACCACTACCCCTTCTACATGTATCGGATGGGCCTTGGACCTTTCTTCGGAGGGAAGCAGGAGGACTATCTTTACTTTTGACAAAAGAGGGAAATAACCTTCTACCTGGCAAAAAACTCCTGAACAGCTTATGTTCTTGGTGACACTTATGGCATCAAAACTCTCATCTTTAATCTTGAGAGGTATCTTCTCTTCTATGCGCGGCTGTCTTCTCCGCTCTACTTTTGGCCTTGGCATATATTATTTATTGCGAGGTTCCGTACTCTGCCCTATCTGTTGTTCCACCCATTCCTTATAAACATGGTCCAGTATACGGTTCCTGTCGAACGGCGACATCTGCGTGAACTTTATGCCCCCGTTGGACTCGGTGTTCATCTCCGGCTTGTCAGTCTTATCTACCCAAACCAAGTCGCCCTTTGCGTAGACAGGAGCGGTATCTTCGGGAATCCTCAACTTTATCTCAAGCTCTGTCCCGGGGACCAGTTTGCTATTCACGGAGATCTGCATCCCTTCGCGGCTTAAGTTTCTTGTCACGGAGATGCCTTCTATCGGGGCGCCGTTACCGGGAACCATATACTCCACTTCTATGGTCACATCGAAACGCATGAACTTTCTCTTCTCGCTCATCCCCTCACCCCCTCTTTTGCTTGGCCAGGTTACCTATACCTCCTTATTTTTGATTATATTATCCGCTCCGAAAAATAAAAAGTCAATTGTTTATTTCAGTATTCCAGCAATTCCTCTATTATGCGCTTAAGCCTTGCCTTATCTTCGTCGGTCATATTCCTGAATTCGATACCGGTATCGAATTGGCTTGATTTCTTCTTCAGGTACTCGCTCCGGCGGACGGACCAGGCTACTTTACCTTCACAACCGATAGGCATGGGACCATCCGGCAGGAAGAGCTCTATTTCAACGGGGGTATGCTTAAGGAGGGCTTTTTCCAGTATCACGCAAGTGCCGCCGGCTGATATATTCTCGGTTTGGGTCCTGAACACAAGGCTGGTCTCCTTTTTTTTGACAATAACAACACATTCAAAGGCGACCCTTATCGATCTTCTAGTATCTATCCCACTCCAACCCATTTTTGATTACCTTTATCATTATTATACCTTTTAAAGGGAACTTTACAATAATATTTTTTATTTTGACAAGTTTTCCCCCCGATGATAGAATAACAGTGAAAATCACCTGTTTTTTACATTTTTGGAGGCCCTCTTAATTGTACGAAAGCTTTTATGGGCTAAAAGAAAGACCTTTCAACGTAACCGCTGATCCCAGTTTTCTCTTCTTCAGCAAGAAACACCGTGAGGCGTTCGAACATTTAATTTACGGAATCAGGGAGAGACGCGGATTTCTTGAAATAACCGGAGAGATAGGTACGGGCAAGACGACTTTGTGCCGCGCCCTCATAGGACAGCTCGATTCCAATACAAAAACCGCTTTCATACTCAACTCCAATTTGCCTGAAACCCAGCTGCTTTCCGCGATAATAGATGACCTTGGGATCACCGCCAAACCAAAGACCAAGGTCAACCTCCTGAATGAACTCAACAGGTTCCTTATCGAACAGCTTAAAGCGGGTTCGAACGTCGTGCTCATAATTGACGAGGCCCAGAACCTGAGGGCGGCCCAGCTTGAACAGATAAGACTGCTTTCCAACCTCGAGACAGACAAGGATAAACTTATACAAATAGTACTTGTCGGGCAGCCTGAGTTGAGAGATAAGCTGGATTCCCCGGGTCTTGAGCAACTCAGGCAAAGGATCTCGGTAAGATACCACATCCTGCCCCTCGACAGGACAGAGATAGGCGACTATATATTCCACAGGCTTTCGGTCGCGGGTTCGGATGGCAGCATAAAATTCAGCCCCGACGCGATAAGCGAGATATACGCGTATTCGGGAGGCGTCCCCCGGCTTATCAATCTTGTATGCGACAGGACATTACTTTTGGGTTTCACCATGGAGACAAAGGACATCACGATGGATATGGTAAAAAGGTCTATCGAAGAGATCGAGGGATACGTAAAAATATGAGCATAATCCTTGAAGCTTTGAAAAAGGCATCCGACAAACCGCCTGCTGCTCCGGAGATAAACGACAACTTGCCGCCTGAGGTGCACGATGCGCACAACTTGAGCGACTTCAAGATCTCCAGGTCTTTCGCCCTGATGGCTTTGGTCGTCCTGGCGGTGGGTTCGGTCACGTTCTTCTCAGGCGCCCTCAAGAAAGATATATCAATGAAGGCTGAAGGCTATAGCGCTGCGCCTGCAACCCAGGCCGCCATAGAGCCTACGAGACAGGAAAAGACCCCTATAAGCAACCTCATAACCAAGCTCTCATCTCCCCGTGTTACGCTAAACGGCATAGTATTCGGGATAGGGAAGCCGGCGGCAATAATCGAGAATAAGATAGTCGAAGAAGGCGCGTCGGTAAATGGGATGAAAGTGGTCAAGATCTACAGCGATAAGGTAGAAATGGTAGAAGAGACCACAGGGAAGCCCTTTACGCTAAAATTGAATTAGCGCTTCTTCTGGCTCGCCTTTTTAACGTTCTTTACGCTCTTCTTTGCGGGTTCCGAGACCTTCTGTACTGCGGGTTTGTTGCTTTCTTTGTGGCTCACCTTTGAAACAAAAAACTTGAACGTAAGGACTATTATCGCGGCCGCCGCAATAAGCACGACCACAGAACCGATTATTACCAGATGCCGGGTCTTAAGGAGCGGGGGCCTAAACCATATATCGGATCTATCGAGGGATTCCTTTTCCTTCTTAAGCCTTCCGACCTCTCCCTGCAGGCGCTTGAACTCCGTCTTGAGCCCGTCGAGCTCGGCCGTTAATTCTTTCCTGGCTTTATCATCGATCTTCTCTTTTATCTGGTACTCCTCCCTCTCATTTGCGATAAAGGAGGAATCCATGACCTCTACCCTTTCCTCGTCTTTAAGGTATTCCCCGTAAAGCTGCTTCTGGATCTCCTTTTCGGAAAGATTCTTAAGGTTCTTTTCTTTATCGGGTCTTTTGCCGAACAGCATTTATCTCCTTAAAGGTTCATGGAAAATCTTATCATCTTGACGTCGCCGACCGAGACCTTCTCTTTCTCCTTAAAACCCCTGGTCACGCACAGGTTCATCGCGCTTTTCATGGTATTGGCCGCATGAAAAACGACTTCGTGATACCCTTTCTTACGGCAATAATCCACGGCCCTGTCAAGAAGCAGGCCGCCGTAACCGTTCTTGCGCACTGTGCCGTCTACGAAAAGCCTGCGTATTATCGCCGTCTTCACGGATTCTTCTTTTACGGCCACCGTCCCGATGATCTTACCGGAGTCGTCCAGGACGAAGAAAGCGTCCCTTTTCCCTCCGTAAGACTTATCTATGGAATCAAGATCGCAATACCTGTAGGCCTTATCCTCAATGGCGAATTCGCGCCCGAGTATACCGGAGATAAGCTTCTTGACCTGGCCCTGATCTTTCTTTGTGTACCCTCTTATCTGCATGGAAAGATTTTACTTCCGCTAAAGGGATTTGTCAAGCAACCCTTCCCCTACGAGGGCATTGTAAGCGGCATTCTGTTCCGCGGCTTTCTTGTTCTTGCCTTTGCCCTGGCCGCGGGGCAGACCCCCGTAACAGACCTCTATCTCAAAATGTTTCTTGTGCTCGGGGCCTTCCTCGGAAACAACGATATAGTGCGGGGTGGTCTTGTAGGTCTTGGAAGTATATTCCTGGAGTATGGATTTATAATCTTTCCTGGCGCCGCCTTGCTTTATCTTCCTGAACTCAGGCCTGAACTGTGAATCTATGAATGATCCGGCTTTTTTGAAGCCCCCGTCGACATATATGGCGCCTATAAGGGCCTCGTATGCGCAGACCAGGTTCCTCGACTGCTCGGCTCCGCCGCTGGCCGATTCGCCCTTGCCAAAAAGCACATACTTCCCGATCGCCAGTTTCCTGGCGAGAGATTCAAGGGTCTGCCTGTTTACCAGCAGCGATCTGATCCTTGTCATCTCGCCTTCAAGGCATTCGGGGAAATACTTGTAGATGTAAGCGCTGACCGCAAAGCCGAGCACCGCATCACCCAGGAACTCGAGCCTCTCGTTATCGGCCTTCTTCTTCGGCTGCTCATAGGCATAGGACCTGTGCGTCAACGACTGGTCCAACAGCCTCTTGTTCCTGAATTCATACTTGAGCAGTTTTTGTAACCTGCTTAGCTGGTCGGATCTTGATAAATTTTTCATAAAAGGGATTAACTAGAAAGCTTTTCTATCTCCCTGCGGATAAGTATTTCGGGGATATTCTCTTTTACCGTTACCCTGCCGATACCCGTTGGCAGTACGAACCTGTTGACTCCATGTATGAATTTCTTGTCATAGGAAAGGGATTCCATTATCTCCCCTGCCTTTGACCCGGACAGCCTGAACGGAAGGCCCAGGCCCCTGATGGCCTTTTCTATCCTGAAAAGGTCGCTGCCTTTCAGCAAACCGATTTCATGCGATATACGCGCGGCTGCTATCATGCCTAACGCCACAGCTTCGCCATGGGAATACTTGTTCGAATATCCCCAGGCGGATTCAATGGCGTGGCCTATCGTGTGCCCGTAATTAAGGATAGTCCTTAGCGACCTCTTCTCCTTTTCGTCCCTGGAGACGATCTCCGCCTTGATCGCGGCGCATCTCCTGACTATAGAAGTCAGTACCTTTGGATCGCGGGAGGTCACTTTCCTGCTGCCGGATTCAAGCAGGCGGAAAAGGGCTTTATCTTTTATTACGGCATACTTGATGACTTCGGCAAGCCCTGAAGTAAAATCACGGCCGGAGAGATGCTTGAGGAACCTGATATCCGCCAAAACGGCTTTGGGCTGGTAAAAAGCACCTACAAGGTTCTTTCCCTCAGGCAGGTCTACCGCCACTTTTCCCCCTATGGAAGAATCTACCTGGGCTAAGAGAGTGGTCGGGACCTGGATATAGGGTATGCCCCTCCTGTAAGCCGAGGCGGCGAAGCCGGCAACATCACCCACTACTCCTCCCCCTAACGCGGCCACAAAAAGCCTCTTGCCTTTTCCGTCCATTGCGGAAAGGGCCTTTAAAAGCTTTGCCGCTTCTTTCAGCGACTTAGCCTTCTCCGAATCAGGCACTTCGATAAAGACAGTCCTGGCGCCTGATCCTTTCAGGAGGGATTCCAGCTCCCTGCCGAAAAGTGCCCTTACCTTCCTGTTGGTTACAATGGCGGCATCTGTGCCGAGATTGAGCTTCCTTATCTCTTGCCGGAATGAAGACAAAGACTTCCCGACAAGGATCTTGTAGCTGCGGTCGCCCAAACGGACCATGATGGGATCCATGATATCACCTTGGGGTTAAAGTTTAACTACGTTCGAAGCCTGATCGCCTTTTTCGGTGCGCGCTATCTGGAACTTCACTTTCTGTCCCTCCGAAAGGGTCTTGTACCCTTCCCCGGTGATAGCTGTGTGGTGGACGAAGACATCTTTTCCGCCGTTATCAGGAGTTATGAAGCCGTAGCCTTTCTGGTTGGAGAACCACTTTACTACTCCGGTCAACTCTTCAGCCATTTTATCTTTTCACCTCCTCTCCTGTATTAATTATACGCCTATTATCCTGGCAAGGATCGCAACTAAAGGAACTACGATCCTGTCCAGCAGGCCCATCCAAATAAGAACAAAAAGTATTATAAAACCATAGGGTTCTATGCTCATATACCTTATGGCCATACGGGGCGGCAGCAGGCCGAACAATATCCTCGAACCGTCCAGCGGCGGTATAGGTATAAGGTTGAAAGCCGCGAGTACCAGGTTTATCAGTATTGAACTGAAAAATATCTCCGCGACCAGGGGTGAATGTAATAAAGGCAGTAACCTGAATATGGAGGCAAGTATAAAAGCGAAGATTATATTTGCCATGGGTCCTGCCAGGCCGACCTTCATTATGCCGCTCTTCGGGTCGCGCAATCCCATAAAATTGATCGGGACGGGTTTTGCCCAGCCTATCACGACCGGCGAATGCATCAATATAAGCATCAACGGAAGCAATATGGTCCCGAACGGGTCTATATGAGAGACCGGGTTCAGGGTAAGCCTTCCGGAAAATTTCGCGGTAGGATCTCCGAGTTTATAGGCCACCCAGCCATGGGCCACCTCGTGTATTACCATGGCAAAGAGAAAGATCGGTATGCTTATCAACACTCCGGCGAGACTGCCGCTCATCATGATACAGGACTGCCTATTTTTATCTCCCTTTCGGGAACCAGGATCGCAAGAGATTGCCCGTCCTTTGTAGCAAGGAGCATCCCGTTGGAAGCGACGCCGCGTATTACCGCGGGCTCGAGGTTATCGATTATCACGATCGATCTGCCTGTAAGCTCCTCCGGCTTGTAATGCTGCCTTATACCGGCGACTATCGTCTTCTCGGATTCACCCGTAGTTATCGTAAGGACATACAACTTATCGGCATTCGGGTGCTCCTCCACCTTAAGCACCTTCGCGATCCTTATATCAAGCTTCTTAAAATCCTCGAATTTGACGTATTCTGCCATTATTCTATTATCTGTACGGCATCCGCCTCGTAAAGTGCCGTCCCTCTGACATCCTTCTTTACTCCCCAGATATTCACGGGCAAGTTTACGTACCTGCCGAGGTCTTCTTTGGGGCTGGTGACATATCCGGTGAACTTCCCGTCCTTTACTATCTTATATCCGCTCAACCGTCCCGATATCCTCCCGACATTCAAAAGCACCCCGCTGGCTACAGGAGTTTCGCCCGGCCTGGGAGAGGATATGTTCTTTATCTTCGCGTCATATTCCTGTTTGGCCTTAAGGTGTTCTATCTCTGCGATCTTTAGCTTTATCTCTTCTGCCCGAAGCGCAGCCTGCTGCCCTTCGGGAGTATCTTTGTTCTCAACGGCGAATTTCGCATATTCGTCCAGGAGCCACTTAAGCTCGATCTCCCTCAACGGCTTCTTCAACTCGTTCTTATAGTCCTCTTCCAGTTGCGAAAGACTTTCATAAAGGGAAATGTCTTTCTTTACGCAGGGCTCCCCCTCTTTCTTTATATAATCCGAATAGATCCACCCGTAAGAACCTTTAGGCGCGGCTATTTCATACCAGTCAAGGTACTCCTTCAATATCTTGACCGTGACGTCCTTGTTCAACTTGCCTACTACCGAAGAGGAGACGGTAGCGGCTGTCCTCAGCAGGGCGTTGTTCTCCGACACGGTCCCTACGCCGTCCATGCTTGTGACATTTGCCTTATTGATGTAAACGGGCGCTTTCGAGGGAAGTTCTATCATGAACCACTTGCCTTTCTTGCCCGCAACTTCAACACTTTCGCCTTTCTTGAGCTGGCAAAGTATCTCTGAAGAGGTGACCGCCGAAGCCCGTACATTGACCCTGTCGCCCGATATCTGCCCCGTAAAGTTTTCCGGCGTCACCGGTTCTTCTGCGGCATGGGCAAAAAAAGCAAAAACCAGGCATATCGAGGTGATTACGAATAGCCTGGTATCTATAACCGTTCTCATGCTTACTTAGCCTTAGGTTGTTCCTTCTTCGCGGGAGCAGCGGCAGCAGGAGCAGCAGGAGTTGTACCCGCAGCCGCGGCGCCTTCAGCAGCCTTAGCCTCGGTCTTCTCCTTCTTGACCTTGATCTTCAAGGACTTAACCTTTGGAAGCCCGAATACCGATTCCTCTTCCTTCCATTTATCCTTCTCGGCGAGCATCTTTATACGCTCGAACCTCTTGAATACTGACCTATGGCCCTTGCCTTTAGAAGGGCGCAAACTCGGGTGTATCGACATCATACTCTCCTTTTTTCAGCGTTTTCTCGTATAACAACCCTTGTATTTCTTCTGCATCTCGGAAAGAACTTTTTTAGCCGAATCCTTGCTTTCAAACGAACCGACGCATAATATAAAATAATTGCCTTTTTTGATGACCTCGGCGCTGTATCCGGCGGATTTTAACCTTGATAATTCCTTATCGGCCATATCCCGTACCTTATACGAGGCAACCTGTATGGTATAAGGCTTATCTGCCGCCGGTTTTGGCGGTTCTACAGTTACCGGCGCCGTCTGAACCGCCGGTTCGGGCGCTTCCGCTACCTGGACCGAAACGGGTTCTATCGCCGCAGGCACCGCAACCTCTTCAATAGCTATATCCTTGCCCGAAAGGTTCCTCCCTCTCTCTACGCCCAGGGAAAAGACCACGCTGACCGCGAGCACGGCTCCTATAAGCACTATTATAAGGACCTCATAGGAGACAGAGATATTAAGCCTGTGCTGAGGGAATAACGGCTTATTGAATTTGTTCAGTACGCCGAAAAATCTCCCTCTTGTCTTTTTGACCACAACAAATTCGTCAAAAAGCTCCTGTTGCTGCTTCTGGGTATTAATAGGCGGCATTATATGCTCCGAAGAATATAAATTTTATCATAAGAAAAGCTTCAATGCAATCAATTTTTGGGCGCGGTATCATTAAGGTTTTACTTCCAGTCTTATGCCGCCCGTCGAAAAATACACGCTGGAAGGATTATGGGGGTCCCCTTTCAGGGAAAGCCTGATATTATACCAGCCGTCGCCGTCCTCGTCCGTTACGAGAATCTTCTGCGCGGCATCACCGTCTCCAATAACCGTCTTATTGATATCGAACTCAAGGTTATAATCGACATCCCCCGCGTTCTCCATTGCAAAATCCCCCTTGAACCTGAAATCCCGTCCGATACCCTCAAGGCCCGATATACGCAGGCTTCCCCTTTGGACCGTGACGGTTCCGGTTATCCCGTCGAACTTATACGATGGCTGGGCCGGTATGCCAAACGGGCCCAGGAGTTTATCGATGGACCTTCCAAGCCCTGATTTGATGGCCACGTTCTGGAAATCGCAGTGGAGCGTCAGTTTCGCCTTCAACAGGGAAGCAAGATCGAACTGCAGGTAGGCCCTTTCCGAGCTTAGCGCAAGACCGGATTTATCCATAACCTTTATCTCGGAAACCCTTAATTGGGCAGGCGGTTTCATGCTGACTTTGCCGAAGACTATATCCATATCAAGGGTCTTCTCGAGCTTATAAGTTATGTAATCCTTCAAAAGGTATGAAGTAAGCGGCGAATAAACCACGACTACCAGCGCAGCCGCTATAAGCAGTATGTAAAATACGCGGACTTTCATTGGGACCTCTCATAGGGATTGAAAAGTTTTATATATTCATCGAGGGCATACCTGTCTGTCATGCCCGCGACGTAATCGCATACCACCCTCTGCGGTTCATCGCATTCCAGGCGTTTCCTGCTCGTGGGAGGAAGTTGTTCCGTATTGGATATATACGCGTCAAACAGCTGCCTGAGGAAGCGGCGGGACTTGTCAGCCATCTTTACCACCTTGTGGTTCATATAAAGGTTGTCGTAAAGGAACTTCTTAAGGGGTTTCCTCTCCTCCAATAACCTGCCGGAAAAAGTTATTGTCCTCTCCCCGGTCCCCCTGGCGTCTTCCGATGATCTCAATCCGAAATGCTTTATCCTCGCCTCTGACTCGGAGATGAGATCGGTGACCTCCGTATTTATAAGAGAACGGATTATCTGGTACCGCCTTATCTGGTCCTTGGCTACCGGACTGGTCTTCTCCAGCGCCTCATGGGCTCTTCTCCATAAAGGCAGGGACCGCAGGTCTTCCTCTTTTATCAGGCCTGAAGCCAACCCGTCATCGAGATCGTGGTTATCATAGGCTATTTCATCGGCGAGGTTGACTATCTGGGCCTCGAGCGTAGGCGATTTTCCCGGATCCAGCTCCACCAGACCTTTTGGATCATCATATGGGGTCGAATGCTTGTTTATGCCTTCCCTTACTTCCCAGCTCAGGTTGAGACCGGGAAAAGCCGGGTACCTCTCTTCCAGGACATCGACCACCCTAAGGCCCTGGATATTATGGTCGAAGCCCCCGTGGTCCTTCATCAGTTCATGCAGTTCCTGCTCCCCTGAGTGCCCGAAAGGCGGATGGCCTATATCATGGGCAAGTGCTATAGCCTCGGTCAGGTCGGGATTGAGCCCGATGGCGCGGGCGATCGAGACCGCGATCTGCGCCACCTCAAGGGTATGGGTGAGCCTTGTGCGGTAATAATCCCCTTCGTGGTTTACAAAAACCTGGGTCTTATATTCAAGCCTTCTGAAAGCCGTCGAGTGTATTATCCTGTCCCTGTCCCTCTGGTAGCAGGTCCTGTAGGGATGCTCCGGCTCGTTATGGACCCTGCCCCTGGAATCGCGGGACTTCATCGCGTACGGCGCCAGCGTAGAGACTTCTATCTCTTCTATTTTTTCCCGCGTGAACATTTCTTCATCAATCTGTAAAGGGAATCGAGCGATTGGGATATCACTTTTGTCGAGGTGAACACGGGCATAAAGTTGACGTCCCCCACCCACCTGGGTACTACGTGGATATGGATATGCCCCTTGACGCCGGCGCCTGCAGCCCTTCCCATGTTAATACCGATATTGAACCCGTCAGGTTTCAAAACTTTTGCCAGCAGGTCCTGCGTCCTGTTGAGGAGGCCCATAAGGTCCGCCAGTTCCTCCCCCGAAAGTTTTGCGAGACTATCGACATGCCTGAATGGCACGACCATGATATGGCCGTTATTGTAAGGATATATGTTCAGTATTGAAAACGAATGGCGGGTGCGCTCTATTACCCGGTTCTTCTTGTCATCCTTCTGTTTGGGTTTTGAGCAGAATATGCAGCCTTTTGTCGAATGGACCTTTGAAATGTATTCTGTCCTCCAGGGAGCCCAAAGCCTGTCCATGCATATCCTCCGTCTATATCCTGACGAGTTCGGTTTCCAGTTTCCCGGAGATGGTAATTATACCGTAAGAGTTGAACTTGGCAAAAATCTTATCCGTAGTGCTGCCCGGATTAAGGAAAGACACCTTCTTATAAACATCGTTAAAGGCATGGTGCGAATGGCCAAAAACGATGCAGTTTACTTTATCCTTGCTAAAATCCTCGTAGACCCTCTCGACCAACCCTTCGGGAGAGCCCCAACCATGGGTAAGCCCTATCCTGAAACCTTTTACCTCCACTATCTCCTTCGGCTTCAGCAGCATGGAAAGTTCCTTTGAATCCATATTGCCGCATACAGCCACTATCTTGTTAATTTTCTGCAGTTTTTTATAAAGCAGGACTTCCGTAAAATCCCCGGCATGCAATATGAGGTCGCACTTGCCGGCTTCTTCGTACACCTTCTTGGGGATATCCCTGGCCATCCTGGGAACATGCGTATCGGACAGGACCATTATCCTCATCAGGCAGTCTCCAGCCCCATTATATCGGGGAGGGAAACCCCGGCCTTTTCTTCGTCGGATACCGGCAACAGTATCCTCTGTTTACCTGCTATGTCCGCCAGGGTATTGAACTCCTCGGAACCCCATATCAGGCACTTTGCATCTTTAGCTATAAGCCTGGCATTTACGCCCACCCCGGAAGCCGTGAGTATTATCTTTCGTTTAAGGGTACTTTTGGCCTTCTTGCAATAACCAAGGTAATCTATAATGTCGGCATCTCCAAGGAACGCGGAACCGAAAAGCACTATCCAATCCGACCTTCCGTCAGACAACGTTATATACCCCGCCTTATCCGTACCCGGGTCATTTATCCTGTATGATTTGAACGGCGGGATCCTCAGGGACTTGTCAGAAATCCCTATCAGGTCGCCCTTAAAAGACATGAATAATTCCGCGGCTACCTTTATTTTCGGGTTGCGGCATTCGCCCGCGAAAGAATCTATGGAACCCGAGACGGAATCCTTGAACCTGGATATCTTCGGCTCATATCCTGCATCGAAAAGATATTCCTTGCTCTGGTAAACGTTCTTCAGCCAGAACCCGAATACTTTATCCCTTATCAGGTAATAGGCGCCGTGCTTCGACACCCTTCCCAGGTCCATCAGGGTATCCAACAAAGCGGCCGCCTCTTTGCCGCTTATCCGCGACCCGGAAGATATGTCAACATGTTTCCTGGCGCCCGCCGACAAAGCCAATAGCACCGAGGTAAACCGTCTGTCCGCCTTTTCGAGCTCGGTTATAACCGAGCAAAAATGCTGGTTGAGTATGCCTTTTGAATCGAAAAGTATCTCGGTAAAGGTGTCCAGGAGCCTGTCCTTGAAGCAGGTATCTGAAGGGTCTGAATTATGCTTCTCCAAATTAACCAATATGGAATCCATGTAAAACGGATGGCCGCCGGTAAAGACCGCTATGAACTCCCTTAACTCGGGCGGGAAGCTTCCGCGATCCAGCCTTGAATCTATGAAACCGCAGGCTTCCTTCTCGTCAAAGGTCCCGAGCTCGCAGATCTCGAAATTCCCGAAAAGCAGGGAGAGTTTCTGCGAAAGGATATCCCTTGCCTGTTTTATGCGCGAGGAGGTAACGATATACATTGTATCTTTCTGGACCATTATGAACTTCCCGAGTTCCGCAAAGATATCTTCGATGCCGAAGGTCCCGATCCGGTCGAACTCGTCAAGTATGACTATCGGTTTAAGGCCGGTCTCGGAGTAGGCGACGGCGGGTATCTCCAGTACCGCACGGAAGGCTTTACCGCCTTTTCCTGACTTCATGAACGATTCGGCGAGTTTGACGGCCTTCACGGTCCTGGGCATCTTATCGATGTGATCCTGGTACTTGAAGACCAGCGTGGACGTGAATTTTTCTATGAATTCGCCGAGGCCCTTATCCTTTGCCTCTACATAAACGGGCACAAGGCTTTTGTGATCCAGGGAAGTGATGAAACGATAGGCAAGCGAGGTCTTGCCGCAATGTGAAGGGCCTATTATGCACACGTTCTGCCGGTATCCGGAATGCAAGCCATCCGCCCTCTTCCTGAGAAGAGAGAGTATATCATGCCTCCCGAAGAAATTGTTCCCGGTAGCGGGGTCAAGCAGCATAGTCTATGAAGCCCTTAAATAGTGTATGGGATTCTGCGGCGCATGCTTCCTGCGTATCTCAAAGTGCAGGTAAGCGGAATTTCCCCTCCCGCCGGAACCCACTTTAGCGACAGGCTCGGAACGTTTTACGTCCTGGCCTGTGCTGACAAGTATCTCCGAATTATGTGAATAGACCGTCTGGATGCCGTCTCCGTGGTCTATAATGACCGTCCTACCGAAACCCCTGACTTTATCCTCGCAAAAAATAACCCTGCCGCTCCTCGAGGCAACGACAACCGCACCTTCCCGGGCCCTGATATCGATACCCTTACTGGGGGTCCCGCCTTTCATTTCTCCGTACGAAGTGATTATATCACCTTTTACCGGCCATACAAAATCTTCATGGGGGAAGACAGGAACGGGCGCGCTCTCGGCTGCGGGACGTTTCACGTTCTTCTTGGGTATAATTATGATCTGGCCCGCGTTGATCTCTTCGGCATCAGCCAGATTGTTCACCTTTACCAGGGTATCGAGGTCCACGCCGTAATTCTTGGATATACGCCAGAGGGTCTCGCCACTTTTTACCTGATGGCGTATTCCCTGCACTGCGACAGCCGGAGCGGGGGCCTCTCCTGTTTTAGTAGGCCTCGTCACGGGCGCACTCGCGCAACCAGAGACAATAAACGCAAGAAACGACACTAATATGGCTTTTTTGTAAGACATCTTTTTTAAGTCAAATGGAGCGGGTGACGGGACTCGAACCCGCGATATTCAGCTTGGGAAGCTGACGTTCTACCAACTGAACTACACCCGCGATATCCCTGCCGCTCAATCGCAAATATGCATAAGTTTCTTGAACTTTGCGTATCTTTCCCTGATATCTTTGCTTGTCAGACGCAAAAGCCTGTTAACGCTGAAATCCTCTACCGCATATGAGGCAAGTATCGTGCCGAACGCGCAAGCCCTGCGCAATTCCTTCTCATTGACGCGCTTCGCCTTGCTTATGTAACCCATGAAACCTCCCGCGAAGGTATCGCCCGCTCCGGTCGGATCGAACGGGTCTTCAAGGATATACGCGGGATACGAGAAGATAAAATCCTTTGAGACGCAAAGGACTCCGTGCTCACCTTTCTTTATTATAGCAATTTTCGGGCCGCAAGAAAATATATATCTTGCCGCCTTAAGCAGGTTATGCTCGCCGGAAAATTCCCTGCATTCCCTGTCATTGGAAAAGAAGACGTGCACATGCTTAAGGAGCTTCTTGAGTTCGCCGGCCTTGTTATCTATCCAATAATTCATGGTATCGCAGGCGATCATCCTCGGCTTCTCCACCTGTTTCAGGACGTCCAGCTGCAATGAAGGGTCTATATTGGCAAGGAAAACATTCTCGGAGCTGCGGTACTCGCAGGGTATCTCCGGCTTGAAATCCGCGAATACATTAAGATGGGTGTATACCGTATGCGCGGTATTGAGGTCATTGCTGTACTCCCCTTTCCACCTGAAAGTCTTTCCTTCTCCGATCTTCAGGCCCTTGGTGTCCACTCCCCTTTTCTTGAGCAGGTCTATGTACCTCTTGGGAAAATCAGCTCCCACAACGCCGACAAGCCTTGCTTTGTTGAACATAGTAGCCGCGCACGAAAAATATACTGCGGAACCGCCAAGAGCCTCATCTACCTTTCCTGAAGGGGTCTTTACGGAATCGAGGGCTATCGAACCTACGACCAGGAGAGACATTATTTTAAACATTCCTCCGATATTTTCATTGAGCAATACTTTCCGCACATCGTGCAAACATCTTTTGAGCCGGGTTTTGCGCGTCCTCTGTACCTCCTGGCAAGCTCCGGGTCTATCGCAAGCTCGAATTGTTTCTTCCAGTCCCTCTTCCTTCGTGCCCTGGACATCGCTATATCCCACTCCATTGCACCCTTAACACCCTTGGCGATATCCGCAGCATGGGCGGCGATCCTGGCGGCCATAACTCCGGTCCTGACATCCTCAACCGATGGGAGGCCGAGGTGTTCTGACGGGGTAACGTAACATATGAAATCGGCGCCGCTTGCCCCGGCTATCGCGCCTCCGATCGCTGAAGTTATGTGATCGTATCCGGGAGCCACATCCGTTACCAGCGGCCCCAGGACATAAAAAGGCGCGCCATGGCATATCTCTTTTTCAAGGAGTATATTTGACCTGATCTGGTTTATCGGTACATGGCCGGGGCCTTCTATCATAACCTGCACCCCCCGGTCAAAAGCCCGTTTTGCCAGTTCACCGAGTATTATAAGTTCCTGTACTTGAGCTCTATCGGTGGCATCTGCAAGGCAGCCCGGACGCATACCGTCGCCCAGGCTAAGCGTGACATCATATTTAAGCGCAATATCCAGGACCCTGTCAAAATCCTCATAGAATGGGTTTTCCCTGCCGTTGCGGACCATCCATTCCGTCATTATGGCACCGCCCCTGCTGACAACGTCGGTCGTCCTGCCTTCCTTCTTCAGGCGGGACAAAGTCTCTAACGTGACCCCGCAATGTATGGTAAAGAAATCCACTCCCTGCCTGGCCTGCGCTTCCAGGACATCAAAGATATCATCCTTGGAGATCGAAGATATCCGTCCTCCCCTGCGGAAAGCGTTAACGACCATCTCATAAACAGGGACGGTCCCGACAGGTACAGAAGAGTTCCCCAGGATAGCCTTGCGGATCTTAGGAAGGTCTCCTCCAGTCGACAGGTCCATAACGGCATCGGCACCGCTCCCTACCGATACTTTAAGTTTCCTGATCTCAAGCGCAAGGTTAGATGAGTCTGCGGAGGTGCCTATATTGGCGTTTATCTTCGTCCTGAGACCCGAGCCGATGCCGCATAACTTACGCTTCCTGCTCAAACGGTTGCACGGAATGGCTATCTGCCCGCGGGCAACGCCTTCCATCACGGCCCTTGGGTCTGCCTTTTCATCCCTTGCCACTATCTTCATCTCCGGCGTCAGTTTGCCGGACCTTGCGTATTCCAATTGGGTCATTTATTCATCAAACTTTCTTTTAGTGTTCTTGCCGCCGTCCGCACATCATCGGCGCCGCATACCGCTCGAACAACGGCTACCCTGCCGGCGCCTGCGGCAATGACCTGCGATATATTATTGCAGTCTATACCGCCGATAGCAACAAAAGGGAGTTTTACGGTATCTTTTACGGACCTTATCAGTTCCAACCCTACGCTTTTGTACCCGGGCTTTGTAGGCGTCGGGAAAATAGGGCCTACACCTATGTAATCGGCCCCTCTCCGCTCTGCTGCCCTGGCCTGTTCCAGGCAATGGGTTGAAACACCTATTATCTTTTCCTTCCCCATGATCGCCCGGGCCGCTTCCGGGGGCAAGTCGTCCTGCCCAAGATGGACGCCATCAGCGTCCGCGGCAACGGCTATATCAGGCCTGTCGTTTACTATGAACACGGCTTCTTCCGGGCGGATGGCCTTGCGTATTGCCCTTGCCAGTTCAACTATCCTGCCCGCGGGAAGTTCCTTTTCCCTCAGTTGGATAACATCCGCTCCTCCGGCCGCCGCCTCCCGGGCTACCATAACAAGGTCACGGCCCTTTGCCGTCTTCGTATCTATTATCACGTACAACTTGAAATCCCGCACCTTAAAACCTCGAGACCAGTCTCTTTTCGGCTCCATAGGCCCTGAACCTGAGCCTCTTGAACCTGTCGGATATACCGCCGTCAATGAGCTTTGAAAATTCTTCCAGGACGCGAAGGGACTCTTTGACCCTTTCCATATTAGCGGCTGAAACGTCCTTCCATCCTCTACGGGACTTCTCTATAGACTGTTTGCCTCTTCCGACATCGGACCCGGAATCCCGCGCCAGGACTATCCCGCGTAACCGCGCCGGATAAAGCCTGATACAACCGGATATTCCGTGCCTTATGGCCTTGAACTCGCGGGTAAGACGGCTGTCATCCAGGACGAACCTGGCGATCTCCTCGCAAACCCTGAGGCCTTCCCTTGACCTGTTAAGGTTCGCGTCGATGATCCTGTATAGCCTGTCTTTCATCGGGACATGCGGGATATCTTGCCTATTATCCCTGAGGTAGACCTGCCTTTGACGAGCGAGACGGTAACAGTCTTACCGCCGTAAGAACCGACAAAATCCGAGCCGACGATATTACCCGCTTTCCAATCCGCGCCCTTGACCAGCACATCGGGCCTGACCGCTTTTATAAGTTTAAAGGGGGTAGATTCACCGAAAACCGTTATATAATCGACGCACTCAAGGCCGGAGAGCACCTCTGCCCTGTCTTTTTGCCCTACCACAGGCCTTGTCGGGCCTTTGATGGCCCTCACGGATTTGTCGCTGTTAAGTCCGACTACTAGGACATCGCCAAGGGTCCTGGCCTTTTTAAGGTACCTGACATGTCCGGCATGCAGGATATCAAAACATCCGTTGGTGAATACTATCTTTTTCCCTCGGGCCCTAAGCTTCGAGCAAAGCGGCCTCAATAAAGAAATAGAGACTATCTTCTTGTCTGCCATTTTAGGGGTTCCGCCTGTATTAAAACAGTTCGTCCTCGACCAACTGGCAAAGGATATGCACTACAGCGACGTGCGATTCCTGGATCCTCGGAGTGGATTTAGAAGGGACTATCACGGCAATATCCGCAGCCTTGGCAAGCGGCCCGCCGTCGTAACCGGTCAGGGCTATCGTTCCAAGGCCCTTATTCTTCGCAAGCTCGACCGCCTTAATGACATTAACGGCTTTCCCGCTGGTGGATATACCTATCGCTACATCGTCCTTCCCCGCCACGGCATCCAACTGGCGGGAAAAAACTTCGTCATAGGAATAATCGTTAGCTATGGCGGTCAGGATGGAGGTATTTACGGTCAAAGCGATCGCAGGAAGGCCCTTTCTCTCTTTCATGAACCTGCCTACGAGCTCCGCCACCATATGCTGGCTGTCGGCGGCGCTGCCTCCGTTTCCGAAGACTATAACCTTGCCGCCTTTTTTAAGCGCGGCGACCATAGCATCGGCAGCCTTCCTTATGTTGCCCGCCTGCTGCTCCATAAGGGCCGTTTTTACGCAGATACTTTCTTTGAGTATCCCTTCTATCTTACCGTCCATTTTTAGCTGAAGAATACCTTGGCTATCTCGTAAAGGTCCATGTCCACCGTCTTGAGCGTGCCTACGGCTTTCTCGATGGAGACAGCCTCGATCTTGTTGCCTTTGAGGCTGACCATATATCCGAACTTGCCCTGTTTGACGAGCTCCACGGCTTTTACGCCGAACCTGGTCCCGAGGACCCTGTCGAAAGCCGTCGGCGAACCACCGCGCTGTATATGCCCGAGCACCGTGACCCTGGTCTCGAAGCCCGTCTTTTTTTCTATCATCTCGCCAAGCGTCTGCCCGATGCCTCCGAGCCTGACATGGCCGAATTCATCGAGTTTCTCGCTCTGGAGTACCTCATCGTCTTCGTCGAATTTGGCGCCTTCGGCGACGACAACGATAGAGAAGTTCTTCCCCTGGGCATGGCGTTTCTTTATTATCCCGCAGACCTCTTCGATATCTATCGGTATCTCCGGGATCAATATGACATCCGCGCCGCCGGCTATTCCTCCGTGCACGGCTATCCATCCGGCATGGCGGCCCATTACTTCGACCACCATGATCCTGTTATGGCTCTCGGCTGTGGTATGAAGTCTGTCTATACAGTCGGTAACGATGTTGACTGCCGTATCGAAGCCGAACGTATAGTCCGTCTCGTTAAGGTCATTATCTATGGTCTTGGGAACGCCTACTACCTTGACCCCTTCCTTGACAAGCCTGTTGGCTACGCCGAGCGTATCCTCACCGCCTATGGCTATCAGGGCGTCTATCTCGAACTTTTTTATGTTATCCTTTACTTTCTGGACGCCGCCTTCCTTCTTATAGGGATTTGTCCTGGAGGTCCCGAGAATGGTGCCACCTTTAGGCAGGATCCCGGAAACCGAACGCAGGTCCAGGGGGGCCATATCAGCTTCGATTATGCCCTTCCAACCGTTCTTTATACCAAGAACTTCATATCCTTCAAGGACGGCCTTCCTGACGACTCCCCTTATGACCGGGTTAAGGCCCGGGCAATCTCCACCGCCTGTCAGCACTCCCAAACGTTTCATGAACTCCCCCTTTTTAAGTATTAGTGATTTACTGGTCCCTGTAATCCATCCCGCCGAACGGCAGGCTGACGTCTTCTTTGTCCTTAACCTTCTTCTGGACGACCTTAGGCTCGCCGCGGGTGGCTATCTTGGTTACGTGTATCTTTACTATTATCGGCTCGTCTATTCCCAGCATCTCCTGGATCTTCGCCTTTATTATACCCTGTATCTTCTCGGTCGACTCCGGTATATTTGCGTCCGACCAGAAGACCACCTTAGTGGATATGTCTATGCCCTTCTTCGTAGCGATGCAATCGGATTTAAGTTCTTTGACCTCGGCCAGCGAAGAACCGATCTTCCTGATGAACTCTTCTATGGCCGAGAGGGATATGGATACCTGTCCGTCCGGGTTATTGAAAGCTATGTTCTTCTGCCTGTGTACCCTGGCAACCGTGAACTGGTAAGCCGCCCAGGATATCATTATAAGCAGGAAACCGACGACACCGACGCCCACCCTCAGCGTCATTGAAGAGCTTATCGAATCGAGGGCGTTCAAGACAGGCTCGCTCTCTACCGATTTCACGGAGACACCTATAAGGAAAAGTCCGATGGTCAAAAACACGACCAGGAAGAAAAACATGGTTATCCTGTTCAATATGTTCATTGCGCCCCCTCCTTTTCCGCCATCATCTTTTCTATGAACTCGGTACTAACTTCACCGCGAAGGAAAGCGGGGTCCGAGGTCAGCTTCTTGTGGAACTCTATGGTTGTCTTTATAGGCTCTATCGTGAACTCCGAAAGCGCACGTTGCATGGTCTGTATCGCTTCGGAACGGTTTTTGCCGTAGGTTATCAGTTTCGCGATCATGGAATCATAAAACGGGGGTATGGTATATCCCTGGTATACGTGGGAGTCCACCCTCACACCTGGACCGCCGGGGGCATGGAAGAAAGATACCTTCCCCGGACAGGGCATAAAGTTGTTATCGGCATCTTCGGCATTGATACGGCATTCCACGGCATGGCCGTTGAACTTGACATGGTCCTGGTCAAAAGAAAGCCTCTCTCCTGCCGCGATCCGTATCTGCTCCTTTACAAGGTCTATACCGGTGACCATCTCGGTGACCGGATGCTCGACCTGTATCCTAGTATTCATCTCCATGAAATAGTAATTGCCGCGTTCATCGAGCAGGAACTCCACCGTACCCACATTCGTATAGTTTGCGGCTTTTGCCCCCTTGACGGCGGCATCTCCCATCTTCTTCCTGAGTTTCGCATCAACGGCAGGGGACGGCGACTCCTCAAGAAGTTTTTGGTGACGGCGCTGAATGGTGCAGTCTCTCTCTCCGAGATGGACGACATGCCCGTACTTGTCCGCGGCTATCTGGAATTCGACGTGCCTCGGGTTGGGAACATATTTTTCTATATATACGGAAGGATTGCCGAAAGCAGCCTCGGCTTCCGCCTGGCACGTCATTAAGACACTTACAAGCCTTATATCATTATGCGCTATCCTCATGCCGCGGCCGCCCCCTCCTGCGGCCGCCTTGACAATGACCGGATACTGCAATTTATGCGCTACGCGAAGGGCTTCGTCCTTCTCCTTGACTATGTTAGAACTGCCTGGTATCGTTGGAAGTCCCGCCTTCCTCATGGTCTCCTTGGCAGACATCTTGTCCCCAAGGAGCCTCATGGCTTCAGGTGTCGGACCTATGAACTTAATCTGGCATGATTCGCATACCTCGGCAAAATGGGCATTCTCCGCCAGGAAACCGTAACCGGGATGTATAGCCTCGACGTCGGTTATCTCCGCCGCGCTTATGATACTGGGTATGTTGAGGTAACTGCTCTGAGGGGACGCGCCGCCGATGCATATCGATTCATCCGCGAACTTGACATGCAACGAATCTTTGTCCGCTTCGGAATAGACCGCTACAGACCTGATACCCAGGTCCCTGCAGGCCCTGATTATTCTTAACGCCACCTCTCCGCGGTTCGCGATAAGTATCTTTGAGAACATTTTTTAAGCGGGCTCTATTAGAAAGAGTACGTGTCCGAACTCGACCGGTTGGGCGTTCTCAACCTGTATATCCACCACCTTTCCCTTTACCTCGGACTTTATCTCATTCATGAGCTTCATGGCTTCTATTATGCAAATTACCTGTCCGGGTTCGATGGTGTTGCCTTTTTCCACAAAAGGCGGGGCATCGGGAGCGGGCGCCCTGTAGAAAGTGCCTACCATCGGGGCTTTTATCTCTATATATTTTGACTTTTCCGCTTCCGGTTCTTTCGCGGGAGCGGTTACCTGGGCCGCCGTCTGGCCGGGCGTATGCACTACATAACTTTCCTGGATTATCTCTGGCACACCCGAAGCGCCTTTCTTGAGCCTTATCCTCAAGCCCTCCCTCTCGATCTCTATCTCGACAAGGCCGTTCTCGTTCATAAGGGCTATTATTTCTTTTATCTCTTTGACGTTCATCATATTCCCCCTTTTAGGGCCTTATCAGACCCTCTCGACGTAATCGCCTGTACGGGTATCTATTTTGAGGACATTGCCTACTTCAATAAAAAGCGGGACCTGTATGGAATAACCTGTCTCGAGCTTAACGGATTTCGTGCCGCTCTTTGCGGTATCACCTTTAAGGCCGGGATCGGCTTCGACCACGGCTAACTCCACGAACATCGGCGCATCGATGCTCATAAGTTTACCTTCGTAGAAGGACGCGTTGACCACCATATTCTCCTTCAGGAAGTGGGGAACATCGCCCATCTGCTCCGCGGTCAACTGGAATTGCTCATAAGTCTTCTCTTCCATAAAATGGAAGTCGTCGCCGCTTGAATACATGAACTGCAGTTTCTTATATTCTATAAAAGCGTCCTCAAGCCTTTCGCCGGAGCGGAATGTCCTGGGAAGAACGTTACCCGTGGACAGGCTGCGCAGCTTTGTCTTGACAAAAGCCCCGCCCTTCCCGGGTTTTACATGCTGGAACTCTATTACCTGAAAAAGTTCCCCGTCTATTTTTATGGTAAGACCGTTCTTTAGATCACTTGTTGATATCATCTGTCAATACCTCGCATCCTTTCCTGGTTACTAATACCATATCTTCGATCCTGACGCCTCCCCAGCCGGAAATATAGACCGCCGGCTCGACAGTAAACACCATACCTGTCCTTAAGATCGCTTGGTTTTTACTGGAGATAGAAGGACTTTCGTGAACCTCGAGTCCTATGCCATGGCCAAGGGCGTGACCGAATCTTTTTCCTAACCCTTTTGCGTTAATAAAGCCCCGCGCGGCCCCATCGATGTGGGATATCTTCGCACCGGGCTTGATTGCCTCGATCGAACGCCTCTGGGCTTCCCTTACGATCCCGTATATCTTACGGCGTTCAGGATTAATTTTACCCAAAAAGAACACCCGTGTCAAGTCGGATTTATAACCCTCGTAACTGACACCTAAGTCCAATAAAACCATATCGTTAGGTCTTACGATCCTGTCGGTAGGCTTGGCATGCGGGAAGGCGCTGTTGGGGCCCGAAGCCACTATGAGCTCAAACGAGGCCCATTCCCCGCTTGCCGCCCTTATGAAATACTCGGTCTTGGCAGCGAGGTCGTTCTCGCTGAGGCCGGGTTTGAGTATAGATTTGAAATACGCGACCGCGTTCTCCAGGATATTGACCGAATCCCTTATAAATGCTATCTCCCTGCTGTCTTTTACCTGTCTCAAGGCTTCGATCATCCCGTGGACGGAGACCGGCTCGGCACCCTTTATCCCTGACCTGATCCTTTCGTAAGAAGCGTAGCTAAGATGCGATGATTCAAAACCTAGCTTCTTTACCCCCGCCTTCACGGCAAGTCCGGATATTACATCGGAAAGCGGCGAACATGCTATGACTATCTTGAAATCCTTTACGTCCTTCTTCGCCTGTAAAGCGAACCTTTCGTCTGTTATGAGAAAACGTGCGCGGCGCGCAATAAAAAGGCAGGCATCATCGCCCCTGTAACCGCTTAAATACCTTACGTTCTCGGGCTTTGTGATAAGGACGGAATCCACGCCGTGCTTGCGCAATAATCCCGTCACCCTGTTTACGCGTCTTGTGAAAGGGTCCAATTTTATTTTTTCTTTTTGGATATCTCGATAGCCGCCTTGAACCCGAGCCTGTAGCTGTCAAGCCCGAAACCGCTGACCTGGCCTGCCGCTACGGGGGCTATAAGCGAAGTATGCCGGAACTCTTCCCGGGCGTAGATGTTTGACAGGTGCACTTCCACGGTAGGTATCGATACTGCCGCAATGGCGTCCCTTATGGCTATCGAGGTATGGGTATAAGCCGCAGGGTTTATCAGTATACAATTGAACTTGCCCTTGGCCGAGCCTATCTTCTCGACTATCTCGCCTTCATGGTTAGACTGGAATGTCTCGAGACCGACCTTTTCCGTTTTCGCGATCCTGGACAGCTCGGCGTCCACCTGTTTCAGGGTAAGCTTACCATATATCCCGGGTTCGCGCTCGCCGAGCAGGTTGAGGTTCGGACCGTGTATGACAAGTATCTTCTTCATGGTTTTATTTTATCCCAATTTAGGTATTTTGTAAAGCCTGCTTGAAAAGAGATACAGCACGCCCCCTATAAAACTCGTGAAGAGCACTATGGCAAGGAAAAGTATGGACACGACAACAGAGCTGCCCTTGCTGATAAACTCGCTCAGGAACAGCACGAAAGCCCCTTCCCTTACCCCCAGGCCGTTTATGGACGGCATCATGGAGGCCACGGATACCAGCGGTGTTATCAGGAAGAGGTTAAGAAACGATATCTCCTGGGAAATACTCCTTATGATGCAATAAAGCGACACGACCGAAACGACCTGGGCCACGAGAGATATGCCTATCACCTTCGCGACCACGACAGGGTGTTCCTTGTAAGCGTTCAGGGCGTTATAGAGCTTGTGCGATTTTGAACCCCTCCTGAAAGCGGGCATGTTAAGCAGACCCGAAAAGAGGCCCTTGGCAAGGGCCTTGTTCAGAAATAACGTAAAGATGACCAACACGGCCCCGGCGAAGACTGCGCAACCCCATACAAGTTTCGGGTCCTTTATCCTTCCGTTCATGAACACAAGCCCAAGGAAGGCAAGAAGCCCGATAGACAGGAAACCGAAGAACCTGTCGAAGAATACCGCGGAAAAAGATTCGAGTTTTTTGTCGCTCTTCTTAGTGGCATAATAGGCCTTTACCAGGTCTCCTCCTATCGCGGTCGGCAGGAAATTATTAAAGAACATGCCTATAAAGGTCAGGTACGAGGTCTCGACAAGCGTGAGCCCCAAACCCTGTACGGCAAGGATCATCTTCAGCCTGAAAGACACTATTACCAGGGCCAGGACGTTCATAAATAACGCGGCCAAAAAAAACCAGGCATTTACATCTTTGAGAGTACGCCAGATCTCGGGGATGTCCTTCCTGAAAAGCCATATAAGCAATCCAAGAAATGACAGGCTTACGGTTATACGTAACAGTATGGAGAAATGTCTATTCATCGTGCCTGAGTTCGAGCGAAGCCAGGTCGGCCTCTACCTTTGAAAGCCTGCGCAGGGATTCGGAGGTATATTTCTTGTACGCATCGTTGAGGTGGTTGCCTACTATATCGAAAGAACCCTTGAAATCCTCGAAATCTTTCCTGAGGGCCCCTATCCTAAGCAATATCTGTTTGGCGTTCTCCTCTATCTTGAAAGCCTTGAGCCCGTGCACTATCGTCGCTACATAAGGATACAGGGTGGCGGGCGAGACTATATAGACCCTGTTCCTTGCCGCATAAGAAAGAAGAGACGTCTCATCTCCGGACAATGCGGAGTCCCTGACTATTGCCTCGTAATAGACGCTTTCCGAAGGAACGTACATCAGGGCAAATTCAAACGTCTTCTCGCTCGGGGATATATACTTTTTAGCTATGCTGTCAACCTGTTTCTTGACCGCCTGTGCAAATTCCCTGAAACAGCGTTTCCTGTCATCGTCTGTATCGCACTCAAGCATCCTCTTGAAACTGTCGAGGGGAAACTTTGAGTCTATGGGCAGGATAAATTCCCTGAACCTTATGACAGCATCAACCTGTTCCCCTGAATGATAGGAAAACTTCATCTGGTAGCTGCCTGAAGGCAGCATGTCCGAAAGTATCTTCTCCAGGAGGACTTCCCCGGTGATCCCCCTTACCTGCGGAGGCTTTAGGAGGCCCCCTATCTCGTTTATCGCTTTCCCGAACTCCTCAAGCTTCTCGCTCCTGGTCCTGAGTTCGCCGAGGCTGCGGTTGATATCCCCTAATGCGCCTGTGGTCGATTGCATGGCCGCGCTTACGCCTCCCGATATCTCCTTAGGGAGGTTGCGCAGTTTAGCGAACAGGTATACCGATATCCCTATTGCAGCCAGCGCGACAACGGAAAATAGAACCGCCAATAATGTCACTTGGTCTTCTCCGCATATTTCAATCTCAGGCCGTAGAGGACATCGTCTATCAATTTCTGCTCTTCCTGGGAAAGGTTGCCTTTGGTCTTGTCCTTGATCAGGGCTATGGTCTCTATCATATAGCGGGCCCTGTCCAACTCTACCTTGGTCTCGTTATTTACGGGGTTGGCCATCTCTCCGAGGAAGATCATGGCCTGCATTCCGAGGCTGGTCACAAATATGCTGAAGTTAGGTTCATACTTCGATTCCGCATTACCCATCTTATCGTGTAATTCCATAGTGTTTTATCTTACTCCTGTTTTAATATACACGCAAGGACTAATAAACCGCTATCCCGGCATAGCCTACCACGGCGCTGTTATCGCCCGTAATATCGCCGCTTGTCTGGTATTTTATCAGTTTGCCGTGTTTTGCGCCCAGCTCCTTGGCTGCCGCGATCATCACACATACGGGTACATACCCGCACATCGATATCCCGTATTCCTCGACGACTTCCACCAACCGCTGCTCGTCCAGGGCGAGGACGGCCTCTATGGCCTTGGAATCCTTGATCCTGGCCTCATAGGCAGTCTCATAATGGGTCATGTCAGAGCTTGCAATAATAGTGGCCGGGCCGGTCCCCTTTATCGCAGAGGCTATCTGCCTGCCTATGCTCCTGTAGACCCTTATATCCCCTTCGGCCAGGACCATGGGCACGATCCTGACACCTGGTTTAAGGAACTGCAGGAAAGGGACCTGGACCTCCACCGAATGTTCCCCGCGTTGGGCCGACTCATCCTCTTCGAGGTAGGACGAACCCGAAAGTATGCGTTTTGCAAGGGAGGAATCTATATCGCAATCGCCCGAAGGCAGCCTCCACGTCCCTTCGGTCATGATCGAAAAAGGCTTCCCCCTGCCCGTATGGTTCGGGCCCATTATAATACAGGTCCCGCAAAGCTTTGCGCTCGAAAGGACCGCCCCTGCAACAGCCCCCGAATACATATACCCTGCATGCGGAGATACCAGGCCGATGGCCTCAATCTTGCCGGCGCCGGCAACGGCATATCTTTCTATCTGCTCTTGCAACGGCTGTTTCGCAGCGGGATAAAATTGACCTGCTACGGAGGGTTGGCGCAGCATCGGTTATCTCGCGGGCCGTTTAGCGGCGGTTGAATCCGCCGAGGCGGGAACGATCATGACCTCGTTCATCTTCGATCCATGGAAATACTTTTTTACCACTCTCATGACATCATCGGCAGTCACTGCATTGATCATCCCGGGGTATTTGAAGATATCCTTGCTGCCAAGCCCGTACAATTCATCGATGGCAACTTTAAAGGCCACTGAAGAATTGACCTCCAGGCTTCTGTAATAAGAGCCAAGCAGATCGCTTTTTGCGAGCTCAAGCTCCTCCTGCGTCGGGCCTTCCATCATCAGGGACTTCAGGTCTGCGAGCACTATGTTCCTCGCATCATCGATACTGCTGGATACCGTAGCCACATATATCGCATCATACCCGGGATCTATGCCCAGGACCGAGAAAGAGCCCAGCGTATATGAAAGGCCGAGTTTCTCGCGTATGTCCCTGTAAAGCCTGCCGCCTTCCCTGCTGAGTATCGAATTGATAACATCGAGTACATACTTATCTGTGTCTTTAACATCCACGCCCGGGTATCCTATCATCAGGACCGCCTGCTCTTTCGGCATCCGCCTTACGACTACGCGCGGGGCCAACTGTTCCTGTTCCGGGGCAACGATTATGCCGTCAAATCCCTTCTTTGCCAACCCGCCGAAAACGGAGACCAATCGTCTCTCCATCCCCGCATCGATATCTCCGAAAACGGAGATCACCATATTGCCCGAGACCGCGTATTTCCTGTAAAAACCGAAAAGGTCTTCTCTCCTTATCCGGGAAACCGCTTCTGCACTGCCAAGGTCGGGCATGCCATACGGATGTGACTGGAAGATAAGTTTTATGAGTTCTTTCGAGGCGGTCGAGAATATATCATCTTCCTGCGCCTTGATGGCCGCAAGTTGAAGCTCTTTTGCAATGGACAATTCCTTCTGGGGAAACCTCGGATTAAGCAAGATATCGCGCAGCAGCGAAACGGTGTACTTGAAGTCGGACCGCAGGCATTTCGCCGAAAGCCCGAAAGAATTCTTCCCGCTAAACCCCGACAGTTCGATACCGCGGCTCTCGGTCTCCTCCGAGATCCTGTCGGCCGAACGCAGCCTGGTACCCTTTAGTATCATATCGGACATCAACCTCGTTATACCGTTATTGGCCTCGTCCTCGGCCCTGACCCCTCCGGCAAAAGCGATCGAGATCGAGACTACCGGAAGCGAGGGGTCCCTGTTCATTATAAGTTTCGCCCCGTTGCGCAAGGTCAGCGTCCGTATGTCAAAATCTTTCCTCCCGCCCGCTGAAGGTGCTCCCGCACAAGCTTCGGCCGAGGCCGGCACCAGCTTGACAACGGTCATATTGCTGTCGTTAAGGTAACGGTTCGCGGCGCTTAACACAGCGTCGGTATCGACTCGGTTCATGCCTTCGATATATCTCTTCGAAAAATTGCAATCCCCGGTCGAGACATATCCTGAAACGTAATCGTCCGCCTGCGCCTCTATCGATTCCTTGCCGTAAATATAGCCGCTTATCACGGATTGCTTGACCCTGGCAAGCTCCCTGCTGCCAAGGGGCGACTTCTTTACCTTATCTATCTCGGATATTATCTCTTTCCGGGCGGCGGGGATATTGCCTTCGTCAAGCACGGCAGAGATTATAAAAATACCCGGGTCCGATGGAGTATAATTATATGCCGAAACGGAATAAACAAGCTTCTTCTCCTTCACCAACTTCCTGTAAAGTCTTGAGCTTTCCGATTGCCCCATGACCGCCGAAAGCAGGTCCAAAGGATAGAGATCGGCGTCTGTAAGGCTCGTGCTGTGAAAGGCTATAAGCAGCCTGGAAAGCTTCAGGCCGTCCACTCCGGCTTCTTCCGACCTGCGCGATATCTGGAGAGGTTCGGCGGGCCTTATTACCTGCGGATCGGCTTTCCTCGGCAGTTTCCCGAAGGTCTGCATGCAATACTCGAATGCCCTGGGCGCATCTATGTCGCCGACTATGGATATAACGCAATTATTCGGGACGTACCGCTGGCCATGATATTCGACAAGGTCGCTTCTCTTGAGCTGCCTGAAAAGGTCCTCGTACCCGATGACGGGATATTTATACGGATGGCGCAGGTAGGCGGTGTCCCAAAGGAGCATAGACGCCCTGCGCGAAGGATCGTCCCTGCCCATCCTTATTTCATTGAGAATAACGTCTTTTTCCTTTACGAATTCCGCTTCATTGAATGAGGTATTGAACACAAAATCGGAGAGTAATTGCAGGGCCTTATCCAGGTAAGCGCTCTCCACGGCCAGGTACACTTCCGTGGTATCATGGGAGGTAGCGGCATTTATGTAACCGCCGTAGGATTTTATCTTCTTTTCTATCTCGCCTACGGGAAGGTTTGCGGAGCCTTTGAACAACATATGCTCCACGAAATGGGATATCCCGCTCCCGGAATATTTGCCTTCCGTGGCGGAACCGGCCCTTATGACAAGCCTGACCGCCACCATGGGTATTTTGCGTGAACTGCCCGTAATCACAGTAAGGCCGTTGTCCAGGGTCCGGGTATAGACATCATCAGGGTGATCAAACTTTATCGGAGCCTGGGGGTGTAATATAAAAACTGCTGTGGCTATAAGACACAGCAGTATGAAATAATAAACGATCCTCATCGGCTAACGCTCATAAAAGAATCAGAAACTATATCTTTTTCTCTTGTTCTTGAGCGCCTCCATTTGTTTCCTCTTCTTCTTGACGCTTGGTTTTTCGTAATGCTTGCGCGCCCTTATAGCCTTAAGTATTCCTTCTCTTTCGATCTTCTTTTTGAGCCGCCTCAATGCCTTTTCCAAAGGCTCATTTTGGCCGACTTCTACCATTGGCATTATATATCACACCTTTCTTTATGGTTTTCGATAGTCAATATAACAGAGAGCTGTACATTTTGTCAAGGAAAATTGCCTTATTGGCCCGAGAACGATATCTCGCAGGTAAAGGTTATTTCGGAAAGATTGACGTTATCCGGAAATGCCGGGAACGGGGAAGCGTCCCTGACCGCTTCAAAAGCCGCGGATCTCAGGGACCCGTCGGATGTGGAGCGCTCATTTACTATCATTATATCTTTCAATGCCCCATCGGAGGATATCACGAAACGCACGCATACATCCCCTCCTGTCCCCGGCCTCATCGATTCCAGGTTATCTATTATCCTGTTCCTCACGCCCTGGGAATAAGATGACGGGATAAGTTTCAAACCCTTCGATTCGACCGAAGCGGTAGCCTGTATCCGCGGGACTATCGGCTGCTTTATGATGACCCTGGATCTCGATGCAAGCGGGTCCTTCTCTTCATCCTTAACGGTATCGGACGGTTTTATCCCGGAAAGGTTCTTCTTCGGCTGCTCCGAGGGTTTCGGCCTCGCCGAAGTCTCCGGCTTCGCCTCCGAAACGATCTTCGAAGGTTTAGAGATCTCGGGCTGGGGCAAGGACCTCTTGGCCTGGACTATTTCCGGTTTTAGGGGCTCATCGGCTTTCAGGTATGTTATCTCTATCTCGCCGGGTTTCCTTGCAGTAAAAATGTGCCTGTAGAACGGCCAGTTTATCAGCAGAAAAACATGCAGGACGGCGGAAAGCATAAGCGCCGTCCTGAATGTCCTGTCAGCGTTCTCGGAATACCTAAAATTCACACTTTACCCCGCAATTTATGTCGAATCCCGGCAGAGGATATCCCAATATCCTCTGATACTTCTTATTGAATATATTATCAATCGAAAGGAAAGTAGTCAAATTCTTATTGATCCTGTACTGGGTCTCGAGGTTAGTTATGAAGTCGGCCTTTAGGACCTCGGAGTTAGAGGTATCGACATAGCGTCTTCCCAGGGATTGCCCGGAAAGCCTCACATAGAAACCCTTATATTCATAAGAAAGCCCGAGGTCGACCTTATGCTTGGGCCTGTAGATGAGGTAGCGGTCAAGGACCGTATCCATGGCATTCGTGTAGGTATAGCCGGCGTCCGCCTTCAGGTGTTTAAGCAGCGGCATGACCGCGTTGAACTCGACGCCGTCTATTTTGGCGGAATTGATGTTGGTAGGCCTCCATACCCAATCACTGCCCGGAGCCCAGTTTATAAGGTCTTTCATCTTATTGGTATAGTATGTGCCCTTGAAACTCAAACCGTTAGGGAAATCCATGTCCATCCCGCCTTCCCAGCTCCAGGACCTCTCCGGTGAAAGCCTTGGGTTGCCCTCCGTCCACCCGTCGAAAGGCCAATAGAGTTCATTGAACGTGGGGGCCCTGAACCCCTTGGCATAGTTCGCGCGTAATTTCACGTAGTCATGGACTTTGAGCGAAACGCCGGCGTTCTGGGTCGGTTCTTTCTTAAAATTCGAATAATCATCCCATCTGGCCCCGAAGTTCAGGAAGACCTTGTCCCACAGAGCAACCTCATTCTGTACGAAAGGCGAACGCACTACATACCTGTGCTTTCCGCTGTTGGAAGCGTTCATCTTGTTGTCTTTGCCGTCGAAACCGGCTATTATCTTATAAACATCGAAGAAGAGCTGGTCGTACTTGACCGTTATTCCTCTTACCCTCGACCACGAAGAGGTCTTGACGAGAGGGTCATAGCCCTCCTCAAACTCCAGCCTCCCGGTATTCTGGTAACCGCGCAGGCTTAAATTAGCCCCCTCGAACAGCTCGGCATCCCAACCCAAATCCATGAAATTTATGAAATTCCTCTGGTGGTCGTCGACTTGCGGGGCGAAGACCGAACCCGGGGCGCCAACCCTGCTCTGGAAATATCCGCCGTTGAAGAATATATTATTCTTTTCCGATATCTCATAATTCAGCTTGGCGTTCCAATCGTTCGACAGGTAGCCCGAATTGTCCCTGTCCCCGACTGATGAATCATAGGCATAGAACAATCTGTAACCCAGATTATTGAAAGTCGCGGACGTGGAAAGGGATTCGTGAAAAGTCTTGAAGGTCCCGAAGCTTGATTCGATGACCGTCTTGGGCTTCTTCGAGGGCTTCTTTGTTATCACATTAACAACACCGCCTATAGCGCTCGAGCCGTATACAGAAGAAGCCGGGCCCTTGATCACCTCGACCCGCTCTATTTCATCCGGGGAGATCTGATACAGTTCTGTCAGGCCGGTCCTTGGGTCATTGACGGGACGGGAATCCACCATGACCAGTACCTGTTCGCTCGAAGAACCTCGTATATGCAGGTCCTGTGCTGCGCCGAGCGTTCCGTAACTGGTGATAGTAACGGACGTAAGTTTGTCAAGGGGGTCCGCTATACTCTGGAGGGAAAGCAGCCTCGGCACGGAATAATCAACAACATCTATGCTCCTGGACACCTCCGAATAGGATTGGCTGGAATTTAACGGGGTTACCACTATCCTTTCGAGTTCAACACTTTCCGGTTCCTGGCATGAAACGGCAAGTACATCAACGGAGACAATGAACAAAGCAAGAACAAGCCTTGCAAACAACTTCATCTTAAACTCCTTATCGTCATAGCCTCATCCTCCTGAGGCAGTTTAAGAAACTCGCTCGCACACCGGCAGGTCTTCTGGCTATCCCGCCCTTCCGGCCTCCTTCCCATCCCCTTCAAGGGGGACAGTGGAACACCAGCCGGAAAGTTCTCCTTACTCAGGTCGGGACCACAGCGGCAGGTACCGCGCCTCTTCGGCTTCCCAATTAAGCAGAGCACCTGTGTGCGGTAATACCCTATTTTACTCCCGGTTCACCCTCCTATCATCTCTTTAATCCCGGCGCCAACAACACGAACGGTTTACCGCTAACCGGGTTCTCCCTGATCACCACGACGGTCTTGTACACCTTTTCTATAGTCGCATAATCCAGCACATCGGACGGCGTGCCGGATGATACTATAACGCCATCGTCCATGAGCAGAAGTCTGTCGCAATATTCCGCTGCCAGGTTAAGGTCATGAAGCACCGCTATTATCGATATCCGTTTATTTACGCTCAGGTCCTTGAGTATATCCAGCACCTGGACCTGATGCGATATATCAAGATGGGAAGTAGGTTCGTCGAGTATAATGGCCTCCGGTTCCTGGGCAAGGGCCTTGGCTATCAATATCCTCTGACGCTCACCTGCGCTCATATTATCTATCGGGCGCGAAATTATTCCCGCACAATCGGCAGTCTCGACCGCCCTGCTAACGGCTTCGATATCCTGTCTGGACTCGGAAGCGAACATCCTCAGGTACGGGAACCTCCCCATCATTATCACCTCGAGGCCGGTAAACGGGAACACTATCGACGGGTCGGAAGACACAAAGGCGACCGACCGGGCAAACTCCTTAACAGGTATCGAGAATATATCCCTGAGACCCATTTTCACCGAACCGGATGAGGGCCGCAGGACCCTGCTCATCGTCTTGAGCAGCGTTGATTTCCCTGCGCCGTTAGGACCTATTATGCCTAGGAATTCCCCTTTCCGCATTGAAAATGATATACCGTTTATTACGGTCTTGCCGGGATATCCGCTGACAAGCATGTTTATCTCGAACTGGGTCATCATAATCTCGACTTCTTCCTTAGCATATGTATAAAGAACGGCGCGCCGCAAACCGCCGTAATTACACCCACGGGGACTTCCGACGGCGACATTACGGTCCTGGCCAGGGTATCACACAGGACAAGGAATATGCCGCCGGCCAAAAACGATGCCGGGATAAGCACCTTGTGGTCGTGACCCGTTGCCATCCTCATGAAATGCGGCACGATCAGGCCGAGAAAACCTATCATACCGGCCGCAGACACGCAGGCGCCTGTTATAAGGGACGCTATCAGGAAGAAAACCTTCTTCATCCTCTCTGTCTCCACGCCCGCATGTACGGCTTCTTCCTCGCCAAGGGAAAAAGCGTTAAGATCATTGGAGAGGGCGCCCGCGGCAACCGAACCCGCCACGACTATAATTGCGACAAAAATAAGAAGACCGTTATCGAATATCTGGAGGTTGCCCAACAGCCACCACATCACGCTGTGCAAAGTCTCCTTCTCGGAAAAAGACACTATAAAGACCACTATCGAGGAAAGGACCGCACCTACTATGACCCCGGTAAGCAAAAGGTTCTGTATGGGGACCCTCCCGTTCACCTCGGCTATCCTGTATACGACAAAAAACGTCGCGGCTGCGCCAAGGAACGCCCATAAGGGAAGTACGCTCAATCCTAAAATGGTCCAAGTCCCGCCTATGACTATGGAGACTACCGCACCCACCGAAGCCCCTCCGGATATGCCGAGGACATACGGTTCACAAAGCGGATTCCTCAAAAGACCTTGCAATATGACACCGGATACGGATATCCCCCCTCCCGCTATTATCGCAAGCGCAGTCCTGGAGAGCCTCATGTATAATATCCGGCGGGTTATTTCGCTCAAGGGTTCCGAAAAATTTATCTTCGCCGGACCGCTCAATACGGATACAAAAACCGAGACCGCAAGTAATGCAGCAAGGGCTAAAAACACTTTTTGGGCTTTTTCTCTCTTGGAAGCCAATGCACCTTTTACATCGGTAAAGGTCATCTGCCGTAAAACCTCTTATTCAACTCCTCTATCCCTTTTATCAGGCGCGGGCCGGGCCTGAATAATATGTCGGGGTCTATGTCATCATAGACCCTCGATTCCTTTACCGCCTTTATCCCGCTCCATCCCGCCCTCTTGCGGACCGAGCCGACGGCGGAATCTCCTTTGACCATATACCCGAGGATTATGACATCAGGGTCCCTTTCGATTATCAATTCTGCGCTGAACCTTGAGTAAGGCCTCGGAGTATCCCATGCTATGTTCCTGCCGCCGGCAAGGGTTATCATCTCATTGATGAAAGAACCCCTTCCTGCCGTCATCAACGGGTCGTGCCATATCTCAAAATAGATGCCTGGGACCGCCGACTTGGCATCTTTCTTCATGGAGCCTATGGAATCCTTCATTTCCTTGACCAGGTCAAGGGCTTCCTTTTGCTTCCCGCAAGCGCTGCCTATCCCTTCTATCGACTTGAATAACCCGTCAAAACCGGCAGGATCGACCACGATGACCTTTAGCCCTAATTTCCTCATATTCCTGACCGCCTGAGCCTGTTCAAGCCCCGTGGCAAGGACGATATCGGGTCTAAGCAGCATGATCTTCTCGATATTCGGGTCGCTGAATGAACCCACCCTTTCTTTTTCTTTGACTTCCGGAGGATAATCGCAAAACGTAGAGACGCCCACGAGGTTATCTTCAAGGCCTATGGCGCAGGCGATCTCGGTAGTACTGGGGGTTATCGATATTATCCTCAGCCCGTCTGCGCATGCGGGTGAACATACTAACAGGAAAGATAATAATGCCGGCAGGAGTCTCATGCCAGGACTGCCGCCAGGAGCAAAGTCGATCCTTCCAGTATCTCGCTTACAGCTCCAAGGGTATCGCCGGTCAACCCTCCGAGTCTCTTGGACAACCAGGCATTACAGATAAAAAACACCGAGCATATCAACGGGAAAAATATGAAAATCTTAAATCCGAAGATGAGCGCCGGAATACAGGTACACAAGATCCCGGACAGGACCAGGCTCTTGCCGGGAACTTTCCCGAGTATAGACCCTCCCAACCCCCTGCCTTGCCTGGCATAGCGGTAAAAAAACCCGGAAACCGCAAATGAGCTCTTGCCTATAACCGACATCGCCACAAGCGACAAACCCGCCGCGGCCGGGCGCAAGCTCAACATAAAAGCAAATTTAGACATGAACAATAGGATCGCGGCTGCTATACCAAGCGCGCCTGGCCTGCCTTCCCTCATTATCTCGAGCATCCGTTCCCTGTCTGCGCCGCTGGCAATAGCGTCCGCCGTATCTATGAACCCGTCCGCATGCATACCCCCGGTAATTACCACGCTCAGGACAAGCACAAGGACACAAACGGCGGGCAAAGGCAATATGCAATAAAGAAGATCATACGACAGGGCCAGGACACATCCCGTAACAAGACCAACGACCGGGAACCATACTGCGCAAGAAGCTATATCCTCATCCTGACGATCGCCGCAGGAACGCCCGGCAGGAAACACCGTCAGGAACCTGATCGCACACAATAGACCTTTCATTTATTCTCAGATACCCCCGCTTCCCCAAAAGTAGCCATGCCATTCATGAGTTTCACCGCAGCTTCCGCGACGCCGATACCCAACGCGGACCCGGTACCCTCTCCCAGCCTCATATCAAGGTTCAGGAGCGGACGCTTCCCCATATGCCTTATGACAGCCGCATGACCGGCCTCCACAGATTGGTGCGACAGTATAAGGTAATCGCCGGCATTTCGGCAAAGCTCGCAGGCCAGCATGGCGCCGCATGAAGATATGAAACCGTCGACAACCACAGGTACCTTTTTTGAGGCTGCCGCCAGGATTATGCCGATCATACCTCCGATCTCAAAACCCCCGACCTTTGAAAGGACATCTATCGGGTCATTTGGATCCGGCCTGTTAAGCGACAAAGATCTCCTTATGACCTCCACTTTCCTGATGTACGATGCATCGTCGAGGCCGGTCCCCCTCCCCGTAACAAGCCCGGCGTCAAGACTGGTAACGGCGGAAGTGATGGCGCTGGAAGAGGCGGTATTACCTATGCCCATCTCCCCGACCCCGGCTATATCCACTTTTCCGGAACCATAAACCTGCTCAAAAACATCTATCCCCGCCGCTATGGACATATAAGCCTGGGACACGCTCATAGCAGGTCCTTTAGCGAAATTCCCGGTCCCCCGCGCCACTTTCTTGTCGATAAAAGACTCCTTTTTATGGGATATATCCCCTTTCACCCCCATGTCCACAACGATGACTTCGGACCCGGTATGGGAAGCTAAAACGTTTATTGCCGCGCCTCCCGCCAGGAAATTGCAAACCATCTGCACCGTAACCTCCTGGGGATAAGCGCTTACACCCTCTTCGCATATCCCATGGTCGGCAGCAAGAATAAATATCACTTTTCTCGAAAAACCCTTCTTCTTCCCGCCTGAAACCGCATAGATAAGCGCAGCCACCTCTTCAAGACGACCAAGGCTTCCTTTCGGTTTCGTAAGCTTGTCAAGGCGGGCATATCCTTCCTTAAGGCCGGAGGGATCGACCGGAACGACGGAAGATACAGTCCTATCGACTTTTACTTTATGTAAAGAGGTATCCCCGAGACCAACAGGCATACTTTGTCCGCCTCCTTGGCTATTATAGAATTCACTATCCCTTGCGTATCCCTGAACCTCCTGCCCAAAGGATTATCCGGGACGATCCCCAAGCCTACTTCATTCGTTACTATGACTGAAAATGCGGAATTGCCCCTTAACAAGGACATGATACGCCTGATCTCGGAACATATCGCCGGATCGCCGAGACCTTCACGTATCAGGTTCGATATCAGCATGGTAATGCAATCTATTATGACGGTCTTCCTGCCTTGAGGAAGGCGCTTTACGGCCTTGCTTACGGAAAGGGGCTCTTCGACAACAGACCAGTTCCTGGGGCGGGATCTCCTGTGGGTCTTGATCCTCTTTCTCATCTCGGGATCAAGGGCTTCGGCTGTGGCTATATAGAAAACCTTGTTTCCGGTATTCGCCGCTATTGACTGCGCATACCTTGATTTTCCTGACCTGACTCCTCCGGTCAGAAGAATTATCTCAGACATACTGTTATCCTCACCCTCGAAGGAACTCGCTCCTAAACGGGTATCCTGACTGCCGGTTTTAACCTACTAGCCTTGCCTTCCCATCCAATTTGGCGGACAGTGGCTTTATGGCTTTCGTCGCCGGTTACAGTGGCGGGGCCGTGCCCGTTTTACACGGGCTTCCCTCGTCTAGAATGCTGTTGTTAGTTTTAACATACGCGGGAGAAAGATGTCAAACAAAATATAGGCCCCCCGCGGGTTTTACCTCTTCAATGCCACTCTGAATATGAACGAAAAGAAGCGAAGCGTGTCTTTAAAAGGACGTATCTGGCTCTTCTGCCCCCTGTATATGGACTTGATCGGGATAGACTTGATCGCAAAACCCGCCCTGGCGGCCTCTATGAGCACTTCCGATTCTATCTCGTATTTATCGGTAGTAAGCGGTATGGCCCTGAGCACTTTTGTCTTTATTAACCTGTAACCGCATTGTGTATCCGGAATGCTTTGGCCTGCCATGAATGATATCAGCGACGACATGAACCAGTTTGTGGCCCTGCGCCTAAGAGGCATGTCTTTTGGGTTACCCATCCTGTTGCCTATGACCAGGTCTGTGTCGTTTTTGCCGGCAGCCCTTATGAAATGCTCGAGTTCGTCAGGATGGTGCTGCCCGTCGCCGTCCATGGTTATCACGTAATCATATTCACCTTCAAGAGCCCTTTTGAACCCGTCCCTGAGCGACATGCCCTTACCGTGGTTCTTCCTGTGGACTATCACGTCTGCGCCCTCACTGGCGGCCTCGTCCCTTGTCTTGTCTACGGAACCGTCATCGATTACTATGCAGTCAAGCCCCCTGCCCCTTGCTTCGCTGACTATATGGCCTATTCGCATCTCTTCGTTCAGTGCGGGAATTATGACACATCCCCTGCCGGCGTATGTCTCTTTCATATCCAGAACCTTCTGAACATATACCATTGTGAAGGATAGCGCCTTATATAATCCTCTATCGGACGCAGGCATATGCCGGTGATCTCGCGCTCATCCATCGTATAGTTGCCGGTAGCCTTGTAAACTATCTCTTTCTCGAACCTGAGCTCGAAAGTATCATCCGGCATCCTGATTATGAACCCAGGGACTATCGACGCTTCAGACCTAAGGTAAAACGCTGCAGGCCCTCTGGGTATCATCGAATCCCTGTTAAAGAACACCGTCTTAAGCCCGTGGGAAGTAAAATCCCTGTCCCCTACCAACGCCAAAACCTCGCCCTTATGTATGGCTTCGTAACATTTTTTCACCGCGGCGCCCAAAGATATCACGTTGACCCCGGCCTTCGCCCTTTGTGAGATGAACAGGTCGTTGACCTTCTTCTGTTTATGGTCAAGGGCGACGGCATTAACCTTATATCCCAGCAAGGATATTACCGCACCGCCAAGCTCGTAATTACCCAGATGGGCTGTAAGCGTTATCACGCCTTTCCCTTTGCTAAGCGCGCAGTCCAGGTTCTCGCGCCCTACGACCCTCACATACTTGTCAATGTAATCCTTGTTCAGTTTTCCGAAACGGAAAAAATCCACAAGGTACTTCGCAAAGTTCATGAATACCTCTTTGGCCAGCCTGTCTATCTCTTTTTCTTCCTTATCCGGGAAGATCGCGCGGAGATTACCGTAAACTATCCGCCTGTCCCTGCGTGAAATAAAATACTGCGCTTTCGCTATGAAGACCGCTATCGAATAACCAGCCTTCAAGGGCAGGTTCATGGCCAGGAACTGCACGATTTTATATGTCAGGTATTGGAACATTCTAGTATAAGTCTCGCTATATCTGTGGAAGAATCAGGCTTGGCAAGCCTGGCTGCGTTCTCCCGCATATGTGAGAGTTTGGACCCCTGGGTTATCAGGGCTTCCGTAAGGAATGCCGCGTCAGAGGCATTATCGGCTTTAACGGCTGCGCCGTTCTTGAGCAGGAACTCGCTGTTCTTGGCTTCCTGCCCCGGTATTGGATTTAGTATCACTATCGGTAGATTTTTAGCCAGGGATTCGGAGATAGTCAACCCGCCGGGCTTGGTTATGATCAATGAAGATACCGACATCAATTCATCCACATTGTCCGTCATGCCCAAAGCGACCATCTTGATCCTGAAGGATGGTTTCTTCCTTTCGATCCAATCCAGTAACCTTGCGTTACTGCCGGTCACGGCGATCACTTGAATGGGATGTTTTACGCGGTTAAGCTCGTTTATAAGCTCGGCTATCGGCCCGAGACCCTGGCCTCCTCCCATTACAAGCACGGTCGGGATAGAACTTTCCAGCCCCATCTGAGAACGGACCCTGTCGGTATCCACCTCCGAGGCGAACTTCGGGTCTATGGGGATGCCGTAGATCTTTACCCTCTCGCGCGGCACACCGTGTTCTACGAACCTTTCGACCGCATTCTCGGAATTTACTATATAATAATCCACTGCGTCGAAAAACCAGTAAGAATGCGGATAACAATCCGTCAGGACGCCTATAAGCGGCGTATTAAGGCCGAATGACACCTTGAAATCCGCCACCATGCCGCACGGGAATGCCTGGGTGCATGCGATGACATCCGGATTGAAATCTTCCAGCAGGCTCTTGAGTTTTCCCGAATTGAACCTATGTATCAGGTCGCGAAGCCGGCGAAGGCTCCTGAAGACCTTCGGATTATCATAAAGATACTCCCAGACCTCCGGCTTATTCTTGATGACCCCCATATAGGTCCTGTGTATGATCCTCTCGACAAGCGGATTGGTATAATTAAAGGAATCTATTACAAGGATCTCTGCCGAGGGTTCAAGCATCCTAACCGCTTTCTCAAGGGCAAAAGCAGCCTTCTGGTGCCCGGAATTCTCGGATATGTGGAGTATCAGTACCTTTTTAGGCAATCTTGCGCTCCTAAATAATATACGCCCGCCTGGTATGACAGCGGGCGTATCGATATTACTCGGAGAGGGGATATCTCTTTCTTCAGTCCTTCTTCTCCAAGACTTTCCTGATCCTGTCAACGGCTATCTTGAGCCTGTCCTCAGGCTCGACGAGGGAGAATCTCACAAAACCCTCGCCGAATTCGCCGAAACCGGTACCGGGAGAACATACGACTCCCGCCTCTTCGACCAAAAGGGCGGCAAATTCCATCGAAGTAAGCCCGCTGTATTTCGGAGGAATGTGCGCCCATACATAGAAAGTCCCTTGCGGTTTATCCACTTCCCACCCCGCCGCGTTTATGCCTTCGACAAATATATCTCTCCTGGCCTTATAGGTCGCGATAAGCTCTTTCACGCAATCCTGCGGCCCTGTAAGGGCTTTTATGGCCGCGCATTGTATCGGCCTGAATAAACCGAAATCTATATAGCTCTTGGTCTTTTCGAGCGAGCGGATTATGTTGGAATTGCCCACGACCATGCCTATTCTCCAACCGGCCATATTATAGGATTTAGACAAGGTGTGGAACTCCACGCATTTCTCCTTTGCTCCCTTGACCTGTAATATGCTGGGGGCGGGTTTTCCTTCAAAGACAAAATCCGAATAAGCGTTGTCGTAAGCTATTATTATATCTTTGTCCCGGGCCCAGTCTACTACATCTTCGAGGAAGGCCAGGTCGGCGACAGCCGTAGTCGGGTTATGCGGATAGCTCAGGAAAAGGATCTTCGCCATACGCGTTATCTCCCTTCCTAAGGTCCTCAGGTCAGGCTTATATCCGTTCTCCTTTGTAACGGGGATACTGTAAAGGATACCTCCGGCCATTATGGGACCATTGAAATGTACGGGATAGCCGGGGCTCGGAACAAGAGCTATATCATCGCTGTTCAGGAAAGTCAGGCAAAAGTTGGCTATTCCTTCTTTCGAGCCGATAAGGGGCAGGACTTCTGTCCTTGGGTCGAGGTCAACATTGAATTTTCTCTTATACCAATCGGCTATGGCCCTATTGAATGCCTTCTCTATCTCTCCGGTAGGCCTGGAGTAGCGGTGGTTGGCCACGTATTTTGCCTGTTCGCGCAGTTCTTCAACTATGTGCGGCGCGGGAGGAAGGTCCGGGCTCCCCATGCCGAGGTCAAAAACATCGACACCCTGGGCCCTGGCCTTCTCTTTAAGCTCATCAAGGATAGTGAACAGATAAAGCGGTAATCTCTTCAGCCTGTTTGCTTCATGCATATTACTATTTTATTCCTCTTCCTCAAAAAGGGCTTCTTCTTCCTCAATGTTAGCGAGAACTTCGCCCGTTTCGACTATATCCCCTTCTTCGTAATAGACTTCCGTCAATACGCCCGAACAGGGCGCCGGGACGTTAAAAGTTGATTTATCGGTCGCGACCTCTACAAGATCCTCGCCTTCCTCTACCCTGTCTCCTTCCTCAAAATGCCAGTACGAGACAGTGACCTCCCTTCCTCCTTCACCTAAGTCAGGCAAAATCACCTTTGCCATAATATCTCCTCCTTGCGGCTAAATATTGTTTAAACAAGCTGCGTAATAGGAACTCCTGACAAAAGGCCCTGCGCTTACTCTTGTAAAGCCTAAATTATACGCTATTTCCTCATATTTTGCAAATAAATTAGGGGAGACGAATTCGCTCTCGGCTATTTTCCCGCCGGCGGGTTTCAAGTACTGGCCTAAAGTAAGGATATCGCAATCGACCCGCCTAAGGTCCTTCATGGACTCCAGGACATCCTCTCCGGTCTCACCAAGCCCTAGCATAATCCCGCTCTTTGTAGGGGTGCCAGGCGATACGGCCTTGGATATGCGTAAAACCGAAAGGGAAACATCGTAGTCTGCCCGGGGTTTTACCGATCTGTGGATCCTGCGTACGGTATCTATGTTATGGGCAAAGACGTTCACGCCTGCTTCGTGTACGGTCCTTATAGAATCCGGGGATGCCTTAAAATCAGGGACCAGGACTTCAACACCTATATTGACGGCCATATCTTTCAGGCGGGCAACTACCGAGGCAAAATGGGCCGCGCCACCATCCTCAAGATCATCCCTGGTCACCGAGGTAATGACCGCGTATTTCAGGCCAAGGCATTCGACTGCCCGGCGTATCTTGTCTGCTTCACCGGCATCGGGCGGTAGAGGCCTCCCGTGCCGGACCGCACAAAACCTGCAGCCTCTTGTACAGACATCGCCAAGTATTATGAATGTCGCCACGCCTTTATTGAAACACTCGCAAAGGTTGGGACAATTAGCGGTCTCACAGATAGTCTTGGCCGAAGTCTCCCGGAGCAGTTTTCTTGTCCTGCTTATCATCTCGGATGCGATAACTGGCCTGCGCAGCCAAAACGGCTTTGCTATCACCGCGAGCGCCTTAACATATTAAAGGCGGCTTCCCGGATACTCTCTGTAAAAGTAGGATGGGCCTGTATTGTTCCGGCAATCTGCTCTACGCTAAGCCCGCCCTTTATGGCAAGGCTTATGGCACCTATCATTTCGGATGCATTATAACCAAGTATCTGCGCCCCGATAACCTTCCCGTCGCCCTTATCCGCTACGAGCTTAACGAAACCTTCTGGTTCTCCGGCCGCCTGGGCCCTGCCCGATGCGGAAAAGAAGGCCCTGCCCGACGCGGCGGATATACCCGCTTCCTCTGCCTCATCCACGGTCAATCCTACGCTCGCGCACTCCGGGAACGAGTATACGCACATCGGCACCAGGGAGTAATCCATCCTGGTCTTTATACCGGCGGCATTCTTGGCGGCAACGATACCTTCTTCGGCCGCCGCATGCGCCAGGTTATACCTGCCAACACAATCGCCTGCGGCGAATATATTATCAGCGCTGGTCCTTAAATATTCATCTGCCTCAATTTTTCCTCCTGCCGACAGGACCTGCGCTTTTTCAAGCGAGAGACCCCCGATATCCGCAACGCGCCCTACCGATATAAGGACAAGCCCGGAACTTATCTTGCTTATGTCGACCTGCGGCACACCGGTTACTACCTCTATACCTTTGCTCCTGAATATACCTTCAAGCCTGTTGGATATATCTTTATCTTCTTTCGGAAGTATGCGCTGCAGGGTCTCCATCAAAACCACCTTCGCTCCCAAAGCGCGGAAGAATGAAGCGAACTCACAGCCTATCGGCCCGGCGCCTATTATAGTGACATCGGACGGCAGGTCCTCAATACCGAGTATCTCCTCGGAATAGAATATCCTTTTAAGGTCCGATCTTATATCCGCCAACCGCCTGGGGATCGAACCGGAGGCTATGATAAAGGACTTTGACCTTATCTCTTCACCTCCCGCAAGTATGGAGTTCCGGGACAGAAAAACGGCTTCTCCGTTTATAATATCAACTTTAGAGGATCTCAAAGATTGTTCCAGCTGGGCCTTCAGGCGTGAAACAACCTCTGCGGAACGCCTGCTAACGGATTTAAGATCTATTGAAGGTTTTGGTGCGGATATCCCGAATTCCTGCGAGCGATTCATTTCTTCAAAAAGGGCTGCGGATCTCAGGCGGGTTTTTGTGGGTATACAACCCCTGTTAAGGCATACGCCGCCTGCTTCGCCTCTTTCGACGAGAGCGACTTTTGCCCCGAGCGCAGACGACTGGGCAGCTGCTGCTGTTCCGCCCGGCCCGGCACCTATTATACATACATCGAATTCTCTCATCCGGACAGTGCGCCTTAAAGCGCCTTTATGATCGCGTCGGCCATCTGGCTGGTCCCGACAGCGGAAGGGTCGTTACGGTTGGGTTTAAGGTCGTAAGTTACGTCTTTGCCCCCGCCTATTACTTTCTTTACAGCGCCCTCAAGCTTATCGGCGGCCTTGACCTCCCCGATATGGCGTAACATAAGCACGCCGGAAAGTATCATAGCGGTGGGGTTCACCTTATTCATTCCCTTGTATTTCGGCGCACTGCCGTGGGTGGCCTCAAAAACTGCGGCATCGGCTCCTATATTTGCGCCAGGCGCCACTCCTAACCCGCCGACAAGGCCCGCGCACAGATCGGAGATTATATCACCGTAAAGATTGGGAAGGACCAGGACATCATACTCTTCCGGGCGCTGTACAAGCTGCATGCAGATATTGTCAACTATCCTGTCCTCAAAATCTACCTTGCCGGAATATTCCCCGGCAACCTGTCTTGCCGTCGCCAGGAAAAGACCGTCTGTCGCCTTCATTATGTTCGCTTTATGGATACAGGTAACCTTCTTCCTTTTATTCTTGACCGCGTAATCGAAAGCGAACTTTACTATGCGTTCGGCACCGAATTTGGATATTGGCTTAATACTAATAGCGGAACCCTGCCTGACCTGCTTCTTGGAGAGCGAGTTTACAATATCCGTGACCTTCTTCGCCTCCTCGGTGTCAGCGTCAAATTCCACTCCGGCATAAAGGTCCTCCGTATTCTCCCTTACTATCACCAGGTCTATATCTTCATAGCGGCTGCGCACGCCTTTATAAGACTTACACGGGCGCAGGCACGCATAAAGTTCAAGTGCCTTCCTGAGTTCAACGTTAACACTGCGAATCCCGGTACCTACAGGGGTAGTTATCGGGCCCTTTATCGCAACCTTATTCTTCTTGATGGAATCAAGGACATGTTGCGGAAGCGGGGTGCCGTATTTCTCCATAACATCTATCCCCGCGTCAAAAATTTCCCACTCGATCGCGGAGCCAACGGCGGTAACTGCGGCCTCGATACAGCGCCTTGCGGCATCAGATAATTCCGGGCCGACGCCGTCACCAGGTATAAAGGTTATCTTATGCTTCAAAACCCCCTCCATCTTATATCTTCTTGGCCCAGTCCTCTATCCTGTCCAGGCCTTTCTTGATCTCTTCCATGCTTGTGGCAAAGCTGAGCCTTATATGCGTATTGCATCCGAAAGGTTCGCCGGGGATAACGGCAACCTTTTCTTCTTCGAGCAGCCTCCGGGCAAGCTCAAACGAACTTAAACCCGTCTGGGATATATCGCAGAAGACGTAAAAAGCGCCCTTGGGCCTAATGCAGCAGAAACCTTTTATCGAATTCACGCGCTCGACCATATAATCACGGCGTTTCTTGAATTCCTCGGCCATCTTGTATACACAAGACTGGTCCCCGCTTATGGCTTCAAGCGAAGCTTTTTGGGTGAAAGAAACGGGATTCGACGTTGAATGGTCCTGGAGCCTGCCTATGGCCGCGGCCGATTCCTTGTCAGGCGCTCCGAGATAGCCTATCCGCCACCCCGTCATGGAATATGATTTGGATACACCGTTAACGGTAAATGTCAACGAATACGCATCTTTTGAAAGAGATGCGAAAGAAATATGCTTTTCTCCGTCATAGATGATCTTCTCGTATATCTCATCCGAGATAACGGCTATCTTATTGCTTATAAGCACCCCGGCGATAGACTCAAGTTCCGCCCTGTTATATACCGAGCCCGTAGGATTTGACGGGCTGTTAAGGATAAAAGCAACGGTCTTTGTCGTGATGGCGGATTTAAGTGCCTCCGGTTTGACCTTGAATCCGTCCGACTGTTTTGTATCCAGTATAACGGGAACCCCGCCGGCCAGCTTAACCATCTCGACATAGCTGACCCAGTAAGGCGAGGGTATTATGACCTCGTCGCCGTCATCGCATATCGCCTGGAATATGTTATAAAGAGAGTGCTTGGCGCCGCATGATACTACTATCTGGGAAGGCTCGTAAGAAAGGCCGTTATCCTTAAGGAATTTGGCACAAACGGCCTTTTTAAGATCGGGTATACCCGAAGTCGGGGTGTATTTAGTAAACCCTGCTTCGATAGATTTTATCGCCGCAGACTTTATATTGCCGGGAGTGTCAAAATCCGGTTCACCGGCCCCGAAACTGACGACATCCTCGCCTCTGGCCTTCATCTCCTTGGCCTTAGCGGTTATCGCGAGAGTCGGGGACTCCTTGACTTTCCCCAGGCGTCTTGAGATCTTCAAAGCAATCCCCTCCTGACCGGCGGGTTATTTTGTCTTACCCTTGAAGAACTTACGGAGGGTACCCACAAATCCGGGCTGGCCCTGATGGGTCCCGGTCGGGTGTATCTCCTTCATTTCCTTCTTGGGCGGGATGTGCTTTTCGGGAGCAGATTCTTTCTGCTTCTCCGCGGCAACGGATGCCGACTCTTTCTGAGAAGCTTTCTCCGAGGGAGCCGCCTGCTTTGTATCTGAAGATTTTTCTTTTTTGTGCTTTACCTTAGGAGCTGCTACCTTTTTCTCCGTAAGCTCAAGTATGACCATCTCGGCATTGTCTCCCCTCCTGTTGCCGAGCCTTATTATCCTGGTATATCCACCCTTTCTGTCCTTAAAAAGAGGCGATATCTCCTTAAAAAGCTTTGACACGAGATCCTCATCGCGGAGAACGGCAAAGACCCTCCTCCTGGAGTGGAGCGTATCAACCTTGCCCATGGTTATAAGGCGTTCGGCCAGTTTCCTGGCTTCCTTCGCCTTCTGGGCCGTGGTCGTTATGCTCTGGGATATAAAAAGCCCCCTTGCGAGATTCATAAGCATTGAATCCCTTTCGGGCTTGTTCCTGTCAAACTTCCTGTTAGATTTTCTATGGCGCATTGTCTTATATACCCGTTAATCTTTTTTAAGTAATTTTTTGTCAACCTTCATCCCGAGCGAAAGCCCCATACTGATGATTATCTCTTTGATCTCAGCAAGGGACTTCTTTCCGAAGTTCCTATACTTGAGCATCTCGGCTTCCGACTTCTGGACGAGCTCCCCTATCGTCTTGATCTTGGCTTCCTTGAGGCAGTTTGCACTCCTGACAGACAATTCAAGTTCAGATACGGGCATCTTAAGTTTCGAATACAATTCCTCGTCGACCTTTACTTCCTCCTCTACTTCCTCTGCGGGAAGGCTGCCGTATCCAAGGAATATCTCAAGGTGTTTCTCTATGATATGGGCCGAATACAAAAGAGCATCCTTGGGGGTCACGCTCCCGTTGGTCCATATCTCAAGGATAAGTTTGTCATAATCGGTTATCTGTCCGACACGAGTGTTCTCGACCTGGAAATTCACCTTGACTATCGGGGTGAAGATCGAGTCCACCGGTATAACACCTATCGGCTGGCCCTCTTTCTTATTCTTCTCGGCCGGATAATAACCTCTTCCCTTGCCTACCTCCATCTCCACATGGAACTTGGTGTTTTTTGTCAAAGTGGCGATATGCAGGTCCGGGTTAAGTATCTCTATGGTATCATCGTGTATTATGTCCTTGGCTTTAACCTCGCCCTTGCTGTCAGCCTTTATTTCTATGACCTTGGGCTGCCTGGAATGCGAGCGAAGGATAAGTTTCTTTATGTTCAGGATAATATCAGGTACATCCTCTACGACACCAGGTATACTAGAAAACTCGTGCTGCACCGAATCGATCTTTACCGACGTTACCGCGCTGCCTTCGATCGAAGACAGGAGGACCCTCCTCAGGGCGCTGCCCAATGTTGTACCGTAACCGCGTTCGAAAGGCTCGGCGATAAACTTGCCGTAGTTGTCGGTATAGGTCGAATCCTCACAGACAAGTTTCTTAGGCATTTCAAAATCTTTCCAAGCAATACCCATATTATTTTATCCTCCTACTTCGAGTATAACTCTACTATTAATTGTTCCTGGACAGGGAAACCTATATCATCCCTTGCCGGGAGTTTTATTATCTTAATCTCCATGCCATTCGTATCTACCGAAAGCCATTTCGGGGTGCCTCTGTCCTTCGTAAGCTCTAGGTTAGCCTTTATATGCTTGGATATGCCTTCTTTTGCATCAATCTTTATCGAATCGCCGACTTTCACCTGGAAGGAAGCAATATCCACCCTGCGGCCATTTACCTTCACATGGCCGTGCGCTACTACCTGGCGCGCATCAGCCGTGGAGTTCGCTATGCCGGAACGCAATATAACGTTATCAAGTCTCCTTTCGAGCTGCTGGAGGAGGATCTCGCCGGTTACGCCTTTAGACTTATTGGCCGTCTCGAAATAACGCCTGAATTGCCTCTCGAGGACCCCGTAGATCCTCTTTACCTTCTGTTTCTCCCTTAACTGTATGCCATAGTCGGAAAGTTTAACCCTTCCCTGGCCATGCTGACCCGGAGCATACTCGCGGCGGGTTATAGCGCACTTGGGCGTATAGCAACGCGTGCCCTTAAGGAACAGCTTGGCGCCTTCCCTCCTGCAAAGTCTGCATACGGAATCCTTATATTTCGCCATTTACTATACTCTCCTTCTCTTCGGTGGCCTGCAGCCGTTATGCGGAATAGGCGTAACGTCTTTTATCAATGATATGGAAAGGCCGGCAGCCTGGAGGGCCCTTATTGCCGATTCACGTCCGGCCCCGGGTCCCTTGACATATACCTCGACTTCCTTTACTCCGTGCTCCATGGCCTTCTTGGCCGCGACTTCGGCCGCTACCTGGGCGGCGAAAGGCGTTGATTTCTTCGAACCTGCGAACCCGCTGCCCCCGCTGGAAGCCCAGCATATCGCGTTTCCCGACTTGTCCGAAATCGTCACTATAGTATTGTTAAAGGTCGCCTGAATATGAGCCACGGCACTCGGTATATTCTTCGCGGCCTTCTTCTTAGACTTGGGTTTCTTGGGTTTTAGTTCTTCCTTCTTTTCCTCTGCCATCTCAACTCCTTTTCGTCCTTTTTTATATATCCGTATTAACCTTTAGCTTCTTTCTTCTTAAGGGTAACTGCCATCCTCCGCGGGCCTTTTCTTGTCCTCGCGTTGGTCTTGGTGCGCTGTCCGCGCGCCGGCAGGCCCTTTTTGTGCCTCATGCCCCTGTAGGAGCCGATATCCATCAGCCTCTTGACATTCTGGGCGATCTCCCTCCTGAGGTCACCTTCCACCTTATATTCTTTCTGGAGTATGGAAGTGATACGTGCGACCTCTTCGTCTGTAAGGTCCTTGGCCCTTACCTCGGGGTTTATATTGGCCTCCTTAAGGACCTTCCTTGAAAGACCCCGGCCAACCCCGTAGAGATAGCAAAGCGAAAACTCTATTTTCTTTTCCTTTGGCAGATCGACACCTAAAATCCTTGGCATTAAATTCCTCCTGATTATCCCTGGCGCTGTTTATGTTTCGGGTTCGCGCAGATTACGTAGATTATTCCCCTTCTCTTGACTATCTTGCACTTTTCACAGATCTTTTTTATGCTTGAACGGACTTTCATCTTATTATTTCACCCTGAAAGTTATCCTGCCTCTTGTTAAGTCGTACGGCGAAAGCTCAAGTTTGACCCTGTCCCCGGGAAGTATCCTTATGAAATTCATTCTCATCTTTCCGGATACGTGGGACAATACTTTGTGGCCGTTGTCGAGTTCTACGCGGAACATCGCGTTCGGCAGCGCCTCAAGTACTATTCCCTCAACTTCTATTGCTTCTTCTTTCGCCATTTGGTCAATATCTCCGGCCCGTTATCCCCGACATATACCGTATGCTCGAAGTGAGCCGACAATTTCCTGTCCTTTGTCACCGCTGTCCAACCGTCATCAAGAACCTCTACGCCATGCCTGCCGGCGTTTATCATCGGTTCTATAGCCAACACCATACCTGCCTTAAGTCTTGGCCCCGTTCCCGGTACGCCAAAATTAGGTATCTGCGGATCTTCATGCATCTTGGTGCCGATACCGTGACCTACGAACTCGCGGACCACCGAAAAACCATTCTTCTCCACGTATTCCTGTATGGCACTCGATATATCATAGAGCCTTTTATCCGGTCTGGCATTCTCGATACCCTTGTAAAGCGACTCTTCTGCCACGGCCATCAACATGGCCGCCTCGTTCGAGATCCTGCCTACCGGAAAGCTCATGGCCGCGTCACCGAAATATCCCTTTAATTTGACCCCGACATCGATACCTATGATGTCGCCGTCCTTGAGCACCCTTGCCCCGGGAATGCCGTGCACAACGGTCTCGTTTACGGACGTGCAAATATTCGCCGGATATCCGTTATAACCTTTAAACGCGGATATAGCACCTCTTTCCCTGATATACCTGTCAGCCAACTCATCAAGCTCACCGGTAGTCGTGCCGGGTTTTATCTTTGTACCGAGGAAATCAAGTGTATCCGCGACTATCAAGCACGCGGCTTCGATCTTTTCGACCTCAGCCCTCGATCTTAACGTTACCATCCTGCGGCCTTACTCAGTTCAATTTCTCTTTGACAAAGAGCTTCGACAGATAATCGTGCGCTTCATCCACGTCGAAGTCGCCTGAAACGGTCCTCAATATTCCCTTCCCCTCATAATATTCGATTATCTCGGGAACGGTGTTCTCGTAAACTTTTATCCTGTTAAGGATCGTCTCTTCCTTATCATCCGCCCTCTGGTACAACTCGCCGCCGCATTTATCGCACTTGCCGGCCACCTTCGGGGGTATGTTCTTTATATGATAGTTCTCCCCGCAGTTCTTGCAAACCCTCCTGCCTGAGAGCCTTTGAATTATCGTCTCCTGGGACGTCTTGAAATACAGCACCAGGTCTATTGGTCTGTTCAGCTGCCCCAGCATACTGTCGAGCGAACGCGCCTGGGCGGCAGTCCTGGGAAAACCGTCAAGCATAAAGCCGTTCTTGCAGTCTTCCTTGGCAACCCTCTGGGCCACCATTTCTATCACAATATCATCCGGCACTAATTCGCCTTTTTCCATATAGCCCTTGGCTTTAAGGCCTATGGGTGTCTGTGCCTTCACGGACTCGCGAAGTATGTCCCCGGTAGATATATGCGGTATCCCGTACTCTTTAGAAAGAACTTTTGCCTGGGTCCCTTTGCCGGCGCCGGGGGGTCCTAACAGTACGAGTTTCAACGTCCCCTCGCTTTCAGCCTTCCTGATTTCATGAACCCGTCATAATGGCGCATCAGCAGGAACGATTCTATCTGTTTCATAGTATCCAACATGACACCGACGATGATCAAAAGCGCCGTGCCGCCAAAGAAACTGGCGACAAGGTAAGGTATCTTGAGCCATCTGCCAACAAAATACGGTATTATGGCGATTATCGCCAGGAATATGGCTCCCGGCAGCGTAACACGGTTCAATATAAAGTTGAAATAATCCTCCGTCGGTTTTCCCGGCCTTACACCGGGCACGAAACCGCCGTACTTCTTCATGTTGTCCGCCAGGTCCCTAGGGTTCAGGGTAACCGCGGTATAAAAGTACGTGAAGAATATGATCAAAGCCGCGTAAAGCGTATAATGTACAGCTCCCTCGTTCGAAAGGAAACGGAAGAGGTTCTTCAAAAGCTGGTTCGGCATGAACTGCGCTATCATAGCAGGGAACATCAGTATGGACTGAGCAAATATGATCGGGATAACCCCGGCCTGATTGACCCTAAGCGGCAGGTATGTGCTTTGCCCGCCCATTACGCGCCTTCCCACTATACGTTTCGCATACTGGACCGGTATGCGCCTCTGCGCCTGGGTTATCATGATAACCGCTACTATTACTCCAAAGAGCATCGCGGCCATCATAAAGAGCGTAAGTATATCGATCTGTTTGGCTGTAACAAGAGTATAAAGATTATTCGCGGCAGTCGGTATCCTTGATATGATAGAAGCGGTAATAATGATGGACATGCCATTTCCGATACCGAACTCCGTCATCTGCTCTCCAAGCCACATAATAAAAGCTGTACCGCTTACAAGAGTCAGTATGGTCACCAGCCTGAAACCCCAGCCGGGGTACTGAACTATCTGTATACCAATAGTGTTATGGAGGTTCTCCAGCCAAAAGCTCGTGAAAAGCGCCTGGATAGCGCCGATTATCAGCGTACCGTAGCGTGTATACTGAGTGATCATCCTGCGGCCGTGCTCCCCGCCTTCCTTGGCCAGTTTCTCGAAATACGGGAAAGCGAACGTCAAAAGCTGCATGATGATGGAGCTGGATATATAAGGCATTATCCCAAAGGCGAATATAGTCATCTGGGACATGGCCTTTCCGGTAAACAGATCCATAAGGTCAAACAAGGTGCCGCCTGACCTCTTGGATTCCTGCTCTATAAACTGAGAAAGAGCGTGACCGTCGATACCCGGCGTTGGGATATATCTTCCAAAACAATAAACTGCAAGTAAAGCTGCTGTTACAAGCAGCTTCTTCTTGAGATCGGGTATCTTTAATATATTGGAAAAAGCCTGGATCATTATTTTATGATCTCGGTTTTGCCGCCGGCTTTAGCTATCTTTTCGGCAGCCGAAGTTGAAAAAGCCTGCGCCTTGACCGTCATGGCCTTTGATATCTCGCCGTCGCCGAGTATCTTCACGGCGGCCTTTTCATCCTTTATTACACCCTCTTTGTACAGTTCGACCGGCGTCACAACCGAATTTTCCTTGAAAGAGGAAAGGTCTGACAGGTTGACCACTTGGGATACCTTCTTGAACCTGTTGGTAAAACCCCTTTTCGGGACCCTCCTGATCAACGGCATCTGGCCGCCTTCGAACTCAACATGTATGTGGGCGCCCGACCTGGACCTCTGTCCCTTCTGGCCCCTGGTAGAAGTCTTACCGTGGCCGGAACCGGGTCCCCTGCCGACTATCTTTCTCCTCTTAACGGCCCCCTGGGGGACCTTTATCTCGCCTAGTTTCACTTAGACTGCTCTCCTTTTATCCTATTGTTTTCCTCTTTATTAGAGAGGTTCTTCAAGGCCTCTACGGCAGCTTTTATAACGTTAACGGAATTGTCCGAACCCAGCGATTTGGAAAGGATATCTTTTATACCGGCCGCATCGCAAAGAGCCCTTATGGGACCACCGGCTATAACACCGGTACCCGGAGAAGCCGGCTTAAGCAGTACTTTACCCGCGCCATATTTACCGGTCACCTCATGAGGAATAGTGTAGCCTACTCTCGGGACCTCGAACATGCCTTTCCTGGCGTCCACAAGGCCTTTCCTTATGGCTTCGGCAACCTCGTTAGCCTTGCCGTAACCAAAACCTACCTTCCCTTTGCCGTCACCAACGACCAATAAGGCGGAAAACGACATCTTCTTGCCGCCCTTGGTAACTTTCGCAACGCGGTTGATGCTTAAAACCTTCTCGCTTAACTGCTTATCCTGTGCAAACTTTTCGGCCAATTTCGTTCTCCTAAATTGCTTTTTCTAGAAATCAAGTCCTGCTTTTCTGGCGGAATCGGCCAGAGATTTGATCCTGCCGTGATAGAGATATCCGCTTCTGTCAAATACTACCTTTTTGATGCCTTTTGACTGTGCAAGCTTGGATATCATCTCTCCCAGCAACTCCGCCGCCTTTACGTTTCCGCCTGTCTTGTTTTTTGCCCTGAAGTCCTTATCCATCGTGGAAACTGCACACAGGGTTCTGCCTTCCACATCATCTATGATCTGTACGGATATATTATTCAGGCTGCGATGTACCGACATTCTCGGTTTTTCGCTTGAGCCAATTACCCTCTTCCTGATCCTTTTATGACGTCTTAACCTGCTGACCTCGCTCTTCTTCCCCATGGCTTAGCCTACCGCCTTTCCGACTTTCTTCCTTACATATTCACCCAAATATCTTATACCCTTGCCCTTATAAGGTTCGGGCGGATATATGTCCCTTATCTCGGCCGCTGTCTGGCCTACCTTGTGCTTATCTATACCCTTTATTATGACCTGGGTCGGTTTAGGAACCTCTATCACTATACCTTCAGGAATATGGAATTCAACCGGATGGGAAAACCCGAGCTGCATGACCAGTTTCTTCCCGCTTACCTGCGCCCTGAACCCGACTCCCTGGATCTCAAGTTCTTTCTGATATCCGTTGGTAACTCCGACTATCATGTTATTTATAAGCGAACGCGTAAGACCATGGAGCGCCCCTATATTCTTGGCCTTTTCATCCCCGACGGGAGATACCACTATCTGTTCTCCGCTTACCTCAACCTTCATCGAATCGGGAAAATCCTGTGACAATTTTCCTTTCGGCCCTTCGATAAGTACGGTGTTGCCGTTCACGTTTGCTTTTACGCCTTTAACTATCTGTATAGGTTTCTTTCCAACTCTTGACATGTTCCACCCTTAGTATATTATTACCAGATATAACAGAGAACTTCGCCGCCTACTTTAAGCTCGCGGGCTTCCTTGTTGGTCAATACACCCTTTGACGTGGATATAACAGCTATCCCCAGGCCCCTTAAGACATTAGGCAGTTTGTCATGGTTAGTATAGACCCTAAGGCCCGGACGAGAGACCTTCCTCAGGTTCTTTATAGCGCTGCGATTCGATACATACTTGAGATAGACCTTTATCTTACGCGATCCCTCAAGAGGCTTGAAGTCCGAAATATAGCCTTCCTTTTTCAGGATCTCAAGTATCTCCTTGTTCATCCTCGATTGCACGACGTCGACACTTTCTTTCTTCGCGCGCGACGCGTTTCTTATCAACGTCAAAAAATCAGCTATAGGATCTGTCTTCGACATCTTTTTCCCTTATTTTTACCAGCTTGACTTAGTAACTCCGGGGATCTCCCCCTTTGAGGCCAATTCCCTGAAACATATACGGCACAGCTCGAATTTGCGCAGGTATCCGTTCGTCCTGCCGCAAAGGCGGCACCTGTTATATTTCCTGGTGGAAAACTTCGCCGGCCTCTTCCATTTTGCTATCAATGATTTTTTTGCCATTTTCTAACCTTACTTTTTAAAGGGCATTCCGAGAAGGCTTATAAGCTCTCGGGCCTCTTCATCAGTCTTTGCGCTTGTGACAAAGATAATGTCCATACCCTGGACCCTGGGGAGTTTGTCCGCCTCGATCTCCGGGAATATGATCTGCTCTTTCAGGCCCATAGCGAAATTCCCGGCCCCGTCAAATGTGTCAGAGGGAATACCCCTGAAATCCTTGATCCTCGGGAGTGCGATGTTCACGAGCCTGTCCACGAACTCAAACATCCTGGCACCGCGCAAAGTGACCTTGCAGCCTATTGCAGCACCCTGCTTGATCTTAAAATTGGCGATAGCTTTCTTCGCGCGGGTCATGACCGGCTTCTGCCCGGTAATGGCCGTCAGGTCCGCCATCGCGGCCTCAAGTATCTTTATGTCCTCTGCCCCTTCCCCGACGCCCATGTTAATTACGACTTTCTTGAGCCGCGGGACTTCCAGCAGGTTCTTATATCCGAATTTCTTGGCCAGGTGAGGCACCATCTCCTTCTTGTATCTTTCCGCCAACCTGGGTGTAATAGCAGCCGTTTTCATCAGGCCAATGCCTCCTTACACTTCTTACAGATCCTTGTTTTCTTTCCATCCTTGCCGGCCGAAGTTCCGACCCTTACGGGGCTGTTGCACTTCGGGCACATCGGCATTAGGTTCGATACCGATATGGGGCTCTCTATCTGTATGATGCCGCCCTGGGGATTCTGCTGCGTCTTGCGGCCGTGTTTCTTGATAAAGTTACGGCCTTCGACTATAGCCTTACCTGTCGCGGGAAGGAGCTTCATGACACGTCCTGTCTTTCCGCTGTCCTTTCCCTTTATTATCATTACCGTATCGTTCTTCTTGATCCTCATCTATATTACCTCTGGAGCTAATGAAATTATCTTTGAAAAACCCTTATCGCGCAATTCCCTCGCAACCGGGCCGAATATCCTCGTGCCCTTAGGGTTCTTCGCATTGTCTATTATGACTATCGCATTGCTGTCAAACTTAAGGTACGAACCGTCCGGCCTGCGGGCAGGATATTTAAGCCTTACGACGACAGCGGTAGCCACTTCACCTTTCTTAACGGCGGCATCCGGGGTAGATTCTTTTATGTGGACCTTTATTATGTCCCCAAGGTTAGCAACACTCTTGCCCTGTCGACCGAGCACCTGTATCATAGCCGCCTTTTTGGCTCCGGTATTGTCCGCGACTTCAAGTATCGAACGTAACTGTATCATTTAAGGACCTCAACCAATCTCCATCTCTTGTCTTTCGATATAGGACGGGTCTCCTCGATCCTGACCCTGTCTCCCATCTTCGCTTTTTTCTCCTCATCATGCACCTTGAATTTGACAGCACGGCGCATCGTCCTGCTATAGACGGAATGTGTGGAGAAGTTCTCGACCTTTACCACAATGGTCTTCGCCATCTTATCGCTGATGACTATCCCCAATCTCTCTTTTCTGTTGCCTCTTTCGCTCATTTCTTGGTATTCTTCTCCCTCATTACGGTCAATATCCGCGCAATATCTTTCTTCGCTTGGCGGATCTGATCGGGTTTCTCCAGCTTTCCAATCTTAGCCTGCTGGTTTAGCTTAAACAGCGACTCCTGGAGCGCATTATATTTTGTCTTCAACTCATCCGCGCCAAGATTCCTTATTTCGTCCGGTTTTAATGGCATATTATTATCCCTGATTTTAAACGGCCGCTCTATGTCTGGCCACGAATTTTGTCTTTAACGGCAGCTTCGAAGAAGCAAGGCGCATGGCTTCTTTGGCTATAGCCTCAGGAAGCCCCTCAACCTCAAACAGTATTCTGCCTCGTTTGATGACCGCTACCCAGTGGTCCGTCATGCCTTTTCCTTTACCCATCCTCGTTTCAGCGGGTTTCTTGCTGACAGGCTTATCCGGAAAGACCCTTATCCAGGCTTTACCGCCGCCCTTAAGATGGCGCGATATAACAACTCTCGCTGCCTCTATCTGTGTATTCTTTATCCAGCCGTTCTCCAGGCACTGCAACCCGAATTCCCCAAAAGCGATGGTGGAACCGGTCATGGCTACGCCCTTGCGCCTGCCTCTCTGCGATTTCCTGTATTTTACTCTCTTAGGGAATAACGCCATCTAAACTTGCTCCTTAATTTTTCTGTTCAGCTTCGGGATTCTTGGCGGTATTGTCGCCTTCCTCCGAAGATGTCTTTTCTATCTGTTTGTTGAAGAGGACGTCTCCCTTATAAACCCACGATTTAACGCCAATAAGACCGTAGGTAGTAAGAGCCTCTGCAAAACCGTAATCTATATCGGCCCTGAAAGTCTGGAGCGGCACTTTTCCTTCCTTATAACCTTCGGTTCGGGACATCTCAGCACCTCCAAGCCTTCCCGAGCACTTGACCTTTATCCCAAGGGCTCCCGAGGTCATGGCCTGTTGGACGGCCTTTTTGAGCGCCCTCCTGAAGGCAACCCTCTTCTCCAGCTGGAACGCTATATTTTCTGCTACCAATTGGGATTCGACAGAAGGGTTCTTGACCTCTTTGATCTCAATATATATCTCTTTCTTGGTCTTGTCCTGAAGATCATCGCGCAGGCGGTCGATATCGGCACCCTTCCTGCCGATAATTATACCGGGCCTGGCCGTATATATTATGACCTTGGCCTTATTGTTGGCCCTTTCTATCTCGATAGCCGCGATACCGGCGGCTGAAAAATTCTTTTTGACGTACTTGCGGATATCAAAATCCTCTGCGAGGAAATCGGCGAAGTTCTTCTTCGCGAACCAGCGCGAACGCCAATTCTTGATATAACCCAACCTCATTGATATCGGATTTACTTTGTGACCCACTAACTCCTCCTATTTCTTTGCTGTTTTCGGTTTAGCCGGTGCGTGTTTTACCATTTTGACGCCCAGCTCGATGACGATATGGCTTGTCCTTTTTCTTATCATGGTAGCCCTTCCCATGGCCTGAGCCTTATATCTTCTCATTATAGGGCCGTCATCCGCGGTTATCTTTGCCACAAAAAGTTCATCCTGCTTTACTTTCCCACCCTGTTTTGCGGAAGCAATAGCAGACTTGAGGGCGCGTATAAGATACACGCGGGACTTCTTATCGGTATTCTCAAGAACCGCAAGGGCAGTATCCGCATCCTTGCCCCTTATAAGATCGATGACCTTGCGTATTTTATAAGGGGATACCTTTATGTATTTTGCCGTAGCTCTTCCGACTGATGCCATCTCTTATAATTATCCTCTTTTTAGGTCGGCGTCGGCGCTTCTTTGGACTTTACGCCGCCGTGTTTCCTGAATGTCCTAGTCGGGGCAAATTCCCCGAGCTTGTGCCCCACCATATTCTCCGTCACGAAGACGGGGATAAATTTATTCCCGTTATGCACCAGGAACGTCACGCCTACGAATTCAGGCACAACGGTCGACCTGCGGGACCAGGTCTTTATGGGCTTCTTATCGCCCTTAAGTTTTTCGACCTTCTTGATCAGCCTCTCTTCAACGAACGGGCCTTTTTTTGTAGAACGCCCCATCTATTCTATCTCCTCCGCTTTATTATCAGCCTGTCGGAATACTTCCCGGGCTTTCTGGTCTTGAAACCCTTGGTCGGTTTACCCCAAGGCGATACCGGATGGGGATTGCCCTGACCGGACTTGCCTTCGCCGCCGCCATGAGGATGGTCATGGGGGTTCATAGCAGCGCCTCTAACCGTAGGACGTATGCCAAGCCACCTCTTCCTGCCGGCTTTTCCAACGGATATGGTCCCATGCTCAACGTTGCCTACCTGGCCGATCGTTGCGTAGCAATCCAGGTGTATCAGGCGGATCTCTCCCGAAGGCAGCTTTATGTTAGCGTATTCGCCTTCCTTCGCCATAAGCTGCGCGCTTGTACCGGCTGAACGGACGATCTTTCCGCCGGTACCTTTGATAAGCTCTATATTATGTATAAATGAACCGACCGGTATATTCTTGATCGGCAGTGCATTGCCCGGCTTTATATCGGCGTCCGGACCCGACATTACAGAATCGCCTACTTTTAGGTCCACAGGAGCTACTATGTAGCGGCGTTCCTTGTCGGCATACTCAAGCAGGGCAAGAAATGCCGACCTGTTCGGGTCGTACTCCAGCGCTATCACTGCAGCCGGCATCCCGACTTTCTCTCGCTTGAAATCCACTATCCTTATCATCCTCTTATGGCCGCCGCCCTGGTGGCGTACCGTAAGGTGTCCGAGATTATTGCGTCCTGCTTTCTTTTTTTTCGGTATAAGCAGCGCTTTCTCGGGCTTCTTCTTTGTCAGGACCGAAAAGTCCGATGATGTTATCCACCTTCTTGATTTTGTATATGGCCTGTATGTCTTTAGCATTTTTTAAAAACCTTATGTTGATACGTCGATCTTGTCGCCTGCACGCAGGGTAACTACCGCTTTCTTCCAGTCGGGGGTCTTACCCGGCTTGAACCTTACTCTGCGCCACTTGCCCGACATTATCATGGTGTTAACGTCCTTGACCTTTACCTTATAAGCCTGCTCAACGGCTTTCCTGATCTCGGTCTTGTTGGCGCGCTTATCTACCTCAAAAACATACTTGTTGAAAGGAAGAAGCTGTGAACCTTTTTCCGAGTGCAACAGGCTCTTTATTATCTTATATTTTTCTATCATTGTTTCACCAATAATTTGGTAAGAGCCTCAAGCGCTTTATGGGTTATCACTATTTTATCCTGCTTGAGTATCTCGTATGCGTTAAGGGCTTTGTAATCCCTCAGGAGGAGCGAACGTATATTCCTGGATGCCCTTACTACCGTGTCATCCTTCCCTTCGAGGACTATCAAGGGTTTCTTCCGGGCCTTGATCTTTTCGAGTACCGCGGCAAATTCCTTAGTCTTCGGCTTATCGAGTTTAAGGCTGTCCAGCACCACTATCCCGTTATCGTTTACCTTAGCGTTCAAACTTGATATCAACGCGATCTTCTTTACGGTCTTCGGCACGGAATAGGAGTAATCCCTTGGATGCGGTCCAAAGATCTTTCCGCCGCCTTTCCATAAAGGAGACCTGCTGGTACCTGCACGCGCGCGGCCTGTGCCTTTCTGCTTCCAGGGCTTCTTTCCGCCGCCCCTGACTTCCGAACGGGTCTTGGTATCGGCGGTACCCTGCCTTTGGTTAGCTTCATACATCTTCACGACCTGGTACAAGACTGCCTCATTGACCTTACCGTCGAATATCTTCTTGTCGAGTTCGACCTTTCCTACGGACTGTCCTTTGATGTTATAGATCGCAAGCTCTGACATTATTTCTTACCCTTTCCGCCCGGCGCTTCTTTCTTCGACTTCTCTTTCTTTTCCTTTACGATGACAACCTGCGGGATCTTGGCCTTGGCGCGCTTCTTAGCCTTCTTAATTATCAACAATGAATCATTAGGACCCGGGACAGAACCCTCCAGGACCAACAGGTTGTTCTCCGGGTCTATCTTGACTACCTCGAGATTCTGCGTAGTGACCACATCTCCACCCATTCTTCCGGGAAGATGATGGCCTTTGATGACCCTTCCTGGCGTCGTTGTGGAACCTATGGATCCCGGCCTCCTGTGCGACATCGAACCGTGGGTCTTCTTTCCGCCTCTCCAATGCCATCTCTTCATACCGCCCTGGAAACCCTTTCCGATAGATGTCCCGGTAACGTCTACGGCATCGCCGGCGGCAAAAATATCCACCTTCATCTGCTGGCCTACCTCGAACTTCTGGTCAGGCGCAGTCCTTATCTCCCTTATAAATCTCTTTGGGGAAATGTTGATCTTTTTGAATTTACCCAATTCAGGTTTCGGGACAAGTTTCTCTTTTTTTTCGCAGAAACCGATCTGCACCGCTTCATAACCGTCCTTCTCCTTTGTCTTCACCTGGAGTACGGTACATGGGCCGGCTTCGATGACGGTAACGGGTATCACCCTGCCGTCATCCCTGAAGACCTGCGTCATCCCTTTTTTCTTTCCCAATATTCCTAAAGACATTTTGTCATTACCTTACTGTTTTATGTTAGCGTTATTTTATCTCTACATCGACACCCGCAGGAAGATCGAGCTTCTTAAGCGCATCGATCGTCTTCGAGGTCGGTTCTACTATATCAAGTACCCGCTTGTGGGTCTTAAGCTGGAACTGTTCGCGGGACTTCTTATCGATGTGCGGAGAACGCAGCACCGTAAAGACCGCCTTATCGGTAGGAAGCGGTATCGGTCCAAGCACTTTCGCGCCGGTCCTCTTCGCCGTTTCCACTATCTCGGCTGCCGACTGGTCCAGAACCCTGTGGTCGTAAGCCCTGAGTTTGATCCTTATCTTAGCTTTCTGAACGGTGGTAGTCATCGTTAAGCTATCACCTCTGATACAACACCGGCACCTACGGTATGGCCGCCTTCGCGGATGGCGAAGCGCAGCTCTTTCTCGAGGGCTACCGGGATGATGAGTTCGACTTCAAAAGCGACGTTATCGCCGGGCATTACCATCTCGACACCCTTGGCAAGGGTGACTACGCCGGTAACGTCCGTGGTCCTGAAGTAGAACTGCGGGCGGTAACCGGTGAAGAACGGCGTATGACGGCCGCCTTCTTCCTTGGTAAGGATGTAGACCTGCGCCTTGAACTTGGTGTGGGGCGTGATGGAACCGGGCTTGGCCAAGACCTGTCCGCGCTCGAGGTCCTTCTTCTCGATACCTCTTAAGAGGACACCGGCATTGTCGCCGGCCATACCCTCATCGAGGAGCTTGCGGAACATCTCTATTCCGGTGACGACGGTCTTGCGTATATCTTTTCTCATGCCTACGATCTCGACTTCGTCGTTGACCTTGACGACACCGCGCTCTATACGGCCGGTACCGACGGTACCGCGGCCGGTGATCGAGAAGACGTCCTCAATTGCCATGAGGAAGGGCTTGTCTATCTCACGCTTCGGGTCGGGGAGGTAATCGTCGAGGGCTTTTACGAGGTCGAATATGGGTTTGCAGTTGGGGCAATCATCCTTGCCGCAGGCGCAGTTGGTGGCGTTAAGGGCAGAACCCCTGATGATGGGGGTCTTGTCTCCGGGGAACTCGTACTTGGTCAGGAGCTCACGTACTTCGAGCTCAACCAGGTCGAGGAGTTCCTTGTCGTCAACCACGTCGCATTTATTCAGGAATACGACTATATAGGGAACGCCTACCTGACGGGCCAGAAGTATATGCTCCCTGGTCTGGGGCATGGGGCCGTCCGGGGCGGATACTACGAGGATGGCACCGTCCATCTGGGCGGCACCGGTGATCATGTTCTTTATGTAGTCGGCATGTCCGGGGCAGTCGACGTGCGCGTAGTGGCGCTTCTCGGACTGGTACTCGACATGGGCGATGTTGATTGTAATACCGCGCTCTTTCTCTTCGGGAGCGTTGTCGATCTGGTCATAGGCGCGCACTTCGGCCATGCCCTTTTTGTTCAGGCACATCGTCATGGCCGCGGTAAGGGTCGTCTTGCCGTGGTCTACGTGGCCTATGGTACCTACGTTCAAATGAGGCTTAGTACGTACAAATTTTTCCTTTGCCATGGGATTCCTCCTTGATTAGTACTTCTTTAATGATCTTATTCACTGGAGCTGCTGATCGGGATTGAACCGATGACCCCGTCCTTACCAAGGACGTGCTCTACCAGCTGAGCTACAGCAGCGCATGCGCCGCTAATTGCTTGATTCTGTGGCGCTAGCGTTTATTTGATACACATGTGCAAAAAAATACAAAAAATCCACCCCCCGGTAAGATGCCTTCTTTTACCGTAAAACATGTGGATTAATTGTTGAACTATACGTTGTTAGACGTAGGAGTTAAAGTATAGCAGATAAATTTATTTTGTCAAGGAATTTTTTAGGGGGCATCCCGGATAACGGGATGCCCCCATAATTTACCAGGAATATTTGACCGTATATGTCAGCCTGGTCTCCCCATTCTTGGGAACTTTGGCGGTATATTCCATAGTTGAAGCGTCCTTCTTGTCGAACTTGACGGATGACTCCGTTATCTCCCAGTTGGTATACCTCCAAAGCTTCTCGACCACCTTCACTTGGGCATCCTGTTCCTTGTGGTTGCGCAGGACTATCTCGAAAGTCTCATACGCGGTCCTGTATTCCGTCTTGAAATTCTTCCTCGTCCTCTCGCCCACCACATCGAAGGAGTCTCCTATATACAGGCGTATCTTCTCATCTTTCGGGGTGTGGTCTATCGCATCCTCGCCGATAAACTGTAAAGAACCATCGGCATCCTTCTTGTAAACCTTGACCTTGCCCTGCGGAAGAGGCATCCCCATGTTGTTGTCTTTGCTGTTGGCGATCTCGAGCTCTACCCTGGCGTTCTCCTTGAGGGTCTCGCCTTTATCGGAATAATACCACCAGTAATTCTTGCCTTTGGACGGGTCGAATATCAGCTCTTTATTCACTTTCGCTCCGGAGGTATTCAACAGCGATATCTGCTTGTTCTGGTTATTCTTGATAGTTGCCGGCCTTTGGAGCGTATACATATGATACTCAAAGAATGACTTCTCCTCAAACTCCGATTTCCTGGCGCATTTTACATCTTCCATCATGAGCATGCGGTCATTGCGCGAGGCGCCTATTCCCATTGCACGTTTTACCTCGCCGGCTATAAGCTTGATCTTAGCGTTTTCGTATGAAGTGCCGCAGTTATTATTGATACTGACCCAACCGTCAAGGTCCGCCATCTTGTCATCTTTATCCAGGACCGTGACATACTCGCAGTTCCAATTCATGCCCTGCGTCAGGTAAGAGACCTCGGTAAGATGCCTCATACGCTTGTCGCTGCTGACAAGCCATACCAGCGTGGGTTTGGTTATGAGGCCTTCCGGTATTTTCTCGAAAGAGATCTGATTGACGTTCTCGGGCCTGGCGACCATCGCTATGCCGTCGGCAGTCTGTATAACAAGCTGGTCGTTGTCATAGCTTAACAGGGTCCCTTCGTATACGTCCCCTCTCTGCGTTACCACCTTTATCTTCTTGTCTATATATTTAGAAAGGAGTTTACCTGCGCTGACAAGATCGTATTCGTAGTTCTGCTCGAGTATACCCGCCGAGGCAGGCGCGGTAAGCGAGGTAAAATGCACCGACGTAGGTTCTATCAGGGCAGCGACATCCCTGAACGATATCCTGTTGACTCCCTTGTCGAGGTCAAAATATCTTTGGTCCTTGACCAAGGCAAAATTCTGGTTGTAAACCGTCACTTCCACGGCCTCCTGGGCGAAGACCGGCGCTGCGAACAACACCGACAATACCATTGCCATAAACTTTTTCATCTGCAACCTCCTTTTACCCTATTAGACAATGGAGGAGGGAAAAAGTTCCCAAAAAAATACCGCGAATAACTTTATTTGGCGCCCTTTATAAGATTGTTGTAATCGGATGCTTCGCCGTATCCGGCACGGGAAGTTATCTGGGTGCCGTCAGGCCTGGCTATGACCACGAACGGCAGGTAGTTGCCGTTAACCGTATAGCGTTTGTAGAAAGCCTGGCTCTGGACCTTGTCGTCGCAATTCATGTCGACAACGATGAACTCGCTGTTGCTTATCTTTACGCTTCCGTCTCTTATCATCTTCTTGAGGTGCTGACAATTGCCGCAGGCCTGGCGCCCGAACATTATGAAGAGTTTTTTGTTCGCTCGTTTAGCGGCGGCTATGGACTGGTCTAGGTCAGCTGCAGAGCAAACGGCTGAAAGGACAAAGGACAACACAAAACTTACCACCAACGCTTTGGCAATGTGTTTCACGGGCCCCTCCTCTTTTATCTCCTGAACAGGTTAACTATCACTGAGCAAAATGCAGCGTTGCGTTGACTTCATGATAGATCGAATCATACAGTTCCCTATTTGGGGATTCTCCATACTCATGTTTATAACATTCCGAAGGAACGATGATTACTTTAACATTATCTTTCCCCGCTTTATTTACCATATAGAACAGCATTTCTATCGCCCTGTCCCCTATGGCGATACATCCGTCACTTGTGTTTTTGCCGTGAATATAAATATCGTCTCCGGGATCGGCTACATTCCTGCGCCTGCACCTTTCCAGGTCTACCTTGTTAGGGTAGGAAATTTTCAATGACAGGTGATAACTGCTGTTCGGGTTAAGGCTGACTATTCTGTATATCCCTTCGGGTATCTGTCCGTCGCCTCTTCCGGTTTTCGGGCCTAAATTACCTGAATATGCCGTCATTTCGAATTCACAAAGGACCTTCTGGTCTACGACTTTCACGACCCTTTCCTCTTTATATACTATAATATTGATCTTCTTGTGATCAAAATCCTTTAACTCCGGCATGTGTTTTTCTATTTCTCCGACAGCATCCTGGATACTTCTTCCTCCCGTGATCTTGACGTAGATCGGATGCCATAATGAACGACCGCGAATATATGCTGTAACGGCACCTGCGATCAAAACAACGACAACAGCGATAATTGCAACTTTTTTATTGCGCGCCATGCTTATAACAGTAATCTTTTATACATATTTATGCATTATAGCCATAACAATGACATTATATGATATGCAGCGGATAAAACAAGTGGAAAATCTATGGAGCGGGCGAGGAGAATCGAACTCCCGTGAACAGCTTGGAAGGCTGCCGTTCTACCATTGAACTACGCCCGCGCGTCCGGGAAAGGAGATGGTGGGCAGAGGAGGGTTCGAACCTCCGAAGGCGTGGCCATCAGATTTACAGTCTGACCCCTTTGACCGCTCGGGAATCTGCCCAAATTATCAAATGGAGCTGGCGAAGGGATTTGAACCCCCGACCCGCGGTTTACAAAACCGCCGCTCTACCAACTGAGCTACGCCAGCACTTGTGCCTAAATGCTATGTGCGGCACCCTGTCGGGACGCCAGCGCTTTTACCGCCTCAGGTATCTTATCAAGGAGGTCCGAGGCGAGCATGCTTACCTCACCCTTTTCATTCGCCGCGAGATCGCCTGCCAAACCGTGCAGGTAGACGCCCAACGTCGCCGCTTCAAAAGGCATTATGCCCTGCCCTATGAACGAGGCTATCATTCCGGTAAGCACATCCCCCGTTCCGCCTTTTGCCATCCCGGGATTTCCGGTGGTATTGACGAAAACCTTCCCGTCAGGGCGGGCGACAATAGTGCGGTGGCCTTTCAAAACGCAGACCACATTATACTTATTCGCGAAGGATTTTGCAACCTTTTCTTTATTGCGGGAGATCTCTTCGGTACGTATGCCGGTGATCCGCGACATCTCGCCCGGATGCGGGGTTATCGTTACGAACGCCTTCGCGTGCTTTAAAATACCTAGGTCGCCCTCTATGGCGTTTATCCCGTCCGCATCCAAGACCACCGGCCTCTCGAGCGAGATTAAAAGCTTCTTTACCAGCGCTTCGGTCGATACGTTCCGTGACAACCCCGGGCCTATCGCCACACAATCGGTTTTCCTGGAAAATTCCATTATCGGGACAAAAGCCCCGGTTGCGAGAGTCCCGTCCGCAGTCTCCGGCAAAGGTTTTGTCATTACTTCGGTCAACTTCCTTGCCAGGACTATATTAAGCCCCTTTGCTATACCGAGAGTAACCAACCCGCTCCCGCATAACAGGGCAGCCTGCGAACATAGCGCGGCCGCGCCGGTAAATCCCGGGGCGCCGGCTATTACGAGAATATGGCCGTAATCGCCTTTGTTCGTATTCGCCTTTCTTTTCGGCAGTCTTATCATTACTTGAGCAGGATGCAGTTGCCTACAGCGTAGTTCCTGGTATGCGAAAGACTTACCACTGCCTTCTTCACTCCTCTTTTGAACATCAGCTTCTCGGCTGTGCCTTTAAGTACGACCACGGGTTTACCTGTCTTGTCGTTTATTATCTCGACATCCGTCCAGGCTATCGGATTCTTCCCGTCGCCGCCAAAAGCCTTGTAGACAGCCTCCTTCGCGGCAAAGCGGGCGGCAAGGTGTTGCTCAGGTATGCCCTTGCTTTTGCAATAAGCCAGCTCGCGCTTAGTGTATATCTTGCCAAGAAAACGCGCGCCGAACTTCTTCACGGCCGCCTTTATCCTTTTTACTTCTACTATATCTACCCCGAATCCTTCTATCATCTTATAAGGGCGATCATCTCTTTTACGGCCCTTTCCAGGCCCACGAAAGCGGCACGCGATATTATGGAATGGCCTATATTGAGCTCTTCCATCCCCCTGATCCTCGCAACATCCCGGACATTGAGGTAATTAAGCCCGTGGCCTGAATTGACCCTGAGCCCTATGGACATCGCGTAAGCGGCGGCATTCTCAAGCTTCTTGAGCTTTTCCCTGTGGGAGCGCGCGTCGGAGGCATTCGAATACTCACCAGTATGAATCTCTATGAACTCGGCCCCGGTACCCGCAGCAGCTTTTACCTGGCTTTTCACCGGGTCCACAAAAAGGCTTACCGTAATTCCGGCAGTCTTAAGCCTTCCGGTAACCGTCTCGATCCGCCGGCCGTATTTTACGCAATCGAGGCCTCCTTCGGTGGTCAACTCTTTTCTCCTCTCAGGGACAAGGGTGACTTGGCCAGGAACAAGGTCGAGCGCTACCGCTACTATCTCCGCGGCTATAGACATTTCCATGTTAAGGCGCGTCTTTACCGTCTTCCTTAAAAGATAAAGATCCTTATCCTGCATATGCCGCCTGTCTTCCCTAAGGTGGGCCACGATAGAATCGCAACCTGCCGTTTCGCAAATACGGGCGGCCAGGACCGGGTCGGGCTCAAGCCCTCCCCTCGCCTGCCTTAAAGTAGCTATATGGTCTACATTTACGCCTAGATTGGGCATCGATAAGGGTTATTTCTGCGGGAGCTCTGCGGGGGCTTCTTGATGGTACGCATCCGACTGTTTATAACGCGGTGATTTATCCAAGTCCTCGCGCGCATAAGCCCATACAATTATCGCCAGGACAAGTGCGATGATCTTAAGCCACAAATTCTTAGAGAGCCATCCCGTCATTATTTTTTCCTGTTAAAAAAGTGGTTGAAAGACAGCTTGACATGCGGTTTCTTCTCTTTCTTCGGCCTGTAAAGAAGGGCGCGAAGGTGGTTGATAAGACGGTCCCTGTCGAGGTCACGGGTAAGCTTACCGGAATTAGCTACGGATATTATACCGGTCTCTTCGGAAACAACGACGCACACCGCGTCCGTCTCCTCGGTAAGCCCTAACGCCGACCTGTGCCTGGTGCCAAGCATCTTGCTTATGTCCGGATTCTGGGAAAGCGGGAATAAGCACCCCGCAGCAACTATTCTGTCCCCGTGTATCACGACCCCGCCGTCATGCAAAGGAGTATTGGGCATGAATACGGTATTCAGCAACTCACTGGTTATTCCGCTGTCCAGGGAAACCCCGCTCTCTGTATAAGGCTCGAGGCTGACCTCCCTCTGGATCGCTATTATCGCGCCTATCTTCTTGCGGGCAAGTATCGAAACGGACTTAGCTATCTCCTCTATAGCCCTCTCCTCGGTCAGGATATTGCCAAAGACCTTCTCCCTGCCTATCCGGGCAAGACCGCTCCTCAGTTCAGGCTGAAAAACGATAAGGAATGCGATGACCGAAAGCGCGAAGAGTTTCGTGAATATCCAGTTGATGACGTCAAACTGCAGTTGCTGCGTGAGGAAGAATAATACGGTTATTATTATTATGCCGCGCAAAACCTGGACGGCGCGTGTGCCCTTTATGAAAGCCAGGAGCTTGTATATGACAAACCAGATTATGGCTATCTCGATAACGGGCTTCCACACCACGACGATAATCTGCATAGGTGTCCTGGCCTGGGAAAAATCGAAAAATTGGTCAACCATTTATTATAGCTTCCGTTATCTGGACCGCCTGTTTCATTTGCCTTACATCATGGACCCTTACTATATCCGCGCCGTTCTGTATCGACAGGACTACGGCCGCGGCTGTCCCGAACTGCCTGTTATCTTCGCCGGCACCTGCTACTTTCCCGATGAACGACTTGCGGGAAGGGCCCGACAGCACCGGGTAGCCCAAGGACTTGAATTCCCTCATGTTGTTTATTATCCTCAGGTTATGCTCCACGGTCTTTCCAAAGCCTATGCCGGGATCCAAGACAATACTTTCCCTTTTTACGCCGGCGGCCTCGGCAGTATCCGCGCTCTCCCTTAGACAAGAGGATATCTCTCCTATAAGGTCTTTATATACCGGATCCCTCTGCTGCATCGTCCGGGGAGTTCCCTTCATATGCATAAGTACCACGGCTGCCTTATACCTGGCGGCGATCCCGGCGACCTTGCGGTCGTTCTTAAGCCCGGTCACGTCGTTGACGATACAAGCGCCCGCATCAAGCGCCCTAAGGGCGACTTCCGACTTGCGGGTATCGACTGATATAGGAACTTTCAGGCGCCTTGCCAATCCTTTTATCACGGGGATAACCCGCCTGCATTCTTCTTTTGCGGAGACCGGCTTTGCACCGGGCCGCGTAGATTCTCCTCCGATATCTATTATATCGGCACCCTGTTCTTCCATATTCAGGGCCTTCGCTACCGCATATTCCTTGTCAAAGTACATGCCGCCATCCGAAAAGGAATCGGGCGTTACGTTCAATACACCCATTATATGCACCCGCCGGTCCAGATTCAATTTATATTTCCCTGCGCACAGGGAAAAAACCCTCCTGCAGTGATCCGCTTCCAGTCCAGAGAGCATCTTGCCGAGCCTTGCTAAGCCCAGCGGCTGTTTATCAAGCTTGACGCACAACCGGTTTATCTGCGCAACGGTTCCGATTATCAGGCCCTGCGTCTGTTTCCTTCTCTTTACAAAAGCGTTCCAAGCAACTGCACAATCTCCGCCCGCCGAGAGCATCTCCTGCTTTATTATATTAAAGGCGTCCGAGCTCAATCCCGATACCTTGATAACACGGGACACCGATTTCGGGGCCATTATATCTATGCCGCCCTTATGTACATTAAGGGCACGCATTTCGCGTGCCGCTTCATCGGTATTCCTTATCGCAAGGACGCGCAATTCCATAGTTACAACTCCAGGAGCTCTTTTATCTCCTTGACGTCAAGGACCTCTTTCTCTAAAAGTCTCTCTGCGAGGGCCTTTAATTTGTCCTTGTTATCCAAAAGCGTCTGCTTGGCCCTGTTATAACATTCGTCGACTATACGCTTCTCTTCCTGGTCTATAAGGAGAGCGGTCTGATCGCTGTAATTCTTTTCCTCGTAGAGGTCCCTCCCGAGAAATATCTGGTCCTGGTGCTTGCCGAACGCGAGATTGCCGAGTTTATCGCTCATGCCGAATTCGGTTACCATGCGGCGAGCCAATTCGGTTGCAACTTTAATGTCGTTGCGGGCTCCAGTTGTCACATCGGAAAATATTATCTCTTCTGAAGCCCTGCCGCCAAGGGCCATGGTTATCTCGGCCAAAAGCTCGTTCTTGGATTTATAGTATTTGTCCTCCGTAGGAGCCGTAAGCGTGTAGCCCCCCGCCATCCCCCTCGGCAATATAGTAACCTTGTGTAAGGGCTCCACTTTAGGTATAAGCAACGAAAGCAAGGCGTGGCCGGATTCATGGTAGGCCGTTATCTCCTTTTCATGAGCGCTGATCACGCGGCTCTTTCGCGCAGGGCCGGCGATCACCCTCTCTATCGATTCCCCGAGTTCTTCCATGGTAACGCCTTCCTTGTTCCTTCGGGAAGCCAACAGCGCTGCTTCATTGACCAGATTGGCAAGGTCAGCTCCGGAGAAACCCACTGTCCTCTGGGCAAGTACTTTGAGGTCTACCTCTGGCGCAAGCTTTATGCCTTTGGCGTGGACTTTCAATATTGCTTCCCTGCCGTTTATATCAGGCTCCGTAATATACACGACCCTGTCGAACCTTCCGGGACGTAAAAGCGCCCTGTCGAGAACATCGGGCCTGTTTGTAGCAGCTATGAGTATAATACCTTCCTGAGTGCCGAAACCATCCATCTCGACAAGGAGCGCATTCAATGTCTGCTCGCGCTCGTCATTACCTCCGCCGACACCTGCGAAACGCTGCCGGCCGACCGCATCTATCTCATCGACAAATATAATGCAGCCTTTCCCGCCTATCTTTGCGGCCCGCTTTGCCTCATCAAAAAGATCTCGCACCCTTGAAGCACCGACACCGACGAACATCTCGACGAAATCGGAACCACTTATGGAGAAGAACGGGACACCCGCTTCGCCCGCAACGGCCTTTGCAAGAAGCGTTTTGCCTGTCCCGGGCGGACCTATGAGCAGGACCCCTTTAGGTATCTTTCCTCCGAGACGCGTGAATTTTCGGGGATCTTTCAGGAACTCTATTATCTCCTGCAGTTCTTCTTTTGCCTCATCCACGCCGGCGACATCATTGAAAGTGACTTTGACCTGCCCGCCCATGAACTGGCGCGCACGACTCTTGCCGAACGAGAGTATCCTGCCCCCTCCCGACTGAGCACTCCTCGAAAGGACATACCAGAAGAACATCAGTACTATAAGCGGAAAGAGGATCGGCCAGAAAAAATTCGCGAAGAACGGGTTCGCTACATTAACCCTGAAATCCTTAATGTGGTCGCGCATGAGCTTGACAAGGTCCGGGTCGAACTCGGTGATGTATACCTTGTATAGCGAACCGTCCTTGAGCTTTCCCTGGACCACATAGTCCCTCTTTACTGCGGTATCTACGCCATTACCGGCAACAAGCCCGGTAAATTCCGAGAGGCTTATCTCCCTGGGCTGCTGCAGGCTTAGGGATTCATTGTTAAAAACACCGGAAAAATACACCACTATCATCAGTATGACCAGCGATATCACTATACGCTGGAGCATGACAGGTGATTGGTTGTTATTCTTTTTTCTTTTATGTCCGTTAGCCATGTATTTTCCTTATGGGGATTTGATTATAACAGAAAGCCTCCGGCGAAGGCAAGCAAATTAGGTTTTTTTAAAGGAGACCTTGAGTATCCTTTTTGTCCCGGGAAGTATCTTAACTTTGTCGGACAACCTCATGCCGCAGACCCATATTATGTCTTTTCCGGATACCAGCAGCGGGACCGATGTGCGCTTCTGTCTGGGAACTTTTTGGTCAACAAAAAAATCCTGGAGCTTCTTTTCCTTTTCCATCCCAAGCGGCTTGAAGCGGTCGCCTCTCTCCCATGTCTTTATGTATAACGACCCTTCTATCCTGTCCAGATCGATGTATTCTACGCTGCAGGGTTTCCCGAACTCAACACTGGACTTAACCTGCTTTGCGTCAAAAGTCAGATTCAGCTCCGGTATGTCTACCGAACCCGGATAAGGGAACTGCCTCCACACCCTCGGGACCGCGGTCTTTTCCTTTATACGGGAAAAAGCAAGTATGTCCGCAGACCTGGAAACCCTTATTTTAGCCGGCAGGTCCAACGCTCCTTTGCCGGAAAGCATCAGGCCTTCTATATCCTCGATATGGGAATAATCTATACCCCTAAGATCCCCTTTTACTGCCTCTATCGCCTTCCGGATCACTCCGCGGCGTATACCCGGCTTCAGCGCTTTCAGCCGTTTGACATTCAACGATGCAGAGCCGCCTTTTATCTTCCCGCATCTCGAAAAAGACCTGTCTACCGCCTCCGCCACGATCTCATAATCATAACTGAAATTCCAGGCACTCCTGGCAAGCGCATGCTTGATGTTAGGATTGTATCTCTCAAGCAACAGCATAAGCTCATGCCTGATCCTGTTCCTCAGGAATTTTTGCATAAGGTTCGTTGAATCCTGGCGGGCACTTATCTTCAGCCCGGACAGATAGGCCTCCACATCCCTCCTCCAGCACTCTATAAGAGGCCTGATTATAAAAGCGCCGTTTATTGCTCTTTTTGGCGGTATTCCGCGAAGCCCTCCCAGCCCGGAACCCCGGATCATCCTCATAAGGACGGTCTCGGCCTGGTCATCAAGAGTGTGACCCATCGCTATCTTCCTTGCGTCATGTTCCGCGGCAACCTTTATAAGGAACTCGTATCTCTTCCCGCGCGCCGCTTCTTCAAGCGAGAGTCCGGACCCCCCGGCATAAGCAGGGACATCGATCTTCTTGAATATAAGCGGCAATTTAAGCTTTTGGGAAAGGGCATATACGTATTCATAGTCCTTCTTCGTCTCTTCCGAAGAGCGGAACATATGGTCCATGTGGGCTATGTAGAGTTTGAGCCCGTAATCAAGCTTCAGGCCATTGAGGGCAAAAAGGAGAGCTGTAGAATCGGGACCTCCGGACACAGAGACGATAATTTTGTCGCCCTTGTCTATAAGGCCGAACTTGTCTATCGTACTCTTTACCTGGTCCGTGAACATAGAACTACTCGTACACTACTTCATCCAGATAAAAAGTGCATCCGCCCGGGTTGAGTTTGCTGTCAACGGTCCAACAGAAACCGCCTATGATGTTGGACAGATCCCTGCCGTTAAGGTCAATGGAATACTGCCTCCACACCGAGGAAAGCCTAAGATTGGGCAACTCCCTGGTAAAAGTATCGGTATAGTCGCCCTTTATGCCGCCTACTTTTATAGATATAACTTCCTTTCCGGTATCGCCCCTCATCCAGAAGGAAAGCCTCTTATGCCCGGTAAGGTCCATCCCTTTTTTTGCGCCCCAGTTGTTCTCGGGAAACAGCCAATAGACACCCGCCCATCCGTTGGAACCGCCCTTGGAACAATCGTAGGTCCATTTCATGCAGAACTTCTTTGATTTAGGGCTTACGGTACAGTTGGGGTCGACCTTGATAGAGCCGGCATCTCCCATCCAACCGCACGGGGAGAAAGCACCCTTGCCTTCCTCATATACATAGACATTCCTGGCAGGCTTCAAACTGCTGGCAGACCTCTTCATTACCTGGGCATAACACGGCAGCACAAAAAGGAGAGATATCGCTAACGCGGCCAATCTTTTCATCTTTCACCTCCGGTATGGATTTGGTGGCGGCGATCCGAATTGAACGGATGACATAGCGGGTATGAGCCGCTCGCTCTAACCATCTGAGCTACGCCGCCATCATATTATTTTGCGGGATAAGCTCGATTATATTATCACAAAAACCCGCATTTGGCAACAGGGTCTAACTTATCCATCCCCCGCCTGCCACATCCTGCCCACGGTAAAAAACAAAAGCCTGGCCCGGGGTTATTGCGTGCTGCGGGCTATCGAAGATGGCCTTTACCTTGCGGGGAGAAAGCGGGATTATCCTGCACGGGGATTTTTTGTGGTTATACCTTATCTTCGCCAAGGCCCTGAAAGGCTTGCCCGGGTTGTCGATTCCCATCCAGGAAACATCGGTGACGGTCAACTCCCTTGCCTTTAGATCCTCCGCCGTGGCCAATACCACCTCGTTCTTAGCGGCATCAAGTTTCACGACATATAGGGGTTTTCCTGCCGCAATCCCCAATCCCTGCCTCTGCCCGATAGTATAGAATGCCGTCCCTTTATGGCTTCCCAGACATTGCCCCGACAGGTCCTTTACCCTGCCCGGTTTTATTCCTTTGCACTCCCTCTTCAGGAACCGCCTGTAATCACCGCCCGCCAGGAAGCAGATATCCTGGCTTTCCCGCGTATGGCCTGGTAAGATCAACCCGGCTTTTGCAGCAACATCCCTGACTTCACCCTTCGTATATTTGCCTAATGGAAAAAGCAGGCGCGCTAACTGGCGCTGCCTGAGGGCAAAAAGGAAATACGACTGGTCCTTGAACTTATCGACCCCTTCCCTTATGCGGTAGCGGCCGTTAAGAGGCCGGTACAAGCGTACATAATGGCCCGTAGCCAGTAAACGGGCACCCAGGGACTTTGCCTTATCCAGCAGGATACCGAACTTTATCCTGTTGTTGCACATAATGCAGGGGTTGGGTGTCCTGCCATGCAGGTATTCCGAGCAGAAATAACCGACTACGTCGCGCCTGAAAGCCTTCCGAAGGTCGACAACATGGTGGTCTATCCCAAGCGCCGAGGCGGTCTTGCGCGCATCCGCTGCGCATTGGGTATCCCAAAGCTTCATGGTGATCCCTGTTACGTCATAACCTTCCCGTTTCAACAAAAAAGCGGCGACCGATGAATCCACGCCGCCGCTCATAGCGACAACAACCTTCTTCATTTTTTCCGCGAACCTCTATTGTTATATATGGAATAAACGGCGGCGAGCAGTATTATCAGCGTAAGACCCATCCCTGCAGGATTTAATTTCCGGGATCTTGCCGTAAGCGCTTGCTCATTCAAAAGAAAATCATCGCAAGCGAATCTCCATTTAGCGGTCCCGCGATCGGTCTCTTGCGCATTTGTATATGTTATGCGCCCGGGCAGGGTGACGGATATGTTAAAAGAATAATCCATAAAGACCGGCCAACCATACACCCCGAAAGAATCCTCGTAATTATCGGCGCTTAATGAACTGCCCAGGTCGGAAAGGGCTTCATCTATCCTGCCGTGCACTTTAAGCAGCCTTTCCCTGGTCTTCTTCGGGTCCTGGCCCTTGTTGACAGAACAAATATAGGCAGCGACGGATAACGCAAAGCTGTCTTCTCCGTATCTTGCTTCGAACTCCTGCTTCTCGGCCTTGAAAAGAGGGTCTTCGCCTTCAAAAACCCTGCGGCCCTTTGACATAAACTCTCTCAGGAAAAAATCATAATATTGCCGATATATACCGTCCAAGAATGCCTTTATGCCGTCTCTTTGCACGAGGCCGGGAAATTCTTTCTCTATCTCCGAAACCGCTATATCCAAAGACCGGTCATACCACTGCGAGCAGAACTGTATGGCCTTCCTGCGATCCATACAGTCCCTGAACTTCTCTTCGTATTCATACACTGTGAACAATATACCGTTATGTACCTTGAGAGAGAAACTGTTGGACGAAAGGTCCCCGGGATAGAAACCTTTCCTTACATAGTCCGGAGCAAGTTTGTTCATGTCCATAAATGAACGTTTTACCTCATAGATATGGACGGGGGGATTGCCCTTCGCATATCTTTCGAGTTTCCACTCACCCGGCCCCGGCATGAGATAATTATTTACAAGCTCGTCCTTCTCGCTCGCGCCGTCAGCCGAATAAGTCGTTATCCTGAACCCCGAGCCGTCATCGTTTATCCTTGTAACGGCGGTCATATTTATACGGCATCCGCAGAATACCAGAACAGGCAGGAAGACCAGCAGGCCATAAACAAAACGTTTCATGTAAGAGCCTTTAGGTATCTGTCTATCGCGGCAGCGGCCCTCTTGCCGGCACCCATAGCTGCTATTACGGTGCCTTCGCCCACGGTTATATCCCCTCCGGCAAATACTCCTTTCATAGACGTCATGTAATCCTTGTCTACAACCACTTCCCCGTTTTTAGGGTCGGTATTTATGCCCTTGGTGGTCAAGGGTATAAGCGGATTAGGGCCTTGTCCTATCGCTATGATCACGGTATCTACCGGCATAGTGTATTCAGAACCCTTGACAGGAAGAGGGCGCCGGCGACCGCTGGAATCTGCTTCGCCTAATTCCATCTTCATACAGGTCATACTCCTGACCTCTCCCTTATCGCTGCCTTCTATGGAAAGGGGCGCCGTCAGGAAGCGGAATTCTATGCCCTCCTCGCCCGCGTGTTCGATCTCAGCCCGCCTGGCCGGGGCCTCGCGTGCGCTGCGCCGGTAGATTATCATGGCGTCTTTCGCACCGAGACGCTTGGCAACGCGGACGCAATCCATGGCGGTATTGCCCGCTCCGACTACCGCTACCCTCTCGCCGATCCTTACCGGTGTTTTGTAAACGGGGAACTCATAGGCATGCATAAGGTTGACCCTCGTCAGGAATTCATTCGCCGAGTATACGCCGTTGAGGTTCTCGCCTGGTATCCCGAGGAAATTGGGAAGCCCCGCTCCCGTTCCAATAAAAACTGCCCTGTAGCCGTCCTTAAAGAGGCCTTCGACGGTTATCGTCCTGCCGATAAGTATATTGTACCTTATCTCAACACCGAGAGATTTCACATACTCTGTTTCCCTGTCGAGGATTGTCTTAGGGAGCCTGAATTCAGGTATGCCGTATCTCAATACGCCGCCGCTTGAAGTAAGCGATTCGAAAAGCGTGACCATATAACCGTATTTAGCCAGGTCGGCGGCCGCGGTCAACCCGGCAGGACCCGCACCGACTACCGCTACTTTCGCGCCGCGATCTTTCACGGCCGCGGCAACGTTAACGCGATCTCCCTGTCCGGGATGGTCCGCTTCCCAGTCCGCGACAAAACGCTCCAGGGCGCCAATCGCTATAGGCTCCTTCCTTGCGGCAAGCACACAATTAAACTCGCATTGGATCTCCTGCGGACACACTCTTCCGCATATCGCCGGAAGGTTGTTCCTTTCCTTTATCTTCCTGGCTGCGCCGGCGAAATCCCTCTTGGCTATAAGCTCAATGAATCCGGGTATATCGATACCGACAGGACAGCCGTTACAGCAGGGCTTCTTCTTACATGACATACAGCGTTTTGCCTCAAGGACCGCCTGCTCCGGCGTAAAACCCAAGGCTACTTCCTTGAAATCCCGGCTCCTCCCGGAAGGTTCCCTGCACGGTTGTTTCTGGCGCGGGATATTTGCCATGGTTAAACGTCCATCGCTTTCTTCTCTTCCCCCAGGAATCTCTTGTTCCTGAGGAGTAATTCGTCGAAGTCCACCTGGTAGCCGTCGAATTCCGGGCCGTCAACGCAGGAAAAACGGGTCTTGCCCGCAACTGTGCAACGGCATGACCCGCACATCCCGGTCGCGTCAAGAAGGATCGCGTTAAGGCTTACCGTTATCGGTATCGCTTTTGGACGCGAGGTCTCCGTTACCGCGCGCATCATAGGGAGCGGCCCGCAGCAGATTATCCTGTCTATCTTCTCGCCCCTCTTAAAAAGGTTCGCAAGTGCGTCTGTAACCAGGCCCTTATCGCCGTAACTTCCGTCATCCGTGGTAACGATAACTTCATCGGCAAGGCCCCTGAAGGTCTCCTCGAGTATAATCAGGTCCCTGTTACGCGCCCCTAATATCGTTATAACCCTGTTACCTGCCTCTTTCAAAGCACGCACTACGGTAAGGAGTTCGGCCGAACCTACTCCGCCGCCTATCATAACGACCGTGCCGAACTTCTTTATCTGACTCGGGTTCCCAAGCGGACCGAGTACATCCATTATGGAATCGCCGGGATTAAGCGAGCATAAGTCCTTGGTGGACCTCCCGGCTTCCTGGATTATCATGGTAATGGTACCCTTATCCTTATCCATATCGCATATAGTAAGGGGTATCCTTTCCGAAAACTCGTCAAGCCTGACAACCACGAATTGCCCGGGTTTTGCCTCCCGTACAACCATAGGAGCTTCAACCTTAAGCATGCTTATAGAACCGGCCAAGACCGTCTTTTCTATGACACTGTGCATCGATCCTGATTACCTCCCGATCTGTTTACCGTAACCTGTCTCCAGGGCCTTAACGAGGTCCGTAAGGACGGAATTTACCGGGGTCGGAACACCTAGTGCCGCGCCTTCGGCGGCTATAGCCCCGTTTATATAATCTATCTCCGTCTTCTGGCCGTCGAGCACATCCTGGAGCATAGAACAGGCATTGTCCGAGCTCGAAGAACAGACTGATTCTATCTTCTTTACCGGGTCTGAATATACCAGACTTATCCGGCGGCGTTTAGCCACCTTGACCGCTTCCATTACGGCCTGTTTCATTACGTTCCTGGTCCATTCATATTTGAACAGGTCACCGTTCTTGAGGCGGGTCAGGGCACCCAGGGCGTTTATCCCGACGTTGATTATCAGCTTCGACCATATTACTTCTTTTATGTTGTCGGATATCTTGGTCTCGAATGAAGATTTCTTGAACAAGGCCGATATCTCTTCCAGCCTCCTGCGGGGAATATACCATTTCCTGACATCCTTACGGGCAGCAGGAGTATACCATCTGCCTATTATTGTCTCCCCTTTCCCGGCATGCCTGACCTTTCCATCCCCGACATATGTCGAACCGTGCGAAGTGACCCCACCGACAACTTTCTCCGGCCCTACGATCTCGGCTATAACCTCTTCGTTCCCGAGACCGTTCTGGAGGGTCAGGACGAGGGTATTTTCGCCGATCGAAGCCTTAGCTTCCTTAACGGCTTCCTCGGTATCGTAGGATTTGACACAGACAATAACAAGATCACAGACCCCTATATCCTTTGCATCGCAGGTGGCCCTTACCTTAGCACTGAACTCCCCGATCCCCTCGACCCTTATCCCGCTATTATTGATCTTCTTTGCGCGGTCCTGGACTTTGTCGAGCAGCCAAACATCTTCGCCCGATCTCGCCAAAGAAGCGGCTACCAGACAACCAAGGGCCCCCGGGCCGATGATCGCTATCTTCATCTGGTCCTCCTTACGGACTTGATCTTTTTCAGTTCTGATCCGTTCATTGTAAAACTATGCTCCTGTGCCGGGAAGTTACCTGACTCCACATCATCCTTATACCTTTTGAAGGCATTAAGCATCTGCGGCCACAGGTCCGCGTATTTCTTCACGAACTTCGGCGTAAATTTATCATACAACCCGATCATATCGTTGGTAACTATTACTTGCCCATTGCAATAAGGGCCTGCGCCAATACCTATGGTCGGTATGCCAATCTTTTCCGTTATAAGCTTCGCCAGCATATCCGGGACACATTCAAGGACAATGGCAAAGCACCCGGCCTTTTCGAGGGCTACAGCGGAATCAATAAGTTTTGCGGCGCCCCTGGCATCCTTACCCTGGACCCTGAACCCGCCAAGTTGGGCGGCTGTCTGGGGCGTAAGGCCTATATGCCCGAGAACGGGTATCCCGGCCTTGACCAGGGTTTTCACCGTGCCGGACATCTCCTCTCCGCCTTCGATCTTTACGGCTGTGCACCCGCCTTCTTTTATGAAACGGCCGGCATTCCGCACAGTCTCCTTTTCGGCGATATTATAGGTCATGAAAGGCATATCACCTACAAGCAGGGCATATTTTACGCCGCGCCTGACAGCCTTGGCATGATGTATCATCTCATCCATGGTTACTGGTATCGTGGATTCGTAGCCGAGTACCGTCATGGCAAGCGAATCGCCGACAAGTACCATGTCCAAGCCCGCCTCGTCAATAAGGCGTCCGGAAGGATAATCATACGCGGTAAGCATGGTTATCTTCCTGCGATCATCCTTTTTCTTCTGAACATCAGGGATGGTCACCTTTCTGCGTTCGGCATTCATTGAGCGCTTCCTTTCATAAGGGACTTCACGATATTAACGGCTTCGATAGCGTCACGCGCATAAGCGGAGGCGCCTATCTGCCTGGCAAACGCCTCATTAACCACCGCGCCGCCAACCATCGTCTTGAAATTTAATTCTCTCTTCTTCAATTCTTTAATGACGTGCTCCATCTGTATCATCGTGGTGGTCATCAGCGCGCTCAGTCCTATTATGTCGGCCTTGTTCTTTACCGCTTCCTTGATTATGATATCGGCGGACACGCTCCTGCCAAGATCGAATATCCTGTAACCGTGGTTCTCGAGCACCGATATGACGATATTCTTGCCTATATCGTGGATATCGCCTTCAACGGTCGCAAAAACGATCGTCCCCTTGTCCTCCTGTTCCCCCGGCCTGATATCCCTCTTGAGGCGTCCGAATGCGCGCTGGACCGCCTCCGCCGAAAGTATCACCTGAGGGAGGAAGTACTCCCTCTTGCCGAATTTCTCCCCGACGGTCTCAAGGGCGGGGATCAATATACCGCCGTTTATCTCCAACGGCGGTATCCCCTGCGCCAGGGCTTCTTCGATATATCCTGCTATATTATCCTTATCTCCGTAGATCACAGCCTCGGTAAGGAGGGTCCTGACATCTTTCCCATCCCCCGGCTTAGACTTGCAGGACGAGGCAGGAATACGTATGACAGGATTCAACGCTTCCTTCAGGAATTGTTTTATCCGGGTATCCGTAGCGGCCCTCTTCTTCTTGCGTTTCGCGACCCAGAACATATTGTCGTCGCTCGGGTTGATTATCGCAAGGTCAAGGCCATAAGAAAGGGCCAATGAGAAGAAATCGGCGTTGATCTTCCTCCTGTTAGGAAGGCCAAATGATATGTTGCTGACACCAAGCGAGCACGAAAAACCGCTCTTCCTGAGGTCTCTTATAGCTTTCAAGGTCTCTCCCGCCTGCCCGGGTTCCGCCGATATCGCCAATGTAAGCGGGTCCACTATTATATCCTCTTTACGTATGCCAAGCGCCAGGGCCTTCTTTATTACCGTTGAAGCTATCTTTACGCGTGCCTTGGCGTTCTTCGGTATACCGCACTTATCAAGCGCCAGCACAAGTACTGCCGCGCCGTATTTCCTGGCCAGCGGGAGCATCGAGGCGATCTTCTCTTTCTCACCGTTAACTGAATTTATCAAGGGCTTGCCTGCTGTTTCCTTGAGGGCAGCCTCGACAGCGAACGGGCTCGTGCTGTCTATCGATATAGGCGCTTCGCTTACCGCCTGTACGGCTTCCACGGCAGACGCGATCGTATCCTGCTCCCGGATGCCGGGAACCCCGACATTGATATCGAGTATATCTGCGCCTTTACGTGACTGTTCTATCGCTTCCCGTCTTATAATAACGTTTTTGCCCTGCTTTATCTCTTCCTGCAGGTCCTTCCTGCCCGTGGGATTTATCCTCTCGCCTATAATAACAGGCCTTGTTTTGGCATTAAGCTCGATCGTCTTCGTGCGCGAAGAGAGCCTGAAAGCCGGAATGTATTTCCGGTGTCGCGGCTTCTTTCCGCGTAAAATCCTGCTTACTTCCCTGATATGTTCGGGCGTAGTCCCGCAACATCCGCCTATCAGATTTACGCCGAGCGCAGCGAACCTGGCCGCATATCCCGCAAATGCCTTGGGAGTCTCGGGAAAATATGTCTTGCCTTCACGCAATTCCGGCAAACCTGCATTCGGCTGGCAGGAGATGAACCTGTCAGTCAGAGGGGACATTTCTTTTATCACGTTCAACAATTCTTTCGGCCCGGTAGAACAGTTGGTGCCGATGATATCCGCACCAAGCGAATTCAGCAGAACGGCAAAAGCGGAAGGAGTAGTGCCGTAGGTACTGCGCTCGCCTCCTTCAAAAGTCATCTGGGCCTGGATAGGTAACCCGCCTATTTCCTTGGCAGCGATAACCGCCGCCTTAAGTTCCTTTATGTCGGCGAAGGTTTCGAGTATCACGAGATCGCAGCCGCCTTCCTTAAGTTGTCTTATCTGGTCTTCGAAGGCCTTGACCGCCTCATCGAACGAAAGGTCGCCGAGGGGGCTTATCTGCCTGTCGAGCGGCCCGACCGAACCGGCTACATATATCTTCCTCCCGCGGCATCCCGAAGCAGCGGACTTGGCTATCCGCGCCGCTTCATAATTGATCCTGTCGGCATCCTTCTCAAGGCCGTAAGAAGCGAGTTTCAACCTGCTAGCGCCGAACGAATTCGTTTCAATGACATCTGCGCCGGCATCTATATAGCTGCGGTGTATGCTGCCGATCACACCGGGATCGGAGATATTGAGTTCTTCCGGGCAAGCTCCCGCCTTAAGCGCTCCTGTCTCTTGCAGCACCGTCCCGAGAGCACCGTCGTATATCAGTATTTCATTTTTTAGCCTTGCTAATACCTCTTTCATACACTTTCCTTATGGGTTTATGCCCGGCTTTGAGCAGCCCTATGCATGCCGTAACGGATTTTTCCGGCAGCATTATGCAACTCTTTGTAGCGCGCACGCCTATCTTCTCCGCTTTTAAAACCTTTAATATCTTCGCCTGGTCAAAGATCGACCAGTCACCGTATCCCGGGCTGAAACGTGCGATGGTCGAAAAGCCCTCGGAACCGGCATTTTTGGTAACAGCCTTATCGATCGCGTCCGCCAAAGCTTCTGCCGCCTCGGAACCCACGGCATCCAAGACTGTCGCCCGTGCTATTTCGCCGCCGCTTACATAAGAATTTATCTTTTCGGGGAGGTCCTTCCCTATCGTGCAGACGAATAACGCTGCCTTCACCGACCCCCTGAGATGTTTCGCAAGGGAAGAACTCTTGACCTTAAGCCCGGAAGCGGAAAATCCGATCTTAGGTCCCCTGACGGTTATGTCGTATATATTAAATACGGCCTTAGACTCGACCAGCGAAAGCCCTTCTTCCATCACCGAAGAGATGAATGACATGACCCTCTTATCCGCCTTCGTCTTGTATTTCGCAAACTTAAGGCGGGAAAGGACAAGCTCCGCGGGTATCTTTATAGGGATATTCTTAAGAAAGACTATCTCTCGCCTCCTAAAGGCCGGCCTTGTCCAGGATCCGGGGAACGAGCTTGTTCCAGCCCAGCGACATTATATGAACTCCATGGGCCAGGCCTTTCAAGTCTTTTATGGTGCGCGCTGCGATCTCGACGGCTTTATGTTGCCTGTCCGGCGCGTTCTCGATCTCTTCAATGAGTTTGTCGGGGATGAATATCCCGGCGACATTCTTGTTCATGAACCGGGCCATATCAGGGGATTTGATGAGAATTATCCCGGCGATCACGCAGGTATCGAAACTTTTTACCTTATCCATGAACGCGGCAAAAGCGTCGACATCGTATACTCCCTGGGTCTGGAAGAACGAGGCGCCGGCTTTTACCTTCTTCTCGAACTTTATCAGTTCCGGTTCAAGCGGATCGGCGCCGGGGTTAACGACAGCGCCTATGCAAAAACTCGGCACGCCTTTCAGTTCTTTGCCTGCCATATCCTTCCCGGTTTCAAGCCCTTTAAGCGTATTTATAAGTTGCACGGAATCCAGGTCGAATACAGGTTTTGCTGCAGGATGATCACCTCTCGACGGATGGTCGCCGGTAAGGACGAGTACATTCTCTATGCCGAGAGCCGCCGCAGATAGGGCATCGGACTGTAGCGCTATCCTGTTGCGGTCACGGCAGGTAAGCTGGTATATAGGCTCGACGCCTTCTTCCTTCAAAAGTCTGGAGACCGCAAGCGAACCCAGCCTCATTACCGCACTTTGTGAATCCGTGACGTTGACGGCATCTACCCTGTCTTTAAGCATGAGGGCCTCTTCAAGGTTAGACTTTACGTCAATGCCTTTCGGCGGTCCGATCTCGGAGGTAATTATGAACTTCCTGCTGCTTATCTTTTCTTTTAAGGTCATTATCATCTCTTCCTGACAGCGTCCACAATTATCCTGCGCGGCCTGATAGAACGTGAATGGTCCTTTGGCGGCATGATCTTCTTCATATTATCAAGCTTGCCCGCATCCTTGAGCCTGTTATATATCAACAACCACCCGCAGTCGATCTCGGGGTTTACTTCGCATTTGCCGTCCTTGGCGCCTCCGCATGGGCCGTTCTGGAGCCCCTTAGGGCATAACGCGTTCGGGCAATAACCTCCGGTCATAAAAAGGGTGCAGTCTCCGCATAATGCGCATACTTCATTGAACCTGCCCGCTCTCTCAGACTGACCCAGGAACAGGGTATCATTAGCCGGAACAACGTTCATGCCTGTCCCGGCACAAACTGTATGCGCCCCGTCGCCGCAGCTCATGACAAGCACGGCCCCTGAACCCGATATTGCATCTTTGCCGTCGCGGAAACGTTTCTTTACCTCAAGCAGGTTGCACGGCGTATCCCAGACTTCGGCGGCGGTCACTTTCTTGCCTTTTCCCTCAAGGACCTGCCGCATGCTCTTTACCTCTTCTTCGCCTCCGGTCTTGCAAATGGTCGCGCATTGCGTGCATCCGACTATGAATACCTTTTCTATGCCATCGAGGCACTTGAGTATGTCATCTATTGGTTTCTGCCTGGTTATTATCATTTCTTCATCTGTTCCTTGAAAAGGGCTATGCAGTTGCGCATAGACATCATGACCGTAAGCGGCCCTACGCCTCCGGGTACGGGCGTAATGAAACCGGCGCGCTTTGCAGCCGAAGCGAATTCAACGTCGCCTTTGACCTTTCCTGCCACCTTTGTAATGCCTACGTCTACAACGATCGCCCCGTGCTTGATCCAACCGCCCCTTATGAGACCGGGCTTACCGACTGCAACAACAAGTACCTCGGCACGGCCGATGTGTTCTTTTAACTTCCCGCGGCCTGCAGTCCCGATATGGCAGACCGTCACCGTCGCCAGCTTGTCCAGGAGGAACATGGCTATGGGTTTGCCGACAAGTTCGCCGTGACCGACAACAACCGCCTCCCTGCCGAAGAGGCTTATCCCGGTCGAGTTTATTATCTCCATAACCGCCGACGCCGTGGGGTTGACCCTTTCAACGTTTTTGGCGGGATCTATATAGTATATGACCTGCTTGAGATTTATCGTTTTGGGCACCGGCAGACCGAGCATAACAGCCGTAGTATCCTTATCCCTGTTTAGCTTCTTTATTACCCTGATAAGCTCATCCTGGGAAACGGAATTGCAAAGATTGATCTTCCTGTACTTGATACCCAGCTCTCCCGCAAGCTTTTCCTGCGAATTAAGGTATATAGTCGCCGGCTTATGCCCGCCGATCTGGATCACTGACAGCATCGGCGTCTTCCCGTATTTTTTCTTGATTGCACAGACTTCCCGTTTTATCTGCGCCTTCATCTTCACCGCCAACCGCTTTCCGTCAAGTATCTTCGCGACCATCTATCTGCCCGTCCATTTCTTATTGAGCCTGGCAAGATTCTCCGCTGCACCGGCCGAAGCCTTCAGAAACAACTCTGCCGCGCGAAGGTCCCCGGCAAGATTCCTGTTGCCTATCTTCCTGAGCCTCGGGCAATACTTAAGCGCCTCCTTCGAAAGAGCCGCGATCTCCTCAACGCACAACGTCGCTTTCTTCATAGAAGAAGCCGACCTTGTCCTCGAATATTGTTCGTATGACCTGGCATCCTTTTCTATGTACGCGGCAAGCTTCGTTTCCAGGCGCTGCGCTTTTAAAAAAATGGCCTTGGCATCCTTTTCATACATCCTGTATTTTTTCCTGCCTATAGTGAAGTTCGCGACTTTCATGATCAATGCCGCACCGATAGCCCCGGTCAACGCGGCCGAAGCTCCGCCTCCCGGCACCGGTTTCCTGTCTCCCAATGCCGCAGCAAAAATATCTATCCTGCTTTTGGAGGATATCATCAGAATAACCCCGATATGTTACCGTCGTCGTCAATATCCACCCTCTCGGCAAGGGGGACCTTCGGCATCCCGGGCATAAGGTTCATCTCGCCTGTAAGCGCGACAAGGAAACCCGCACCGGCCGAGACCTTGACTTCTTTTACCTTGAGACGCCACCCTGACGGGGCACCTTTCTGCTTGGGATCATCCGTAAAAGAAAGATGCGTCTTTGCCATATTGACCGGCAACTCGTCATAACCGTTCTCCGTAAGGAACGTGATATCATCTTCCGAAGAACCGACATATACAACACCTTCTGCACCATAGACCTCTAAGGCTATCTTTTCTATCTTTTCCTTTATCGAAAGACTGAGTTCATAAAGCGGTTTAAACTTCGAAGGATGCTCCTGCATCGTAGATATGACGGCCTGGGCAAGTTTTTCCCCTCCTTCTCCGCCTTTTGCCACGACCTCGGTTATTTCTGCAAGCACCCCCTTGCTCCTGCATGATTCTTTTATCCTGTTGAGCTCATTATCGGTATCGGCCGGGAACCTGTTGATAGCTACGACCGGCCATATCCCGAATCTCTTGACATTCTCTAAATGCCTTTCCAGGTTGCAAAGGCCATTGTTAAGAGAAACGAGGTCTTCCTTATCGAGCTCGCCGTCGGCCATTCCTCCGTGCGATTTAAGCGCCCTGGCGCTGACCACTACTACGGCACAATCCGGTTTGAACTTCCCCTGCCTGGTAACTACGTCGCAGAATTTCTCGAAACCCAGGTCCGTGCCGAACCCGGTCTCGATCACCGCGTAATCGGCGAGTTTAAGCGCCATCTGGGTAGCAAGCACGCTGTTCGTCCCGTGGGCTATGTTGCCAAAAGGCCCCATATGTATGAAAGCAGGCTGGCTTTCCAGGGTCTGGGCTATATTCGGTTTTATTGCGTCTTTCAATATCGCAGCCATCGCACCAACAACTTTAAGTTCGGATGCCGTTACGGGCTTGCCTTTGCTGGTAAACCCTACTATCATCCTGCCGAGCCTCTCTTTAAGGTCTTTGTAACCCGTGGTCAAGGCAAGGCAAGCCATGACTTCGGAGGCGGCGGTGATATCGAAACCGTCGCGCCGTTTTACGGCACCTTCGGCTGCGCCTACCTGTATCTCGCGCAGGCTCTTGTCGCAAAGATCTATCGCCCTTCGCCATAATATCTTCTTCGGGTCAAACTTGAGTTCGTTGCCCCTTGAGATATGGTTATCGATCGCGGCACTTAAAAGATTATGCGCAGAGGTAACGGCATGGATATCCCCTGTAAAATGGAGGTTTATATCTTCCATCGGTAAGACTTGGGCATACCCGCCTCCGCAACCTCCTCCTTTCAGGCCCAAAGCCGGCCCCAGGGAGGGTTCTCTCAAACAAAGTATTACGCGCTTCTTCAGGCGGCCCAACGCCTGGGTAAGGCCTATGGATACGCAGGTTTTGCCTTCGCCGTGCCTCGTCGGGGTTATGGCAGTGACAAGGACAAGTTTGCCGTCTGGACGGGCCTTAAGCCTCTGCAATACGCCGAGAACGACCTTGGCCTTGTAATTACCGTAAAGCTCGAGCTCATCTGCGTTTAAACCGGCTTTTGTCGCAACACCCACTATTTGCTTGGGATGCGTCAGCCTGGCTATTTCTGATGTAGAATGCGGTTTTTTAGCGAACATAGTAATTCTTTATTATAGGTAAATATGCGTGATTTTGCAATCCCAAAAAACTACAGGGAGATTATCTTAGTTTATCAGGAAAGTCGTCAGGTTGGAAAACTTGGCCTTGACCCAGATAACGGCGTCTTCGCGCTCGATGTCATAACGGTAATCGCTGCCTTCTTTAAGCGCCCTTCCGTTCATCTTGACGTTTACCGGATACTTGCCCCAATTCTTGATGATAAAAACTGGGTTGAGTACCGTAGAGGATACGATCTTAGGATACATGCTGAACTGGCAACCGTGCCTGAGCCTGTCCGTCTCAAAGACAAGGGCCCTTTGGTAATAGTCGTTCCCGATGAATTTCGCGTCATCGCTTATCATCGTAATATCACCGGGGTAAAGCCACGAGGAAGTCTTGTCGCGGAGTTCCTGGTCATCCCAGGGCTTGCTTACACCTACGAGCATCGCCCAAGTCGTAGGGCCTGATACCTTTGGATGCCCGGCTACCGGAAGTAGAGATACATGGCCCGGTTCGCGTATATACCTGCCGTTTGTCTTGGAAGGCTCTTCGTACGGCATCTTATTGATCGGCCAATGCGAGAAAACAAAGAAATCGCCTTCATATTCATATCCACCCCTCAACTCTAAAGCCCAATTCTCCCCGTAATGGCCCCACCACTTGCTGAACGGCGCAGGAAAGGTCTTTGGGCAGGCCTCCTCTCCCTGCGCAAAAACTTCAAAAACCGCGGGCCTGTTCTTGAGATTTATGCGACAAACGGCCTCAGGCCAGTTCTTCGAGCTCTCGTCGAGTTTCGAAGGTCCGGTATTCTTGTTAAGATACCAGGCATATTCTATCTTGTCCCCTGCAAGGTTGAACAGGGTAACCGCCCTTTGTTCGATAATCTCTGAAGGTTTCACGCCGCCGCGCTTTACCACGGCAAGTTCGGAGACCTCATTCCAGTCTATTTCGTATCTCGTGGTCAGCACGGGGGTATATGTGACTTTCCTCACTCCCGTGCCGTCCGGGTAGAACGTGAACCACTCATCGGCATACGGCCTCTCGACCGGGTCCAGGCCCCACCATTTATATTCGGGATCGGCGAGCACATATCTCCAGTGGACGACAACCCGGGCCTTGTTCGAGACCTCTACCTCCGCCTTGGACCATCGCAACAGGCGGTCTCCCATCGGCTCACAGCAGCCTTCCGTGCCGCCGTTCCATATCTCGACGAACTCATAGTACGCGGCGCATTTGTCGTCTATATGCCACCAAGGTATATACTCCGCTTGGGACCAGAAAACGAACTTTGCCTTGTCATAATAGGGGAACTCCCTGTCAAAGGTCACGACTATCGCATCGCCGGAGAAACCCGAAAATGTATAATCCCTCCTGACCGCCTTGAAACCGGTCTCCTTGTCCGACATATCGTCTGCGGGCGTCAAGACTGCCATAGGCTTCATGAAAACGGCCCCGGATGGTGCGCTCCCGTCGCTCTTGACGTAAGGGTAAAAATAAAAGCCCCTCTTGTCCGTGTCGGGCAGGGTAGAGAATTCTATCCATCCCTCTGCCTGTTTCCCGTCAACCTTCCTGGAACAACGGTAATAGAAATGCAGGCAGGATGCTTTTTCGTCTTTTATTATGCGCAGGGCCGTTGTATCATAACCGAAAGACTCGTTATTAAGAAGAAATTCAAACCTCGGGTTCCACTGGGAATTCTGGGAAATGAAATCTTGCCCGTCCTTTATGGCGAATACCCTTACCGTAACATTGCCTTCTTTGTCGGGTTTCCTTTCGATGCCGAAAAAATTGCTCGGGTCGGGCTTTCCCCCGTTATCCTTGAAAAGGATAATGCCGCACGGCCCCGCTTGGGGCTTGATCCCGGACTGCACTTCAAAATTTCCTCCGAATTTGCTGGGATTATATATTCCAAATAACCCTACCCGGTCCAATGACAATCGGACGCCCTCTTCGCTCTCGGATACCAAGCCTCCTTCGGTCGCGGGACCGAAATAATACGGTTCCCATTTCTTCTGCGCGTCATCCGCCGAGGCCCACCACGGCCGTAACAGGATCGAACAAAATATGAATAAGGCAGCTGTTCTCTTCAGCATCCGGCTTCCTCTTGTCCACGCAGGCGTAATTGTCCGCATGCCGCATCGATATCCGCGCCGCGCTGCAAACGTACGGTGGAACTTATCTTTTCCTTCTCCAAGACTTCCCTGAACCGGCTCACTTCTTTCGCGGAAGGCGCAGAAAACCTGAAGTCGGAGACCGCATTGAAAGGTATAAGGTTTACCTTGCAATTAAGGCCCCTTAGGAGACCGGCCAGGTTATGGGCATCGGCCTGGGAAGAATTAATGTCCCTGATCAGGATGTACTCAAAAGTTATTATCCTGCCTTTTTGGCTGGTATATTCCCGGCAAATTTCCATAAGCTCGCTCAACGGGTACTTCCTGTTTATGGGCATCAGCCTGGAACGCTTGGTATCTTCGGCCGCATGCAATGAGATCGACAACTCAAACTGCCGCTCCTCCTGCATGTACCTCTTTATGCCCGGTATATAACCTGCCGTGGATACGGTTATCTTCCTGGCACCTATACCCATACCGTGGGGCGAATTCATCGTGCCGATAGCCTTCATGACGTTATCATAATTGGAAAGGGGTTCGCCCGTTCCCATCATCACTACGTTCGTTATCCGTTTGTCTCCGATATCACTCTGTATTGCAAGCGCCTGACTGAGTATCTCCCCGCAACCAAGGTCCCTTTTGAGCCCTGAAAGGCCGCTAGCACAGAAATAACATCCGAACGCACAACCAACCTGAGATGACAGGCAAACGGTATGTCTTCCCGGACCGCCTGAAGGACCTTTGGACGGGATATAAACGGATTCTACGGTTTCGCCGTCCGCCATCCGGAAGAGATATTTGCGGGTACCATCCGACCTGGAAATCTGCTTTTTCGCAGTAGTAATGCCCGACATCTCAAACTTGTTTGAAAGATAATCCCTGACCTTGGAAGGCAGGTCCGTCATCTGCCCGAAAGAGGACGCTCTCTTGCCGTATATCCATTCAAAGACCTGCTCGGCCCTGTAAGCGGGTTCATTGAGGCTCTTGAACTTAGCGTAAAGTTCGACTAACGAAAGGTCTTTTATATCCCTCTTGTCTTCGGGCATCCTACTCCACCCTGAACGACCTGTTCGCGACTGCCACATTCCCGTAACCGTCATTTACTATCAGGTAAATCCTGTAGATACCTTTCTTGGGCGGCGCGACCATTTTAAATCTGGTGCCTTCACATTTTATCTCGGTATCGACCTCTTTATTCACGTAATATTTCAACACGCCTTCCTCGGCTGTCGATACGACAAACTGGAAATCCAGCGGATTGCTGTCCTTATCGGAGGCTTCCGCGGTAATATCCACAACCTCACCCGGAGCTATCCCCTTGGCCTTGGCAAGCTTAAAGGCCGTTATCCTTGGGGGCAGGTTGGAAGGTCTGCTTCCCGTATACTTCTTGTAGACCTCCCAGAATGCCTGGCGCTTGAATAATTTGTAATTGATATTCCACCAGGTAAGCGATTCCTGAGTGGTCTCCCCAAGATGAAAAACGAAGCCCCCGACATTATAACCCTTGAAATCCATTATCTGGCCCGTCATGTCCCTGTATATAGCCGCCTTGGCCTGGTCCGGTTCATCCTGAGATGCCCCGTTGGCGTCCTTCCTTACGTCCCACGGCCCGTGGGGGCCGTATTCCGTGACACAGTAAGGGATATTCAGGCCGGACTTATCCCATTTAGTATGCGACATCCTTATGCTCCCGTAGATGTTCATGCCGAATATATCGAGGCTGGGGACATAATCATGTACATATCGCAAAGCGGTAGTATCGGCGGAAGTATAAATGACGGGGTGGTCCGGATCAAGGCCGTGGACGAACTTAACCATCTCTTCCAGGAACTTCGCCAGTTCGACCCTCTCGTTCTCATCCTTTGTAAAAAAGAACGCCTCGTTTCCTATGTTCCACATGAGCAAGGCCGGGTGCTTCTTGAATTTATTTATGTAATCCTCTATCTCCTGCTTTTTCTTCGCCTTGTATTCGCTGTCGCCGATATATGTATGTCCTGATGTGCCGCCGGCAAAATTCAGCCAGATACCGGCATCTACCATCAGGCCGTATTTCCATGCGGTATCGAAATACTCCCGGGTACCCTGATCCGTGCCCCATGTCCTTACGGCGTTAGCGCCAAGCTCCTGGGCAAGCCTCAAATAGTCCTCGCCGCCTTTACCCGTCATCTCGCCGATGCCAACACCTTTTATGTAGAAAGGTTTGCCGTTCACATCAAGGGTCCAACTGCCCTTTTCACCGGTAACCTTCACTACGCTGCCCTGCTCATCTTGTGCGAACACGTTAGCGTTTACAAAGAGACAGGCAGCCATCAGGACAAATGCAGCGTATCGTTTATGCATTGTATTATCGCCTTTCCTTTTATGAAAGAGACCTTGTTTATCCCGCAATTATCGATCCTGACCGTCTTGAAGAAGTTGTCGAAATCGGTCTTCATCACCATGGAGAAAAAAGCCGCTATAACCCCCCAATGTGTCACTACGCAAACATCCGAATCGGGATTTTCTTTGGCTATGGCCCTGAAAATTTTCTTTATCCTCGAATTAAAACGAGGGACCCCCTCCCATCCAGGGATCCTGGCCTTTGACGGGGCTTTCTTCCAGGCAGCGTATGTTTTTGGGAATAGGCGTTTTACCTCCTCGATCGTCTTTCCCTGCCAGGCCCCAAGTATCATCTCCTCCAGGCGTGGTTCCGGCACCAATCGCGCGCCGGACGCTTCTGCTATCATCTGTGCGGTCTGCGCAGCACGTTTCAAGTCGCTGGAGTAGACAACTTTTATGCCCTCGCCCTTAAGGCGCCTTGCCGCGGCATGCGCCTGCTGCCTCCCTTTAGCGCTTAAGCCCGGGTCTTGCCTGCCTTGCACCCTTTGTTCCCTGTTCCAAACGGATTCCCCGTGCCTTATTATGAAGATATTCATTTATATAGGGTAAAAGTCCTCCTGTGTATGGGAGAAGGCCCTAACCGGGCCAAGGCCTTGAAATGGGCATTCGTACCGTATCCCTTATGCTGCTTGAAGCCGTATTCCGGATACATCAGGTCATAATATGACATTATAAAATCTCTTGTTACTTTAGCCACTATGGACGCGCAGGCGATAGATAATGAGCGGGATTCGCCGTTTATCAGGGGAGTCTTCGGGTATGGCATCTGGGGTGTGACGTTTCCGTCAATAAGAAGGTGATCGGGTGTTTCCTCAAGGCTGTAAACGGCCACCTCCATCGCTTTCAGGGTGGCCTTCAATATATTTATGCCGTCTATCTCCTTTTCGCCTACAACCCCTATCCCGACACACGCTTTATCCATTATCTCAAAATATGCCTTTTCGCGGGATATCCTGGTAAGGACCTTGGAGTCGGCGATCCTGTTGCTGAACTTGAATTCCTTCAGTATGACAGCGGCAGCGACAACCGGCCCGGCCAACGGACCGCGGCCGGCTTCATCTACGCCCGCTATTCTCTGTTTTCCCTGCCTTATGAACTTCTTTTCATGATACAGCATCAGCCTTCTTGCCGACTTTGCTGCGCATGTAATAGAGCTTTGCCCTCTTCGGCTTAGAGGACTTTACTACCGATACCTTATCGATCGAAGGGGAATGGAGAGGAAAAGTCCTTTCTATGCCTTCGCCGTAAGAGATACGTCTTACCGTGAAAGTCGAGGCGAGACCGGATCCTCTCTTCTTTATTACCACTCCCTCGAACATCTGGATACGGAACTTATCCTCTTCTTTAATTTTTACAGCAACCTTTACGGTATCCCCTACGCTGAAAACGGGGGCTTCTTTCTTTTCATATCCCTTCTCTGCCAGCGCAACCTTGCTCATCATCTCTTCTCCTTATTGATCTTTTTATACATATCGGGACGCATTTTCTTCGTCCTCTTCAATGCCATCTCTCTTCTCCACGCATCTATCTTATTATGGTCTCCCGACAACAACACGCGGGGGGCCTTCAAACCCCTGAAATCGGCCGGTCTCGTATACTGGGGATATTCCAATAACCCCGCCGAGAACGACTCGAACTCAAGCGATTCCTCGTCTCCGACAACGCCGGGTATAAGCCTGACAACGCAATCTACCAGGGCCATAGCGGGTATTTCACCGCCTGTAAGTATAAAATCACCCAAGGATATCTCATCGGTGACGCATTTCTGCCTGAACCGCTCGTCCACTCCTTCATAATGGCCGCAGACGATTATGATATGCGCGGCTCCGGCAAATTTTTTTGCAGCAGCCTGATCAAGTCTCTTGCCCTGTGGCGTCATCAGTACCACCTTCGAAGCCCTGCCTTTGAGCTCAGAAACTGCGTCAAAAAGCGGCTGGGGTTTTATGACCATACCGGGACCGCCGCCGAACGGCTTATCATCCACCTTGCGATGTCTGTCTTCCGTCCAGTCACGCAGGTTATGGACCCGTATATCCGCTTTCCCCTTCTTCTTAGCGCGCTTGATGATCGATTCCCCAAGGACACCGTCAAACATTGCGGGGAAGAGGGTAAGTATATCTACCCGCATTATTAAATTATGCCGGATTTCCTGAAAATATTAGCCACGGCCACAGAAGGCTTTGCCCCGACCTTAAGCCAATGAAGTATCCTCTCCTTCTTCAGGTTGCCGAAGGCGGGTTTCTTAGTCGGGTCGTAATAACCGAGCTCTTCAAGGGCTTTCATGTCACGGCCCTTGTGTTCGTCTATCACGATTATCCTCTGGTGAGGCGTCTTCTTCGTACCAAGTCTCTTCAACCTTATTACCGCTGCCATTAAACTACTCCTCCTTTTCTCTTCTTATGTTTGCTCCCATCTGCGACAGTTTCATTTCTATCCTATCATATCCCCTGTCTAAATGGTAGACCCTTGAAACGTCGGTCTTGCCCCTTGCGGCCATACCCGCCAACACCAGGGCGGCTGACGCGCGCAGGTCCGACGCCATCACCGGGGCTCCGCTCAACTGCTTTATGCCCTTGACTATGGCGGAATCGCCTTCCAGTTTTACCTGCGCTCCCATCCTGGCAAGTTCGCTGACGTGCATGAACCTGTCAGGGTATATCTTCTCCGTAATCACGCTGATACCATCGATAACGGATACAAGCGCCATCATCTGTGCCTGAAGGTCCGTCGGGAACCCGGGATACGGCAAGGTAGTTATATCGACCGGCTTAAGGTGCCTGCATGTACGCACCCTTATGTCCTTTCCGTGGCGGGTGACGGTCACGCCGGCATCCTGTAATTTATCGACAAGGGCCCCCAGATGGTCATACCTTGCCCCTTTTACCGTTATATCACCTTTAGTGATCGCAGCCGCTATCATGAACGTTCCCGCCTCGATCCTGTCGGGTATCACCTCATGTTCGGCCCCGCCAAGCTTCTTGACCCCGTTTATCTCTATCAAAGGAGTGCCCGCGCCTTTTATCTTCGCGCCCATATCAATAAGGAAATCCGCCAAGTCCACGACCTCGGGTTCGCAGGCCGCGTTCTCGATAACGGTCCTGCCCTTTGCAAGGGCAGCCGCCATCATGACATTGTCGGTGGCGAGCACCGATGACCCGAAAGAACCTCCCAGATATACGTGCGCGCCTTTCAGCTGTTTCGTCTCGGCAATGACATAACCGTGCTCTATCTTGATCTCGGCGCCAAGCGCTTTTATGCCCTTCAGGTGAAGGTCTACCGGCCTGTTGCCAATGGCACAACCTCCCGGGTACGACACCTGCGCCCGCTTGTGCTTGGCCAATATCGGGCCCAGCACACAGAATGACGCGCGCATCTCCTTTACATATTTATAAGGCGCTATATGGTTCCTGTATCCCTTTGGTTCTATCACCATACGGCCGCCGTCGAACTGGACCTTAACCCCCAGATTGCGCAGTATCTTTACCATGGTATTTACATCGCGCAACGCGGGGACTTTTTTTATTATGCACTTCTCGTCGGTAAGAAGTGTCGCGGCCATTATAGGCAGCGCCGAGTTCTTGGCTCCGCTGACCTCGACTGTCCCTTTTAGCCTTGTAGGCCCTTCAATAACTATTTTATCCATTCAGGTATCAGCGCCTCTTAGCGATCATGATCCTGTCTATACCGTTATAATCCTTGATAACCTCGGGCCGGTGATAATCCCCGCAAAGTTCCATTATTTTCCTGACATCCCCGGTTTGTCCAAAGCCTATCTCAAGCACAAGAAAACCCCCGCCCTTAAGCCTGCCGGAGGCCTCCGGTATTATCCTGCGGTAATAATCAAGGCCTTTAGGCCCGCCGTCAAGCGCTATCCTGGGTTCGCTCTTGACCTCGGGCGGAAGAGAATCATAATCTTCGCTCGGGATATACGGCGGATTCGATATTATAATATCGAATTTCGCATTCTCCGGGATCCTGCTGAAAAGGTCCGAAACCACAAAATCGATGCCTTCGGTTATGCCGTTCGCCGCAGAATTACCGCGGGCCACTTCAAGGGCTTCTTCGGAGACATCGGAAGCTACTATTTTACAGGACGGGTCCATTTTTGTCAAACTTACCGCGATGGCCCCGGAACCCGTCCCCAGGTCAAGGATCACCGGCCGTTCCATACCCTCCCTCTCGATAAGGGTCAATACGCGCTCGACGAGCATCTCGGTCTCGGGCCTGGGTATAAGGACCGAGCTGTTAACGTCGAATTCAAAACCCATGAACTCCGTGACACCGGTAATATATTGGACGGGAACGCCGCGCGCATAAGAATCGAGCGCCTCATGAAAGGCCTCGATCTTCTCCTCGTCGGCCTCATAATCCCCCATATACAGTTGGGTGCGATCGCAGTTAAAAACCCAACATGCCAGTTGTTCCAGTGAATCCATATTTATTTTGCCTCTTTCAACTTAAGGTCCTTTTCCTGCTTTAGGAGCTCCATGATTATCCCCTCGAGGTCACCCTCAAGCACGTTCTCAAGGTTATGCACGGTAAGGCCTATCCTGTGGTCGGTAATACGCCTGTCCGGATAATTGTAGGTACGGATCTTCTCGCTCCTCTCGCCCGTTCCTATTTGTGTCTTACGCTCCCTGGCTATCTTATCGTGCTGTTCGGTCACGGCCTTATCGAGAAGCCTGGCGCGCAAGACCTTCATAGCCTTGTTCTTATTCTTCAGTTGGGACCTTTCGTCCTGACACTGCACCACTATGCCGGAAGGTATATGTGTGATCCTCACCGCGGAATCGGCGGTATTGACCGACTGCCCGCCTGCGCCGGAGGACCTGAAGACATCTACCCTTAGGTCCTTCGGGTCTATCTTTATATCGACATCTTCCGCTTCCGGAAGCACTGCAACAGACACCGTAGAGGTATGTATCCTGCCGGAAGCTTCGGTAACCGGGACCCTTTGTACCCTGTGTACGCCGGATTCGAACTTCATCTTCCGGTACACGCCGTTGCCGTTCACGCCGAATACGATCTCTTTGAAGCCGCCGGCTTCCGAAACACTGGAGCTGAGCGTTTCGACAGACCACCCCTTGCCCACCGCATACTTTGAATACATCCTGAAAAGGTCCGCGGCAAAAAGCGATGCCTCCTGCCCACCTGTTCCCGCCCTTATCTCAACGATTATATTCTTGTCCGCATCGGGGTCATCTTCGAGAAGAAGGTCCTCGATCTCCTTTTCCAATGCAGGCAGGCGTTTCTTCAGGTCCAGGAGTTCGTCCTTTGCGAGTTCCGCGAGACCGGCATCCTCGGATTTCTTCCCGAGCATCTCCTCGAGCCCCGCTATCTCCGCGCTGACTTTCTTATATTCCCTGTACCTTCCGACTATTGCCCTCAGGGAAGCAAGTTCCTTCGTGTAACGCTGATAGGCGGACGAATCCGCTATCACCTTAGGGTCGGTGATCAGTTTTTCCAATTCGTCATAGCGCTTGAGCCTGGTCTCCAAAGCCTCGAACATATCGCGACCCGGAGTTTACCTCTTGTATTTCTTTTTAAACTTCTCGACCCTGCCGGCGGTATCGATCAGCTTGGTTGTGCCGGTAAAGAACGGATGGCACTTCGAGCAGATCTCAACCTTGATGTTAGGTTTTACCGAGCGGGTATGTATAACTTCCCCGCAAGCACAGGTTATGGTCGTAGGTTCGTATTTTGGATGGATCTTGTCTTTCATTTCATCTTTCTCCTTTTTATTATTTCTGCTGCATGTTCATAATGAACTCTGCGTTCGTCTTGGTCTTGCTCAGCCTGTCGACAAGCAATTCCATGGCCTCGTCGGAGTTCATCTCGTTAAGCACTTTCCTGAGTATCCATATACGCTTGATGTCCTCATCCTTCAAGAGCAGGTCCTCTTTCCTGGTATTCGACCGTTTAATGTCGATGGCAGGATATATCCTCTTCTGGAACATGTTCCTGTCAAGCTGGAGTTCCATATTGCCGGTTCCCTTGAACTCCTCAAAGATGACCTCATCCATACGGCTGCCGGTATCTACAAGGGCCGTAGCTATGATTGTCAGTGAACCGCCTTCCTCCACCGCCCTGGCGGCCCCGAAGAACCTCTTCGGCTTATGCAGGGCGCTGGAATCGACACCGCCCGAAAGGATCTTTCCGCTGTGCGGGGCTACCGTATTGTAGGCGCGCGCCAAGCGGGTGATCGAGTCGAGAAGTACAACGACATCCTTCTTGTTTTCAACGAGCCTTTTAGCCTTCTCGAGCACTATTTCGGCAACCTGGATGTGCCTCTCGGCAGGTTCGTCGAAAGTGGAACTTACGACCTCTCCTTTGACCGAACGCTGCATATCGGTAACTTCTTCCGGGCGCTCATCTATAAGAAGGACTATCAGGACCACATCCGGGTAGTTCTTCATTATCGAATTGGCTATCTTCTGCAAAAGTATCGTCTTGCCGCTGTAAGGCTGGGCAACTATAAGGCCCCTTTGCCCCTTACCGATGGGCGTCAGAAGGTCCATTATCCTCATTGATACTTCACCCGGTTCGGTCTCAAGGACATAACGTTCGTTCGCATATAACGGGGTAAGGTTATCGAACAGGGTACGTTCCTTCATTGATTCAGGGTGCTCCATGTTGACCACCTCAACCTTAAGAAGGGCAAAATAACGTTCCCCTTCCTTGGGAGGGCGTATCTGCCCGCTCACGGTATCCCCTGTCCTCAAGTCGAACCTCCTGATCTGGCTGGGCGAGACATATATGTCGTCCGGCGAAGGCAGGTAGTTATAATTCGACGAACGCAGGAACCCGAAGCCGTCAGGCAATATTTCAAGCACGCCCTCGCCGAACATAAAACCTTCTTTCTCGGCCTGGGCCTGGAGTATCTTGAAAATAAGGTCCTGCTTCTTGAGCCCGCTTATCGAATTGATATTGAGGTCCTTGGCGGCCTTGGTAAGCTCCTGTATCGTCATTTTCTTCAATTTGGCGATATTGAGCACAGGGCCCGGAGATTCCTTAGGCTCTGCGGCCTCCTTGATCTCCTTGGTATCCTTGTTTTCCTTGCTTGTTTGTTTTCCATTCGTTTCTTCACTGCTACTTTTCATTCCATTCCTCCTCTTCCATAAAAACCTTGAATATTCCCCCCTCTTTTTGCGCCAAAGCCAACGCTTCTACTGCGCATCCCAGTAACTCATCCCCGGAGAAAGCGAATGAAAAATAGTTCGCGATCCCCACGGAAACCGAGATCTTGAGTTTCTCTGAAGCGAATTCACGCGACTTTACCGCCTGCAGGATCCTGGCGCTGCGCTCCTTTGCCTCCTTTAATGTCACATCCCTTAGAAGGACCAGGAACTCATCGCCTCCAAATCTCGCAAGCAAGTCCTTTCCGCCGAGACCGCCCTTCAATAACCCGGCCAGGGACCCCAGGACTTCATTACCGGTGTTCCTTCCGTACCAGCGGTTGACGCGTTCGAGATTATCTATGTCAACAAGAAGCAATGCGACACTAGGGAGCACTCTCTTATCTTTAGAGCCGGATATCTCGTTGTCCAGGACACCTATGATATCCTCTATTTTATTAGGGCAACCTATGCTCCCACCAGCTTCTTCCATATCTGTCTGACCTGTTTCTCCGTGGCTATAGGAGAGCCTCCGTTATCCACCACATAATCGGCAACTGCCACTTTCTCCTTAAGCGGCATCTGCGCGGATATCCTTTTAAGCGCTTCGCAACGGCTTATACCGAGCTTGCTGCACGCCCTTTCTATCTGGACGCGCCTCGGGGCTGCAACTACCACCAGTTTATCTATATATCGCCTACCGCCGGACTCCAGAAGCAGCGGCACATCAAGTACTATGATAGCGGACTTATCGGCCCTGCGTATACCGGCTGCGGCCGCGCGCATATGCCTGTATATCTCGGGATGCAATATAGCGCAAAGCCTGTCCAATTCCTTAGTATCGGAAAAGACAACCTTTCCAAGGGCTTTCCTGTCTATATACCCGTCGTGCCTCAAGACCTTATTGCCAAAAACCGAGACTACTTTCTTCCAAGCAGGCTTTCCGGGTTCCATGATACGGTGGGATATTTCATCCGCATCTATGACAGCCGCGCCCATCCTCCTGAACATCGCGGAGACGGTGCTCTTGCCCGTACCGATACTTCCGGTAACTCCTATAACAGGCATCTTCAAACCAGTTTCTTGTATAATTCCAGGTATTTCTTCGCCGAACGCTGCCACGAAAAATCGCACGCCATGGCGTTCGACACCAACTTCGTCCACAACCTCTTCTGCTTATAGACCATCAGGGCGCGCCTTACGGCGTCAAAAAGTTCCCAGGTATCATATCGACCGAAAAGGAATCCGTTGCCCTCGCCGGTCTTTATGTCAAACTCTGATATCGTATCGGCCAGCCCTCCGGTATTGCGGGCTATTGGTATAGTCCCGTACCTGAGCGATATCATCTGCCCAAGTCCGCAGGGCTCATATCTTGACGGCATAAGGAACATGTCAGAGCCGGCATAAATCTTCTTTGCCAAAACTTCGTCAAACCTTAGGTTTATCGATGCTTTGCGGGGCATCCTCCTGCTAATCTCCCCGAACAGCCGGTGGTATTTCTCCTCGCCGGTCCCCAGGAGCACGAATTGGACATCCATATCATCCAAGAGCCGGCTGATCATCCCGGATATGAGGTCCAATCCCTTTTGGTCCGCTAATCTGGATATCACCCCTATAAGGGGTATACCGGCCTTTACATCAAGCCCGCATTCTTTTTGGAGTAAGGCCTTGTCCATTGCCTTGCCCCCGGGCCTTGAGGCTGAAAAATGATATTTCAGTTCGGTATCTTTTGACGGGTTCCATTCGCCGTAATCGATCCCATTGAGTATCCCAAAAAGGCGGTCCCTTCTTTCCCTGAGCAACGGATCGAGCCCGCAGCCGAACTCTCCGGTCTGGATCTCCTCGGCATACGCAGGTGATACGGTATTAATGAAATCCGAAAAGACCAAACCTCCTTTCAGGAGATTCACCATATCGTAGAACTCCAGCCTGTGCATGGTAAAATATTCCCATCCCAGTTTTATCCTCGGAAAATCGAGTTTGGGGAAAATACCCTGGTAACCAAGGTTATGGACCGTTATCAGCGTCTTTATCCCTTTGTAAAACTTATACTTAGGCCAAAATATCTCTTTAAGATATAATGGAACAAGGGCCGTCTGCCAATCATTGCAATGTATGATATCGGGTTTGAATTTCTTTTTTCTTATGATCTCGAGGACCTGTTTTGAAAAGAACACGAACCTGTCGAGGTTATCTCCGTAATCTTCGCCGTTCTCGGCATACAGGCCGTCCCGCATGAAATAACCGTCATTCTCGATGAAATATACCGGTACCTTGCCGCCCAGGGAAGCCTCATTGCCTTTGACTTTCACGCATTTGTATTTCGGGGTCACCACCCTTATGTCGACCCCGGATTTATTGAGCGCAACGGGCAGGCTCCCGGCAACATCGGCCAGTCCGCCAGTCTTGGAATAAGGCTCTACTTCGCTTGAGGCAAACAGCACTTTCAGTTTACTGCGCACAGCCATATCAGGCGGCCTCCAGCCAGTTCTTTCCCGCTTTTATCTGGACCTTTACAGGAACTTTGAGCTTAACCACTTCTTCCATCCTTGTCTTTACAAGACCTTTCATGGTTTCCAGTTCTTCTTCGGGTACCTCAAAAACAAGCTCATCGTGCACCTGCAGGATCATCTTGGACCTCAATTTCTTCTCGTCAATCAAGCGATGGATATTGATCATCGCGATCTTTATCAGATCCGCAGCTGAACCCTGTATAGGGGCGTTTATCGCAGCCCTTTCGGCAAACTGCCTGACGGAATTGTTAGTACTGTTGATCTCCGGCAGGTACCTGCGCCTGTTCAGTATCGTAGTTACGTAACCGTCCCGCCTGGCTTCCTCCACGAGACCCTCGAGGAATACCTTAACCTTGACGTATTTATCAAAATATGCGTCTATAAACTCCCTGGCCTTTGATATCTCTATGCCGAGTTCCTTTGAAAGACCGAAAGGGCTCATACCGTATACTATCCCGAAGTTGACCGTCTTGGCTATAGAGCGCATCTCGCTGGTAACATCTTTTTCCCCGACCCCGAATATAAGTGAAGCGGTATGGGCATGTATGTCGCGGTCATTCTCGAAAGCCTTCAGAAGCTCACCATCCGAAGAAAAATGTGCGAGTATCCTCAGCTCTATCTGCGAATAATCCGCGGCCAGTATCGACCACCCCTTGTTCCCGGATACAAAAGCCTTGCGTATCTTCCTGCCCATCTCTGTCTTTACCGGGATATTCTGAAAATTTGGGTCCGAGGAACTAAGCCTGCCGGTAGCGGTTACCGTCTGGTTAAATGAAGTATGCACCCGCCCGGTCTTGCCGTTCACCAGTTCCGGCAATGCATCGACATAAGTAGATTTGAGCTTCTGGATCTCCCTGTATTTCAACAATAACACGGGTAAAGGGTGGACCGCCGACAAGGTATCCAGGACGTCAACATCCGTTGAATGGCCCGTCTTTGTCTTCTTTACCGTCGGGAGCCCGAGTTTAACAAAGAGCACTTCGGAAAGCTGCTTAGGAGAATTGATATTGAACTCCGTCCCTGCAGTTTCGTATATTTCCGTCGTCAATTTGTCAAGATGCTTCTCCATATCATCCGACATTTTGCCCAAGTAACCGGTATCGATAGCCACACCGGTAAACTCCATGTCCTCCAGGCAATCAACCAGCGGCATCTCGACCTCATGAAAAAGTTTTCCCATATCCTTTTCTTCAATCTGGGCATCCAGCACTTTTTTGAGCCTGAAGGTCGCGTCGGAATCCTGGCAACAATAGTCTTTTACGCGGGCAACATCGACCTCCTTCATAGTTATCTTCTTCTTGCCCTCGCCTATAAGCTCGGTTATAGGGGTCTTCTTCAACCCCAGGTATTCCAACGATATATCCTCAAGGTTATGGTTGAATTTTGAAGGGTTTAGGATATACGAGGCTACCATAGTATCAAAGATCCGTCCTTTTATCTTTACTCCGTTTACTTCCAAAAGCAGCTTCTCATATTTTATGTTCTGGCCTATCTTCGTTATGGCCTTGTCCTCCAATACCTTTTTAAGCCGGCCGAAAACTTCCTGCTTAGGTAATCCTCCCTCCACGTCGCCAATAGGAACGTAAAAGGCGAGGCCCTCCTTCCAGCAAAAAGATACGCCCACGGGCTCGCAGGACATGGGATCCGGACCGGTCGTCTCGAAATCCAGAGCAAACTCATTTTGCGCCGACAAATCCTTTACCAGGCTCTCAAAACCGTCCCTGCCAGATACAAGCCTGTAATCACCGGATATCTTCTTGCCCGGCGAAGAGAGATCCTTCAGCAGTCTCTTGAATTCAAGTTCGTTGAATAGCTCATACAATCTTTGCCCGTCCGGCGCTTCCAGGCGGAGGGATTCAAGGTCGATCTCTATAGGCACATTGCCGTCGACTGTAGCCAGTTCCTTGCTCATGATCGCCTGTTCTCTGCCTTCCGATATTTTTTTACGCAGGCCCTCGGACTTTATGGAATTAACGCCATCCAAGACCTTTTCGAGGCTGCCAAAATCCTCCATGAGTTTCCTTGCAGTCACTTCCCCGACTCCGGTTATACCGGGAATATTGTCGGAAGCATCTCCCATAAGCGCTATGAGATCCGTTATCTTCCCCGGGAGGACTCCGTATCGCTCTTTTACCGCTTCGGCATCATATATGAGCCCTTCTTTGTGGACATTGTATACGCTGGTATGCGGCCCGACAAGCTGAAGCATGTCCTTATCCCCCGTCACTATATAGACCTCGAAACCTTCCCTGGAAGCCCTGCCGGCGACGGTCGCCAGGATATCATCCGCCTCGTAACCCTGCATTTCAAAGATCGGTATATTATACGCCCTTACCACTTCTTTTATTATGGGCATCTGGTCTACAAGTTCTTCCGGCATCGGTTTCCGGTGTATCTTGTATTTCTCGAACTTCTTATGCCTGAAAGTCGGCCCTTTCAAGTCGAAAGCTATCGCCATATATCCGGGCTTCTCTTCCTTGACGATCTTGTTGATCATCGTGATAAACCCGTATATCGCATTCGTAGGCTGGCCTTTCGAGTTTGTCAGGGCGCGTATGGCATAAAATGCCCTGTAACAGAACGAATTGCCATCTACGAGAAACAACCTTCTTTTATCGGACATTGCTCAATATAGATATTCTTCTTATTATTGGGTACTTTTCCGGTGTAGGTGATATGCGGGAATACAATAAGGCGTGAACCCCAAAAATACTGGTTTGTCTATTCTTTGAGCTTTACAGCCGTTCCATAAGCATATACATAACCGCTGTAATTGAAGTAATTGATACCTATTACATAATCGGCTCCAAGGTCCCTCGCAGTATCCTTTAACTTGTCGTTAAGGCCGTCGAGATTCACCTCTCCTCCGCGAGCCGAGATTATCCCTATTACTTTATATGATTCCTTCAGGTCCCCAGTGGTAAGGACTATCTCTTTCTGTTTGCCGCTGGAACCCTTATTCTTGGGCATCACCTGGGCATCAATAGTCGAAACCAATACCAGCGCAGCCAGAACGGTCGCAACTATAAATATATTACGTTTCATAGTACCGGTTCTCCTCTGGAATCAAGTACCGTAGCCGTGAGGAATATCAAAAGGTTCTTCTTCGCACTGGTACTGTGATGGGTCTTGAAAAGGTCCCCTACCAGCGGGATATCTCCCAGTACGGGCACCTTTCTCTTCGTGACATCCTCAGTCTCCCTGATAAGGCCGCCGATAACGACGGTCTCTCCGCTCTTAAGTACGACAGATGTCTGTGTGGTCCTGGTATCTATTACTGGATAGCCCAGCCCGTCGGGGAACTCAGCCGCGGCAGAGATGGGCACCTGGTCGACCAGAACGCTCACTTCCGGATGTATATCCATGGTGATTATCTTGTTGTCGCCTGAAACGGTAGGAGTTACCTCAAGCATGATCCCTGTAACCTTTTCGGCAACCTTATATACCTCGACCATGATAGGCCTGCCGGTAGTACCAATATTCGTCCTCGTGAAATCGGAAGCATAGGGTACTATATTGGCAAGCTGTATGTTGGCCATCTGCCCGGAAAGCGTAGTTACCGTAGGCGACGAGAGCAGGTTTAACTTGCCTTGCTCCTCGAGGGCCTTTATATGCATTCGTATCTGGTTACCTGCGGCCGTGAAAGTACCGAGTTGTAAATCCAAACCGCCAGCTTCGTTCGTAAGCCCAAATACACCTGCGAGGTCGTTATTGGCATCGCTTCTGTCCAACATTGAATTAGAAAACATACTCACGCCGGTATTGCTAAAACGGTTATTCTTCTCCGCGGAGCGGTTGGGTCTGTACCATTCCCATTCCACTCCAAGTTCCTCGATGTCGGTAACATCTATCTCCACGAACCTGGCCTGGATCTTCACCTGGCTGGGGCCGGTGTCCCAAAGCTCAATAAGGTCCCTGGCCAATGTCTGGTTGGTCGGGGTATCAGTTATTGTCAAAACACCGGTGATATCATCCATGACTATCTTCCTTTCCGGATTCTCCGGCAGGGCCTGCTGAAGATAGTCTTGAATATTGTCGGCCTCTCCGCCTGACGAACTTTCTCCTGCCCCCTCGCTTTCCGCCTGGGCAAACACGTTCGATGAAACAAAGAAGGCGAAGGCTGTTAAAATCGTTGCAAATATCAAAACCCGTCCGGTCATCTTCATCTTACTGCCTCCCCTCTGGCATTGATGATGCTCGCCGTGATGAAAATAAGGAGGTTCTTCTTGCGCTGGTTCTTATAATCATATTGGAACGCCTTGCCCAGGACAGGAATATCTCCCAGTACGGGTACCTTCATCTTAGTTATAGTCTCTTCGTCCTTTATCATGCCGCCTAACACTATCGTTTGTCCGCTGTCAACAACAACACTCGTCTGGGCGGTCCTTACATCCACAACCGGCCAACCTAACGAATCAGGGATCAGCGGCACGGCATCTGTCGCGGTGACGTTTCCAAGCTGCCCGGTCTCACCGCTCGTGGTCAACGTGGATATGCTTACCTGGTCCTTAAGGATACTTACCTCGGGATGCAGGTCTAGGGTTATGGTATTGGAGCCTTCGGTCACATAGGGAGTAGCCTCAAGGAATATCCCTATGGGTTTCTCGGCCAATGTAAGTTTATAGCTCCATATAGGATCTTCTGCCGTACCTATATTCTCAAGGGTAAAATCCGACACATAGGGCTGTGTCCTTACAACCTGGATATTGGCCATCTGTCCCGCGATCGTGGTGATCTTGGGTGAAGACAAAAGGTTGGCTTTGCCCTGTTCGGCCAACGCTCTAAGATTGGCAACAAAATAATCGCCGCCCTCCAGGATCTTAAAGAGCAGCAACTGGCTGGCATAACCACCGGAAAGCGGGAACGTACCTCCCGTAGCGGTATCCCAGACAACCTGTCCCGGTCCTACCCTACTACCCCTGAGACCCTTATTGCTGGGGTGGCCTTCGTGCATCTCATAATATTCTACGCCAAGTTCCCAGAGATCGGTGACATCGACTTCGACAAACCTTGTCTCTATCATGACCTGTTTAGGCCCGACCTCGTACTGCTTAATAAGGTCCTTTATGAGAGATTGGTTCGTCTTCGTGTCGGTCACTGTAAGGAGCTTCGTGGCCTGGTTGTATGTTATTTTCCTGCCGTCCTGCGGCGGCAGGCTGTTCTGGAGATACTCAGCAATGGTAAGATCTTCCGAAAACGCGATAAAGGGAAGCCCCAAGAGGGAAACGACCGCTAGAATAAGGAGATTTTTTCTCATGTCTATTCCTGTTTGGTCTCGAATTCCTTCAGTTTAACTTCCCTGGTCTTGCGTTCCGGATATTTGAGCTTGTAGGTCCTGGTTACCAAGTCTTCTCTCTGTATTACGGATTTGCTTGATACGTAGACATAATTCGGTTCTACTTTATATGCTAATTGCGTTGTCTTGAAAGCTATGTCCAATACATCAAGAAGGGGCATGGGAGTAGCCGTGCTCAAGGAAATCTTTATGGGGCTGTCTTTCGTAAGGTTTGCAAGCTCCCTTTCGTCGACAACAATTGTAACGCCCGTCATCTCCATCAACTGTCGGATCAAGTCCTGTATATCCGCATCGGTTACTGAAATCGCCGGAACCATTACGCTGCGCATCTTGTCGACCAGGGCCTTTTTCGCTTCCTGTTCAGCTCTTTCGGCCTCAGATATAACTTCTTCTATCTGAACCTCTTCTTTAGCCGGAGGCGTAGGAGGCAACCAGCTCCTGTCTACGTCCCGCAGCGAAGCCTGTTCCGCGGTTTCCTTTTCCTCGCTTATGACCTGTCTATCTTTTATTATATCCTTGCGCTCCGCAAGCGTAGATTTTTCCCTGAGATAATAGTTTTCGGCTTTCTGGGCCTTCTCAAGCCAAAGGCGGGCTTCCGAATCATTCGGATTTGCCGCAAGAGCAGTCTCAAAATCGCTTACTGCCGCGGAATACTGTTTATTGACATAATTAGCCTTACCTCTCTTTACCATGGAACCCGTTACCGTTCCAGGTACGTCCTTAACTATCCCTTCCTTGCATAACTCAACGTAATGGGCCGCAGACTTGTTCCTGGGATCCATCTGTACGATCTTCTCGAACATCTGCTGGGCAGTCTCGTAATTTTTGGCTTCGTATTCTTTTTTAGCTTGGTTGAAGAGGTCTGAAATAACGGTTTTCCGTTCGCTCTTCTTTTGCTTTGCGAGGTCCTGGGCTATTATCTTGGCCTCGACGGAATCATCGGAATACGCTGAAGTACTTGCTGCGCGGGCTTCGCTTCCAGAGAAATAAAACAATGAGATAATAAAGAACAAATTAAAAGTCAGGCAAATACAAAAAAACGGCAGTACCGTTCTTTTAACCCCATTGGTAATATCCATTTATATCATCTCCCCTTGTTAATAACCCACTCTTGATTTTGGCCGTATAATACCACACTACCCGGCTTTATGTCAAGAACTTTATAACCGTTGTACTCCTCGCCCTTCTTGACTTCGAATGTCTTGTCGTTCATTGAGTCATATAATTTAGCTATAAGCTCTTTACTTTTAACGGGTTTCTTGTACTCAAGGATGAGCTGGCCGTCTCTGTTTTCTGCCTTGATCAGTTTGGAGTTTATTTCCAAAATTTTGTAATCCTTAAACTTTTCCCCCTTCTTAGCAAAATATGTCTTACCCGACCAGTTGATCTGCCCTATCATGGTCCCATCCTGCTTCTGGATGAAGCCGTTATACATAAAAGGCAGATTGTTCGCTCCTATGGAAACGACCTTAAGCTTTTCCGGGCTGAACTGCTCGGGGGGCGCTTCCGGTTTGATAAAAATATTCCTGTCGAACAAAGGCTTATATCTCGATATCGCGAACGGTGAATTAATACCGTCGATAAGCGCGGCATATTTGTCGGTTGTATCCGCGACTTCACTGTCCTGGGCTTTCTGCGTTCCGGCCTTCTCCTCTATTAAAACATCTGATCCTTCAGGCGCAAAGAGGGATGATCCCCTCCAAAGAAAGACGAGCCATATCGCAAACAGGATCATAGTTGCTATTTTATAAACGTCCTTCATTTCTTCTCCTGTTGCTGTACGGCAGCCACTATTATCATTTCAACCTTAAGCGCGCCCTTTTCGCCCATATCTTCATTTACTGTCTTTGCTTTTATCATCTCTATTCTGAACGGTATCCCCGCAGAATACAATTTATACATAAAATTCACGAGGTTATCGCTCTTGCATTCGAATGAAATCCTGACCGGGAAATTCCTGAACAGAGGGTCTTTCTCGCCTTCAAGAACGACCACTTTGGATTCCAGGAACTCTACGGATGAGACTTCGGGTATCTTGGACTGCAGCATAAGGTCGATGATCTCGGCGATTATATCCAGCTGCTTGACCCTTACCGGAAGGTCCGCCGGTGCGGGGATATCATGCTCATACCGCTCAAACCCCAGCCAGAACGGGAATTGGAAATCAATAGGAGCGCCTTTATCCTTTATATTCTTTTGGACCCTGTAAAGCTCTTCCTTGAATTTCAAGGCATCGCCGACATCCTTTGGCATCTGCGCAACAGGTTTGGAGAAGAGCCCCTTGCTCATGCGCTCGTTCACGCTGTTAAGGGAACCCATCTGCCTTTCCAGTCTAAGCCTTTCCCTGTTGAGGTTGCCGAGCCCTTCGCTCCTGAAGTTATCCAGTTCTCCGGTCTTGCCTTCTATGGACCTCTTCAAGGAAATCCTGTCCAGCCCAACTAAAACGGCTATGCCTAGGGAAATCAAGAAAAGCACTCCCAGTGCAATTTTTGTCATTATATGGGACTTTATCCCGTTAGCCATTCTTATTTTTTGTCCTTATCAGAATCCAGCGGTTCCGATAGCATCCCGCGCGCTTTAAGCTTGAACTTTATGGAAAAATCCCTTATCTGCCCCATGCCCTCTTCGTCGTCTTTCGGGAGACTCGCGTAAATTATATCTACACTTTCAAAGAAAGGGGATTCCGCCAGTTTGTTCTTGAAATCCGTGATAGCGGTCAGGTTCTCGGAGGTCCTGCCTTCTATAGTTACCCAATCTTTCTCCATACCAAACGAAGTAAGCCATGTCTCTTTCGGAAGGAGTTTTTCGACCTCAAGGAAAGACTCCAGCAAAAGCGATCTTCTGGCTGCTATATTCTCAAGCGGTTTTATGCTTAACTCGCCTTTCTTTATGCTATCCTTAAGGGATGCGATCTTGGTCTTGACTCCCTCATACTGAGATAACATTTCATCCAGGAAGGATATCTGTTTTCTTAAGGCTCCCGACTGGAACCATATGTTCATTGCTATGGTGAAGGGAATGAGGGCGAGCATGATCCCAGCCGATATTATCCATATTCTCTCTTTCTTGAAGTCCCTCTCCTCTTTCCTCTCTATCGGCAGCAGGTCTATATTTGTCGGGCATCTCTGAAGCACCCGCAGACCAAGGCCGATAGCCGCTCCGAACCTTGACTGGAAATCTATATCCACCCTGAGGTTGGAAGGACACTTTATCTTCTGGCCGAGGTTAGCGCGCCTGATCTGCATGCCCAGGCTCTTCGACAGGAAATCCTCAATACCTTTTAGCTTAGAACCGCCTCCGGATAGTATCACTTCGCCGAAAACCGTATTCTTACCGTGTTTCGTTTTGTAAAATTCAAGCGACTGTACTATAGAGGAGACCATATCGGAAACGACGGAGTTGAGGATACCGGAGAGATCTTTTCCGGTTGAACTTACATTGGAGGGCATCAGACCGTCCGATGGGACAACCATGCCTTCTTTCCTTTTAAGTTCCTCCGCCTTGTCAAAAGGCATGTTAAGTTTGGTGGCGATAGCATGTGTCATCTCGTCACCGGCTATAAGCACGGAACGAACCCAAAACCCTTTGTCCTCAACGACTATAAGGTTTGTGGCCTTAGCGCCGATATCTATTATTATACCCTTGGATATGGGTTCATTGAACGTTATCGCGTTAAGCAGGGAGAGCGGGCTTACATCAACGGAATCTATAGCAAGGCCTGTCCTGGAAAAATTCGCGAGGGTAGATTCAACCAGTTCTTTTTTTGCGGCAACGAACAGGACATCCTCTTCCGGCCCTGAACTGCTGCGGAATATCTGGTGGTCCCAGGTGATCTTATCGAGAGGGAACGGGACCTGTTGCTGGGCCTCGTATTTTATTATTTTGCCTATTTTGCCTTTTTGTATTTTGGGGAGCTTCAGGAACCTTATGAAGACGGACTGCCCGGAGAGGGATATGGCGGTATTCCCGCCGCGTATCTTTTCTGTTTTCAGGAGACCTTCCAGACCTTCCCTTATAAGGGCTTCCCTTTTGTCCTGGTCGGAATGCTGGGTAAGGTCAAAAAACTTCGCCCGAAGGAGTTGAAAACCTTCAGCTGTCTTTTCAAGCTCTATAAGCTTGACTGAGCCTGCGCCTATATCGATACCGAGAGCACGTTTTCCCATATGGCTTGCGTATTATTCTATAAAATTAATCCCGGGTTGTCAATTATTTTCGCGCGCGCTCTAATCTTTGGCACTCTACCATATTTTCGAAGGAATCTTGTTTGATCTGCCCGTCCTTTGAAAAATCATTGGCGATCGAAAAACAAAAATAGGCCGTCTTTGCCTTTTCGCCTTTCTCCGGCTGTTTAAGCCTCCCTGCCTTCTTCAGGAGGTCTTCTCCCTGTTTGAAGTACCGGCCGCTCAAGTCGCTTATATATGACTGGTCCTGCATCCTTAACATATAACCTGTTATGAGAGCATGGCGGGCATCGCTGGAAGGTTCGGGTCTTGTATCAAAAAACCTCTTAATGGCGTCCCGGGCTTTCGAATCCGCCATCTTCCTGACCTGCCCTCCGGATGAAGCAGCAACAATATCGTAACATGCGACCGCAGCGATGTAATAGCCGCTCTTCCTGTCCTTGTCAACTTCTTCGGCGCGCTCTTCGTAATCTATCCCCCTGTTGATGCACTTAATAAAATATGCCTGCTTGCATTCATCCGTATCCATGTGGGAAAGGACCGATTGCATCTCCTCGGCGGCAAAAACTATTTCAGGCGGCTCCTGTAAATTGTCAAGGATCTTCGATGCCCTGAAATTCCCCCAGATCTTAGTTATCAGGCCCCTGGACCTTCCCGCATAAGATGAATCCGGGTAAAGGGAGATCACCGACTTCGCCAACTGTTCGGCCTTATAATATTCGCCCCATTTATATTCTGTCTCCGCTACGGCAAATAGTTTTTCGGCCTCTTTTTCCTGCACAACCGCGAGGTCCTTACCCGCTTTCTCTGCAAGTTTGGGATCCAATTCCTTCGCTATCCTGTAATGCCTGTCTGCCATTTCGAAGAGACCGTTCTCCGGGGTCGCATTGTCATAACACCATTTTGCAAGCTGGAGTTGCGCGGACGCGTCATCCGGTTTTATACCATTGACCTTCAAAAAATATATATCCTGTTTTGTATAAAGGTCTTCTTCCCGTATGTCCGATCTTACGACGTTCTTTATCCACGCTTTCGGGAAAGTGCTTGTCCCCCCGGCCTTGAGCTTTACGGTAACATGGGTATCGCTCTCGTTCACTATCTTGCCGTCCATCTTCCCTCCTCCATCCTTCAGTTCGATAACATCGGCGGACCCGGCAGGACAAGACAATACCAGGGAAGCTGCCAGCAGGACAAGAACCGGAAAACCGCGACTCGACATCTCTCCTCCTATTTACAATATACCACCTTAGCGGGCGGTAAATAAGTCATCGTAACATCTTCCAGGACGGGGGTCTCCGCGTAGCCGGCATCGGAACTTGATAACGTCGCTATAAAAGCTGCGCCGGAAGACACGCCTCCTATCGGACCATCCTTTGAAACGCCGATGGTGCCTATACCCCTGTCAACCTGCATCGACACCCGTTCTGAAACTTCGCTGGCCGTAGAGGGCAGAGTCAGTGTCCATGAGATAGTGCCCCACCTGACATTTTCGGAGGTTATCATGTTCGGACAGCGATAAGAACCCGAGGACGGTATTATCCTTAGTTCATCCCATTTAGGCGAAGCATTGTTGCCATAAAGCGCAGGATACCATTGCGTAAGCTGCCAGTTGTTCAAGTCATTGTTGTTGATCGTCCAAAAACCGTAACGGTCGCGCTTGAGCTCGTTAGAGGCGTCATTATGGAACGGGATCATTACATAGTTCGTTGTCGCCGGGCTGAAACCGACGCTTCCGAGAAACCATCCGTTGTTGAAATTATAATACCTGTGCCAACCCTGGCCTACGGCAAGGTAGACGCGGTAATTCGGGCTCTGGGTTGCGCTTACCACCAGTTTAAGCGTCTCCTTCACGGGGCAGACACCGTGGAATTGTTCGAATCCCTGGTCCCCGGATGAGACGGTATAGTCGAAATAGTGGTTGACCTGCGGATCGGACAGGCCGTAAAGGTAACCTATATTATATGTGCGTTCGTTCCTAAGCGACGGGGAGTTATTCCACATATGAAGCAATATCTTGCTGTCCGCAAAATCCTTTCCTTCGCGGGAAGACGCCGGTTCGTTCGTCGCAGAGTCACGCTCGACCGTCCAGCCGGGCCGGGTTATATCCCTTCTCGGGGAATATTCAAAACCCCAGTTCTGTGTCCAGAGTTTTCCCTTGACCTGGTTCGCCCATGTAAAATCAACATGTCCGGTATCTTCCCAGCCGTCGCCGCCCGGGGAAGGCCTCAGCGACACCCTGAAAGAAAAAGCATTGCCGAATGTCCATCTGCTGTTATCCGACAATGCAAACTTAGGCCATCCTTCCCCCCACATCTCACAGTCCCCGTCGGAATCGCTGTCAGATATATAAAGCGTGGCGTTCTGTTGCTGCCAATTCGACCAGCTGTACCCGGTCTTGTTCGTATTATCGTTGTCCTCGTCAAAGTTGTCCCAGAACCCAAGCTTGAGCGAATTGGGAACGGTTGTGTAATCAGAAGCGTAGATAAGGCCCTGGTCATCCGTAGATACCACCGGACAGGAATTCAGCCAGGTTACCCTTGAAAAAACCGGCTGGTCCAGGACGCCGTTGCCGTTCTTGTCCTCGCCCGGATCCAGCAGGCCGTTATAGTTCGCGTCCTCTCCGCGGAACTGTTCCTTCGTCGTGTAACTGACCACTTCAAATATCTTTACGACCGCCAGGGTCTCTTGCGCTGAACCAGTCCTGTCAACAGGGTCTGAAAGATCGCCGTCAGAATTCGTATCTATACCGACAGTCCCGGTAGAACATATTTCAAAGTAGCCCCCGGGATTGAAACAGAAATCCGTGGTATACAAAGAAGGCTTCACCCTGTTGGGATTGGCATTGGCTTTTATATTTATCCTGTCGATGGAACTAAGGGACGGGGTTATGGAAACATTATCTATAAAATCGTCGAATCCCCCTGATGCAGCCGTCCCGTTCCAGCTCCTGAAAGGCACAGAGGAACGTTGTGTCACGATCGCAGCGGCAAGAGCCGATGCCTGCGCATCCGTTACTATTCCCATCAGGACTGCCCGGAGAACCTCCTGGCCGGCGGTATTAATATTGACGGGGGCTTTCCTCTGGTAACTTCCGGGGCCTGTCATCCCCGGAGAAGTGCTGTCCTCGCTGTTCTCATCTATGTACCCGTAGACACAGATATAATCCCTGACCACGGCATACTTTGAGGCATCCCATCCGGAAGATGTCATTACCTCTTCCTTGGTAGCGAACGGCCTGTTGGTATTATCGGCTATGGCCTCTCCATCTGCCCGGGCCAGGCCCAGTACGACCGCAAGATTGCCAAGAATGGTCCTTAAATTTGGGTTCGTATCGTTTACATTGACCTGCGAAGCAGTATCCGTCACCTTCAATGAATATACGGCTATGCTGTTCCTCCCGATATCACCTAAAGAACCGCTGGTACCGTTGCCCGCTATCCCGTCACGAAGGTCGAACGACGGGTTGGAAGCGCTTGTGTAATTCCAGTCGCAGGAAGCCGACGGAAGCCCGATAAAATCGCTCGCGGAGAGTTCCCTTAAATACACCACTGCCAGGCTGATCCCGGCGTCCGAGGCCTGTTTGGCTTTCATATTCTCTATGTGGTTGGACGATGCTTTGAGATCAAAAGTCATATTAAAAGCAAAAGAGGTGGCTATCAGCGCGACGAGAGCAAGCACTCCCACCGTCACGATAAGAGCTACGCCTTTATTGTCTCTTCTTCTGATAAGGTCTTTGGTCATTGCCGCAAAAAATATACCTTATAAAAAATGTTAATTCAAGAGTAAAAAATACCCACGAGGGCATAACAGCATAAAAACATTACGTCGCAGCTTATTTCCTTCTGCCCGCCGCAAAGGCACCGATATCGCCGCGGGAACCGTCGGGGTCGTTATATTGCTTGTCCGGGTCCCCTGAATCTATACATGGAGAGCCTGCTTTAAGGCTATAATCATCCTTGGACGGGTTCATGAATTTTGGATCCGAAATCAGGTCATGCTCTCCCTTTTTGCAATCGATAAAATCCTTAACATCCCAAAATATGTTATACTCCAGCTTAAGATAGACATCTTCACGGGGTTTCTGCCAGTATTTAGCCGCGTCTTTCTCGGATACGTCATTTGGGTTCGCCATAATGGGGGGTTTTGTCACGAATATACCTACCCTGTTATTATAGAAGATACTATTCCTTATAGTAAGGTCTATGGGACCCTGCCAAAGCTGCAGCCCGTATCCGCCGTTGATGATATCGCAGTTCGAGATGACCGCATTCTCCACCGAGCTTATTTTCAGGCACGTGGATAGGTTCTTCCCCCTCAATATGCAGTTCTTCATCTTCAGGCCGTTCATGCCATTGACGGACAGCGGAAATCCGTCAACTTCTATCGTCAGGGCCTCCAGAGTAAGGTTGTTTATACTGCCGTTAACGGAAACTATTGACAGGCCTTCCCGGCCCAATTTAATTGTCGTCCTGTCGGCTCCGTGTCCAGCCAAACGGGTATTACCCTTGAAGATCGTGGAGCCGTCCGCAGAGAAATCCCCCTCGCCCAGAAATATCGTATCGCCCGGCAGCGACTTTTCGCAGGCTTCTTTTATCGTCTTGCAGTCACCCGGAACGCGTATTGTATATTTATCTGCGATCGCCGCAATAGAAACCGCATTGACCGCTAAAAAACCCGTCAGGACAGCGGACAACAAACGCATTTTACCCATATCGATAATCTTCCGGTTCATCGTTGATAGAATACCGTTGTAAAAGGTTTATGGTAGATAACCGTGACATCCGTAAGTACCGGGGTCACGCTGCTCGCCGAATAATCATTTGGATCAAGCGCGCTCGTTGCCAACAGGGCCTTATACTGGAACTTCCTCCCGGAGATAGCCGAGACCGAGTCTCCGCTTGCATAAGTGGAGACGAAGCTGTCCGAGGACGATGCCCTCGCATACATGGTTATCGATGTGCTGGTCGGTATTATAGCATTCCATGTTATGGTATCCCATGATATCCCTGTGTTATCTGTCGGTAATTTCGTGATCAAAGGAGCCGATACGATATACCCCTTCGGGTATATGATCCTGACGTCATCGAACTGGTTGACGCATTCTGAGTCGGAACCCCACCAATCGGCATTCCTCTCTGCCAACTCTTCTATGAAAGCATTATTCGCGTGAGTGCTCCAGAACTGGGTAAAATCGGCATAATAAAGGTTATTGCCCCTTAATTTTACCACTCCTTCTTTTGAAGCACTGCCGGCTACGCGCAGAGCACCCTGCACGAAACCGGAGCCCGCCGAAGTGGTATAAGTATAATAGGGCCTGTAAGACGTCCCTACCCCCACGGCTGCCAATATATAATACCGGGAATCATCCGGCCATATCGCATATGTCGCATTCCCTACGATTTTACCGGGCAAATTAGTCTCGTTCATATCCACCGAATAAAGATCGTTATCGCCATCCTTCACAAGGGTATAATAGCCCCCGGTGGCTTTGGTCCCCTCGTAAGGCTCCTCCTTAAGAAAGAGATAGCCTGTTAACCATGAAGGACTGTAAGCGGGGGTGGGCTGTCCCGGGTTCGTCAGGCGCTTGCTCGGGGGTTTATGCCATACCCAGCTACCGGTCTGCTGCTGGCCGTCATCATAGACATAACATCTGGCAAATATATCATATCCCAACTCGGCGCTTGGGGCGTAATAATTGCCGTTGACTTCTGCGCTCCTCTCTTCGGGATAACGCTGGACTGTGGTTCCTTCCACGATATCGGTATAATAACCTTTCATATCAAGCCTCAAGCTGTACGTTCCGTCAAAACCCTGCCTTAGGGAGGTATCGCCGAAACTCAGGTCCCATCTCGAATCAGTTCCCCAGATCACATCGGTAGGGATGTCGAAAGTCTTGCCATCCGGAAAAGTATAACTTACGGCAGGCGTGACTCCCGTGATCTTGGCCAGATATCCGCCTCTCCATGTTACGACACTGTAGGCTACATCGTCATCAAAATCATCCCAATAACCGAGTTTGACAGAATCATAACATTTCGTATAACCGGAGGTCTCCCATGCCATGCAGGAACCGTTCCACGAGTCGGCGCTTATAGGGCAGGAGTCCAGCCAGGTTACGTTCCTGACCTCGCCATCGCTCAGATCTCCGTAATCCGAGAACCAAGCTGCATAAAACTCGGCCCTGGTAGTCTGCGTCATGGTATTAAAAACTTCCACGACGGATACCATCTGCCTCTCGGCAAGCGTGGAGCCATCCGCCCTCTTCGCTTTACCCGTAGCCACTATTTTGATTATCCCCCCGGAATTGTAATCCGCGCCAAGGGTCGATGCGGGAACGCGGTCTGATGTGGTCCATTTATCAAGTATCCTGCCGTAATACGAAGTAGGCAGGTAAGCAAAATAATCGGCTGGGACATAATCTTCCGCGCCAAGGGCATTCCATTTCAGTTCCAAGGTATTCTGGTTCTCATAATTGTAGAAATCGAACCTTATCGGATGCCACCCTCCGCGGGTAAACTTCACGGAACCGCTGGTAAGCGCTCCGGAACTCCAGGTGCCCATAGACCTCTCCGTCCAATCCGCTATAAGCTGCCTCCCGTCTATAAAAAGCCTGCATCCCTGTTCGCTGCGCATCCTGAACGTTATGTCCTGGTTTATCTTGTTATCGGGGATATAGATGAAACCCGTAAATACCATGCCATAGCGTTCCATCCCGTATTTATTTTGCCAGTCGGTTATGACATATCCCCCGGAAAATTCCGCGTCATGCGCTTCTGCCCACCCCGAATTATCTCCGTCTGTCCCCGGGAAAGTCCCTGAAGGCGGGTATGGGCTCGAAGCAGCAGCCTTCGCCTCTTTCATAGCACCCAGATCTATGACCTTTCCTGAATAATAATCGAGGGAAAGTATGGTGTCCCTGCTCCAGGTCTCCCTGCTGTTAGTATAACCTTTGCATATCAGGCCGCCTTGTATTAACGGCGCATATATCGTAATGAGGCCTTTTATGCTATTGTATTTCCCGTCATCCTTGAGGACCAGACGAACCTCTTCTATAGTGGCAAAGGGCGCATTCTTGGCGTTTGTCTCGTCGCCGGCTGCCGAGACACGACCCGTAGAGGTCAGCAGCTGCGTCGTTGCGCTGGAGTCCTGGTCGACATAATCGATTATCTTCGCAATATCGTCATAGCTCAGGCCTGCGGCAGCAAGCGTTTCGATCCACGGGTAATCGGTCTCGTCGATATTGTTGATATTGATCACTTGGTCCTGTCTTTCGACATAAACCTGGCAGCTCCCTCCCGGAAGGTCTACCTCGGTACCGGGAGAAGAATAATTTGCCGCTATATCAGCCATTAGCGCGCTGTAACCGTTACTTGCCGCCCAGCTGCGTATTTCCGCAACAGCGCGGTCGATGCCTGCCCGAGCCATCTCCTCAGCCTGGGTCTGGTTGACGAAATTCTGGACTGCCTTATACTCCATCTGCATGTTTATGGCGAAACTCGTGGCTATCATAGCCACGAGCGCAAGTATGCCTACGGCTATTATAAGGGCAACGCCTTTCTTTTGTTTTAAGACCGCCTTATCCACTCTATACCTCTACTGTACGCGTATGAAATCCGTAAAAGTCCTCTTCTGGCTCCCGTCGCGGCTTTGTATCGTTATTGAAACCGCTACCGCGTTGGGCAAACCATCCGGGACCTTCGCGTTGTTCCCGTCGTCATAATTCTGGCTGGGGCTTCCATCAAGGAGGTCCAGTCCGGAATTCCACTCGCTCGCCGTCGTTGCCGGAAGCCCCCCGACGGCGGACTTATAATAATATGTGAACTGCAAGTCCGTAACATTGCGCGCTATGATATCATCGGAAAAAGTCCCTGAACTGTTGTTTGAAAAATCGTATACCACCGGGACCGTGCTGCCATTAAAATATTCGAAATGCCTCATTAGGCAGTTATCGTCACGAAGCCAGTAACCTATTTCGCACAGGTCCTGCATACCGGGGTTATCTTCAACCGGCGCCACAAGGAACAACTCATCGGCGACAGAACCGGATTTAATTATATAGGTGCCGCCCTTGTCGTTGCCCTGGAACTTTGTCCAATAGCCGGTATTATCCGATTTCTGGTAGAGTACGGCAGAGGGTATCTCCTTGCGCATAAGTTCCAGCGCGAACCTGGCATTCTGGTATATATCCAGCAATGTCTCGGATTTACGCCATGAATCGAGGGCCCCCCTGAAGACCGTGAACAGCGATAGAACAACTATAGAGAAGATAACAGAAACTACCAGTATCTCCACAAGGGTGAGTCCTGCCCTGCAGGCCTTTAAATTCTTACCTGTCCGCGACATTTATGGTAAAACCTCTCTGAAAACTCTTATTGCCCTGCCCCCAGCCGACAGTGCAGATCACCTGCCTTAAATTATCCACGGAGGTAGTCGAGACCGTCTGGGTCCAGGTATATGCGGGATCTGTGAACGTGCCTGAGGTAGTGCCGAGACTGGGAAAACCGTTGTTCCTTATCCGTTCAAAATGCTCGTGGGCGAATATCGTGGCCTGGGTGGCGCTTACCGACCTTCGGGCGGAATCGAAACCTATCGGGAAAAGGGACAGTATCCCCACCAGCCCTATCGCGAGGATAGAAAGAGAGATGATTATTTCGATGAGGGTAAATCCGCTCCTCTTCACGCTGCGCCCTCGCTTTTACCGGCCCGGCTTATCTGGTCCAGTTCGTTACGTTGTCCGTGCCTCCGACCACCCTGTCCGGACCATACGAAATAATATCGACGTAATAACCGCCGTGCCCTGAAGTATCGGGATTAGTATAAGTCAATGCCGTGCCCCAGGCATCGATTATCGTGCTGCCTCCGGTAAGGTCATTGTCCTTGAATGTCATATAAGGTCCCGACCAGTTGGTAGTAGGAAGCGTGTAAGTACCGGTACCTATAACATAGTTACCGGTATTGTTCACAAGGCAGTTATACAAGTTAGTATTGCCGCTTCGCGGATAACCGCCAAGATCAGCCTGGAACATCCCAATACCGGTCTCTATCGCGGCTATCATCGCCTTTGTGCGGGCTATCATCGCCTTCTGCCTTGCGGTCTGGGCGGCCGCCGCCACCAATCCCGCCAACAGCAATATTATAGTCATGACGACCACAAGTTCTATTATGGTGAAACCTTTCTTCCTGTTCGTCCTAACCATATTAACCACCTCCTAAAGCTGTTACGAGCTGGAAGAGCGGCAAGAACATGGCTATTACTATGAACCCGACTATCATACCCAGCCCGATGATCAAAAACGGCTCTAGCAACGACATCAAACCCGTTACAGTGACATCGACCTCTTCATCATATACATCTGCGACCTTCAACAACATCTGGTCCAAGGCACCTGTCTCCTCCCCTACGGAGATCATGTTAACGGCCATCGCCGGGAAGAGCCCTGCCTTAAGCAGGGGTTTGGCTATCGTCTCCCCTTCCCTTACCGCATCGTGTACCACCACTATGGAACGGGCCATCGCCTCATTGCCGGTAGTGTCCTTCGAGACCATAAGGGATTGCAATATAGGCACACCGCTTGACAACAGCGTTCCGAGCGTCCTGGAGAAACGGGCGATGGCAATCTTCCTTAACAACTGGCCCATTACCGGTATCTCCAACTTACCCTTATCAATCAGAAGTTTTGTCACAGGCAAACTGTATAGGACATTCCATAGGACGATGAGTAATACTACTAAGCCTATGCCGATATACCATCTGCTCCTCGCAAAATCGCTGACCACAAGGAGGACTTTGGTCATTACCGGAAGTTCTACGTTCATTTCTTTGAATATCTGCAAAAATTTGGGGACGATAAACGTTATAAGAAAACCCAGTACCGATAGAGCCATGGTAAGAACGAGGGCGGGATAGACCATGGCCGATTTTATCCTTCCCTCCAATCTTTGGGATTTTTCGGCAAACTCCGCAAGACGGGTAAGTACCACTTCGAGCACACCGCCGGCTTCACCCGCCTTTACCGTATTTACATACAGGGGCGGGAACGCCTTGGGGAATTTTGAAAGCGCTTCGGAAAAAGAGCTGCCGCCTTCAACCTGCTCGGCAAGCCCGCGGATAGTAGTCTTCAATATCCCCGACTTCTCTTGCCTTTCAAGGACATACAAGGCGCGGACAAGGGGCAGACCGGAACCTATAAGGGTAGCCAGCTGCCTGGTAAACACGGTTATCTGCTTGGCGCTGACACCTCCGAAAGACAGGCTTAAAGCTGATTTCGCCGGCTTGGGGCCGCCGGGTATCTCCCTGTTCCTTAAGGGAGATCCGTCATTTTTATCCTTCTCTTCATTGATACTTATGGGATAAAGGCCCTTCTGGCGCATCTGCTCCATGGCATCCTGATTGCCGGAAGCCTCGAGCCTGCCTTTACTCTCCTTGCCGTCCTTGTCTATAGCGACGTAATTGAAGATGGCCATTAATTTTATCTCCCCCTTCTATATTATAAATATACCTTATACAAAGGTCTTTGTCAAAGGCTCAAAAAACTACATTACGGAAGATTGAGCCTCCTTTAGCACCTCTTCTGCGGTTGTGACCCCGGCGTTTATCTTTTCCAGGCCGTCGTCCAGGAGCGTCTTCATGCCGTTCTCAATAGCAGCTTTCTTTATAAGGGCTGTATGCGCCTTTTCTATCACAAGCTGCCTTATCTTCTCGTTCAATACAAGGAGTTCGTATATACCCGTCCTGCCTTTGTAACCCGAATTGTTGCATTTCACGCAACCTGTGCCCCTGTAAAATTTCCTGTTTTTCGCTTCTTCGGGCGCCAGCCCCAGGTCGGATATCAGTTCGGGTTCCGGGATATACTCTTCCTTGCAGTTCTGGCATATCTTGCGCACAAGCCTCTGGGCGAGCACCGCTTCAAGCGTGGAAGTCACGAGAAATGGCTCGACGCCCATATCGATCAACCTCGTGATGGTTCCTGCTGCGTCGTTGGTATGCAACGTAGAGAAGACCAAATGTCCGGTAAGGGAAGCCTGTATCGCTATCTGTGCGGTCTCGGCATCCCTTATCTCGCCTACCATTATTATATCGGGATCCTGCCTTAATATATGGCGAAGGGACGTGGCGAATGTAAGGCCTATCTTAGCATTTATCGGGACCTGTATTACACCCTTAAGGTCGTACTCAACAGGATCCTCGGTCGTGATAACTTTATATTCTATTTTGTTTATCTCCCTCATGCATCCATATAATGTAGTGGTCTTGCCGCAACCGGTCGGCCCGGTAGTAAGGAATATGCCGTTGGGTTTGACTATTATGCTCCTTATCCTCTTCTTGGTTTCATCGAGCATCCCGACCTCGTCTATGGAAAGGCTTACCGTCGTCCTGTCGAGGACCCTCATGACGATGCTCTCACCGAATATCGTAGGCAAAGTAGATATACGCAGGTCCACGCTCTTGCCTTCTATCGTGACCATGATGCGCCCGTCCTGCGGAAGGCGGCGCTCGGCTATATCAAGGTTCGCCATGACCTTTATCCTGGATGACAGGCCGAGGCTAAGGTTCTTCGGAGGCCTGGCTACCTCGTAAAGGACGCCGTCCACCCTGTACCTTATCCTGTAATCTTGTTCGAAAGGCTCGAAATGTATGTCGGATGCCTTCTCCCTGACCCCCTGGAGAAGTATCATATTAAGGAGCTTGATTACGGGGGCGCGTGAAGCAAGCTCCTGGAGTGTAGCTATGTCATTTATCTCTTCTCCCTCAGGGACAAGCTCCATCTTCTCGCCAAAGACGCCGAGGACGTCCTGTATCGTCTCGCCCTCGGAACCGTAATACCTCTGTATCTGCTCCTTTATCTCCTCGTCGCTGGCAACCACACCCTTTATGTTCATCCCGAGGGTAAACCTCAGGTCGTCAAAAGCGGCTACATTTAGCGGGTCCGCTATGGCTATCGAAAGCTGGTTGCCTTCAACAGAAACCGGGAGGATGGTATATATCTTCGCAACGGAAGCCGGGACCTTGTCAATGACCTCCTTAGGGATCTTCATGTCCTTGAGCCTGACCACAGAGAACCCGGACCGCGCCCCCAGCAGCTGCAGGATATCGTCTTCCTTGACGATACCCATATCGACGAATATCCTTCCTAGAAGCTTGCCGGTAAGCTTCTGCTCTTCCAGAGCCTGCTCGAGCTGGCGTTCGTTTATCATCCCCTTCTCAAGGAGAAGCTGGCCTATCCGCTTGTATTTTTCCTGTTTAGGTTGCTCTTTTTCGGCAGCCATACCTATATTACTCCTCATAGCCGTGCGTGATGCGCACGACCTCAGAAATCGTCGTTATGCCTTCCCTTACCTTATTAAGGCCGTCTTCCCTCAGGAGCTTCATGCCGCTGCGGCGAGCGGCTTCCCTTATCTCCTGCGAAGAAAGCCTTTTTACTATCATCTCGCGTATCTCGTCATTATTGACCAGCAGCTCAAATATTCCGATCCTTCCTTTGTATCCGGTATAATTACACATTTTGCATCCTTTACCCCTGAACAGCTGCATTTCTTCGACGGCCTTCGGGTCGCCGGACTTCTGTCCCAGGAGATACAATTCTTCGTAGGAAGGTTTATAGGGCTCCTTGCAGTTCTGGCATATCTTGCGCACAAGCCTCTGGGCCATGACCGCCTGGACCGTAGAGCTGACGAGATATGACTTTACACCCATATCTATGAGCCGGGTAAATGCGCCGGCGGCATCGTTGGTATGCAGAGTACTGAAAAGAAGATGCCCCGTAAGGGCAGCCTGTATGGCTATAGACGCGGTCTCAAAATCACGGATCTCGCCGACCATTATTACATCGGGCGCCTGCCTGAGCATGGTCCTTAATCCCGAGGCGAAGGTGAGTCCTATCGAGGGCCGTACATGGACCTGATTTATGCCCGAGATCTGGTACTCGACCGGGTCTTCTACCGTTATAAGTTTTTTATTGGGTTTATTTATATAGCTAAGGGCCGCATAAAGCGTCGTTGTCTTTCCGCTTCCGGTAGGGCCCGTAATAAGCAACATGCCGTACGGCAGGTGTATCAGTTTCTCGAAAGTCTCTGCATCCTCATGGAGGAACCCGAGCTCGGCAAGGCCAAGCATAAAACTGGACTTATCGAGGATCCTCATGACCACGCTCTCCCCGTATATAGCCGGAAGCGTGGAGACGCGCAGGTCAAGGTCCTTGCCCATGCCTTGTATCCTTATCCTGCCGTCCTGCGGCAGGCGCTTCTCGGCTATATTCATGCCCGCCATGATCTTAAGACGGCTCAATATGGAAGGTTGCAGCTGTTTCGGGGGGCCGGGAACTTCGTGCAATACGCCGTCTATCCTGTACCTCACGCGGAACTTGTCTTCAAGCGGCTCAACATGTATATCGGAAGCGCGGTTCTTTACGGCTTCGGATATTATCTGGGTAACAAGCTTTATTATGGGCGCTTCATCCTTTTCTTCTTCTTTCACGACTTCAGCCGCGACGCCTTTAAAAGATACCGTCGCGTTGTCGTCCTGTTTCTGCGCAACGGCATCCAGTATGTTCTTGCTTCCTCCGTAATGTTTCTCAAGCGCTATGTTTATGTTCGATTCGGAGCTAAAAACAAAATCGATCTTCGAGCCTATAAACGTTTCAAGGTTGTCCTGGGCCAGAAGGTTAATGGGATCATCCGTTGCAATGGTCAGGATATCATTCTCGAATTTGATGGGAACCAACTTGTGGCGGTATGCTAATGCCGGTTTTACCTTGGAAAGGATATCGAAGGGGATTTCCATATCGAATATAGGGGCGCGGACAAGGGAAAACTCCTGGATTATAAGATCTCTGAGCTGTTCGGTCTGGAGGAACCCTATGCCGTTGAGGATATCGGAAAGACGGTTTCCGGAATCAAGCTGCGATTTCAGGACACTCTTTAATTGGGATTCGTCAAGTATCCCTATCGACTTGAGGTATTCGCCTATAAGCCTGCTTCTATTGATCAAAGCCCGACTCTCTCCCCCTTATATTTCACGAGCGCCGCGGACGCGGCGCAATCACCATGCTCCGGAGAAACAGTTTTCACCTTGTCCTCAAACAACCCAAGCTTTACCCTTATATTACCACATTTTGTATTTACTTCAACTATTTCCTGGTAATAATGAACACCGTCAAAAGCACTATCAGGATAAAGACGAGGATATAGAAATCGTTCAGATAAACAAAATCCCTGACTTTATCGAAAAGCGAATACCTTTGCCTGCTTTCGGGCTCACTCGTCGGGGAGAGATGGTAGATGGGGACGGACTGGTGTTTTAGCACCTTAAGGCGGCTCTTAAGGGCCGCGACCTGCCCCTTCCTGAGCCTTACGAACTCCCCTCCTATCCTGTAGGCCGGGATCTTGCCTTCGGCCACAAAAGACTTTACATCTTCCTCGTCCAACTCGAGTATGCTTGCAGCTTCCTCGATGGTTATAAGCCTTTCGCGGTCGCTTTTCCCGTCCGGAGCTCTATTTAATTCTCTCCGAGCTGATCCATTCATCTATTTTCGCTTTGTCAAAATGAAGTTTATCGCCTTCCCTGATAGACGGAAGTTTTCCGTTAGACGCCCAATCCGACACGACGGAGACATCCACTTCCAGATACCTGGCGACCTCATCCGTATCCATCAACTGCGCTCCGGATTGGGAAACGCTCTTTATCCCGGAAGTCATCTGGCAGTTCCCGTTCAAGACGGAACCCTTGCCCACCTCAAGGAGGGGAGTGCGTATATTGCCGTCCACCCTGGCTGGTGAAATAAGCTTCAGGGATTTCTTCGCGATCACTTCGCCCGTTACCCGGCCGGCTATCGTGATCTCGTCACCGGTTATATTGGCATTGACGAAAGCCTTCTCTCCTATGGTCAAAGTCCCCTTCGTGTCCAGGGTACCTTCGAACCTGCCGTTTATCTGCAGGTTCACGGGGTCTTTGAACGACATGGTGCCTTGCATGCTGGCGTCTACGTCCAATACCTTCTCTTCCACCTTCTTGTTCTTGCCTATCATCGCCAAGCACCCCCCTTTCCGTTATCGGATATCTTTTTAGATATCCGACATTACCTTCCAGTCCGCCCTTGCCACGCCCTTGAGTTGGCGTATCTTGGAGATTATCTCATTATCATATTCGTTGCTTAAAAGCTTGAGGTTTATCCTTAGGACCATCCCCTCGCAACCCTGTATCCTTTTGGCGTCAAAATCCTTTATCTCAATATCATATTCCGAAAGTACGTCGCGTATCTCCTCTAACCTGACAACCCCGCCCGGGACCTCTATCTCGAGCGATTTATACCAATCCTTGCGTATCATTATCTTTTCCACCCTGTTGAGGAAAAAGAGAGTGGCAAGCACTATGGCTGTAGCGGCGGCCGCAGGAGCAAAAACCCCGGCGCCGACTGCAAGGCCTATACCTGCCACGGTCCAAAGGCTTGCGGCGGTCGTAAGCCCTCTTACCGATGCCTTGAACCTGATTATGGTACCGGCACCCAGAAAACCTATGCCGCTTACTACCTGCGCGGCTATCCGGCCAGGATCGGGGGTAGAAAGCCCCCTGTATATATCGAATATATGCATGGATGTCAGCATTATAAGGGTAGAACCCACGCCTACGAGTATATGGGTCCTGAAACCCGCAAGCCTCCCGTGTATCTCGCGCTCATATCCCACCAACCCGCTCAGAAAAGCGGCAAGACATAACCGTATGATCATCTCGTAATCGGAAAGCATAGCCTCTTCTCCTGTCCTGTTCAGACGGCCAGGTCCGGACGGACCTTTAGGTCCATAACGGACTTTATCCTCTTCATGTATAACATGTATCCGGCCGCCGCGATCATCGCGCCGTTGTCCAGTGAAAGCTTCATCTCCGGGAACACAACGTCTATACCGCTCTCTTCACCTGCCTCGGAAAGCCTTGAGCGCAAAAGCCTGTTGGCGCTGACCCCCCCGCCCGCTATAAGCACATCCGCCTTTTCCTTCAGGCAGGCATATACAGCCCTCTCAACCACATACTCAACGGCTATCCTCTGGAAACTTGCGGCGATATCCGATATCTCTTTGACCCCGGGCTTGCGGCCTTTCGTATGATATAATACCGCCGTTTTTAGCCCGCTGAAACTGAAATCGTATGAATCTTCTCCGAGAAACGGGACCTTAAACTTAACCGAACGGGGATCCCCGTTCACGGCAGCCTTCTCTATTGCGGGACCTCCCGGATACCCTAAACCCAGGACTTTTGCAACTTTGTCGAAAGCTTCCCCGATGGCGTCATCCCTTGTCTGCCCCAAAAGCTTGAAGCTCCCCACGCCCCCGCACAAGACCAATCCGGTATGGCCTCCGGATATAACAAGCCCCATAAAAGGGAACTTTATGTCAGGGCGGCTTACGAGCCCGGAATACAAATGGGCCCACAGGTGGTTGACCCCTATTACCGGGACGTTAAGGGAATGGCCGAGCGCCTTGGCAAAAGAAACACCTACAAGCAAGGCTCCTACCAGGCCGGGACCCTTTGTAACCGCTATCATATCTACATCGCGAGGGCGGATACCGGCGGTATCGAGCGCGTCCCTTACAACATAATCTATCACTTCCACGTGGTAACGGGTAGCTATCTCAGGGACCACTCCGCCATATTTCTTATGGAACTCCAGGGACGAGGCAACTGTATTGGATAATATCCGCCTTCCGTCCTTTACTACACTGGCACCGGTCTCGTCACACGATGTCTCGATACCTAATACAAGCATGGATTATTCCGCCAACTCCGAAACGGGCACGGCCTCCACGCCTCTTGCCTTGAGGGTAGGCATCAATTGCCCGAGCACGGTAATGGTATTGGGCCTGTCATGGCCTATAGCCACAGCGCTGCCGTTCCTAATGGCTGCGCTGACGGCTTTCTCGAACTGGGCCCTTATATAATTCTCATTACTTTCATTATCAAGGAATATCGACCTCTTCGCGAACCTTACGCCTATCTTTTTGGCAATGTATTCCCCGGTAGAATCATTGGTTACAAGACTGTCCAGAAAGAACATGTCCCTCTTCTTCAGCTCTTCCAGGAAGACGCCCATAAGCCGCGGGTCTTCCGTGGCCTTGGAGCCCTCGTGGTTGTTAGCTCCGACGGCATACGGGACACTGGCCAAAGCTTTATTGAAAGTCGCCCTTATCTGATCGTCACTCATGGTAGTAAGCAGCGTAAGGGTCTCAAGCCTCATCTTGGCTTTCGGTTCCATGGGCATATGCACGATGATCTCGAACCCTTTCTCCTTGGCCTTCCGCGCAATCTCGGCCGAATAAGGAAGGGAAGGCAATATCGAAAGGGTAACGGGTTCATTTATCTTCATCAGACCCTGCAGGTTCCTTGCACTGTAGCCCCAGTCATCCAGGACTATGGCAAGTTTAGGGAACTTCTCTTTCGGCGGAACCGCCGGCAAGACCGGGGCAACAGGAAGAGCGGCTTGGGCGGCAAGCTTGTGTATAAGGGTCAGGCGCAGCACGGGGATATCCGAATTACGTTCGGTGATTATATATGAGACTTCCTCCCTCGCCTGTTCTTTGCCTTTTACGGAAACTTCCCTTATTCCCCTGACCTCGCCTCTTATATCGAAACCATTCTTTCTCAGCGATTTCTCGAGAGAACGGCGGAAGTCGGCAAACTTGAAATCATCTTTTACCCAATAACGCCTCTCCGTATATACATGCCTGAACTTTCCGACCATGTCCCTGGAAGAGACCTTGGAGGACGCAAGTTCCTTCCCGACCACCTTATACAGCGGACGGGATTCCAAAAACCCGGATATAACACCGTAAATATACATGGCGGTTATTACGGTTGCAACAACTACCACTATATGGGACGATCTTATTTTTTTTATTTTTTTCATTTTTTCGCAGCAAAGGTTTTATATATCTTCATGGTCTTTATTGCATCAATGGCGCCTTGCAGCTGGTTGTCATAATCGGCTTTCTTGGATGTCGGCGCGCCTTTCTCCTGCTCCAGTTTATCGAATACCTCATCGGGATTTTTCTTGCCTTCAGCCTCCTGCTTATTAAGCTGTTCACGCTCTATAACAAGATCCGGGATTATGCCCTGCCCGTGTATGGAACGCCCGTTGGGGGTATAATATTTGCTGGTGGTCAACCTTACGGCAGAACCGTCGGACAAGGGTATTACCGTCTGCACCGATCCCTTGCCGAAGCTTTTTACACCTACTATTATGGCCCTCTTCAAGTCCTGCATGGCCCCGGCCACTATTTCCGAAGCTGAAGCCGAACCCTGGTCTACTATGACAACCATAGGCATGTCCGTCCTTGGGTGCTTGTCTTTAGCCCTGAACTCCATGGCCTGTTTGCCGTCCCTTCCTTTAGTATATACTATAAGCTCGCCGGCGGGCAGGAATTTGCCTGCGACATCGGCAGCCACATTAAGGAGCCCGCCAGGGTCATTCCTGAGGTCAAGGATAAGACTGTCTATACCCTGCTTTTCGAGGTCCGCAAGCGCCTCCTCAAGATCCTTGGCCGAACGTTCTTGAAAAACGCTAAGTTTTATGTAGCCGATCTTGTCTTCAAGCACCTTCGCTTCTTTTATGGACTTTACCTTTATGGTATCCCGCGTTATACTGAAATCGAGTATTTTGCCTTCGCCTTCTCTCAGGACCGTTATAGTAACGGAAGTCCCCGGCTTACCGCGTAATTTCTTTACCGCTTCAAGCAACGTTATACCCCTGGTTATCTCGTTGTTTATCTTGACTATCCTGTCCTGGGACTTGACCCCTGCCTTGAATGCCGGGGTGTCCTCTATAGGAGCTATGACAGTAAGCAGGTCGTCCTTTATGGCTATCTCGATACCAATGCCCCCGAACTCACCCTCGGTCTCGACTTTCATCTCCGCATAGGTCTCGGGATCCATGAATTCACTGTACTTATCAAGGGACTGTATCATACCCTTGAGGGCGCCATATATAAGGTCTTTAGATTTGACATTGTCTACATATTCGGAACGCACCAGGGTCAGGACATCCGAAAACAGCTCAAGCTGCTTATATATATCCTCTGGCTTATCCTGTGCCTTACCCTGGGTCTCTTCCTTAGCCTTCTCCGCCGTAGCAGAATAAACAAAACCCGGGACGACAATAGCCGCAGCCAGCACCAGCAATAAAAATCTCTTCTTGAACATCTCTTCTCCTTCCCCGTTTATTTTTTGCCTGCAAGCCTTTTTCTCAAAACTTCATTGACCATGGCCGGGTTTGCCTTGCCTCTGGTCTTCTTCATGACCTGCCCGACCAGGAACATCAGCGCGCTATCCTTGCCCTTCATAAAATCCTCTACCGTCTTGGAGTTCTCTGCTATGGCCTCATCGGCGAACTTCTCGAGTTCCGAGACATCGGAGATCTGGGACAGCCCTTTTTCCGATATTATCACGGAAGCTTCTTTCCCTGTATCGCACATCTCCGGGATTATCTCCTTCGCCATCTTTCCGCTTATCTTCCCGGAGTCTATCTCTTTAAGCAGCCCGGCCAGCGAAGCAGGTTTCATCTTAATAGCGGTTATGGACATCGCCCTGGAATTCAAATACGCCGATATATCCCCCATCATCCAGTTGGAGACCGTCTTCGGCTTATCATAATTTTTCAGGCATTCTTCAAAATAATCGGCGTTCTCCTTCTCCTGCGTCAACACCTCGGCGTCATAATCGGGAAGACCGAGCAAATTCATGAACCTTTCCTTCCTTGCCTTGGGCAATTCTGGAAGCGAGGCCTTCTGGGCTTTTGCAACATTGCCGTCCAGAGCAAAAGGCACAAGGTCCGGTTCGGGAAAATACCTGTAATCATGAGCCTCTTCCTTAGAGCGCATTGAAATGGTGATGTTCTTTTCGGGGTCCCAAAGCCTGGTCTCCTGGACTATCCTTTCTCCGGAATCAAGCAACCCCGACTGCCTGCCTATCTCAAATTCAAGCGCTGCCTTAACGCCCTTGAAAGAGTTCATGTTCTTGACCTCGGCCTTCGTACCCAGGCCCTTATCCCCCTTAGGCCTTAAAGATATATTGGCGTCGCAGCGTAAGCTGCCTTTTTCCATGTCGCAATCAGATACATCCAGATATTTTAACAGCAGTTTGAGGTTAGTAAGATACTGATACGCTTCGTCAGGGGAATTGATATCGGGTTCACTGACTATCTCAAGCAGGGGCATCCCGGAACGGTTGAAATCGACAAGGCTCGAATTCTCCCCCTCTTCGTGGATGAGCTTTCCGGCGTCTTCCTCCATATGGACCCTTTTTACGCGTATCGTCTTTGCGGTACCCCCGGACATTATCTCTATCTTCCCGTTCTCCGAAAGGGGTTCGTCATACTGGGATATCTGGTAATCTTTCGGAAGGTCCGGATAGAAATAGTTCTTCCTGTGGAATTTGACTTCACCCGATATCCTGCAGCCGACGGCAAGCGCAGCCCTTACGGCAAGCAGAAGGGCTTTCTTGTTAAGCACCGGCAAGACACCGGGAAAACCCAGGCAGACAGGGCACGTGTGCGAATTGGGAGAACCGCCAAATTCGGTCGTACAGCCGCAGAACATCTTCGACGATGTCTTAAGTTGTACGTGTACCTCAAGCCCTATTACAGGTTCGTAGTCCATCAAAGCTGCGGGCTCCTCTTGTGCCAGTCGGTGCTGCTCTCATAAGCATGCGCCATCCTGAAAAGTTTACCTTCCTCGAAGAAACCGCCTATCAGCTGCATGCCGATTGGCAGGCCGCTTCCGGTAAAACCGCACGGCAGCGACAGGGCCGGGACTCCGGCAAGGTTTACGGATATCGTGAATATATCCGAAAGGTACATAGACAACGGGTCAGCCGCCCTTTCTCCTAACTTAAAAGCCGGGGTCGGGGATGTGGGGGTCAGTATGCAATCAAAGCCCGCGTTAAATACCTTCTCGAAATCTTCCTTGATAAGCCTGCGGACCTTCTGCGCTTTAAGATAATAAGCATCGTAATATCCGCTGGAAAGGACATAAGTACCCAGTATTATCCTGCGCTTAGCCTCTGCGCCGAAACCTTCGCCGCGGGTCCTCTCGTACATGTCCAGGACGTTCACGGGATCCTTGCAACGGTATCCGTATTGTACCCCGTCGAAACGCGCAAGATTCGAAGACGCTTCGGCTGTAGCCAGTATATAGTACACTGAGACCGCATATTCGGTATGCGGCAGAGATACCTCCGATACGCGGGCGCCCTTTCCCTTGAAGACCTCTATGGCTTGTTTTATCGCCGAGTCCACCTCGCTGTCGAGGCCGCCGACAAAATATTCTGTGGGTATGCCTATCTTTGCGCCTTTTATATTCCCATCCAGGAAAGAAACGTAATCCGGTACCGGGACATTGACCGAAGTGGAGTCTTTGGGGTCGTAACCGGCTATAACACCGAGCATCAGGGCGGCGTCGCGTACATCTTTGGCCAGTGGGCCTATCTGGTCCAGGCTTGATGCAAAAGCTATCAGCCCATAACGCGATACCCTGCCGTAAGTAGGCTTCATTCCAACGACACCGCACAATGCGGCCGGTTGCCTTATTGAGCCTCCCGTATCCGAACCCAGTGCCACTATCGCCTCATCCGCAGCTACCACAGCAGCGGAACCGCCGCTCGAACCTCCGGGTATCCTGGAAACATCCCAGGGGTTCAAAGTGGGGAAATAAGCGGAGTTCTCGCAAGAGGAGCCGAACGCGAATTCGTCCATATTGGCCCTGCCGAATATAACCGCCCCTTCGGACTTGAGCTTATCTATTACGGTAGCATCGTAAGGCGGTTTAAAGCCATCCAGGATCCTTGAAGCGCAGGTGGTAAGTTCACCTTCTATGCAGATATTGTCTTTTATCGCTACAGGAACGCCCCTTAGCCTTCCTGATGCAGGCAAGCGAGAAGCCCGGCCTATTGCGGCATCCCTGTCCAGGCGTATATAACCTTTTATCTTGGCGTCCACGGACTGCGAGCGTGAATAGATCGAATCTATTATCTCTTCCGGTCTTACGGATTTCCTGTCCAGAAGGTCAAGCAGTTCGCATGCGGTAAAGGAATATAGATTTTCCATGTATGCCAGTTATTCTTCTATTATCCTGGGGACTTTAAAGAAATCGCCTTTCTTCTGCGGGGCATTCGCAAGAACGGTTTCGCTCGAGGCCGATCCGCGCACCTCGTCCTCCCTGAAAGGATTTGAGGCGGCGTGGGGGTGGCTCATCGGGACTGCATCCTTGGCTACGTCGAGGCGCTCGTTGAGCTTATCGACATAACCGAGTATACCGTCAAGCTGGCGAGCGAAGAGGGCGACCTCTTCGTCGGTAAGCTTGAGCCGCGCAAGCCGCGCAACATACTTTATCTTATCTTCTTTTATGCTCATCTCGTTTAATTAAATTATCACAAGTGACCGGTAAAGTCAATCTACGGCCAGATGGCGTCCGATATGGCGGCGAACTGCGGGAGTGAAAGCCGTTCCGCGCGGATACCGGGGTCTATTCCCAAACGCATGAGCAGCGCCGATAACGCCGGTTTATCAAGGTCTATGGCCTCGCTAGACAGCAATGAGTTCAACAGCGTCTTCCTCCTCTGGCCGAACCCGGCTTTTACAACGGCAAAGAACCTGCTTTCGTCGTTGACCTTTACCGAAGGCCTGGGAAGCAAATCAAGTTCAAGGAAAGAAGAATCGACCTCGGGCTGCGGATAGAAAGAGTGCCTGTTTATCTCAAGCAGGATACGCGGCCTGGAGTAGAACTGCGCGTATACGGAAAGCGAACCGTAGTCCTTGCCCCCGGGGCCGGCACATATCCTTTCTGCAACCTCTTTTTGTACCATGACAAACACCGTCTCGAAATTGTTCCGGTTCTCAATAAGCCGCTCGATTATTGGGGTAGTTATATAATACGGAAGGTTGCCGATCGCTTTAACCTTGGATGGGCCCTCGACAAGCACGGATCCGAGGTCCAATTCCAGGAAATCATCGCAGACCGTCCTGACATTACCGAAACCCTTGAGTATATCGTTCAGGGCCAGACAGACACCCCTGTCCTTCTCTATTGCTATGACATGTTTTACTTCGCGGGCCAGCCTGCGCGTAAGGGCCCCCAGGCCGGCGCCTATCTCCATGACCCAATCTAAATTCTTGAAACCGCAGACCGTTATTATGTCCTCGACAACATCACGGTCCACAAGGAAGTTCTGTCCCAGGAACTTCTTGGGAGTTATACCGTATTTTTTAAGGGTCGATTTCAGTTCCGGCAGGTCCAACATCACCACTACCTCTTCGATAGGAACATGGCAACGGCCGCTTTTATCGATTCTTCCATTGGGCGCGCATCCGCGATCCCTTTTCCGGCTATGTCGAAAGCCGTACCATGCCCGGGAGAAGTCCTGGGGAACGGAAGTCCAAGGGTCACATTTATGCTCTCATCACGCGCTATCATCTTGAGCGGCGTAAGGCCCTGGTCGTGGTACATCGCTATAATGCAATCCAGTTTTCCGCGATAAGCGGAATAGAAAAGGGCTTCCGATGAAACAGGGCCGACCACTCCGGAAAATCTTCTTTTCGCAGCCCGAACAGCAGGGGCTATGATATCTATCTCCTCCCTTCCTATCCGCCCGCCTTCCCCGCCATGCGGATTGAGGCTGGCTACCCCTATCCTGGGACACGGAATGCCGAAGACGCCCTTCATGGCGTTATAACTTAATTCTATGCAGTCGAGTATATCCCTTTTCATGATAACAGAAGGGACATCCTTCAGCGGGATATGCCTCGTTACAAGGCTAACCCTTAGAGGGCCGCCCGTCAACATCATAGCAAATTTATCGACACCGAACCTGCGGGCTATATATTCGGTGTGACCGGAAAATTTTCTACCGGAAAGGCAAACCGCTTCCTTACTGAGCGGGGCATTCACCAGGCAATCCGCCTCGCCTGCCTCTATCATATCGAGAGCGCGGTCGAGATAAGCCAGGGAGGCCCTGCCGGAGAGCTTGGACGGCCCTCCCATCCTGACCGACGATGGGGCCACTATCCCCATGTCCACGAATTTAATCCCGGTTCGGCCGAGGGCGGCAGCACCGGAAACCGCTGAAACGGCGGGAAAATCCCCTACAATAATAAAATCGGCAAGCCTTCGCAACTTCCGGCTTGCCACCGCTTTTAGAGTCACTTCCGGCCCGATGCCGAACGGGTCGCCTGTCGTTATGACGACTCTCGGACGGCCGCGTGGTCTTTTTTTACTTGATCTGTATGAAGGCATCTCGTTTTAATTTCGCCATCCATTCCTCGTAGCGTTTCTGGGCCTTCTGCCTGTAAATGATGTTCTCTATATCATCGCGCGCTTCGGCCATGGAAAGCGGCTTGCTCTGCCTCTTCTCTTCGACCTTGAATATAAAATATCCCGTGTCGGTCTTGAGAGGTGCGGATACCTCGCCTTCTTTCAGGTTGAATATGACATTATCGAAATCCTCCCGCATTTGCCCTTTCTCGACGAAACCGAAATCCCCTCCTTCTTCCGACCTGATGCCCTGAGAATAGAGCTTTGCGAGTTCCCCAAAATCCCTTCCTTCCTTTATAAGACGCATTATGTCGTCCGCCTTCTGTTTTGTCAGGGCCTCGCTCTCTTTGCCTTCGTAACGCAGCATTATGGTCCTTATACGCACCGCTTCCGGCGATATAAGCTCCTGGGAATGCTCCTTGTAATATTGCTCTATCTCGAAAGGCGTCACTACGACCTTGTCCTTTACCTCATGGGATACCAGCCTGCCCATCATTATATTGTCTTTATAGCGCTTCTTGAGTACTTCCGTTGAGAGCCCGGCTTTTTGGACCTCGGAATAGAAGACCTCTTCGGACGGGAACTTGGACTTGACCTCCTTGAAACGATCTTCTATCTCCGATTCGTCGACTATCACCCCGCGCCTTTTGGCCTCCTGAAGGATCAGCTTATCCTCTATCATCTGGTTGAGGTATTCTTTCCTTGCTTCTTCCGTCTTGGCTTTAAGCTCATTGCCGGAATATTCCTTCTGGAGGTCCGCTACTATCTGGTTGAAGCCGACACTAAGGTCTTGTTCGGTTATCACATCATCGTTTACCACCACTAATATCTTGTTATCTGCGGCCGCCGGCCGGACAAAGACCCCGGAAATGACCGTTAATGAAAACAGTACGGCGCAAATAAATGCCGCGTTACAGCGCATCATTGTACGCTCCCTTCGAGGAGTTTCTCGTTTATCCTGATATGGGCCTTCGACCTCAGGTTCTTGATAAGCTCTTCCATACCGGCCTGCTGCGCCTGGTCCATAAGCTCCTTCTTTATCGCATCCCTTACCTCGGAGAGGTCAACAGCGCGCGGTTCGACCTTTTCAGTCAATCTTATTATATGATACCCGAATTTGGTCCTGATGATATCGCTGGTCTGTCCTACGTCCAGTTTAAGGCATACTTCCTCTATCTGAGGCATAAGCTGGCCTTTAACGAAATAGCCTATATCGCCGCCCCTGTCTTTCGAAGGGTCTTTCGAATACTCCTTGGCAAGCTGCGCAAAATCAGCTCCCTCGTTGAGCTTCTTCTGGACTTCCCTGGCTTCCTCTTCGGTATCGACCATTATGTGGCTCGCGCGCATCTTGAGCGGCGTCACAAAATCATCCTTATGCTCCTGGTAAAATTCCTCTATCCTCTCCTCGCTTACCACGGTCTTTTTGCTCTCGTTTTCAAGCAGTTTGGCAACTATTATCTTGCTCCTGGCCTCTTCGATAAGCTCCTTGACGTCCTTGTCCCTGTTCAGGCCCCTTTTAAGGGCCTCCCTGTAAAGGAGCTGCTCGTTGATCATGTCCTCAAGAAAATCCTTCTTCCTCTGGCTTGCTATTGCTTTATAGTATGCGGGCATCTTGGACAGTCTCGAATCGAAATCCTTCACGGTTATGGCTTTCCCGTTGACCTTCGCGAGCACGCGGGATTTACCGTTCCCGCAGCCGGAACATAAGGCAACGGAGACGGATATAATAACGAAAAACAGTATTATTATTCTAGGTGTATTAGGCATAATTTTATTTGCGGTAAGTTACTGTATTATATACTACCATACCGGCTTGCCGTTAAGCAAGACCTTTCGGGCTTTTCTTGAGCCCGGATATCGTGCTGCGCAGCAGCCTGCAGTACAGGTCAAAACCTATGGCTTGTATAAATCCGTGCTGCTCGGTGCCTAAGAGGTTGCCCGCACCGCGCAACTCAAGGTCCTCCATGGCTATCTTGAACCCCGAACCGAGTTCCGTATGTTCTTCGATCGCCTTAAGCCTCGCCTCGGCATCTTTGGGCAGCTGCCAGCCTTTGGGATACAGGAAATACGAATAGGCTTGCACGGTATACCTGCCCACCCTGCCCCTAAGCTGGTACAGGTCCGCAAGACCGAACATATCGGCGCGGTTGACGAATATAGTGTTCGCATTCGGTATATCGATACCGGACTGAACTATGGCGGTAGAGACGAGAACGTCTATCTTGCCCTCGATAAAAGCCACCATTATACTCTCCAGCTCATGCGCGGGCATCTGCCCATGGGCCTCCTCAACCCTGGCAAGGGGGACCATATCCTTAAGCTTCGCCGCCAGCTTGTTCAACCCCTGTATCCTGTTGTTGACAAAAAATACCTGGCCTGAACGCTTCAACTCGCGCTCGATCCCTGCCTTGATTATCTTTTCGTCAAATTCCGAAACTTTCGTCATGACAGGTATCCTGTTCTTAGGAGGGGTATCGATAACCGACATATCCTTTATCCCCATTAGCGACATATAGAGGGTCCGTGGTATGGGAGTAGCCGTAAGGGTCAAAACATCTACAAGCAGCCTCATCCTTTTAAGCCGCTCCTTGTGCCTGACGCCAAAACGCTGTTCCTCGTCTATTATCACGAGCCCAAGGTCCTTGAACCTGATGTCATGCGAAAGGAGCCTGTGAGTACCTATTATTATGTCGACGGAACCGTCCTTTACCCCTTCGACTATCAACTTCTGTTCCGCCTTGCTCCTGAAACGTGAGAGCATCTCGATCCTGACAGGATACCTTTTCACCCTTTCCTTGAAGGTGGAGTAATGCTGCTCGGCAAGAATGGTTGTCGGAACAAGCATTGCCACCTGTTTATTATCCATTACCGCCTTGAAAGCGGCTCGAAGTGCCACTTCCGTCTTCCCGTAGCCGACATCGCCGCAAACAAGCCTGTCCATTGGCTTTGGCCTCTCCATATCCGCCTTTATCTCGGACGCCGCTTTCGCCTGGGCCGGGGTATCCTCAAAAGGAAAAGACCTTTCTAACCCAACCTGCCAATCCGTATCTTTCGAGAACGCATGCCCTTTAAGGGACTCCCGCTTGGCCTGTATCTCCACATACTCAAGCGCAAGCGAATAGATGCCTTTTTGGGCGCGGGCTTTTGCAAGGGCCCAGGCCCTGGAACCGAGTCTATATAATTTGGGAGGACGGCCTTCGAATCCCACATACCTCTGGACAAGGTTCATGTCATCCATGGGCACATAGAGTTTGGCGCCTTCGGCGTACTCGACTACCATGTAGTCCATCGGGCCTTTTGGTTCTTTTACTCTTTCTATCCCGTTGTACCTGCCTATGCCGTGTTTGACGTGGACAACGAAATCTCCGGGAGAGATATCTATGAAATTACTTATAGGAAGGTCCTCGGTCATATCGCCGGCGGACCTGCGCGCCCTGATCTTGCGCGGTATCACGCCTTTGGCCGGGAGCACTATGGCCATCTGGTGGTCGAGGAAAGACGAGCCGGTGGCTATATCGAAAGACCTGATCCGGGTAAGCCTGTCGCCGTCGAACTCAAGACGGATAGGCTCGTCAAAACCCATAGGGAAGATATCCAATATCCCGCCTCGCTGGGCAAAGTCTCCCTCTTCCCCTACGATCTGCCGGCGACTGTAGCCGGCGTCGACAAGCCGCCTGTGGACGTACTCAAGCGACAATTCCTCATTCTTGTATAATTTAATGGATTCGAACATAGGCACGGGAACACCGCCTTTACATCTTCGCGGGGCAGGATACTCCGAGAAGCGTAAGGCCGTTGGCCAGGACCTGCCTTACGCAGGAAATAAGATAAAGCCTTGCCTCGGTAAGCGCAGCATCCTCGGTGATGACCTTATCGGCCTCATAGAATTTATGGAAACACGCCGCGAGCGCCTGCAGGTACGTTATTATCCTGTAAGGGTCCTCTTCCTGGGCGCTAAGCCTGACGATAGCCGGATATTGCCTTAATTCCCTGAAAAGGTTCAGTTCTTCGGGAGCGCAAAGGAGGCCGAGGTCGGCTTTATCGATCTGCCCTTCGGATACCTTCGCCGCCGCAATTATGCTCGATATCCTGGCATGGGCATACTGCACGTAGAATACGGGGTTCTCCTGGGTCTGTTTCTTGGCCAGCTCCAGGTCAAAATCAAGATGGGCGCTCGCCTTCCTCATCAGGAGAAAGAACCTGGCTGCATCCTTCCCTACTTCGTCAAGGACCTCGCGTAAAGTTATGTACTCGCCGGCCCTGGTAGACATCTTGACGGGTTGGCCGTTCTTATAAAGAGTGGCAAGCTGTATTATTATTATATTTACCGCGCCGGCTGGATAACCGAGGGCCTGAACCGCAGCCTTTATCCTGTTTATATAGCCGTGGTGGTCGGGGCCCAGGATGTCTATGACCTTCTTGAACCCGCGCTCAAATTTGTCCTTATGGTAAGCTATATCCGGGGTAACATAAGTGTAGGCGCCGTCGCTTTTTTTTACGACCCTGTCCTTGTCGTCTCCGAACATGGTAGACTTAAACCACAATGCTCCTTCGGATTCGTACAGGAGCCCCTTCTTGTCCAGGACATCAAGGGTCCCTTCTATTTTGCCGGAAGTCCCAAGGGCCTTCTGGCTGAACCAGACATCGAACTTGACTCCGAAATCCAGGAGTTCTTTTTTTATCTCATTGAGCAGGTAATCACATCCCCATTCCGAATAGACCTTAAGGTTCTCCGGGGTCTCGGCCTTATACCTATCGCCGTATTCCTCGCGGAACCGCACGGCCATCTCTCTTATATACTCTCCCCTGTAACCGTTCTCCGGGAATTCATATTTGTCGCCGATCAATTCCCTGTACCTGGCGTATATTGAACGGCCCAGGACAGCTATCTGTACGCCCTCGTCATTTATGTAATATTCGCGCGTTACGTCATACCCGTTGGCGGAAAGTATGTTCGAGAGCGAATCCCCGAAAGCCGCCTGCCTGGCATGGGCGACGCTCAACGTCCCGGTAGGATTGGCGCTTACAAACTCCACCTGTACTTTTGTGCCTTTGCCGGTATCCGACATCCCGAACTTTGTCCCCGCGGCCCTGACCTGCTTTATTACATCGCGCAGCGCCCCAGCGGAAAGACACATGTTTATAAATCCGTTTAGCGGCTCGATGCCATCTATCTCTATTTTAAGAGGGGACATAGCCAGCGCCGAACTCAGTATCTTCGAGATGTTTTCCGCGAGGTCTTTCGGGTTCTTCTTGAGGGGCTTAGCCATCCTGAAAGCGATGTTAGTGGCTATATCCCCGTGGGAGGGATCTTTAGGGCTTTCGAGAATAAGCATATCCCTGTTATAAAAACCCGATAAAGAGGCTTCGTCGGACAATGCGGAATCTATGAAATCGGCTATCTTTTTTTCGATCATCTTGTTTTTTCACTCAAAATACAATGCCACCCGCAAGAGCGCGGGTGGCATTCATATACCTAATTCAGCCTAGGTTTTCCTTAGGGACATCTCCCCAAAGACTCTCTAGGCCGTAGAATCTCCGGGCTTCGGGTTCAAAGACATGCACGACACAATTCCCGAAATCCAAAAGCATCCAGCTCGCGTCGCTGCCTCCTTCGCGGTGCCAGAGCCTTATTCCTTCCTCTTCCAGTTTGCCCTCAAGCCCATCGGATACGGCCTTGACCTGGCGCTGGTTCATGGCGGTCATGACTATAAAATAGTCGCAGAACGCCGACACCTTGCTCATATCCATGAGGACTATATCTTCGGCCTTCTTTTCCTTCGCTACTTCTACTATCAGCTCAGCCTTATCCCTGGAGGAATCTATCTTACTTTCCAAGTATCCTATACATTCCCGTGCCGCAAGCCGGGCATTTGCCCTTCATGGCTTCGCGACCGTTCTTCATCTTCTCTTTCTGGGCATCTTTCATCTCTTGTTTCTTCTTGCATTTGACGCAATATGCTTCCATCTAGCACCTCCTCTTAAGGTTTGGAAACGTTTTTAGTCTACCATACCGCTCAATGGCTGTCAAGGACGGGGGCTTCCTCAATTTCACCTACAATCTCCTCCACCAGGTCTTCAAGAGTAACCAAGCCAACCGCCCTTTTCTCGATCTCGGAAGTGTCGGTTATTATGGCTATTTGGACCCTGAGCCTCTGGAAATCCTTCAAGAGATCATTGACCCTTTTGTCTTTAGGTACAAAATAAGGCTGGTGGACAAGGTCGGGTATTATTACCAGCCCCTTGTTCTGCCATATGTACAATAGGTCCCTGGCGTATATTATGCCTACGATATTGTTACGGGCCCCCTTATAGACAGGCAGCCTGGAATGGCCTTCTTCCACAAAAAGGGTCAAAAGTTCCTCGGGATCGGCATCTATATCTATAGCCACCATCTCGGACAGGGGTATCATTACTTCGTTGACCCTGGTATCCCCGAATTCGAATATCCTGTGGAGCATCTTCCTTTCTTCGTCGCCTACAACTCCCTCCTCCTTGCCCAACTCTATCATCAGCCTTATCTCTTCCTCACTGATAAGGGGTGAACGCTGCTTTACTTCGCCGCCAAACAGCTTTATCGTGGCATTCCCCAATTTTGTAAATAATTTTGCAAGGGGGTCAAACACCGTAACAAGAAGTTTTATAGGCTTGGCTATCGCCAGAGAAACCCTCTCCGACCTTTGGACAGCGAACATCTTGGGGATTATCTCTCCGAATATGAGCAGGACCATGGTCACAAAAACCGTTGCTGCCACCATGCCCATCTCGTCTCCGAGAAAGAAGACGAAGATGATGGCTCCAATAACCGATATGGCTGTGTTGACAAGGTTGTTACCGACCAGGATGGAGGTTATCAGCCTCTCGGGCTTGGATACCAACTGTTGGACCATTTTGGCATTCTTGGCACCCTTTGAGACCAGGTGGCGTAATTTTATCTTGTTCAGCGATATAAGGGCCGTCTCGGACATCGAAAAGAAAGCCGACATGATCACAAGGATACCCATGGACACCAGGAGCGGCAGGAACTCTTTTAAAAGTTTGTCTATTATAGCCATTTTTTCTTCTTCAAATAAAGTACCATTAGTACCGTAAGCAATGCGGTAAAAGCGAGAATGAACCAAAGTCCGTGCTCATGGTTAGAGAACGGCAGGAACTTTAGGTTCATGCCGTATATGCTCGGTATAACAACAAAAGGCATCATGACCGTGGCCAGGAGAGTAAGAACCTTCATGACCTCGTTTAGCCTGTTGGAGACGATGGATACGTATGCCTCCAGCGCTCCGGTGACGATATCGCGGGAAGTGCCAACTATATCGTTTATCCTGACAAGGTGGTCAAAGACATTCCTGAAATAAACATAGTTGACAGGCTTAATTATCGGGAAATCGCCTCTTGTAAGCATGGAAAAAACATCCGCCTGCGGCCCTATCGTCCTGCGCAGGAGCATGGTATCGTTCTTGAGCCTGTATATCTCGTTGAAGACCTTTGTGGTCGGATCCTTAAAAAGTTCGGCTTCCATGTCGTCGACCCGTTTATCGAACCGGTCGACTATAGGATAATAGCTGTCGGCCAGGGACTCAAGGATAGAGCACATAAGGAAATCGCTTCCCCTGGTAATAATGGGCGAACCTTTGTCGACTCTTTCGAGGTTCAGGTTTATGGAACTGACCGGATCGGTGTGCACCGTTATAAGATAATTCTTGCCCAGGCAAAAATCCGCTTCAAACACCTGTATCTTCCCGGTCTCCTCGTCGATCTTGACACCCTGAGTGACAAGGAACAGGTAATTCGGGAAATCCTCCACTTTCGGCCGGGCGTTCACCATTATGCAGTCCTCGACCGTCAACGGATGGAGCCCGAAGACATCCATAAGTATCTCGATATCGCCGTCCTCAAGACCTTCCATATCCACCCAGAGAAGAGAATTCTCCGAAGAAAGCGCTTCACGGAACTTCTCAACAGGAAGGTCCTTGACCACTTTCCCTTCGGGACCGAAATAGTAGCTCCTCATGGTCATTCCCCCGTTATCTGTAAAGTCTTCTCGCTATTATATACTCCCTGACCGGCTCCGGCACAAGATATCTTATCGACTTTCCTTCCTTTATCTTTTTGCGTATAAGGGAAGAAGATATTTCAAGGGAGGTGATCGTCACCACATCGACACCCGTAGGTACGTTGGCAATATCGTATCCCGGGCGGTTGGCTACTATGAAATTGGAGAGCTTGAATATCTGATCTATCTCTTTCCACGTATAAAGCTCCCCAAGCGAATCCGCACCCGTCAGAAAAAAGAGCCTGGCGTCCTCGCCGTATTTTTGCCTGAATGCCTTAAGGGTCTCTACGGAATACGAGGTCGTCTTTGCGTCTATTTCGACCGAGGATACCTCAAAGTTCGGGTTCCCCCTTATTGCAAGCTCGACCATCTTGAACCTGTCGTTCGGTTCGGCGAGATCTTCCTCTTTCTTGTGAGGAGGTACGTATGCCGGTACCAGTATCACCTTATCCAGGTTCAGTTTTTCCCTGGCCTCTTCCGCCAGGACAAGATGGCCCGCGTGTATCGGGTTGAATGTCCCGCCGAGTATGCCTATACGCATGTTGTCACTCCCTTGTCTGTCCGTTGCCGTATATTATGTACTTGTAGCTTGTCAGTTCTTCTACTCCCACCGGACCGCGCGCGTGGAACTTGTCGGTCGATATCCCTATCTCCGCCCCGAAACCGAACTCGCCGCCGTCGGTAAACCTTGTGGAGGCATTCACATATACCGATGCCGAGTCCACCTTTCTGAGGAATTCAACGGCGTTATGGTAATTTTCGGTAACTATGGCATCGGAGAGCCTGGTACTGTACCTGTTTATATGTCCAACAGCCTCGTGCAGGTTCTTTACCACCTTTATGGAAAGGATCAGGTCCAGGTATTCGGTAGACCAGTCCTTCTCGGTGGCAGCCTTTAGCCCTTTGACTATCCTGCGGGTAGCGGAGCAACCCCTGATCTCGACGCCCGCTTCCTTATACTTCTTTATCATTGAGGGCAGGAAACGCGCGGCTACGTCCTCGTTTACCAGCAGGGTCTCCATAGCGTTACAAACGGAAGGCCGCTGCACCTTGGCATTGAAACATATGCGCTCGGCCATGTTTAGGTCGGCATCTTCATCCACATAGACATGGCAGATACCCTTATAATGCTTAAGGACGGGGATCCTGGAACTGCGAGCCACCTCTGTTATCAGGCTTTCTCCTCCCCTTGGGATTATCAGGTCCACGAGATCGCTTAAACCCAGCAGCACCTTGACCGCTTTCCTGTCGGTCGTCCTGATAAGGTTGATAGCCCCGTCCGGGATGCCCGCATCCCTCGCCGCCCCGTTAAGGATATCGAATATCGCTATGTTGGAGTTGATCGCCTCGCTGCCTCCGCGCAGGATAACGCTGTTACCCGCCTTCAGGCACAGGCCTATACAATCCGCAGTAACATTAGGCCTAGATTCATATATAACACCGATCACGCCTAACGGAACACGCATCTTACCGATCCATAACCCGTTAGGGCGTGTCCACATCTTTGTCACTTCGCCTATGGGATCGCGCAGGTCCGCCACGGTCCTCAGGCCTTCCGCCATCGACTTAATTCTTTTATCGTTCAGGGTAAGCCTGTCTATGAAAGCCGGGCTGATCCTTCTGGACTGGGCCGCGCGTATATCCTTCTTGTTGGCCGCAAATACGGCGGACCTTTCCTTCTCCAAGGCATCGGCCATGGCGCGCAATGCCTTGTCCTTGACCGAAGAGGACAACTGTCCCATTTCAAAGGACGCCTTCCTGGCATCCTGAGCTATCGACGTTACTTCTTTTCTTAGATCGCCCATTAAGATTAGCTCCTTCTTGCCCCGGGTGCGAATATAGTGCCCACCCTCTCTTTTGCTGTTATCTTTATAAGTATGTTCCTGGTCTTTCCGTTTGCGATCACCATCGGGATCCCGGCATCGGTAACGGTTTTTGCAGCCTTTACCTTGGTCAACATACCGCCTACGCACGTTTCTTTATCGGTACCGCTGGCAAGCCTCTCTATACCGGTATCTATCTCCGTGACCGTATCTATAAGTTCCTTCCTGCCTATGTGGCTATAGAGGCCGTCCACATCCGACAATATTATCAGAAGGTCGGCACAAAGCAGGTTCGTTACCAACGCGGCAAGCGTATCATTGTCCCCGAATTTTATCTCATCAACCGAGACCGTATCGTTCTCATTTACTATCGGTACCGCACCGTATTCGAGTATCGTCATCAATGTGCTCTTGACGCTGGAGCGCCTTTTGTTCTCCTTGAAGTCATCACGCGTAAGCAGGACCTGCGCCACTTTTCGCCGGTGGTCCTTGAAGTATTCGTCATAGGCCTTCATCAACTGAGCCTGCCCGATAGCCGCAGCGGCCTGCAGGTGGTTAAGCGTCTTGGGACGCGCCTTCAGGCCAAGCAGATGCATGCCGGCGCCAATGGCACCGGAACTGACCAATACTACTTTTATACCCCTGTCGAGCAGTTCGCATACCTGCCCTGATATCTCCCTGACGGCATGCCTGTCCATAGGCAGAGACCTGGAAGTGAACATAGACGTCCCGACCTTTACAACGGCCAGCTTTACATTAGAAAGGAACTTATCCCTCATGCGCCTCATCCAGTTTTTTTATGATGGCAGACTTCAATTCTTCCATTCCTTCTCCCGTAAGGGCGGATATCGCTATTATATCCTTTTTTACTTTCGACTTAAACTTTTTTAGATTTGACGGTGAAGCAGGCAAATCTATCTTGTTTGCCACCACAAGCTGCGCCCTCTTCTCGAGCCCTGCCCCGTACAGCTTTAACTCATTGTTCAGGACCTTGAAATCTTCGGCGGGGTTCCGCTGGTCGGTTCCGGCTATATCTATGACATGCACCAATATCGTGGTGCGTTCTATATGCCGCAAGAACTTGTCTCCCAGCCCCCTGCCGGCATGCGCGCCCTCTATGAGCCCCGGGATATCCGCCACTTTAAATGTCCTGCCTTGGCTGCCGTATTCTACGATACCTAGCACAGGCTCCCTCGTCGTGAACGGGTAAGGGGCTATCTTAGGCTTCGCCTTCGATATCCTGGATATTATGGAGGATTTCCCCGCATTCGGAAAACCTATCAGGCCGCAATCGGCGATCAACTTCAGTTCCAGGCCCAGCATCTTCTCATCGCCGGGTTCGCCTTTTGTAGCAGGTTTCTTGGACGCATTGCCGCGGCCGCCTTTGCCGCCTCTCGCCGCGACAAACCTGTCACCTGCGGCTTTAAGGTCTCTCAAGATAGCGCCCGAGGCATGATCCCTTATTATAGTACCGGGCGGGACCTGTATGACACAATCTTCCCCGTTCCTGCCGTTCTTGTTATTGGATGAGCCATTCTCGCCCTTTTGGGCTTTGAAGTGCTGGCGGTATTGGAAGTCGAGGAGAGTATGGATGTTCTCGTTGGCTAGGATTATGACATCACCGCCGTCACCGCCCGGACCGCCGTTCTGGACCGGGTAGCGGGCGAATTTATCCTTGTAGAAACTCTGGCAGCCGTCGCCGCCCTTACCTGCTCTGACCTCGATCTTCGCAGTATCTACAAACACCTTGGCTTTTAGCTTTTTATTGTGGTAGGACGCTGACTAATTTGGACTTGCTGAAAGTTACTATGCCGTCTTTCAAAGCGAACAACGTGTCATCCCTGCCTCTGCCGACGTTAAGACCCGGTTTCCATGGGGTCCCCCGCTGCCTTATTATAATGCTTCCGGCAGTCACTTTCTGCCCGCCGTAAGCTTTTATCCCCAGCCTCTGGGAGTTGCTGTCGCGGCCGTTCCTGGTTGAACCTTGACCTTTATGATGAGCCATTTAAAGCCTCCTGATCCTTTCTTAAACCTTTATCTCTTTTACTTTTACTTTCGTTAAAAGCTGGCGGTGCCCCTTCTTCCAGCGTGAATCCTTCCTCCTGCGGTACTTGTAAGATATGGTCTTCTCGCCTTTCAGGTCGGAGACAACCTCACAAACGACCTTTGCGTCCTTAAGGTAGGGCTTGCCGAATTTGGCATCCTTACCGTCGGAGACCATGAGCACTTCCTTTATCGTAACTTCTTTTTCTCTCGCGGGATGCGATATGCGTTCTACGATGATCGTATCGCCTTTTACTACCTTATACTGCTTCCCGCCTGTCAATATTACGGCGTACATAAGAGACTCCTTCTATTGTTTTTTTGGATTTCGTGAAATTATACCTTAAAACCGCCCGGGTGTCAAGGAGATTGGGGCATATCAGGCAGGCTGCAAAGCAATCCGGTAAACCTTCAGGTCCTTCTCCGAGAAGAGCGCGAACAAAACCTTATCCAGAACCTCAGGGTAGAAGGAAATGAACTTTCGCACGGTATTAATCGCGATCGGTGCGGCGATCTCTATAGGGAATCTGTAAGCTCCGGTAGATATGGACGGGAATGCTATCGACTTCAGGCTGCGCTTCTTGGCCAGTTCGAGGCAATTTCGATAACACGAAGCCAGCAATTCCGGCTCGCCATGCTTACCGTCACGCCAGACGGGGCCTACGGTATGTATAACGTATTTCGCGGGAAGGTTATAGCCCTTGGTTATCTTAGCCGCGCCGGTCTCGCATCCGCCGAGCGCGGCGCATTCGGCAAGCAGCCCCGGGCCTGCCGCGCGATGTATAGCGCCGTCTACACCGCCGCCTCCCAAAAGCGTCTTATTGGCGGCGTTGATTACCGCATCTACGGTAAGCTTTGTTATATCGCCCAGGACAAGCTCGATCTCTGCCGGCATGGGAACGTGTCCCCTATATCAGCTTTATATCTTCAACGTGCAGCAGCGGATCGGCCTTAACGATTATCTTCGCGCGGAAATGCCGCTCTATAGATTCTATCGCAGGACGGTCCTCGTTGAATAGGCGCGAGGCGACTTCCGGATGAGCATGCAATTCGACCTGCTTCTTCTTCGTCTCTTTCAGGTATTTCTTGACCTTCCGAAGCGCCTGGATCGACACAGTAGACACCGATTTGATAAGGCCCCTGCCCTGACAATAAGGACACTCGCGGAACGACATACTCTCCACACTGCGGCGCATCCTCTGGCGGGTCATCTCAACGAGGCAAAGCTCGGATAGCGGAGATACGTCCGTCTTGGCCTTATCGCGCTTGAGGGCATCATTTAAGGCCTCGAATACCCTGCGCCTGTGGGAAGCTTGCATCATATCGATAAAATCGATGACTATTATACCGCCCAGATCGCGCAACCTTATCTGGCGGGCTATCTCCCTGGAGGCCTCCATGTTCACTGCGAACGCGGTCTCCTCAAGGCTCTTCTTCTCGGTGAACTTGCCGCTGTTGACATCTATCGCGACCAGCCCTTCGGTAGGCTCTATTATTATATACCCGCCGCATTTCAGAGGGACCTTCCTCTCGAAAAGTTTCTCTACATCCTTTTCTATCATCTTCCTGTCAAAGAGGGGTATCTCGCCTTCGTACAACTCGACCTTCTGCCTCAAGTGGGGAGCAACGGCGCTAAGGAAATGCTGTATCTTCCTGTATTCATCCCGAGAATCGATGGTAAGTTTCTCGACATCCTCGGTAAGATAATCACGGCCCACCCTCAGGGTAAGATCGTACTCCTCATGCAGAAGCGCGGGCGCTGACTTGCGGGCTGCGCCTATCTTTATCTTCCTCCAAAGCCCAAGCAGGTACTTAAGGTCCCTGGCAAGCTCTCTCTTGGATTGGCCAATGCCGGCCGTCCTGATTATTACGCCCATGTCGCTGGGCACATCAAGCCCCCTTAATATCTCCTTGAGCCTGGCACGCTCCTTGTCATCGGATATGCGCCGGGATATGCCCAGGTGCCTGTCGAACGGCAGCAATACTATATAACGTCCCGGCAGTGATATATGCGTGGTCAGGCGCGCACCTTTCGTCCCGAACGGTTCCTTAGTGACCTGTACAAGGACCTCCTGCCCCTTCTTTAGGAGCTGGTCTATGGACTGGTGGTGCCGCTGACGGTGCCGCTGTGTCTTTTTCTCTTCTTCTTCCTTATCCAGGGATTCGAAGTCCATCCCGAGCCCTACCACATCAGCCAGGTAAAGATAGCCGTTCTTCTCCAGCCCGAGCCCTACGAACGCAGCCTTTACCGCCGGAACGACCGAACTTACCCTTCCTTTAAATACATTACCTACAACCCTCTTTTCGCAATGCCTTTCTACCGAGAATTCCTCGAGGACCTTATCCTCCAATACCGCAAGCCTCTTTTCCTGCGGTTCGATGTTTATCAATATCTCTTTTGCCATTAATTTATTTCCTCTATATTCTTCAAAAAAATACCTTCGGGCAGCTGTGCCTGCAACCTGTTAATGAAATCCTCCGGCAAGATGCCGGTATGCACCTGTAAAGACATCTCTTCGGCCTCGCTTTCAAGGCCGAGCTTAAGCGCTCTCTTGAAACTCATCTTGGGCCGCGGGCTGAAACCCTGTGACATAACCAGCGGAAGGTCCGCCCTTCTCGCAGCGCGTTGGAACAGCCTTTGAAGGTCAAGGTGGGATATGAACTTCATGGGGCCCTTCTTCGCAAATACTACGCGGAAAGCCCTGCGGATGTCATTGACCACTTTCGACCTGATCCCTGGTACTCTTGACATCCTTCTTGATATCTGCGATATCTTTACGCAGTTTTTCAAGTTCGCTGAGTATCGCCATATTCTCCTTATGAAGGACATAGGTTATGTCCCTGACCAAAAGATCCGTGCCTTTTACGGCCTCAGACCCCCTTATAAGCGCTGCATCGGAATATTGGTTCTCGAAATCGGCGATACTGATATCATCGGCAGCCGCTATCGAAGGCGCCGCCGCGAAAAAAACCAACAATAACACCCAAATCCCTTTCACTTTCTCCTCCTTACCTCGTATTCAAATATCCCGCGTTCCCATTAGCGGACTTCTTGGCTTTACTGTATCCTTCAACCTTAATACCGGAATCCTTTTTCTCCTTGTTCTTGTCATCCTTTTTGGCCGGCTGCGGGCTTATGTTAGGCTGACCGGCTTCGAGCGCTTGCTTGACCATCGCCATATCCTGCTCGGTCAGCTCGCCGGGTTTTATTATGCGCGCGGTGATAAATATCAAGAGGTCGATCTTCTCTACGTCATCCGTATACCTTGTGAACAACGCACCTAATACCGGTATATCGCTCAAAAGAGGAACCCCTATCTTGCCTTTCGATTTAACGTCCTTAAGCAGGCCTCCTATAACTATCGTCTCTCCGTCCCTCATGAGGACCTGGGTCTCGGCTTCCCTCGTTACCAGTATAGGATATTCGTTATCGCTGACCGTCTCGGTAAACGACGATATTACAGGGTGGACTATCATGTTCACGTATTGTTCATCGCCGGTTATCTGCGGTACAACATAAAGCTGTATACCGACATCCTGGTAATATGCGAGGTTTATCGTGGCGTTACCCGCCGTACCGGATATCTGGGTCTCGATTATCGGATACTTCTGGCCGATAAGGATAAGGGCCTCCTGGCCCGATAACGTCAATATCTTTGGGGCGGATAGCGTATTGGTCCTTACGTCCTCCTCGAGCGCATGCACCATAACTTCCATCTGCCTGCCCATAAGTTTCTCGAAAAGGACCTCTATGCCCGCATTCTCGGCAGTCAACCCCGAAGCCAACGGCACGAAGTTTGCGGGGCTGAAACTGTTGTCATCGGAAGATGAATAGTTCCGTCCGGTCATAACCCCGGTATGGTGCCCGCTTCCTACATTCACGGTACCTAAAAGGTCGCCGTTAGCATCGGTTCTTCCCGCATGGGTCTGCAGCCTTGTGCCGCTGCTGAATTCCACTCCGAGGTCTTTCAGGACGTCCCTGTTGACCTCCATTATCCTGGCCTCTATCAGGACCTGTTGCGGCTTTACATCTATCTCTTTGAGTATCTTGGCTATCCTCTCGAGGGAGCTCGGAGTATCGGTTATTATAAGGGAATGCGAACGCGCGTTCTCCCTTTCCCTGCGCTCCTTGCCCTGGTCGGTTTCCTGTCCGCCGGCGGCAGGCACGCCGACCTTCCATCCCTTCTGGCCGGTTATCTCGAGGACCGATATCTTGCCTTGCGGCGACAGCTGCGGCTCCAGCATCTTCTTGGCATCTACCGCATCCAGGAACTGCAGCGAAAAGACCTTGCTCGTCACGCCTTCTATTTCTGTCAGTTCCCTTTGTTTCTCCCTGCGTTCCTTCAGACCGTCCACGGTGGAGACCGTTATGATATTGCCGTCCCTCTCGTAGGCAAAACCGTAAGTATTGAGTATTACGGCAAGGGCCTGTTCCCACGGGACATCCACAAGGCGGATAGTGACCGTACCAACTACCTCCTTGCCGGCAACGATATTTATCCCGCTCTTATAGGCAAGCACCCTGAGGACGTTCTGTATATCGGCATCCTTGAAATCAAGGGTAATATTGCCTGATTTGTCTTCTTCGGAGGGAGATGTCTCGACCGGTTTTATGGTCACGACCGGCATCTCTTCCTCCTGCACTTCCACCTCTACTACCGGCTCATCCTGCGGCAGAGGCGTAACTTCCGCTGCATCCTGTCCCAGGGCAGGCAAAACAAAGATCGCCGAAAAAAGACAGGTGAAAAGAATAACTGATATCCTTCTGGTCATTTTATTCCTCCTGACTCCTTGAAATAAGAACTATATCTTCTCCTGCCCTGTTTAGGGTAACTTCATCCTCTGTTATTTTTATGACCTTATAATCCCCGAGTATATCGCCCACTCTCAGGACGGTGCCGCTTATCAGGGCATAAGAATCTCCGCCCTCCGACCAAACTATTCCCTCAAGATTGAGTTGGACGGACGAGTTCGCCGGCCTGGCCTCCGGGAGTATGTTGCCGTCTTTATCTACCAACGGCCTGAAGGGATCTCTTTTGTTATTGACGTTATATTTGAATACCGGCTGGGCAAAAACAAACGGGACAACCGTAAACACCAGGATAGCGGCCAATATCATCTTCCTCATTTAGCCTTGGCCTCCTCATTCAGTACATAGGCGATTATGAGCAGTCTGGCGCTGTGGTTGGATATATCATCGGCGTTGGAATGCAATTCTATATCGCCTATAGACATCACATTGGGGGCGGTCTCGACCCTGTTTATAAACTCGGCTATTTCATGGTAACCGCCTCTCGCCTCTACCTGAATAGGTATCTCGGAATATAACGCCTTAGGCTTTCCGGCTTCCTGCTTGGCAACCGGTTTGCCCTTTGCCCCATTTGAAGGATTTAACTGTTTCTCGGAACGTAACGGTTCTATCTTGCTTATCTTTACTTTGCAATCCGAGGCCATACCTGAGATCTCTTGCAATATATTCGGCATGTCCGTATGTGCGGGTATGGCCTTTTCATAAGCATCCACCTGCGCCGTAAGCTTTTCGAGCCGTTTCTCGAGTTGCGGTTTATTTTTTATAAGGCTATCCGCATTCTTAAGGGCTTCGCGTTCCCTGGTTATATCCTTATTGAGCTTCCCGATACCGCCCAAAAGCGGTAATGTCGAGAATTGGATAAGCGCAAAAAAAGCTATCGCTACCCCTATGCCTATCAGGACCAGTTTTTCCGTGTCTTCTTTGGAAAGTTTCGGCTTCTCCGCCAAGTTAAAGCCCTCTCCCTTTCTTAAAATGGCAGATTATGACAAAATCCATTATCTCGGTATTCTTGATCTTCTTCCTTTCGACTTTGGAAAGCTCTATCTCATCGAAATCGCTAAAGAACGATTGGTTATCTTTAAGGGCATTTACAAACGGGCCTATGCACCCGTCTTCGCGGCCGTCCCCTACCACGCTCGAGCCTTCTATTACCATGACCTCTTTCAGGAACCCCGGCTCTCCGGAAGATTCTCCCTTCTTTACGTCCAGGCTGCGCAGCCACACGCCGGGGACCATGGAATTTGAAAGGTCGTTCAACTTCCTGGCCAGGTTAAACCTCGACGTCCTTAATTTATCTACGGCATCGGCCTTAACGGAAAGTGCCTTGACAGAGCTGTCTACCTTTACCGCATCGGAATTGGCAATTTGTACCGCTTCATTCTTTTTCTTCAGCGAAGCCAGCGCCGCCCCTTTGAATTGCAGGACTAGGAACAGCAATACCTGGAGCACAACAAGGGCAATTACTATGGCTACGGCTATCGGCACCACAGGCAAGGCAGGAAGGTCAATGGGCTCTTTCTTCCTGACCCTCATCTGCACCGGCAAAAGGTTTATCTCTATCATATCATTGCCTTATAGCCAATCCTATACATACCGCCATCTGGCCCGAGATTTCCTTAAGCGCCTTGGAATCCACTTTCGGCGAAATAACAAGTTTGGCCGTAGGGTCCCATACTATCATCTCTAACCCGAAAGCCTGCTTAAGCCTTTCGTTGACCGCCGTATCCTTGGCCCCTCCGCCGCTTATATATATCCCGTCTATCCCCTTGCCGAACTGGTTCTCATAATAATCGAAAGACAGCCTTATCTGGGTCTCGAGGGCATCTATACTCTTTATCTCAACCGGGATATCGCGTGCAAAATTAAGCGTTTCATCCTTTAATATGCAAACGTTCGTCATGCTGGCGCCGATATTCAGCAAAGCTACCGTCCTGTCCTTTCCGGCACCCGCATTGTTGAAAATAAATGAATTTGTTACGGCTATGGAATCGCAATCAACGGCTTCGGGCGCTATGCCTGCATCGTTCATGTAGGTTATATACTCACCCACGAGGTCCTTCTTTGCGGCTACTATAAGCACTTTTACCTTGCCGCCCTCGACCTTGCCGTCAATCATCTGCGCGTCTATATATACTTCATTTATACCAAAAGGTATGTACTTCTCAGCCTCGAATTGCAGCGCGGAATGCAATTCGTCTGAACTCAACTTGGGGAAAAGCACCTGCCTGACAACTACAGATTGGCCCGAGACCGATATTACCGCTTTCTGTATCTTCGTCTCCTGCTTCGCAATGAAACGCTTAAGGGCAGCGGCAACGCTTTCCCTGGAACGCTCTCCCTCTATCTGTTCGATGGAAAAACGGTCGATCTGCATGGCGCCCGTCTTTTGTTTTGAGATGAAAACGGACTTTATTGAGGAGGTCCCGATATCCAGCGCGACCTTATTCTTTGACGCGCCCAGGTTCAAGAAGGGTATTTTTATCTCTTTCATGTCTTATTCGATCGGCGTATCGGTGCTGCCGGCCCTATCCCCGGCCTTCGCCCTTATTATACCCGTCTCATCGGTAAAGAAGTACCTGTTGCCTGTCTTGCCAGGAGAAACAGGGTCCGCGTTCAGGTCAAAGTTCTCGGAGTCTGAAAATGAATAATCGAACTGGTAGCCTTGCTTTTTCCCTTTGACAGCCAGGACCGAATCAAGATACGGAGGATCGGATTTCGGTGCCGCAAGCTCATCAAGAGACGCTGGATAAGTATGGGGGTTGCTGTTCGTGTAATAACTTTGGCAGGCGGTCTGTATCGTCTTGCATGATACTATAGCGGATGCCTCATTGGCATTTATCCTGGAAGTCAAGAAAATGGGTATGGCAATGGCCGCCAAAGTTGAAATGATGGCGATGACGATCATTATCTCAACCAAAGTAAAACCGTAGTTTGTATATTTTTCTCTCGCCATTGAATTTTAGTTTATATTTTTTACGCAAAAAAGTCAAGAAAAATTCCGAATTTTCACTAATCGTTGATATTGAGGCTGCGTTGTAGTATACTTTTATCGGGAGGATAATAAGATGTTTACCTCACGCAGGACAAGAGGTTTCACCCTTCTGGAGTTAATGCTCTCTGCCGCGATACTTATCGTGGCAATAGGGGGGCTTTTATCGGCCTATATATTGTGTTTCCACCTTACCGAAACCGCTAAGAACACTACACTTGCCACTAATGCCATCCAGCTTAAAATGGAAGAGATCCGCGACACGGATTTTGACGAGATAATAACGGACTACGACAATACCACTTTCGCAGTAAATGGTTTCAGCGCGGGGCAGGCCATCGGGGCCATCACCGTCGAAAGCATTAGTACGGACCTGTTGAGGGTGACCGTAAGCGTTTGCTGGCGTCAAAGCGGCAACAGGATAATGGGCGAGGATAACGGCAGAGGCGGCGGAGTGATCCTAAGCGGGCATCTTGAAGGCACCGAAGATGTGAACGGGAACGGCATCGTGGATTCGCCCGCGATGATCTCCACCCTTATGATAAACAGGGGCACATGACCATGAAGGCTCCAAGCACGCGAAGACATGGTTTAAGCCTCGTAGAGGTTATGATAACGGTCGCTATAATATCCGTTATAGGCGGCGCTTTGGCCTATTTCCTGATCATAGGCTCTTCATCCTGGCGAAGCGGCGATGCCGAAATCCAGGCAAACCAGGAAGCCAGGATCGGAATGATGACCATGATAAAGGAGATAAGGCAGGCCAAGGACGGAAATATTAAAACGATGTCCGGGACATTGTACGCCGACAATACGGCCTATGACAATATAATGTTCGTGATCAGTTCGGATACGGATGGTGACGGCGATACGATAGATACGACCGGGGCGCTCGAATGGTCGGCGCCGATATCGTATTACCTTTCCGGGACACAGCTGGTAAGGCAGTCCGAAAGCAGCATAAAAATAGTGGCAAATCACGTTACGGCCCTACAGTTCGTGATAGTCGTGGACACCCTTAAAGGGACCCGGGTACTAAACGTTACCATCCAGACCGTAAAGAAAAGCGCCGACGGCCGGCAGATGACGTCAACCCTTACCAGCAGCGTAAACATGAGGAACTAAAAAGATGAAAAACAGAAAAGGTTTCATGCTGATATTCTCTTACGCTGTGGTCAGTGTCATAGTTATTCTGGTAGCAGCCTATGTGGCGCGCAGCATAAATGAGATAAGGATGGCCCAGCGCGAGAAGAATTCCGCAGCGGCGCTTTATGCGGCGGAAGCGGGCATAGATTACGCTTTCGACTGGCTTAAATCTCAGGGTACTCCCCCGTCGGGAACCTCATCTTTCAGCGTGACCGGCGGCCCGTCCCTCACTACGGGGACCTATTCGGTGGTCATCGATCCCAACGACTCAAATCCTACGTCATATTCCAAGAGATATAACATAATAGCGACGGGCCAGTGCGGGGACTCCGTCCGGACGGTGAACCTGGAAGTAACCCAGGATAACTTTTCCAGACACGTATGGTTTACGGATTCCGAGACCTATGACGGGGCATCGGTATGGTTCGTTACCAATGACAGCCTTAACGGGCCTGTCCATACCAACGGTAGATTCAACATTTCCGGAGATCCGTGGTTCGGGGACGTTACGAGCGAGAGCGGTTCCTCGATCAATTATATGCACGGAGGTCCGCCCAATGACAACCCCACTTTCGAGGAAGGAATAGACTTCAACGTGGAATCCAGCGAAATGCCGACAAGGGCAACCAGCCTCAGGAACGCCGCGTCAAGCGGGGGGATGAGGCTTTACGGGCAGACCACGATAGTACTTAACTCGAACGGAACGATGAATGTTACAAATTTCAACGCCGGGTACAATAACACCAATATGGCCCTCCCGGCGAACGGAGCTATATTCGTCGAGAACAGGATAGTCAACAGGAGGCTTGTGGAATACGGAAATGTTACCGTAAGCGGGACCCTTGACGGAAGGCTTTCGATAGGCGCCAACAATAATATTAATATCGGAGGCAATATTACTTACAGCGATGCCTCCGGCGACGATATGCTCGGCCTGATAGCCGAACAGGACCTGGTCATCCTTCAGAGTTCCTGTCCTACCAACGGGAACCTTACCATACAAGCCAGCATGATGGCAATGTCGGATGCCTTCTATCTCGATAACTGGACTTCATCCATGAAGGGAACATTGAATGTCCTGGGAGGTATAATCCAGAAAGAGCGCGGTCCGGTCGGTACCTTCAACACCTACACAAACTCCAAGGCAAGCGGCTTTACGAAGAACTACGTATACGATGAGAGGCTGAGAACGACTCCTCCTCCTTTCTTCCCAACAACCGAAGACTTTATACCGGTATCCTGGAGGGAACAATGACAAAGAACCAAATAATAATAGCCGGAGCCTTATTTATACTGATCGTGCTAATCGCCGCGCCTTTATGGAAATCCGGGAAGGAACCGGTCATTCCCCAGGCAAACCCTGAGGTCCGGGAAACCGTACCGCAGGCAGGGATCTTCGAATTGCCACCCTCCGGCGGGAACAATACGGAAGGGCCCGTAATGACAACAACGGTGACAACTGCCGTAAACGCCGACCAGCCGCGTAAAAAAGCTCCCAATAAGGCAAGACATATTGAGGAAGAACCGCAGGACAAGGGTTACGATTCAATAGACCCGGGCCTCGTGCCTAACCCGCCTAAATCACCTTCGCCCGAGATAATAAGGAATATGCAAAAGAAGGGTATAGTACTCTACTAAACTACGCAGCCGCTTATTCTATTGGATTGCCGGACGCGTCATCGACCCTTATCACGCCTGATTCGTCCACAAAGAATACCCTCACGCCCGTTATATTGGGAGTTACAGGCGCAGCCGTGCACGTATACTGGTTAGCGCTGACCAAAGCATAGGTAAACGTATAACCCTGTTTCGTGCCGCTCCCGAGCGTGGAATCTATGTAAGGAGGGTTATCGCTGCTTAATGTCACCAGGTCCGGCGGATATGTAGAAGGGTTCTGCATGGCGCGGTAACTTTCACATGCCGTGCTGATAGTTCTCATGGATGCTATGGCCGAAGATTCATTCGCGTTAGCGCGCGCCCTTATAAAACCAGGTATGGCTATAACGGCCATGATGGTAATGATCGAGACGACTATCATTATCTCTACCAGAGTAAAACCTCTCCTTGCAGAAAACTCGGGCTTCATAGGCAATTAGTTTATATCCGTGCCGATAAAATGTCAATAAGCGAAAAAGAAAGAGCGGGAATCAACTTCCCGCTCTTTCCATTAAACCTTTTTACGCCCGAATATTATTCGATCGGGTTACCTGCGGCGTTGTTAAGCCTTAAAACGCCCGATTCATCGACGAAGAACGTCCTCGAACCGGTGACGTTCGCCGTTACAGGCGCAGCCGTGCACGTATACTGGTTAGCGCTGACCAAAGCATAGGTAAACGTATAACCCTGTTTCGTGCCACCCGCCAAAGTCGCATCGATGTACGGGGGAGTAGCTGATCCCAAAACCGCCAAGTTGGCCGGATACGTTACCGGGCTCTGTGCAGCTCTGAAGCTTTCGCAAGCCGTGCTGATTGTACGAAGCGAGGCTATGGCAGCCGCTTCGTTAGCGTTGAGCCTTGCGCGTAGTAAGTTGGGTATCGCTATCGCCGCTAATAGAGCTATAATTGCGACTACGATCATGATTTCAACGAGCGTAAAACCCTTCCTTCTTACTAATCTACTCATCTCCGTTCCCCTCCTTTCGTCCTTGTCAGGACTATTGTTATCCGTTGTTTACAGTATAACATAAAAGACACTTGTGTCAAGAACTCTATTTAGCGACCACCTGGATCAGTTTAACTATGGGCAGGAACATAGATACTACTATACCCCCGACAACTATACCGAGAAAAGCGATTATAAGCGGCTCGATAAGGCTTGTCAGCCCGGAGACCGCGGCGTCAACTTCGCTCTCGTAGAAGTCCGCGATCTTACTGAGCATCTCCTCGAGCTTACCGGTCTGCTCTCCCACCGATATCATCCTTGTCACCATGGGCGGGAATACCTTGCTTGCCGCCAGAGGCTGTGCTATGGATTCGCCCTCTTTAATGCTCAATTTCGTTTGTATGACGGCCATCTCTATGACCTTGTTTCCGGACGTCTTGCCGACTATCTCCAGTGCGGTCAGTATGGACACACCGCTTTTTTGGAGCGTGGAAAGCGTCCTGGCAAACCTCGCGACCGCCACTTTCCGCAACAACGGCCCGATCACGGGGATCTTGAGCAGCAACCTGTCCCAGGCCAACGCACCCTTCTCTGTCTTTATCAATTTAGAAAGAATGAATATAAATGCGCCGAGAGCGATGATCACGATCAGTATCCATTTCCTTAAAATGTCGGATATGGCTATAAGTATAAGTGTCGGCACGGGAAGGGAAACGCCTATCGTAGAGAATATGTTCTTGAACGTCGGCACCACAAAGATTATCAGGAACATCGTGATCGCTATGGCCATGAATATTACTACCGCCGGGTATATCAGGCTGGATTTCACCTTCCTGACAAGCGCAATGGTCTTCTCCATGTATATAGCGACCCTGTCGAGTATCTCATCAAGGTCGCCGCTTGATTCTCCGGCGCGGACCATATTGATGAAGAACGGCGAAAATACGTTCGGCTGCTTGCTTAAAGATTCCGAAAGGCTCAAGCCCCCTTCCACGTTGTCCCGGACTTTCCTGACTATATTCTTGAAGCCCGCCCTCTCCATCTGGTCCTGCAGTGCGTCGAGCGCGCCTACAAGGGGAATGCCCGCGTCAACCATGGTGGCGAGCTGCCTCGAGAAGATGACGAGGTCCTCCGGCGATGCCTTGTCACCCCCTATCGACATCGAGGCCTTCGCCTTCTCCCTGACTTCCTCAATAGAGATGATGGTAAGTTCTTTCTGCCTAAGGACATCGACAAGGGACGCGCTGTTAGCCGAATCCATAACGCCGCTAACGGCTTTGCCGTCCTTGTCCCTGGCAGTGTACCTGAAATTGGGCAATTTATTCCTCCGAGGTAACCCTCAAGACTTCTTCAACGGTAGTATTCCCCAGGGCAAGGTTCTCAAGCGCCGCAGCCCTGAGCGTAAGCATCCCTTTCTCTTTTACGGCATAATCTTTTATCTTATCGCTGTGCACCCTGTCAAGTATCATCTCTTTTATCTTATCATCTATTATAAGGTTTTCCAGGATGGCGAACCTGCCGAAGTACCCGGTCTTGTTGCATTTGGCGCAGCCTTTCCCCTGATAGAATACGGCTTTGCCCTTTTCGGTATAGCCTATCCTGTCTAAAACCTCCTTCTTTATCTCCACCGCTTCCTTGCAATTCGGGCAGACACGTCGCATAAGCCTTTGCGCGCAGATAAAGACCACGCTGGAAGCGACAAGGAACGGTTCGACACCCATATCTATAAGCCTGGTTATAGCGCTGGAGGCATCGTTGGTGTGGAGAGTGGACAATAGCAGCTGTCCGGTCAACGAAGCTTTTATGGCGATATCCGCCGTTTCGAAGTCGCGGATCTCGCCTACCATCACTATGTCCGGCGCCTGGCGCAGGAATGCGCGAAGGCCGTTCGCAAATGTCAGCCCTATCTCGGGTTTGACCTGTACCTGGGTTATGCCCATCAGCTCATATTCTATCGGGTCCTCTATCGTCACTATGTTCTTTTCGGGCGTATTCAGTATATTGAGTATGGAATAAAGCGTGGTAGATTTACCGCTTCCCGTAGGACCGGTGACAAGGAACATTCCGTAAGGTTTGGATATGGCCTCCTTGAGCTCCTCAAGAGTCTTAGGCAAAAAACCCAATTTCTCGGGCGAGACCTTTATGCTTTGTTTATCGAGGACTCGGCATACGACCTTTTCCCCGTGGACCAACGGAAGCGTCGAGACGCGGAAATCTATCTCTCTTTCATCCATCCTTACCTTGAACCTGCCGTCCTGAGGCAGGCGCCATTCCGTGATGTCCATGTCAGACATGATCTTGAGCCTGGTCAATACCGCCGCCTGGTTCGACTTAGGAAGATGCGAGAACTCGGTAAGCGCACCGTCTATCCTGTAGCGTATGCGCATGTCTTTCTCGAGGGGTTCTACATGTATATCGGAAGCCCTCCTCTTGAGCGCCTCGCTGACAATGACATCGACCATCTTCAGTATAGGCGCTTTCTGGCTTTCAATGGCAAGCTCAGATACGTCGAACCTCTCCTCGTCCTCGCTGACGGACATGACCTCGACGTCCTCTGAACCGACATCCTGGATGATCTTGTTTATCGAAAGGGTCTCTTCCCCGTAATAGGCGGATATGGCATCCCTTATGTCCTTGTCCGTGGCAAGGACAGGGTCTATCTCATATTTAGTCAATATCTTAAGGTCATCCAGCGCGAATATATCCAGCGGGTCCGACATGGCAACGGTCATCCTGCTGCCTATCTTGGATACGGGTATTACATGATAAAGCCGGGTTATCTTTTCAGGGACAAGGGATATTATCTCCTTGTCTATCTTGTACTTTGACAGGTTTATCGGGGTTATGCCGAGTTCCTGGCTGAATATGGAAAGCAGCTCGTTCTCGTTGGCCAGGCCTTTCTCCACGAGTATCTTAGTAAGGCTGCCTCCCTTTTCGTGCTGGGTCTTTATGGCCTCGTCGAGCTTCTCCTTGGTAACGACGCCTTTGTTCACCAGGACCTCCGCTATCTTATCCCTAAGGCTTTTTGCCATGGCCTTATTCCTGTTCTCCCAGCGTAACGCGAAGGATCTCTTCCAATGTCGTGATGCCCTCGAAGACCTTTCTCAATCCTGACTCCCTCAAAGTGACAAGTCCCGCCCTCCTGGCCGCTTCATATATCTGGTTCTCGTGGGCTCTCTTCGCTACAAGTTCCCTCAGCTCCGCGTTCATCGCGACGGCTTCGATGAGCCCTATCCTGCCCCTGAAACCGGTTTTAAAACAGTAGTCGCATCCTTTGCCTTTATAGAATTTTGCATCGACCCCTGCGGGTATCTTTATCTTCAACTTTTCAAGCATGGACTTGTGTATCTCCTGCGGCTCCTTGCAGCGCGGACATACCCTCCTCACGAGCCGCTGCGCGGCGACAAGCGCAACAGATGAGCTGATAAGAAAAGGCTCGACCCCCATATTGACCAGTCTCATTATGACCCCGGTAGCAGTATTGGTATGCAAAGTGCTCAGGACCAGATGGCCCGTAAGGGCGGCCTTTATGGCTATATCAACGGTCTCGAGATCCCTTATCTCCCCTACCATTATTATGTTAGGGTCCTGCCTGAGTATCGAACGCAGGCAGGCCGCGTACGTAAGACCTATCTCGGTATTTATATTGACCTGGTTTATCCCCGGCAAAAGATACTCTACCGGGTCCTCAACCGTAACAAAATTCTTTTCGGGTACATCTATGCTTTTTAGTATGGAGTAAAGCGTTGTCGTCTTGCCCGAACCGGCCGGGCCGCAGACAAGTATCATGCCATGCGGCCTCTTCGAGGCCTTCTTCAACTCCTCGAGGGGCTCCTTTTCGAACCCGAGTTTTTCTATATCGAGCATAGCCTGGGATTTATCGAGGATCCTGAGAGCGACCTTCTCGCCGAAAGCTGTAGGTACGGTCGACACCCTGAAGTCCACCTCCCTGTCCTGCACCCTTATCTTGAACCTTCCGTCCTGGGGAAGGCGGCGCTCTGCTATATTAAGATTGGACATTACTTTTATCCTGGATATCATCGCCGACTGTATGGAGCGCGGCAATGACTGCGCCTCCCTGAAGATCCCGTCAACCTTATACCTTATCCTCAGGCGGTCTTCCATCGGTTCGATAAGTATGTCGCTCGCGCGCGATTTGGTTGCATCAAGGACGACTGCCGACGTCAGCTTGACCACGGGAGTGTCTATGGCCGCATCCTTAAGGTCATATGGACTCTCGTCATCCTTCCTCATGGATATGAGCTCTATATTCGTCTCTTTGACCAGGTCCTCGATGGCAGACGTCGCCTGGCTTCCATAATGCTGTTCGATAGCCGCCTTTATATCGTCTGAGGTCGTTATGATAGGGCTTATATCCATGCCGGTCACGGTCTTTATATCATCCAACGCGAAGACGTTAAGCGGATCCGACATCGCAACCGTCAGGATATTACCCATCTTGGAAACGGGTATTATCTGGTAATTAACGGCTATCTTCTTGGGAATGAATTTGGATATTTCGGGATCTATCTTGAATTTTGAAAGGGATATGGGGGGTATCCCAAGCTCCTGGCTTAGTATCGCCAGGAGGTCCCGCTGGTTTATCGCGCCCTGGGAGACCAGAATATCCCCCAGAGAACCGCCTTTTTCCTTTTGCACCTGGAGGGCCTGGTTAAGCTTATCTTCGGATATTATGCCCTTCTTTATAAGTATCTCGCTTAGCCGTTCCTTTATACCAGATGGCATAAGCCCCGGGCGCTCCTATTTTTTGTAGAATTTATCTATAGATTGCTTTATATCCGTTGCGGTAGATACGAATATCTGGATAGAACAGTTCGTAACCAGTTCTATATCCTCTATAGCCTGGGTGTTGAGCGGATCGGCCATGGCTATTGTTACGGTATTGCCTATTTTGTCGATGGGTATCAGGCAATATTGGCGGGCAACGTTCTCCGGGACCATCTTTATGGCTGCTTCATCCATGTCATAATTGGACAGAGGCAGGTACGGAAAACCGTACTGGACGGTGATGGCCTGGGCGATCTGCTCTTCGGTAACATAACCTAATCCGGCGAGTATCTGCCCGAGCAGTCCTCCCTTCTCTTTCTGGACCTTTAGGGCCTCATCCAGCTGGACCTGTTTTATAACCCCTTTTTCGAGGAGCAGCTGCCCTATTGTCTTCGTTATAACGCGTCTGGCTGAGCTCATCTTCCCCTGTTATTTCCTGAAAAGCCTGTCAAGGTCGTCGGGATCGCTGCTGCGCAGTATCGCGTCCTCATAAGATATCAGTTTCCTGCTGTACAGTTCGAAGAGGGTCTGGTTCATCGTCCTCATCCCCTCCTTCTGGCTCGTCTGGATCACCGAATAAAGTTGGTGCGTCTTCGCTTCCCTTATGAGGCTGCGGACCGCTGGAGTTGCTATAAGCACCTCGGTTGCCAGTACCCTCCCCTGGCCGTTCGCCTTCGGTATAAGCTGCTGCGCCATAATACCAAGCAGCACGAAAGAAAGCTGGACCCTTACCTGCTGCTGCTGGTGTGAAGGAAAGACATCGATGACCCTGTTTATAGTCTGGACGGAATCTGAGGTGTGGAGAGTAGAAAAGACCAGATGGCCCGTCTCGGCGATATCAAGCGCCGCCTCGATAGTCTCGAGGTCGCGCATCTCACCGATAAGTATGACGTTAGGATCCTGCCTCAACACGTGCTTTAGCGATTGCGCAAAAGACTGGGTATCGCTTCCTACTTCTCTCTGATCGACCAGGGCCTTCTTGTTCTTATGGACATACTCTATAGGGTCCTCTATTATGACTATATGGCAATTCCTCTCGGAATTTATTTTATCGACCATTGAGGCGAGTGTCGTCGACTTTCCGCTTCCGGTCGCTCCCGTGACAAGCACAAGCCCCCTGGGCCTTTTGCAGAGGTCTTCGGCAACATTTAGCGGCAGACCGCATTCTTCGAAATTCATTATATGGAGAGGCAGGAGCCTCACAGCCGCTCCGGTATATCCCCTCTGTACGAATACATTGACCCTGAAACGGCCCAGGCCTTCGATGCCGAACGAGACATCAAGTTCCATCTCGCGCTCAAACTTCTCTATCTGCGCCGGTTTGAGCATGCTGTATGCAAGCCTCTTAGAATCTTCTGCGCCAAGAGGCGGGAATTCCGTAGGCACGAGTTTCTCATCTATCCTTAATTGCGGCGGGGAAGAATATGAGATATGAAGGTCTGACGCGCCCTTTTGGACCATCAGTTTAAGCAATGACTCTATCTGGACGTTAACCATTGAACCTCCTTAAATTATGAGATGACCAGATTTTTGCCGCGCGATTTAGCTTCATTGAGCCCGGACGTTGCCTTATTTACGAGCTCCTGCGCGGTAACTCCGTCAATAGGGTTCTCGCTCACACCCCCGCTTACGGTAACAAAATTCCTTGGATAACCCTGGCCTCCCGATATGCCGAAAGCCTCAACCCTTTGCTTCAGGGCTTCGGCTATGGTATTCGCCTGTTTCTTGTTCTTCTCAGGCAATATGACCGCGAACGTGTCCCCGCTTAGTCTTCCGACCCTGTCAACTTCAGTAACGTTCGACTCAATGACCTTGCCTATCTTCTTTATGGTCTCTTCCGAGGCGAGTTCCCCATTTATATCCCTGTAAAGGTTAAGATCATCTATATTGAATATAAGAAAAGAACACGGCCGCTGGTACAGGACCGCCCTTTTTATCTCCTCTTCAAGGCGGTTCATTATGAATTTCTCGTTATAAAGCCCGGTCAGTTCGTCTTTAATGGCAAGTTCCTTTGCCTTCGCGGTAAGCAATTCATTCTCGACGGCAATGGCTATCTGTTTGGAAAAAAGCTTTATGAGCTCAACGTCATCTTCCTTGAATTCGAAATCGGAATCGGCATTTCCGTAGCTGAGCATGCCGAATCCTACGCCATGCGCCATTACCGGGGAGAGGATACAGTTCTTAAGGTCGAAGAACTTCAGGAATTCCTCCATCTCCGATGACAACCTTGAACGCCTGTCTATAACGGCTATCTTGCTCTCGGCCAGAAGCTTGCCGAGGTAACCCACCCCCCTCTTAAGCTTGAAAGACAGGAGGCTTTCCTTGAGATTGTGGCTGGCCTTGATCGCCAGGGTATCCTTCTCCTCGCTAAGCATAACAAAGACCGAATCATCGTCGGAAAGCTGGGCTATTTTATCTATTACTATCTTTATGGTCTCCTCGAGGGGGGATCCTTGTGTTATAAGGCTGCTTACCTGCAAAAGGCTGGAAAGGACAAGGACCTTTTTGCTGATCTCAACGTTTATCTCCTTGGTCCTCTCTCCGTATGACCTGAGCTCATCCATGTTCTCGCGTATCCTGCGGGTCAGGACATTGAGCGTGGAACCGAGATCACCTATCTCATCCTCGCTCCTGACGTTAATATTGCTGGAGAAATCCCCCTTGGCTATATCCTTGGCCTTGAGGGCCATATCTATTATCGGAGAGACTATGTCGCGGACTATCTTGAAACCGAGGAGCGCTATTATTATAGTTATTACGAGGACGGAAGAAACGTCTTTAAGCTCTACATTGGGGTCGCCTATAAGGTTAAGGAAAGGGAATATGTAGTTCAGGAACAGGTATACACATATTGCCATCGGTATGAGGGACATAAGGACGAAGGCAACCGTAAGCTTGTAACGCAAACCTGCGGGGACCAGTGACAGCTTTTTAATAAATCCTGTCATCTTTATCATCTCCCTTCTTAATTATTAGTAAAAAGTATACTCTTAACTAAATTAAGTGTCAAACATATTTATCTAAATTCGATGAACTGCCAGGGCAGGTCCTCTTCTAACCCGCGCTCTCTCAATGAATAAGATTCATGGTCCAAACCTGAGTCGCTGAAAGCACGCATCCACCTCTGAAAATCGAAATACTCCCTCCAGCTGTCGAATTTTGAGCCGTTTTTCCACGCAGAATATATTGCCCTGGAGAGAGACCTGTCACCTCTGGCCAAAACAGCCTCTATATAGCTCATCTCGGCATCATGGAAATTGAACCTGACACGGCTCCCTTTCGCCTTATCCCTGATATAACGCTGCCTCCTTAGGGCCTCCTCAAAGGGTATCATGGGTTTCCGCTCGAAACGCGTATGGGGCTTTGGAACGAATATGGATACCGAAGCGTTTATCTCCGCAGCACGTCCGTCCACCCTCTTCTTTACCTCGGATATCTCCTTCGCCAGGGAAACCATGGCATCAAGGTCGGAATCGTCCTCTCCGGGCAAACCTATCATGAAATACAGCTTGACCCTTCGCCATTTATTCCTGAACGCCTGGTAAGCGCATTCTTTAAGCGCATCGACCGGGACGTTCTTGTTTATCGCCTTCCTCATCTTGTCGCTGCCTACCTCGGGGGCGAACGTAAGCCCGGTATGCCTTCCGGAAGTCAGCTCAAGAGGAAAAGAGCTCGTCATCTCCTCCGCCCTGAGCGACGGGAAAGATATGCTGACAGCCTTATCCCGAAAAGATTGCGTCAATGATCTTATTATCTCCATTATCTGAGGATGGTCCCCGGAAGAAAGCGATACCAGAGATATCTCATCATAACCGGTATTCCTGTAAGTCTCTTCGGCTATCTTTAAGACCTTTTCCATTGAGCGGAAACGGTTAGGCCTGTATATCGCGCAGGCCTGGCAGAAATTGCACGCCCTCCTGCAGCCGCGCATCACTTCTACCTGGATCCTGTCATGTACAATATCTATGAACGGAACAACGGGCTTCACCGGAAAATAAGCGTTATCCAGGTTTGCAACGGTCCTCTTCTTCACTTTTGACGGGAAGACAGGCACATAAACCCCTTCTATACCGGAAAGCGAACGCAACATTTCCAGCCTTGGAAGGCGGTCCTTCTTCGCCTTTATGACCGCATCTACGATCTCCGGCACCGCTTCTTCGCCTTCGCCGATAAGGAAACAATCGAAGAAATCGGCGACAGGTTCGGGGTTGAACGCGCACGGGCCGCCGCCCATGACAACGGGGTCGGTTTCTGCTCGCTCGCTGCTGAGAACCGGTATTCCGGAAAGGTCCAGCATATTCAATATGTTGGTATATGAAAGCTCATATTGGAGGGAAAAACCTACTATATCGAAATCGCCGACGGCCTTCTTCGATTCAAGGGAAAAGAGCGGCATCCCCCGCTCACGGAGGACTTTTTCCATGTCGTGCCAGGGAGCAAATACCCGCTCGCAGGCTGTATCATCCCTGTCATTAAGGAGAGAATACAATATCTTGAGACCGAGGTGGCTCATGCCCACCTCGTAAGTATCCGGGAAACATAACGCGACCCTGCATACTATACCGTCACTGCCCTTTACGACACTGTTCCATTCCCCTCCCGTATAACGCGCTGGTTTCGTGACGCCGAGAAGTGCATCATCCGGCAGCATTAAAAGACTTTCCTCTTATTCTTTATGCTCTCGAGGATGCCTACACTGCCGAGGGCCATCATAAGGAAGGAACCGCCGTATGACATGAAAGGCAGGGGCAGGCCCACGACCGGCATAAGGCCGCAAACCATGCCTATATTCACCACCACATGGACGGCAAATACCGTTACTATACCGTAAGCCAGGGTCTTGCCGTATATATCGCTTGTTGTCTCTGCTATCCTGACGCCTTTTTCCACGAATTTGTAATACAGAAATATCAATATGGCCCCTCCCAGGAAGCCCCATTCCTCTCCAACTACCGAGAAGATAAAATCAGTATGCCTCTCCGGGAGGAAGTTCAATTGGTTCTGTGTGCCGCTCAGCCAGCCTTTACCAAAGAGCCCGCCCGAACCTATGGCTATCTTGGACTGGATAATAGTATATCCGGCGCCAAGGGGATCGAGATTCGGGTTCATGAACACCATAAGCCTGTTCCTCTGGTAATCTTTCAGAAAAAACCAGAGTAGCGGCGCGCAGGCTAACCCGGAACCTATGAATATGAGCAGGTATTTGACCCTCGCTCCCGCTATGAGCAGCATGGTAAGAAGGACCGGCAGGAAGATAAGCGCAGTCCCAAGGTCCGGTTCCTTGAATATCAAGAGCATGGGCACAACGGCCATCGCGAACGGGATCGCAAGGGTCTTTGGATTGGCTATCTCGTCTTTAACGTCCCCTAGATATTTAGCCAGCGCGAAGATGAATGTGATCTTGGCGAATTCCGACGGTTGGAACGCGAAAAAACCGAAATCTATCCATCTCCTGGCACCGTAACGTACATCGCCTATGACAAGTACAAGCAACAGCAGCAGGATATTTATCCCGAATATATAATAACCGAAGTCCACTATCCTCTGGTAGCCGGCCCTAAAAACGAAAAAAGCTATGATGACCCCTATTATTCCCGACTGGAACTGTTTCATGGCGAGGTTAGAGCCGGAAAGGGCGTATTTTTGGTATGAGGCGCTGTAGATCATGAACAGGCCCATGAGTATTATGGCAGCGACTATAAATACCAGCCCGTAATCAAACTCCCCTTTTCCCTTCTGTCCGTATCTCATTTTAACAGGTCCGTATTGTCTTTCGTGAACTCTATGATCTTCTTCGCTATATCGGCCGCGGCCACGCCGCCGTGGCCTCCGTTCTCAACCATCACCACGAACGCAAGCTTAGGGTCGTCCGCCGGGGCAAAACCCATGAACCATGCATGAGGGTCCCCCCGGGGCGCCTGTGCCGTCCCGGTCTTCGCGGCTATCTTCATCCCGGGGATCCTTGCCCTCTGCCCGGTGCCGGTATCGGACTCGACTACATTCACCATGGCGGACTTTATGAATTTGACGGCATCATTCGACATCGGAATAATCCTGGGTTTCTGTGCAGTCACTTCCGTATCGCCTATCTTCTTGATAAGGTGCGGGCGCGGAGCGCTGCCTTCGGCCGCGAATATGGCCGCTACCTCCGTCATCTGCAAGGGCGTCACAAGGACATCACCCTGGCCTATAGAGAAATTTATAGTCTCTCCCTCATACCAGTTTTGCCCGCGGTTCGCTTTTTTCCAGGCCGGGTTAGGTATAAGGCCGCCGTATTCACCTGAAAGGTCGATACCCGTAGGTTTATTGAGTCCCAACCTCTGGGCGTAATCCGAGATCACGTCAGGACCGAGTTTCCGCCCGAGATTATAGAAATACACATTGCACGAATGCGTCAGGGCATCCCCCATGTCCTGCGGGCCGTGTCCCGTAAGTTTCCAACAGTCGAATTCGCGCTTGCCGAGGAAATATGTTCCCGAGCAGACAAAAGTCGTATGCTTCGATACCTTCTTTGTCTCGAGACCGGCAAGCGATAATATTACCTTGAATATCGATCCCGGCGGGTATTGTCCGTTTATCGTGCGGTTCAGCATTGGCGTGGACGAAGATATCATGTATCCGGATATTACATCGTTCTTTCCGGGTTCGATGAACACGTTGGGATCGAATGAGGGCGACGATGCCATGGCGAGTATATCCCCGGTTCTTGGGTCCATGACTACCGCAGAGGCCCTTTTACCCTCAAGGCAGTCGGCCGTATAAGCCTGCAGTTTCGCATCTATAGTTAGGGTTATATCCCTGCCTTTCTTCTGGTTCTTGCTGCCGAGTATCCTCACCAGCCTTCCGGAGGCGTCAACCTCAAGCTGCATACCGCCATCCTCGCCCTTAAGGTACCTGTCATATTCCTTTTCTATTCCCGATCGCCCGACAAGATCGCTTACGGAATATCCGTAATCCCCGAGCCTGTCGAGCTCCGCCTTGTTGATCAGGCCAAGGTAACCTATGACATGGGCCGCCCTTTCGCCGTATATATACCACCTTATGGTCCTGGGCAGCACAAGCACTCCCGGCAGCTCCTGCTTCCTCTCCTCGATGGAAAAAGCCAGGTCTTTATCCACGTCCCCGGCTATGGTTATCGGGGCAAAGGGCGCGATATATTCTTTTTTTACTATGGACTCGACACGGGACTTTGATATGCCCAGAGTATTAGCCAGGCCGCCGTAGGTCTTATCGGAATTCTCAACTTCCTGGGGAATTATCACCACGTCAAAAGAAAGCCTGTTATCGACCATAGCAAGACCGTTGCGGTCATATATCGTGCCCCGCAACCCAGGGAAAGGAATAAGCCTTATATGGTTATTCTTGGCAAGTGTGTGGTATAACGGCCATCTCAATATCTGCAGGTAGAAGATACCTGCGAGTATGCCCAGAAAAGCCACGTTGATCACAATTGAATATATCCTGCTTCGCATTTAAATCCTATTGAGGACGGCGTCCCTCGTATACCTTCTTCTTAAATATGATCTCCCTGTAGTCGAGTTCGACAGGGGGAATAAGTGTCTCAAGCAGCCTGAATACGAACGGAGCGAGCGCCGCAGTATAAAGGGCAGTCGGCACCGAAAAGAATATCACCGCTTTATAGTACGGGAAGCCTTTGGAAGATATCAGGATATCGTATATAAGCGATACGAACATTACGGAGAGCGCCGCGAGTATCATTTGGGCCGAAACCAGGTTCCTGTAAAGGGCCTCCTTGTACATGCCTGCAGCAAAACCCACTGCACCGAAAAGTAAAATGACCAAAGGGTGCATTCCGGTAAAAGCTACTTTTAACAACCCGGCAGTAAACCCGCATAAGGCGCCTTTCCTTCTGTTGGAGTTCAGTGCAAAGAATAACACGCCCACAAGCATCAACTCCGGGCTGACTCCCAACAATTTTACGTAATTATGGCAGGCGGCTTCCAATATCGACATTACGGCAAGTGTTGTAATTATGGATAGCCAGCTCATTCTACGGCAAGCACCTCCTCGACAGCCATCGCATTGAACGCGGGCTCTATGACCGCGAACCGATACATCCCGTTGAGCTCCATCTTAACGTCTATGACCTTCCCTACAAGAAAACCGGAAGGATATACGTCACTTAACCCCGAAGTGACTACGGTATCGCCCGTCTTTATGTCCGCATCCCTGGCGATGAATTTAATTATACAGCGTCCGTGGGCAATACCGTACATAAGCCCTCCGGCCCTTCCCCTCTGGGAGACTACCGATACCCTTATCTCCGGGTCCGTTATCAGGGAAACCCTAGAGCTGCCTATACCCACGGCGGTCACCTTGCCTATCACAACCCCGTCTGCAATTACAGCCATCCCCGTCTTCATGCCGTTGCGCGAACCTTTGCCGATAACGATGCTTTCTCCCCAATTGGAAAAATCCCTGCCGGTTACTTTAGCTGCAACCGCACGCTTGGATATCCTGTCCTTGAGCGAAAGAAGTTCCTTAAGCCTCTTATTCTCGGCGACGGCTTCATCCATAGCCGCGGCCCTTGAACTGAGGGCGGTTATGTCTCTCTTAAGTTTTAAGTTCTCCTTGGCAATGCTCTTGAAATGCAGGAGCTCATAGCCTGTCTGAAAAATAACGGACGCGACTTTTGTCGGGAAACTCAATATGGAATACAGGCTCAAGGAAGCACCTTTTGTGAAGGACCCGGATATAACAAGCAGGAGTATCAGGAAAGATATTGCGGAAATGGCGATTAAATGCTTACTCTGGAATTTTCTCACATCTTCTACTGGGATTCAGGAGTCTTCGAAGCCGTCGTAACGGTGACCTTCTTAAGATATTTTATCTCGCTTAAAACCATACCCGTGCCTAAGGCAACTGCGGTTATCGGATCTTCGGCGATATGGACCGGGAGTCCTGTCTGCTCGGAAAGCAATTTATCAAGCCCCCTTAGAAGTCCGCCGCCGCCGGCCAGTACCATGCCCCGCTCTATGAGGTCCGCCGAAAGTTCGGGAGGTGTGCGTTCAAGTGTTATCCTCACCGCCTCCACTATCGCGGCAGTAGGCTCTGCAAGAGCCTCCCTGATCTCTTCGGACGATATGGTCACTGTCTTAGGAAGGCCGGCCACTAGATCGCGGCCGCGTACTTCCATTGTCGCTTCCTCTTCCACGGGGTACGCCGAACCAATCTTTATCTTGATCTCCTCGGCCGTGCGTTCGCCGATCATGAGATTATAGGTCTTCCTGAGGTGCTGGATTATAGCGTCGTCCATCTCGTCGCCGCCGATACGTATGGATTTGGAAAAAACAACATCGGAGAGCGAGACAACAGCCATCTCGGTAGTACCTCCGCCGATATCTATTATCATGTTCCCGGCAGGTTCCTGTATCGGCAAGCCGACACCTATAGCGGCTGCTATAGGTTCTTCCACCAGATATACTTCGCGCGCACCCGCCCTCTCTGCAGAATCCTTTACGGCGCGTTTCTCTACCTCGGTTATACCGGAAGGTATAGCTATGACCATACGGGGCCTTACCAGAACCCTCCTATTATGCACTTTATTAATAAAATAACGGAGCATCGCTTCGGTTATCTCAAAATCCGCGATCACTCCGTCCTTCATGGGCCTTATAGCCACTATCGACCCGGGCGTACGGCCTAACATGCGTTTCGCCTCTTCGCCAACCGCCAGGACATGATTGGTTCCCTTCTCTATGGCTACGACGGAAGGCTCACAAAGCACTATACCCTGGCCCTTTACATAGACAAGGGTGCTCGCCGTGCCGAGATCAATGCCCATGTCGTTAGAGAACATGCCTGATACATTGTTGAACCCTCTCTTTACGACATCGAATGGCTTATTCATTACCAATCCTCCTGGTAATTTAAAAGAATACCAAACCACAGTCTAAAAGTCAACTTCAATCTTGGCAAGAGGTTACGAGTTCCAGGTGTTTCAGGAAATCCGGATAGGACTTTGCTATACAGTCCGTATCGTCTACAATCATCTCTCCGTTCGCGGCCAATCCCGCTATTATCATCGACATGGCGGTCCTATGGTCGCCGAAGCTCATCGCCGTGATCCCTTTCAAGCCACCGGAGCCTTCTATGACTATATCATCCCCGTTTATCAGGAATCTGGCACCCATATTCTTAAGATTGGCGGCCATTGAACTTATCCTGTCGGTCTCCTTGACCTTAAGTTCCTGCGCGCCCTTAATGACCGTAGTGCCTTCGGCAAAAGAAGCGGCTACCATCAATATAGGCAGCTCGTCTATCGTCCTCGGTATAAGGTCATCCTCCACCGTAACTGCACGCAACCGCGCGCTTTCGACTATTATATCACCGACAGGTTCAGACGCAACATCCCTGATATTCTCTATCCTGATATTAGCGCCCATCTGCTTCAGGATATCTATGATCCCTGACCTTGTCGGATTTATCCCGACGGAAACCAGCCTTAAAGAAGACCCTTTCACTAATGAAGCGCCCACGATAAAGAAAGCCGCGCTCGATATGTCTCCCGGAACATCTATCTTCTGGCCCCTCAGGAAAGCGCCCCCTTCTACGGAGACCTTTGACCCGTCGACAGATACGCAGGCTCCAAAAGCCTCTAGCATACGTTCCGTATGGTCCCTCGACTTGTAAGGTTCCGTCACGGAGGTCTTGCCGTCGGCATAAAGACCCGCCAGCAATACAGCCGATTTTACCTGCGCGCTGGATATCCGTGATACATAATCTATGGGATTGAGCTTTCCGCCGTGTACGGTTATAGGCGCGTAGTTGGCATCGTCCCTGCCCTCGAACGAGGCACCCATAAGCCTAAGCGGTTCCGTCACCCTCTTCATCGGCCTATTCGACAGACCATTTCCGGCCGAAAGAACAGTGCTGAAATCCTGTCCGGCAAGTATCCCCATCAACAGCCGCATCGAGGTGCCGGAATCGCGCATAAAAAGAGGGTTATCGGGCCTTTTAAGGCCTGATAACCCTTTTCCGCTAACGGTCACTTCACCGGAAGTTTCTTTAATATCGATACCCATGGCCATTAAAGCTTCGGTGGTAGTAAGGGTATCGTCCGAATGAAGTATATTCTTTATTACGCTCGTGCCGGCGGCAAGCGAGGCGATTATCAATGCCCTGTGGGAGATAGATTTATCGCCCGGCAGGATAAGACTACCCGTGAACCTCTTTACAGGTCTGGCCGAGAATCCCAAATTACATAGCTTTCGCTATATCGCCTTCCCTGATGTCTGTGCCTTCGGTTATGTTGGCGGCGGACATCGTCTCATAGACCTTCTCCACCTGCGCCTTGGCTATGAGCTTACCGTCCCTGAATACGCCGAATACGACACCCGGGCTGATGCCTTTATTGTTTCCGGCAGCGACTACTATAAAATTAAATTCCTTGTTGACCACGAGGACCTTGCCTTCAGCATCGACACCGGGTTTGACAACGATCTTATCAAGCTCGACTTCTTTCTTGGCCTGGAGATCCTCGACCTGCCTCCTTAAATTATCATTGTCGGATGATACCGCCTTAAGCTGGTCCTGGAGGGAACTGAATTCCTTGAATATCTTGTCATACTGCTCCTGCAAGGAAGTGCGCGAAATCTTTTCGCTCTCCCAATTGGTCTTTGTCTCGTCAAGCTCCCTGCTCTTGCTGCTGAGCTGGTCCTCCGCGTCTTCCCTGGCTTTCTTCTCGTCGGCCAGCATTGCGGCGAGCTTCTCAGCCTTATCCTGTAAAGCCGAAACCTTCCCTTTCATGTCTGCCAATTGGGCCTCAAGATCCAACTTGGTCTTCTTCTGTTCGCTGAGTTCTTTATCTAAGGCCGCCTTTTCATCTTTAAGGCTATTGAGGGTGTTTTCGGTAGTAAGACGTTCTGAGTTCGCTTTTTGCAAACCGGTAAAAGATACCGCGGCAAAAATACCCAATCCAAGGCACAATAAAACCAAGATTATTATTACAAGCCGGAACGATTTCATTTGTTCCTCCTTTTATTTGGCTTTACTTATTGACCGGGGATTATTATATCTTACGTGAGACCGGCAATGCAAGAAAAAAATACTCCCTTGCGCCAATCCGCAAAGGAGTATTAAACAAATACCAAGTTATAAGAACTCTCCCTTTATGCCACCAACAGCACGGTAAGCATGCCAAACGCCATTAACGAAACACCGACAACGCCAAAACACGTCGTGTACACTTTTTCGTTGATACTCGAACTAGCATTGCCCTTATAAAGGCCTGCGGCCCAACTTGCGGCGGAATTCCTGAAAGCAACCGAATAAAGGCCTATAATTACTACGGCTAAAGCCATCACTAAACTCAAGATAGCGTTTGACATCTGGCGCCTCCGATTTTACCTGTTTTCTTGCCCACTTGGGCATCTACAGGAACTATATATACACTATTAAAAAGGTTTTGTCAAGAGTAAAATATTGCTGTAAGAAGGGCCTATTATGTTCTTCATATCGGAGGGTAAACCGGCATAAAATTCCATCTCTTTGCCGGTCGCCGGGTGGCGCAACCTGAGGTAATATGAGTGCAAGGCCTGCCTGGAGAATTTCCCTTTTGACCCGTACTTTTCATCGCCCAGGACAGGGTGCCCTATATATGACATATGGACCCTTATCTGGTGGGTCCGGCCGGTCTTAAGGTCCAGCATGACGAGCGTAAAACCATCAAACCTCTTGATTACTCTGTACTCGGTAACCGCCCCTCTCTGCGAGTCGTGCCTGACAGACATCTTCTGGCGGTTGCTCGGGTGCCTTCCGATCGGCAGGTCGATGATCCCGCTATCCGTCTCTACGATACCTTTCACCAGGGCCAGGTAATTCTTCTTCACTTCCCTGGACTTGAATTGCCTGGCAAGTTCAGCGTGGCTCCTGTTATTCTTTGCCACGACTATGACGCCCGAGGTATCCTTATCCAGCCTGTGGACCAACCCGGGCCGGCCCTCGCTGATATCGGACAAATTACCGCTATGGTTCAACAGCGCGTTAACCAGGGTCCCGGACCTTATGCCCGCGCCCGGGTGGACCGCTATACCCGGCTGTTTGTTGACCACTATTATATCATCATCTTCATATATTATATCCAGGTCTATGTTCTCGGGCACTATCCCCGAAGGAACGGTCTCTTCAGATATGACTTCTATCTTTTCACCGGGTTTGACCTTATGGTTGGGTTTTGCCGCCTGGCCGTCGACAAACACAAGACCTTTTTCCATCAGTTTCTTGATATGGGATCTTGTGACCGGGACAGGGTATACTGCAGCCAGATATTGGTCCAGTCTCGAGGGAATGGCGTCCTCTTTTACTTCGAAGGTATAAGTTTCCATGCTATTGCGGATATGATAAATATCAGCATCGATATTACCTGCGATACGGTCAACCCGGCCAAAAATACGGGATTGTCCCCGCGGAAGAATTCTATCAAGAACCTGAAAACTGAATAGCCAAGCAGATATAGCAGCATCGTCCTGCCGTTCGAAGGCTTGCGTCCCCTGAGAACGAGAAAAAGCGCGAACATGGCCGCAGATTCTATCAATTGCGTAGGAATGACTTTGACTTCCATCCCGGGGAAAGTGACGCCTATGGGAAGGTCCGTGGGTTTTCCGTAACAGCAACCATTCAGAAAACATCCTATACGTCCTATCGCCTGCCCCAAAGCTACGAAAGGAGCTATAAGATCGCACGTCTTCAATACGGGCATCTTGTTGATCTTAAGGAAGACTATTGCACATATAACGGCAAGGATAAGCCCCCCGTACCAGACAAGTCCCCCTTCCCACAATTTGAAAATATCTGCAGGACGGATAAGGTACTCTTTGAGGTTGAGAAGGACAAATAAAATGCGGCCTCCGGCGATGCCGCTTATGATAAGCAATACTGAGAGGTCGAGGATCTTATCGCCGTCCATTCCGGCCGATATTGATTTCTTTCTGGCGAGATATGATGCCAGCAGGAAGGCCGTTGCGAGCGCAACACCATAAGAAAATACTTTGAACGGCCCTATCTCAAACAGGACGGGATACATCTTTTTTCCTTAATATGACGAAAAACAATATGAAGGAACCGACGGTTATGCAGGAATCGGCCACGTTGAACACCGGCCACCAATGGAGATCTATGAAATCCACTACGTACCCGAACCGAAGCCTGTCTATAAGGTTACCGCATGCGCCTCCCAGTATCAGGGCGAACGGCAGGTATAGACCGGGGGTTTTCTTTGTCAGGTAAAATACGATAAAAATAATAGCTATGACAGATACCGATACCAGTATAAAGGTCTGGCTCTTGAATAACCCGAAGGAAGCACCCGTATTCTCAACCAGGCTGAAACTTAAGAGGTTCCCCAATACCGGCACCGATTCTTCCGGCCGTAATTTTGCCGCCGCTAAAGCCTTCGTAACCTGATCGGCGACAACGACCAATCCGGCAACGATAAAGGGAAACATCAGATTATCTTCTTCTGCGGGTCCTCTTTGGACTGGCAATCCAGGCAAAGGCTCGCGAAAGGCATGGCCATAAGACGCTGCTTCGCTATAGGTTTATCGCACTTAAGGCAGACACCGTACGTCTTGTCTTCTATCCGCTTAAGGGCCTCCTCTATGGCATATAGCATCTTCTGTTGGACATTAGTGGCTATCCCGAGCGAAAACTCCCTGTCGAAACTGTCGGTAGCGACATCCGCCATATGGAACGTGTATGCCGAAAGGTCCCCGGAGGCATCCCTCTGCGACCTGTTGAGGGAATCTTTTTCGACACCGTTGATCTCTTTGAGTATCTCCTCTTTTTTCTTGAGGAGCATCTTCTTGAATTTTTCCAGTTCAGCTTTATCCCATTTTATCATCTCGGATCATTCTCCTTTCAGGACACCTGAGCAACGCCTGCACAGGGTTGGATGGTCCGCGTCGCTGCCTACCTCGTTTGAATAAGTCCAGCAGCGGCCGCATTTCGCTCCGGAGGCCTTTTCTACCAATATGCCAAGGCCCTCGGACTCAACAAGGCCCGCCTTTCCAGAAAATCCGCCCGGGGCATCCTCTATTGAAAAACCGGAAAGCAGGAAAACCCCCGCCAGTTCCTTTGCGAAGCCGTGAAGATATTTGTATCTTTGCACATCCTTTATGTAGATAGTAACAGACGCTTCCATGGAGTCGCCGATAACACCCTTGGCCCTTTGCTCTTCTATCGCCTTCATTATAACAGGTCTGAGCACGAAGAGGTCTTCCCACCTCTTCTCGAGAGCCTTGTCGATGTATCCTTCCCGCGCTTCGGGCCATAATGAAGAATGTACGCTCGGCGAAGGATCGTCCCTTTTAAGTTTCTGCCAGATCTCTTCTGCCGTAAACGGCGCGATCGGCGCCAGTGTTTTAGCAAGCACCATGACTATCTCATAGATCGCGGTCTGCGTAGACCGTCTTTCCTTCGAGTTCGGCGCATAAGTATACAACCTATCTTTTGAAACGTCAAGATAAAAACTGGAAAGTTCCACTGTGCAGAAGTTATACAGCGCCCTAAAGACCTTGTGGAACTCAAAGGTATCATAATAGCCTGCCATTTCCGCGGCCAGCGAATAAGCCTTGGATATCGCCCATTTATCTATCTCCAAAAGGTCCTTGTGACCAAGCCTGTCCTTCGCCGGGTCATAGTCGAATAGGTTGCCCAATATGAACCGCGCGGTGTTCCTTATCTTGCGGTAGGCTTCCGAGGTCCTTTCAAGTATTTCTTTTGATATCCTGATATCCTCATAATAGTCGCATGAGGCCACCCACATTCTCAGGACGTCGGCGCCATGCGTCTTTATTACGTCCTGCGGGGAGATCACGTTGCCCAGGGATTTGGACATCTTCCTGCCTTCCCCGTCCATCACGAACCCGTGGGTCAGGACCGATTCAAAAGGCGGGCGTTTCTCTATCGGCATAGAGGTAAGAAGAGAGGCCTGGAACCACCCGCGATGCTGGTCGCTTCCCTCGAGATACAGGTCTGCCGGGAACTTGAGCTTTTCCCTTGCCCTTAAAACCGACTGGTGGCTGACACCGGAATCAAACCATACGTCGAGGATGTCCTCTTCTTTCCTGAACTGTTTACCTTTGCATGAAGGACAGGAAAAACCGGCAGGAAGAAGCTCTGCGGCGGACCTGGAGAACCAGGCGTTGGAACCCTCTTTTTCCATTATTGAGGCTATCCCTTCGATGACTTTCGCATCCAGCACGGTCTTCTTGCATGATTCGCAATAGAATGCCGGTATCGGGACACCCCAATACCTTTGACGCGAAAGACACCAGTCTGGACGGTTCTGTATCATGGCCGATATCCTGTTCTCTCCGACCGACGGGACCCATTTTACTTTTTTTATCTCCTCGAGGGTATTCTTCCTTAGGTCCTTATGGTCGACGCCTATAAACCACTGGACGGTCGCCCTGAAGATAACGGGTTCTTTGCACCTCCAGCAATGGGGATAGGAATGGGATATAGACCCGGAATTAAGCAGGCTGCCGCCGGTCTTCAGCCTTTCGATTATAGCATCATTGGCTTTGAAGACATGCATACCCTTGAAATCTCCCGCGGTCTCATCGAATATACCTTTCTCGTTGACGGGCATAAGCGTCGGAAGGCCGTACTTCTGGCCGGTAAGGTAGTCATCCATGCCGTGGCCGGGCGCGGTATGCACGCATCCGGAACCGTCCTCGCCGGAAACATAATCGGCCAGAACTACCTTGCCCTCCCTGTTTATGAAAGGATGCTTATATACAAAGCCCTCGAGCTCCCTTCCCTTGACGGTCGAAATTATTTTATAATCCTTGAACCCTGATCTTCCGGCCACGTATTCCAACAGGTCGCGGGCAAGTATATAACGCTCCCCCGATGCCTCTATGGTCACATAATCGAGCGACGGGTTCACGGCAACGGCCACGTTAGCCACAAGCGTCCACGGTGTCGTGGTCCAGATCACAAGCGAAAGCTTTCCGTCGCCGGCCTTGTCCCCGGCAACCGCGAACTTTACGAATATAGACGGCGAAGCGTGGTCCGCGTATTCCACCTCGGCCTCGGCCAGGGCCGTCTCGCAACGCAGGCACCAGTTAACCGGCTTTACGCCCTTATATATATAACCGCCTTCCGCCATCTTAGCAAAAGAACGGACTATGCCGGCAACGTAGCCGTTATCAAGCGTAAGATAAGGGTCATCCCACTCCCCGAATACGCCAAGGCGCTTGAATTGCTCCTTTTGGATCGAAACATATTTAAGGGCGTAATCAGCAGCCTTCTTCCTGAACTCAACCCTGTCTATCTGGCCCTTGGAGATCTTAAGTTCCTTCAGCAAGGCATGCTCAACCGGGAGGCCGTGGCAATCCCAGCCGGGAACATACGGAGAATCAAAACCCTTCATCGTCTTGTACTTGACGACTATATCCTTGAGGGTCTTATCAAGAGCGTGCCCGATATGGATGTTTCCGTTCGCGTAAGGCGGTCCGTCATGGAGTATATACTTCGGCGCGCCGGTGCGCTTTTCCCTTATCCCGGAGTAAGTACCGCTCTCCTCCCAGAATTTAAGCATCTCGGGTTCCCTCCTGGGGAGGTCGGCCTTCATGGGAAAATCGGTCTTCGGTAAGTTTAAAGTATCTTTGTAATTCATATTCTCTCTATAAGTGTGTATATCAATTTTGTCAGTTTCGGTTCGGCCTCGTTGGCCGCCCTTATTATCTCGTCTATGTTGCATGGTTTAAGCGTCTCGGGAAGGCATACATCGGTTATGACGCTTATACCGAATATCCTCAGGCCCGCGTGCCTTGCCACGATAACCTCCGGCACGGTAGACATGCCGACGGCATCCGCACCTATGATCTGGAACAACTTGTATTCCGCCCTCGTTTCCAGGTTCGGGCCGGTAACCCCGACGTAAACTCCTTTATGCAAATTCAATCCTTCCTCTTTCGCTATTGTGCCGGCAAGCTCTACCAGTTTCGGATCATAGAGGTCGCAAAAATCCGGGAACCTCGGCCCGAGCGAATCGTCGTTTGGACCCATAAGGGGATTGACCCCCATGAAATTTATATGGTCGGCTATAGCCATGAGGTCGCCTGCCTTGAACCTTGGGTTCATACCGCCTGCCGCGTTCGATACGACAAGCGTACCTGCGCCCAGAGCCTTCACCACCCTGACCGGGTAAGTCACTTCATCGAGGCTGTATCCCTCGTAATAGTGGAGCCTGCCTTCCATCGCCACGATGTTCTTGTTTCCGATCCTGCCGAATACAAGCTCACCTTTATGGCTCTTTACGGTCGAAACTGGGAAATGCGGTATTTTCCAGTATTCAATATTCCTTCTGTCCTCTATCTTCCCGGTAAGGTTACCTAAACCCGTCCCGAGTATTATGGCTATATCGGGCTTTGGCATATGCCCGAGTTCATCTTTTATGAATTTTGTGGTTTCGTTTATCTTATTCTTGAGTTCATGCATATCGCCTCCGTTTCATCGCATGCGCATCGCCAGTTCCATCAAAGTAGGGACCAAGAAATATTTCTGTATAGAATATATCAGTATCACCGCTATGGCCGGAGATATATCTATAGGGCCGAGCGGAGGCATAAATTTCCTGAAAGGCGCAAGCACCGGATCGGTTGCCCTGTTAAGGAACTGCACCAGCGGGTGGAACGGGTCCGGGCTCACCCAGCTCATTACGGCACGCAATATTATCAGGAAACACAATATCTGCATGAATATCTCCACCAGCCGCGCCGCCATGATTATAAGGTTGCTTAGCGCAAACATATTTAATCCCCCGATAATTCCTTTGATCTCCTGGCCGCGGCGATCACGGCTTTCTCGACTATGCGCTTGAACGAGGCTTTATCGAAGACCTTTATGGCCTCTTCCGTAGTCCCGCCTTTTGACGTTACGCGCTGGCGCAGTATCCCGGGCTCATGCCCCGTTTCGATAAGCAGCTTCGCTGCGCCCAATGCCGTCTTGGATACGAGCGCCTTCGCTACGTCCTTGCCCATACCCATCTTGACAGCCGCCTCTATCAATGCTTCTTTAAGATAAAAGAAGTAGGCCGGGCCGCTGCCCGATATCGCCGTAACAAGGTCGAAATACTTCTCTTCCATCACTACGGTCGCCCCGATGCTGGAAAAGATCTCTTCCGCCGTCTTGAGGTCCGCCGCCGAAGCGTGCCTGCCCCTGCAAACCGCGGTAATGCCCGCGCCCACCAGAGCAGGAGTATTGGGCATCACCCTGACCACCCTTGTTTTTGCGCCGATCGCTTTTTCGATATACCGCGTTTTAATACCCGCTGCGATTGATATAACCAGCTTGCCGGACACATTACCGGAAAGTTCGCCGGCAAGCTCGTCAAAATTCTGAGGTTTTACCGCAATTATGACAATGTCGCAAGACCCGGCGAGATCTGTTACCGAAGGATAAATGGGGACACCCAGCGGCTTTCCGGCTGAACGGGCCTTGCCGGTATCGCAGTCGTATCCCCCAAGCATGCGCTTGCCGGCGCCTGCCGACCTTGCGAGACCACGCAGAATTGCATGGCCCATATTACCTAACCCTATTATCCCGACTTTCTTATGCTTCAAATATCGCATGGCCTATCCTTAGGATATTGGCACCTTCCTCTATTGCTACCTCAAAATCCTGGGTCATGCCCATCGAGAGGTATTCCATTTTCACATTGCGCATGGTCTTGGCCGATATAAGCGACGCTAATTTCCTCAACCTGTGAAAATACGGCCTCGATGTCTCGGGGTCATTGGTAAAAGGCGCCATCGTCATCAAGCCGCATACCCTGATGGATTTCAGCTCTGATATCTTCTCTATCAACTGGAGCGTATGCTCGGGAAGCACGCCGAATTTCGTGGCTTCTTCGGAGGTCTTTACTTCTATAAGGACCTTCTTGGGCGCCTTAAGGGCCGCGGACCTCTTTGATATCTCTTCCGCAAGCTTGAAAGAATCGACGGAATGGATCAGGTCGAATATCTTCACGGCTTCTTTTACCTTATTGGTCTGAAGATGTCCCACGAGATGCCATTTCGCGCGATGGCCTATGCCAGCGTATTTTATCTCGGCTGCCTGGATATAACTCTCGCCTATATCGGTAGCCCCGGCTGAAATGGCTTCTTCTATCTGCGGGACCCCTACGGCCTTGGTCACACATACAAGTATTATATCCCTGTCGTTCCTTCCGACCTTCTCCGCCGCCTTGAGTATGCGTTCACGAACCTTTTTCAGGTTATCCTGTACCATATTAAAAATACTCGCTGAATATCTCTTGCACCCTGTCGATAACATTGCCCAGGGGCGTATTGGCAAAGAACTTTTTACGGGCTTTCTTCTTTGTTCCCTCTTTCGCCCAGTACTTTGCCAAGCCGAGGGAGATTATCTGTCCGGGTTCGGCCATATTAAGGCCTTCGCCAGCAATACCTTTTACCAACCCCATCTTTACCGGCATGCTCAGAGACAATTCGAACATCTCCAGGAAACCGCCCATATCGGAAAGCACGCCGGCTATAACGCAACCGGTAGCCGCTTCCTTGGAATGACGCATCTTTTTAAGCATACCGCTGATGTTATTTATAAGTTCTTCTGCCTTGGGCCTTAAAACCTCATGGAGCGATTTTCTGGATATCGCCCTGCTCGTTCCGCCTATCCTCAGGGTTATCTCGTCGTTACCTCCGGAAAACGGGTCGTCAAGGTTAACCTCCCGCCTTATCAGCTGTTGCGCATAGTCATTTGGGATATTGAAGGCATCCGCTACGGAGCGTATGATGTCCCCGCCTCCGAAAGGCATTATCTCTATGGACCTTATCTCCCCGCCTCCGTAAACAACGATATGGACGGCAGAATAAGATATATATATCAATATCACCCCGAGGTCCTTATCAATATCCTCAAGCAGCACGCTGCCGGAAGCTACGCCGGAGAGCACTATATCCTGTATCTCGAAACCTGCGGTGTTAATCGCGCGCCTGAGGTTGTGCAGATTTGTTATAAGGGCCGTAACGAATTCCATATCGACCTCAAGGCGCGTGCCAAACATTCCGGCGGGGTCTTTTATTCCGTTCTGGCCGTCCAGGATAAAACCCCTGGTTATTGAGTGGACTATCTCCCTGTCGAACGGGAGCACTATGGTCTTTGCGGACTCGGTGACCCGCTCTATCTCGCGACGGCCTATTTCGTTCTCCTTCTCCGCGACTGTTATGCTGCCCTTTATCTCGTAAGAACGCAAACTGGCCCCGTCGCAGCTTGTGATAAGCGAAATTATCTTGGTCTTTGCGGAAGCTTCGGCTTTCTCTACCGCTTCGGCCACCGAGAGCGCTACCTCGCTCAGGTCGGTGATAACACCGTTATCTATGCCCCGCGAACGGGATACTCCTGAGCCGAGAAGGCTCACTCCTTCTTTTTCATCCCCAACACATATTGAACATGTTATAAGGTCTTCGCTGATATCCAGTCCCGCGATCGTCTTCTTCTTCATTTTTTCTCCGGCTTGAAGGTCATGACCGGATCGGTAAATCTCAGGTCTATGGAATCCACCTTGGCTTTGTCCAATGCAGGGTCTCCAAGTATGCTTGCAAGCACGTCAAGCTTGCCTTGTATATCCCCGCTTCCCAGGATTACGGTTATCCCGTCGACAGAAACCGAGGCCTTCTCCGGGTAGGTCATGTTCAAGACCCCTATCTGCGAATCCCTGAACTCGCCCGTGGAATACATCTGTTTAAGTATACCCATGGCGGTATTGAGCCTTTTGGACTTGACCTTGGTCCCCGGCTTGGGGTCGGCCAGCTGCGATTCAAGCCCTGTAATAAGGGGCAGTGAGTCAAGGTTAGCCGTCTCCGATACCACTACCCCGTCGAAATCAACCGGCAACACCCTTGCAACTTTTATCCTTGCTACAGCTTCCCTGTCCTTTATGGTCGCAATGATCCTGTCTGGAAGGAATTTCGTTATGACCACTATCTGGTATTCGGGATGCTTTTGCTTTATCTTCGCGGCAAGTACAGCCGGGTCGATAGTAAAAATATTTACCGGGAACTCGAGACGGAAGTATTCCTTCTGAAGACGATAAGCGCCTTCCCTTCCCGGCTTTACCACCTCTATCTTGTCTACCGAGAAATAATCGGATGAACGGAAGAAATCATTGAACCAGAGGAAGACCCCCGTTAAGGTAAGCGCTATGACGAGAAAAGCGGCGATTGCCGTTTTATTCTCCTTCATAAATTCGCCGAACCGTTTTACGGCTTCGTTTGAATTTTTCCTTTTTCTCGCCATATTCAGATAAATGCCGAATCCAGCATCCTTTCGCAGAGTTCGGGAAAATCTATCCCGGCAACCTTCGCTGCCTTTGGCAGGAGGCTCAGTTCTGTCATACCGGGTATAGTATTGATCTCGAGGACAAAGACTTTACCCGCGTCATCGATTATCATATCGACCCTCGAATAATTCGCACAGCCCAATGCTTTATGCGCCTTAAACGCGGCATCCTGCGCCAGTTTCGCTTCTTTCTCGGATATCGGCGCCGGGCAAAGATATTCGGTCATCCCGACCGTATACTTAGCTACCTCGTCATAATAACGCCTCTTGGGGACCACTTGGACTACCGGAAGAGGCCTGTCATCAAGCATGCCCACCGTAAGTTCCCTGCCCTGTATGAACTTTTCCAGGAGAACCCGTTCCCCGAACATAAAAGCACCGGCAACGGCATTCTCCAGTTCTCCAAGGTTATCTATTATAGACACTCCTACCGAAGATCCCTGGGCCGACGGCTTTACGACCAAGGGGGTCCAAAGCTTCTTCCTGGTACGGGCACCGTTCCTGATCACATGGCAATCAGGTACATTGAGCCGGGCTTTTTTAAAGAGCATCCTTGAAGCCACCTTATCCATGCCAAGCCTGCTGGCCTTCACCTTGGAACCCGTATACGGTATCTTAAGATCCTCCAAGATCGCTTGTATCTGACCGTCCTCACCGAAGGTCCCATGCAACGCGACAAAAGCCACGTCTATACCGGCGGATTTGAGCTCCTGCCTCGTAGGAAGCCATGTCTCAAGCGCAATGACTTTATATCCCCTGGCTGAAAGCGCGTCCTTTATGGCCCTGCCTGAACGCAGAGAAACTTCCCTTTCGGCGGAAGGACCTCCCATCAATACGCCTATCCGCATGGATTTTTTATCCACTAAAAATCTCCTGTAAGTTTGGCTTCTAATTTTAACACAATTTGATGTTCTTTAAAAACCTTTTTTTGTATTTCATCGATAAGTGCCCGGACGTCGACAGCCGTAGCGCCGCCTCGATTTATGATAAAATTGGCGTGTTTTTCGGATACTGCCGCACCTCCCACGGACTTCCCCCTGAACCCGCAGCTTTCTATGACCCGCCAGGCAGGGACCTTACCGGAAGGGTTAAGGAAGATACTGCCGATGCCCGGATGGCCCAGGTCCTGCGTCTTCCTCTTCTTCTCCAGGTTGCTTTTGATCTCGGCTTCTACCCTGTCGACAGGTTTCTTCTCCAACTTCAATTTCGCTGACAAAAGGACGCTGCCCTCAAGATTCGAACTGCGATATGAGAAAGTAAGCCCGCTTCTGCCAAGTACCATCTTCTCCAGACCCCTTATTAAAGTGACTTCTTCGACACAATCGCCTATCGCCCTGTTAGGCCAGCCAGCGTTCATTACGAGGGCCCCTCCCAGCGTCCCGGGTATCCCGGAGAGGAATTCAAGCCCTCCAAGGCCTTCGGAGGAGGTTTTCTTCAATAACTCGTTAACCTTAAGGCCGCAACCCGCAACAACCGTATCGCCCTCTATATTCAGCTTCCCGAATGACGGCGCGCTAAAAGATATTACGAACCCCCTTATGCCCTTATCCCCAACCAGGAGTTTACTGCCTCCTCCTATCACGAAAACGCCCATCTTGTGGCCATAGGCATACTCAAGAACCCTCAGAAGGTCTTCTTCATCGGAAGGATATACGAATATCTCCGCCGGGCCGCCTATTTTGAATGTCGTGTGGCCCGATATGGGTTCTTCGAATTTTATCGTACCCTTTATGAACTTCAGGTCTTCTTCCCGGACCGGCATCTTCTCCTCTTCTTCCCGGATGAAAGCTCACCCGCTATCGAATCCGCTATGCCCGTTATGTCCCCGGCGCCCATCATTAAAAGCATGTCACCTCGTTTGATCTGTCCAAGCAGGTGCCGCTTGAGGTCTTTTTTATCGACATACGAAACATCTCTATGTCCGCATTCTTTCGCCTGCGCGTATATATTCCTGCCAGAGACATTATCAAGCGCCTCTTCCGAAGCCGCGTATATATCCGTCAATACCAGCTTGTCCGCCGCGTCAAAACACCTTCCGAACTTATCCTTAAGGTATTTCGTGCGGGAGAACCTGTGGGGCTGGAAAGCTACTATAAGGCGCTTGGGCGCCCAGTTCCTCGCCGCGAGTATCGTTGCTTTTATCTCCGACGGGTGGTGCGCGTAATCGTCTATGACCTTTATCCCGTTGCCGGAATATTTCACCTGGAACCTGCGTGCCGCCCCGGTGAAATCCTCTACCGCTTCCTTTATAGCTGAAAAATCCAGGCCGAGTTCCAGTGCGACGGCAAAAGCGGCCAGGGCATTGGAAACATTGTGTATCCCCGGGATATTGATCGCAGCCCTTCCAAGGCGTCCGCCGCGGTAAACCACATCGAACTCGGAGCGGGAATCATGCATCTTTATATCTTCGGGATGGATATCGCAGCCCTTCGAAAGCCCGAAAGTAAGGACGTTTCCCGAGTAACCCCCTAAAGCCCTTTTCAGGTTATCACAATCACCGCAGGCAAACAGCATGCCTCCAGGCTTTATCTTCCCGATGAACTTAAGGTACCATGCGATTATCTCGCCCATGTTCCTGTAATAGTCAAGGTGTTCGGCGTCAATATTCGTCACGACACTGTAGAAAGGCCTGAGGTGGACGAAAGAGCCGTCGCTCTCATCGGCCTCAACAACAAAATATTCACCTCCCCCGACCCTGGCGTTGCCTTCAAGCGACTTTATCTCGCCTCCGAGTATAGCCGTCGGGTCCAGGCCCGTCCTGAACAATATATGCGCTATAAGCGAGGATGTTGTGGTCTTGCCGTGGGCGCCGGTAACCGTTATCCCCTTCTTGCCGTTCATCACCAATGCAAGCATGTCGGCGCGGTGAAGCGTCGTGATACCCTTGTTACGGGCAGCCTTTATCTCCGGGTTCTCGGGAGTTATGGATGACGAAAAGACGACTATATCGGCGCCTTTTATGTTCTTCTCATGATGCCCCTCGTGGAACTTGCCGCCCAGGGATTCAAGTTTCTCTACTATTCTTGAACGTTTCACATCCGAACCCGAGACCTTATTGCCCTGCTTTAGCAGGACGAACGCTATCGCGCTCATTCCTATGCCGCCTATGCCTATAAAATGTATATGCTTCTTATTTCCCGTTTTCATAGTATACAATCCGCCAGGCGCCCTGCCGCGTCGGCAACAGCGAATTTTCTCGCGGCCTCCGACATGGCTCTAAGTGCATACATATCCCCGATCAACGTAAATACCTTGTCCTTCAGCATCTGCGCAGTAAGTCCCTCCTCGCGCATTATTACCGTTCCCCCGGCCTTTTCCAAAGCTGCGGCGTTAAAATACTGGTGCCCCCCGGCAAACCTGTAAGGGATCATTATGGACGGTATGCCCAAGACCGCTATCTCAAAGAGCGCGGTAGCCCCCGCCCTTGATATCACAAGGTCCGCCGGCGCGTAGGCGGTACCTATGTCTTCGACAAAATCATAGACACGGGCTTCTACGCCGGAGGTCCTGTACCTTGCAAAAACATCCTCGTAGTTCTTCATACCCGCTATATGTATAATCTGTATACCGGCCTTCTCCCTGTCATCCAACATCCCAAGCATATCGCCCACTATCATGTTTATCCGCTGTGACCCCTGGCTTCCTCCAAGTACAAGCATAGTGAACCTGTCCCCGGAAAAGCCGTAACTTTTTAGGGCCTCTTCTTTTGAAGCCGACAATAATCTCCTGCGTATCGGGTTTCCGGTAAAGACCGCTTTCCCGCCAAATGCTTTTTTGGTCTCCCAAAAACTAACGGCAACGCGTTTGGCGAGAATGGCCAGTATCCTGTTGGCCAGGCCCGCCTCGCAATTCTGTTCATGCAGATACAGCGGCCTGCCCGCAAGCGCGCCCAACAGGCATACGGGAAAGGACGCGTAACCGCCGAAACCTACTATTACATCAGGCTTATAATCTGCCAGCAGTTTTGCCGATCGTACTGATGCGCGAAAGAACCTGGATATGAATTTCACGAACTTAACCGGATCGGCTGATATCTTAGCAACCGGCAGGAGGACATACGGAAGTCCGAAAGAACCGAACAACTTGACTTCAAGCGGATGATCGGTACCTACAAGGAGCACGTCTCTTATTCCCCGCCTGTCCAGTTCCTGAGCCAGGCTGAGCCCGGGGAATATGTGCCCGCCTGTCCCGCCGCAGGCTATCAGCACCTTCATGCTTTATTCCTTCTCATAAGGTGTCTCGCTGTATTTGGCAATGTTAAACAGAAATGCCACGCCCATCATATCGAAGATCAGGGAAGAACCGCCATAGCTGATAAAAGGCAGGGGCAGGCCTTTTGTCGGCATGGAGCCCGTGGCCACGGCGATATTTATTATCGCCTCCAAAGCTATCATTGATACGATACCCAGTGCTGCAAGATGCCCGAACAGGTCCCTTGCCCTCAAGGCGATCCTGAAGCCCAGCCATATAAACAGAACGAAAAGTATTATGACGGCGCCCGCGCCGACAAGCCCGAGCTCTTCACCTATTATTGAAAATATGAAATCCGTATGGCACCCGGGCAGGTAGAGCAATTTCTGCCGGGATTGGCCCAGCCCTACGCCGAACAGGCCCCCGGAACCTAAAGCTATGAATGATTGGATTATCTGGAAACCTACGCCTTGAGGGTCGCTCCAAGGATCTATAAAAGCCAGGATCCTCCTCTTCCTGTATGCCTTAAGGAATACCAGGACCAATAGCACCGGCACCGAACCCACGATCATCGGTATAAGATGGGCGAGTTTCATCCCTGCCACGAACAGCATTATTACAGCTACTATGCTTATGGCTACGGAAGTTCCGAGGTCCGGTTCAAGCAAAATTAGCCCTACTGTAACGCCAAGTATTATCATGGGAGGCATAAAGCCTTCCCAAAAGCTGCGTATATCACTGTGTTTCCTGGAAAGAAAATCCGCAAGATACAGTATCATAACCAGTTTCATGGCCTGCGACGGCTGGAAGCTTAGGGAGAATAACCTGAACCACCTATGGGCTCCCGATATCTCGCGGCTTATCCCCGGTACAAGGACAAGCACAAGAAGGAAAAAAGTAACCATGAGCACGGGCTTTATATACTTCTTGATAACGTTATAATCTACGGCCATTATCATAATTGAGGCTATAACGCCGAGGAAAAGGTAGACGAGTTGGCGCTTAAGGAAATAGGCGCTGTCCCTGAGGGTCTCGTAGGCGTTTACGGCGCTCGCGCTATAGACCATCACCACTCCTATGGCAAGCAGGATGACGGTCACCATGAATAACTGTATCCTCAATCTCCTCACTTGAGGCTCCCCCGTCTTTTCTTCAATGAACGCACCTCATCCTTGAACGCTTTCCCCCTCTCCTCGAAATTCTTGAACATATCGAAACTGGCGCACATGGGAGATAACAGAACGCAATCGCCGCGGGAAGCTAAGGCAAATGCCTTTTCGACCGCATCTTTCATCGAACCGGCGGATATACAAGGCGTACTCTTACCAAGCTGTTTTTTTATCTTCCTTTTAGCCTCGCCGATCAACACGAGTTTTTTCACCTTCAAGGCAACCGCGCGCGAAGCCCTGGTAAAATCACTGCCCTTATCATGGCCGCCGGCTATCAATATAACGGGCCTTTGGCACGATTCCAGGGCCATGACCGTTGCCAGGACCGTCGTCCCTTTGGAGTCATTTATGAATTCTACCCCTTCTATCTCCTTGACACGCTCGAACCTGTGCTCCAGGCCCTTGAATCCCATGACAGCCTGCCTTACCTTGCGCCTGCTTATCCCGAATATCGATGCGACGCTCTGGCATGCAAGAAGATTCTCCATATTGTGCGCCCCTTTTATCTTCATCTCTTCCTGACGGCAGACGGGAGCGGGAGAACCTTTACGCCTGGAGTAAAACAACACCTTCGCCCGGGTCGCGGATGCAAGCTTTCTTGTCAGGGGGTCATCGAAATTCAAGACTGTCCGGTCGGTCTTTCCCTGGTTCTCAAATATCCTCGCTTTTGCCCCGATATAAGCCTTAAGGTTAGGATGCCTGTCAAAATGGTTTTGGGATATGTTGAGCACTACGGAAACCTGCGGACGGAATTTTTTTATGCCCTCCAGCTGAAAAGAGCTTACCTCAAGGACCACTACGGAGTCTTTTCTTACCTTGCCTATCTCCCCGCAAAAAGGATTTCCTATGTTTCCGCAGACGACGGCATGCCTGCCGCCCTTCTTAAGTATCCGTCCTATAAGCGTAGTCGTTGTCGACTTCCCATTGGTGCCGGTAACCGCGACTATCGGCGCCGGACAGCAAAGATACCCGAGCTCTATCTCGCCTATAACGGGTATTCCCATCTCACGCGCCCATTTCAAGACAGGAGAATATTCGGGAATGCCGGGGCTTATGACCACCAGATCCCCGCCCTCTACGGATTCCCTGCTGTGGCCGCCGAGTTCTACAGAGATCCCGCGCGCAATAAGTTTGCGCTTTGCCAGCCTAAGGGCTTTAGAATCCCCGGAGTCAGTTGCCCGGACAACCGCACCCATGTTATTTAGCAGTAGCGCGGCGGCTATTCCGCTCTTCGCAAGGCCTGCAACGGTAACCTTCGCCCCTTTAAAGTTCTTCATCTCAATTTAAGCGTTGACAGGCTGACTAAAGCCAGTATTATACCTATTATCCAGAACCTTATAACCACCTTTGACTCAGACCAGCCCTTCATCTGGAAATGATGGTGTATGGGCGCCATAAGAAATACCCTCTTCCCGAAGAACCTGAACGATGTTATCTGTATTATGACCGAGAGGGCTTCCATAACAAATATTCCGCCCACTATAAGCAGGAGCAGCTCCTTTTTGATAAAAGTGGCCACCACCCCTATAGCCCCTCCCAGAGCGAGTGAACCGGTATCACCCATGAAAACATTCGCAGGGAAACAGTTAAACCAAAGGAACCCCAGGCCGGCGCCCAGCATGGCGGCGCAAAACACGGAAAGTTCACCCGTCCCCGGTATATATATTATATTCAGGTATTCGCTTATCTTTGCGTTGCCCGTAATATAGCTCAACGCTGTATATGTAAGCACCACGATTATCGTGCACCCTATAGCGAGACCGTCAAGGCCGTCGGTCAGGTTGACGGCATTTGATGAACCTACTATAACGGTCATCGTAAAGAGAACGTAGAACATCCCCAGGTTCATTACCAGGTTTTTCAGGAATGGTATGTCCAGCTGCTTGCCGATCTGCGGATCAAAATATAAGTAAAGTCCCAGCATAAGTCCGAGCATAATCTGGCCTATGAACTTAGAGCGCGCAGTAAGACCTTTTGATTTCTTAAGCTTCATCTTCAGATAATCGTCAAGGAAGCCTACGACACAAAGCCAGATTATCGATATCAGGGCGAGTAACACATATTTATTGGTCATGTCGCCCCATAACAGCGTTGAGATTACTATCGCCGTTACTATGAGCAGGCCGCCCATGGTCGGCGTGCCGGCCTTGTCCTTATGCATCTCATATATGCCCTTGGCGTCATCCTCCGTCCTGACTACCTGGCCTACTTTGAGCGCGCGAAGCCTCTCTATTATGAACGGGCCGAGTATCATACACAGGAGAAATGAGGTGATCGCCGCACCGGCTGCGCGGAACGTTATGTACTTGAAGACATTGAAGCCGAAGAAAATGTCCCTTAACGGGTAGAGCAGTTGATAAAACACTTTTTGATCTCCTCCATCTTCATGCCGCGCGAACCTTTTACCAGGACCAGGTCCCCCTGCCTCAATATTTTTTTCAAGGCCGTTGCAGCCTCTACCGAATTATCAAAACGGAGGAGGGTTTCTCCGCCGATCCCCTCCTCCCGAGCGCCCTCCAGGATATACCCGGAGAACGAGCCCACACTTACCAGTACTTCCACATTTGCCCTTGCGGCCAGGCGGCCGATCTCCCTGTGGGATTCAGGCGCAGAATCCCCTAGCTCAAGCATGTCACCGGCAACAAGCACCTTCCTCTTATCAGGGCCCAGATCCCGCAGCGTCTCTATGGCCGCCTTCATCGACAGCGGATTGGAATTGTAACAATCAAAGACAAAATCCACCCCGCCCGACGATTCCAATTCCATCCTGAGTTTCGGCAGCCGGAAGCCTTCGAGAGCTTTTGCCGCTTCCTGCACTTCAATACCGTAAAGCGAAGCTGCCGCTATGGCGGCAAGTACGTTATATATATTGTGCCTCCCTATTATCCCCAGTCTCACGATATGGGTATCATTAACCGTAAAATCCATGCCGCAGCTGTCCTCTTTTATCTTCCCGGCGGTATAATTACAGCCCGCGTTCAAACCGAATGTGACGGTATCCGCACACATATCCATGGCCGCATCGGCAAGATCGCGGTCGTCACCGTTGACTACGGCGTATCCCCCCTGGCCTACCCTCTTCAAAAGGTCAAGTTTCTCTGTCCTTACGTTATCAACGGTCCCGAAGAATTCCAGGTGAGAAGGGCCGGCGTTCACAATTATTCCGCAGTTTGGCTGGACCATGTCCGAAAGATAGGCGATCTCCCCGAAATGGTTAGTCCCTAACTCTATTACTGCCATATCGTGAGGCCTCTCCATCTTAAGCAGCGTCTGCGGTACCCCGATGAAATTATTCTTGGTGCCCTCGTTCTTCAGGACATTATACCTTGAAGAAAGTATGGTAAAAAGCATCTCCTTTGTCGTTGTCTTGCCGTTAGAACCGGTCAGGGCTATGACCGGGATGTCGAACCTACGGCGGTGGTAACCCGCCAGTTTACCGAAAGCCTTGAGGGTATCGTCCACCCGTATGACAGAAGCGGACCCGGATATAGATACCCGATGTTCGACAACCACTCCTGATGCCCCCTTCCTTACCGCTTCCTCAACAAAATCGTGACCGTCGAAAGTAGCGCCTTTTATCGCCACAAAAAGGCAACCTTTCTCAGGCTTCCTCGAATCCGTCGATACGCCCGTAAAATCCTCACGCGCGCCATCCCGCGCCAGCGTGCCCCCCGTCGCTTCCAGGACCTCTCCTATCTTGAACAAAGTATCTTCCTCGCTACTTCCCTGTCGTCGAACGAAACCGTTGTATTCTTAAGCACCTGGTACGCCTCGTGGCCCTTTCCGGCGATCAATACGCAATCCCCCGGGCGGGCCTCTGAAAGAGCTTCGCTTATGGCTTCGGTCCTGTCCAGTACCGTTCTATAGTTATCCGTCCCGATCCCCGACACTATCTGCGCAGCTATATCCGCAGGGTCTTCGCTTCTCGGGTTATCGGAAGTCACAAAGACGAGATCCGATAGCCGCGCGGCGACCCTGCCCATCCTTGGGCGCTTGGTCCTGTCCCTGTCCCCTCCGCAGCCGAAGACGGTTATTATCCTGTTCCCGATCATCGGCTTTAGCGCCGAAAGGACGTTTACAAGCGCGTCGTCGGTATGGGCATAATCTACAAATACCTTGAACGGTTGCCCGCATTCTACGGGTTCAAGCCTCCCGGGGACCGATGACAAACCCTCGATGCCCAGCTTTACCTCTTCGGCGGAAAAATCCATGCTTATACCGCAGGCGGCGGCGGCGGTCATATTGTATACATTATGCATCCCGATGAGCCTCGAGTTTATCTCCAGCCTTCCTTTCGGGTAATTGACAGTGAACCTTGTCCCTTCGAGGGAAAGTTTTATGTCCGTGGAAAGAAAATCGGCGACCAGGTCGGTCCCGTATGTCACAACTCTCCCCTTCGAGACCTTAAGGAGTTTCCTGCCCCATTCATCATCCATGTTTATTACGGCATAGGCATCATCCCGCAAATTAAGGAAGAGGCGTGATTTTGCCTTGAAATACTCCTCCATGGTCTTATGATAGTCGAGATGATCCCCAGTCAAATTTGTGAATATGGCCGCGTCAAAAGATATGCCGCCGACCCTGTTCTGGTCCAAAGCATGGGAAGAGACTTCCATGACAAGATAGTCGCTCCCGCTTTTGATGATATCTGCCATGAAACCGCAGAGTTCCATGGGACCCGGCGTCGTGTTCGCCGCAGGGATCACCCTCCCGCCTATCCTGTAGCATATGGTGCCTATGACCCCGGCCTTGTGCCCCGTCGAGGATATTATGCTGTCCATAAGGTAAGATATCGTCGTCTTACCGTTGGTTCCCGTGACCCCTATGCTCTTTAGCTTGCTCGCAGGACGGCCAAAGAATTCGTTGGCGATCCTGGGCGCCGCGTCCCTTGAACTTCTGACGTATATCCTTGCCACATGGTCCGGCACGATAATATCATCTTCCATGACAACGGCCACTGCGCCCCTGTCGACCGCATCGTTTACATACCTGTGCCCGTTCGATGCCGCGCCGTTCACGGCGACAAAAAGAAAAGAACTCCCGGCTGCCCGCGAATCGCAGGTCACCCCTTTTATGTCGATATCTTCCCCGAGAGGGAATACCGAGGAATCCCTGTAATCGAGGCTGCCGATAAGGTCCCTTAATCTCACCTAATCCTCCACCGTATCAAGTTCCACTTCCCTCCTGACCTGTATTGCGGCATTCGGTTTTATGTCCATGTACCTTAAAGTATCCCTGACTACCCGGCTGAAGACCGGGGCAGCCACGACACCGCCGTAATACAGAGGATGCGGCTGGTCAAGCATTACCACGACCACTACCTTGGGATTATTCGCCGGGGCAAAACCCACGAAAGACGCTATGAACTTTGAATGAGAGTATGTCCCGTTCTCTATCTTCTGCGATGTCCCGGTCTTGCCTCCTGCCTCATAGCCCTCCACCCTGGCCAGTTGTCCCGTCCCGTCCTCAACCACACCGCTTAGTATATCGCGCATGGTAGCCGCGGTCTTTTCTGACAGGACCTGTCTTACGACGGTAACCGGGAATTCCTTTATGGTCTCGCTATGTTTGTCCTGTATCGACTGTATTATCCTGGGTTTCATCAATTTCCCGCCGTTTGCGATGACCGACATGGCGCACGCCATCTGGACCGGCGTTACGCTGATCTCCTGGCCCATAGGTATGGCGTAGATCGATGTCCCGGACCATCTCGAAGGCGGGCGGATAAGGCCAGGGACCTCTCCGGGCAGGTCTATGTTCGTCAGATCGCCAAAACCGAATTTCTTTATATACGTATAAAGGTCCTCTTGTCCGAGTTTCATGGCAACTTTCACGGTCCCTATATTGGAGGATTTCTCTATCACCTGTCTGAACGTGAGCCATCCGTGGGGTTTATGATCATGCAGTATTCTGCCGCCGGCGTGTTTCCATGCGCCGTTCTCGCAATAGAAACGGTCATCGAGCCCTACGGCTTTCTCCTCAAGGGCCGCCGATGCGGTTACTATCTTGAATATGGAACCGGGCTCGTACATATCGGTCACCGACCGGTTCCTCTTTTTTTCGGCATCCACGTTCTGGAACGAATTAAGGTTGAAGGTGGGTCTGCTCGACATGGCCAGGATATCGCCTTTCCTCGGGTCCATAACAATGATACACGCGCCGATCGGATGGAATTTCTCAACAGCCCAATCAAGTTCTCTCTCTGCTATATGCTGTATGACATCGTCGATTGTAAGCACGAGGTCATGTCCGTCCCTCGAGGGATAATATTCGCATTCAAAGGACGCTATGGGGCGCCTTCGCGCATCCCTCATGGTAACCCTGTATCCCGGCGTGCCTTTCAGATATCCGTCATACTTAAGCTCAAGGCCCTCGAGACCGTTATCATCCGTGCCGGCATATCCTATCACCTGGCTGGCCAGGAAATTATTGGGATAGACTCTTTTGGGCTCCTTTTCGAACCCTATGCCTTTTATCTTGAGGTTCCCGACTTTTTCGGACTCCTTGGGGTCGACTTTTCTTTTAATCCAGACAAAGCCCTTGTCCCTGCGTATCCTGTCATATACAAATTGTTCGTTTAGGCCCATTGCCGATGCCAGCAATTTGGCATCGGCCCTCTTATCCGCCATCTCTCTCGGATTTGCAAAGACGGAATCCAGGTTAATGGAGACCGCCAACGGCCTGAAATTCCTGTCGTATATGGTTCCACGCTTAGGTTGCAGTGTAATAACTGCGGTATGCTGTTTCTTTGCCAGGAGGGAATAATCATCTGCCTTGGCGAGTTCAATGTATATTACGCGGATAAGCAGAAGGCTTAATAGAACAATAAATAAAGAAAATACGAGATTAAGGCGTGTCTTGTGGGCTCTAGTGTACACGTATAACCAACCCTTGTTTTCGGCGGAAAACTATTAGGGTATATAAATAATTACTATTATTTTAAAGGTTTAGCCTGGGCTTCGGGGCCCAAAGCGAATAAACTTGCTACAGTCTGGCGGACCCTCCCGAAAAATCCCACGGCCCCGCTGTCAAACCCGTTATCCTGCGCGATCTCCTGGGAGGAAGCGACAAGTATGAGCCGTTCTTTTGAGGGTACCTCCATCTTGAAATTATTAGCAAGGAGCGTTTTTTCCAGGCGGGCCGGCGACTCCAGCTGCCTTACATTATATAACAGTATCTTACTCCGGTCAAGAAGCTGGGAATAGGTCTGTTCCTTCGCCTTGATATCATAACTGAGACGGATCAGCGAGGTCTGCTGAGCCACATAGACCAGCGAGACCGCCGTTATTAATACAGTTATCACCAGGAACTTACAAACTTTCATCTTTACCTTCTACCCCTCCGCCTTGAACGGTCTTTTTTGCGGCGCGAAGTTTTGCGCTGCGTGCTCTTGCATTGCCGTCTATCTCTGCTTCGGACGGCGTAATCGGTTTCTTATTCTTCAATTCCAGGGACCCTTTGGCCCTGGCTTCCTTAAACTTGTTCTTCACTATCCTGTCTTCCAGAGAGTGATAAGAGATAACGCATATCACCCCGGACGGGTTCAGGAGGCCTATCGCCTGGTCCAGCGCCTTCTCCAACCTGGAAAGTTCATCATTAACGGCTATCCTTAGGGCCTGGAAAGTCCTTGTTGCGACATGTACCCTGCCGTGCCTCGCTTTATACGGAACAGCGCGGACAACCGCTTCAACAAGCCTGCCTGTCGTCTCTATCGGGGCTTTCTTCCTCTCCGATATAATAGACGCCGCTATCCTCCTGTGGAAGCGCTCCTCTCCGTATTCGGCCAATATACGGTCTAGTTCGGGTTCGCTGGCGTCGTTGATGATCGCGGCCGCGTCCTTTTTCGAACCGGTATCCATGCGCATGTCAAGCGGAGCGTCGCTGCGAAAACTGAAACCGCGTCCGGCTTCATCAATCTGCATGGATGACACGCCAAGGTCGAAGAGGAATCCGTCTGCCCCCCCTATACCCATCCTTTCAAAGATCGAGTCAAGCTCGTCAAAGTTGCCTTTGATCAGGTCTACCCTCTCCCCGGGCCTCCCTAATCTCTTTCCCGCTATCTCAAGCGCCTTCGCGTCCTTGTCCAGGCCGATCAATCTTCCGCCGGGCGAAACGGCTTCGATCATCGCCAAGGAATGGCCGCCAAGCCCTACCGTGCAATCTACCATTGTCTTTCCCGGCGCGGGCTCAAGCGCTTCAAGCACCTCTTTTAAAAGAACGGGCTTATGTGATATCTCCCCGTCGATGCTTCAGCCTTTCTCTTCCGGATCCAAAAGGTTCTCTGAGGTCTTCTCGAAGGAAGGCGCGGAATCATCGTAATACTTCCGCCATTCTTCCTTCGCCCATATCTCCATCCTGTTGGAGACGCCGATTATCATGACGTCGCGTTTTATCCCGGCGTAATCCTTGAGGTACTGCGGGAGTAAGACCCTCCCCTGTTTGTCGCAATTGACGTCCACGGCACCCGAGAAAAAAAGGCGGTTGAACTTCCTGGAATCCGCCTTGGTAAACGACATCCCTTTGAATTTCTGTTCGGTGAGTTTCCACTCTTCTTCGGTGAATACGAAAAGGCATTTATCTAGGCCGCGCGTGACGTAAAATTTCTCTACGAAGTTCTCCTTGAATACCTCGCGGAATTTGGAGGGTATGATGATCCTTCCTTTTCTGTCGATAGTATGTTCGTATTCACCGTAAAACATCTATCATCCCCCCCATCCAAGAGATTAAAGGTTGTGGGTTCCGAAACTCATAAGGACCGGCTGGACCTTTTTCTCTTTGCCTTTCCCTCTTGCGAGGGCTCCCCGACAAAGGCGATTTTGGAACCCACAACCTTATATTCACCACTTTAAACCACTTTACTCCACCTAACGCTACAAAGTATACACTCCTCCCCCACCCATGTCAAGAAAAAAATGGGAAAAAATATGGGGCTGTCCCGTTAGGAACAGCCCCAAAAAATATGTATGATTTTAAAGGAAAACGGCGCTCTTCAGCGCTCGGTGAACGGAGTCCCCCGTTCGGTGCGTTTTATGCCTTTGAGGGCCAATTCGAGGACCGGAATGGAATCGCAGAATCTCTTGGCCTCTTCCGCGGATATCCTGCCGTCAAGACAGAGTTTCGCAAGGTACTGGTCAAAGGTCTGCATACCGTAGATAGATCCGTCTTCGATGAACTGTATAAGCTCGTTGGTCTTGCCTTCTCTTATAAGCGCGGATATAGTCGGCGTATTCAGCATTATCTCGCAGGCCGGGACCCTTCCCTTGCCTTCCTTGACCGGGATCAGTCTCTGCGATATTATCCCTTTAAGTAAAAGGGAAAGCTGCATCCTGATCTCCTCGTGCTGGTGTGGAGGGTAAAAATTCACTATCCTCTCGACCGTTTGGATGGCATTTATAGAATGTATCGTGCTGACAACAAGCTGCCCGGTCTCGGCCGCGTTCATCGCCGCTGCCATGGTCTGCATATCGCGGATATTCCCTATAAATATTACATCGGGGCTCTGGTACATGACATGCTTCAAAGCCTCGATATAATCGGGCGTATCGAGGCCTATCTCCCTCTGTTCAATGAGCGACTTCTTGTCGTTGAACACGAACTCTATGGGGTCTTCTATCGTCACAACGTGAGAGGGAAGGTTTTGGTTGATATATTCGATGATGCTGGCTATTGTTGTCGATTTTCCGCTGCCGGTAGCACCGGTTATCAATATGAGCCCGCGCTTTTCAAGCGAAAGCTTACCCAGAACTTTTGCGGGCAGGTTTAATTCGTTAAATGTCTCTATCTTTCCTTTTATATATCTGAATACCGCCCCGGGTACGCCGTTTTGGTGGAAGATACTCCCGCGAAACCTGCCGAGTCCTTCTATGTTCATGCCGAAATCTATCTCTCGTTCGGTATCAAAAGCCTTCTTCTGTGCAGGGTTCAGCATCTCGGCGATCATGCCGGAAATGTCTTTCTCCGTGATCCTTTCCTGGTTCGCCGGTATGAGCGAACCGTCCGTCCGGAAATTAACAGGGCTTCCGACCTTGAAAAATATATCGGAAGCCCCCGATTCCACCATAGACCTGAAAATAGCTTTTATATCCATGCCAGCTCACACTCCTGAAATTTAATTGGGCAAGCCTGTAAGCCGAGTTCTGTGTGGCCCCGTTAAGGGCCATGGCGGTCATCCATCTGGTCCCCGGATCGCTCCGGGGCTCAAGCAGCCAACCCGCACATCCGACCTTAAAGGTCCGGGGCGGACAACCCCGAATGATGCGCCTATTTGGCCTTGCTCCGCGTAGAGATTGCCGCGTTTCACTTCTTCCCGGCGTTAAGGCCGTCCGGCCTCCCGCATGGGATTGTTCGTCACTGTGGCTCTGATCCTTGCCTTACGGCAGACGGGTATTACCCGCTACGCTGTCCTGTGGAGCTCGGACTTTCCTCTCCCATTACTGGAAGTAACCGTCCGGCTTGCCCAAATCCTTGTTCTAAAAGAGCGATTCCTCACCCACTGCCTTGTCGGCCAACCTGTCCGCACCTTTATTGAGCGAACGGTCTATGTGGTTTATCTCATATTTGCTGAAACCCGACAAGAGATGTTCGACCTGCCCGCTAAGCGGTTTCAGACCCTTGTCCTTGACCCTATACTCCTTCTTGACCTGCTTCACCATCAGTTCGGAATCACAATTGATTATAACTTCATCAGCCCTTAAAATCAAGGCCTCCTGCAGACCGTATATGAGCGCCGTATATTCGGCTACGTTATTTGTGGTCTCTCCTATGTATTTGGAGACGTTCCTGACCGTCTCCCCGTTCTCATCGCAGACCACAACACCTATACCTGACGGCCCGGGATTTCCGCGTGAACCGCCGTCCGTATAGATAACGAGACGTTTAGGCATCGGCTTCCTTTTCAATATATAATATACGGGCGCAGCTTTCGCAAGTGATTATCTTGTCGCCCATCTTTATCTCATTTATGACCTGCGGGGGGAGGTTCATGAAGCAACCTTGGCATGCCTTGTTCTTTACTGGAACTATCGCTAAACCGTCCCTGCCCGAAAGGACTTTGTCATAATGCCCGAGGACCTTGTGGTCCACAAGGGCTGCTAACTCCCCGCGTCTAGTACTAAGCGCCGCTATTTCATTATCGAGGGAAGTTACCTCCGATTCGATTTTTTTCCTGTCATCGCCAAGGTGCTTGTCTGCCTCGGTAAAAAGGCTTTTCTCTTTCTCCATCTCTTTGGAAAGGAACTCCGATTCTTCCATGAGGACAAGTATGTCATCCTCTATCCTGGATTTATCGGCCTTCTGCCCTTCTATCTCCTGCTGCATCGATTGGTATTCCTTGTTAGTCTTGAGCTGATAGAGCTGGGTCTGAAGCTTTTTGATATTTTCTTCTTTCGCCTGGAGGTCGAGTTCCCGCTGTTTGCGTTTTACCTGGTTGGCCTTGGTTTTCTCCTCGATAGCCTTAACGGCCGCCTGCTCTTCATCCCTCCTGACCTCGAGGTCCTCGATAAGTTTTGGCTTGGATTCCCGTTCTTTCTTGAGGCGGAAGATATCGCTGTCGACGGCCTGAAGATCGATGAGCCGTCTTATCTGTTCTTCTGCATTTATCTTTTGCATTTGGCGCTCCCAGAGGTGTGAAATGGTGGGCGATAAAGGATTCGAACCTTTGACCTCCACAATGTGAATGTGGCGCTCTAACCAACTGAGCCAATCGCCCAAAAAATGGTGGGCCCAATAGGACTTGAACCTATGACCCGCTGATTATGAGTCAGCTGCTCTAACCAACTGAGCTATGGGCCCATGAAAAGTATTAGATATGATACTATTTCGGGGTATTTTTGGCAAGCCAAAAATTACTGCGGAGGCGCTAAGATACGCTCTCCTCTCCCAGTCCCAATCCCATCTCGAGGAAGGTCTTAAGCTTCTTTGAACGTATGGGATGGCGGAGCTTGCGCAGGGCCTTGGCTTCTATCTGTCTTACCCTCTCCCTGGTAACGTTGAATATCGAGCCGACTTCCTCGAGCGTCCTGGGACAGCCGTCGCCGATCCCGAAACGCAGCTTAAGGACCTTCTTCTCGCGTTCGGTAAGTGTCGTAAGGACATCTTCGAGTTGTTCCTTGAGCATTGAATAAGCAGTCGCGTTCGCAGGCGATATGGCCCGTTTATCCTCGATAAAGTCCCCGAAATGGGTGTCGCCTTCATCGCCTACCGGGGTCTGGAGTGATATAGGTTCCTGCGCTATTTTAAGGATACCGCGGACCTTTTCGGTAGCCATCCTCATCTCGTGCGCTATCTCCTCCGGAAGGGGCTCCCTGCCCGTCTCCTGTACAAGGTTCCGAGAAACCCTGATAAGCTTGTTTATAGTCTCGGTCATATGGACCGGGATCCTTATAGTGCGCGCTTGGTCGGCTATCGCGCGCGTTATCGCCTGCCTTATCCACCACGTCGCGTATGTAGAAAATTTATACCCACGCTCGTACTCGAACTTATCGACCGCACGCATGAGACCGATGTTGCCTTCCTGTATTAAGTCAAGGAACGAAAGCCCCCTGTTAGTGTATTTCTTTGCTATGGATACAACGAGCCTCAGGTTGGCTTCCACCAGTTTCTTCTGCGCACTCTCGAACTGCCTCTCCCTTCTCCTGACATAAGCCAGGCGGTCCTTTACCCTGAGGAGGGGCTCGCCAAAATCCACCAAAACCCGGCGTCTCCTATCCTTGATCTGCTTTACCTGCGCTCTTACGGCCTTGGTGTTCTTCCCTCGCAGCCTGATTATGTCCCTGTCGATCCTCTCAAGCTCCATGACCAGGCGTTTCATCATATTGGAGATATCCTCGACCACTGAGGTCGAGAACTTGAAATCCATCAGGAGCGGGACAAGGTTGGTGGTCTTTTTGGCACCGCGAAGCCGCTTGGTAAGCTTCTGTATCTTCCTTATGACCTTCTCTATCTTATCGGTAGGATCGATATCGATAACCTCGTCGATATTCACCTGCCTGGCAAGGATATCATTGACAAGTGCAAGTATCTCTTTCCTGCAGAACTTGCATTCAAATACCGATTCCCGGAACCTCAACTCGGCTTCTTTTATTTTCTTTGCCAGTTCAAGCTCCTGCTCGCGAGTAAGAAGGGATATCTGCCCCATCTGTTTCAGGTACATACGGACGGGATCTTCCATGACCGCCATGCGAGGCATCTCTTCGGCTTCGGCCTCGTGCTTATGGACCTCTTCTTTCTCTTCCTCAAGAGCTTCCTCCTTGAGGTCCTTCTCTTCTTCTGAATCTACTATCTCTATCTTCTCTTTATCGAGAATGGCAAAGATCTCATCGATGTCCTCCGAAGAAGTGACTTCCTCGGGCAACAGGTTATTCACCTCTTCGAAGGTAAGGTGCCCCTTCTCTTTCCCGAGAGCTATAAGTTTCTCGAGGCCTTTTATCTTTTTCCTTATATCGGTCTTCTTCACAGTCATCTCCTTACAAACTCTTTCCGGCATTTAACCAACCCGCTATATTCGGCCACAAGCTGGCTGACCTTGCCCTCGTCTCCCATCATCTGGGCGGCTTTGATAAGGTTCTGCAATTCGGAGAGCCTCGATTCCGCATGCTTGTACTTCATCCATCTTATACAATCCTCGAGGTTCTTCTGTTTATCCTTTATATCATCCACTATACTCGTGGATTCCGCTATAAGTCTGGTAAGCTCCGGCTCGAAAAACCTGTTTATCATCTGCGAAGGGCTGGCTGACTTTCCGTCCGCCGAGGCGAATATCTCTTCCGCCACTTTCCTGGCAGATGCATCTTCGAAATCCGATGGCTTTAAACTGCCCCTGACCTGCTCAACTAACTCATTGTCGTCGAGCATGAGCCCTATTATTATCTTCTCGGCCATGGCCGCCTGCTGCTTCTCTTCGGATACGGTATCTTCCGAAAACTCATACCCGCGGTCATGCTTGACCTTCTTGATCTCCGATAGTAATGCCTCTTCCCTTATACGCAGCTTTTCCGATAGCTGCTTTATATATTCGAACTTAAGGACGGCATCGGTAACTTTAGCTATTGTCGGCAGCATCTCCGAACATATCTTCGCTTTCCCCGTAGAGCTGCGGCTGTCATGCCTGGATTCGAGTACTCCCAGTTTATATTCAAAAAGGTCCGACGCGGAATTAACCAGCGATTCCAGCGCCGCGGCGCCCTTACTGCGCACGAATGAATCCGGGTCAAAGCCTTTCGGCAGGACCGCTACCCTGACCGACATACCTTCCTGCAGGAATATGTCAAGCCCCCGCAGGGAGGCCGATTCCCCGGCGGCATCTCCGTCGTAAAGCATCACTACGTTCTTGGTATACCTTTTTATCAGCCTGGCCTGAGAGTCCGTCAGGCTCGTACCTAGGGAAGCCGAAACATTGGGCAGACCTTCCTGGTAAGGGATGAGAAAATCGAGGTATCCCTCTACTATGACACAAAGGTCCTTTTCCCTTACGGCCTGCACCGAAAAATTAAATCCGTAAAGATGTCTGCTCTTTACATATACTTCCGTCTCAGGGGAATTTATGTACTTGGGTAAAGAGTTGTCAAGTACTCTCGCGCCGAAAGCAACTACTTTGCCCTTTATGTCGAAGATCGGGAATATGATCTTGTTCCTGAACCTGTCGTAGTGACCGCCTTTTTCACCCGGCAGGACCAGTCCGGCACGTTCCAACAGGTCTGTACCCACGCCTTTGGTCTTGGCGTAATTTATCAGCTCGCTCCAGCCATCCGGCGCAAACCCGAGACCCGTTTTTTCGGCAGTCTTATCGTTTACACCCCGGCTTTTAAGGTATGCCCCGGCACGTTTACCCGCTTCCGTCTTGGAGAGCATGGAGCGGTAAAACTCGGCTGCCAATTCGTTGGCCCTGTATATCTGGACAGCGTAGCTGCTTGTTTCAAATTGGCCGCGCGTAAAACTCGGCAGCGGCACTCCGGCCCTCTTCGCCAGTATCCTGACCGCCTCCGGGAAATCTATATTTTCCATCTTCATAACGAACCCGAAGACGTTACCGCCCGCGCCGCATCCGAAACAATGGTAGATCTGCTTGGAAGGGCTTACCATAAATGAAGGCGTCTTTTCCTTATGGAACGGGCAGTTGGCCTTGTAGTTCCTGCCGGCACGCCTGAGAGGTATATAGCTCCCGACGACCTCTACTATATCCGACTTACTTTGTACTTCTTCTAACAGCTGCTCCGAAAACGCCATTATTTCCTGCGGCTTATCCTTTCGAAACCCGAGCAACCGATGAACTCCACCTTACTTTCCTTCTCAATCTTGTCGAAGAGCAGGTTAAGGCCGAGGTTATCACTCGAAATATGGCCTGCGATCACTATGTTCATATGCCCTTTTTGGGCGTTCTTGAGATGGTCCTCCCCGAGGTGCATAGCTATTATAGTGCCTACGCCCGCGGCCTCGAGTTTTTCGAACATGTTCGTCGGGCCTTCCGTACCGCCGGTCATGTCCACAAAAACCTTGCCGGCCCTGTTCCTGGCATCACCGAAGAATACGCGCGGCCCCGCGTTCACCTTCATTGCCTGCTGGTATTCCGGTATACCCTTTAGGATATCTATGACATCCGATACAGTCTCGGGCTTCTTATCATCCATCATCTTCTGGAGAAACGTGACCACGTGATTATCGGCCGGGGTATGGGCACACATCATGGGAATGTCGAGAAGCCTCGCGGCATCAACGGTACGGGTATGGTTCGCGGGCAGGACCCTGCGCTCGACCTCTTTTACCCTGTCCCTCATTATGCCTTCGGCAACATTTATCGGGACCCCGAACTTCGCCCAGATATCTGGCTGCATATTCATTACTTCGTAGAAGTTCGCCCACGCGCGGCCTTCAGGGTGATGCGCGATCACCAGATCTATCTTCCCGCCTTTATCATTGAGCCTGTCCGCGAGCATGATCTCCCCGACTTCCATATCTACACCGACAATCGCGCGCTTGACCTCGGTAGAACCTTCGCCGTACAGTATCCTGGTATCCGCATAAGGGTTCGCGAGCCTTTCCTTATCAAAGTATTTCTTGTCGCATTCTTTCAGCGCCTCGAAATCTTTCTTTGCCTTGGTCAATACTTTAGCTACGGTCTCTTTGCCGCGCGGATCTGCGGCTATGCCTTCCTCCACCACTTTCTGGTAAATCCTGGATAGCTTCAATTCTTCCTCCTGTTTATTCGGATTATTTCAATTTGTCTTCCGGAGAGGTCTTCCCGACTACCTTATAAGCATACGGGACCAGCTGCCTGATGTAAGGACCCGACAGTGAGCGTTCGTCAACCGACCTTACCAGATAATCCACATTCAAGATATTGAACAGCATAAAGAGAAGGCTTAACAGCAAGGCTCCCCTTAAAAGGCCGGCCAAGAAGCCTCCCCACTTGTCTATCTTATCGGCAAAAGAAAGTTTAACGATCTTTGTAAGCCCTAAAGCAACGAGTTTAAGGCTCAACATGGGAAGCAATACCAGCAAAACAAAAGAAAAACCGTCTACCAGGTCTTGCGGAAGGGAGAGCCCGGCATTTATCCTGCTGCCAAAAGGAGAATAATATTTGGCGGCAACATATAACCCTAATATAACCCCTATTATCCTGAAAATCTCTACCGACAGGCCCGTTCTGGCGCCAATATAACATGTTCTTAACAAAAGGATTACGGTTAAGACATCAACCCAATTGACACGCTGGAAGACTTCCGGCAAGATCATTCTCCTGATATTTGGAAGTAAGTATACCACATAGGGTTAGAATTGTCAAGGTACGGTAAAATACTTGACTTTTTTGGCAAAAAAGAGTATATTTTCCTAAATGGCTAATACGGCTTGCAGCGAAAACCTTAAGGTCAAGAACGAGGTCGCGGACCGCGTTCTTCTTGTATTGAATTCCTACGATAAACTTGAATTCTCCCCGGATCTAAGGCAATTCTTCAAAAAGAAATTAAGGGAAAAATACAACAAGGTAATAGAGGTCGAGCTTATAGGCATGGCGGAGCTCGGGCAGACCAGGGGAAACCTTACCGGTTACCTCAGGACGCACGAGCGTATAAAAAAACTCATGTCAAAGAAAAAACTCGATTCCTTCGATACTATCATATACATACATGACGCCGGGTTGGCTACCAGGATCTTCCCCCTCTCTTATGAGTTTGGGACCCCGTCAAAGGCAAGCATAAGGTTCCCCGAAGGCAGGGCGCCGGACATGCTTCTTCCCTGCATAGCGAAAAGTATCCCGCTTTTAAAGAATACTGTGGTAATATTGCCGATAGACCAGTATTTCGACTATTCGGATATAGATATAGGCGGACTCCTCAAGTCCCTCAACAAAAATACCGCTTCCATGCTCTTCACTCCCGTCCAGATAAACAGGGCTCTGGGAAGCCTGGGGACGGCTAAACTCGGAGAGGACAATTCTATTTCATGTTTCTACGAGAAGACCTTTGACGAAAAATTAATACCCAAATTCGGAAAGAATATGACGCTGGCAAACACTTTCCAGCTTTTTATGACCAAGGAAGGCATAGACAAGCTCCAAAATGCCCTTGATCTTTTCTGTTCCAAGGAAAAGAACAAGGACTTCATAATCCACTTGAACGCAACTGAATGGAGCTTCAATAAACTTGTCTGCGAATCCCTTGTCCTCAACAAAAAAGCCCTCTCAAAGATACAGTTGTCCATGCGTGAATGCCTGCAGCAATATGAGATAAGCGTAGGCGGCGCGGTAGCCAAGGGATATTGGATAGACTGGGCGTCAAATATAATGACCTACCTGGAACTTTTGAGGAAACTTACGGCACAAATAGCCAAGCCGGACGAATACGGCAATTATTTCGTCAGGAGCAAGAAGATAAAGCCTTCGAGTAAACTGGAATCGTGCGTATTCATCGATTGCGATACCATAGATCTTTTCGGAAGCTATAAGAATTGCATATTCATAGCTTGCGAATGGGTCAGGATAATGAATTGCTTCGAGGGCAACGGCTCCCTGTTCTATGCACTCAAAAAGAAGAACTTCCTGCGCAAAGAGATGAATTACAAGCTGTTCGCAAATTTCTTAAGCGGAAGGCGCAATATAGAGTTCGAATGCGACATCTATGATGACTACAGGAACCTCTATAGCGCAATGAAGAAGGTCAGTGACGACTGGCTCTATTATCACGAAGTCCTGAAGGAAAGCTACAACACTAGGTAATCTTCTGGAAGTCTGTCGAGAACGCCTTTATACACCTGGACATATAGATCGTAACAGCTTTCTTGGCCCTTACCTCATCCTCATAAACCCTAACAAGCTTGGCTTTGTAGGCGCGATCCAGTTTCTTCCAGATATCTTCCATCGCCCTGACGTTCTCGTTAAGCCTGTTAAAATCATTTATGATCACGCTGCTGTAAAACTTGCCCAGGTAGACCCTGTCATCGGAGGTATGCTCTACGTTCAGGATGAGCATATAGGCCGCCTCCAACACCACAAAAACCCATAGCCAGTGAGAATAGCACCTTGCGTTGAACTCTGAGGCAAAATAGAGCAGGAACGTCAACAGGATTGTAAATATGAACACGGCTTTTACCCTGCCCAGCACCCTGTTATACCTTATCTCTGCCTGCCTGTCGCTCTGTATGAGTTCTTGGTGCGAAAAATACATATCGTCCATAAGATCGGACTTCTGGACCGAAGAAGCAGCCGGGTAACCGGGCAGGTTATCCTTCAGCCATTTATTCAATCGAGTATAACCGCTGAGCTTCCATTTCAGCAGCGCCCAACCTATCAGGGAAGATATACCCAGAAGTGTATAGACCACCGATTCAGGAGACGCGGTAGCCGGCCCCGAAGCTATGGAACTTATACCCAGGACAACACAAACAAACAGCAATGGTATTATCACGAAGTTCCAGAACTTCGAGATCGTCAACTCCTTGAAGAGCGCTATAGGCTGTGAATGGGCAAAAAGCGGCATTATTATGAAAGACAACGTCGTGCTTATATACAACGCCGAGAATATGAATAATGCTTTGACCGCCAACGACGAGAATATCAGGCCCCACATGACAAAACCCACTCCCGTGAAGACGAGAAGGACTACGGCATATATTATCTGCAGCTTGATCACGGACATCTTCCCTATATCCCCGTCAGGGACTACCTCGTCACGCCAGTTCTTAAGGTACGGTATGCCTATCTTGTTCCATTTGACCCCGGCGGTATACATCAGGGCGACTATGGCAAAAGGCAGGAACGGTATGAAGGGGCTAAGCCATAACGGCATCGACTTCGTCGCCACCGCCACATAAGCCAAAGGCAGGCCTATTATCGTGCTGAACATGGAGGCCTTCAGTATGTCCCTCTTCTCCCCCCAGATGATCTTAAGCGGTAAATGTCCGAGGTTCCACCCCTTCGGGCTTATTATGAATATAGCCTTGCCTTTAAGTCCGGCGAGGAACCCGAAGGCATACGCCGGTATGACCGACGCGTAGAAGAAATGATTCTTCGCAACCAGTCTTAAATATGCCGAGAAAGATTTCTTGAACCCAAAATGTTCAAGCAGGTATGCGATACCTGTTGCGGTTATCGATTGGTTGAAAAGCAGCCCTAAGATACCGAATACTATAGGATACGGCACGGCCATGAAACCGTTTATACCCCAGCATATCATCAGCCACAAGTAAAGGAAATTGATTATGAACATGAGCGGCGTCTGGTAGAAGAATGAGAACCCGAACATAAGCATGAACTTCTGGGCTACGTGCAGGTTCTCGGAATTCAATATACCGGGGATGACCCTGCCTATGGCGGCATCGGAAGAACCCATGGCCCACTTTGTAAGCGGGACTAGGCTGGTAAAATATGAGGTCTCCCTGCCTTTACCGAAGAGCAGGTATTCCTTATGAGCGGTCCTGAAACCTTTCTTCCAAAGAGATGTCGCCAACAGTATATCTTCTGATATGTAGTCCTGCGGGAAACCTCCCGCAGCTGTTATCATATCGGTCCTTATGATCGCACTATGGCCGTAAAAACCGCAGGCCTGGAATATGTTCAGGGTGCGCTGCGTAACGGATACGAACGTCTCCTCGTTGAAACCTATTGCCTGAGATATCCATGAGTAATTTTTGTTGAATATATACTCCGCGAAGAGAACTTCGCCGAGAGCAGGGTCACTCCTGAATTCCGATAATGCCACCGGTATCTTGACGGCGTCCTCTACCCTGACAGAACAGTTGGCATCGAAGAAAAGTACGGTCTCGCCTTTTATGAAAGGCAGGGCCTGGTTAAGGCCGCTCGGCTTGCCTTTCTTAACGGGCGCTACAAAAGGTGCGGTCTCTATAAGTTCTATCCTGCCGGAAGTCTCATCATACCTGTGCAGGCCGCAGTCACTGCCCTTGGAATAGGTAACGGCCGTTTCGTTTTCCCCGGATGTGTAATCGGCATCGCTGGCAAACCAATAAACGTTGAGCTTCGGCATCTCTTTCATCAATCTTCTCAGGGCTATCCTGTCCGAATCCTTGGTCGCGGGGCTGTGATATCCCTCATAGTTGAGCAATATCTGGACCTTCTCGGAAACCATGCGCTCTATCTCTCCATCGGAAGACCCCGGGTAGCAGATGCGGGCGTACATAGCGAAAGCGTCCCGTATCTTGTATACTTCTACGGCCGTCTTCTCAACACACTGGACGGTAAGATTAGCCCACTTGCGTATCTTTTCCCTGAGCTGTTCGGGCAACCCTTCCGGGAGCCTCTTAAGGCCGAATAACAACTTGAGTTGCTCCCGTGTAACAAATTGCCCCAGATCGGAACTGCCAAGCCTGTTGACGAATTCTTCCCACTGGGGCCTGTAAAAACCTATAAGGTGGTTTAGCCTGGTAACTTCGGCGCCCCTGTCGCAACCGTTGAGCTCGTCGAAAGTAAAGCTGACAGGTTCGTTAAAAGCGGTTATCATTGCCGTCAGCGAAGGCAGATCTGTCCAGGATTCCGCCTTTGGCATTTCCATGAGCCAGCTGTTAATATAGACCCTTATCCTTTCCGAAGCTTCTTCGGCGCGTGGCGGCCTGTCAATTTTCGGAGTGGGATTCCCGGATGAATAGACAAGCGACTCCTTCTCTTTCCCGCTTATGACATAGTAATCGTGGAGTTCCTTTATCATTGCATTCCAATAGGATTTCCACGTCTCATCAGCGAGGCCGGAAGCCTTCCCCCCTGACGACATCATTACATCCGAGAAACGCTGCCTCGATAACCCGAATTTCCTTCTCAACTGGCCCCAGGATATGACCTGCCCGACCCCCTCCCTCTTGCCCCGGTAAAAACCTATAAGGGCTATTATTATATAGAACAGGGAGAAGAAACTTGAGAGTATAAAAGTAAACGTAAGCAGCAGCGCGCTTAAGTTAATGAACAAACCCCAACCAGCGTTCACGAACGTAAGTTTGATTATTATCCTGACCGTCCAGATTATCACGAATATACTGAACAGGCCCCACAGGTACGATGCGGAAAAGAACATAACCCAGAACAATCTGGTGGAGCGTCTTATCTCGCCGCTTTCCGCGCTTGCAAGGCAAGCCGGCCTGTAGTTGCCAAGGCTCCGTTTCATTAATAGCACTGTCAGCATTACACCGGCCAGGATCAAGAGGGTTATCTCTATGAACACGGCCAACACGTTCGGGGACAAACGCACGATCGGAGAAAGAATATCGACAAGGTGGACGGACAATTGCTCTATCCTCCCGGCGAACGGCAAGAGCTTCAAGGCTATAGCCGCTCCGCCGAGGATGACAACGGAAAATATCGGTACGTGAAACTCCCAGAACCTGCGCAAGTTATCTACGAATTGCGGTATGCCGGCCTTGTCCGGGAACGTCTTCATCCACGCATAGCTTTTATAAGACTTCGGGTCCGATGAGGGCTCCTTGCCGCCTTTTGTCTCCAGGAACAAAAGTTTCTGTTCCGCGGAAGCTCCCGTAAGTTTAGAGAAGGAAGGTATGAATCCCGGCCTCCTGCCCTCGAAAAGGTCGTTCATGTCGTCATAAGTGAATATATACTCCTTTATAAGGCCGAGTTTCTTATCATATCCCGGCCTCAAAACTTCTATGAATACCTGCACATCGCTTCGGATCTCTTTTAATACATCAGGCCCTTTGCCGGAACGCAGTATGCCAAGCGATTTATCAAACAGGTAATTCCTGAAACCCGGTACCGCCGCCCTGAATTCCACGGATTCGTCAAATATCAGGCGGAACAATACTACAAGCGCGAGTTCATCCGGCTTATTCCCAAAACCCGACAGCTTGATCCCGCTTCCGTTCTTGCCCGACCACTTCTCGAACTCCCTCGCCTCAACTGCAAACAGGTTCCCGAGAATTATCTCCTCGCGTCCTACCCTGTCGGCTATCCTCTTTACAATGACATTTATACCGGCGGAATGCCTTGAAGGATCTGCGCCAAAATCGCGGAAACGTTCTTCCAGCAAAGGACGGAACGTTTCCATGACCGCGGCAAAAAGTACGGACGTAGGCTTATTCCCTTCGTATACATCTATGCATGCTTTCTTGACTTCTTCAGGAAGGCTCGACCTTTCCAATAAGGCCCTGCTAAACGGCGCTATGGCGCCTTTCGGCGGCACCTGCGCCTTTGCTTCATCCTCGGCGACCTTTATCCTGCGGGCCCTGCCTGCTTTCAGCCTCCGCCTGGATATATACCCGAACATGAAGAGTGTGCCGGCAAATAATGCGGCAAAGAGGATAGGTTTCTGCCATCTTATGGTCTTCATGAGGTATACTGAACTGCTTTCTATATGTTCCTTCTTGTATTTATACACACCGTTGTCATCAAATTCGTAGTCCGACCTTATCCAGTGTTCGATATCGAACGGCCTGCGTTCGAGGAATGTCTGTGTCTGCCATCCGTTGCGATGGTAAACGCTGGCATCTCCGAGGAAAACCGCTACTATCTGAGTACCCGGTTTTGTGCCTTCCGGCTGGGTACCCGGTTTGAAATATCTTTCTATCTTTATGGGCCTTAGGTATGAATACGGGACAAGCGGATCATAATACTCCGTCTGCCTTCCCCCCTGTATCGGGAGTATGTTCATAAGCCTCAATATTATGAAGCGGCGCTCGAGAACGATCAGCTGCCCGCTCAGGGAATGGACATCGTAAAAAGCGTAATCGGAATTCAAGACACCGTATTTGACGCCCCTTATAGGAGGTCCGTCAGGCAGCTTGAACGGTTTCACCTCAGGCTCATAAGGAACCCTGATCATCGGGTGGCTAAATACGCTGCGCGGATATTCGAGCGTTCCGGAGAAATATTTGATCTCTCCGACGCGCCCGCCTGGTTCTATGGTATGGTAACCGGGCAGCGTCCCGAACGGGGCTTTTTCCACATTATTCATCGCTTCATCAAGCGCCTTGCGTTTGATGAGCTTCCCGTACTCGGTCTTCAGTAACTCCCTGAGCTGGTCGACCTCCAGGCCTTCCTTGTACCATTCATAGATTACCGTATCTTCCTTCTTGGCTATGGCACGGGTACGGTCTTCTCCCCGGTCATCCTTCCAGGATTCCAGCAGGGTATCCCTGCCGAATATGTTCTTCTTGAGCTTGAGCTTGCTTCCTTTATGCAATGTCGTCTCATCGCCGAGCATCACGAACTTGACGTTCACCAATTCCCTTCCAAGCACGTCATCGGGAATCATATAACTGACCGTTGTTATGGCTACGGTATTAGTGAAATGCGGGAACCCGTCTTCCCCGGTAACCATCCTGAATATCCTCTTCTTCATCTGAGGCAACAGGGTGTCGGCATATATGCCCAGAGGCTCCATTCTCTTTATATATTTGGGAGAAAGCACCGAATCGGCGCGGACAGAGTTATCGACATCGCTTATAGATACAAGTTCTCCCGCGAGATTGAACGTCAGGGTCTTTGCCGGTATTTCGGTCTCGGCTATCCAATCTACCGGGACCTCTAAGGTACCGCCGCGAACTATTAACCTCTGCCTGCCAAGGCTGTCTCCCGGTTCATAGAAAACGAAATAAGGTGTCTCTCCGGGGGCATTAGGGTCACCGGTAAGGTTGCTTGTTACCTCGTTCTCTTCCAGAATAAGGCTGTCGCTGACTCTTCCTACCTTCTCGGCACCGAGCCTGTTAAGTATAAGGACGGCCTGCCTCTCCCTTTCATCTTCGGGCAAAGACGTAAGCGACTTGGTCAGCGCTTCCTTGAAATTCATGATCTTCCCGGTTGTCTTGTAACGGCGCACCCACGCGAGGCCTTGGGTCAGATTCTCCAGGTTAGGAACTTCCTCCGATAAAGCCTTTCCGGGTGATTCAAGAAAGACTTCCTTGGTGACCTCCTGGTCGGGCCCGTATTTTACTATGGTTATTATGTTCTTGACTATCTGAGCGGATATATCCCCTTCCGGAGTATAATATTCCATTTTCTTTGTGTACCGGGCCTTGCCATCCTCGAATATTATCCTCCCGTTCTCATCTTTGGCAAATACATGCACTTCCGAGACAAAATATTTCTTATCCGGCGTGTAACCTTTGAATATGCTCTCGGATAAGTCGGAAAACCACTCACCGCTCTCGTCAGTACGATAAGTATGGCTGCCCACAACCTGAAGCGTGTCCTTGTCATACTCGATATCCGTCCTGATATCGGAAGTGACGACTTTTGTGAGCGGGTCTATTTGTATATTCTCGGAATATATTGTCTCGAGGTTACCGGCAATATCATAGACCTCCACATAAAGGACCCTCCCGGTAGCCTCATTGATCACCTTGAGCCAGACCCTGCCCGAAGCATCGCGCAGATCTCGTCCGAATTCGTCCTTGCCCAGTATGGACTCATAGCTCCTTAGGGTGGATTCGGCCCTTTCTTTTGCCACCTCAAATTCGCCTAACCTTTTTTCGGCTGCTTTTGCGCCATAATATATTACGTGGATAAACCCGTCGTCGTCATACCAGGCCAATTCGTTGGAAAGGCGGTCATACTGTTCGATCAGTTCGAGGCGGGTCTGCGCATCCTTCTCTTCCCTGACCCTTTTGAGCAGTTCAAGCAGCCTTTCCTTGAATTCTTTTGTCTCCGAAGCTATTACGTCATCGCCGAGGTATATCCATAGCGGCTGCGTAGGGGTAGGCCTGCTTCCGGTGAATTCCTCCCTGGGCTTTATTACCATGCCCTCAATAAGGCCCCTCTCGTATTTCACGGCATTCAACTTCGAAGTCTCGCTCGTCCTCCAATTCGTGAGGTTGAACTTGGTACCCATGACTATTTCCTGGCCGCTCTTGACCGAGACGCCTCCCACCCTCAATCGCCTTGTCTCATCAAGCCCAAGAACCCTGGCGTAGTACATGCCGCGTTCCTGGGTAGCAAGCATACCCTTGTCGTCAGGAACCACACCGGCCGATATCAGGTCCGCTCTTTGCCAGTCCTGAGCGTTTATATACTTCTTGTATTCCTGTTCGGTAATAGGCACTTTAGAGACGAGGCCCGGCAGGTCCTCCACGGAATCATAATATTGAAGTATATTCATATCCGCGTCCACCTCGAGGGCGGTAAAATACCTGGCTATCAAATGGCCTTCGGGCAGATTTTTTGCGGACTGGAACTGCTGTGCCGGGTTCTTAAGGTCTTCCCTGTTGGCCTCAGGCAAATCGTTCTCGGAAGAGAACTGCCTTACTATGTTGTAGTCGCCGTCTATCTCAAAAGCATAATAAGGCTTATAATTACCGTCCAGGCGCAGGTTGTACTTCGGCGCTATCCTCCATTTGATGCCGGTCGAATCGTCGAAATAAGCATATTCCGACTTGATCGCTTTGCTCAGGGGCTCCGGGAGATCCGAGAACTTCTTGTAGATTATCTTGAAACCACCGTCAACACCTATAACATCATAATCCCGTTTTTGCGTATCCAACACCCCGTCAAACCAGCAATTATAGCTCGTCATAAGGACCGCTATGGCCTTCTTCCTGGCTATCGTAGAATCCTTGAGGACCTGATCGTAAAGGACCTTATAATAAACTATGGGTTTCTTGAGGGCGGCATCCCTGATGGCTTCCTGCTGCGCGATAAGCTCCGCTTCGGATATCACTCTTTCCTGTTCCGGGATAACTATCGCCTTGGAGGGTTTTGTCACCTTGCCAGGTTCGTTCATCCATTTAGCGATATCCTTGAGCGAGTCGCGTAACGCGAATCCGTTGAGGTCAAACGGGTTAAACCCAGAAAGAGGGAATGACGCCCATGTGGCCGAGATGTCGGCATCCGCCTGCGGAGTAAGCCAGTTATCGAATGGGTAGCGCCTTATACCTTTTTCGGAAGCGTAAGGAAGCGACGCGGAAACATCCATCCTTGCGGCCATACGCCCCAGGTTATCGAGGTATAACTTTGCCGCATCGACAAACTTTACTGCGGTTTCATTATCCCCCTTATCCCTTGCATGCTTGGCCATGACAAGATAAGCTAACGCAACCTGAGAAGAGAACTCCGGAGACAGCACAGGCTTTCTGCCCGGCCTGCCGAATTTATCGGTAAAGTCGAATCCTTCTACGCCTTTGACCTTTACCCCGCTAGGATGCAAATAATCTACTTTTACCCTTGCCCTTTCCAGGCTCTCAAGCAGCCTGCGGCTCGTGTGGATACCGCCGAATTTCACTCCAAACTCCGAATCCAGGACCTCGGGCCCCAGGATTATAATGGCAAGCGCGTTCGCATCGGTCGCATAAACATCATTTATCTCGTCCTTAGAAGTACCGGCTGTAAAATATCCTCCTCTTACGTTGTACACGCCGCTCGATACCATCCATTTAAGGATATTGTCCATCGCATTCTTGTAAATACCCTTCCCGGTGATATCATAAAGCATGCCGAACAGGACGTAACAGTCCAGGTTCTCTTCTGTTGACTTAGCATAATATTCCGCATTGCCCTGGAATGGATATTTCCTTATTCCCCCGTTATCCGCCTGGAGATTGATAAGGAACTCGGCACGGCGTTCAGCCGCGGAAAGCCATTTTTCATCGCCGTTCAATTGATATTCCCTTACGAAGCTTATTCCCCACCAGGCGTTGGGTCCTGCCGTTATGAGGGGATCTTCGCTCAAGCCGGTCCTTACGTCAAGGCCGTTGGGGATGTCCCTGGTCTCCCCTCTTTCCATCAACAACCCGGCAACTTTGGAAGAAAATTCGTACTGGCCGGCCATAACCATATTCTGGTGGGCAAGAGCCTGCGGATACACATAAGACATCTCCGCAAAGGGGTTCTTCTCGCCTGACTTGGCTATCATTGTAGGCACAAGGCCCGTATCGGGATTAGACCATTCGAGTATGAAAGTTGCCAGCTCGCCGGCATTTATTGGGCCATCCTTTTGCTTTGCATTATCCAGGGGATTCGCCGCGGTAACCGGTATCGCCTTTTTAGACCCATCCGGAGAAGATTCCCTGACGGACACCTTGAAGGCAGGCCTGTGGCATGAACGCATGGCAAGCAGTACCGCCAGCGCCGCTATCAATACTATAACTATAATTACCTTTTTGCCGTTTTTGGCCATCTCCGGTCTCATTTTGACACGTAAGTTATATATGAATCAATACCCTTGGCTGTATACCTCATAAGGTACCGGTCAAGCTCGTTCATAAGGCTGACCATGTGGTAATAAGCCTGTATATTCTTTATTTTGTTGTTCAACAGGGTCTCTTTTATCTCCCTGATCCTTACGACGGACATGTCCCCGGTTGCTTCTTCAGCGCGCATGAGTTCGTTCATCCGTTCCTCGAGTACGGATACGTTCTTTTTAAAATTCTCGTAGTCCAAAACGGCCATCTTATAATCGGTGAAAATCCTTAAAGCATTCTGGAGTACCTCAGACATGTACGACTTCGACTTGAGGGCCGTTATCTTCTCCTGTAACGCTGCCACTCTCGCCTTGGTGGCCGTGGTAGGGTCGAATATCTTATCCATGGAATTAAGGGATATGAACTCCGAGAGAGAATTATAGCGGGAGAATATGGCTTCATTCCTTGTTACTGATCCCATGAAGTCGGTAAGATAAGTATACTCGAGATTGAAAGTCAGGGACTTGATCTGCTTTGATATGGCCTCGGTATCAAGCCTGGTCATCTTTATATTGTATTCGATCCGTTTCAGCAGGTCTTCGCGCAGCGGCACCTCCAGATCCTTCTTCGCCAGCCCAAGTTCTGCAGCAAGCCTTTCTTTTATATCACAGTCATCGGCCAACGTCACTCTCTTGGACAATTCGTCATAGACCTCGATATTCATTATGGAGAACCTGGGGTCAAGCCCTCCGACTACTATACCGAGATTGCTCCTGTAGCCCTCGCAATATTTACGGGCATCTATTGTTTTTTGCAGAAGGCTTTCTACGAATTCCTTTTGTTTGAGATAATCGACATGGGCTACCGCTCCCGCCGTGTAAAGCTCCTCGACCCCTGCAAGAACCGCTTTCTGTTTCTCGCATTCATCGTTTACCTGCGAATATTCCGCGAGCGAAGCCAGGTAATCGCAATACGCATCCACCACTTTTACGCTGAGGTCGAACTTGGCCTGCTCGAGGTCTTTCCTGGCAAGTTCAACCCTCAATTCCTGTTTCTTTACCATAAGCTTGTTCACAAGATCCACTTCCGCGGAAACGACCGCCCCGGTCGTCTGGACGGTCTTTTTCTTCTGGGAACCCCTGTTATCCATCACATAATAACCTTTGCTTACGTTGCCGTTGACCCTTATCATCTTATAATAGTTCAGGGACTCTTCCTCAAGTAAGAGGGCTTCCTCGTATTTTTTGACCTCGCGGCTGTTACGCAAAGCGATATCCAGGGCCTCCTGAAGACCCGACAGAAGTATCTTATCGCTTCCTTCCTGCCGGGCGTCTTTCTCCACAAAGAGGATCTCCCTTGCGCTTGCGTAGTAATTATCGAACACTGACTCTTCATAGGTCAGCTGGGAGACAAGGTAATCAAGGCGGGCATCCGCCCATTGACGTTTTGTCCTTCCCCCGAACTTGTAAAGTTCATCCGTTATCTTGAACTGGTTCCCGGAATTCTCCATCTTGTTACGCAGATCATTGAGAAGGTCGTTCGAGGCGTCGTATGCGGATTTTACGGCAAACTTCTCTTTCTCGTAAGAATCCATGCTCTTCGCGTACTCTATCTCCGATTTTATACGGTCCCTGGCGGCTTCAGACATCGCTATCTTCTCGGCATGGTCTCCCCAAGGTATAGAGACGCTGAAGGAAAGCTGCTTGTCCGGGTCTTCCCAGCCGTCATAATCTGAACCTTTGGTCTCATACCTGACCTGCCATATTGCCCCTTCATAGGCCAAGGCCTTGGCCTCGCCCGCCCTCTTCCTCTCAACGGTATTGAGCGCCTGCTTTACGGAAGCCATGCCGTCATAATAAGGCTCTACCTTCTCTTTCAGCATCATCTTGAAATCGGACAACCCCTCTTCGCTTCCGAACAGGGCAGGTTCCTTGACCGTTATGGTCTCATTAAGCGGTATCCCCGTCCATCTCTTGAGATTATACTCGGCTACCGCCAGGGAAAATTCGACATTCGAGATCTCCTTGTCCACTTCAAGCCGCTGGAGGACAAGAGGAAGTATGTCAGAGTTGGTATACTTGGGGTTTTTCCCCTTCATATCCTCGAGCATATCGTTTATAAGGTCGTTTTTGAGTCGTTTTATCTCGTCAAGCTTTTTAAGGGTATTACCGAAACGCAGGACGAGGAGATAGTTCCTTATTACCTCATCGGCAACTACGCTCTGTAGGGCCCTGCCCCCGCATTCGGCCTCCTTGAGCCCTGCTCTGGCGGCTTTTACCGCCGCTCCGACCTTATTGTCGAGTATGCGGCCTTCCAGGGCAAGGAATGCCCTTGTATTCTTAGAAGGAGTCCCGTTTATGTTCACGTTCTCCAGGACCGCCGCTCCGTAAAGTTTCGGAAGATAACCGGCCTTCTCCGCGCCAATGCGCACCTTTTCTATTTTTATCCTCTTCTCTGCTATCTGCCTTGCCGTAAGAAGGTCCGCCCTCTCTCCCCTTGAGATCAGGTCCTCGAGCCCCATATCCTGGTAGGTCGGGCTGGTATTCTCCGGCTTGAGCTCTATCCCGTTGAGATTCGATAAAGTTACCGTATAATCGCTCAGGGCCTGCTGCAAAGCGTATTTGGCCTTGTATAGGTTATCGCTCATCCTTATTATCTCGATGACCGGGAGCGAAAGCTTCTCTCTTAGCATCCTCAGGGTGTCTTCCGTCTTCGCTATGTACTCCCTATAGTTATCTATCTTATCCCTGAGGTCGGTTATTTTCGCGTTCCCTTTGAGGTCGTCGCACTCGAGGTCCTCCGAAGCCTTCAATACCTCAAGCCTGGCTATTTGAGATTCCAGGCTCTTCGTATGGTTCAGGCCTTCGGAATGGCCGAAATCCGTAACGAATAACTCCAACTGGGTATCGGTTATTACCTTCCTTTCGAACCTTGTGCCTTTGCCTTCCGCCAGGCCGAGTATAGTCGTTGAGGTCAGTTTCAGGCGGGGATTATTGCCTATATGGGCCGCTACGGAAGCTTCCTCGCTCCTCTTCTTGATTATATCAAGCGTATAGCTTTTGGGTCTTATCTCCGCCTTTTCGGCGAAGACCGGGTCCCTGTTCACGTTACCGGGAAGCTCCTGGACAACTATATCAAGGTCATCGTTGTCCTCCAACCCCAGCAATCCCCTGAGATCCCGCCTTGTATTAATGAGGGTGTTCAGAGCCCCTATCTTCCTCTCGTTGACTATGCCCAGATAATTCTTCAATTCGAGTTTTTCCGTCTCCGTATATTCAGGACTGTCTTTTATAATGCCTATTACCTTCTCGACGGTCTCGACGTTATCGCAACTCATGCGATAATTCTCCTGCGCCGCGGCAACCGCATAATAAACCGATATAAGTTTCCTTGTTTTCCATGTGACAGCCTGTTTGACCTCAAGCAGGCTTGCCTCATAGTTCTTCCTGTCTTTGGAGATATAATTAAGGCTGTCGGAAGTGATAGACATCTCTATCACCAATTGCTGTTCCGAGAAAAGGTCTGTCTGCTGGTCGAGGTCACTGAAGAGGTCGAACGGTTTTACCACGCTTCCCGCTACGCTGATCTTAGGAAGGAAGGTGTCCATCTTCCTTGCCTTTATCCCAAGCACGGCGGCATCGGAGGAAAGTTTGGCTATCTGGATATCCCTGTCAACTTCATAAAGCTTGTTAAGGGCTGACTCAAGCGAAAGATTACTGCAATCTATTCCTGCCTGTAATTCCTCAGCAGAATAAGGTTCTTCCGCACCGCCCGGACAGGATACGAGCATTACCGATACTGTCAACGCGGTAAAAACTACTGCTATAATTTTGATCGATCTTCGGCTAAGCATGACCCCTTTAGATAAGTTAAGGTAATGCTATTTTTTTGCCTTAAGGCCCTGAGAATGCATCTTAAGCCACTCATCTATATCCTGCTTATTGAACAGGTATTTCCTCAAAACTTTAACATGCGGGAAACTCTGTTCTTTAATAAGCTTACGGATACTTCCTTCGCTGAGGCTTAGATATCTCGAGACCTCATCCATTGTTATATATTTCGTGCTTGTATCCATTTAGCCTCTCCTTCCCTCATATTTCGTATATAATTGTATTACACGTATTAAGGCTCGTCAAGGATTTTATTGTTACAGGAAGAATTGAAGGATAGTGGTTCTATTCTGCGGGTTTTTCGGTTTCCCTAAGCTTGCCGTTCTCGTCAAAACTTATCTTTGAACCTTTCGGGTAAAAGCGCCCCTGCACGTCTTGGTCTCGGCCCAAGATCACATAGCGCAATTTCCCGGATTCCCCAAGGCCCACTATAGTGTCCCTCATAAAAAGGGTCTCTCCTATCTTATGGTCTTTGGCCAAGGAAGCATATTGCAGGCTGCCCGATTCATAAAGATCGACCTTTGTGTTCGCTGCACAAGGTATACCGCTTATCTCATTTTCTTCGCCGAGCGTCGCATATTGCAGTTTCCCGGATTCGTAGAGTCCCGCGACCGTACACTTAGCGCAGGGAATACCGTTTATTTTTTGCCTGGATACAAGCGTTCCGAATTGCAATTTTCCTGAAAGATAAAAACCGGCTTTACTACCCTTGGCATAATATATGCCGTTTATGTTCTGGTCGTCCGCCAACGTGGCATACTGCAGGTTCCCAGACTGGTAAAAACCTATGGTGGAACCTTTCGCGCACATGATACCCTGGACCTTGCTGATCTCATTGAGAACCGCCCAATCTACTTTCCCGTTCTCGTAAAAACTAACACTTGGACCGCTTGCGCAGGTGATACCCATCACCTCGGTAGGCGAAACCAGATACGCGTTCTTTATGCTGCCGGATTCATAAAAGACGAAGTAAGTCCCCTGCCTGAACTTTACTCCGCCCATGTCGACATCCGCCGGGATCGTAACGTACTGCAGTCTTCCGGATTCATAAAAACCGGCGGGAAAACCTTTGGCACAAACGATACCCTGTATATCCTGGTCTTTGGCCAATGTGGCATACTGCAATTTCCCGGATTCATAAAAACCGGCTTTTGTGCCTTTCGCGCAATATATCCTTTGGACCTCTTCATCGGCAGCAAAGACGGCATGTAAAAGCTTTCCGGCCCTACTGAAATACAATGAGGTGCCCTTGGCAAATGGTATCCCATAGACCTGCTGGTCCGCGCCAAGGTAGGCGTAATCGAGCTTTCCCGCTTCGTTGAAATATACCGAAGTACCTTTTGTAAAAAAAATACCCGATACATGCTGGTCCGCGCCAAGGTAGGCGTACTGTAATCTTCCGGCTTCCGTAAAATAAACAAGCGTTCCCTTAGGGAAATCTATACCCTGTATAGTCTCGGCTTTTTTCAGGACTTTATCGCGTATGATGACATCGGCGGAAGCGGGAAAACCCGCGGATAGGGCAGCCGCAATGAAGACGGCCGACAGTAAAAACCGGGTCAGATCTGGACGACGCAATTTCTTCCTTTGTCCTTAGCTTGATAAAGGGCGACGTCCACCCGTTTCAGGAAATCATGGGGAAATATGTCTTTCTTTATGTCGTCTTCCGAGAGCGTCGTCACTCCGATACTTACGGTAACTTTCAATTTCTTGTCCTCATATTCGACTATAACATCCTCGGCTATCTTCTTGCGTATTCTCTCCGCCAATATATATATGCCTTCCCTGTCTGTCTCGGTGGCAAGCACTACAAGCTCCTCGCCGCCATACCTTGAAGCAACATCGGACTCCCTAAGGCTGGCCTTAAGCATATCGGAGATCTTGATCAGGACCTCATCGCCTACCTGGTGGCCGTAGTTGTCGTTGAATGACTTGAAATGGTCGATATCGAGCATCATGAGCGACAACCTGGTCCTGTACCTCTTAGCCCTGTAAACTTCGGCTTTCAACGTCTCCAGGAAGTAGGAATGTGTATAAAGGTGAGTCAATTCATCCGTTATGGCTCTCTCCCTCTGTTTCTTCAATTCAATGGTCATCATGTTGAACGACCTGGCGAGCTCGCCTATCTCGTCATCAGTCTTTATGTCTATCTTGTGGTTAAGGTCGCCTTCACCGACTATCTTAGTACCTATAAGCAGCTTCCTGACCGATACAAGCATGCTGTTTGAAAGCACCAGCCCTATTGCTATAGCCACCATTATGCTCAGGATAAGCAGGATGAGGGATTGGCTTCTCATCTTCGCCACGCCGTAAAGAGCTTCCTGGGCAGGCTGCTTTACCACGACCGTACCTTTGATATTCCCTGACAACGGAAGGTATGATACCAGCATGTCGCCTATATTAGCGCTCCCGGTCTTACCCTCAAGGGCAAGTTTCACCGTATTGTCGTTATACAGGTTTCCGGTATCCGCATCTCCCGTCTTGTATATAAGGTTACCTTTTTTGTCTGTCACGATTATCGTTCCCCTCTCGCCTATCTTGGTCTGGTCCAGCATAGGCCAAAGGCTGCGAAGCTTGACCGCGGTCACAAGTACGCCTATCCTCCTGCCGTAGCTGTCATAATCAAATATCGGGGAAGCTATCGTAACAAAAGGCTGGCCGCCCGAAGAAAAATATATATCCGATATATAACTCTTCTTCTTGGATTTCAGGAAGATGTCGCTTAAGGACATGTCTTTGTTCTGGTCACCCGGGTTCCGGGAAGCTATCTCTATGCCCTGCTCGTTAAGCACGGCCACGGGGTCCAGCATCTCGTGTTCCGAGATGATCTCATACATCATCTTGTCTATCTGGAAGAGGTCGAAATCCTTTATGCTGGGCATGAGGGTCATGAGTTCGACTGAAGATTTGGCCTGTTGCAGGAAGTTATCTATCTTGCTGCGTACGTTCTCGCACGCGGTGAGGTTCCTCTTGAGGACGGCATCTTCCAAGGAACTCTGCCCCTGGTAGATGAGGATCATCCCGCTCAGGAATGTGGTAAATGTCACGAGCAGGATAAATATCAGGATAAACCTGAAATTAATGCTGGAAGTAAAAGGGATCTTCTCTCTTGTACTGGTAAGCGGAACTTCTGCCAAAGCGATCCCCCCTCTTTTAAAGGAGAAATTACTTCTTGAGTATCTCCTTGAACTTCTGGGTCAGGGCCGGGACTACCTCGTAAAGGTCACCGACTATCCCATACGTAGCTACTGAGAATATGGGCGCCTGAGAGTCTTTGTTTATCGCAATTATTATCTCGGACGAGGACATGCCTGCCAAATGCTGTATCTGGCCGGATATACCGCAGGCTATATATATTTTCGGGCAAACGGTCTTTCCCGTCTGGCCGACCTGATGCGAATACGGTATCCACTCCGCGTCAACCGCGGACCTGGAAGCGCCTACCGCGCCTCCAAGCACCTTAGCCAGTTCCTCGATGACCTTGAACCCCTCGGCCTTGCCTAATCCCCTTCCGCCCGAGACTATGATGTCCGCCTCGGTAAGGTTCACTGTTGAGGAGATCTCCTCAACTACGTCGGATATCCTGGTACGGGAAGCCAAAAGGTTGTCAGGATAGGACTTTTTCACGACCTGCCCTTTCCTGGACTTATCGACCTGCGCTTCCTTGAATACTTTATGGCGGACAGTCGCCATCTGGGGCCGGTAGTTCTCGCAAAGGATCGTAGCCATTATGTTACCGCCGAACGCCGGGCGCGTCTGCAGGAGGATCTTCTTCTCCTTGTCGATATCAAGCGCGGTACAATCTGCGGTCAGGCCGGTATAAAGTTTTACCGCTATGCGGGAAGCCAGCGATCTGCCGATCGATGTCGCCCCGTAAAGAAGGATCTCCGGCTTGAACTCTTTGACAAGCTCTACTATTATATTTGTATAAGGCTCGTCTTGGTAACTCTTGAGCCCGGCATTCTCAACCAAGTACACTTTATCCGCCCCGCGCCAGAAAAGCTCTTCCGCCTGGGCTTCTACAGCATCTCCTATAAGGACAGCGGCGAGTTCCGTACCCAGGGCGTCGGCAAGCTCCCTGCCCTTCCCGAGCAGCTCATATACCACGCTCTGGACTTTGCCTTTCTTCTGCTCCGCGAATACCCATACTCCCTTGTAATCACCGAGGGCGACCTTCGGGGCGACTTTGCATACGGTCATCTCTATGGCCTTGAACTTACATGATTCCACGCAGGCCCCGCAAAGCGTGCACTTCATATAATCTATCACCGCAAGCTTGCCCTTCTTCGCCTCGGCCGAGTCGACCATCGATATAGCGCCGAACGGACAGGTCTTTACGCACATGGTGCAGCCGGTGCAATTACCGGTTATTATTTGTATTGAACAATCCTTTGGTTTATCTGTCATTTTATGTCTTGCTCACCGATATGACTACGTCTTTTATGGAATCCGCTAATTTATTCACGATATCCGGAACCTCTCCCTGTAATACCTGTCCTCCGGTTCTCTTTGGGGGCGTAAAGATCTTTTTCACGGCTGTCGGGGAACCCTGAAGGCCGAGCCTGTCCGGGTCAACCTCTAGATCTTTCGCGCCCAGGACCGTCGCCTTCGACTGCTTGGCCTTTATCTTTCCTTTAAGTGACGGCAAGCGCGGTATGTTTATCTCTTTTACAACGGTTATCAGGCAAGGCAACGGGGTCTCTATGACTTCATAACCTTCCTCGGTCATCCTCTCGAACTTAGCCAAACCCTCTTTTATGTCTTCGGTCTTCTTTACATACGTGACCTGCGGTATATCCAATGTGGCCGCGATTCCGGGTCCAACCTGTGCGGTGTCCCCGTCTATGGCCTGCTTGCCGCAGATTATCAGGTCGAACTTCCCGAGTTTCTGTATACCCTTTGCAAGTGTATAACTCGTGGCCCAGGTATCCGAACCCGCAAAAGCGCGATCACTCATAAGGACCATCTCGTCGGCGCCCATGGATACGGCTTCGCGCAGCGCCTCTTCAGCCTGGGACGGGCCCATGCTCAAAACCGTCACTTTCGTTGACGCGGCACCCAGCCTCTCTTTTATCCTCAGGGCTTCCTCGATGGCGTACATATCGAACGGATTGACTATCGACTGCACCCCCTCGCGCATCAGGGTGTTCGTTTCGGGATTTATCCTTATGTCCTGGGTATCCGGAACCTGTTTGATACAGACTATTATGTTCATCCTCTTAACTGCTCTTTCAGTAATTCCAACGCTATGACATTGCGCTGGATCTGGTTAGTACCCTCGTATATCTGGGTTATCTTCGCATCACGCATGTATTTTTCCACGGGATAATCACGCATGTAACCGTAACCGCCCAGGACCTGTATGGCATCGGTCGTCACTTTCATCGCCACGTCGGAGGCAAAGAGCTTGGCCATAGCGGATTCCTTGGAAACATCTTTCGCGCCGGTATCGACCATCTTGGCCACTGAATACGTAAGAGCACGGGCAGCCTCAACTTCTGTGGCCATATCGGCCAGCATGAACTGCAACCCCTGGAACGACGATATAGTCTTGCCGAATTGTTTACGTTCGCGGGAATATTTGACTGCGTGGTCTAAAGCACCCTGCGCAATACCAACGGCCTGCGCGGCTACACCCGGACGGGACTTATCAAAGGTCTTCATCGCAACTATAAAACCCATACCTTCGCGTCCCAGTAAATTCGCCTTGGGTATCTTGCATTCGTTAAATACAAGCTCGCGGGTAGCGGAGGCGCGTATACCAAGCTTCTTCTCTTTCTTGCCGAAATCAAAACCCGGGGTGCCTTTCTCAATGATAAAAGCGCTGGCGCCGCGCGCGCCCTTTTCCCTGTCGGTCATCGCTATGACCGTGTAGACTTCCGCTTCACCGCCGTTGGTTATCCATTGCTTGACGCCGTTAAGCACATAATGATCGCCCTCTTTCCTGGCTGTTGTAGCTATTGCGCCCGCATCCGAACCTGCGCCGGCTTCGGTCAAAGCAAAAGCGGCAAGTTTCTTGCCGCTTGCTATATCCGGGAGATATTTCTGCTTCTGTTCATCGTTACCGAACAATATTATGGGGTACGTCCCGAGAGCCGTGGCAGCAAAACATATGGCAATACCGCCGCACGCGCGCGAAAGTTCTTCGGTCACGAGGCAAAGCTCCATAGCACCACCGCCTAAGCCTCCGTACTTTTCCTCGATGTAGACACCGCAAAGGTCGGATTCTGCCATAACCTTCATGATCTCCCAAGGAAAAGTCTCTTTTTCGTCATGCTCGGCCGCGACGGGCGTAATCTTTTCTTTCGCAATCTTGCGCGCCAGATCGCGCACCATAATCTGCTGCTCTGTAAGTAAATAATCCATAATCTCACCCCTTTTGCGAATTATTCGGGTTACGGAAGGAACTTTTTAACAGCGATGCAGGCGTTGTGCCCGCCGAAACCGAAGGCATTTGATATCGCAACATCTACCTTGGCCTTCCTTGCTTTATTTGGTACATAATCGAGATCGCAATCGGGATCCTGCGTCTCGTAATTTATGGTAGGAGGTATTATATCCTCTTTCACGGACATGGTGCAGGCGATAAATTCTATCCCGCCTGCGGCGCCAAGGCAATGGCCTGTCATAGATTTGGTTGAACTGACTGGTATCTTATATGCCATCTCGCCGAATACCTTCTTTATGGCCAGGGACTCTATCTTATCGTTCAATTCGGTGGAGGTCCCGTGCGCGTTTATATATGATACACCGCCGGCCGTCAACCCTCCATCCTGCAAAGCAAGCTTCATGCACATCGCGGCCCCTTCCCCTTTAGGGTCGGGCGCAGTCATGTGATAGGCGTCGCCGGACATCCCGTAACCGGCCAACTCGGCGTATATCTTGGCTCCGCGCTTTTGAGCGTGATCCAGAGATTCTATGACGGCGATGCCGCAACCTTCCCCGATAACAAAACCGTCCCTGTTCTTATCGAACGGCCTGCTTGCTTTTTCGGGTTCGTCATTCCTCTTCGAAAGCGCCGTAAGAGCACAAAAACCTCCGACACCTGTCGGTACAACCGCCGCTTCGGTCCCTCCGGTTATCATGACATCGGCGTAACCATGCTGTATGAGCCTCAGGGCTTCCCCTATCGAATGGTTGCCGGTAGCGCAGGCAGTAGCAACACAGGAGTTCGGACCTTTGAGCCCGAACTGTATGGATATCTGGCCCGGCGCCATATTTACTATAAGCATCGGTATGAGCAACGGGGCCAGCCTGGAAGGACCTTTTTCCTTCCAGATAAGGGTCTGGTCCTGTATAACCTTTAATCCCCCTATACCCGAACCCACGAGGACCCCTATCCTGTAAGGGTCCTCTTTTGAGATATCAAGTCCGGAATCCTCGATGGCCATCTTGGAGCAACAGACCGCGAATTGGACGAACCGGTCCATTCTCCTGATATCCTTCGGATTGCTTATATGAAGGGAGGGATCGAATCCCTTGACCTCGCAGGCTATCTGGCTGTCAAAACCGGTGGGATCGAACTGCGTAATCTTTCCGGCGCCGCTTTTGCCCGCAAGCAGGGATGCCCAAAACTCATCCTTGGTATTGCCTACGGGTGTAACGGCTCCAAGGCCCGTTACTACTACTCTTCTTCTCTCCATTAAGCTCTATTAAGCCTTGTTTCCGGTCTTTTCTTCTATATACTTGATGGCTTCGCCTACCGTCTTCATCTTCTCGGCGTCCTCATCGGGTATCTCTGCCTTGAACTCTTCCTCAAGCGCCATAACGATCTCAACCGTATCCAGGGAATCCGCGCCAAGGTCATCTATGAACGTCGCCTGGGGGGTAACTTCTTCCAGTTTTACACCTAACTGCTTCGCTATTATCTCCCTAACTTTATCTGCAACAGCCGACATGTACTCTCCTCCTTGTTGGGTTGACTACATGACCATCCCGCCGTCAATCTTTATTACCTGTCCGGTTATGTATGACGACGCGTCAGATGCCAGGAACATCGCCAGTTCAGCTACGTCGCTTGCTTTTCCGAATCTATTTAATGGGATCATCGACAACATCTGGGCTTTCACGTTTTCAGGAAGCTTTGCGGTCATGTCTGTAGCTATGAAGCCCGGAGCAATAGCGTTCACGTTAACGTTCCTTGATGCCAGTTCTTTTGCTACGCTCTTTGTGATCCCTATTATCCCCGCCTTGGAGGCCGCGTAATTGGCCTGTCCGGCATTACCCATTATACCGATTATTGAGGCTATGGAAACTATCTTGCCGTAACGCTGCTTCATCATAACCTTTGAGGCCGCCTTTGTGCAATTAAATGTCCCTTTTAGGTTTACGGCGATTACGGAATCGAATTCCTGCTCGCTCATCCGGACGATCAAAGCGTCTCTGGTTATGCCTGCATTGTTAATCAGTATATCGATTTTCTGGAATTTGTCAAGCGTCTTATTGACCATATCCTCGACCTGGGAGAAGTTGGTCACGTCTACAACGAAAGTGGCGCTTTTGCGCCCCAGGGACTCTATCTCCTTGCTCGTAGAGTCCAGGGCATCCTGGTTCACATCGCAAAGGACTATGTCGCAGCCTTCCTTCGCGAAAGCCAGGGCTATCTCCCTGCCTATACCCCTCGCCCCTCCGGTTATTAAGCATACCCTGTCCTTAAATATCATTGCCGTCTCCTCTCTTTACTCGCGCAATAAAGCATCTTTCACGGACAAAACATCGGAAGATGCCTCTACGTTAAGGCATTCAAGCGCCGGATCTATCCTCCTTAACAAACCGGCCAGGACCTTGCCCGGGCCGACTTCTATATACCTTTTTATCCCGCGTCCGGAAAGGAACTTTATAGAATCCTCCCAAAGCACGGACGATTTCACTTGGATTACTAGATTGGACTTGATCTCGTCCGGGGATTCCTCGAAACCGGCATTTACATTAGTCACGACCGGTATCCTGGGAGGCTTTATCGCCACTTTATCCGCTTCCACGGCAAGCTTTGAAGCCGCCGGTTCCATAAGGCTGGAATGGAAAGCACCGCTTACATCAAGGGGGATGACCTTCCGCGCGCCCTTTTGCCTGGCCGAATTGGAAGCCGCCTCCACGTTCGCCTTGGTCCCGGATATCACGATCTGTCCGGGAGAGTTCAGGTTAGCTATCTCCGCACCCGTCTCCAAACAGGCCTTTCTGGTCTCTTCAAGGGAAAGCCCTATTACCGAAGCCATAGTGCCGGGATTCTGCTTGGATGCTTCTTCCATGAATTGACCGCGTTTTCTTACAAGCATTACCGCATCGTCAAAAGAGATCGAACCTGCCGCAACGAGCGCAGTATACTCGCCGAGACTGAGCCCCAGCACAGCCTTCGGCACAAGCGGAGCCTCTAGAGCCGACTCAAGGGCCCTCAATGCGGCTATCGAGGCCGTTAATATAGCCGGCTGGCAGATATCCGTCCTTGTCAACTCTTCCTTGGGCCCGTCAAAACATAACTTTGCTATGTCAAAACCAAGGATGTTATTGGCTTTTTCGAATATGACTTTTGAAGCGGGGAATTGCCCGTATAATTCCTTGCCCATTCCTACGTACTGGGCACCCTGTCCCGGGAATATTATGGCAGCATCTACCATTCTATTACGCATGACCCCCATACAAAACCGCTTCCGAAAGCAACCATGAGCACCTTGTCGCCCTTCTTTACCCTGCCTTCTTTTACAGCTTCATACAGGGCAACTATAGCGGAAGCCGCCGACATATTGCCGTATCTTTCCACGTTCACGAACGCCCTATCGGAAGGTATGCCTACGCGTTCGATAACGGCTTCTATTATCCTCCTGTTGGCTTGGTGGGGTATTATGCAATCGATATCCTTCGTAGTAAGTCCGGCTTTCTCAATGGCCCTGTTCACCGCATCGGTCATTACCCTTACTGCGTTTTTGAAGACTTCGTTGCCTTCCATCTTAAGGAAATGCAACCCTTGGGTTACGGTCTCGTGTGAGGCCGGATTGACTGAACCTCCTGCCGGGAACATCAGCAGCCTGCTCTTTGTCCCGTCCGCACCGAGATACGATGACAATAGCCCTCCCGATTTGACGGGCGCTATGACGGCAGCGCCTGCCCCGTCACCGAACAAAACGCACGTCGAACGGTCATTCCAATCTATAAAACGCGACAACAGTTCAACGCCAATGACGAGTATCCTTTTGTACATGCCCGTCTCGATGAACTGCTGGGCTATCGTAAGCTCGTGGATAAAACCCGAACAGGCTGCGTTGATGTCAAAACAGGCCGCGTTCTTAGCCCCAAGCTTGGCCTGCACGAAACAGCTTGTCGCCGGAAAAGGCATATCGGGTGTTATGGTGGCAAGTATGATAAGTTCTATGTCCTCGGGCATAAGGTTGGCATCCTTAAGGGCCATGCGGGCGGCGTGGACAGCCAGGTCCGAAGTAGTCTCTTCCTTATGGGCTATCCTCCTCTCGGATATTCCCGTCCTTGTACGTATCCACTCGTCCGAAGTCTCGACAAGTTTTTCGAGATCGGCATTGGTCATTACCTTCTCGGGCAGATATGCCCCCAGACCTATAATTCCGGCTTTTGTCTTCATCATTTGGGGTTGTTTATTGAATCGAGGATGTGATTGTTTACCTTGTGGTCTACAAATTCCCCGGCGACCCTTATGGCGTTCTTTATGGCTTTCGCGGAAGAGCGTCCGTGACTTATTATGCATATCCCGTTGACGCCCAGCAGGGGCGCACCGCCGTATTCCGCATAGTCTATTTGCTTCTTCACGGCTTCCAGCGCCGGCTTGGTCAATAATCCGCCTATTATCCTTAACGGGTCTTTCTTTATCTGGTCTTTTATGAAGGATGCTATGGTAGAAGCTATGGATTCCGAGACCTTCAGGACCACATTACCGGTATAACCGTCGCATATTACAACATCAAAAACACCGGTAAATATATCTTTGCCTTCGGCATTCCCTTTGAAATTAAGCTTGCTTGATTCCAGCAGCTGGTGGGTTTTTTTGAGGTAATCAGGCCCCTTGGAAGATTCTTCTCCTATATTAAGAAGGCCTATGGAAGGGTTCTTTCTCCCGAATATATGTTTTGCGTATACGTCACCCATCAAGCCGAATCCCATAAGATGCTCGGGTTCGGGGTTTATAGTGGCGCCCACATCTATAAGTAATACCGGACCCTTAATAGAAGGTAACGGTATCGCTATGCCGGGGCGCTCCACTCCCGGAAGCCTCCTGAGCGACAGCATGGCCGCGCTTACGAAAGCCGCCGTATTACCGGCCGATACAACCGCGTCGGCTTTACCTTCTTTGGCAAGCTCGGTTGCAACGCATATAGAAGAATCCTTTTTGGCCCTGGCGCTGGCGGCGCCGGGCTCATGCATATCTATTATCTCGGAAGCATGATGTATTTTTACGTTGGAAGGGACATGGCCTGTTTTTTTGAGCTCAGCCTCAAGCCTGGCCTTGTCTCCAACCAAAATTATCTCGGAACCGTACTCTAACGCGGCTTGGACCGCCCCCTCGACAACTACCTTCGGGGCATAATCACCGCCCATGCCATCGACGGCTATCCTCATTTCTTCTTCTCTTCCTTGACCTTAACGTCAAGGACTTTGCGTCCTTTGTAATAACCGCAGCTGGGGCATGCGTGGTGTGATTTTACATACGCAAAACACTGGGGACATTTAGATACGGCCGGCGCTGAAAGTACCTGATGGGTACGCGATTTATCACGCCTTGCTTTTGAATGTTTTCTTTTTGGCAGTGCCATTTATCTCTTCTCCTTCGTTAATTGCCGCTTTTCTTGGCTTCGCTCCACCTGTCTGCATCCGGCTTGTGCCCGCAATCGCCTTCGTTAAGGTTCTTGCCGCAAACCTGGCAGAGCCCTTTGCAGTTCTCACTGCAAAGAGGTTTTACCGGATACTCCAATATTATTTCCTGCCTTATATCATCGGTCAGGTCCAGGACGGTCTTCCCTTTGACGTCGTAGCTGAAATCGAATTCCTTGTTGAAATTTATAATGTATGCCGCGAGGCAACGTCCGCATACCGCCTCGATCCTGCCTTCCGCCGACACATGGGCGTAGACATCATCTGTGTCGCGCGTTATGAACGCCTTCAATGTTATAGGTGTTACGAACTTGAGGTCATCCCTAGCCAGGTCAAGGGCCGCGGCATCATGCTGTTCCTCAAGCGTCAACCCTTCCTGCGGTATGTCATTGACCTTTATCTTCATCTTAGTTTGCGTGTCAGGGCCTTGGCGACAAAAGGCGGGACAAAATCCCTTACATCTGCGCCAAAGGCGAACGCTTCCTTTATAAGTTTCGATGAAATATACGAGTATGATTCCGAAGGCATCATGAATATCGTCTCTATGTCCTGGGCAAGTTTCCTGTTCGTAAGGGCCATCTGAAATTCATATTCGAAATCCGAGAGCATCCTGAGCCCGCGCACCATGACAACGGAGCCCTTCTCCCTGACATAGTCTACGGCAAGGTTGTCAAAACTTTCTATCTCAACCCCCCTCATGCCCTTGGTCGCCTGCCTGAGCAAGGCCAGCCTTTCTTCCACACTGAACAAGGGTTTTTTTTCGGCGTTACGCGCCACGGCTATCACGACCGTATCAAAGATCTTCAGGGCCCTTTTAATCAGGTCTATGTGGCCGTATGTAACCGGATCGAAAGTCCCTGGATAGACCGCTTTTTTCTTCATGGTTAGCCTTTTAATCCTTGCGGTAAAATGAAACCAGCGTATCGCCGTACCTGGCAGTACGCAAGAGCTTTAAACTCCCGCTTGAATCGGGCATCTTATCATGCTTGGAATGCTCTATGACCGCTACGCCAGTCGCAGACAATATATCATAATCACCAAGCAAAAACAAGGTTTTTTTGGCCAAATCCTTGTAATAAGGCGGGTCCATCAACACTATATCGAAGGCCGCGGCATCCCTGGAGAGTCTTTCGATGGCTGCGGAAGAATCCGCATATATAACGGCCGCCGGATACGGGGCTTGCGCCGCCGAAACAAGCCCAAGCAAGCCGAGATTGTCTTTTATCGCCTTTATAGAGGCCCTGCTGTTATCCACGAACGTGCACGAAGCCGCCCCCCTGCTTATGGCCTCTATGCCGAGAGCACCGGAACCGGCAAAGAGATCCAGCACTTTTGAGCCCTTCACGGACTCCCCGAGTATATCGAATATAGCCTTCCTAACGTTATCAAGGGTAGGCCTTATACTGGAGGGGGCCTTTATTATCCTGCTTTTATGTGTTCCGCTTGTTATCCGCATCCGGGAATTTCCTCCTCAAAATCTCCCTTAACCCTGAGTTTTCCGGCTTTTTGAGGCCGGTATCATACTGCATTAGGCCGAAAGCCTCTTTCCTGGCCGACTCAAGCTGCTTAACATTCGAGACAAGATTGGCATACTTGAGTTCCGGAAGCCCATGCTGCCTTGTACCGAAGAACTGTCCCGGACCTCTCAAATTGAGGTCCTCCTCCGCTATATTAAACCCGCTTGTCGTCCCTATAAGCGCTCTTAAGCGCTTCTTCGCTTCTTCCGACTCCGTGTCGGAAATAAGGATACAGTAAGAACGCTGGCTGCCCCTGCCTATCCTGCCGCGCAACTGGTGCAGCTGGCTCAACCCGAACCTTTCGGGATTCTCGATAAGCATGACCGATACATTAGGGTTGTCTATTCCTACTTCGATAACGGTAGTTGAAACAAGTATACGGACCTTGCCTGACCCGAAATCCGACATCACCTTCTCCCTTTGCGCGTTATCCAGCCTGCCGTGTACCAGGCCTATACCAAAACCGGGAAATACCGAGTCCCTGAACCTGGCGTACATCTCGGCGGCAGACTTAAGCTCTTCGTTCTTTGATCTGCTTATAATGGGGCACACTATGAAGGCCTGCTTACCGGCAGATACTTCCTGATATATGAATTTGTATACCCCCCGGCGCTTGTCTTCCCCGACCAGGTACGATCTTGAAGGTATCCGGCCCCGGGGCATTTCATCCAATACGGACAGGTCCAGGTCACCGTACAACGTCATGGCAAGCGTCCTCGGAATAGGGGTCGCTGTCATAAAAAGCATATCCGGGTTCAAACCTTTGCGGCCCAATTGCGCTCTCTGGTCGACCCCGAATTTATGCTGTTCGTCAATAACGGCAAGACCCAGGTCATTGAAGACCACTCCCTCCTGGACGAGGGCATGCGTGCCAATCACTATATCGGCCCGGCCTTCTTTTATCATGCGAAGCGCCTCTTCACGGTCCTCTCCAGTAACGCTATTGGTAAGAAGGACTATATTAACCCCCAGAGGGCTGAGCAGCCTGTTGAGGTTATTGAAATGCTGCTGCGCTAAAATTTCGGTAGGGGCCATCAAGGCCCCCTGGTGGGCATTGGAAACCGTAAGTACCAACGCATATGCGGCCACTATTGTCTTGCCGGAACCCACATCCCCTTCAAGCAGGCGGCTCATCGGCTTGCTGCTGGCCATATCTTCCTCTATGTCAGATATAGCGCGCTTCTGTGCATCTGTAAATCTGAAGGGGAGCAGCTGGCTGAACGAAGCCGTCAAGTCCCCCCCTACTTTATGGATTATGCCGTTGCCCGAAGACAAGGAGCTCGTTTTTCTGCGCGCAAGCGCCAGCTGCAGGATAAAAAACTCGTCAAAAACTATCCTGTCATATGCAGCCTTGCGGGAGGTTTCGTCGGGAGGGAAATGAATGTCCGAAAGTGCCTGCCTTAGCCCCGGCAGATCGTTCCTATCCATTATAGCCGTGGGTATGAACTCCTCCACATCGTCAATATATCTGTCGAGAAGGTTTTTTATCACCGACCTCATCCCCCTCTGGCTTATACCTTCGGTTAACGGGTAAATAGGCACTATCCTTCCCGTATGGATGGTCTCGCCGTCCTGATCGTTGATGATCTCGAAATCGGGGTTCGCCATCTGTTGAAAATCCTTGTATCTCTCCACCTTGCCATATAGGATGACTTTATCACCGACCTTGAAAACGTTCTGCATATACGGCTGGTTGAACCAAAGCGCGTAGATAACGCCTGTTTCGTCCCCGAAGGCCATCTTATATACGGCCATCTTCCCTCCCCGGCGCACCCCTGAGGTTAATACCTCGCCCTTTACGGCAATATGCAAACCGGGCTTAAGCTTATTTATCGGCTCAAAATGGCTGCGGTCCTCATAGCGGCGGGGAAAGTGATAAAGAAGGTCCTCGACCGTCTCTATATCCAGTTTACGGAGTATTTCGGACCTGGCGGGACCTACTCCCTTGACAAAACGCACCGGGATATCGCATATGGCTTGTTTTTTAGTATTGATGTTTTGGGTCATCTGTGTTATTATTATACTCCAATAAATAAGGAGAAAACAATGTCAAAGGTATGTGATATATGCGGAAAAGGCAAACTTGCCGGCATGTCTATAAAGCGCCGCGGTATGGCTAAAAAGGACGGCGGTGTAGGCCGTAAGATAACCGGAAGGAGCATAAGGCGTTTTTCACCCAACCTTCAGAAGGTCAAGGTGAACATGAAGGGCGTAATAAAGACGATTAAGGTCTGCACTTCCTGCATAAGGTCGGGTAAGATAGTAAAGGCCTAACTCAATTTCAAGTCCTTCAATTGTAACTGCACCATCTCCTGCCCCTGCCACACATTAATAGAAGGCGTAAAAGCAAGGTCGAATATTGAAGAGGCGGCATCAAGTTTATAATCAAGGGCTTTCCTGAAGCCAACCGCCTCGTAGGTCGTCTGTCCGTCAGTCACCCATATCTTTAGGGTGTTTGACCCCATTACCTTTGGCGGGGTTTTAAGCTTAAGACCTTTGACGGCAAATACCGGCTTCCTGTTACCTACCCCATAAGGCTCCAGGAGGGCAAGCTCCTTCATGAGTTTATCGGTTATATCCTTAAGTAAAACCCAGGCGTCTATATCCAACGTGGGGACCAGGTCAAGCGGTTGGAGAACATCATGCGCTACGGCATTCAAAGCATCGCGGAAATTACCCATGTTTTCCCTGGTAATGCTTATTCCCGCGGCATGCTCATGGCCGCCGAACTCGATAAGATGCTCTTTGCATTTCGACAGGGCATCAAAAAGGTGAAAATTCTTTATTGACCTTCCGGAGCCTTTACCGTGAAGACGACCGTCCTCATCGAACGCCACCAGGACAGTAGGTCTATAGTACCTTTCTACGATACGCGAAGCCACGATCCCTATGACACCGGGATGCCACCTGTCCCCGTGCAATACTATTACCTTGTGCTCCTTAAAATTCACTTCGCGCTCTACTTTGGAAACGGCGTCCCTTAGGATCGCTTCCTCCATCTTCTGGCGTTCCCTGTTACTCCTGTCCAACTCGGCCGCAAGGTTAACCGCTTCCTCTTTATCTTCGGTAAGAAGCAGTTTAAGCGAATGCGCGGAAGTCCCCATCCTGCCCGAAGCATTTATGCGCGGACCCAGGATAAAAGCCACTGTTTCTGAATAAAATTCCTTCTTCCTTCCTATGCCGGCCGCTTCCATAAGTGCCCTCAAGCCGGCGCGCTTGGTCTTCGCAAGATACTTCAACCCGTGCTTGACCAATATCCTGTTCTCTCCGGTAAGCGGGGCCACATCGGCTATAGTCCCCAATGCCACGAGATCCAGGTCCTCCTCCAACGGCCGGATCTCGCTCCCTTTCGGGCGTTCCAAAACCTTTCTTAACGCCTGTGCGAGTTTATATACAAGCCCGACACCGGCAAGATGTTTATACGGATACCCGGAACCCGCCACAAGGGGATTGAGTATGCCGTAAGAACGGGGTATCTTGCTTTCGAGAGGCTCATGGTGGTCGATTATAACGGAATCTATGCCGTTACCGTTAAGAAGGTCTATCTCTTCCGCTGCGGTTATACCGCAATCGACGGATATGGCAAGGTCCATGCCGGTTTTACGTTCCTTCTCCAAAGCTTGCCGGCTTAAGCCGTAGCCTTCCCTTACGCGATCGGGTATATAAGTCCGGACAACGGCGCCATAATCTTTTAAAGTATTATATAAAAGTGCCGTAGCCGTAAGGCCGTCTACATCATAGTCGCCGAAGATAACGATCTTCTGCCTGTTCTTGACGGCCAGACCTATCCTTCCGACAACCTTCTGCATGTCCTTGAAAAGAAACGGATCGTGGAGGGAGGAAAGTTCGCAGGCCAGGAAAGCGCGCGCCTCTGCGGCTGTCTTTACGCCTCTCTTCAGCAACAGGTGCGCAACAAGCGGCGATATGCCCGTATCTTCACAAACAGCCCTTGTCTTTTCGGTATCCGGAGAATCTATTTCCCAGGCCTTCTGCATGTCAGGCGGGCTCTATATGGACCATGACATCCGTAACGCCCTGGAATTTTTCGCGTATGCGTTTCTCGATCACGGTAGCAAGGTCATGGGACTTGCCTACTGTCATGTTCCTGTCAACGGTTATATGCAGGTCTACATGTATGTCATCCGCCCTTCCGCGCGTACGTATCCTGTGGCAACCGACCACATCCTTCAGGTCGGAAAGAGCTTCGTTAATGTCCTGGCTGTTGATGACGGCATAATCGGTAAGGACCCTGGAGGTGTCCCTTAGTATCCCGACCCCGACATAGCCGATAAGTAAAGCTATTATCATCCCGGCTATGACATCTATGATGGGCAGGCCGAGCCTGACGCTTATCAAGCTGACCACTACCATTACGGAAGCGAGTATGTCCGATCCGGTATGGAGGGAATCCGCTATCAGGAAGTCGCTGTTTAGCTCCCTGCCCTTCTTCATCTCGTACCTGACAACCCAGACATTGACCAAAAGGGTTATACCCATTACGACAAAACTCAGGACCGTAGCTTCCGGAACTATAAGCTCTTGGTGAATAAGCTTGTGTACGGAATTACTCAACAGCCTGAATGCCACAAGGAAGAGCGCAACCGCTATAGCCATGGAAGCCAGGGTCTCGTACTTCCTGTGTCCGTAAGGATGGCCTACGTCACGGGGGCGTGCCGCCACTCCTATACCGATAAGCCCTATGATATTCGATGACCCGTCGGAAAGCGAGTGCACGCCGTCCGCGAACATCGAGACCGAGTTCGTAATGTGGCCGTAGACCATCTTCGCGACAGCCACGCCCCAGTTAAGGAGCAATATCGCTATGAGAAGACGGCGTATCTGCGAAAACTTGTTTTCGCTCATAACCCTTTCTTTTTATTCCCGTGGAACAGAAGCATGAGCGGGCTGGCTATGAAGACCGTCGAATAGACGCCCGATATAAAACCTACGAGCAGGCAGAAAGCGAAATCATTGAGCACCTCTCCGCCGTAGAAATAGAGTATCGCAACAACAACCAGCACGGTAAAAGAAGTAAGAAGCGTCCTGGACATCGTCTGGTTGACGCTCAGGTTTATCAGGTCCTTAAGCGACATCTTGGGATTGATCCTGGCGTTCTCCCTTATCCTGTCATAGATAACTATCGTGTCGTTTATGGAAAAACCCGCGATAGTAAGAAGACCGGAGACTATAAGCAGCGACATCTCGCGTCCGGTCAGCGCCATGAAGCCCATGGCTACGAATACATCGTGGAAAAGCGCGAGTACGCCCGCCAAGGCAAAATACCAGTGCTTGAACCTGAAAGCCACATAAGCCATAATGCCTATCATGGAGAATACGATGGCATACGTCGCCTTTGTTCGCAGCTGGTTTCCTACCGAAGGACCGACTTTTTCTATCCTTATGACCTCTGCCTTGTTATCCTTGAAGGCCGATTCGAATTTCTTCGTTATCTCGTTCGTTACTTCCCCTGAAGTGCGTACTATGAACTCCTTTGGATCGTCTCTCAGCTGTTGGACGGAAGCATCTCCCAATCCGATCTCTGCCAGGGCGCTGCGCACATCCTTGACATCCACGAGTTTCTGGAACCTGAATTCCTGGACCTGGCCTCCTTTAAAATCGACACCGTAGACATCCGAACCCCTCATGAAGAAAGTGCCCATCCCTACGATGAGGACAGCGGCGGACAGCGCATAGCATATCCAGCGTATTTTGATGTAATTTATCTTGGGCGTACCGATTATCTTGAGCATCGGAAGGCCCTTGATAAGTTTCATGCCCATAAGAAGCTCGAATATAACCCTCGTTACGAATACAGATGTGAACATGCTGATAAGAAGACCTATGATAAGGGTAAGGGCAAAACCGCGGATCGGGCCGGTACCGAACTGGAACAAGAAGATCGCCGCCACTACGGTAGTAAGGTTGGAGTCTATGATTGCGCTCATCGCCCTGTCGTAACCGAGCCTTATGGCTTGCCCCAGTGTTTTCCCCGATTCAAGCTCTTCCCTCATTCTCTCCTGTATAAGGACATTTGCGTCAACGGCCATACCCAGGGTAAGTACTATACCCGCTATACCGGGCAGGGTAAGCGTTACATGAAAATACGCCATGGACCCGAGCAGTAACACAAGGTTCAGGACAAGCGCTATGTCCGCGACAAAACCCGCAAGCAGGTAATAGACAAGCATGAAAGCACCGACAAAAGCAGCGCCAAGGAGAGTGGCCCTTATACCAGCGTTTATGGAATCCTGCCCGAGCAGCGGTCCTATGGTCCTCTCCTCTTCGATATATACCGGCGCGGGAAGCGCACCGACCTTAAGGACTATAGCAAGGTCTCCTGCCTCTTCTTTCGAGAACCTGCCGGTGATCTGAGCCTGGCCCGAAGGTATCGCTTCGCGTATCTGCGGAGCAGACTTGACCTTTCCGTCAAGGACGATAGCAAGCCTGCGACCCACGTTCTCCTGGGTTATCTTGGCGAATTTCTTTGCGCCTTCGGCATTGAACTGTATGGAGACATAGGGTTCGTTGAAATGCGATTGGTCAAAACTCATGAATGCAGCCGTAAGGGCATCGCCGGTAAGGACCGCGGTCTTTTCAAGCAGCAACGGGTTTTCATCTTCATCTTTTGTCAGTTCATATCCCGCCGGGACTTCACCTTGAAGAGCCTTATTCAATCTTTCGGCATCGCTTGATACCAGCTTGAACTCGAGTTGCGCGGTCTTGCCTATAAGCTGGAGAGCGCGCTCTCTGTCCGTTATACCCGGCAGCTGGACGACTATCTCATCCTTGCCCTGCGGGGATATCTGCGGCTCCTTAACGCCGAACTCGTCTATCCTGTTGCGGATTACTTCCAGGGCCCTCTCCGCCGCGTCCTTCCTGGCTTCTTCGGGTATCTTGGAAGTATCAACCTTCAGTACAAGATGCATACCTCCCTGCAGGTCGAGGCCGAGATTTATCCTGCCCTCCCGCGTAACATTCCCGTCCTTGTCCTTTACATCAAACGGAGGGTATATAAAGTACAGTGAGGCTCCTACGAGAGCGACTACCAGCAATAATTTCCACAGAAGCCCCTTTTTCATTTCTCCTCTCCCGACCTCTTCTTTACCATATAAGAGATAGCGTATTTATCGACTTCCATCTTCGCATTATCGTCTATTCGCAATACCACGGAGGTCTCTTTTACGTTGACTATCGTCCCGTGTATCCCCCCGGACGTAACGACCTCGTCGTTCTTGGCAAGACTCTTTACCATCTCCTGATGGCGCTTGCGTTCCTTCTGTTGGGGCCTGATCAAAAGGAAATAGAATATGACAAAAACCAGTATAAGCGGTATGAAACTGCCTATCGATCCTGCAGCCTGTGGGTCCATTTTTCCATCCTTTCGTTTTTGTATTCCGTGAACTTGCCTTCCTTTATCGCCTGCCTTATCCCGCGCATAAGTCTCTGGTAAAAATAAATGTTATGCAAAGAGACGAGCTTGAGCCCGAGAATCTCATCCGTGTTGAACAGGTGCCTGATGTAGCTGCGCGTATGGTTCCTGCATGCGTAACAACCACACCCCTCCTCTATCGGGGAGAGGTCGGACGAGTTAACGGCTGTCCTTACGGAAAACCTGCCTTCAGACGTGAACGCCGTCCCGTTGCGCCCGTTCCTGGTCGGAACTACGCAATCGAACATGTCTATGCCGTGCGAAACCGCTTCCAGTATATCACGGGGTTCGCCTACCCCCATAAGGTATCTCGGCTTGTCTTCCGGCAGCAGCGACACGGTAAAATCCGTAATCTCGCTGGTTATCTCCCTGGGTTCGCCTACCGCAAGACCGCCTAAAGCATAACCGTCGAAATCCATTCCTACAAGCTCTTCGGCGCATTCCTTCCTGAGGTCCTCATACGAGGCACCCTGCACTATCCCGAATAGATGCTGTTCCCGGTTGGGGCCGGGACCGGTATCGGCAAAAGCGGTTTTCGAAAGACGGGCCCATTCAAGGGTCCTCTTAACTGCCCGTTTGGCCATCCCGTGCTCGCATGGGTAATGTACGCACTCATCAAGGACCATCATTATATCACTTCCGAGCGCGGTTTGGAACTCTAACATGCTCCTTGGGGTGAGGAAATGCTTAGAGCCGTCTATGTGTGATTGGAACTCAACTCCCTCATCCGTCACTTTTCGCAGGACTGCAAGGCTAAAAACCTGGAAACCGCCCGAGTCGGTCAGTATGGGCCTGTCCCAATTCATGAACCTATGCAGACCGCCCGCATTCCTTATTATATCCGCACCCGGCCTGAGATACAAGTGGTACGCGTTTGACAGCAGTATCTGGACGCCGCAACCCTTTAATTCATCGTTGGAAAGGGTCTTTACGGTGGCCTGCGTACCCACCGGCATGAACGCGGGGGTCTCGAACTCCCCGTGGGAAGTTTTTACTTTGCCTGACCTGGCACGCGTCGATATGTCTTTTGCGGTTATCTCTATTTTCATATTATGAGCATGGAATCGCCGTAGCTGTAAAACCTGTATTTCTCCTTTACGGCCTCTTCATAAGCCTGAAACATTATCTCTTTCCCGCAAAAAGCCGCGACAAGCATAAGCAGCGTGGTCTTGGGCAAATGGAAATTCGTAATAAGTGCATCGACGAACTTGAAATTATACGGCGGATAGATGAAAAGATTGGTCCAGCCCTTCCCCTGTTCCACCTTGTTCCTGGTCCCCTTTACAAGCCGTGCCTGGTTCTCTATAACCCGGCACGTGGTAGTCCCCACGGCGAATATCTTACCGCCGCGCTCCTTTACCGAATTGAGCTTTTGGGTCGTCTCCGGTTTCAGCTCGAACAATTCGGGTTCCATCTTGTGCCTCAAGACTTCGTCTACCATGACCGGCTTGAAGGTCCCGTAACCGACGTGGAGGGTCAACGACTCCACCGAAGCGCCCCTGGATTCGATATTCCTTATAAGGTCATCCGTAAAATGTAAACCTGCTGTAGGGGCTGCCACTGCCCCTGGTGCCCTGGCGTATACTGTCTGGTACCTCTCCTCATCGGATTTCTCCGGGACCCTTTTGATATAAGGAGGCAGCGGAACTATGCCTATATTTTCCAGGACGGAATTGAAATCGCTTCCGTTAACGTTAAACTCAATGAGCCTTATCCCGTCGCTTTCGCCGCGGATGGTCCCCGTAACATCCCCCTCGCCGAATGCCAGCTTCGTCCCCACCCTGATCTTGGTGGAAGTATCGATGAGGCATTTATACAGGCGATCGCTCATCTTCTCGATAAGCATAACTTCCGCCTTACCGCCGGTATCTGCACGCTTTCCTGGGAGGCGGGCCTTTATGACCTTCGTGTCATTGACCACCAGGCAATCGCCCGGGTTTATATAACCCGCGATATCGCAAAAGTTCCTGTGCTCGATCTTCTTCGATATCTTATGCACTACCATGAGACGCGAAGCATCACGCGCCTGCGCGGGATACTGCGCTATCAGTTCTTCGGGAAGCTTATAATTAAACTCGCTGACTTTCATTTTGCGTTTTTTTCTCCATAGTTGTCCATGATCTTGGAACCGGGATAATAGAAATACAATATCTCGTCGGCTTTCTTCCCTGCGCGCGACATGTAATACGCGCCCCACTGGCATAGCCCTACGCCGTGGCCCCATCCAAGTCCTTCGAACGCTACATATTCGCCTATCACAGTGACCTTGAAGTTCGTGCTCCTGACCGTATCCGAACCCATTATCCTCCTGAAATCCTTCGCGAGCAGCACGGAATCGCCTTTCGTCCCCTTTACTCGCAACTCCGATATCCTGCCGGAATGGTCCCTTCGTATGACATCAAAACCCAGGATATCGCCGACGGGGTAACCTGCTTCATCTAACCTTTGTTCGGCCTCGTTTACGGGCATCCAGCGCTCCCAATAATAATGCGGCGACTTCCTGCACCAGTTGCATTTAACGCCTTTCAACGGCGGCAGGTCTATATTCCAGAGGTTTGCGGCATCGAACGTGCTGCCCCCGCACGTCGCATGGAAGAACGCGGGGAATACCGCCCCCTTATAGGTAAGGACCTGTCCTCGCGTCTGTTCGACCGCCCTGTTCGTCCTCCATTTTTCGGAGAATATTCCTCCGTATACCTGTGAATTCACGTCGGCGTATACGTCATAATCCTTGCCCTTCGATTCGTTGATCTGGTTAAGGGCATATGTCCTGGCGGCTATAGCCTGGGCCTTCAGCGCTTCCATCGGCCACCATGTCGATACCTCATTCCGTATTACGCCATACAAATACTCCTCTAGGTCAACGGTATTTATCACCATGACCTTGCCCGATATGTTATATATCTTTATCTCGCCCCGGAATACCCTCTCGTTTATATAGGCCCGAGCACCGCCTAAAGGCTCTATCTCGACTGCCGGAGAGTCGATCGCGGAACCGCCTATATCGAAACCCGCCCCGGAAGGTTTGAGAAACGAGTCTCCCAGGTACTTGCCTTCAAGCAGTGGTTTTTTGGAGACTAGGTCCGATATCCTGTAATTACCCGCTATGCGTAACCTTACGGCATCCGCGTCTTTTACAACAGATACGCGGACAAGCGGGGTCTTGCAGGTATCCTGCGCAGATGCGGCAACCGGCAAAGACGCCAAAAAGACAAGAACGGCGATATCTATTATCGGGCGCAGGCGTCTTATCATGACCGGCTAAAATAACTCCTTCTGCGATTCTCTTTTGGGCGGGATTTTGAGGTGGACGCGGGCGGCATCAGTAACTTCCCTGCCCCTTGGCGTCCTCTTAAGAAAACCTATCTTGAGAAGGAAGGGTTCTACTACATCGGATATCGTGTCCGGCTCCTCGTTTAGGGTCGCTGAGATCGAGTCTATACCGACCGGACCGCCTTTATAGGTATCGATTATCGCTTTTAGAACTTTTCTATCGAGGCCGTCCAGGCCCATCTGGTCTATTCCAAGCATGGACAACGACCTATCAACGGTAGCGGCATCGACCTTACCCGAGTTCTTGACCTCTGCATAATCCCTTACCCTGCGGAGGAGCCTGTTGGCTATTCGAGGGGTGCCGCGGGACCTGCGGGATATCTCGCCGGCGCTTTCCTTGTCCAGGCTTATCTTGAGGATCTTTGCCGACCTCTTGACTATCTGGACAAGTTCCTCCGGAGAATAGAAATCTAATGTATAGAGCATGCCAAACCTTCCCCTCATGGGAGCGCTCAACAAGCCCGAACGGGTCGTAGCTCCGACAAGGGTAAAATGCTTTAAATTGAACTTGATTGTCTTTGCGTAAGGCCCCTTGTCTATGGTGAAATCTATCTGGTAGTTCTCCATGGCCGGGTAAAGGAACTCCTCGACAACCTTGGAGAGACGATGTATCTCATCGATAAAAAGTATATCCCCTTCGCCGAGATTCGTAAGTATCCCTATCAGGTCGCCGGCGCGTTCGATGGCCGGGCCTGAGGTGGCCGTTATCTTGGTACCCATCTCGCCGGCTATTATATGGGCAAGAGTGGTCTTGCCGAGGCCCGGAGGACCGGAAAAAAGCACATGCTCAAGGGGCTCATCCCTCTTTTTCGCCGCCGCAATGGCGATTAGGACATTATCGACCACGGACTTTTGCCCGACAAAATCGCCTATACTCCCCGGACGCAGTGACAGGTTAAGTATAGCATCTTCCTCGGTCTCCTGCGCAAAGACCAGCTTCTCGCGCAATGATGCCTGCCTGTTCTCTTTTTCGGGGCTCATCCCTTATCTTTCCTGTTCTTATAGACTTCGTTGAGCAGGTCTTCGGCGGTATTGCACTTTGGCGAACGCTGTAAGGCTTTTCCTACCATCTCCTTCGCTTCCTGTTTTGTATACTGTAATTGCAGGAGCACATCGACCGCTTCTTCCGCGAAATCCTGCGCACCCGTCGCCGCAACTTCAATACCATACTCCTGTATAAGCCCAAACTTGCCAAGCTTGTTCTGGAGCTTTGCGACTATCTCTTTGGCCCTTTGTTCCCCTATACCCGGGAGGGACCTGAGGGTGGAAAGATCCCCGTCGGCTATGGCCTTTACTACCTGCGGGATGGAAGCATTCAATGCCTTGACCGCGGCTTTAGGCCCTATACCGGAGACCGTTATGAACTTTTCAAAAAATTCCTTTTCTATCTCGTTCAGGAAACCGATCAGAACGGGAATGCTGCGAGCAGGATCGGTATGGTAATAATGGTAAGTTATAAGCTGTATTGTGCCGTCAGGGGAAATGTTGGAGTCTATGGCCTTCATCACGCAGCCGGGTATCAGGACTTCATAGGAAAGCCCTCCGCCAACATCGATTATAAGCGACGAAATTTTACGTTTGGCTATCTTTCCGTGGATATGGGATATGATCCTATTGCCCTCCTGATTTCCGAGCAATGTACGCATGCGCGACCGCAAGCGCCAGAGCATCCGAGATGTCCGGCGGCTCAGGCGCCGCTTCCATGCCGAAAAGGTTCTGGATCATGCGCTGCATCTGGTATTTACTGGCATGCCCGGCTCCAGTAACGGCTTTCTTTACGCGGGTAGCCGGGTAACCTACAAGTTCGGCTCCCGACTTCTTTGCGAGAAGGCACACGACCCCTCTCGCGTGACCCATAAGTATCGCCGTCATCGGGTGTTTGTAATGCGAATAAAGTTGCTCGAGTACCAGGACTTCCGGCTTGTGCTCTTTTACAAGCCCTTCCAAGCCGTCATATATCTTCCCAAGCCTTGCTTCCAGGTTTTCATTTGTACGGGTCCTGACGACGCCCGCTTCTATCAATCTCAGGTTACGGGGCCCCGCTTCTATGAGGCCGTAGCCCGTAATGCACAGACCTGGGTCAATACCCAGAATCTTCATTATCAGTCCTTATCCTGCTCCAGCATCTCATCGGGAATATCAAAATTCGCATACACGTTCTGGACATCCTCATAATCTTCCAGCGCGTCTACCAGAGACAGGACCTGCTTGGCCTGGTCACCGGCAACTTTTATGGTCATCGTCGGGACCATCGTCACCTCGGCAACCTGGCATTCCACCTTACTGTCATCGAGCGCCTTCTTTACCTTCTCGAACTCCTTCGGGTCGGTGGTAACCTCGTATGTATTCCCTTCGGTCTTCATGTCCTCAGCGCCGGCGTTCAATACTATGCCCATCAAATTGTCTTCTTCTATCTTCGACTTATCGATGACAACAAGCCCTTTCTTATGGAAAAAACGTGATACGGCGCCGGGGCCTGCCATATTCCCGCCCTTGCGCGAAAGGATGTTCTTGATCTCCGCCGCCGCCCTGTTCTTGTTGTCGGTAAGGGCCTCGACCATTATAGCTACGCCGCCCGGTCCGTATACCTCATAGACTATCGTTTCATATACTACTCCGGGAAGCTCCCCCGTGCCCTTCTTTATCGCCTTTTCGACGTTGTCCTTCGGCATATTGACTTCCTTCGCCTTCGCTAACGCAAGGCGCAGCCTCGGGTTCATGTCTGGATTGCCGCCCCCGTCCCTGGCGGCAACGGTTATTTCTTTAGTGACCTTGGTAAAAAGCTTACCTTTGACGGCATCAGCGGCAGCCTTTTTATGCTTTGTAGTGGCCCATTTCGAATGTCCGGACATCTCAGGAAATACCTCCGATTAGGATTATTTTGTGGATTTGAATACAAGATTATACCACTCCCGGCGACGGGCTGTAAAGTTAATTCTGGCGGGTTTAAAGCTATTTGTGGTGTTCGTGGCCGTGGTTTGCCCCGGCTTCCTCGGTTGCCTTTTTGGCGCCGGCAACGATCCCCTGGGTGATCTTAGCGGGGACTTCCTCATAATGGTCGAATTTCATGGAGTAAGAACCGCGGCCGCCTGTCATCGAACGCAACTCCGTGGCATATTTGAACATCTCGGCCAAAGGTATCAGGGCTTTGACGTACTCCTGCTTGCCCCGGCCCTCTATTCCCATTATCCTGCCGCGGCGCGAATTAATGTCACCCGTTATCTGCCCGAGGTAATCGTTAGGGACTATGATCTCCACGCTCATGACAGGCTCAAGGAGAACCGGGCTCGCCTGCTCTTGTCCGTTCTTGAAGGCCATAGACCCGGCTATCTGGAAAGCCATGTCGGAAGAATCGACTTCGTGGAACGAGCCGTCATATACGGTTACCCTTACGTCGACCACCGGGTACCCGGCAAGGAAACCTTTTGTCATGGCATCCTTAACCCCTTTCTCAACAGAAGGGATATACTGCCTGGGGATGGCGCCTCCAACGACTTTATCGACGAATTCAAAGGCTTTTCCATGGGGCAGCGGTTCAAGCTCCAGCCAGCAATCGCCGTATTGGCCTCGGCCGCCGGACTGCCTCTTGAACTTACCCTGTACCTTGACGGTCTTCTTTATGGTCTCTTTATACGGGACTTTCGGGACGCCTACTTCCACTTCCACCCCAAAACGTTTCTTCATCCTGTCAAGCATGACATCCAGATGCAGGTCCCCCATGCCGGAAATTACCAATTCATGGGTCTGTTCGTCACGACTTATACGGAAGGTCGGGTCTTCTGAAACAAGCCGCGTAAGCGCAGCCATGATCTTTTCTTCATCCTGGCGTGTCTTGGGCTTTACCGAGTTCGATATGCACGGTTCCGGGAAACCGGTAGGAGTAAAAACAACCGGATTTTTATCGTCACAAACGGTGTCGTTATTATGGGTATCCTTAAGTTTGGCTACGGCGGCAATATCCCCTGCGGCGGCTTTTTGCACAGGTATCTGTTCCTTACCCTGAAGGATATATATCTGTCCTATCCTCTCCTTCAAGTCCCTTGAAGAATTATAGAAACCCGAGTTGGACTCGACTGCCCCGGAATATACCCTGAAAAGCGTAAGATGGCCTACGTATGGATCGAAGATATCCTTGAATATAAAAGCTGAAAAGGGCCCGTCTTCGACGGGGCTTCTCGAGACGGCTTCTTTTGTCTTAGGGTTGACCCCTTCGACCGCTTGCCTATCCGCAGGAGAAGGCAGGAGGTCGACTATGCCGTCCAATAGCTCCTGGACGCCAATGTTCTGCACCGCGGACCCGCAAAAAACCGGTACTATTTTTCCCGATATGCAGGCGGCTTTAAGGGCTTTCGTGATCTCGTCAGGGGACAACTCCTTCCCTTCAAGATATTTTTCCGTGAGCGAATCATCGGTCTCCACAACAGCGTCAAGGAGGTCTTCTTTAAGCTTCCCTCCTTTTGCCAAAACGTTCTCGACCGATTTAAAGGAAAGCTGTTCCCCCACCGGGCAGTTCAATGCCACGCACTGCCGCCCGAAGCGCTCACGTATCGCCTCCAGAGTATTTTCAAAACTGGCGTTCTCCTTATCCAGTTTGTTCAGGAATATGATGCGGGGGATCGCGCTATCCTCCAGTAACCCCCATACGCGTTCCGTACCCACTTCTATCCCGTGAACAGTCTCAACGATGAGAACGGCCGCGTCCGCGGCGCGCATCGGAGCTATGACATCTCCTACAAAATCGGCATAACCGGGCGTGTCCAGGATATGTACACGCGTATTCTTCCATATAAGATGCAGGAACTTTGAGCTAATGGATATCTTCCGCTCTATCTCATCGGAGTTGTAATCGGAATGGGTATTGCCCTCGGATATCTTACCGAGGCGTGTCGTCATCTTGGAATCGAACAAAAGCGCTTCAATCAATGATGTCTTCCCCGAACCGGAGTGCGAAACGAAGATCACGTTGCGGATGTCTTTTGAGGGATATCTTTCCATAAGGTCCTTCCTTTAAATTAGATTTATTGGTGAGGTCTGCCTTTTTGGACACTACAGATATGTATATGGTAAAATATAACTCGCCCGTGAAATGTTGTCAAGCAAAAATCAGGTCAAAACTCCTTGAAATACAAGATATCCGTCTTCGGAAGATATGTAACGGTAATGTCCTCCAAGACGGGGGTCTCAAGCGCCGGGGTCCCGGTCGTCGAGATCGCCGACTGCTGCAGGACAAAACCGTCCCAGTAATTATCCGTAGGTATCCACTTACCCCAAACACCTATCCCGGCGCGCACTTTCGTCGCGGATGTCGGGGCCGCAACCCAGCCCATATCCATAAATATATAATCACTACCAACGTTAGTGCCCGATGAGACCGGCGTCGAACCTGAGTAAACAATGTTGCCTGCACTATCATAAAATTTCAGTTCAAGATCTCCGTGCCAACTGCCGCAGTCTGCGGACCATGAATACCATCCGCTGAATCTGTATTTGGCGCCTTTAACGCACGGCACCTCCTGATATATTTCGGTATCCAATTTACTGCTGTTGCTGCCGGAGCGCCTGCCGTGTCGCAGGCTATATGCTCCTTCATGCGGCTTGAGAGTGCTTGCAGTAGCGCCATTTGCCAATGCAACCGTCCAGTTGCTCAAACTCCCGCTTTCGAAGCCGCCGTTCACTAAGACATTATCAACCTCTTGGACAGTTTCAGTCCCCGTAGCAATTAATTCCGCTTTAACCGCCAATTTGTCACTAACCGTATTTATAGCCCGCCCCGCGGAGGGATCGGTCCACTCCCCTGTCCATGAGGTCTTTGCACCTGTCGTATCCACGGATACCGTAATTCCGCCGCCTTCATCGGCTATTTCGTCCGGCACGGCTTGCGTCCATGTTATGGTCCCAAGCAGGACATTTTTCCCGAAGTCGATCTCCGGGGACTCATAACTACCGTTCATGACATAAATACCGTTGTTCATATCCGCGACGATCTCGTAATCAGACCGTTGGGTATCCCACATCCAGACCGAACCTATCACCGAGTTGGAAAACTCGTAGCTGCCTTCACTTACATTCCACTTGCTGTATTCGTTTCCGCACATGAAATCATAATCTATATCGGATTTATCCTCGTAATCGGGATGATAATAATAAACGTTTATATCGTTAGATCCGTCCGAACCGCAATTATAAAAGAGCTTCAGTTCCCCGTTCAAATATACGTACATAGGGCATACGGAGGAATTGTACGTCCCCTCCGGGTTTCCTTCTATCGGAGAAGGATTAGTCCACGTAACCGCCAGATGATTCCACTTACCCGCATCCCAATGGCCCCAACTCCTGCTGCCATAAGGCCATCCAAAGCCGGTATCCCCCCATTTGAACAACCCTTCGGAAAACCCCCATTTTGAAGTCGACGGGCTCCATCGCCCTCCTCCCCACTTAGCCTCAGCGTAAGTCCCCCCTCCGTCGGACCACATGAATAACGCCATAAATGGCATTCCGGCGGGATCGTCATAGCCGTCTATGGCGCTTCCGCTCGTAAGTCTTAGCATCTTCCTGTCCACATCGCTGTCCCCATACATCATGGAATCGATACTGTTCCATTGGGTCTTGAACCATATCTCAAGCGTCCCCTTACTGGCGGAAACATTCCCGGGGCATTTATATGCGGCGTTTACCTTATCGAACATGTCGGAAAGCATTCCGTCGGGCATAAGGTCCCCGCGGGTCAGGTAATCCGCAATACTTCCAATATTTGGCTTTGTCCCGCTCCCGCTCGCCTTGACATCGGAAAGGGATTTATTGCCGCCCGCACTCTGGGCATCCAACGACTTCCTGTAATTAGCGTTGAACCAGGAGGTGCAGCTCGTCCCATCCGGGCCGCCAACGGTCTTCTTGGCGAGCATTATCTGTCCGTCGTATGCCGCCGCGGACGGACGCAGGTCCGTATCTTCCACCTCGACCGGCTCGGGATAAGTCGTGATATCCGTCTTGGAAGAGCCCGTCGCCTCAAACTGCTGCTGGCTCGTTAACCTGTACTGGTCAAATATCTTGGCAATACATATCACGTTCTTCTTCGCAACGGTTATCGGAGGTCTGCTTACCGTGCCCACAGAGGTTATCTCGTAGTAACCGCCGGAATTAAAACTGAACTCCGTAGTGTTGACACTAAAACCTCTGTCGTCCGAGTCCGCCGCACCGTTCTTGTTCCAATCCATGAGATATTTCCCGATATACCCCATCTTTGACGCCCAGCCGTAATTACGTATCCATGAAAACCCGGTATTCGGATTCGCGTTAGCCATAACCAAATCGGCGTCCCTGGAGCCTATCGAACTGCATCCTGCTATTGACTCATAAAACTGCGGCCATCCTGAATAAGGCCTATGGTCTATTATATACTGGGCCAAAACATTCGCTTCATCAGCCGTTATCTCAAGAGTACCGGTCCCGGAACATGCATCGCATGCAACGGGCCCGATCAATGATGTCCCGGCCAGTGAACCGTCTCCCCCGCATTTCGGGCAGGCGTGTATCGCTTTTATCCCCCTGAGGACGGCCCTAAGGACTTCTTTTGAAGCGGTATTCACGTTGATCGGAGCCCTCGGCTGCAACGCATAAGGCGTAACCAAATCTGTAGGGTTTACCACGGAAGTATCGATAAAACCGTAGATGGTAAGGTAATCGGCGACCCCGGCGTACTTTTCCTCGATCTCGGCTTTTGTGGAACCGCTTATATATAACTTTATCTCTTCTTTCGCGGAATAAGGCGCATGCGAAGCTATGTTATCGCAATCGGCATCGGTAAGCAGCGCGGGACTTGAGGTAGCGCTCAAGTTCTTTAATATCTGGGCAAGGTTTGGATTGCCGTCATTAAGGTTTATCCGGCTGGCGCAATCTACCGCGGTAACGCTATATGAACCGGCAAGGCCCCTGTCGAAGGTAAACGTTCCGTCATACGATACTTCGGACGTATCAACGGCATCCGCAGTCGCCCCGTTGTCCCCCGTCCTCAATTCGGCTATCGCTTTCGCTATACCGGCATCCGCCATCATCGACGCCTTTTTCGCGTAATAATAATTAAACGCCGATTTGAGACCTAATATAGAATTTATGGTAAAACTTACGCCAATAAAGGACATAAAGGTCAACGCGCCCAAGGCTATAAGTATAGCGACGCCTTTTCTTTTCCGCATCTAATAACCTGTCCCTGTTGTTATCGAAGCTTCTTTTCTGATATAACTCGTCAATTCCTCAAATCCGTCCTCGTCGAGAAGCTTTTTCATTACCTCAGGATTTATCCTCGTATTCGGGTCGTTCTTCACCTTATTATAGACGGATGGATTTTTAAACTCAAGGTCGCAGTATTGCTGTAATTTTAAAAGTGAGTTAGCGGCAACTGTCACTGCATCTTCCGCACCCGGATGGAGAACATTTCTGGCATCGCTCTTCTTCTGCAACCCCCTTAAATAAAGCGCCCATGAGTTTGCCCATTTATTCCACTCTTTCGCGTTGAATTTCCTCTTCGAAGACTCATACATCCTGCATAGTTCCGAACGCGACGCCTCAAGCTTGGAGATCGAGGAACAAACCCTGCCCTTAAACTCCGCCTCCGTGCAGAGTATCTCCTTCATCCCGCCAGCATAAAGCAGGCAGCGCGACTCTGCCGTTCTTGCCTTGGTGCCTGAGGCAAAATTGGTCAACAACAGTTTTTTGATATCCTCTGTTTGTCTCTCCGGGGTAAAGATCGCCGTGACCGTATACACGGAAGGAAGCAGCCTTCTTTTTGAAAATTTGAAATCCATGAAGAACTTGTTTCCGAATACGCTTGTCCTGCCCGAAGCCATGACCACTCCGCGTCTTGCTATTAGAAGTTCTATAGAGGCGCCGTCGGGAAAAACGGCATCACCTTCAACGTCAACGATCACGGTATCTCCCTGACGGTCATAAAAAGCCCTTACCGACAGATCATAGGGCATGGCCTTGTCTTTATCTTCCTGGGGGTTAACCGGGGAGGGGGCCGATTCGGTCTTGGAGAAAAAATCTTCCGGCAGGGGCTTCTTTTCTATGGATCCTACATCACTCAAGCTGAATTTTACCTTACCTGCCTTCATCCTGAAGATCAGGCAGTTGCTATCCTCTTCCGTGATCTCGCCTTCAAACACTTTGCCGTTCTTAAGCCTGATCTCGTCCGCGAACGAACCCTGCAGGACAAAAAAAAGACTGGCGCAGATAACAATTATCCGGCCGGCCTTTGATAGCATGTATCAAAACTCTCTGGTGTAGAGCACCTGTGTCTTCGGCAGGTACGTAAAAGTCACGTCCTCGATAACAGGCGTATCAGTAAGAGGGACAAGCGTCGTCGCTCCCTGCTCGATGAGCTTAAGGTCGTCAAAACTGGCGGGAATATACGCCCCGGAAGCCCAGCTGCATAGAGATATAGTGCAAAGGGTCGCGTCAGCGGGAGCCGTTACCCAGCTGCCGTTGGTAGGTATGCGCGTGTAAAGCCACGCGTCGCGAGTCCCCATGATAGATACTTCACCGCTGTTATAACCGCCCGTCCCGTTGAACCACATCGTATAATAACAATTAATTGTTCCATACCCGCTCGGAAGGTAGGAATATCCTTCGAACTTGTATGCCTTTCCTCCGGTTATCGGCACGTCTATAGATACCCTGGCACTGCCGAAATTACCTGCGGACCAGGTCCCGCCGTGGACCGGACGGGCTTTAGTGCTAAGGAAAGTCCCCCAACTCGGCGAGGCGCCCCAGCCTGAAGGAAGCGGGGCTTCGCTGCCGCCCAAGCCGGGATCATGCGTTTCAAAAGTCGGATCGGTGCAATCTTGCATGACATCCGCGTCGGGCTGCGCAGCCGTACCCTTGGTCGAATTGAATACGCTTCTGAAGCGTATGGAACTGCTCCTTACGCGGTTATTGGAATTATTGACTATCGCCTCTCCTGATGATGAGCCGGTAGACTCCCAATCCCCGTAATAGGTCCCGGATATCGCCGGGTCAACAGCCATAGTTATCGTCTCTTCCGTACTCGGAGTTATGGCGGTCCAGCTTGCCGTAGCCCACGTAACCGGGGTCCCGGTATCCGGAGAAGGCAGCGTTAATGTCGGAGATACATACGTCCCGGTCTTCCGGAACAGGCCGTTGCCGTATTCGGTCAGTATCTGGGCATTCGAAAGCTGCTGGTCCCATATCCTTACCGACGCCACAACCCCGTTCAACTGGCTGCGCTGGAAATGTGAAACCGTGCCGCTGCCCGCCCACCACTCGTTCCCAAGCATGAGGTATTGGGCGGAAGTGCTATCAAGATATTCCAAGTGGTGGAAATTCTGGTCCGTACTCCTCTGTTTCCCGTCAAAATAGACTTTAAGGTCCTTCGGATAAATGCCCGGCCATGTAGACGTACTGTTAGCCGGATTACATTTGCCGTCATTAGCCGGTTCTTTCCAGCTGATCACATACTGGTGCCATTTACCGGAATTCCACGTACCCAAGGCCTCGGACCCTACATAGTTCCTGCAAAATTCTATGGCGTATTCGTTGCTTCCTTCTCCCTTGGAAGGATAATATTGCCAACTGGTACCGTTCCAGTACCCGTATCCCTGGGCGCCTATGGAACAGCCTTTCTGTGTCCCGCTGAAATTCTGCGAATAAAAAACATACGTGGAGAACGGCCATGTCTTGGTTCCGCTGCCGGTTATCTCGTCTTTGCTCATCAGTCGGTATATCTTGCGGTCCTTACAATCATCGTTATAAAGCATCGTATCGTTGCTGTTCCACATCGACTTGAACCATATCTCCATAGTACCGGCGCTGTAAGTGATATTATTGTTAGCCAGGTAGTCCGGGCAGACCACGTCATATGTATCGATAAGCATGCCGTCGGGCATCAATTCACCCCTTGAGCCCGCGGAAGCCACGCTGCCGATATTGGGCTTGGTCGCCAAAGTTCCGGAACCCGGGTTCGGCGGGTTTTGCAAAGCCGAGCTCCCCCCCGCGGCATTGGCATTCAACGAGGTGGTATAAGTAGCCCTGAAAAATTTTCCGGAATTAGGCGTAGTACGGCTGACCCTGTCCATCATTATTTGCCCGTCATACGCCGCAGCTGTCACGCCTACCCCGGCAGGTTCCGGGTAAGTAGTCGTATTGGTTTTTACGTTCCCCGCCGAATCGAACTGCTGCTGATTGGCGGCTTTAACTATACCGAAAAGCCTGGCTGTCTCAGATATACCTCGCTGGGCGAGCAACACACCCGCAACCGTCCTGTAAGTACCGGTGGACCTTATCTCGTAATAGCCGCCCGAGTTAAAACTGAATTCCGTCGTGCTCTTCCTGAGCCCTTTATCGGTCGCCTCAACGGTCCCGTTCTTGTCGATATCTATCATATACTTACCCACATAACCCAGTCGCAATGCCCACGCATCATTACGGGCCCACGAAAAACCCGTATTGGGGTTAGCGTTAGCCATCACCACTTCCTGGTCGGACGAATATGTCCCGTTATTAAAGAACGCCTTTATCGAAGAATAGAAAGACTCCCAGCTTATATAGGGCCTGTGCGCCACTATGTAATTGGCCAGGTCCTGGGCTTCGGTCGAGTTTATTATCAGGTTACCCGTAATATTTGAAGGAGAGCCCCCTCCGTCGCAATACGGACAATCCAGGTGGGTACCTAACACGTCAAAATAATAACCGTCCCCTCCGCATTTCGGGCATGAATGGTCGGCCTCTATATTCATCAGCAGGGCTCGAAGGACCTCAGCCGAAGCCGTATTGACGTTCACCGGGGAACGCGGCTGCAGCGCGTATGGAGTAGTTATATCCTGCGGATCGATCGTCGTAGGATCGACATAGCCGTATATTGTTATATAATCGGCTATCTTCGCGTACTTCGCTTCCGATATTCCCGCTTTTACCTTGATCTCTTCTTTCGTGGTATAAGGCCTGTTGGCGGCTATGTTGTCGCACTCGGCGGTTGTCAGGCCCGCTGAGACAACGGTATTGAGGTTTTGCAATATCTGGGAAAGGCGCGCGTTGCTGTTGCTGTCGCTGAGGTTTATGCGGCTGGCACAGTCGATAACCGTAACGCTGTAACTGCCGCGGTTGCCAAGAAGGGAATTATCGGAAAACCCGCTTGAAAAAGCCGTTTCCGCAAGACTGTCTATGGCGTCATTAAAGGCGCCCTGATTGCCGTACCTGAGTTCGGCTATGGCCTTAGCTACACCGGCTTCCGCAAGCATCCTGGCTTTGACATTAGCATTAAAATTATGCGCCGCTTTCTGCTCCATTATAACCGAAAGCACCATGGTCGAGCCTATAAGCGAGAGCATGGCCAGAACACCAAGAGCGAAGACTATAGCGAGTCCTTTTCTCATCATCAGTTTATCTCCCTGGGGGCGGATGACAGCTCGGAATTCATGATGCCCACCAGTTTCTGCAACTCCATCTCCAAAGCGTAACGTTTCTTCTCCATATCGGCTTTCTTTGCGGCACCTGCCTCGGAAGACCGGGTCTTAAGGCTATCGGTCATTATAACATATATATCGGAAAGATACTTTACCGCAATAGGCAGGCCCTTCTCGCACTCCGGATACAGGGCCGCCGCGTCTTTCCTTCCGTTCTTTAGGCTGTTACTCAACTTTTTAAGGCGGAAACGCCACCTATCGGACCATTCATCCCACGTCACGGCGTTAAAATCGTTAAGGGACAAAGCATAGACATCTTTGAGTTCTTTATATAATTCTTCTACGGAAGACACCTCGAGCGCAGTGTCGCTCTTCTCGTTCTTTTCGTTCTTCGCGGCTTCGGAAGCCCTTCCTATAACTACGTCGGCACTCGAAGCCGTGTAAGGTATCTTACCGTTTAAAGCTGCCTTCTTGAACTCCGGCCTCTGCATGTCAGGGATGAACACTGCTTCCACTTTATATTTGCCCGCGGCCAATTCCGTCCCGAAAGGTCCGAACGATATACTGAAGGAGTTACCCATAACGACCGACTCCCCCATGGTGATCACATTATCTATGCGTTTCAAGAATATCTTCAGGACGGCCCAATCAGGCAGCCCCGTCTTGCCGTCTACATGCAGTATTATCTTGTTCCCGTATTGTTCGATGGAATTCGATATCTCTATCCCGTAAGGGGATATCTCTGCCTCTTCTTCCCCGGCATCAAGAGGAATAGAGGCCTCCACGCCTTTTAATTGTCCGCCGGGACCTCCTGTTTTCATAGAACTGATCACGCTATCAACCTGTTTCTCTGGAAAGAACAGTACCTGCACTTCATATTTCCCGGACAGCGGTTTATCTAAAGGCCCGAGCGTAACATAATATTTGCCGGGAGAGACTTTTATGTCTTTAAAAGCGACCGGACTGCCGTTCTTCTTAACAAAAACCGATACTACGGCATCCCTCGGAAGAGTAGTCTCCCCTGAAACACTTACTTTCGGGCCTTCCTTGGTCCTCAGGTAAAGCGCCTTATCAATGGTTATCTCGAATACAGTGTCACCGTCCGCCGCGGGGGCCAAAAAACAAAAAAAGCCGGCAACAAGTATAATTATATTAACGGCTTTTGGAAGTAACTCTCTTTTCACGGTTTATCCCTCCCACCCGGCTATTTGACCACGCTGTTCAATTAAAATATATCATATTATTGCCTGTTCTTCAAGTCGGCGGCTACAGCGGAAACATCCTGCTTTGTCTCTTCCAGCGCCTGTTCAAACGACCTCTTAAGAAGCGCGACGTCCTGCACAGGGAACCCCGTTTTCGCAGGTTTTGAATCCAGGGAGTTCAGCTTGATCGTATATGCCCTTAAAAGCAACGGCAGCTGGTTAAAACAGAACCGGATCCTCCTCTGGGACAGGGCATGGGTAGACACAACATAGGCCTTGGCTTCTTCTTCAAATTTCTGCCTGGCGGCACTGACCTTAGAGAACCACCTCCCCGACCAGTCTTCCCATTTCTGCGCGCTATACGAGGACCTGCTCTTCTCATATTCCGCATTAAGCTCTTTGTAAAGGGCTTCCGCCCCTGAAGCCGTCCGGTTGAGGTATTCCCTGGTCTTAGTCTCGTCGGTTTCCGCGCGTTCCCGGCTGCCTATCATCAATTCGTAAGGCTTCGAATATAACCTGTTATTGGTGCCGGTCATCGCCTCCGCCTGAACGGTATACACTCCTGATATCATGCGATTTTCGAACGGACCGAATACCACGTAGAACTCCCCTCTCTTTACGCGGGATTCTTTCATGTTTATTACCCCTCCCGCCTGCATGAAATATACCCTCAAAGGTGTGTTGTTGGCAAGTTCGCTCGTTCCGCTGACGTATATCTTGCCTCTCTTGTATTCCGCCTTCACTTTTATGCTCGCGGAAAATACCTGCGGGGCTTCTTCCGTTTTCGGTTCCGGCTCGGGTTCGGTATTTATCTCGGGGAGCGCCGCGGTCGAATATCCCTCGGCCGGCTCCCTGGCTTCGAAAGAGCTTACATCCTTCCTGGCTATCCTCATCTTGCCTGAGCCCAATTTGATCTCGATATAATCTATTGTCTTATCGGTTATCTTCCCCTCTATAGTCCTCCCGTTCCGCAGGAAGATTATATCGGCACGTGACGAAGCCGCCATAAATAACCATATTAGCGAGATCGATATTATCTTAGCCGGCCTTATCATTGTCCTTCTCTCCAATACTCAACCTCAACCTTAGGCAGGAAAGTTACGGTTATATCCTCAAGAACGGGAGTCCTGGAACTCGCTGAATACTGGTCCCTGCTTATACTCGACGATGAAAGTACCGCCTTATACTGAATAAAGGGATCCGTCCCTGAAAGCTGCGCCCCATTGGTAAGCGATGACCCCCACGATGTATCCCCGGTAGGCAGACCTGAAGCGGTAGACGCTATCCTGGCATACATAGTGACGTTTGTGCTGGACATGGGTTGGGTCTGGGGGGACCACGAAACGGTTCCCCATATTACCGATGAGCCCGCGCAGAACGGCGTCGACACTAAATAACCGTTCTCGGGTATTCCCCGGATATCATCCCAATGCGTCTGCAGGACTGTTACCGCGCCGGCCTTATCAAAATCCGCCGGCCCTATGGTACACTGTCCCCTGTTGAAATCCGACCAGTCCCAACCGAGGTATTGGTTATTGGCTATATATTTGAAGATCTGGGTATTAGCCCCAAGCGTGCCCGGCGACCAGGTAGACAGGGCTCCTGAAGTACCGTTTACGAAGGACCTGTACGATACGCTCGTCCCGGAATTCGCGCCGGCCATCCCGATGGTCTTCTCCGGCAGGTAATTGAACTGAGTATAGAACATCTTTGTATACATCCTTATCTCGTTGGTATCGCCGAAACAATAAAGAGGTTTGGGCTCAGTGGTAACGTTGGTATTGCCATGGCTGTCGTTGAGCAGGCATTTGTAGCCTCTTGCCGTCATCGTTTGCCCGCCGTATCCGGTAGGCCATGTATCATCCTGCACGCCCTTGGCGAATATCCAGCATCCGCAGAACGGCGCTTCAGGCTGCCAGTAAGTATAGCTTCCAGGAGAAGGTATCGTCTCAAGTTCCCAACTTGCCGGCCGCGTCGGGTTGTATATGTAAGTCGGGTTTCCGCTCGCGTCATAAACCGGATACACCTCCGGCTCCCCGTAACGGCCCTCAAGGCTCCCGTCAAAGACACCGTTACCGTTCTGGTCATAATAATAGACATACCTGCTGCTGCCTGAATACAGGCGCGTCGTGGGAGGCGGGAAAGACAGCGGATATACCGTTCCGTTGCCGCGCCATGCTATCCTGGTAGAAGGCGCGGGTTCTTTTACGTATGCCCTTACAAAAACGGAATTCGTGTTAGGTCTGAAATAGTTCCTGTTGACCTCGAAATGTTTGCTTTCAAAAGTGTTGACCTCTATATATACCTCCCTGTCGCCGTCAGTATCATTATCCTGGAAATCCTGGTAACTAACGTTAAATTCGCTAGTCCCCCACCACGACCTGTTCGCGACATAACCTTTCATCATGACGGCCGAGAACGCCGGATCCTCGTCAAAATTATCCCAATACCCGAGCTTAAGAGAATCCGGAGTTGTCGCGTAACCCGGGACCTCCCATTGCATCTTGCCCGCCCCGGAATTCCAACTGTCTTCTACAGTAGGACACTCGTCAAGCCAATTAACATTGAAGACCTCCCCGTCCTGGAAGTTGCCGTATCTGCCGAACCAGGCGGCATAAAACTCTTCTTTGGTGGTCTGCGTCCACGTACCGAATACCTTGACGACCGCGGAAAGCTGTTTTACGGAAGCCGTCTGCGTGCCATTAAGCTCCCTGGCGGTAACGCCTATCGTATAGATCCCCGCGTGGTTATATCCGCTCGTAAGTTCTGTCCTCGGGTCATACCCGAGCCTCTCAGCAGGTATAGGCGCGGCCGAAGCGAAGGAGGCCGATTTCCACTTCAACTGCACCGAATTATGGAACAATTGGTCATAGTATTCCAGGCGTATCCTGTGCCAACCGGGATTCGCGAATGTATAAGTCCCCGACGCGGTCCTGTCCCACGGATAATTTTCCGAACTTTGCTTATCCGTCCAACGGGAACAGACTAAAGTATCATTTATATAGAACCTTGCACCGTCATCGCAGGCTATCCAGAAGGTTATCGGAGTATTGACCTCGGAATCCGTTATCTCTATATAACCGGTCCAGATGACCCCGAATGTGGTAAGCCCGTAATCGCCTACCGTGGCGATGGTCCCTCCTCCGGCAAATTCAGCGTCATGCGTCTCCGCCCAAGTATCGCCTCCGTCACCGTCGGTCCCGGGCATTACCGCGTCATCAGGAGTCTGGTATATCTGTCCGATCTCCACTATCTTTTCGCAAAAACTTGACTTGTCAATAGCTACGTTAGGAGTTGAACCTGTCAGGTTGCTGTAATACTTGCCCAGGAGGCCGCCCCTGATTATAGGCTTATTCACCGTCAATTTGTTCTTATTAGCTTCGAAAACCGCCTGGGTAATACCGGTTGCCATCCTGATCTCGGAAATGGCGTCAAAAGGCGCGTTCTTGCATTGCGCGGACCCCTCGATATTACCGGAAACGCCTCCTACTGCGGTATTGACCGCGTCGGAGTCCCTGTAGTCTATTATGTTGGCGATCTGCTGGTTAGAAAGGAAGGTTTGGAGTATAGTTATCTGGCTTGAGTCGGTTTCATCAAAGGTATTTATATTTACCTTATCCTCCTCTGAGGATACGGTTACGGTGTACAAACCCGACCCGAAAGCTATATTAGTTCCGTTCGCGGCCGCATAATTGGACACGTAATTCTTAAGGTTTGAATATGACGCCGTCCTGGCCTGCCAGCGAATATCGGCAACTGTTTTATTGAGAGCGGCCTCAGCGATATACCTGGCTTTAACGGCATTGGAGAAATTTGCCGCATCCTTTCTTACCATCATCATGTTTATGGCAAAGCTTATGCCTATGATAGAAAGAAGGCCGAGTATCCCTATGGCCATCAAAAGGGCAATGCCTCTTCTATCTCTTCCCGGTTTGTTTATCATCACGTTTCGATTTATCCCAATAATTTAAAGGTTATCAAGCCAATTTTTGATGAAAATACTCCAGGAAAGAATAGCCTAATATACTAGTTTAAAACATAAAATGAGCTTTGTCAATAATACTTTTTTGCTATTTGGCAAGATTTTATTGCTATTAACTCATCCTATTGCGGGATATAAACGCCTGTCTTGAATGTTTGAGTTCTCGTAGAATTAGGTTCCTTAAGAGTCAAAGTTATCTGAACCTTTGAAGGCTTTTTACCCACTTGAGTCGATGGGGCTCCAGCTCGTGAATCCCATGTGCTGTAAGTAGTTCCGGCAGAATCAAAATAAGTAAGTGAAAATGCCGCTTCTGTCGCTGACGCTATAACGTTCTTAGCCACTTTTTGGTTCTGGGCAGCCGTTCCGGCGTGGGTGGAAAAAGTATAATCCGGGGTAGAACCGGTTTGGGTATAATAATATCTCATCAATTCATGTGTTGTGCTGTTAAGCCAATAGCCCACCTGGCAAAGCTCAAATTTAGCGTTGGGGTCGTTTTGCGTAGGATTGAGGGCTGCTATAAAGAAGACCTCGCTCCCCCCGCTCGGGGACACCCACGTGCTTCCTCCGGCGTTAAAACCCCTGAAGGTTATGCTTGCATTATTGGAATTCAGGTAAGAGGCCGAAAGGTCCTTTGTTATCCAGTCAAGCGCCGTGCGCGCCGTCTGGTATACCTCAAGATGGGCCTGCGTCCTGCTCCAGGACTCGAGCCCCGCCCTGAAAACGACAAAAAGCGACAGCGCGATGATCGCGAAGATCGTCGCGACCACCAGGATCTCGACTAACGTCAAACCCTTCCTACGGGCCGAGCGACGGGATAAGAGTGACAAAATCCTCATTAAATGTCCTTCCTTTATAATTCCACGATACTCTTACCGTTGTAAGGACCAGGCTGCCCGTGGGCGCAACCTGAGCCGTCGTTATCGTATAACGGAACTTAGGATCCGAATATGTGCCGGAAGCCGCTGTTGTTACAGGATAACCTATCCTCTTGAGCTCTTCCATAGTATTTTGCGCGAATATAGTAGCTTTTGTCAGGTCGGCGGAACGATTCGCGGAATCGAACCCTACCGGGAAGAGTGCCAGGACCGCGAGGATGCCGATTACCAATATGGCAAGCGATATAAGTATTTCTATAAGGGTGAAACCACTATTATTTAAAATTTTCATTCCAAAGCTCCTGTGATCCTGTTTACGGTTATCGTCTTGCTGCCTTTGTTATTGCGTACAGTCACGGTATTTGATGCGGAAGGACCCGTAAGCCCCCCGTTAGGGGTAAACGTCACTGTTGTTAATACGGAAGTGCTGTAGGATACACCGTTAGGAAGCGAGTACGCCTTGTCTACTGTCGTGCCTGAAAAATTAGCTATCCTATAGGTATTGGGTGAAGCCGTACCGTCAAATACAGCGTTGAAATTAGTGTTTTGCGACACCGCATAGCTTCTAGCTGTCCTTAGCATCGTAGTGATCTCGCGCTCGGCGGTCTTCAATCCTGTGTTGCTGGAAAATCCGGAAAAAAACGGAATGCTCATAGCGAGAAAGGCAAGCATTATGACCAGGACTATGGCCATCTCTATAAGGGTAAACCCGCGCTTGACCCTCATGGCGCGTAAAATTTTCATAGGAAAATTATACCATAATTTGAGGCGGTGTCAAGGCGCAATACCGGCGGAAAAAAGAAACCCCCACGCTGATTCGCTTCGTCCTCAAGGACAGAAGCAAATCAATACGCGGGGGGGTATTTAACCCGGCGGCGTCCTACTCTCCCGAGCCGTTGCCAGCTAAGTACCATCGGCCCTGAGGGGCTTAACTTCCGTATTCGGAATGGGAACGGGTGTGACCCCCTCGGTATAACCACCAGGAAACTCCTGGGCGGTCCTCATAAAGGACCGCAGCCAAATTTTCAACAACTGCATAGTAGTTAGCATAACGACTACGTGTTTCTGTGCAATCTCCCACTTAAATTTTAAGTGGTCAAGCCGGTCGGCATATTAGTACCGGTAAGCTCGCCCCTTACAGGGCTTACACACCCGGCCTATCAACCTTGTAGACTACAAGGTGCCTTCGACCATCTTGTGATGGGGGATACCTATTTTTGAGGTGGGCTTGGCGCTTAGATGCTTTCAGCGCTTATCCCTTCCGAACATGGCTACCCAGCCTTTGCCACTGGCGTGACAGCTGGAACACCAGAGGTCCGTTTGCCCGGGTCCTCTCGTACTACGGGCAACTCCTCGCAAGTATCCTGCACCCGCGAAAGATAGAGACCGAACTGTCTCACGACGTTCTGAACCCAGCTCGAGTGCTACTTTAATGGGCGAACAGCCCAACCCTTGGGACCTTCTCCAGCCCCAGGATGTGACGAGCCGACATCGAGGTGCCGAACCTCCCCGT
>DISH01000007.1 GCA_002421665.1 Candidatus Omnitrophica bacterium UBA6215
AGTAGGTCCATTCGGTGTAGGTGGAGTTGGGGTAGTTCATTCGTGTCAGGCGGTTGGCGGTGTCGTAGATGAAGGTCGTCGTCTGGCTCTGTGGGTTGGTCAGGGTGTAGGGCAGGTTGTTGGCGTAATAGGCGTAGCCGAAGTTGCCCGCCGGGGTGGACATGGTTGCCCTGTTGCCCACGTTATCGTAGGTGTAGGAGACGGTGTCGTTCATGTTGGGGCCGTCGAACGAGGTAAGCCAGGTCCTCGTGTTGTAGGAGTAGACGGTTGTACCCTGGGAGTCGACCATGGCGAAGACTTTGCCGTATTTGTTATAGGCGTATTCGACGGTAGAGTCGTCTTCGTAGGTCACCAGAGAGAGCCTGCCCGCGGCGTCGTAGGTGTAGGTTGTGGTATTGCCGTTGGCGTCGGTCTTGGTCTTGAGCTTGCCGTTCTTGTAGTAGGTATAGCTCGTAGAGTTGTTTAAAGGATCGGTCTCTGTCAGGACGACGTTGACGTTAGGGTCGTATGTATAGGTGGTCGTGTGGTCGTTCTGGTCGGCAACCGATATGAGGTTGCCCACTTCGTCGTAGTTGTAGGTTGTGGTGTTGCCTAAGCCGTCGGCGACAGTCTTTATACGGTACATGGGATCGAACGTGCGTGTCTCGACGGATAAGAGAGAGTTGTCGGGTTTGTACTTCTTCATGGTGGTGTAGTTCTTGCTGTCGCCAAGCAAGGGCGGGGAATCTTCGTAGGTGAAGATGGTCATCTCGCCGGTCGGGTCTGTGACTTTGGTCAAACGATTATAATGATCATCGTATTCGTAATAAGTTGTAATGGGGTTGCCGTTAACATAACGGGTGAGCTCCGTCATGTTGCCAAAAGCATCGTAGTCGTATTCGGTAACTTTGCTTTCGGGATCGGTTACGCTTATGCACTGATTGAGAGCGTTGTAGGCATAGGTGGTCGTGTGGCCGTTAGCGTCTTTGAAAGTCAACAGATTGGAGTTTTTGTCATAGGTATACTCTTCGTAGCTAGTATCGGGATAAGTTTTCTTCTTAAGCCTTCCGAGTCCGTCGTATTCATAGATTGTCTCTGTATCGTAACCGCTGAGATCTCCGTATTTTGAGGAAGTCATGCGGCCGAGGTGGTCATAAGTGTATTCAACGTAATTACCTACGCCGTCCGTTTCCTTCAAAATATTACCTTTCGTCGAATCATAAGTATAGGTCGTTGTTATATTCTCGGGATCGATGACGGCAGTAAGGCAACCGTACTGGTTGTACTGTTTTTCAACGGTAGATGTCCCCTGATTGTTCGGGGCGGGAGTGTGTCTGTATCTCAGGTTGTTGTTCGCGTCATATTCATACGTCCACGTCCTGTTCTTGGCGTCAACCATCCAGGAAATCTCGCAAAACGAATTGTAACCAAAATATGCGCTATAAGCTTCTTCATTATCGAGTTTTTCAATAACTCCATAATGGTATTTATTCAGCCATCCGCATCCCCTGTCGTTCTCATCAGTTATGGAATTGCGCATATACGCATCGTCGTAAGTATACGTCGTTACGCCGTTATTTGAATTGGTGATCTTATTGATTTTCCCTTTTTCATATTCATAGACGCTGGTGCGTCCACGCGCATCCACGACCGTAGTGACGCCTATTTCGAAGAGATAGTCGTAAGTAGCATGGTTGCCAAGAGCGTCTTCGACGTCCACGCATACGTCACCTAATCCCGACGGGTCCTGTTCATATGTATACTCCGTCCTGTGACCCTCGGCATCTTCATAGGCCGTGATATTATGGATATTGTTTGCGTCATTATATTCGTAGGTTTCCGAATAACCTTCCGGGCCGGTAACCGAGACGAGGTTACCGTAATTATCGTAATCGTAATTGTATGTAACGTATTGCTGTCCGTTGCCGCCGTTTACCATGTCTATTTTTCCGTTAACATATGTAATGAACAAATATCTGCTGCCGTTATCGAGTATTCTTAAATTATTCGCGCCCTGATAGATATAAATCAGATAGTTTCCATTGAGATCTTCTATCTTTTTTATGCGATGAGTGGTAGTCTCCGTTACATAATTTTCAAAATAGTATTTCTGCGGGCCATATTTATTCGTCCAACGCATCCAATAATATGTCCCGTCCTCATTTTTTAAAACATACGAGCCGTCGCATTCAGGCATGTAATACGAACCCTCCCCATCGTGCTCATAGCTGAATATCGTACCATCAGGCGTTGTTACTAAGACATACTGAGGGGTATCGCCATCCGCAGGAATTACTTTCAATTTAACGTCATATGCAAGCGCCCAGCCAAAACCCACTTTCCCATCCACTTCACTGCTTGACGAGTACGTCCTCGTTAGGGAGAGATTTATTCCGTGCTTCCTGCCTCTGCAAGGAATAAATATGTCTTCCTTCGGGATGATTAACTGGCCACCCGTAACAGATACCGGATCCGTAGTCGCTTCGCAATCAATGCTCGAATTCTTACCGCTTCCCATGTAGGTCATGCCCATTCCGCCATCTGGATTAGGATTATGGCCAACATATGAGAAATTAAGACTATTTTCCATTAAATAATCTCTGGGAATTATCGGTCCAATCTTTCCGTATTCAACATCCCATTTGCCGTTTGGCAGCACGCCGGGGTCGTTTTTTGTAATTCCGCCTTCCGAGGCGCGTCGATTGCCGCCTTTAATGCTCGCCAACTCGTCGTAGGCGAACTCTTCAATGCCCGGATCCATCTTGACGGCGATAATCTGCCCCTTCCAGCATCTGTCCAGGGCGCTAAATGTCATATACGCGTCCGACATGTTATCGGTAACCAGCACTCCGGCCGCCCTGACTTCTTTTAAAAACACGTAATGGGAGTTATTTATAAATAGGACGGCTTTGCCGGCGTATTCCCTGAGATTGCCCGAATCAATCTTGAACGCGGAGAGATCCAAGCCGTTCTGTTTCGCGGCCCGGATAAGACCGAGCATGGTGGTTCCTTCCTTATCCGTCCCCGCCGCCTTGGCGATATCCTCAGTCGCGGCTTTTATCCCGTAATTGCCAAGAAGCAGATTTAAAGCATAAGGTCCGCAAAAGTTGCTCGCGGGCAGAGCCGCGGAGATTTTACCGGATCTTTCCAAATATTTTATCGCGCCCCGCGCCTCATACGAGAGGCGGTGATACGGGTATTTCGCGACGAGAACGCTGAAAGATTCCTTAGCGAGCTGATAATTCTTCTGCTGATACCGCGTCTTTCCAATCCAGAAGAGCGCGTCGGCCGCGTAATAGGTATCGCTGTTCAGGGCGGCTTCGTATTCCTTCAGCGCGTTCTCGAAGTCGTTACGCGAGCTGTATATATGCCCTATCTCTATGTGCAAAGGCGCGACGAATTTCCCCTCTTCTATCTTCGCCTTAGCGTAGGCGATGGCTTCTTCCGCGCCGTAATAGCTGACCTTGCTTGTTACGGGGTCCCTTCTCTTCTTTTCGCGCAACGCCTGGACTACTTTGACGTCATCGCCCACCGCCTTGAAACATTCTATCGCTTTATCATAACCTCTTAACTGCCAATAAAGGTCGCCGAGGCCGTCGAGGTCGTTGGATTTCTTGAAGTGAGCGATGGCCTCGTTGAACTGCTTTCTTTTGAGGGCCATCCTGCCGAGGCCGGAATTGTCGTTGGCCTTGGCAAAACACTCTTCCGACTTAGAATAATCGCCGATCTCGCCGTAAAGAAAACCGAGGCCGGAATTGTCGTTGGCCTTGGTGAAACATTCCTTTGCCTTATCGAATTTCCTGTTCTTCAGGTTAACCAAACCGAGGCCGGAGAGATCGTTGGCGGCCGTAAAGCAATCTTCCGCGGCCTTGTAATCTCCCGCGCCGAGATATATCTGTCCCTGCAAAGAAAGATCGTTGGCCTCCTTTGCGTATTGAGCCGCTTTGCTGAAATCTTTTTGCTTGCAATATACAAAACCTATGCCGGAAAGGTCGTTGGCTTTGGTGAAGCTTTCGAGGGCGCTTTTATAGTCATGCTTGCCGAGATACGCGTGACCGAGCGCGGAATAATCGTTCGCCTCGGTGGCATATCTTATCGCCTCGGTGTACATATTCTTGCCGGAATACGCGAGACTGAGACCGGAAAGGTCGTTGCCTTTCCTGAAATACGTCATAGCGGAATCGTAATCTTTCTTTCCGCAATAGGCGTGGCCGAGGCCGGAATTATCCTTTATGGCGGTAAAGTTTTTGACGGCTTCGTCATATTTTTTCTCGGCCAGGAGGACGAGACCGAGGCCGCCTTTATCCCCCACCTTCGTAAACCACTCCCTGGCTTCATCAGTATTGTTTTCGCCGAGAGCCGCTAAACCCATGCCCGAGTAATCGTTCGCCTGTTTAAAATATCCCCTGGCGGCGTTGAAATCTCTCTTGCCGCAATAAGCGAGGCCTAGGCCGGAGTTGTCGCCTTTCTGCTCGAAGGACTTGATCGCCTCATCGTACTGATGCTTACCGCAATAGGCTAATCCTATACCGGAAAGGTCGTTTACTTTCTCAAAGTTCGCCTTTGCGTCATCGAAACGTTTCAAACCGAGGTATGCCATTCCCGCCCCGGAGTGATTGCTATTCTTGACGTATATCTCAAGCGCTTCCTGGAAATTTCCTTCCTCAAGAGCGCGAAAAGCCACTACATCATCGGATAACTCATATCCGGCCAACAATGCGGTTCCCATCATCAATACCGCCGCGATCAACAATACTTTCCTTTTCACTTCCGCCTCCTTTTTTATTGAAGCGTCTTGCCGATGAATATTATTACTACCGCCAAGATCAGTATCGGGAGATATGCCGATATCCTGGCCCATCTATTTTCGAAGCCGAGCTTCAATATGAGCAAGCCGGCGAACGTTCCAGCGGCAAAGGATAAAAACCAGACGTTTCTTGTGATTACGCTTATCGACAGGAAGACCAGCGTAAACAACAACTCCGTCATAACGATAGCTTTATCAGGCGCCCGCCTTCCGCCAATGTCGCCGGTAACGGGGAATTCGGCTTTCCTGCTCCATAAATACGAAATAAGCGCGAATGCCGAACTGACCTGCGTCGCATAGAATATGAACGTATACATTACGATAAACCGAAACTTCCCTATCGGGTCGCGTATCGCTTTATGTATAGCCGGAAGAATGGGCGCCGCCAAAGTAAGTAAAAGCATCAAGAAAAAATCCCATCTCCAGAAAAGATTGCTTGAAATACCGGTCAGAGCTCCGAGAAATGTGCCGTTATAGGAGAGAGGCATCTTGAACATCGGGCCCTGAAACTGGAAATGATAATAAAAATACGGCAATATAATACCTACTAACAACAGCAGCGCAACGAAAGGGAATCCGAGAAGAAGACTGACGGCAGACACAAATACGTCGAATTTCTCGACCCCGCTAACGTCTTTGCTCCTGAAAAACGACGGATAATACTTGATGAGGCATTCGGCGGTCCCCTTTATCCATTTATCGCTTCTTTTGCGATATTGGCCGAACGCAGCCGGAAATTCCTCAAGACAGGTGACATCATGCGCGTATATTCCGCGGTATCCTTTTTGCCGGATTAACATGGAATACGCGAGGTCTTCAGTCGCCACTTCAGGAAATCCTCCAATCTCCTTTAACACATCCGAGCGCATCAGAGCGCCGTGACCATAGAACATCACAAAACCATAATTTTCTTTTGTCTTTAGATAGTGGTCACAGTGAAGCTCTATCTGGTAACCGAGCCCTTGCGCAAATGCCGGTTTCTGGCCTCGGTTGAATTCCTGCCGCGACTGTACGAAAGCTATATCGGGACTGTTGAAATACGGCAGGAGCTTCTCTATATAATCAGAAGGCAATATCGTGTCCGCGTCGGATACGCTAAAATACTCATAGTCTCTTATTCTGCCCAGGCAGTAATTCAGATTCCCGGCCTTATAGCCTCTTCTACCGGAACGCCGTATTACCGTAACTTTGTTAGTATGAAGCGACGCGAAATCATCCGCTTTCTTTCTGTATTCCTTGTCGTCACTATCGTCCAATATAAAAGTATGATAATTCCCGTACTCCTGGCCAAGACATGATAACGCCGCGTTTTCATTGAAATCGTTGCAAGTGGTATACAATAAAGCGACGGAAGGAAAAGTGCCCAAAAAAAGAGGATCTTTTGTAGGACCCTTGGATTTATTTTTTAAATACGAGAATGCGATTATGACTAAATGATAGAACGCGTAGAACCAGAAAAGATCGAGTAAAAGCGTGAAAATAATGACCGAGATTTTTGCGGCGATATTTTCGGGGCCTATAATAAGAGCTAATATGCGCGGGTCGAAATACAGTATCGCGCATAACCAGATGAAGACGATGATCTGATACATAAACGGGTCTTTTTTAGACAAACTGATCATTTGACGCCTTTTGGCATTGCAGATAAATTACACCGGCTATCGACAACGGAAAGTTGAGCTTACACAAGGAAGGGATTTCTCTGAATAAAATTCGGCTGTCATCGACAAGCTTTATTCCTTGCTTACTTTTTAACACTCAGATAATATACTTGTCAATATCTTTTTTAATAAAAACGGGATTGATCTCATCCAAAAACTATACAAGTGTACCGCTGAAATACAGCCTTGCCTTTACACAAAAATCACTTAGTATTCGGCAGTGTCCACTCATCTTTATTATTGTTCCACCAATTGAGGCAGTCGGACGGCTTGGTATCAGGTTTTACGTTATTGTCTGTAAGATATGAAGCCATAGGAATGAGTTCTTTATCTCCCTTTTCTATTTGCTGCATAATTAAGGGGAGGGCGTCTATGCCAAGATCGCACATTTTCTGATATTTCGCATTAGCTTCATTGGTTTTGCCTCGTTTTTTGAGATTTTTCCAATCGGTGTAAAGTTGATTGAAACGTTGCGGGGTTTGCTTGCGACCGGTTGTATACCAAGAAATAATCACTTCTACGGCAGAATCTTGTCCCTTAGGCCATTCAAATTTATCAAAATGTTTTTTTGTGATTCTATAAAAAGGAATCTTTAGAAATTTTGAATATTCATTATTTTCTTTCATTTTATCATAAATACAGGGTAAAACGGGAACACCAAGATCTGCAATATTCTGTAAATATTTACGGCTTTCTGAGCCAGGTGTTGAACGTGATGCATCAAATGTGTTAAATGCCTTTATGAACGCTTGATATTCCATATTAAACTTGTCGCGAATAATATGATTATCTTCATCTGCGGAAATCCCCATAACAAATGATGAGCCTAGCAGTAATACAATTGACATGGCTAACGTGATTTTTGATATCATATTTTGCTTCTTTCTATTTATAAAACCTACTTGGTTCTCCGTAACTGGAATCATTTAGCTGATCCCAAACATGCTCAATTTTTTCCCACGGACCGCATTTGCTTCCATACATAATCCATTTACCCGCGCCATCTGTACAATCTGTCTCTCTCTTTGCTCCATGGTAACCAGTTGATGGTGGTGATAATGGAAACTGAGTATAATTCCAATCGTTAGGATATGGATAATACATCGCTTGCGCATCACTAGGACCGTTAGCTACAGGCGACCACCCCTTCTTATCAAGATAAAATCCATCCATATCAGAAGTTTCAAAAACACCATCTTGGTCGCCCCAATTTGGATTTTGATCAATGTCTTCCGGATCATACCAAATATCACTTTCCCCAACCGACCAAGCAATACAATTATAAGCATCATTAGGATACCCTTGGTCTGTAATACTCCATTCGCAATGAATAAGGTTAGGAAATTCCTGTTCAAATCTTATTCTTTGATCCGGCGTAGGTTGATCCCCGCACGTAGCCGCTATAAAATTACATTTAACCCTATCATAATCCAAAACCGCCCCTTCGGGAGGCCGGAATTCAGCAGTAAGAAGGGTATTCCCTACATCAAGATAGCCTTCCACAAACAAATGAGATTTTTTATCATTAAAGTCGCTTCTTTCGGTTTCATCATATAGACGCCACATTTTATATGTAGAATCAGTCACAACTGCATTCGCGGCGCCTTTCCCCGAATCACTCCATACCCTCGCTTTGGTATTTGTCCTCCATATCTTCACTGTGCCTTCATATATATCAGCAGGCTGTAAATCAATTGATATACTATTTAAGTCATTTTCGTTTTCAACTGATAACGTATCCTCCGTTTCATCATTTATTGGGCTTCCATTGCCATCAGTATTCGCATTGTCATTATCAATATTGCGATGAATGTATGCGCCGGGGTTCTCTTCTACCGCCTCTTCTACGGAACCAAATAAATCAGAAGCCTGTAAGTTTATTTTAACCATGCAAACGTATATAGTCCTGATATAGGTCAAACTATATCCCCAACCAGGCATAGAAGCGGTCACCTGCACAGAAATAGGCACCCATGCGGGAGTTGTATCGGATGTAAACGTTGTCTGAGCCTTACCATATTCATCGGTGGTTTCTACAACGGGATCCACTGATCCGTAATCGCCGACCATAAAAATAACTAACGCTCCTGCTTTTGGTTCACCTGTCTGGGCTATTGTTACGGTAGCCGTAATTGTAGATGTTGACGTACCATTTGCTTTTATGTACTTGGGATCGCTTTCTATATCAACAAGAAAATACGCAAATACTTTTGAATTCCAGAATACAATAATAAATAACATCAGGGGTATGATTCGATAAATCCTTGAATGGTTGGCCAATCTAGATCTCTTCGTATTATTAATCATCCGTTTTTCCGCTCATCTTATTCAGCAGCGCTTTGGTTTTTGCAGAATAACGGGTATGGGGATATTTAGTAACGAGCAAATTTAGGTTCTCTGTTGCTTTTCTTAGGCCAGAAAAATAATCCTAACGTTACGGTTCTATTCTAATCTTAAGATCGTTGGAATTGATTCCTTTATCGTCGGGAAGAGAATAATAAGCCCAAATTATATATTCACCGGGTTGTTTAATATTCTTGATCATCTCTAATGGGTATTTTTTAATCTCGTAATCACCCTTTTTTAAATTAAAACTACCTGATAGATTACCGCTTGTCGAGGCGATAATATTTTTAAAATCTTTATCGTATACTTCTACGTGAATATGCTTATAGTCGACCTTTTGATCGCTCAAAGCGGTATTCTCCAGTTTTATAGCTATCAGCGCTATTTCGCATATTTTAAACTTCGTTTCTCCTAACGGTATCAATTCCAGATTAAGCGGCTTATCTTTTGGTTCTTCTTTGACCCAATGCTTATTACCTCTGATATAATTCCCATTTCCAACATTTATTTTATCTGCTTTAGCGCATAGATTGGGCTGCATTCCAATAACACCTGCCATCATTAATACCGCGATTATCATACGAAAAACCCTTTTGGATTACAAAAACTGTTTTATCGGCACGTTCTAATAGCAATATTTTTAAATTTATACTTTAATTTATTTCTTTATAGCTGTTAAGCTTTGAACCAATTCAAGGTTAGACGCATTATTTAACAGAAGACCTTGCCTTCCAGCAACAATAGCAAAGCAGGGATCATCCTTTAAATTAGAAGCGCTAAAAGAAACTTGCTTAAGAAAAAAATGTACGTTTGTTTTATGTCCGGAACGGCGGAATCTGTATTAATTTTTTCATTATAAACATATAAATCTCTTTTTTCTCCAATAACGAATTATCTGAAAAAGGAACTTTTTTTACATTAATCTTATATAAATATCCTTCAATCTTAACGCTAGGCATTATTTTCCCCTGAGAATCTTTTTCTTGCTTAAACAACGCTTTGCTTTCTGCAACGGTACCAACTATGATGTAGTTCGCTTCATTTGCTATCCCGGACAGATCTTTTTTTGCAGACAACGCATAAATATCAAAATTACAAATTAATATTGACATAATTGCCATAACAATAAATAGACAATTTCGCTTTATTATCATTATAATACTCCATTAAATCATTAAAATTGATTATAACTGACGGGGTATTAAAATAAACTTTAAACTCAATTTCTCCGATTACCTAAATCTGCTATACTAGACAGAGTTTAATCAAGAAAAAATATACTCCTAGAGGCGCCGGATTCTGAATTACTTATATGAGTCAAACCACTTTTTATCATATTCAGATCCAGCAACAATCAATCTGGGTGATTTGGGCTTTATTTTAATAAAATAAAAAGTCAACTTATCTCTGTCTATCATCCATTGAACTGTATCACTCCAATTCTGGTTAAACATGTTGTTTCTTGGTATGTTTCGCCCCCCGAATATGGTTCCATTACTTTTTTTATAAATAATAAACTCGTGATTATCTAAATCTTTAAAAATAATACCAGCTTCATTGAATATCCTTTTTTCTAAATCTTTTTCGTTCAATCTGCCTATACCTCTTTTTTCAATCGTAACGGCCATCAAGATGTTCGATTGATAAATCTGAATTCTCCCGGAATCTGTAAAATATGTAACAAATATGGCATCGTATGTCTTTTCGTTTCCATAATGAATCTTATAATCGACGCTTACAGGAAGCGCGAATTCCTTAGCCATAACAGCATCGATCCATCCCCTTGCCGTACTCCAAGCCCTATCACGAAATGCTTTATCAGGTTTTTTATAGTTATAACGCATAAGTTCAACCGCCTCGGCGCAGAACCCAGTCTCGTCTATCCATGCTAAAGAAGCAGGCAATACATACTCTGCTGCTAATAACATCGACGCAATTAATACAACAAAATATTTTTTTATCAATATGAGATTCCCCTTTATTTTGGCCTAAATACTACGGCCAGTCATCAACAGGTCTTGCATTTAAATCGTATTGATCAACGGCGTCATGTATGGCAGCACAGTTACAGCGAATCTTACAATTGATGAATTAATTTATTTAGGTAGCCTTACCCCAATTTTTTCTCCCGTTGCAAGAGACAGCCTAATCCAAAATACTTTTCCATCGCTCCAGACTTTCGTATTTCCATACTTTGAAGAAATGTATTCTATATAATCTGTCTTTTGGGAACTCGTATTCTCATAATTATTATTTTTATTACCCACGTTTTCTTCAATAAAATATTTATTTAAAATAGCCTCTAAACATCGCACGGATAATCCATTATTATCATACAAATCAAATATCCCTTCCTTTTTCTTTATTAATACATCTATAACGCTTTGATTCTCATAAAATCTAAAATAACAATCCCTGTATTCATACTGAAGCCATTTTGTTAGTACTTCTGATGGTATACGATTGGGCATTTTAGACGACAGGCATATAATTTTATCCTTTGCTCCTACGGGAATCCAACAAGGGTTTAATATATTCTCTATCTCTTTAATAAATGCGTTCTTTTGATCGTTATTTGGCTCATATTTATTGTTTATTGTTTCTAATTCTAACGGCCATTGAAATATCGGCGGTAAACATAATGTAGAATTCCCACTCTTAATTGTATACATTAAACGCGGAATTCTTGTTGACGCAAGAAAGCTATTAGGAATATTCTCTTGTGAGCACGCTAAATTATACAAACATACCAACAATGATAAGCATGCTATTGTTGCCATCTCCGCTTTATTGATTCTTAATTTATTCATAGTAATTATCCGGATTTTGATCTGGGGATGCTTCCCAATCGCCAGGATTTTCTTCATACATAAACCACCACCGGTACACTATGCCATTACCCTGGGTTATGCAATACTCATATGTTCCCGAGGTCGTAGACCAAGCTACATCATAATATAAATTGTTTACACAACATACCCCTTCAAAATTCCATACCGCTCCTCCACTTTCTTCTTGAAACCATTTTACAAAATTAACACCTGGATAATTATCATTTTTATAAATCTTGAGAATGGGCGAACTTGTAGAGGGCTGATTGGATGCATCGGCAACATAGGCATACGATGCAGATGTGCACATAAGCTGCATTGCATACCTCATAAGGTTAGCATGAGCAATACAATCTCCCGGTATGCTATTCGGTGTTTCATTCATCATCAACCAAATTGGAGAGCATGGCAAAGCTCCTGTCCCCCCTTGAAAATAAGGAGGATCATCATTATGTAATTTACTTTGAATTAGGCTAGCTGCATTATTATTAGTTGCCCCATCAGCATAATTACACACCCACGCAACTCTCTTTTCTGTTTGTACTGAACCCCATGGCGCCCCAAAAGTTACGTATATTTTATGCGGACCTGAGGTGTCAGAAGTAATATCAATATCCGGATCCGCCGAGGTGCATCTAATTTTCCAGTCGACGCTCTTGTTTATAGTAGTTATGTAATCAGGTAATGCCGCTAGGGCGGTTATCGACGATATAGTCTGATCTTCTCCCGTTGAGGTATTCCCTATGCCGGCAAAACTCAAATAATTATCGGAGCAATCTCCGATTAAATCATAGGCGACATCTGAAGGTTCAACTTTTAAAACAACGTCGATATTTAACGATGTATTTTTTGTTTTTGTAATCGAACGGTTTGTCGAATTCTTTACCCATTCTGGCGTTGAGTAATCAACGGCATTATAATTATCGGTCCAATCTGAGTTATTGTCTTTTAACACTCCATGGTCATTTGTAAATTTAATGCTTTTTATCTCTGCCTTCACCACATATATATCCCAGTAGGCACTCCCGCGCCACAAACAAGTCTGGGGTGGATCTCCCGCAGAATAGGATTTCAGGCAATTAGCCGATACCGATGCAACCTCAGGGGTAGTGCTTGAGGTGAAGGTGGTTTCGACATGGCCGTTCGAATCGCTGGTTCTCATATAAGAGCTGAGGGATCCTGCGGCACTTTCCCTGAAAATAGCCGTTACTCCTGCTACAGGCTCTCCGGTCATGCCGACTGTAAAATTTATACTTAGCAATGACCCGGACGTACCATCGGCTTTAATGTAAGAATGGTCTATATCCGGATCCATCAAATAATACCCGAATACCTGTCCGGAGCATGCAAACATCAGGACTACAATGAATAGCGCAATAAGAGGATATTTCACTGCTTTATCTCCGCAAGGGTCAACCGGGCCTTCTTTGCCCAGGGAGTGTTCGGGTAAAGCTTATTCTTACCGAGATAGCTTCTTTAAATCATTAAAATTTATTGTGTAATCTAAATCTTCTTGTCCACCAATATTTTTAACACTAAAACATAATCTTATCTTCGCAGTATTAAATAAAGTACGATCTATAGGATATTCAAACAAAACTTTGAATTCATTGCTCTTGGCAAATAAAACACCGTTAATCTGGATAGGGATAACGCATTTATTTGACTGGGAAGAGTCTTTTATTATTAATTCAATTTTATTAAGTGCTACGAGAACGGTCCCGCTCTGGTTTTCATTCAATTCAATATCAACATAGGCTGAACATTTTCCGCTAAATAAATTATAGTCCTGATAAAATTCAATTTTATTTATATATCTATGCAACATATTTGACGGAAAGGAATACCTATAACTATTTACCGCTACTTCTTCGCTTTTAATCGTTATATTTTTAATTTTAGCAGATACCATACCATTGGTTCCTACCATAATACAAAATAACATCACTGCAAGCATAAACTTGTTCATATTCTTTTCCTATAAAAAACTCTAATTTACCTATATTTGGTTAAATTACCACGACTCTAAATGACGCACCCACTCATTTTGTGAATCAGTAAACCATACGTACCCGCTCCAATTCCCCCAACTTGGATGCCCTTCTCCATTTTTATAATAATCCTCGAAGCTTTGAATTGTCACGTAAACAGTTTGCGTATAATCTTGCCCTAACTGTTGAGAATTGTTATAACTAACAAGAGATTCTATTGAACGTTTAGGATCATAGGAAGGATTTCCTTGGATATTTGCAATTATAGTTTTTCTATGTCCCAAGGTATTAGCTCCAGTTCCATCCGTTTCGTGGCCTATTAAACCCTGAATAGCACTTGTAACCTGTTGGTCGTCATAATCTTCCTCTTGTTTTGTTTTTACCCAAAAACTTGCCGCAGAACTTCTAAAACCCGGCGTAATCCACCATTGGAATGATTCCCAGTTTTCCCAATAATTTTCGCTCAGGATATAATAGAAACCCTTGTTTGGACCAGAAGAAACATATCCAGGATTACCCTGAATTTCGTCATTATATTGATAAGATGCCGTCCCTGATCCAAGTGTGCCATCCCATTCTGGTGCAGTAACCTCCTGAGCAGATGGCGGATTGGCCATCATCCAATCCCTCGGGTTTACAGTTACACTTAACGTATCATTAAATTCCTCTTCGCCAAAAACAGCGATCCCGCTTATTGTCCCACTAACAACTATTACACCATTCCATATATTAGAAGATCCTGTATTTTCTTCTATTGTTACTCCGTTTCCTGTAAATTTCCATTCAAAGGCAGACTCAACTCCAGATGGTAACACTGTTGCTGTATATGTTACATCTTCTCCGCGCACTAAAGAGTTTGGTCCTGTTATCTCTGCCTTCACCACATATATATCCCAGTAGGCACTCCCGCGCCACAAACAAGTCTGGGGAGGATCTCCCGCAGAATAGGATTTCAGGCAATTAGCCGATACCGATGCAACCTCAGGGGTAGTGCTTGAGGTGAAGGTGGTTTCGACATGGCCGTTCGAATCGCTGGTTCTCATATAAGAGCTGAGGGATCCTGCGGCACTTTCCCTGAAAATAGCCGTTACTCCTGCTACAGGCTCTCCGGTCATGCCGACTGTAAAATTTATACTTAGCAATGACCCGGACGTGCCATCGGCTTTAATGTAAGAATGGTCTATATCCGGATCCATCAAATAATACCCGAATACCTGTCCGGAGCATGCAAACATCAGGACTACAATGAATAGCGCAATAAGAGGATATTTCACTGCTTTATCTCCGCAAGGGTCAACCGGGCCTTCTTTGCCCAGGGAGTGTTCGGGTAAAGCTTAATGAGGTTACTTAGCTCTTCCTTAGCTTTCGGGTAATCCTTATTCTTAAGGTAGATCTCGGAAATTCTAAGGGCCGCGAGGGCCTGGTAATTTGTTATATAAGGATGGTTCAATATAACCTTTCGATATGCCTCTATGGCTGCTTCAGGATCACCCTTCTTGCGGTAAATAGAGGCTATCTGGGATTCCACGGCGGCCTGGTAACCTTCCTGTAGGGGAAGCTTTAGGAGATTGTTGTATTCGTTTATCGCTTCGTCGAACTTACGCTCCTTCAGGTAGGCATTGACCTTATCCTGGGTGATCAAGACCAGCAAGGCCGATGACGTCGCTAAGTAAGGCTGGTCGGCCAGGGCTTCGGAGGCCAGGTTATACGCCCTGTCAGGCTGTGCCGTTTTTAAATACAGCTCGGCAAGGGATTGTTTAGACTTAAGCTTCTCGTTTCTGGTTGAGGATAAATCATTAATGCGCGAGGCATATATAGAGGCTAACTTGCTATCTGCGGAGTTAAAACCCACCGCCTGTGGGTCGCGTGACACCTCCGCTTCGACTTCCAGAATCTCAATCTGCCTGTTGTCGATAAGTTCCTGGTTCTTATGAACGTACGTAAGGCACTGGTCGTATACAAGGGATTGTTTCAAGGCATAGGATTTGATCTGGTAGCACACTATAAATACAAAAACCAGAACAAGTGTTATCTTAAGGGCCGTTTTCATGGCCTAGAAATCCTTTAATGGATCTGTCAAATCATCTTTCGTACCGGAAACAGCATCTTCCCCTTCAGGGCCGTATTTCTGAAAGAGGATGAAGCTATTTGCTCTGACTAAGTTCATATCGGCGCATCTAAAAGCACGGCATATACCATCAATCGACTGTTTTAAAAGCTCAGTATCCTCTATATTACAGACCTGATAGGCTCTTTTGTAGGAAGAAACGGCTTCGCCGAGCTTATTTTTCCTGTCGGAATCGCTGACCCCAGAGGCAAGAGCTTGCTCTATATAGAGCTCTGCAACATCTATATTAGCCTGGGTGATCTCTTTTTTGTTCTCAGGATAGGTTTTAAGAAGGGCCTGATATACCTCCAGAGCCAGGTCAGGCTTGCTCAATCTTCTGTACGAACGGGCAATTCCGAGTTTAGCCATGGGGGATATATAGCTTTTAGGATAGTTATCAAGGGCGTATTCGTATTCCTTGATAGCCTGTTCTGGATCATCCAAACGGTATAGATTCATCTGGGCAATTTCAAACTGAGCCTTCTGGCACTCCTGCCAGGCAGAAGGATAATCCGTTATAATGCTTCGAAACTCCTGTATGGCGAGTTCATGCTGCCTTCCGGCATAATGCTGGCAAGCAATTAAATACTGAGCTTTTGCCTGGATACTGGGGTCACTGGGACTCTCAGATTTGATCTCTTCGATCTGAGCGGATTTATCCCATCCCCCTTCCCACCATTCGGTTGGAATTTCCTTTTTAAGTGAATCGAGTTTTTCTTTTGGAAGTTGAGTAGAAGCAAAACCCGTTAAAAAGACCAACAGAACCAAGACACCGGCTGTCGACAGAAGGAGATTGAGCTTACGCATGGAAGGGCTCCTTTAGGTTAGAAAAAGTTTTTTTATCGAAACGTTTTTAACGCCTGGTTTGTATATTAAACTGGTATTTTAGTAATGTCAACGACTTTTTTCATCACCTTTTCAGAAAAACAATCGAAAGTAAAACTAAAATAAGAATTACTATAAACGGAATATGCACTAATATATAAACGATCTTTGAATCCCATCTATATCGATATATTAATGAGTTTAATAATAGCGAGAAAGATATACTGAATAGCCAGATATTTAATGTTTTAAACATTATAAAGCATAAAAATATTGCGAATATAATTTCCAATAAGTTCGTTATGCCATTTTCTAATCTTAATAATATATCTGTTGAACCGGTTACGGAAAAATAACTCTTTCTGGCAAAAATAAATGATAATATGCTCATTGAGGAATCAACAACCATCGATAGGCATACAAATGTAAATTGAGCACAATAACGGAACATTTTTACCGGTGTGCGTATTAAGGTAATAACGGCGGGAAAAATCTGGGCGAAAGCCGTGATAGACATTATAAGGAAATATTCTTTTGTCCAATCCAATTTATACTCAATAATAGACATATAAGAATGGATTGAGTAAGATGGCAAAATTAAATCTTTTGTCAACGGTATATATAATCCAAAATTTTCGGTAGATAGCGGAATTAAAATTGCGGCGATGAAAAGAAATATAATAAACGGTGCCGCCATCAACAACACCCCTGCTGAGGCCAAAATATCAAGCTTTTCATACCATCGCACCTTATTAGAAAAACAAAGTGCGGGAAACCATTTAATAAGATATTCTGCCGTTCCTTTGACCCATCTTTCATTTCTATTTCGAAATTGTAAATAGTCATCTGGAAATTCTTCGTAACAAATTACATCATCAACAAATATTCCCTCGTATCCCCTCTCCCTTATAATAGAGGAAAACGCCAAATCTTCTGTAATTGTATCGGGAAACCCTCCCGCTTCTTTCCACACATCGGAGCGTATCAGCGCGCCATGTCCATAAAACATAACGAAACCGAAGTAGTTTTTAGCAGGAAGATAATATTTCCAATGAAGGTCCGTATTAAGCGAGAGGTCCTTTGTAAAGCTATTTCTTTGCTCTGGATCGGATCTTTGGTTTGCCTGAATGAAACCTATTGAACTACTTATGGAAAAATATGGCAATAACCGTTTAATAAAACTCTTGGGCAGCGTTCCATCGGCATCCGATATTGAAAAATAATCATATTTACCGCTAATCATTCCCAACGCATGATTCAGATTTCCTGCCTTGAATCCTTTCTTCAAATCTCTTCTTATCAAATATAGATGACCGGGATTCCTTGATACAAAGTCATCGATTCTGCGCAATATTTCATGATCTGTACTATCATCGAGAATATAAACATCATAATTGTCATAATCTTGGCATAGACAAGAAAGCGCCGCTCTTTCGCTAAAATCATTCATTGTGGTATACAGAATGGCAACTTTCGGATGAGGAATGCTTAAAATATCCGAGGTGATCTTGGGTGTTTTACAAAAAATAGAAAAAAAGCTTATTGTAAGATGGTATATCCCGTAAAACCAAAATAGATCCAATAATGCAACAAAACATACTATATATATACGCACTATAAGGGATTCCTGTGTTCTGAAATTTACCATTATCTTGGGATTAAAATATGCTGCGACTAAAAACCACAACCCCAATATAACCAAGAACATCAGGTTGTCTTTATGATACTTTCCGCCTGTGATAGGTTTTTTCATGGCTTTATTACTCCTTGCATTTCTATACGTTGCGGCTTATAATTTTACCATAAATATGAATAAGAAAACTGACTCTCAGCTGAATGATGCCGCAAGTGTTTGCTATTTAGCGGTCTCTTTGTTTCTGGGACTTCTGTATATTTACCTGCACAGGGGCCTACTTTCCTATTTTTTAAATTTTTTTATACCTATAAAATGATAGGGCTTATTTATCTTCTGGTTTTTAATACATTTGTATTTATTGCCTACTTCATATTTGCCGCCAAGCTACGGTTTAATTCAGCCGACAGAATAGTATTTGCTTTGGTGCTGAGCTCCCTCCAAATCATAGTAACTCAAACCCTGCTAGGCATACTAGGAATATTAAACCCTCTTTGTGCACAAGTATGCAATGCCATGATTTCTTTTTTAATTATTGGCTTTTCGCTGAGATTGTCTGGTAATTATGATTTTGGTTCTATTAACCTAATTAATCCGGCTGCCATTTCAAATTGGAAAACGCTACTTTTTATAGCCCTCATCCTGGTTTCGTATTCACTGGTTCTCTTTTTAGCTGTAATAACACCTCCTTTTAGTTGGGATAGTCTTACTTTCCATCTGCCGGCTGTTATTTGCTGGGTAAAATCATCGAAACTGGTTCTTACGCAGCCTATAAGGCATATGTCATACTACCCACAAAACGGAGAACTTTTTACTCTATGGATTTTTCTTCTTACCAAAAAACTCAATTTATTAAACTTGGTGCAATTACCTTTCGCTTTTCTCCTCGCGATTTCCACATACAGTGTAAGTAAAAAAATGAACTTAAGCAACTCATTCCTTGCGTTCCCATTGATACTGCTTACCCCCGTTATCATGATTCAGGCGACGACTAGTTACGTGGATATAATATTCGCCGCCTTTTTTATTTCAACCTTAAACTTTCTAATAGGCTATTTTATCAGCAAAAGAAGCCTTTATCTCATACTTGCAAGCATCTCAATGGGGCTTTTCTGCGGAATTAAGCCTGTCGGTTGGATAGCCTCTTCGATATTTATAATATTTCTAATTTTTCACTATTTATCTAATAGAAATGCTGTTCGAGCAAGAACTATAATCGGCTCCATTCTATGCGTGTTAATTGCCGGCGGATTCTGGTATGTTCGAAATCTGATTCTGACGGGAAACGTCAATTTCCCTTATAATGTCAGGATTTTTGGGATAACTATTATGAAAGGCCTTAAAGAAGCGAACTGGAATATGTATTTTGAAAAATGGTTTGTTGATAACAGATGGGAATGGTGGTTTTATCCCATTTATGAAAGAATTCGCGGCGATCTCGTATATAGTATTGAAAGCGGGTTTGGGGCGCAATTCATTTTAGGCGTAGCAAGCGTCTTCTACTCATTTTATATTGCAATTATTAAAAAAGATAGGTTGGCGTTCTTTGTATTTACCTTATTTCCGGCAACCATATTTTTGCTTTTTAATGTGCAGGCTTGCCCTTTTCCAAGGTACGTACTTTTTCTATGCGCCCTTTCTGCGTTGGCAATAATTTATGTCCATAATCATCTTAAGTCCCTTTATAAAAATATACTAGACGCCTTTATTATTACCGTGATATTTTTCTCGTTTTTAACCGTAATATTTAGAATAAACCCTCATCAAGAAAGAACACTGAATTACTACATCGCACATAAGAATATTCCCGCGTACACCTATCTTGGCTGGGAGTACGGAGAATTAGCGGATACCTGGGGATGGCTTGATGATAACACCGAGGCTGGATCGGTAGTTGCTTATAATTATACTGAATTAATCACATATTTATACGGAACCAAATTCAATAAAAACATAGTTAATATTAATACTTCCGATAACACATATAAAAATGCTACACGAGCAGCCAGCTACGAGGAATGGGTTGATAAGCTAAGATACTACGAGGTTTCCTATTATTATCTTGTAACACAGAATAATGATATAAACAACAAACACAAAGATATTGTATGGATTAAAGAACATCCTGAAATATTTATTAAATTAAAGGAATGGCCGTATTCGTCTTTCGGAAACATTGCATTATACAAAATACAGCCTTAAATATACTCAAAATAAATCTTTATCCCTGTATATCCTTCTTCCCGAAAACCCGCACCCTGTTCTTCGACAAAACCTCTATGGCCCTGTCCGGGTCGTCGAAACGGAATACCACTATGGCGTTGTCGGCGTTCTTCTCTACGAACGCGTACATATATTCGAGGTTTATCCCGTTATCATCGAGTATCTTGAGGATAACCGCGAGCCCTCCGGGCCGGTCGCTTACCTCAACAGCCACTATGTCGGTGATGGAGGCCACGAAACCGTTCTTTTTGAGAAGTTCCAGCGCCTTTTCCGGCTTATCGACTACCATGCGCAGAATACCGAATTCCTCGTTCTCGGCTATCGTAAGGGCCTTGATATTTACGGACGCTTCTCCCAAAACACGGGCCGCGTCATAAAGCCTGCCTCTCCTGTTCTCAAGGAATACCGAAAGCTGGGTGATCTTCATATTATATGTTCCTTTTATCTATGACGCGCTTGGCTTTGCCTTCACTCCTGCTTATCGTTTTCGGCTCTACCAGCCGCACGTCCACTCCTACGCTTAACACCGATTCGATCTCCTTCGATATGCGATGTTCAAAATGCTGCAGGTTCTTCACCTCATCGGAGAAGAACGATTCGTTGAGCTCTACGAGCACCTCAAGCTTGTCGAGCCCGTTCTTCTCCCTCTCGACCACAAGCTGGTAATGCGGCTGCGTCCCTTCGATGGCAAGCAGGACCTCTTCTATCTGCGAAGGGAAGACGTTTATCCCCCTTACTATTATCATGTCGTCAGTGCGGCCCAGGACCTTGCTTATGCGGGGAGAGGTGCGCCCGCATTCGCACGTTCCGTAATCTATGCTTACGATATCCCTCGTCCGGTACCTGATAAGGGGCATCCCGACTTTCGTTATGGACGTCAACACAAGTTCTCCCGGCATACCCGCGGGCAGGACCTCGAGGGTCTTGGGGTCGATCACTTCGGGATAGAATACATCGGATTGTATGTGGAGGCCTTTCTTGAGGTGGCACTCACACGCCACTCCCGGCCCGATTATCTCGGATAAACCGTAAATATCCACGGCGCTTATGCCCCAAGTCCGCTCTATCTCCTTGCGCATCGCCTCGCTCCAGGGTTCCGCGCCGAATATGCCTATCTCCCAACTGCTCTCCGCGGTCCGCACTCCCGACTCCCTGGCCGTCTCCGCCATATATAACGCATAAGACGGCGTGCACGCCAACAGACGCGGCTTGAAATCCTCCAATATCTTCAACTGCCTCTTGGTCTGGCCCGATGAACACGGAATTACCGTAAGCCCGAGCTTTAAACTGCCGTAATGCAGGCCCAGCCCTCCGGTAAATAACCCGTAACCGTAGGCGATCTGTATCATGTCCCCGGGGACAGCGCCGGCGCAGCAGAGAGAACGCGCTATCACCTCACTCCACAGGTCAAGGTCTTCCCGCGAATAACCGGACACGACAGGGTTGCCGGTCGTCCCGCTCGAGACGTGCAATTCCGCGATGCCGGTTACCGGCTTGGAAAAGATCCTGAAAGGATAGTTGTCCCTCAGGTCATCCTTGACCGTAAAAGGCAGCCTGGTTATGTCGTCTATGGACTTTATATCCTTGCGGGATATTCCCGCGTTCTCAAGTCTATCCCTGTAAAAAGGAGATCCATCGCAGACTCTCTTAAGCATGCCGTTAAGACGTTCGCTCTGGACATCCTTGAGCGCGCCCGGGCTGATGCATTCCATCTTCTCGTTAAAGATCATCTCTCCGCCTCGCCGCGTCCCAACAGGAAGATACGCTTATTCTCTTCTGTGTCTTTCTTCAATTTTGCCTTGATCGCTTCCAGCCAGCTGCTTTCTTTTATTTCCAGGAAAGACGACAGCGCACCGAGCATATATGTGTTCAGGAACATGGCCTTTCCCTTGACGGCCGCGTGCCCTTTCTCCAGGTAAGCGGACAGGTCGATGCCTCCCGGCTTGAGCTCGTCCTTCATACGCGAATATTCAGACTTATGCAGGCATATTATCGCGTCCGCGCTGCCGGTGAACGGCAAGGGAGACAGTACCGAATCGCCGAAACGCACGAACGACTCTACCGAGCCCCCGCGCTGCGACATGCCTTTCACCTCCGACTTCTTTACATGGTAACCGTCGAACATGGCGGCAAGCGCGCAGACTTCCGCCGCCGTCAAGACCCCCTGCCCTCCTATACCATAGAATAACACGTTGACCGTTCTCATTTTTTAACCGGGGATATCGCCCCAAACTTGCAGATATTAGAACACAGCCCGCACCCTACGCATAAAGATCCGTTTATGCTTACGGCACCGTCTTCTTCAACGATAGCCGGGCAATCCAGAAGCAGGCACTGGCGGCATTTTTTACATTTGTCGTTGTCTATCTTCATCGCCGGGGCGCGCGAACGGTCGATCATCTTGCACGGATAGCGGGCTATTATGACCGACAGTTTGTCCTCTTCAAGCCTCTTATCCAGGGTCTTGCGGAATTTTTCTATATCGTAAGGGTCGACCACGTCAACGTTATCCGCTCCGGCGGCGAGGCATATCTTTTCAAGGGACAGTTTTTTCGTCACGGCACCCTGCAAAGTTACTCCCGTAGCAGGGTTCTGCTGGCCTCCGGTCATCGCGGTAATGGAGTTATCCATTATTATCACAACACCCTTCGTTGCGTTATAGGCCGCGCTTATGAGGCCGTTTATCCCCGTGTGTATGAAGGTGGAATCGCCTATCACGGCCACGGCCTTATGGTCCTTCTGCATCTTGCTTATGCCTTCGAAGAACGGTATGCTCGAGCCCATGCACGTCTGCGTATGTAACGCGGCCAAAGGTTCAAGTGCGCCCAAAGTATAACATCCTATATCTCCCGCGACATAGACCCCCGCTTTTTTAAGGGCGTAGAACGCCGGACGGTGCGGGCATCCGGGGCACAGGAGCGGACGCCGGGCCTTGCGCGAGGAAAGCCCCCTCTCCTCGCCCTTAACGATGCATTTAACGGCCTGCGGCTCCAGTTCACCGCAAAGCCATGAAGGTTTCTTCCCTGTAACGGCTATGCCGTCCATTTTTATCATCTCTTCAAGGAAAGGCTCGAGCTCTTCTACCACATAAAGTTTTTCAACGTTGCGCGCGAAGTCCCTGACCTTGTCCGAAGGGAAAGGATAAGGCATTCCCAGCACCAGAGTTGATGCCTCAGGGTAGGCCTCTTTAACGTAAAGCGCGGATACCCCGCTCGTTATAAAACCTATCTTCCTGTCCTTGATCTGCGCGACGTTAAGAGCGGTCTTCTCCGAGAAATCCCGGAGTTTAAGCATGCGCTGTTCAAGGTCCAGGTGCCTGAAACGCGCGTGCCCGGGGATCATGACATATTTCTTCGGGTTCTTATCAAGGGCCTTCCTGTCGAAGGAGCGTACCTGCCCGGTCTCGAAAGATTCTTTAGTATGCGAGACACGCATAGTAAGGCGCAGCAGGACCGGGATATCAAAACGTTCGCTTATCTCGAAAGCTTCTTTCACGAAATGATACGCCTGCGAAGGGGATGACGGTTCAAGCAAGGGCATCTTGGCGTATGGCGCGACCCGGCGGGTATCCTGTTCGTTCTGTGATGAATGCATTCCGGGATCATCGGCGACCACCGCGACAAAACCCGCGTTCACGCCGCTGTAAACGGTGGTCATCAGCGGGTCCATGGCGACGTTGAGCCCGACGTGTTTGCAGGCGGTCAACGCGCGCTTTCCGGCAAGGGAAGCTCCGAACGCCGCCTCATAGGCGACTTTCTCGTTCACGGCCCACTGGGCCTCAAGGCCCTTAAAAGTTCCGAGCGTCTCGAGAATTTCGGTTGACGGGGTACCCGGATAGGCCGAGGCAAAACAAACACCCGAAGCTGCGGCTCCCCAGGCAACGGCTTCGTTACCGGACAAAAACACTTTCTTCTTATTATTATTGTTCGAGAGGTCCATTTGAGGTGTTATCATTGTATCACAAATGGACAAAAAACGAGCAAAGAAAACAAATAATATCTTAATTGACGATAAGGACCGGCACCGAAATAAGGACTTCTACAGCCACATCGGGCGCTTGAACACACTTTATAACTTCTGAGATGCGACGGCAAGCCTTGCCAAAAGGTACGATACCGTAGATTCAGCCCCCTGGTTAAGGTTAATATAGCCTTCTCCTACTCCGTCATAACAACCGCCCGTAGTCCTGTCATAAACAACCTGTTTCAGGCAGTTGTCGCCTAAAAACCAGTTGAAGACCTCATGCATAGACTTCTTATAAATATCGCCCCCGACTATTGAATACGCCGTGGCAAGCGCACAAACCATCGCCGAGACATCTTCCGGCTGCTGGTCAAAATACCGGCGTTCTCCGGTTTTATGGTGCCAGCCGTCCTGGCCTATAGGTGCATACATCCCGTCCAGAAAAGTTTGCCGCATCAGGAAATCAAGCGTCTTTTTACCTATATCCAGGTATTCGCTATTGCCGGTACGTTGGTACCCCAGGATAAGGGCCTCGGGTAAAACCGCATTCGAATAAGTCAGATAGTTCTCAAACCACTGCCAATCCTTGGAAGATACCCCGCGATAAAGGGATACGAGCCTGTCGCAATGCGCGATCAGCTCCTTCTCCATGTCCTTCCCGGCGATCTCCCTGGTCTTGTTCAAAAGAAGGCAGATACCCTTAATATAAAATGCGACGGATCTCGGGGATTCGGGCATCTTATATTTTTCTATCCTTTTCTTAAAAAGTGACACGGCTTTATCTCTCACGCTGTCCGGAAGAAAATCGGAAGCGGCAACAACCCCTAATGCCCAGATAACCCTTCCATTGGCATCATCAAGGTTCTCTTTTTTATTAAGTTCAACGTCTATAGTCCTGTCAGAGCCCACATAATTGTAAAAAATACCTTCTTCCTGCATAACAAACTCGATAAAACGTAAATATATCACTATGCGCTTAAGCAGATCGCTTTTCTGTTTATCGAGAGAAACGGCCTTGACCGCCCTTCCTAACTCTCCGTAATATAAACACGCGACTATAAGCGCCCGCGCATTGTCATCGAGCGTATATCCCGAGGAAACGGCCGGTAAAGAGAGCCGGGAAAATTGTATTATCCCGAAGCTGTCTGTAAGGTGGAACATATGGCTAAGGTTGATCCGGGGGATTTTTTTACGGGCGCTTACTTCGGCGATATCTCGGGAGAATTTTGAGAACAGCTTTGAATATTCGATGGCAACATTCTCCCATGTCATATTACGGGTCCTGAAATAGGCGTTCTTCCCGAGCTGTTCCCTGAGGGAGGGATCATTTAAAAGTTTTGCCAGGGCGTCTGCATAGGAACCGGGGTCCCTGAAATCCACCAGAATCCCGACTTCCGGGGTCACTATCTCTTTGGCCTGCGCAAAAGGAGTGGAAATAACCGTCCTACCGGATCCCATGGCATAAGAAAGAGTCCCTGAAACGGCCTGATTCGGATTAAGGGAAGGCGATATGTAAATATCCGCAGCCCTTAAGAACTGGAGGAGCTCATCCAGAGTGACATATTCATTATAAAAATTCACATGGGAGGACAGCCCAAGATCGCGAACTTTCTTTATCAGGGAATTGCGGTATGCCTCCCCTTCCTCTTTCAGCACGTTCGGATGGGTAACGCCCAGGATTATATAGATCAGCTCCGGGTGGTCCTTGGCTACCTTGGGCAGGGCCTCTATTACATATTCTATCCCCTTTCCCCTGCTCAGGAATCCGAACGTCAGGAGGACCACTTTATTGGAAAAATGCAAAGCGGATTTGGGCTTAACGCTTGAGGTATAGGGGATCGAATGGATCCCGTGAGGGATGACCGATATCTTTTCCCCGGGTATCCCGTATTCCCGGACAAGGATTTCCCTCGAAAGCCTGGTCATAACCGTTACGCCGTTCGCTTTTTCGGCTATCGAGCGCACTGCGCCGCAAAGGTCTTCTCCCTGCAAAGGCAGGACACTATGAAAGGTCACGACCGATGGTTTTTTTAACGCATCCAGGAAAGATATTATATAAGAGCCGTGATCCCCCCCAAAGATGCCGAACTCATGCTGGATATTCACAAGTTTGACATCTTCCATAGCATTGATCTTTTCAGCCGTATCGATATACTCCTGCCTGGAAAATTGGTCTATTTGAAAAATGACCTTCCTCGGGTATTTATAACGGGATATATCATCGATATTCACAGCCGTTATACATGACTCGATGGCAGGCCCAAGCAAGTCATCCATGGCAGTCGTAAGGTCCGCGGTAAAGGTGGCGATACCGCACTCCCTGGGAGGAAAAGTGGACAGGTAAATTATTTTAGGAGATCTCTTTGCTTTTAACAAGGGGCATCAATTACTGTTTTTAAGTTCTTTCAAAATTTCCTCCATATCAACGGATTTTGCCGCTATAAGCCTGTCGGCCGCGCCATAATAGATATATAACCTGCCGCCTTTTACTATGGCGCTCGTAGGGAACACTACGTTATTGACATCTCCGCGTTTCTCCCATGGCTCTGCCGGGGAAAAGATGGGCCTTTTCAGGCGGCCTACGACCTTAGACGGATCGTCAATATCCAGCAATGCGGCGGCCGCGTGATAGATCCTTCCATAGCGAGAGTCTTCAACGGCATGATAAATCAACAACCAACCGTCTTCGGTTTCGATAGGCGGACATCCCCCGCCTATGTTCCTGCTCTCGAACCCGTATTCGGGGTCCAATAAAACGAACTTGCCCAGGTCCCTGAGATTATCTCTCCAGTAATCGTCGGTAAGGTCCTTGAAATCCTCGAAATATATCCCCTGTATCCCCGGAAGGATGCGGTGGACCAATAAAAATTTATTATTGAATTTCTTCGGGAAGATAAAAGCGTCCTTCTCCCAGAGCAATATATCATCGCCCTGCCTGTGCCTTATATATGATTCGAAGATAAAGTACTTCTCCCTCATCCTGATTTTAGAAGAGCCGAAGAGGCTGCCCGCTTCGGCATAGGTAATGCGCGGCGAGATCACCCCATGCTTGACAAAACTGACAAGGTCCGTGCTTGTAGCGTAAGCAAACAGGGCGTTCCTACCGTCGTAAGCCGTATAAAAAAGATAATATATCCCGTCCAGAAAAACTATTCGCGGGTCTTCCACGCCCATTTTCTCGTAATCATATTCCGGAAAAAGGACCGGCTTATCAAACCTTTCCACGGCCTTATTATCAACCAGCCTGCAGCGGCCTATAGATGAGGACATGTCCCCGCGCCTGATGCCCCTGTAAAACATGTGGGTTACACCGTCCAACTCGACACAGGCAGGATTCAATACCGCCTGGTTATCAAACCCGTTCTCCGAACTTTCAAGTACGATACCTTCATTTTTGACTTTGATCATTATATATTTATTAAGAACCCCTCTCCGGTCTTATTTAGAACCCAGCTTCCTTAAGTTGCCTCCCTTATGCAAGTGCTCCTCAATCTGCTCAAGGGTAAGTCCCTTGGTCTCAGGAACGCATAAATAGCAGTATACTATACCAGCCAAACAGACCGCGGCGAACAGCCAGAAGGTCCCGGCCTTGCCGAGTTTATCGGTCAGGGTCAGGAAAGTCGCCGCCACCAGCATGTTGAAACCCCAGTTGGCGACAGTCGCCAAACTCATAGCCCTGCCGCGAACCTTTAACGGATATATCTCGGCGATGATAAGCCAGAATATAGGGCCCAAGCTTATTGCAAAAGAGGCTATATAAAACAGGACGCTGCCCACAGCTATCCACTTAAGCATCCCTGACAACGTCGCCGTATTGAAAGCAAAACCGAGGACAGCCAGGCTCAAGCACATGCCTGTCATGCCGATATACAACAGAGGCTTACGGCCAAGTTTGTCCAAAAGCCAGATGGCGACCAAGGTCATAAGGACGTTCACGGTCCCCACGCCGACGGTAGCCAGTATGGCAACCTTGTGGGAACCGAATCCTGCAAACTCAAATATGGTAGGCGCATAATATATTATGGTGTTTATCCCGGTCGCCTGCTGGAAGAACGCAAGCGCGATGCCGACTACAAGAGCAGGCCTGACCCACGGCTTGAATACCTGGTCCCAGGAACATTCTTTTTCGGCAGCGGTCCTGGAGATGCCTTCGATCTCCTTCTCGACCGATCCTTCGGTATGCGTGCGCCTTAATACGTCTTTAGCCCGGTCTATAAAACCGCGCGAGACAAGCCAGCGCGGGGATTCGGGCAGGAATATCATCCCTATCAGAAGGATGGCGGCGGGAACCGCGCCGAACGCGAACATCCAACGCCATTCGTCCTTGCCGAGGGTAAGCGCATAATCAACCAGGTATGAAACCACGATACCGCACGTGATCATCAGCTGGTTCAAGGACACCAACGCTCCCCTGACATCGGGCGGGGATATCTCGGAAATGTAAAGCGGGGCAACATAAGAGGCCACGCCTATTGCAAGCCCGATCAAAAAACGAAAGGCGATCAATAAAGGTATGCTGGGAGATAATGCCGCACCGATGGCGCCGGCGGAAAAAAGTACGGCTGTGAGCACAATGCTGCGCCGGCGGCCCAGGCGATCGGCCATAGCGCCGCTGAACGCTGCGCCGATGACCGCGCCCAACAAAACCGCGCTTACCACCTTTTCCACAAGAACAGCACTAAGGCTGAACTGGTCTTTGATATAGAGAATAGCGCCCGAGATGACCCCGGTATCGTAACCAAAGAGCAGGCCGGCTAAAGCCGCAACAAAAGCGATAATGTAAATAATAAAAAGGTTATTATGCCCTTTAGGCTCTGCCATATCCTTTTCCCCCGTTTAGAAGGTTACGCCCACACGTGCGCCGACCACAAGGGCGTCATCTATATCCTTGTCTCCGCCGTGGGGATTGATTATATACTGGAGATCGGGCTGGAGATACAGCCACTTGTTCACGGCGATCTTATAGGTAGCTTCTACGACCATCTCATATTTCTGGCGGGTACCGCCGGAATCCGTCTCATACTTGCCCAGCTGTCTGCTCCATTTGCCGTAGGCATAACCGATACCGGCGATGTCATCCCCTCTTCCGGGTATAAGCCCCTTATAGGTCAGGCCCGCATCTATAAAGAAAGGCATCTCGTTAACATCATCCGGCTGCCATGTTACCACAAAGAACGGTGTGAACCCTTCGTCGGCCGTGCCGGACTCGCGGTAAAGCATCTGGTCTACATGCAGGTAAAGACCGTAGTTGCCGTGGCGCCTCTTCGGGTCCAGCCCGCTAAGGGCGCAGGAATTGCCGTTCTCGTCCTCATAAAGGTCGGTAAAACGGCCCGAGCTGTAAAAAAGGCCGAGCTTATAATTGCCCGGCATGCCCTTGGAACCTTCAGCCTGGTTATTCAGGTAACTGAACTCCTGGATAAAGAGCAGGCCCTTGTTCCTGCGCCAGGAGAAATCCGCGCCGTGCGCGTCCATGCGAGCAATCTTCGGGTCCTGGTGGTAGATACCGCCCTTCCAGGTAAAAGAATCCGTCGGGCTCGCCCTGAGGCGCGCGCCCCAAGTCGCCGTAGGATAAGTTGTGAAGAAAAAGTTTATCGGCAGGTTGATCGGGCATCCGTCGATAGAGTTCGTAAGGAATATCCAATACAACGGTGACTGGGCAAAATCGTCTCCTGTCCCAAGACGGCCCAACTTAAGGCTTACTTTATCATCAAGCATAGCCTGCTCAAGGTACAGGTTATATAAACGTATCTCTTCCGAGCCGTAAATGCTCGAAGGCGGGAAGCGGTTGCCTATATCGTCGCTTAAGTTATCGCCCTGGCGGTATACGCCGGAGGCATGGGACTGCAGGCCGGCCAACCCGCATAGCTTCTCCATGTCAAAATTCACGTCAAGGCCGGTGGAAGAGTCATAACGGAAACGGCGGCCATCCTCTCCGCCGGATACGTTCCCCAGAAGGTCTGTCACGTAAGTTCCGGTAAAATCTATTCCCTTATCGGAAAGCTTCTGCCTTTGCCCCGCCCAATCGCCGAGCAAGTACTGGCCGTCCCACCAAGACCCGAAAACGCAGGTTTGGGACACAAGAAGCAAAAGTATGGCGAAAAATAATTTTTTCATCCGCCCTTATTATATAACGCTGAGTAAGATTAGCAAGGGATTTTTCTGACTGCGTCGGAAAATTCGGAGGCGGCCCGATATGGCGGCGTGAAATCAAGGACGGCCTTAAGCCGTCCTATATCATATACCCTGTCCTTAGATAAAAACTTTACGTATTTGCCTATAACCGGCATGAACATCACCGCACGGGTCAATGACCGCGGCAATATAAGAGGCCGGTTTACGCCAAGCGCCTTTGAGGCGATCTCAAAAAGTTGGCGCACGGTCAATACCTCTTCATCGGCGATATTGAATATCTCCCCCTCCGCGCGGGGGTCTTCCATACAGCGTACAAAACACGCCGCGACATTGCGTACGGAGACCAGGTGCAGGCGCACATCGGCGGCAAAGTAAGGTATGATAAATAACCGGAACCGGGCAATTTTCGCCAAAAGCGGCATCTGGTGCGGTTCGCCTTCCCCGTAAACCATGCACGGGCGCAAGATCAACATAGGAAGGCCTTTTTCACGGAATCCGACGGCGATCTTTTCCGCTTCCATCTTTGAAACGCCATACTTATTGGTAGGCTTATACGGCAGGTCTTCTCTTAAGGGTATTTCGGTATTGCCTGAATTCACGGCTACCGAACTGGTATAGAGGAATTTTTTGACACCGCGTTCCAGCGCGAAACGGCAGATGTTTTCCGTCCCGATCACGTTGATACGCTCGAGCGTCTGTGCGTCGTTGCCGACAAACCCCGCGCAATGGAATATAACGTCCCAATTCCCGCGGACGGAATCCAGTGAAGGCCTGTCGGTAATATCGGCGTAAATGATCTCGACCTTTTTGTCCTTCAAGGGCGAGACATTCGAAGTATTACGCGCCAGCGCCGTCAAATCGGTATATCCGCCGGCGATGAGTTCGTCAACCAGGAACCTGCCTAAAAATCCGGTGGCACCTGTAATAAGTATCTTTATATCGCGGTCCAATCGCGCCTCAAAAAAAGAACATCCGTAACCGGACTAAGGGCAAGCAGCCGGGGCGGCATTGATCCTTGAATACAGCTCATCCGATACATACTTTCCAAGTGAATAATTCCCGCAATATACCACTACCTCGGATTTGTTCTCGCCCGCGGGACGGATGACGATCCCGACTTCGGTCGTATTTATACAAGACTTGAATAATATGTCGAAGCCTATGGCCGTGATCAGATAGTCCTTCCTGTCCTTCTTTAATATCTCGGCCTGCATCTTTTTAAGCGTAGATATTGCCAGATCGAACAGCTTATCCCTTTCGATCTCATATCCCCTTACATAATGGTGGTCCGAGGAAACCACATCATGGACATTTAATCCAAAAAACTCCTGCCTTATCTCGGTGGTAGAGCAACCCTGAAACGCCAACGGCAAGAGAAACGCCAGCAAAAGCCCCAGACAGCGGACAAAACCGCCTTTAACCAAAACCGTCTTTTCCATTTTTATCTTCCTTTATCAGGTAAACCAAAACCGCTTTAAGCGGTTAAATATAATTGGGGGGGTTCCTTTCTCCTGAGCCGAGGAAAAACCTCTCTACTCTTTTATACGCCGCCCAATGTAACAATTACCTTAATATATGCCAAATTCTGCGAATCGGAGAGGTAATTCCTCGCTGATTACTGGTGTGGTGAGATAAAAACAGAGTTCTATTACTCTTTCCCCCCAATAATTATCTCTACTTTTCCGTCAGACCTTGGTTTAATAATCTGCCCCACCACAGGTTTGCTATAGACAGCTTGGTCAACACCATCCACTTTCCATCCTTGCGAAGATAAATATTCTTTTATTTGCTCAGCGAATTGAAATGCTTCTTGGTCGCCCATAACTGCTGTAATCACGATAGTCTTATCTTTTTCGCTCGGAAGATGCGCCTGGAGAGCCAAGGCTACTTGTTGATTAAAAATTCGCGGCGTCTTTCCGATATTAACTTCTCCAGCGGTTATTCCACCTTGTTGATTACGACTAGTGACATTGTATACTTTCTTATCCTTATTTTCTTCCTTATTGAATATTTTGGTCACCCCCCAAATTATTCCTGTTCCTATTAGGATTACCATTACAGGAATTAAAAGATATTTGAAATATGGCTTTGCCCATACACCTTTATTTTCTTTCAAATCATCATTCTTAAAAATATTTACAATCCCGGCGGTTGTGCCGCCTTTTTGACTTTCACTTTTTACATTGATTATTTTTTTAGCCATATTGTACTATTTTATTTTCCTAAATTTGGGGTGGGTGACGGGGGTCGAACCCGCGACAACGGGAGCCACAGTCCCGTGCTCTAACCAACTGAGCTACACCCACCGCAAGATCTGTATATGTTTATCTTATCCCTCGCCTAAACGCTCGCATTTTTTACGTAAAACGTAAAAAATACTTCGCAGGCTTCGGGATGAATTCACTACTTCCGTAAACGGGAATTCTATGGCGCGCCTGGGGCGACTCGAACGCCCGGCCCACTGCTTAGAAGGCAGTTGCTCTATCCAACTGAGCTACAGGCGCGTATTTCTCTACCCCCTATATAGGGGAAATTATGGTCGGGGCGCTCGGACTTGAACCGAGGACCTTCTGCTCCCAAAGCAGACGCGCTAGCCAAACTGCGCTACGCCCCGGGATAAAAAATCGCTCCCGTTCGTCGGGGAGCGGCGCGATTTCCCATTGAGATTTTACCAATTCAGGCTTGCAAAGTCAAACCCTTTTAATATAGAATACTACCTATGCAGGAGCAGCCAAGACCGAGGGGTGTCCCCTTTTTACAGAAATTATTCTTCCTTTTCATACTGCTCGCCGTATTCGGCTCCATAGGACTGTGGTATGTCAACGAATATATCATGCCTACAAAAGGCAGGGCGCTTGTCCTTGATTACCTCGCCGGGGCAACGGGCCGCGAGATAGTCCTCGGGGACGTCTATTACAACCCCCTGCGCGGGATAATACTCAAGGACCTGTCGATCTCCGATGAAAAGAAGTATAACCGCAAGTTCCTTGAGGTTAAAAAACTTTACCTGAACATTCTTTACCTCCCGCTGCTGCAGGAGAAGAAGTTCGTCGTCTCATCGGTAAGGATCGAATCCCCCAAGATATACCTTACCGTCAACGAGATGAACGAGTGGAACTTCTCCTCCCTGCTGTTCCTGAAACAGGCGGAAGGCCGGCCGGAGAACGTCCTGGTCAACAGCATCTCGGTATCCGGAGGTACATGCGTATTCGAGGACCTGGCTACCGAACCCGACTTCAAGCAGGAGATCAAGGACGCGGACCTGTCCGTTTCCCTCTCTTATCCGCTAAAGGTCAAATTCAGGATGAATTCGGAACTCGTCATGGCGCAAAAGAACTCCGTATCGGCCGACGGGGAATTCTACCCGGCAAGCGGCAATACAGCCGTAAACCTCAGGATAAAGAACGTGCCGCTCTCGGAATTCAAGCCGTACTATGACGGTATGCCCTTCAAGTCCCTTTCCGGCAACCTTACGGGGAACATAAGTTGTGTTTACGCGCCGGGCAAAAGCCTGGCTGTGGCAACGGTCTCTTCCGTTTCCGGAGTAGAGCTGGAACGTGATGACTTCAAAACAAAAGGCATCGTCGACCTGACCGGAAAGATGTTAATAGACCTCAAAGACGCTTCAAAGCTTAAAATGCCGTGCGTCATAACGGCATCCGCCAAAATAGACAGGCTGGACCTCTCTTCTTCCGGCTCATCGCCCGTTTTCGCGGTCAAAGGCGATATAAACGCCAACGGAAAATTCATACTTGACCTTAAAGACAGGAAGGTGCCTGTTAAATTTACGGCGGACACGCTGCTTCGCGATACAAGGATAAACGGCATACCGACGTTCGGCGCCATAGACAGGATAAACGGAAAGATATATTTCGATGAAACGAAACTTTGGACCGACCTGCTAAAAGGCTTAGCCAAGGGCTTCGATTGTGTATTTTCCGGAAGCATAAAGGATTATTCCGATCCTTACCTCAACCTGACCGCCAGGACGGAACTGGACCTGGCGAGAATGGGTGAAATCATACCGCCGGAACTCAAGGAAAAACTAAAAGACTACAAATTCAGCGGGATCAGCAAAGTCGCCCTTAACGTTAACGGGCCGCTAAAGGGACAGGACAAGACGCCTCTCTCTTATACCGTTACGTCCGAACTACTGGATTGCAGCGTTAAACCGGAATTCCTGGACAAGCCCGTCAGATCGATAAACGGCTGCCTTTTAATAAAAGAGGATTCGTTATCTCTAAAGAACATAACCTCATTCTATGATGACAAGAAATACCTGCTTAGCGGCGAGATAAAAGATTTCAAATCCCCGGCATGCGACATCTCGCTTTCCTCAGACGAACTTACGTTGAAAGCTGTCTTCAAGTCCGGGGATGACTCACTGGTATTCAGCAGGTTCGACGGCAGGTACAGGGACAGTATCTTCAACCTTTCCGGGTCTGTTTCGGGGGGCATAGAACCGTCCCTGGAAATAAAGGGCACCCTTAAAACCAATATAGCCGAGATGGCGGCATATATATCGAAAGGAACCAGGGAATTTTACGATAAAATAGACCCGCGCGCCTCGGTCTATGCAGCTTTTGCGTTCAAGGGCAAAAGCCGGGACGAGGCCACCTGGAAAATAGACCTTACAAAACTGGAGGTAAAATCGGGCACGGAGAACGTTGTCCTTTTCGGGTCCGTCGCCAACCTAAAGGACCCTTCCCTGGATATAAGGGGCAGTCTCGACACCAATATCGAAGAGTTGAGGAAATACCTGCCCAAAGAACAGGCCGGACTGCTTGAACAGAACGGTATCAAAGGCGGCGTCTCTTTAAAATTCGTCTTTAAAGGCAGGCAGAACGATATGGATTCCTGGGACGTTAACCTTGTGGCAGATTCTCCCCTCCTCGATGCCAGGAAACTCAAGTTCGATTCGGTCCACTTGGAAGGAAAATTCGTCGGGAAATATCTGACCGTATCAAGGCTGACCGCAAACCCTTATGACGGTTCGCTTGCGGTAAATGCAGTCTTTGATTTCAATAAAGATAAGCCGCAATATGTGGCCCATATAGGCGCGCGCGACATCGATATCGGCAGGTGGAAGAACGATACTGAAATGAAAGACAAAAAATTGAGCGGGCGTTTTTCCGCGAACGCCGACCTCAGCGGGACCTCGGGCGAGCCCGGGACACTAAAAGGCGGAGGAAGTTTCAGGATATCCGACGGAAGTTTCTGGGAACTGCCCGTCTTCTCGGGACTGGCCAATATACTCTATATACCGAAGGTAAACAAGATAGTATTCGGCCAGGCGCAGGGCACCTTTACCGTTGCGGAAATGAAGGTCCGCACTGATGACACCAAGATGAGTTCCCCGCAGATGGACCTCATCGGAAACGGTACGGTCGATTTCGACGGAAATCTGGATTTCCAGGTCACGGCCGTATTCGATAAAGCCCTTATCCAGATACCCTCGTCCCTTGGACCTTTCCGCGACTTGCTGATAGACAAGGACGGACGCTATCTCGGGGATATCAATCTAAACGGGACGACAAAAGAACCTAAGTTCGACCCGAAACCTCCGCGGCTGGACAAGATCTGGAACAACAGGCTGTTCGACAATATCAAGAAAGGTATTTTCGGAGACAGTTCAGAATAAGCGGGCGCGCCTTCTTCAATGCCCTCGCGCGATGGCTCACCGAGTTCTTGCGCGATGCGGATACTTCGGCAAAGGTCCTGCCGAAAGCCGGATAGAAAAAAACGGGATCATAACCGAATCCTCTGCAGCCTTTAGGCTCGCAGGTTATCATTCCTCTGCATTCCCCCCTGACCGTCTTCACACTGCCTTCCGGAGTCGAAACAGCAATGACGGAAACGAACCTGGCTTTCCTCTTCGCTTTGGGAATACCCGAAAGCATCCTGAGCAATTTACGGTTGTTGGCTGCGTAATCCGCCCCTCCGCCCGCGAACCTGGCGGACCTGACACCCGGCCGGCCCCCCAATACGTCGACCATAAGGCCGGAATCATCGGCGAGGGCGGGCTTTCCGGTAAATCCGGCTATCTTCACGGCTTTAAGCCTGGCGTTCTCTTCGAACGTCCTGCCGGTCTCCCTGACTTTCGGAGCAGAAGGAAAATCTTTGAGGTCCAGCACTTTAATGCCCAAACCCCTGAGGAGGGCCTTGAGTTCATGCTTCTTCTGGCTGTTACGGGACGATATGACGATCTCTCGCATTTATATCCCCAGAAGTTTTTTCTGTATATCGATAAGCTGGCCTATACCTTTCTTCGCCAGGCCGATAAGTTCTTCGAGCTCTTCCCCGTCAAAAGGCTCGCCTTCCGCCGTCCCCTGTATCTCTATGAACTTACCCCTTCCCGTCATGACTATATTCATATCCACATCCGCCTTGGAATCTTCCTCAAAAGCAAGGTCCAGGACAGGCTGTCCTTTTATCATGCCGACACTCGTAGCCGCAACATAATCGAGTATGGGCAGTTTCGCGAATACGCCTTTCTTCTTCATCGCCGACAATGCGTCCGCCAACGCGATAAAACTTCCTGTTATCGAGGCACAACGCGTTCCGCCGTCAGCCTGCAGAACGTCGCAGTCTATCCAAACAGTCCGCTCCCCGAGCGCGGGAAGGTCAACAACCGCCCTTAACGAACGGCCTACAAGCCTCTGTATCTCGTGCGTCCTTCCGCCTATCGCACCCTTGACGGCTTCCCTCTGGACCCTCTGCTGGCAAGACCGCGGAAGCATCCCGTATTCCGAGGTCACCCACCCGGTACCTTTACCTTTCAGGAACTGGGGGACATTCTCATCTACCGACGCGGAACAAACAACCTTGGTATCACCAAGCTCTATAAGGCATGAGCCCTCGGCAAACTTAAGGTAATTACGCGTAATGTTGACCTTTCTCAGGATCTCCGCTCCCCTGCCGTCGTTTCTTATTATCATCTATATACCCTTTCCTGTATGGTCTATCGCCACTATAGCGGGAAAATCCTTGAGCTTCAACCTGTACACAGCTTCCGCCCCAAGGTCTTTATAAAGGACGGGCTTTGCCTCGGTTATCCTCTCGGACAAATATGCTCCTGCCCCGGCTATCGTAATGAAGTAGACCGCCTTAAATTTCTTTATGGCACGCCTTACGTCCTCCGAACGCGCGCCTTTACCTATCATACCCCTGAGCCCCGACTTTAACAGGTGCGGGGTAAAAAGATCCATCCTGTTAGACGTGGTAGGACCGCATGAGCCTGCGGCTCTTCCTGGACAGGCGGGTGTAGGACCAGCATAATATAACGTCTGGCCTTTTATGATCGACGGGATTTTGCCGGAGCATATGGATTTAACGAACCTGAAGTGCGCCTGGTCACGGGCGGTATAGATATAACCGTTAAGCGACACTTCATCGCCCGCCTTAAGGCTTCTTATGGTCTTGTCCGTAAGCGGCAGGTGGATGGTCCTTACCTTCATATGGTCTTCGACGCGCTCCTGGTCGCGTGGCATGATATGCTTACACAAACAGGCAGTCCGGCAATATGCGTAGGATAATCCTCTATATTTACGCCCAGGCAGGTAGCTCCTCCTCCAAAACCCATAGGGCCTATCCTGAGCGCATTTATGCGTTTTCTTAACGATCTCTCTATAGTGGCGATATGGGGTTTACGGCTAACTCGGCCGACGGGACGCAAAAGGGCTTCCTTAGCCAGGATGCAGGCCTTGTCCAGGGTCCCCCCTATCCCGACACCGATTATGTACGGAGGGCAAGCGTCAGCGCCCGCTTTCCTGACGGCTTCAACTACAAAATCTGATACCTCTTTCGCGCCGTGCGTGGGGTTGAACATCCTGATAGATGTCTTGTTCTCGCTTCCGAAGCCTTTCGGCATTACCGTTATCTTCAGCCTGTCCCCGGGAACTATCCTGGTATGTATCACCGCCGGGGAATTATCGCAGGTATTCTTCCTGAGGAACGGATCGGAAACCACGGATTTGCGCAGGAATCCCTTCTTGTAACCCAAGCGCACACCGCCGTTGACCGCCTTCGAAAGATCCCCCCCGGTTATAATGACCTTTTGTCCGATAGCCAGGAATACCTCTGCCATGCCAGTATCCTGGCATATAGCTGTCTTTGAGCGCCCGGCCACCTCTGCGTTCTCAACGAGTATTCCGAGGACCCTTTTCGCTTTACCGGGTTTCTGCGCTTGATACGCTTTTTTAAGCGCCCTGAGGACGTCTTTGCGCAATACGAAATTAGCTTCCATGGACAGGGCAGATACCGCGGACTCTATCTTCTTTACGCTTATCTTCCTCATTTTATGCCTTCTATCTTATGCAGCTGGGGTATCACCCTGACATCTTTCAGTTTTTCCCGGGCCTTCTTCTGCCATTCCAATATCCTCGCGTTGTCGGGCTTGCCCCTGAATTCCCCGAATTCAGACGCAGGCTGCAGGATAAACGGGATACTCCTGTCGATGCCCTCTACCAGGCCTATAGCCTTCTCCATATCGGCCCAATCCGTTTCATCTGTCACAACAACCTTAACGAACACGCTCCTGGCCCTGGCAATATCAAGGAACTTCGCGTGCTCCTCCCAAAAATGCTTGTCCTTCGTCGAGGACGGCAGCTTTATATCCATGGCGATCACATCCAATTCATTTATGATCTCGCAAAGCTTGTCCGGCAGGGTGCCGTTCGTATCCAAGTGTATCCTGTAACCTCTGTCCCTGAGCGCCGGCAGCAGGCATTTCAGGAAATTCGAATGCAACAGGGGCTCTCCGCCCGTTATAGTTACTGCCCCCGCTTTCTTCTGCGGATTGGCATCTATTATCTTATCGACAACCGACCTTATTGAAGAATCTGCCGGGGCTTCGGATTGCGGGGTATCACAAAAAGTACAGCGCATATTGCAACCATGGAAACGCACGAAGATATGTTCGTCGCCCGCATGTACGCCTTCCCCCTGGATAGAGAGGAATATTTCGGTGACCTTAGCAGTGGGTTGTTTGAATACTATCTTCATCTCTCGACCAAAGGATCCTTTACGCCCGCCTGGTTGAAACCTTTTGTCCTCAACGTGCACGAATCGCATTTAAGGCACGGGCGCTTCCCGCCCGAATAGCACGACCATGTCAACTCGTGGGGAACGCCGAGCTTCCTGCCCAATTTTACTATCTCGGCTTTGGTCATGTTTATCAGCGGGGCGAGGACTTCCATCCTCCTTTTCTCTATACCCGCTTTCGTCCCGAACCTTATGAGCTCGTTGAATATCCTGTAATGGCGCGGCCTGCAATCGGGATAGCCGCTGTAGTCAACCGCGTTCGCACCTATGAATACAGCAGAGGCGCCGATGGCTTCCGCGTAAGAAACGCCAAAACTCAGGAAGACCGTATTCCTTGAAGGCACATAGGTCGAAGGTATCTTCCTGCCTATGTGTCGTCCTTTAGGAACGGCCATCCTCTTGTCCAACAGCGCGCTGCCTTTCCACGGCATCCTGAATGAGACTACTTCATACGGTACGCCGCGCACACGAGCTATCCTCTTGGCAAGCCTGATCTCTTTCTTATGCCTTTGCCCGTAATCAAAGATAAGGCATCGGCAGTCATACCCTATGTTCGCGGCGTAATAGAGGACCGTCGCGGAGTCCATCCCGCCCGAAAGCAGGACTACGGCCTTACGCGGAATCCTCGAACGGCCTTTCATTCAAAATATGACGCGCAGGAATCTTTGGTTTCCCACACGCTCACTTTCTTTATGGAGACCTTTGAAACGCTGCCGTTAAGCGATTGCTTCAGGCTCTTGTAGATATATTTCGCGATATTCTCTGCGGAAGGGTTCTCTTTCCTGAAAAAAACTATGCCGTTGAGGTCACGATGGTCCAAGGTCTCAAGCACCGCGCCTAATTTCTTTCTTAAGTCCTTGAAATCTATCGTGAGCCCGCCCGAATCAAGTTTTCTCGATGTCACAAAAACCTCGACATCCCAATTATGCCCATGCAGCGATTCGCACTTTCCCTTATATCCCTTCAGCCTGTGCGCGCCGCTGAAACCAGATCTTACCGATATCTCAAACATCCTTCACCTGTTCCGCCCTCTCTATCTCCTTGCCGAGGAACTTCCTTGCAACCGAAAGGAACTTATCCGGGGAATCACTGACATAGAACTTCGCGCGACCGGTCCTCTTGCCCTGATATTTGGCCCCGCATTCTTCGAGAAGGTTCTTCGCCTCCTTTGCGGTCTCCTCCGCGGAATCGACAAGCCTGACGGAATCCCCGAGGGCCCTGCCGATCGCTTTTCTCATAAGAGGGTAATGGGTGCAGCCCAGTATTATGGTATCGATACCCTTGCCCTTAAGCCCCGAGAGATATTTCCTTGCCACCGTGTCGACTATACCGTCGCCCGACCATCCTTCTTCTACCAACGGGACAAAAAGCGGGCAGCTTTTGCTAAAAACCTTTATCCCGGGGTTAACGGACTTTACTTCGCATTCATATGCCCTGCTCGCCACGGTAGCATGCGTGCCTATGACACCTATTCTGCCGTTCCTGGTCGAGCGTATGGCAGCCTTCGCCCCGGGCTTTATCACCCCTATTATGGGAATACTGAAATACCTGCTCAGGAAAGGCAGGCCAATGGCTGAGGACGTATTGCAGGCTATAATTATCAGTTTGACGTTAAAATTCAAGAGAAAGAGGACGTTCTCTATGGAGAACTTCTTGATCGTAGCCTCGGACTTTGTCCCATAAGGGACACGCGCCGTGTCGCCGAAGTAAATTATATCCTCGTTCGGCATCTCTTTCATCAGCTGTTTGACGACCGTCAACCCGCCGACGCCTGAATCAAAAACACCTATTGGCCTGTCATTCATTGTGTAAACCCATCCGTCGATTCATATATCTTCTTATAGTTCAGTATGCCCCTGGCGATAGCCGAAGCCACCGCGTCCCGGTAAGCGGAGCTCTTCAGGTTCTTCTCTTCCGAAATATTCGATATAAAACCCACTTCGACCAGTACCGCCGGCATCTGGGCGCCTTTTAACACGCAAAACCGCGCGCTCTTTACGCCGCGGTTCTTTAAAGACGTGGATTCATCGACCGCCTTTGCTATGTGCCTGGCAAGCTCGATCGACTCCTGGCGGTTTTCCGTGTAAACAAGGTCCCACACCGTCGCCTCAAGATCGGTATTCCTGTGAAGGAATGAAGAATCGTCGAATTTAAGGAAAGAATCCTCTGCCGCCTGTACCGCACGCGCGTTGTCGTCTACGGCATCCGAAAGGTAATACACCTCAAAACCCCTCGCACCTTTGAGCCTGGCGGAATTGGCATGTATGCTCACAAAAAAATCGACGTCGTTTTCGTTGGCTATCTGCGCGCGCCTCGCGAGGGGAATGAACTTATCCCTGTCGCGGGTCATTATACACTCAACTCCGTTTTCGCTAAGTTTACTCTTGACGCGTTTGGCAATATCAAGGACTATGTCTTTCTCCTTGAGCCCGGTCCTGCCTATGGCGCCAGGGTCATCACCGCCATGGCCCGGATCCAGGACTATTTTCCTTATAAGGTACTTCTGGGTTATAGGGGGCTGCGGTCCCTTGGTTATCCGGGGAGGCCCCAATATCACCCCTATCCTGTCTATTGCAAAATCGGCGGGTATGCAGACGGCCCCCTCATGGAAGGCCGCCGGGGAACTCATGCGTTCAGGCCTGCCGTTTACTACGGCATATTCCATTCCCAGGTAAAAAGAGAAAACCTTCCCTTCCTTAATGAGGGCGGCTCTCCTGGCTATAGGGTCCCACTCGCAACCGGCCTTGTAGTAGTTGGCGATAAGCGCGAGAGGGATGTAATCCCTGCCGTCTATCCTAACGATACTTGAAGACAGGGCCCCTTTTAAAGATGTCCTCCTCGGTACGGTAGCGCAGCCGGCCGTAAACAAAAGGACGCCCGCCAAGGTCAATGCTATGATCTTTCTGATAGTATTCTCCCCATTAATGGTGGAGGCGCGGGGATTCGAACCCCGGTCCTTAAGTCACTCGCTAAGAGCTCCTACGCGCGTTTCCTGCAATTTATCGTCTCGCCGATACGGTCGCGCAAGCAGGCCCGCTACCGTAAAGGCCAGCCTTTGTTGTATCTTGTCCCTTCCCCCCAAAGGCGAGAAGAAAGTGACCAGCCTGCTGCGGCGTCACATCCGGCCTCGCAGGCAAGACCGGAGGACGTGCTGCAATTAAGCAGCTAGCGCGAGTTCATTCGCGTTTAACTTTGTTGTCAGGTTTTAACGAGGCCACCTGACACCCTCGGCGCGCAACCCTTAACCCGCTTCTTAAGTCGAAACCTTTCGCCCCCTTATTCTTTTCCGCGTATCTCGCGCCTTAACTCCCTGTCGGAATCGCGGCGTTTGATATCTTCGCGTTTGTCATAGAGCTTCTTGCCCTGGGCCAGGGCCACTTCTACCTTCGCCATGCCTCTCTTGAAATATATCTTAAGGGGCACGAGCGTCAGCCCTTTCTGCGTAAGCCGCCCGAGTATCTTCCTTATCTCGGACTTATGCATAAGCAGCTTGCGCTTCCTCTTAGGCTCGGGGGCAAATCTCCCGGCCTGAGGATAAGGCGTTATATGCATATTATAAATAAATATCTCGTCTTCGTCTATCCTGGCGAAACTGTCCTTGAGGTTGGCCTTTTTGTCCCTCAACGACTTGACCTCGGACCCTTGAAGCACTATACCGGCCTCAAAAGACTCGAGGATATGATAATTGTGCCTGGCCTCCCTGTTTGTCGCAACCGTCTCGTCCGCCATTTTAGTCGGTAATAATATAACATATACGCTCAAAATAAGGCAACCTTTTTATGGTTGCAAATTCGGCCGATAATCGGTATAATTTACTAAGTTTTTAAAGAAAACCATGGAAGATAACCTTAAGACATTCCTTTCGCTGGTCAAAGTCAACCGGTTCGAGGAAAGATATTCCAAAGATATTACCCCGGATACCTATTTCGGTTTTCCCCTGGAAAGTATAATACAGGCCGAAAAACGGCTTACTTCCCGGGAAGAACCCTCCGTAGGATATTTCTCTATGGAATACGGCTTGGGAACCAGCATATACAACAGCTATAAGTCTTCCTCCCCGCTCTCCGAACCCAATACCCTTCCCAGGCAGAACATATTTTCCAATATGAGGATAAGGGACTACTATTTCCAATTCAGCATCGGAGAACGCATGATCGACCTGCCGATATACAGCGGAGGCCTCGGCGTCCTCGCGGGAGACAGCCTGAAATCCGCGGCGGACCTTAACGTCTCCCTGGCCGCGGTCGGTATTCTTTGGAGAAAGGGGTACTTCAAGCAGAATTTCTGGTTTAAGGACGGGCAGGTTCCCGAAGAACTTAATTGGGACCCCTACTCATATCCCGGCCTGATCCCCCTGGACACCGTCATAACCTTGCCTCTTAAAAACGGCGATCTGCTCCTTAGGCTGTGGAAATATTACGTATACAGCTATGACAAAAAACACACCGTTCCTCTTATACTTTTGGATTCGGACGTGGAAGGCAACCCGCCGGAATCGAGAGGTTTGACGGACCAGCTCTACAGGAGCGATAACTCATACTTCAAGATAATGCAGAGGGTCATATTGGGTATCGGCGGCATCAAGGCCTTCGGGGCCCTCGGATATAATATACACAAGTATCACCTGAACGAGGGACATGCTGCAATGGCGCTTGTCGAGATGGCCGACTCGCTTGACAAAAGCAACCTTGCTTCGCTGGAGAACAATTTTGTCTATACCTGCCATACGCCTGTGGCTGCAGGACACGACCGTTTCCCGATAAAAGAACTCGAGAAGATACTGCCTGACGAAAATATAGACTTCATAAAGAAGAACGGCGCCGAAGACAGCACCGCTAACCTGACCGTCCTGCTCCTGAATTGCTGCAGGAGCGTAAACGCGGTCGCCAAGAAACACGGCGAGATCACGCGGCTGCAATTTCCCCAATTTGCGCCAAAGATACAATCTATAACCAACGGTATCCACATTCCCACCTGGATATCCGATGACATAGCGCAGCTTCTCGAAAAATACAGCAACAGGACCGGAACCTGCTCATCAGGGCATATGGACCTTCTCGACCTCGAGAATCTAAGGGCAGATGAAAACTTCAGGGCGGACCTCTGGAAAGCCCATCAGGCCAATAAACGCAAGTTATCGGAAATATTCGCGAACTGGGACATAAAAGATAACTGCTTTACATTGTGCTGGGCAAGAAGGATAGCGGCTTATAAGAGGCCAAGCCTGCTTTTTCAGGACCCGAGACGCCTGGTTGAGATAGCCGAAAAATACGGCCCTATACAGATAATCATAGCCGGTAAGGCCCATCCGAACGACAGCCTTGTGGGAACATATATCAACAACATAATGAACACGATAGATTCCCTGGGTTCGAAAGGTTCCGTCCTGAGGATAATAATGCTGGAAAACTATGACATCTTCTTCGGGAAGCTCCTTACCAGCTCCGTAGACGTATGGTTGAACAATCCCCTCCCCCCGTTCGAGGCATCCGGGACAAGCGGGATGAAAGCAATACTCAACGGGGTCCTGCAATTGTCGACCCTCGACGGCTGGGTGGTAGAGGCAGCCGACGCATCCGAGAACCCCGACGCCAACATAGGTGAGATATTCGGCTACAGGCATAATAGCGGCGACCCTATCGGTAACGAGCTTGACCTGCGCCTCGATTCGGACTCGGCTCAGTTGTATGAAGCCCTTGAAAAGATGGTCAAGCTTTATTACGAGACGGATAAGAACGGAAAAACAGATATCGGTTCAAAATGGATCGATATTATGTTAAACTGTATCAAACAAAGCCATTATTTCAACACGTGCAGGATGGTCGGTGAATACCGGGACAGGATGTGGTTCGTAAAAGATTAGGCGGGCCGAAGTGGCGGAACTGGCATACGCGCTACGTTCAGGGCGTAGTGACCGTAAGGTCTTGAGAGTTCAAATCTCTCCTTCGGCACCATAAAAAGGAGGCCGGAAGATGGCTATACCCGCAAAGCTCAAGAAGTACCTGGACTCCAATAAGGTCAAATATAAAACCCTCAAACACAAACTGGCATACACTGCCCAAGAGATAGCCGCAGCGCAGGAAGTCCCGGGAAAACAGGTCATAAAATCAGTCCTGGTAAAAACCGATAAAGGTTTTGCGCTCGCAGTCCTGCCGGCTATACACCTGATAGACCTGAAAAAACTCAAGTCCGCGCTCAAATGCAAATCCCTGAAGATCGCCACCGAAAAAGAGATGGAAAAGACCGTTCCCGATTATAAGCCGGGAGCTATGCCTCCATTCGGCGCCCTCTTCGGGCTCGATACCGTAGCGGACAAGATCCTCAAAGAAGACATAGAAATAGTATTTAACGGCGGCACTCATACCGACACGGTCAAGATGAAATATTCCGATTTCGAAAAACTCGCCGGGCCAAAAATCGCCGACTTCGGAAAACACATCTAGATGGAAAGCGGGAAACGCGAGCTTTCCAGGATCTCCAAAAGACTTACGGACTTCCTCCAGGAACTCCCCCGCCCCGGTTATCTTTGGCCGTATTCCGTAACTTATCTTCTTGATAAATTCGGCAAAATAAAAAGAGGTAAGTTCAGATATGCCACGCCGGGACAGCACAATTTCGTGATGTCCGAAATAATCGTCAGAAAAGCCCTCGCCAAGATCATCTACCGGAATACCGCATGGCTCGAGAGAAGCTACAGGAGGGAAAAGAGGTCTATAAACAAGAGGCTCTGCACCCTTTACGGGACGGTCGAAGACTGTCAAGCCGACGATATCTCTGTAACACCTGGTGCCTTGCGCGAGATATTCCTGCTTGAAAAACGCAAAACCAGCCTGGACAAGATGCTTGCCGACAAACGGCTTGAAATACAAGGCAAGGTCCTGCATGATTTCATGTCCATATTCGAGGATGATATCAGGAAGGCCAGCAGCATAGAGGACTTCACGGACTTTTCGCAGATATTTGCGAACCTAAGGGACGGGGTAAGATCAAACGATAACTATAAAATAAATGAGGCCGTAAACGCGCTTTCGGAAAAGCTGGTAGTCCCTTCCGAACTTCTTTCCAGAAGGATAATAGGCCACCGCTTGGGCGACCATGAACTCAGCCTTCTGGGAAAGTTCACCAGGGAACTTGATAATTACCCGGAATACAAGGATGCCGTCGCCAACCTGAGGGATTTCGGGAGGTATCGCAAGGCAGTCCTGTTAATAGACCAGCTCCGCAAAAGCAAGGATATCCTTATCCCCCCTCCTTTCGTAAAAGGCACAAAAGCCCGGATATATGAGGGTCTGACCCGATCGATGCGCCTTTTCTTCGCGACGATGATAGCGATAATACCTACCCTCACCGTGTACGGCATCGGGGGAATAAGCCATCTGCCGTTATGTACTTTCATGTGGATGGCAGCTTGTTTCGGGGTTACGTACTATATATCATGGCAGCCCTCCCATAAAATGGCCCTGTTCCTGGTCAGCCTTATGGTAAACACACCCGGGCATAAAATGCTCCCGGAGCTCGGAAAATACATAGACTCCAACTATACGGAAGACAAGCCGCTTAAAATATCCTATGTAACGGCTAAAAAAAGCGATACGGAATCGGATGCCGAGATAGCCATATTTTATTTCAGGAAAACCATCGAAGCCCTGAGGCCGACCCTCGAGACTTTCGGGAAAAAGATATTGCTCGTCATCACTTTCTGGTCGGATACGAAAAATGACAGCATCATAGAATATGAGGTAAAAAGGCTCGAAGAATTTTCCAGGGAACATCCCTATGATAACCTTGAATTCCTTTACCTGAACAGGTCTAAAAGCGAATGGTTCGACAACACAAAGCTCGGCATGATAAGAATAGGCGGTTTTGCCGGTAAGGTTGGCGGTATAGGCAACCTGATGCACCTGATGAACACCGGCCAGACCAAACCTTATCTCTTTACCGACGAAGGCTTCGAATTCACCCAGAACAGGAATAAACCCCTTATTTGCAGGGTGTGGTCGACGAACCTCGTGAAGGCACTGGGCGTCGACACCGGTAAGGAGCAGATAACCTCCGAACGGGCCGCCGAACGTATCTTGCGCGGCGACGATATAGATATAGACCCGTCCAGGATATCCGAGTTCTGCGTTATCATGGACGATAAGAACGAGCTGTATGCCGGCGAGCTTGAAAAAGCGCTTGCAATACTCCTGCACCCGGAAAACGAACACATAGTGATCGCCCAGCCCCATATAGCCATCACCCCTCCTTACCTCAACGGCAAGGCCAAGGAAAGCATCTACTGGAAGATAATGAAGAATGAGCGCGATATAGAGAACGAGATAAACATGAAAGTCATCTCCGGGATATACGGCAAGGAGCGCGCATTCTTCGGCAAAGGTTTCGCCAGGACAAAGATATATTACGACAGGGTATTTAAACCTGAGACCCTCTCTCCTGCCAAGGTTTTGTCCCATGACTGGCAGGAATCGATATTCAGCAGGAACTGCGAGGGCCTTTTGGGTGCCAAGAGGTTTATCGTGAAGAAGGTCTCGGAAAAACCAGGTTCCGCAGTCCTGAGGATAGACCTTGCCAATACCACAAGGTTCGTACGCCTTGAGAGGGACGCGCAAAAAGACGTACTCGTCTATCATCTCGATATCGCTTCCGGGGAATACCGGTTCGTCAGGAAATTCCGCCGCCTGGAAAACCTGGATATGGACGAGGTGGTCAAATACACGGCGAATTTCTACAATAATGCGGTCATTGTAGGCGAACGCGACCAGCTGCATTTCGTCACTTACATTATCCGCGACGTCAGGTGGCTTATCGGCGATTTCCAGGCCATAAGGACCCTTATATCCTACCGCAGGATACTCACATATTACCACCAGTGGCACCTTAGCTGGGCCATCGGAAGGCTCCTCTCCGATCCCATGCTTTTCTGTTTCATAATATTAATGTGCCTCCTTTGGATATTCCCGTTCATCCTTGTAGTGCCGACTAACTCAAATGCGTATTGGATAACTCTTGTCCTATCCTTCTTCGGGATCATATTTGTCCACAGGTTCATCGACCCCGTAAGGTATATCTTCCGCAGGGCGCGCGCCGAAGGCAGACCTATACGCCCCCTCTCCTTCTCTCTTGAGCTCGTAGACCAGTTCTTCGACAGCATCCTCCAGGCGATGGAAACTACCGTGTCTTCTCTGCAGTTAACGGTCATAAAACCGCTGCTTTCATATTCGATATACAAATCAGAAAAAATCAATAAGGTCCCGGAATGGAAAACTTCCAGTACCCTTTCACTTATGGAGCTCGAGGGCAGGATAACCAGGAACGAGTTCAAGGACATCAGGATAGAAGAAGCCCAGAAGATGGGCCTTATAATATCCGCCATAGCGGCAATATACATAATCACGGGCATAGCGCCGATAACGGTTTTCGGCATATTCGGTATACTGCCTTGGGCAGGTTCGCTTATCTTCGGCCGTTACGCTATCTCCGCTATAGGTAAAGTGCGCGACCTTAATACCCGCAAGGCCACTATACAGGAAAGGACAAAAAGGCTGTATGTCATAATATCCGCTATCCTTCTCCTGCTGGTAACATTGTCCGCGCTCAGGGACATCCCTAGCTACAATAAACACGACCTTATTAAATTCGTCCTCCCGGAATCAAGGGAAAGGTTCAGCTATTCCGCCGAAGAAGAGAGGCTCCTTGGAAAGATGCGCAAGGACCTCGAAAAGATCGAGTTCTATATACCCGACAGGATAGTCGACAGCAAGCTCTCTCCCGTGCTTAAATCCCGCGAGGGAAAGACAAAGCTGATGGCCGAGGTCCTTCCCGTAGAGGATAAACTCTCCAGAGCAATACCTCTCTTAAGGCCCGTCACGCGGGATGCTGTAGCTCCCATAATAACCGAGGCGGTCTCCCCCCTCGAAGAACCGGAGCTCTCCGACCTGACGGCTTTCAGGGATTTTTTCTCCGCTTCCCACAAGATGGGAAAAAGAAGGCTGTTCACTTCTACTGCCCTCGCCGGGACAAAAATAGCGCTCTCCATGCAGTTCTCCGCCGCGGCTATAGCGATAACTGCCGTAGACAGGGTCGAGGGATTGGGCATGATAGCGCGTTACGGCAAGGAATACCCGTGGTTCAATGTACTCGACCCCCTTACGGGACAGTTCTGGTTCGAGACAAGCAGGGAAACCGGGCTTTCAATGAAAGATATAGCGGAGGTATTCAGGTGGGAGGACACAAAGAAATACTGGAATGCCGATTTTGCCAAGAAGAAGGGCATCTGGAAACGCTATGAATACCTCCAGAGAGGAATATTATCCCTGTACTATTCCGGATTAGAGGTCAACGAGCAGAACCTTAGGAAATTCTTTGCTGAATACGACAAGATGCCGCAATTCAGGAAAAAATACCCGGCAGTCCCTCTCAAACCTTTCCGGCTTGTACCTGAACCGGCAAAGACCCTTCTGCAGCTCATTGGAACGGTAACTTTCTATGTCCCTGTAATCGAGATCATCCCCGCAACCGAGATACCTTTCGGGACTATATTAGGCATAGTGGAAACGGTGGTAGCCGGTAAACAAGGTAAGCTGGAATACCTTATAGTAACAGGCATGAAGAACGGCTTGTCCACCGAGGAAGTAATGGAACACCTCGGCTTCGACTATGTAAACTATGCATGGCGCAAGACGCGTATCCCGTCAGAAATATATGATGTCAACCGGCAAAGGTTCCTCGCCGATTATAAGAAAAAGGGCGTCGATAAGGTTGACTACGAAAGAAGCGACATAAAACTTATATGCATACTCTCCGATTACAGGATGGCCCTCGATACCCGGGAAACCCTGGGGTATGAAGAGAAGCCGTCGAATCCCCAGATCAAGGAGACGGCGGACGCGCTGCGCGGATATCTTGTAGACATATGGAACGACGTACAAAAACGTTATCCGGAGCTCGAAGACGGCATAAAGGCAAAAGGTATAGGCGAATACCTTGCTATTTCATATTACGTGATGTCACGCAGGTATGGATGGGGTCTCGAACAATACCTTGATTTCCTTGGCCCGCAGCTAAAGAAGGCCGTAGAGTTAAAGGATAAAGGCATCACTCTCGATGATAGAACGATATATGAGATCATGTTCAATAACGAGATACTCCAGAAGGGCCTCTATGACGATCCCAGACTCCAACCGGAAAAGAACGCTGTCTTGATATCCCGCCTGGACAGGCAGATCGAAAAACAATCGGATGCCGGCAAGCAGATGACAGGATATATCTGGCTGTCTTCCCTTATGCTGGATGCCGAAAAGAACGGCATAAAAGTTGATCCCGGCGAATTCGCCTTGAAGTTCATGGAGATATACGAGACGGGGCTGTCGCTGGGCTATACAGAAATACCATGGTGGGAAAAATGCGGATACCTTACCCTGATATACTACAAGGCCGGGTTCGGGACCACTATGGAACTTTTCGACTACTTCAAGAACGAATTCAGCATGTCCAACACGTGGCTCAAGGATAAACTTCCTCTCCCGGAAGGGTTCGTACACGGTGTAATGGAAACTACTTATAGGGACATGGGGTACGGCAGTGACCAGGCTGCAATATTGGAAACGCAGACTCCTGAGAAACTTAAGTTTGACATGGCATATGAGTTCCTGGCAGCGCTCGTGATAGAGACAGAAACTAACAAACTCAAAATTTCACCCGAAGACCTGGCCTCGGAGTTCATGGCCTTTTACAGGACCGGATCCGCTTCGGGGTACAACAGGATACCATGGTGGAACATAAGCGGTTACCTGATGCTTGAATACGAAAAGAACAGGGCATTTCACGGATGGGAGAACATAGACGATTATTTTGCGTACTACACTCCGTTGTTCGCATCCATAAACAAGTGGTTTACGCAGGACCTAAGCCTTCCCGAAGGATTTGAATATGAGAACGCTTTCCGCCTCGAGATATTGAAACGTAAGCTGGATCATGATCCCAGGCATGCAAAGGATGGCAGCCGGTCATTACAGGTCATTAAAGACACGGCGGAGAACCAGACCCCCGTCATCAAACGGTTCAACGCCTATATGACACTAGCCAGGCTTAAAGAGGACTATGCCCTGGATTTCGGGCGGCAACTGGACGATACGGAAGTCCTGCATTTGGCGGGAATACTCACGACCTTCTGGACCGAACTGCCGGTCAAATATCCGAACCTCCCCCTCTTCGTTCCCGGTATCATTGAAAAGATAGCCATTAATTCTCTCGCATTCAATGACTACCGCGATGTTGAAAAAGCTGCTTTCCTCCAGCAGATAAACAGTCTCTGGGATTTAAAAGTGCCCGGGCCGATAGAATCGGGGATAAGAAAAGAGGTTGAAGAGAAGACAGGCATAGACCTGGATGATGAACGGATCCTTCATTACACCACCTTACAAACGGCCATCGGCATACTCGACAGCCTGGGCGCAGCGGTCATCGAACCGGACATAGTAAGGACCTTACAGCTACGCCAGGCGATCAGGTCCGTTTCTAAACAATATCCCGACCTGGAGCTGCTCAAACAAGGCAATGCCGAATGGATGGCCGTGTACGCCCTGAAAAAGAAACTGACATTTTATGAGCTCCAGGAGAAATATCTTAAGCCGATACAGCAGATATATAAAGACGCGGCAAACGCCTACTTCCCGAGAGAGATAGATATCATGACCGGGAAACTTAAGGATATAAACGAAAGGGACATCGGGGTAATAACTGATATATACGGGCTGAAGGACAAGGGTTTCGCGGCGCAGCCTAAGATAAGCGCGAACGACGTTATCGTAAATGTCATATGGTATCACCTGCAGAGGGCTTACGATATAGGCATACCCGAGAAAGACATCCCGGTATTCTTCAGGGTATTAAGAGCGGTAAAAGAGAATGACCTCGCGCACTTGGTCTCGATAGAGTCGGCGGATGAGCTTTCCAAATGGCAGGAAAAGATGGATTCCGCTTCATTTCGCCTCATGACTCTTTATAATGACCCGCGGTCAAGGAAAAAATTCAAGTCCCCGCCGGACTTCCTTTACAAGTTCCTGTCGAACAGCACCGCGGTCAGGGAGAACCCGGCTATCAGCTCCAAGTTAAGTTCGATCAGGTCCGCGGACGAAAAGGTCGCCGACTCGCTTGAATTCCTCTGGCCGCTTCTTATGACACTGGAAAATATCTCCCCTTCGGTCATGGAGAATATAGTATCCAATATGAGCTATGTGACATCCTCATACAAGGAGCTACTGGGCATGCAGCCTGAAAAGGACTCTGCCGTTGAGTTCAATGAGGCGGTCAATGTCTACCTGACCGGGGAATACGGAAAGTTCCTCATAAGGCAAAAAACGAACTACCAAAGGGCGCAGTCTTCGTGGTGGACAAACTACATAGTAAAACTCAGTTACAGGAGGCTGTTTAACGAGAACCTTGATGAGGCGGAAAGGACAAACCGCAAAATATTGAAGAACATGCAGGTATGGTTCGACAGGGAAAAACTTAAGAACCCGCATAGCTATGTCCTCAAAAAGATAGTGGAAAACCTTATCGAACACGGTTCGATAAAAAGGATCGGGCTCATGAGGCCTGTCTATAGCGGCAAGAACGAATACAAAAACCGTATACTCAGGCTCAACAGATATATTAACCGGCTCGATTCGGAGATAGCCCTGTTAAAATCCGAAAACCGCTATTCTGCCGACCTTGAAAAAATATCGGCCAAAGCAAAAGAAGATCTCGCGGAAATCGAAAAATCTCCTTCTGAACTCACAAAAAAAGCCATAGAAGCCGAGAGACTCCTGCTTTTCTACAGACAGGTACATAACAGGGATTCTTTGTTCCTTACGGCTATGATAGCTGCCGGAATGATAGGTACTATACTGCTATCCCGCCTTATTCTTTTAGTCAAAATAATGTTATCCGGCATTGTGCGCCGCCTGCACCCGCTAGAATCCTAGGTCCCTGTCAAGACTCCTGTAATTGACCGCTTCGGAAATATGCTCCGCGCTTATTACCTCTTTGCCTGAAAGGTCTGCTATGGTCCTGGCTATCTTGAGGACTTTATCGTATCCGCGGGCGCTTAGGCCCAGTTCCAGTATAGCCAACTTTAACAACTCGGACGCTTCTCTATCGGTAACGCAATATTTTTCTGTATCTTTCGACCCTAAACGGGCATTACAGGATATAGAAATTCCTTCGTACCTGCATTTTTGGATAGCCCTGGCATTCTCAACCCTTTGCCTTATAGTCTCGGATGACTCTCCGCGGCTTTTACCCGACATCTCTTTGTATTTAAGCGAGGGGACTTCCAGATGTATGTCTATCCTGTCAAGCAGCGGGCCCGATACCTTTGAAAGATAGCGCTGGATCATAGGCGGCGTACAGTGACATTCCCTCTTAGGGTCCGTAAAATAGCCGCACGGGCACGGATTCATTGCCGCTACAAGCATAAATTTAGCCGGGTACCTTAAGCTGGTAGAAGCCCTGGATATCACCACCTCCCCTCCTTCCATCGGTTGGCGAAGCGCCTCAAGGGCATCCCTCCTGAACTCAGGCAATTCGTCAAGAAACAGGACCCCGTTATGCGCGAGACTGATCTCGCCCGGCCTGAGCCTGGTCCCTCCTCCTACGAGTCCCGCATATGAAATCGTGTGGTGCGGCATCCTGAACGGCCTTCGGGATATGAGATGATTACCAGAATTTAGGAGCCCGGAGACACTATGCACCTTGGTCGTTTCAAGCATTTCCTCGAACCTCAGATCGGGCAATATAGTTATGAGCCGCTGCGCAAGCATCGTCTTGCCCGAACCGGGAGGGCCTATCATTATCACGTTATGCCCGCCTGCCGCAGCCACTTCAAGGCCGCGTTTGACATGCCATTGACCCTTAACATCGCTGAAATCCATCTCCTGGCCGGCGCCTGCTGCGTAACAATCTTCCGTCCCTGCGGTAGTATCCGAGGGCGCTATGCCCGAAACCCCCTTTAGGAAATCGACCACATCCCCTAACCTTCGGGCCGGGTATGTCTTTATCCCGCGCACCACTCCCGCCTCTTTTGAGTTCCCTTGCGGTATGATTATAACGGTATCTTTTCCGCTTATACCGGGTGCTGAGATCATAGGCAACATCCCGTTTATGGGCCTCAAACTTCCATCCAGTGAAAGCTCTCCGCAAAAGACCTTGTCTCCCACAAGACACTGATCCAACTCCCCGGTTGCCGCCAATATCCCTACAGCTATCGCCAGGTCATACCCCGCACCTTCCTTGCGCAAATCGGCGGGGGCGAGGTTGATAGTTATCCTCTTCGGAGGGAACTTAAACCCTGAATTTTTTATCGCGGATATTACCCTGTCTTTGCTCTCTTTTACCGCCGTATCGGCGAGGCCCACGATATTAAAACACGGGAGTCCGCCCGTTATATCCACTTCAACCTCAACTTTCCTGGCTTCGATCCCCCATAGACTCCTGCTCTCAACTTTAGCAAGCATTGTCAGCTCCAGAATGCATCCGTTATAATCTCTATGTTCTTTATATTGTCTTTGCCGTCGAACAGGACCGATATGCAATCAAACCTAGAATCCCGCTCAAGCATATTGTTCTTCAACTGGAAGAACAATGCGGACCTGCGTATATGGAATTTCTTCGCCTCGTTTATCGTTTCATAAGGTAACCCATGTTCGTCATCGTTGCGGGAACGGACCTCGACAAAGACCAATACGTCGCCATCTTCGGCTATTATGTCTATCTCCCCGGATTTACACCTGAACTTTCGCGCGATTATACGGTATCCGCGGGCCGCGAGCAAATCTGCAGCGCGGTCTTCGGCGAGGTCCCCTAACTGCCTATTCCCCATCCCCAAACGCTTCAAGAACGGCCTTCTCGAGTTCCTTCTTTACTTCATCATTCAATGGATAAGCCGTCGGATACCATTTCCCGTCATTGCCCGACTGCTGCGGGCCCGAGACAAATACCCCTTTCTTGCCTTCCACTACCCTGAATCCCTTCACGAGGAATTCCTCGCCTATCGAAACGTCCGCTATGGCTTTCAACGGACCTTCCCCGTCGAACCTGTACAACCGTTTTACACTGAAACTGAGCATATAAACGCCCTCCTTTCTTTAGCCGCTTCATGCGGTCAAAGAAATAGACGTAAAAAGCCTCAGATTTCTTTCAAATTATTTGGGAATATTTTTAGAACCTGTAATACATCCCGAGGGAGGTTATCGAACCCGAGTATTTTTGGGCGGGATAATTGGACTTGTTCTGGCGGTAGGAATAATTCAAACCCAGGGTAGCGTTCTTCGTAATATCATAATAAAGGGATGCGCTGGTCACCCAGCCCCTGTCGTGTTCACGGGTCGTGGGATCATCCGGTATGGTCCTGCCCGAATAGTACCTGAACTGCCTGTAATACGACGCATAGGCGCTAAGCTTCTTGGTTATAAGGTATATCGCGGAAGCGCCCAGCTTGGTGGAATCATAATCATAATAATCCAGGTAACTGTCATTGGAGTCGTTCTTGAAGTATTCCCCGAACACCTTGAACATGGATTTCTTCATATACATGCCCAGGCTGTAATCCAGGGTGTTCCTCCTGTCTACCCTGTCATAATCAGAGAACCCGCCCCAACCGTTGAAGGCTTTTCTGTCGGAGAAATTCTTGTAATAATACTGATATTCGAAGGCGTGGAAGAAATTGTTGGGCAGCTTTTGCTTGATGACGATGCCGGCCTTATCGCCGACATATTCGCCGTTATCGTTCTTCTGGTACTCCATCATCTCTATGTCATTATACGCGTTCACGGTTATGCCGCCGAAGAGCCTTCCCTCGAATCCTATTTTCAGGTCCGTATCTATAAGGCTGGCTGAAGTCGCCTCCCAGTAAGTTATGTCGTGGGTGGAAGCTTCAAAAAAGAAATCCCACCTGCCGTTCATGGGATATGATATGCTTCCGTCGATTATGAATTCCGAGAATGTGTCGGCTTTTCTCTGGGGATCCAGGAAAACGTTGTCGTCATACCCTTGCGCGGCGGATACCAGCAGCTTGGTCTTGTACCTCTTGTGCTCGCGGAGGGTCTCAACTTTTTTATATGACCTCTCTTCGGCCCTGCCGAGGAACTTTTCGGTCGTCTCTTCTTCCTTCATATCCGCTGCGCCGGCAAAACCGCCGAAGAATGCCATAGCGACAAACACAGCCGCAACAAAGTTGAGTTTTTTCATAAGATGCGATCCCATCATACGTTACGGGCCTGAAGGGGGCGTGTAATGCGTTACCCCGTGCGAATTATCGGAAGGGCATACACCGCCTTCCAGCCTGTTGTCATCAGCCACCCGGTCTTCCACCTTCCTTATATCTTCCGTTTCGAAGACCTGCTCCTTAAAATCTTCCTGCCTGTCAACGGCATCCTGCAGCTCCTGCAAATTCCCGAATTGTCCGGACCTGTCGGAAGAAGAGGACTTACCGCGCTCTAAATGTTCATTAAGTTCACCGCGCCAGCTGCTCCAGTCTCCCAAGTCCTTCTTAGTCAACTCTATCAATTCTCCGGGGGCCTGGAACCTGTCGATGAATACCTCCCATCCTTCCCTTACGTATATCTCCTTGATGAGCTTTCCCTGCTGGTCATAGGATTGGACGAATATCTCGTCCTCAAAAGCCTTGACGTTGTCCTTATTGTCGCGGACGATCACATCCCATCCGCTGCCTCTGGCCCCGGCTACGATCGTCGGCGTCTTTATGTCGAACGAGGCCTCTTTCTTAAGGCTCTTTACCAGCGAACGTATCCTTCCCTGGGGGAGTTCTATCCTGTTAAGGGATTTCCCCCGCAATATTGCCGTAGAGCTCTCTTCCAGCCGGATAACGTTCTTGCCGTCCTTATCGAAAGATATCTCTATGGCAGACTCTTTCCCTGTCCTGGCGGAATCTCCGTCGGAAAGCGTCATGCCTTCCTTCGCCGGGTCCCAGGAAACCTTGCCAGACTTCTGGATATTCACGTCCCCTTCGACAAAGATGACCTTTGCCGTCTTTTCCGTATCCTTGGCCGCAAAAAGCAAACCTTGGAATATGAACCCTGCGGCGATCACGAGAAAAAATACCGCGAAAAATCTTTTCATCTCTCCTTTTGCTCCTTATCGGGTGCCGAAATTAGTCTTACTGCCTTCCCTGCGGGCGTCCGACACGTCCTCTTTCTGCCCGGAGGGCCTGCTCCCGGAGGGACCGTCGTCCTTGTTCTCCTTGCTCTTTATCAGGAGTTTCCACGGGTGGCGTTTTACATCGTCGCTGAACTCCTTGAGGTTCTCGGAAGAATCCTTCAGGTTCACCATCACGGCCCTTATGTCGTCCTTATTGTCTACAAGCACGCCGTCCGCGTCATTCATCAGCTTCTGGAGGTCCTGCATCGCCGAGTCGAGCCTGGCGGCAAGGGTCTTACCCATCTCTATAAGCTCTTCCATCTCAAAAGGATCTATACCCGTTATAGTAGAGCCTTTTGCCACGAACGGCGACCCTTTGGACCCGCCGGTTATCTCTATATACTTCTCGCCTATAAGACCCGTGGTGCTTATCCTTATCTTGGAGTCCTGTCTTACCTTTGCATCACCGCTCAATATGAGGCTCACGAGGACCTTGGTCTCGTCATCTTTATAGGTATGGCTGACCTTTTCCACTTCTCCGATTTCCACGCCCGCCAGCTTCACCGGGGCTTTATCCTCGAGCCCGCTGACATAATCGAATATTACGTTCAGCTTATAGTCGTCCTTCCCTTTTTTTATCCCTCCCATCGAAGTAAATATGTAAAGAAAAACCAACGCCGCGGCGACGACCACTACCCCGGTCTTTGTTTCATTATTGATATTGATCATACGTGACTCCTTTTATTTTGTAAGCTCTTCCAGATAACCTTCGTCCGGCGCAAAGAACTGCATCGGCCCCTCTATGGTACCGTTTATAAACTGTTGTATATATTCATTCTTTGAGTTCTTTATCTCTTCCTTGGTACCTATCTGCAGCACCTTGCCCTTATAGAGCATGACTATCCTGTCGGCTATCCTGAAGACGGAATTCATATCATGGGTCACGACGACGGACGTAATAGATAACGCGGAACCGAGGTCAAGGATCAATTTGTCCACGACGGCTGTGACCACGGGATCGAGTCCCGCGGAAGGCTCATCGTAAAATATTATCTCCGGATCAAGGGCTATCGCACGGGCAAGGCCGACGCGTTTCTTCATGCCGCCCGAGAGCTGCGACGGCATGAGGTGCCCGAAACCGCGCAGGCCGACCTGGTTCAGTTTCATCTTTACCATTATCTTGATGATATGGTCGTCGAGCTTGGTATGCTCTTTCATCGGCAGGGCAATGTTCTCCTCCACCGTCAATGAATCGAACAGCGCGGCAGACTGGAAAAGCATGCCGAACCTTTTCCTGACGCAGTCCATCTTGTCCTCGTTCGCGCGGGTGATATCCTGCCCGAAGAGGGATACCCTTCCCTTGTCCGGCTTCAACTGCCCGATGATATGGCGCAGGAGCGTTGACTTGCCGCATCCGGAGCCTCCGACAATGACAAGCGTCTCGCTCTTATAGACCTCGAGATTGATACCGTCGAGGACCTTACGGCCGTCGAAATTCTTCTCGAGATTCTCTACTTTTATTACGGTTTCTCTTTTTTCGGTCATGGCATTATACCGCTATACGTTCGAGAAATAGAATATACCGGTCAAAACGGCGTCGGCCAGTATTATAAGGATGAAACTGATGACGACGCTCATGGTCGTCGAGCGTCCGACGCCTTCGGCGCCGCCCTTTGTATTGAGGCCCTCATAACATCCTATAAGGGCTATTATCATCCCGAATACAACACTCTTGAGCAGACCGGTCATGACGTCTTTCATGACCAGGAATTCAAAATTTGTCTTTATGTACAGGCCGGGGTTTATCTTGAGATTGTATACGCCCACTATATAACCGCCGATCATGCCTATGAGGTCTCCCATGATCGTAAGCGCGGGAAGCATGACTATCAGGGCGAGAAAACGGGGGACTACCAGGAACCTTATGGGGTTAAGCGCCATCGTCTCAAGCGCCTCTATCTGCTCGGTGACCTTCATTGTACCCAACTCCGCGGCTATTGCGGAACCGACACGCCCGGCTACCACAAGCGCTATAAGGATAGGCCCGATCTCGCGGCACATCGAGACGCTTATGAGAGCGGCCACGAACTTGACCGCCCCGAGTTGGTTGAGCTGGTAGGCGCCCTGCATGGCAAGGACCATGCCGATAAAAAGCGCGACGAAAAATACGATAAGCAAAGATTGCACGCCCGCGAAGACCATCTGGGCGAATATATAACGCCTTCCGATGAATTTACCCCTGAATGGGGCAAAAAAAAGCCAATACAACGTGTTGAAAAACAGCTCAAATACGTCCCATATCGCCGCGCCCGCGTTAAGGGTCATCCTACCTATGGACTGAAATATACTCATCTGCCGCCTCGCGTTGTCCTAGAACGATTTGACCGCGTCTTCTTCGTTCGGCTGGATATCAAAAAGCTTCTCCAGCTTGGTTATCTCGAACAGACCTTTTACTTTAGGGGAAAGATTAGTGAGCTTTAATTTGCCGCCCGCGCTCTTTATCTTCTGATGGGCTTCAACCAGTGTCGCAAGCCCGGAAGAATCCACATAGGCGACATTCAAGAGGTTGACCACAACTTTAAGGTTCTTCGAATCGAGCACTTTCAGGAAGGACTTCCTGAATTCCGGGGAAGAGTTGAAATTTATCTCTCCGTCAACCGTCAAAACTACGACATCACCCGACTGTTTTTCTTTGATCACCATTGGGTTTTCCTCCAGTAATGGATTTTATCATCTTTATCTCATTTCCGCTATCATTAAATTCAACTTTATCCATCAGGTTCTTTATAAGAAAGAGCCCTCTCCCGCCGTGTTTGAGTATATTCTCTTCGGAGCGCGGGTCAGGGACGGTGTCGAATTTAAAACCCTTGCCTTTGTCCCTTACTATGACCTCCAGGTTCCCGTCTGAAATGAGGTATTCGATAACCACGGGAAGCCCGCTGTCAAGTTTGTTACCGTATTTTATCGCGTTGATCACGGCCTCTTCCAGGCAAAGCCTCAGGTCGAAAAGGGACTCTTTTGAGAACTCCATTCCTTCCAGGAAATCGGCAAGTTTTGTTGATGCGGTCTTTATATGCTTGGGATCACTCGGTATCTCGAATCTCATGCGCTTCATTCGGTCGAAAAAGCTCCTATCTTCCTGTATTTTTCGTACCTGGCTTCCAGGAGGTCATCAGGAGCGGCCTCTGAAAGTTCTTTCAAATGTTTCTTCACAGACTCCTTGATAGAAGCGGCCATCTTCTGGGGATCGCGATGCGCACCGCCAAGCGGCTCAGCCACAACTTCATCTATGAGCCCGAGTTCCAGGAGTTCCTGGCCCGTGAGCTTAAGGGCTTTGGCGGCATCAGGAGCCCTTGTCCTGTCCTTCCACAGGATCGCCGCGCAGCCTTCCGGAGATATAACCGAGTAATACGCATTTTCAAGTACACAAATCCTGTCGCCGATACCTACACCCAGCGCACCGCCAGAACCGCCTTCTCCAATAACGTAGCAGACTATAGGCACCCTGATCCTGGCCATCTCCATCAGGTTAAGGGCAATGGCCTCAGCCTGCCCTCTCTCTTCGGCTCCTATACCGGGATATGCCCCGGGGGTATCTATGAAAACTACTATGGGGAGCTTGAACTTTTCGCCCATCTTCATTACCCTCATGGCTTTCCTGTAACCTTCGGGATGCGCGGAACCGAAATTCCTCATAAGGTTCTCTTTTGTATCGCGACCCTTTTGGTGTCCCATGACCACGACTTTGGTATCGTCTATCCTGGCAAAACCGCAGATGAGCGCCTTATCGTCCCCGAACACCCTGTCCCCATGCACCTCGGTAAAATCTGCCATCATAAGGCTTATATAATCCAGGGTATAAGGCCTCTTTGGATGCCGCGCTATCTGGACCCTCTGCCAGGGGGTAAGCGACTCGAAGACCTCATGCTTGACTTTGTCAAGCTTGTCTTCCAGCTTCTTTATCTCGGATGAGAGGTCGATATTCTCGGAAGAAGTGAATTTCTTGAGCTCTTCGATCTTGCGCTCAAGTTCCAGGATGGGTTTCTCGAAATCCAGACCGGTTCCGTTCATATTATGGGCTTCAGTCCACTATTGTGACTTCCGTGCCTTCGGGAAGGATATCATAAAGCTCCTCGACTTCGGGATTCCGCATCCTGACGCACCCGGCAGTAGCCTGTTTCCCTAAGGAACCGGGATCGGTAGTTCCGTGTATGCCGTAGCCTTCCTTGTCAAAACCCATCCAGCGGGTCCCAAGTATGTTCTCCGGTGAAGTAGGGGGTATGGCCTTCCCGTCCTTGTACCAGACCGGATCGACAAGTTTCGTGGTTATCCTGAACGTCCCGACGGGGGTGCAGTTATTTGTCCCCGTCGATACCTTATATGTCTTTATGACATCATCGTTCTGTTTGAGCATAAGCAGGTTCTGGGACTTATCCACGACCACGCTGAACCTGACCGTTACGACCTTAAGCCTCTGGCCCAGCCTTATCGTGTTGCCAGATATATTATTAGATCTCCTTAATAATTCTACCGTAGTGCCGAACACCTTGGCTATTTTGACCAGCGAATCGCCGGCCTGCACCGTATACTCCTTGCTGCAGCTATCCACATAGGGCGAGAAGAGTATCTCCATGTTCAACTCTTCTATCTTAGGCCCGGCATCCTTGACTATATCGGCATCGGGATATGACTCAAAGGCTTTTTTATAAGAATCGCGCGCGTCGACAAGCTTTCCCTGTTTCTCGTAAATGGCACCGAGCACAATAAGCGCCTCTCCGGCCTTCTTGCTCTCGGGATATTCCGCCACGACTTTTTCAAGTTCTTTTATGGCCTCATCGGCCTTGCCGTCCTTATCAAGAGACCTGGCGCTGTTTATCAGGCCGGATTCCTTAGACCCTATGGATAACTTGGGCAGGACGAACACAGCCAGTGCTATCGCTATGATTATAACGATTGCGATCGGGATATAAGTCCTGAATTTCATCTTTTAACGCTTCCCCTTTCTATACCATCACGAGTGTAGCTATTACTATCCCCAAAAAGGAACCGACAAATACCTCAAAAGGCGTATGCCCTATAAGTTCCTTAAGCCTGTCTTCCTGTATCTTCCTTCTCCAATATATGTCGTCCATTATCTTGTTCAGTATCTCGGCCTGCTGGCCTGTTGCGCGCCTTACGCCCTGTGCGTCAAAAGCTATAACCATGGCAAACACCAGCGTAGCGATAAAAATGGTCGAACCAAAGCCTTCCTGTATGCCCACTGAGGTCGCCAAAGCCATGGCCCCTGCCGAGTGGGCGCTTGGCATTCCGCCGGTACCGACAACCCACCTGAAGTTGAACTTCTTCTCTTTTATGGTATTTATTATTATCTTCAACGCCTGCGCGGTGATCCAGCTAAGGACGGTGGAAATAAAGACCTTGTTCTGGAATAAAGCGAGTAATGAGTTATCCATTTGCCGAATATTATACTATATTTTACCCTTGTTGGATATCACTTTTTAGGACGAATGCATAAGGGCAAGGGCTTCGGCGCGCGTCTTCTCGTTCTCCCTGAAGACCCCCCTTACGGCACTTGTAACGGTAGATATGCCCGGCTTCTTCAAGCCCCTCATTGACATGCATAGATGTTCGGCCTCTATGACAACCATGCACCCGCGCGGTTTCAATACCTTCATTATAACCTCGGCGATCTGCGTGGTCAATCTTTCCTGGACCTGCGGTCTCTTCGCAAGTATATCTATAGCCCTTCCCAGTTTGCTCAAACCGGTAACCCTTCCCTCCCTGGGTATATAGGCTATATGCGCCCTTCCCAGGAACGGCAGAAGATGGTGCTCACAAACCGAATACAAAGGTATGCCTTTTAACAATATTATCTCCTCATGTTTCTGGTCGAGAACCACCTCGAGTTCTTTAGCGGGGTTCTCCTTTATCCCTGAAAATATCTCCTCGTACATCTCGGCTACCCTGCGCGGGGTCTCCAGCAGGTCCTTCCGTTTAGGGTCTTCTCCGACCGCTTCCAATATCATATACACTGCCTTCATTATCTTCTTTTTGTCCATCTATGCTCTCCTCTATTTTCCTATACAGAAACTCGAGAAGACCCTGTCGAGGATATCCTCGTCGAAAGTCTCTCCCGCTATTTCACTTATATGGTCAAGGCATTCCCTTATGTCGACCGCCGCCAACTCGGCGGATTGCCCTCCTTCAACGGCCCCCAGGGCCCTGCTTGCCGCTTCTGCGGCCTGCCTGCAAGCCTCTTTCTGCCTGAGGTTAGAGATCGCGCAGCCCTCTTGTCCGATTACGGCGCCTCCGAAGACGGCCTCGGCCATGGCAGTCCTCAACTTATCTATAGCATAACCTTTTTTGGCGGAAACCTCAACAGTTCCCGGGGCCTTGAAATCTATCTTGCGGGGTAAGTCCGACTTATTGATCACTATTATGCGCGGCCTGCCTTCCGTATCCTTGAGCAATGCGGTGTCTTCGCCGCTAAGCGGTACTCCCGCATCCAGCACAAGCATTACCAGAGAAGCATTCTTGATATGCTCGCGGCTTCTTATGATCCCCTGCTTCTCCACGATATCCGCGCTGGAGGTTATTCCCGCAGTATCGATAAGCCTGAAAGGTATTCCTTCGATATCTGCATATTCCTCTATAGAATCCCTTGTGGTACCCGGCACATGGGTCACTATAGCCCTCTCTTTTTTCAGGAGGGCGTTGAGCAGGCTGGATTTTCCGACGTTCGGTTTCCCGCATATTACGCAGGAAACCCCTTCGCGCATTATTATACCTTTATTGGCGCTGTCGGCCAGTTTTTTAAGGGAAAAAAGGACGGATCCAAGCCTTTCTTTCGTGCAGGCCTCGGATATTATCTCGAGGTCCTCCTCGGGAAAGTCAACGGACGCCTCTACTCCCGCCAATATGGATATTACCTCGTCTTTTATGCCCTTGACCGCGGCAGAAAGCCCTCCATCAAGCCGTTCCAGGGCCATGGCCATAGAACTGTCCGTCTTCGATCTTATGATGTCAAGAACGGCCTCGGCCTGGGCAAGGTCTATCCTCCCATTGATGAAAGCGCGCCTGGTGAACTCTCCGGGTTCGGCAAGCCTGGCGCCGGCCCTCAAAGCTCCGGAAAGGACTTTCCTGAGCGGCACCACTCCCCCGTGACAGCTTATCTCTGCCATGTCCTCTTTCGTGTAGCTCTTCGGTGCCCGCATTACCGCCAGCAGGGCTTCGTCTACATCCAAATCACCGTCCATGACCCGGCCGTAATGAATGGTAAATGACTTGAAAGTAGAAGGCGCTTTCCCCGTCTTGGACCTGAAAATCCTGCCGGCGATCTCAAGGCAGCGGTTTCCGCTCAAGCGGACGATACCTATAGCGGATTCTCCGATGGGGGTGGATATAGCCGCTATAGTGTCTTCCATATCTATTTTATGCTGTTTGTTCATAATTGCCGGCCTTTTTCCCAAGGTAGTCAAGCGCTTCCCCGACTACGAACAGCGAGCCGGTCACCAGGACCATGTCGGAAGGCCCGGCCTCCCTCAGGGCCAGCTCTACGGCTTCTTTGACATTAAAAGTCGATACATATTTATCTGCGTAGCCGGGAACGTCCGCCTTGACCTTTTCGGGCGGGATAGCACGCGGTGTAGCTGCAGTCGTAAGGAATATACTGTCGGCTATCGGGAACAGGTTCGCCGATATCCCGGCTATGTCCTTGCCCGAAGAGACCCCGAAGACCATCAACAGTCTTTTATACTTGAATATCTCTTTTACGGAATCGCGCAAGGCTTTCGCTGAAGCCTCGTTCTGCGCGCCATCGAGAACCACCAGGGGCGAGTTCCCGAATACCTGAAGTCTTCCCGGCCACCTGACATTTTGGACGCCTTTGGCTATATCGCGCGAGGAGACGGTCATACCCTTATCTGCAAGGGACTCAATTATGCCTATAGCGGTCGCGGCATTCGCCGCCTGATGCCTGCCGAGCAACGGTGTCCTGAGCATCGGGTAGTCTCCTGACAGGCCCCGGACATTGAAAGTCTGGCCATGCTCGTCAAATTCCACGATCTCATATGATATATCCCTGCCAACCGCATACAGTTTAGCGTTCTTGGCGGAAGCCGCACCGGTTATGCACGACATAACGGCGGGGTCCTGCTGTGCGGTAACAACGGTACAACCGTCCTTAATGATCCCGCATTTCTCTTTTGATATCGCTTCCAGGGTCTTGCCGAGCTTGTCGGTGTGGTCAAAACTTATAGGGGTTATGCCTATGGCCAGGGGGTCTACTATATTCGTTGCATCAAGCCTTCCGCCCATCCCTACCTCCACTACCGCCACTTCTACCTTTTTTATCCCGAAGAACAGTAATGCCAGGGCCGTGTAGACCTCAAAAAACGACGGCGGGCCGAACTTTGAGGATTTCGAGAAGTTATCCACGAACAGTTTTATCCTGCCGACAAGGGCGGCTATCTCCTGCTCGTTTATCGCCCTGTCCCTGGGGAACGATACTCTTATGCGCTCGCTGAAATTTATAAGGTGCGGGGATGTATATAATCCCGCTTTCACCCCGCTTTCCTTTAGGATTGAATAAATAAAGGCACAGGTGGATCCTTTGCCTTTTGTGCCGGCGACATGTATGGTCTTGAAATTTTTCTGCGGGTTACCGAGGCCGTCGAGCAGGGCGCGAACCCTGCTTAATTTCATCGCGCCCTGGTAATTGAAATCCGAGTTCTTTTCATAATCAATGAAGGATTCGAGGTATCGTATCGCTTCCTGATACGTCATTGATCAATGCCTGAAATGCCGTATTCCGGTCATTACCATGGCTATACCGGCTTTGTCGGCGGCCTTTATGGAATCTTCGTCCTTGATCGAACCGCCCGGCTGCATTATCGCCGATATCCCGGCCTTTCCGGCCAACTGGACCGAATCAGGCTTGGGAAAAAACCCGTCGGTGGCAAGACAGGCTCCCTTTGCTTCCTTGCCGGCCTTCCTTACAGCTATCCTGGCCGAATCGACCCTGCTTGGCTGACCGCCCCCTATACCGACAGTCCTTTCGTCCCTGGCTACCACTACGGCGTTAGACCTGACATACTTGGCGACTTTCCAGGCAAAGATAAGGGATTTCAAGTGTGCGGCGGAAGGCTTCCTTCTTGTCACCGTCTTAAGATCCTCCGGACCGGCATCCATAAGGTCCTGTTCCTGGAGCAAAAGACCGCCCTCTATCTTCTTCAGGTCGCACGAGTATATACCTTTATCAGAGCGGTCATGCGGATATCCGTATTCTATGACCCTGAGGTTCTTTTTTTCTTTCAATATATCAAGGGCGCCCGTGTCGTAAGCCGGGGCTATAACGCATTCCATGAAACCGGATTCCGTTATGGCCTTCGCGGTCTTCACGTCAACCTTCCTGTTTAGGCCGATTATTCCGCCAAATGCGGAAAGCGGGTCGCAGGCAAAAGCATCCTTGTATGCCTTATCAAGTTTTGTAGAAGAAGCCACGCCGCAGGGAGAATTATGCTTTACTACACAGGCCGTAGGCGTTTGGAAATCGTTGGCTATCTGTATAGCGCCCTGCAGGTCGAGGAAATTATTGAAAGAAAGTTCCTTCCCGTGCAGCTGTTTCATGCCGCCGAAACCGTACTTGGGCTTGGCTGAATCAGCATAAAATGCGGCTTTCTGATGCGGATTCTCCCCGTAACGCAGGCCCTGGGCCCTCTCGAATACCAGGTGGAGGATCTCGGGGAACTTGTCCTTAAGGGGGGCGAATTTCCCGCCCAGGAAGGAGTAGATGCCGGCATCGTATTTTGCGGTGTGGCCGAATGCTTCAACGGCCAGCGTTTCGAGCGTCTCCTCCGATAAGCAGCAGCCTTTCTCCTGCAGCTCCATCAATATCCTGAGGTACCTGTCGGGGTTGCATACCACGGCCACGTCCCGGTAGTTCTTGGCCGCCGAACGCAGCATCGCAGGCCCGCCTATATCTATCATCTCAATGGCGTCTGTAAGTTTTACCTTAGGGTTACGGACGGTCTCCTCAAAGGGATAGAGATTGACCACAACCATGTCTATCAGGCCGATCTTATGCTTCTTTACCTGCGCCATATGCTCACGCTCGCTGCGTATAGCAAGGATCCCTCCGTGTATCTTGGGATGCAGGGTCTTGACGCGGCCGCTGAGCATCTCGGGAAAACCGGTGACATCCGAAACGGCCTTTATCTTTATCTTGTTTTCGCGAAGGGCCTTGGCCGTCCCTCCCGTAGAGATTATCTCAACACCGAGTTTCTCGAGGCCCTTGGCGAAATCTACTATGCCTTTTTTGTCTGAAACGCTGATCAGGACACGCTTAATTTTAGCCATATTTTCTCCTATAGGGACATTTTACCAAATCGGTGGGCTTAAAACAATGTATCAGTATTTTAGAAGGCGGGATTCCTGCCTGTAGAGCTGTATCTCCCGGCGGAGAACGGCTATCTCTTCCTCTAAAGGAGTCAGCTCCCGCATCGATTTCTCTATGCTGCCGCGCAATTCCGCCTGTTCCTGGTCCGAAAGGTTCAGCTTCTTGTTCCCGAGCAATCCGTTCTGGTTCTTTATGGAGCTCTTAATGGAAGCCGCGCGGGCTTCCTTGCCCGCCAGCTTCATCTTTATCTCTTCTATTTTAAGATTTACTCTCTGCCTGTCCGGCTCAAGTCGTGAAGACAGCTCCTTTGTCTTTGCGTAGAGCTCTTTCCTTGCGGCCTTAAGCTCTTCTTCCAATTCCATTATTTTTGAATTGACCTCTCCCTGTCTTGTCCTGAATTCACCCTTAAGGGTCTCTATCTGGGCATCGATATCCGCTTTCTTATCCAGGACTTCCTTGAAAGACGGATCAAAATCCACGAGAGCGGATTTGATCTCTTCGATATTCTGACGGGGGCCGCATCCGCAGACAAAGAATAAGAAAACCAAAACAACGGCAGAAAGGGAAAATACTCTGCTGTTCATTGTCTTATGCCGCAGCCGTCTTAGACTCTGACGGTTTGGATTCTTTTGCGGCGGTCTTATTTTGTTTTGCTACGGACGGGACAAGCCTGGTTATCTCCCCATCCTCGATAGGTTCATAATAGGTAAATATCTGTCCCTCATAATTCCTGAGGGTAAAGGCGCCCTTCTGCTGCGATATGACATAATTGGGCGCTACGGGTATCTTTCCGCCCCCTCCTGGCGCATCGACCACATAAGTGGGCACGGCATATCCGGAAGTATGCCCGCGAAGTTTCTCCATTATGTTTATACCGGTGGATATAGGCGTCCTGAAATGGCTTATTCCTTTAGCCGGATCGCACTGGTATATGTAATACGGGCGTACACGCGCCTTTAAGAGCTCGTGCATAAGCCTGCGCATAGTGGAAAGCCTGTCATTGACACCGCGCAAAAGTACTGTCTGGCTGCCGAGAGGTATACCGGACTCTACAAGCATGTCACAAGCCTTTTTACAGCGCTTCGTGATCTCTTTAGGGTGGTTAAAATGCAGGGATATCCATATAGGCCCGTATTTTTTGAACATGGATACAAGATTTTCGGTCACCCTCATCGGCACCGTCACCGGCATCCTTGTCCCGAGGCGTATAAACTCTATGTTAGGTATGGCCCTGAGATTCTTGAGTATATCCTCCAAGGTCTCGTCCGGGAGCATGAGAGGATCTCCGCCGGAGATCAGAACGTCGCGTATCCTGCGGTTCGCCTTAAGGTATTCGTATGCTTTTTCGAAGTTTTGGGGGCTGGTAAGGTGCGCTTCGGAGCCTACTATCCTGCGCCTGGTGCAATGACGGCAATACATCGCGCACTTTTCCGTGACCAGGAGCAGGACCCTGTCCGGGTACCTGTGGACAAGCCCGGGTACGGGAGAATCCTTATCCTCGCCGCACGGATCTTCCATGTCGTTGGGGGAAACATCGAATTCCTCGGACGCGGGTATGCACTGCTTCCTTATCGGGCAAGTCGGCCTCATGGTATCTATCATGGACAGCCAATACGGGGTTATGGCCATCAAGAGCCTTCCCTTGCTCCTCTTGACGCCTATCTCCTCCGAAGGGGTAAGTTTGATGACTTCCTTAAGGCCGTCATAGGTCATGATCCTGTTCCTGATCTGCCAATGCCAATCTTCCCAATCCGTTTCAGGCACATCCTTCCAATGCTCGGCTATGGAATTAGCGGAAGTTATCAACGCAGGCTCCTTTCGTGTAGGACGAGACTACCGTTTTTCGTATGTCTTTCGATCGCCACATCCAGTATCCTGTTCATCAGGGCGGGATAATCCAGACCCGCGCATTTGGCAATAAAAGGAAAATTTGAATCGATCGGATCGAGCCCGGGAAGAGGGTTTATCTCCAACACATAAGGCACCCCTTCCTTGTCCAGTATTATATCCACCCGTGAAAGGTCTACGCAGCCCAAGGCGTTGAATGCCTTTATGGCCGTATCTCCCACCAAGGCCTCTTCCTGCTTCGTCAGCCTTGCGGGACAATGCCATATGGGGCTCAATCCCTTACTGTCTTCGACCTCTTTCTCGAATTCCTTGACCTTCCATGTATAGAAAAACTCGCCCGAAGCCCTGCAATTAGAAAAATCTATCTCCAATATAGGGAGCACCGCGGGGGGTGAATTACCTATTATGCCGACCGTCAATTCCCTTCCTTCTATAAACTCTTCGACAAGTATCTCCTGCCGGTATGTCTTGTAAGTCTTACAGACCTCTTTCTCGAGTTCTGCCCTGTTACGGACCACGCTTGTTATGGTTATTCCTTTCCCCGAGCCTTCCCTGTTCGGCTTGACTATTAACGGATACCTGAGGCCCTCATCGGATATTTCAGCCGGCTCTTCTATAAGCTTGTAGCGCGGTGTGGGTATCCCGGCCTGTTCGAATATCTTTTTAGTAAATGCCTTGTCAAGAGAAGCGCTGAGGGCAAGGACCCCCGAACCGGTATATGGTACGCCTAAAAAATCCAGGATGGCCGGAACCTGCGCCTCCCTGGACTCGCCGTTTATCCCTTCGGCTATGTTAAAAACTATATCTATCTTGTTAGACTGGAGCCAATTAAGGAGCCCTTTATCGGCCTCAACCAGGAATACTTCGTTCCCCCTCGAACGCAATCCGTTTGCGATCGCTTCTATGGTCTCCTTGCTGTCAAATTCCGAATAATAATCATCCGGAAGCCCTTCCTCTACCTTCCTTTTGAGATTATAAGTGAAAGCCACTTTTTGGCCCATCTATAACATACCGTACCTTTCCAACGCGCAGTCGATGATCCTGTTTATGATACTGTTATAAGATATCTTCATGTACCTTGCAACCACCATAAAAACATCCTCGGTAGATAAAGAGGGCAACGGATTGATCTCCAGGACATACGGGTTGCCGCGCTTATCCACTCTTATATCGACCCTGCCAAAATCCCTGCACTCCACGGCATTATATGCCTTCAGCGCGACATCCTTGAGTTTTTTCTCCAACGCCCTTGTTATCCTGGAAGGGCATACATAGCACAACGTATTCGAGTGTATCCTGGAAAATGTGTAACACAGGTCTCCGAGGTTGGTCTTCCCGTTGATGCTTATCTGGACGACCGGAAGGGCCTCGGCATCCTTGCCGTTGCCGATCACGGGAACGGTGAATTCCGAACCTGTTATGAAACTCTCCACCAAAGCAGGCTGTTTATACGTACGTATAACCCATTCCGCCTGCCTGATAAGGTCTTTCCTGTTCTTTACGATAGACTTATCGCTTATCCCCTTGCTTGAACCCTCCTGTCGGGGTTTTACTATAAGCGGGAAGTCTGCGCCCGTTCCGTCTACCTTCCCGGCATCGGATACCTGGAAAAAAGACGGGGTCGGCACGCCTTCGGACATCAGCACTTTCTTCGCCATTACCTTATCGAGGGTCAGCCCTAAACTGAGGCCGTCTGCGCCGACAAAAGGTATTCCTTCCATCTCCAAAATCACGGGTACTTCGGATTCCCTGTTGCGGCCCGACAGCCCTTCGGCAATATTAAATACTATGTCGACATCCAGTTTCTTGATGCGGCGCAAGAGATTCCTTACGTTACCGATCTTGACGACCTTATGCCCACCCGATTCTATAGCGTCTTTTATGACCTCTATAGTATCCGGATGGTCAAACTCCGCATTGGCATCCTCGGGATCGGAATCCTTCAATATATAGTCCGGCTTGATGTCGTAGGTCAAGCCCACTATCTTGCGCGCCTTCTTTTTTTTTGCTCCAATATTTGCCATAATCCTCGTCCGGGGATACAAAAAAAGAAGGGACTTCCCCATTTAGAAGTCCCTTCTTTTAAAGTGCTAGTTGAAAATATCCAACTTTTGGTACCAGTCCCTCCCTAACCTATTTTTTCTTCCATTTGTCGACGATCTCAGACATCATCTTGCCGGCTATATCTTTCGAGCCGAGGCCAAAGGCTAACCCTAAGGCCAGACCGGTGGCGGCCAAGGCTACTACCACCGCCGTGTCCAGGATGAAAGTCCTGACGCCCAACATCGGGAGAACGGTTAGAACCGTAATTACTACTATTGATATCTGGGCTATCTGGCCGAGATTCTTTGCCGAAGCAACGCCGGCATTGGATGCCGTCGTCCTGACTATGGAACCTATCAGAGCGGCGAAGAAGAGGCCGAGTACGAGCACAAATATGCTCAAGATCACCATGCCCGCGTATTTTACTGCTCCATCAAGGAAGCTGCCCGCCATAACATCCGGATTTGGATTCACAAGGTTGAGGGTTATTATCACGACCACCAACGCCATAAGCCAGTAGATGACCACACCGATAAGTTCGGATAAGGTATGCTTGATCTCACCTTTGGCAAGAATGCTGGCGATCCCCGCCTTCTCAGATAAGACATCAAAACGAGCAACTTTAAGGACTTGTACTACCACCTTCTCAATAACCTTCGCGATTATTATACCGGCTATGAATACAATTAACGCGACGATTATTTTCGAAAGGTAGAGCGCTAAATTACTCCATACCTGGCTCCAGGTATCGAGAATAATCTGGACTGCCTGTCCTCCCTGATCCATCTTACCCCCTCCTTTCAGGTTTTTATCTCAACTACTATCCCTGTTTGTCTTTATTTATAACATAAATATATTTTTTGTCAAGCACTTTTTCCAGATTTAGCAATAAATTCCTATACCGCGTAAGATCAATATGCTATAATCGTAAAAACAAACGCGGAGACAGTGATGAAATACCCCGAAAAATATTTTGTGAGCGCAATTTTTTGCCTTATAGCGGTATTGCTGCCGCAGGAGACCCGGCCGGCCGATACAAGGACCATAATGCAGATGATGACACAGGCGAGCCAGATGTTGTGCGCCGGAGATTATGATAAAACTATCGAAAAATGTAACGAGATACTCAGGATAGAGCCAAGATGTTCCGGCGCTTACTATGTAAGGGGATTCGCGTACAGATATAAGGAAGATTATGACCGCTCGATAATGGATTTCACCCAGACTATAAGGATAGATCCGAAATACGCAGCCGCGTATTACGGGCGCGCATTATCATATGCCTACAAACAGATGTATGCCGAGGCGATCTCGGACTTCACGTCAGCTATAGCTATCGACCCTAAATACACTGACGCATATTTCAACAGGGCCCGGGTTTATTATGATACGGAAGAATACGACAAGGCCTGGGGTGATGTTAGAAAAGCCAGGGCCCTTGGTTTGGAAACGGACCTTATGTACAAAGGCTTCATCAGGAAACTCCAGGAAGCCTCAGGAAGGTTTCAGTAATAATGCACTCCGCTCTCTAGCTGTTTTACTTCCTTGACTGTGCCGTCGGGATTAAGATAGATCTCGGCATTAGGCATATATTTCTGCCCTTTAATCGTTACCTGCTGGTGTATCATCATGCCCATAAGATTCCCGTCCTCGGAAAGTATCGCAAAATCCCGGTTATGGAGTTTTATACCTTCGATGGTCGTAGGTTCGGCGAGCGGCCAGATATATAATTTACCCGATTCGTACAATTCCGTCAGGTAATTAGCCGCACATTTCTTTCCGTCAATGACGGTCTGGGATGCAAGGCGGATCTGCTTGACCTTTCCTGAAGGGTAAAACACGATATTATAATTGGCGGCGGCCCTGAGGCCGTTTACGGTAACGGGCCTCTTCGGATGGACCCAGTAAACCTTCCCGGATTTATAATAGCCTACCTGCGTACCCCGGGAAAAGACCGTATCGCCGAACTTCATATCTTTCTCGAGGACCTCTGCAGTAACACATGGCTGCAAAAAAACCACTACGGCAGCCAACAGATATACGGCAAAGCCCTTTATCACCTTAAGCCCCTTTCTTCCTGTCGGGGAAAAAAGCCAGTATAATAAGTCCGAAGACGCTCAACAATCCAAGCAAGCCCCATGTCCCTCTATATCCCTTACCCCTGGCATAATTCCATAATCCCCATATGAACAATAATATCCCGCCCCATGCGAAAACGGCTGCCACCCACATCACAATACCTATGTTAATATAATAGCTTGCGGCGAACCCGATTACCTGCGCGAGCATACCGCACAATATACCGACATTGGTCTTTCTCCTGAACTCCTCGATCATAAACTACCCCCTTTCATGCCTGAGATAATGATAAAGATATTCCTGCGCGTAGCCTGCATATGGACCGAACCGGGACCGCGCGAATTCCGCAACCGCCTTAGGAGAAGTGTCCCTGCCTTCGAAATATAATCTCTCTATGCCCCTCTTTATCCAAACATCCACGGGAAAGGCTTCATACTTGCCGAAAGAAAACAATAAAACGCAATCCGCAACTTTATCTCCTACCCCTCTAAGGCATATAAGCGCCTTCTTGGCCTGCTCATAGTTTAATTCCCCGACAGCATCCAAGTCAATGGCTTTCTCGGACACCATCCGGGCGGTATTTTTTAAATATCCGGCCCTGAAACCGAGCCCCAGGGACCTTAGGGTTCTCAGGTCCGCACGCGCTATACTGTCCGCTCCGGGAAAGGAATATCTTTCCAGATCACCCAGGACAAGCCGTTGGCCGAACCTTACGGACAGGCCCGCTATCATCTTCTTTATGCGCGGTATGTTCGTATACGAAGAAAGTATAAAAGATGCCAGGCATTCCCAGCGGTCCTGGTTAAGTATCCTCAAGCCGCGGAACCTGTCTATGGCTTTTTTTACGTGAGGATCTCTTCCTATTTGCTTATATATGGAAGTCAGGTCTTCATCGAGGCCGAAGTAACGCGCAATATCATCCCTGTTCACAGGCGAGCTTGTCTCCACCGCCAGCCCGGATCCGCCAAGGGAAACCTTGACTATCGCTTTGCCTATAACGCCTGCATAACAGCCGCCGAAGTCCTCCCAGCGAAAAGCCTGGCCGCACTCCAGCGTATGTTCGAGGTTAAGATCGGAAACGGGTAAGATGAACTTCAATTACATGCCCCTTTATCGCACCACCTTCGGCAGGACTATCCCCTGCTGCGCCTGGTACTTGCCTTTCCTGTCCTTATAAGTGACCTCCGGGACTTCCTCTCCTTCATAGAAGAGCAGCTGGGCTATCCCCTCGTGGGAATATATCTTTGCGGGATGCGGCGTTGTGTTAGATACAGCCATTGTCAGGAATCCTTCCCATGTAGGCTCAAGAGGACTGATATTTGTAAGTATCCCGCAACGGCAATACGTGGATTTCCCGAAACATATGGCTATTACTTTTTCGGGTATCCTAAAGTACTCGAACGAACGCGCCAGCACAAAAGAGTTGGGCGGGATGACGCATTCCTTGCCCTTGAAGTCTATAAAGGAATGGGGATCGATATTCTTCGGGTCCATGACGGGGTTGCCCGTTCCGACAAAGACCTTGTATTCATCATGGACGCGTATGTCGTAGCCGAAACTCGACAGCCCGTAACTTATATGGCCCTCCGAGACCTGATGGTCCAGGAACGGTTCGATCATCCCGGCCTCGAGGGCCATCTTCTTTATCCAGCGATCTGACCTAATCATTTAACCGCACTTGGAATAACCGCAACCCTTGCACACCATGCAGCCTTCGACATGCTGCAGCGCGCCGCCGCAATCCGGGCAAACCCCTACCACATTACCAAGTTTATTCTTGGCTTTAGGTTGCTCCGCTACCGTCTCCGAAGGCACTTCCGCGGGTTTTTTGGTATTGAGCAGGCGCCTTTCTATCACCTTTGCCAGGGCATCGGCGCATGAGAATATCCTGCCGCCTTTTTCCCACGAAGGGTTGGGACAGCGTATGCCGTTGAGCTGTTCTATTATGGAATGCGTATCGAGGCCGCAGCGCAAGGCAAGGGATACCAGCCTGCCTATCGCCTCGAGTTGGCTGGCCGAACATCCGCCGGCCTTGCCCATCTGGGTGAATACCTCGAAAGGCATCCCGTTCTCATCTTCGTTTATAGTGATGTAGAGGTTCCCGCAACCTGTCAGGATCTTCGTTGTCGTTCCCCTTACGACTTCCGGTCTGGGGCGCGGCGAAGTCCTCGCCTTATCCTCCTGCCTCGGCAAGGCTGCTGCCTCGGTTCCCCCGGCATGCGCTTCTTTTCGCTCAGCGCTATCTTTAGAGCGTGCTATATAAAGGACCTGCTCTTCACGGCTGCCGTCGCGGTATATCGTAACCCCTTTGCACCCCATCTTATAGGCCAACAGGTATACCTCGCGCACATCGTCCGGAGTAGCGCTATTGGCAAAATTCACGGTCTTCGATACTGCGTTATCGGTATATTTCTGGAACGCGGCCTGCATCCTTATGTGCCATATGGGGGCTATGTCGTGGGCCGTCACAAATACCCTCTTTACGTCTTCCGGGACCTCCTCTATGTCGTGCAGGGTCCCTTTTTCTGCTATCTTCTTCATCAATTCTTCGGAGTAGAAACCGCGTTCTCTCGCCGCTTCCTCAAAAAGCTTGTTGGTCTCGACCAGCCTGGTCTTGTCCATCACCTCGCGGTAATAGGACAAGGCAAAGAGAGGTTCCACCCCGCTGGAGGTATCGGCTATTATAGAAAGCGTCCCGGTCGGGGCTATCGTAGTAAGGGTCGCGTTCCTCATGCTCGGGCCGTCAGAATATACGGAATCCTTGAAATTCGGAAAGGTGCCTCTCCTTAGCGCCAGTGCGTGCGATTCCCTCCTGGCCTCTTCCTGGATGAAAGACATGACCTTCTCGGCTATCTCAATAGCTTCGTCCGAATTATACGGGACACCCATCTTTATGAGCATCTCGGCAAAGCCCATAACGCCCAGGCCTATCTTTCGGTTGGCCTTGGTCATCATCTCTATCTGCTGGAGAGGGAATTTGTTCATGTCTATGACGTTATCCAGAAAATGGACCGCAAGGCGGGTTGTCTCGCGCAGTTTCTCCCAGTCTACCTGCGGGGAAGACATGTCCGTCTTTACCATCTTTACGAGATTTATGGAACCCAGGTTGCAGCTCTCATACGGCAAGAGGGGCTGTTCGCCGCACGGATTAGTCGATTCTATCTGGCCTACCTGAGGGGTCGGGTTGGATTTATTTATCCTGTCCAGGAAGATTATGCCGGGTTCGCCGTTCTTCCATGCCCTCTCTACTATCATGTCAAATACCTTGCGAGCGTTCAGTTTCCCGATAACCTTTTTATTGTGCGGGGATATAAGGTCATATTCTTCATCGCGCTCGACCCTCTTCATGAACTCTTCAGTTATCGCGACTGAAATATTGAAATTTGTTATGTCCCTGTCCGTCTCCTTGCACTTAATGAAATCCAGTATATCAGGGTGGTCTATCCGCAATATGCCCATGTTAGCCCCGCGGCGCGTGCCTCCCTGCTTTACCGCGTGCGTGGCAGCGTCAAATACCTTCATGAACGAGACCGGACCGCTGGCTATCCCTCCGGTCGTCTTGACCATGGAGTTGGCCGGGCGAAGCCGAGAGAAAGAAAAACCCGTGCCGCCACCCGAACGGTGTATGAGAGCGGTATTCTTTATGGTCTCGAATATCGATTCCATCGAATCGTCTATCGGCAGGACGAAACAGGCCGACAACTGTTGCAATTCGCGTCCGGCATTCATCAGGGTAGGCGAATTCGGAAGGAAATCCAGGTTACTTATTACGGCACAAAATTCATCTTCCAGCTTTGATGCATTATAATCGGGGTCATAATATAAATCCGCTGAAGCTATATTGCGCGCTACCCTCCTGAACAATTCCTCGGGAGTCTCTAACGGTTTTCCCTCCGGGTCCTTCCTGAGGTATCTCTTCTCGAGTACCTTCCTGGAGTTTGCCGATAACCCGTTCTCTATTCTTGTATCTCCCATAACTTACCCCCTTTCCAACCCAAAGTATAGTCAAGCCCTAGTAGCTTGTCAAGAAAAAAATACCATATATTGTGGCTCCCGTCGACAAAAACCCCTTATTTTGTGTTTAAAACGGGGTTTTTGCTAAAACCAAATCCTCCTATGGAAGGCTACTTCTTCTTTGATTTGCTCTTGGTTTTTTTGGTCTTCTTCTTGCTTGCACAGCAACAGCAACCCATATTCTTTCCCTCCTTTTACCCCTTGACCGAGATCAAGGGAACCGTCATCGCGACTCTCTCCGCGATACCGGCATTGTGCACTACATCGACTACCTGAGCCACATCTTTATATGCGCCCGGGGCTTCTTCCGCGACGCCAGATAAACTGTGTCCTTTGATGATTATACCACGTTCTTTTAATTGCGCAACTAAATCTTTTCCGCGCCATCTTTTTTTTGCGGACTCACGCGATGATATCCTGCCCGCGCCGTGTATCGACGTCCCGAACGTCTCATCCATCCCTTTTTGCGTGCCGTGCAGTATATAAGAGCGTGTCCCCATCGTCCCGCCGACAAGTACAGGCTGCCCGACGGCCCTGTAAGCGGACGGCACTTCGGGACGACCCGGGCCGAACGCGCGCGTTGCGCCTTTCCTGTGCACTATAAGTTGCTTCTCGACGCCGTCGACCTTGTGTTTTTCCGTCTTTGCGGTATTATGGCCTACGTCGTAAAGGGTCGTGACCGTTCCTTCGTTGACACCGAGCGCAGAACGCAGCGCTTTTCTCGTAAGATGCGCTATGACCTGCCTGTTCGCGAACGCGGCGTTGATCCCGCAGTTAACGGCCTTGAAATACCTCCTGCCCTCTTCGCTCTTGAAAGGCGCGCAGACAAGCTCCCGTTCGCGGACAGGGATATCGTATCTCCTTGAAGCGGATTCCAGCGTCTTAAGATAGTCCATGCCTATCTGGTGGCCGAGGGCACGGCTGCCGCAATGTATCGATATAAGCACCTGCCCCCTGAACAAACCGAAAACCCGCGCAGAATCCTCATCAAATATCTCTTCGACGGCCTGGACCTCAAGATAGTGGTTGCCCGAACCAAGCGTGCCGATCTGGCTCGACCCGCGCCGCTTCGCCTCGTCGCTTACCGTATCGGGATCGGCGCCATTGACGCAGCCCTCTTCCTCGGTAAAGATCAGGTCTCCGGGTGTCCCGTAGCCCCTCTCAACGGCGAATCTTGCGCCCTTAACCAGGACGTCGTTTATCTCGTTCTTCGATAACTTTATCCTGCCTTCCGAGCCTATACCGGCGGGAACGGTGCGGAATAATTCATTGGCGAGATTTTCTTCCTTCCCTTTCAGATCGTCGCGCGTCAACCCGGTCTTGAGCGTGCGCACACCGCAGTTGCAATCGAAGCCGACCCCTGCGACGGATATGACGCCATCCTGCGTATCGAAAGCACCGATGGCGCCTATCGCGAACCCGTAACCCGGGTGGATATCGGCCATCGCAAGCGAGGCCTTCTGTATACCGGGCAGGCAGGCGACGTTGCGTATCTGGACCAAGGCATTCCATTCCTTGCCGCGGCTAACGTCATCTACGAGATGCTTTATAAGGTCCTTGTCGGCATAGATCTTCCCCGGCACAAACATCTCGCCGGACTTCGGTATCTCCCAGACAAGCTCGCTTATTTGCTTGAGCTCGATGCTCATACATCCACCACGCACTGCAGGTAATGGCTGCCGTCCCTGAACTCGTATTTCAACCCGAAATATGTCGCGGCCTTGACCTCCGTTCTTACGGAATGTTTTTTGGGGTCAATCTTCTCGCCGAAGGCCGTGCCTTTAAGCCGGTACACGTCGTAACCGAAAGGTTCTATGGACTCGACCTTGAAATCCTTGAAAACCGTCTTCTTTAGATCAGATTGGGTGAGCAATTTATTGAGCCATTCGACGAACAGCGCGGGGATGTCGCGGGCTTCACAGGATATATCTACAGAGGTTTTCTTCTTGACCTTCTTGAGGTCAACCATTATATCGAACAAAGCCTTTCCGCCCTGGACGAACGTTCGTTCAAGCGTCCTGTCCCAGGCGCGGATTCCGATATCGGATTCATGTTCGAGAAATTCGTAGGGCATGACGGCCCTTCTATTTCTTGGCCTTCCCCTGGTTGGCGACGGCTTCCATCGCCTTCTTTACTTCTTCGGGATCGCCGAGATAATAGTGCTTGATAGGTTTAAGGTTATCATCGAGCTCATAAACAAGCGGCATACCGGTAGGTATATTAAGCCCGACGATCTCCTCATCGGATACGTTATCGAGATATTTCACGAGCGCGCGAAGCGAATTCCCGTGCGCAGCGATGATGACGCGTTTACCGCTCTTTACCACGGGCGCTATCGTCTCGTGCCAGTACGGCAGGAAACGCGCTACCGTATCCTTAAGGCACTCGGTCAAGGGGACCTCATCAGGTTCAAGACCCTCATACCGCGGGTCTTTCGCGGGATTGCGAGGGTCGTTTTTCTCGAGCACTGGAGGAGGGGTATCATAACTGCGGCGCCATACCAACACCTGCTGGTCGCCGTATTTCGCGGCCGTCTCGGCCTTGTTCAATCCCTGCAGGGCACCGTAATGCCTTTCGTTCAGGCGCCACGAATTATATACGGGTATCCACATGAGGTCCATCCCGTCAAGCGTTATCCAGAGTGTACGTATGGCCCTCTTAAGGACGGAGGTAAAAGCCACATCAAAGACAAATCCTTCTTTCTTCAATACTTCTCCGGCTTTCTTAGCCTCGGAAAGGCCCTTCTCCGAAAGATCGACATCGGTCCAGCCGGTAAAACGGTTCTCCTTGTTCCAGGCGCTCTCGCCATGGCGCAGCAGCACGATCTTATACATTACTGTCTCCTTTTTGTAAGCGGTATCTATTATATATTAAAAGCGTCCTCGAATTCAACATCGTCAAAACCGCCGCCCGCCTTCTCGACATCCATGAACCGCTCTATTATGCTGCCTTCCTGGAGGAAGCGCGATACTTCGGTAAATATACCTCCAGCCGCATAGCCGCCGGAATAGTTCTTCATCCACCTCGCGGAACGGTCTATCGCAGGCTTAAGGAGTATAAGGTTCTCCTTGGCTCGGGTCGCCGCCACATAGAACAAACGGCGTTCTTCCTCTATCGCGTCCTCATCGTCTATGGACTGGTAAGAAGGAAGGTGCCCCTCGGCGACATATATAAGGAATACCGTGTGCCATTCGAGGCCTTTCGCCGAATGTATGGTGGAAAGGGTCATAGCATGTTCCTGTTTACCTTTGAGCCCCGCCTCAAGTATGCTTTTTTCGGGCGGCTCAAGAGCCATGTCCGTAAGGAACGACTCCAGGGACCTGTACCTGCCGGCTATACGCTCAAGCGAATTCAAATCCGGGGCGCGCTTATGGTAATCGTCATACCTGGCCTTAAGCAGCGGCTCGTAATATTTCAGGAAATCCTTTATCAGCATGCCGGGGCTGTCACCCGGTTTGGCCGCTCTCAATATCCCAATAAGCTCCGAAAGGTCGGGGTGCTTTTCCAGTACCCCTTCGTCGATATCCAAGCCCTGTTTCTTCTCGATGACCTGCCCGGTTATCTTCGCCGCGGTCTTTTCGCCTATCCCTCGCATGAGCATAAGGGCCCTGTGCCAGCTTACCTGATCGTCGCGGTTGTGCGCTATGCGCAGGTATGATATGACGTCCTTTATGTGGGAGGACTCGACGAACCTCTGTCCGCCGTATTTAAGGAACGGAATATCGTGATTTGCCAGCTCTATCTCAAGGTCGTTGGAATGCCAGCCGGCGCGAAAAAGGACTGCTATGTCCCTTAGTGCCACGCCGTCATCGACAAGTTCCATGACTTTTTGCACGATGTATTTGGATTGCACGTTCTCGTCGCGGGCTTCGACGAACACCGGAAAATGGCCTTCGGACTTTTTAGTAAAGAGAGCCTTCTCGAACTTTTCTTGGGCGTTCTTAATGACCTCGTTGGTCAAATCGAGTATCGGCTGGGTGGAACGGTAATTCTCCTCCAGCATTATGACTTCCGCCCCGTCGAATACCTTCGGAAAATCCATTATGTTCTTGAAGTTCGCCCCGCGGAAAGAATATATGCTCTGGGAATCGTCGCCTACGACCATGACGTTGCCGTGTTCCGAAGCGAGCAGCCGCACTATCTCGGCCTGGAGCCTGTTGGTGTCCTGGTATTCGTCGACCATTATATACCTGTACTGCCCGGAGAGCCTCGACCTGACGTCCTTATGCTCATGCAGGAGTTTCCTAAGGAAGACGAGAAGGTCGTCGTAATCCATCAGCGCCTTTTCTTTTTTATACCTGATGTAGCCTTCTTTTATCTTCTTTATCTCGCCTTCCCATTCCGAGAACTGCGGATACTCGAGCGCCAGCACCGTCGCTATGTCTTCCGACTTGTTGACTGACTTGGAAATCACATCGAGGAGGGCTCCCTTCCTGGGAAAATGTTTGCTCGCATCCAGGTGATCGAGCCCGAGCTTGGAGCGCACGATATTGACTGCGCTCTCCGCGTCGGATTCGTCGGTAATGGTGAAATTGTTCGGGAAACCCACGAGGCCCGCATATTTGCGCAGGACCATATTGGCAAAGGAATGAAAAGTCCCGCCGGCGACCCTCTCGCAGCGGTCGTCAAGCAGCTTGGCGGCGCGGCGCAGCATCTCCTCGGAGGCCTTGCGGGTAAACGTGAGCAGCAGGATGTTGTCGGGTTTGACGCCCTTCTCGACGAGATAAGCGACGCGGTATACCAGCGTCCTCGTCTTGCCGCTTCCCGCGCCCGCTATAACCAGGTACGGGCCTTCGGTGGACTCCACGGCCTTTAATTGACCGGGGTTAAGTTCTCTTTTGTAATCTATCTTGTGCATTCTCTGCTATCTTGCGCTCGGAAGGATATGTCATTATCTTAAGGGCTTCACTCAACAACAGCCACCTTACCTCTTCAGCATCGGTATCGTGGTCATTAGTGCTGCCGGAGATATATTTTACCAGGAAAAATGTTACCGTCTTATTTACCCGGACTCCATCCTCTTCTGAATTGAAACGATACTTTATCGGCCCAAGCTCTTCCTCGATGGCCCCTGTAAGACCTGTCTCTTCCCGTATCTCGCGCAAGGCAGCCTGTTCGGGAGTTTCGGAACCTTCGATCTTACCCTTCGGCAGGCAAAATACTTTACCCCCATTGCGGGTAAGGATAACTATCTCGATACCCGAGGCAGTATTTTTGTATACCACGCCGCCTGCCGAAAATTGTGATTTATTCATATTTGTGGGCCTCTTACGGCCGGCCTGCCGGCCGTCCGTGCTCGGTCTGCTATTTTATAGCGGACCTCGCAAAAAAAAGGCCTCCTTCATTACCTCTGAGGTGAGCCGACATTACTTCACCACCGGACGGCTTGAAACCGTCCGACCGTCGACATACTTGTCGAAGGCAATGAAGGAGGTCCGGGGAGACTTATTGTTTCTTCTCTTTCTTTTCCTCCAAGGAGTCTTTTATCTCGCCGATTCCTGCGAATAACGCCAGGACACCGCCAAACAAAAGTATCAGGACAAGTCCGGATTTAAGGAAGCCTGCTATATAATCTTCCCACCAATTGACCAGGCCTGCAACTCCGAGGACGATGGCGATGAGTCCGCCTATCACAGAGAGATATTTGCTCACCATCTACCTCCTAAACATGCATTTCAAAAGAACCAATAGAATTATATCACCGAAACCCGCTTTGTCAAGGGATTTTGTAGCCGATCTTTCTCAGGAATTCCTTGCGCCATTTCACGCCGGATTCATCCTCTATCCCCTTGGGTTTGGAACCGTCGACAACCCCGAGTATCCCCCTGCCCTGCTCGGTCTCCGCGATTATAAGTTCGACCGGGTTGGCCGTTGCGCAGAATATCCTGCAGACCTCCTGCACGCCTTTTATGGCATTTAGGACATTTATCGGATATGAATCCTTCATTACGATCATGAAGCTGTGGCCCGCGCCGGCAGCCAGGGCATTCCTTTCGGCAAGCGCCTTAAGGCCTTCATCCGTGCCGGTTGACCTCACCAGGCACGCTCCGGAAGACTCGCAGAAAGCCAGCCCGAATTTTATGCCCGGGACCGCGCCTACCATGGCTTCATGGATGTCCTCGACCGTCTTAATGAAATGCGACTGGCCGATAATCACATTATATTCGGCCGGCTTCTCTATCTTAATTATCTTCAATTCCATGCCAAGCCCTCCTAACCGAGTTTAGCGAGCTCTTCGGAGACCATGGCGCTGAGCATCTTGCCGTCCACGGCGCCTTTCGCCTCTTCCATAGCGGCTTTCATTACCTTGCCCATATCCGAACGGCCCTTTGCTTCCGTCTTCTTTATCGCAGCGGCCACTATCGGTTTCAGATCATCCGCGGAAAGCATCGTGGGCATATAGGCCTCCAGGATCGCAAGCTCGGCCTTTTCCTTATCGACCAGGTCCTGCCTGTTGCCCTTGGTAAAACCTTCTATGGAATCTTTGTGCTGCTTTATCTGCTTGGAGATTATCGAGACCGTATCTTTATCTTCGAGTTTATCGGTCTTCTTATCTATCTCAAGGTTCTTCATGGCGGCACGCAGCATCCTGAGAGTGGAAACCTTTATCTCATCCTTCGCCTTCATCGCCCCTTTAAGCTCCGCGTCTATCTTCTCCTGAAGTGACATCACTGACGCTCCTTTCCGTTGGTTAACCTGCATATCAGTATCGATATCTCATAAATGGCAGCCAAGGGTGCTGCCGTTACGGCCAAAGTAAGAACGTCGGCGGTCGGGTTCAGCGCCGCGGATAATATGAGTATTATCAGTATAGCGTGTTTCCTCTTTCCGTTCAAAAACTCCGGCTTCATCATGCCAGACCTGGAAAGGGAAAAAAAGGCCGCCGGTATAGCGAGGGCTGCTCCTGAGATCACCAGCAAAGAAATGACGAATGAAAGGTATCCGGATATCGAGATGACCGGCATGACCTCGGGACCGCCGAAATTTATAAGAAATTTCAGCGCCGGGGACAATAAGACATAAAAAGAAAAAGCGGCGCCGGCGGCAAAAAACCCTGCCGCCATCGACATCGCGGCAAATAACGGCTTCCTCAACCGGAAAAGCGCTGCGGGAACGGCAAGGACCAGGCCCGTAAACAGCGCTATCTTAAGGTGCCCTATAAAAGCTTCCGCGGGCGAAAAGAATACCAAATGGTCGACCGGATGTACCATGAGGAAAGCAAGGATATCAGACGCCTTCCAGAAGGCCAGGCACGAAAAAATGCCGGCTGCCGACGCGTATATCACAATGCGGCGCCCCGGCCCGCTTTTATCGCCGGCGATGGTCATTTTGTTATCAGCTTCCCGATCCCGACGGCCAACCGGCTGAAGAACCGGCCTATCGCGGGCAAGTTAACGGCAACCGCTATAAGAAAAGTGACCGCCAGGATAACGGCGAGTTCAGGCAAACCTATACCGAACATCATTACCTCCGATCCATTAAACGGGATTATAACATGAAAAACGCGGACGGGCTATTGATTTTCCGGAGATCACTTAAAATGGCGGTCTATCCAGTCGGGTACCGGGGTTTCAAGGGCATTCGGATAGGCGTGACCTATGCCTTTGTTTACATGGACCTTCACGTTATAGCCGTAACGCTTAAGCTCCTTTTCCTCTTTATACATCTCGTCCAGCGGGAAATACGGGTCCAACTCACCGTGCAATACATACACCGGTATCTTTTTAACGCTTTTTCTCCACGGAAAACCATCTAAATATGATGAGTTGCCGCTGCAAGGGGCAATGGCCGAAAAGACGTTGGAATACACCAGGCCTACAAGGTAACTGTATCTGGCGCCTCTGGAATTGCCCACAAGAATGATCCTCGATCTGTCGATGCGATAGGTCGATCTCATTTCTTTGACAACATCAAGCAAAAATACATCAAGCCGCAACCCTTTTTGCTTATAATAATCCTCGAAATTCGGCGCGGCGATTATATATCCCCTTTTGTCTGCCGCCTCGCGCCAGGCGTTATATATCTCCTCTCCGCTTTGTCCCGCACCGTGGCAGCCGACTATAAGAGGATATTTCCTTTCAACCGTATAATCGCCCGGCACGTAGACAAGGACCGTGACATTATCTATCTTGCGCTCAATAAGCCTGCCCCTCGAAGCGGCGGGCAACTGCGGTTGAGATAAAGATAGTAACACTACGACAGCCGATATTATAAATATTATTTTATTTTTATTTATATTCATATTATACTGCCCTGGATGTCCTGGTAGTAGTATACAACAGGAGAAGCCTTGCGGGAAAGGATTTCATCGAGGGTTATTCGTATTTGTTCGCGTTCCCAAAAGACGTTTAACGAAAGTTTTGTTTAGTGACTTTGAGTATTTACCTAAAACAGGGTCATGAACTTCGAATATTATGCTGTCATCCTTTATGTTTTCAATTCTCATTCCCCATTTTAATGTAAAGCGCCTATCCAAGTCCTCTTTATTCCAACGCATAGATAATTTCCTTTTATCATGCCACGATACAAATTCGCCCCAATCACTCGGAAGCGTTCCTCCGTGCTCAGCTGAATACATTCTTATATCTTTAAAAAGAATGAGCGTTGTGTCAAAATCCGTATAAACAACAAATTTCTTCATCCCGTAGTATGCTACGATCGCCGCTACGATAATAACCGATACAAGTGTAAATATTAAAATTTTATTACGAAATATCACCATCCACCTCCACATTTATCTTTCTTTTTCTTCAATGCTTCTTCAACATTTTCTTTTAATGCGTTAGGAGTGTTTATAAATTCCCAATCCAAGCCCAATCCACTTGCTTCAATAATTTCCGACGCTGGACCTGTGCAGTTATTAAAACCCGGGTTATATGTTCCCGGGTTCTCCACAAATTCGTCACCTTTTTCTTTAGCAGCCTCGTCCTGCTTTTGCGTTGTGGGAATCCTTATACTATCCTCATCCGGGTTTGAATCAAATTTTTCCATTTCTCCTGGAGAATTAATTGTTGCCAAGGGATCATCGTATCCTCCATTCACGGGGTGATAGCTGTATTCGCTATAACCTGTGCTGCTTTCCGAGTCGGGTACAACCACAGACGCATGACCACCGTCAAAATAGTTATAGTAAATATCCATCCCCCACGGATCCACCCAGTTGACGGGGTTGTTTTGGCAATAGGAGTAGATATTAGGCCCTGGTAGCTGGCCTAAGGGGTCGGGCTGGAGGAAACGGCCTGTTTGGGGGTTGTAGTCCCTGTAGCGGTAGTAATAGAGGCCTGTTAGCTCTTCCTTGGGGCGGCCCGTGAAGCCGTAGGGCTGGTCTATTAGCTTATCAAGGAGCAGGAACTGCTTTGAGCGGCTCGATACATGACGCTCTCCGAAGGCGGTGTATTCGTAGGCCTGGATGGGCTTTGAGTCGCTTCCTGTAAGGCCTCTTATACTGCCCTGGATGTCCTGGTAGTAGTATACAACAGGAGAGGCCTTGCGGGAAAGGATTTCATCGAGGCGGGAACCCAAAAGATACGATACCTTGCGCTTGCCTATGAAGCCGGTGGAGGATTCCCTTATTACGGAGAAGGAGTCGTAGGTGTATTTGACGTTGTTGCGGGCTATCCTTCTTCCGAACGGGTCGTATTTGTAGGTTATATCCGAGAGACCAACGCGGGCGCCTGTTATCATGTTGCGACAGTTATAGGCGTATTCGGCGCGATCGTCCTTTATGAGGTTGCCGAAGTCGTCGTACTTATATTCGGCTCCCCCGCACCAGGCGAAGTATATCTCCTTTCCCGATTGTCCGCCCCATGGCACCCCACGATCAAAGGATACTTCTTTTTTGCGGGATCGTAGTTACCCGGGACATATACAAGCACCGTGACGCCGTCTATCTTCTCCTCGATAAGTTCGCCCTTCGGCGCGCAAAAAGCCGGAGGGATAAACAGCAACGACAGCGCGGCAACCACGAACACGGAACAGTAGTGTTTATTCATAACGGCTTTACAAGTTGACACTTTCGGTATTTCTATAACTAAAAACATCGGCTGTTTGACGGCGTTGATCCTGGATTCCTCCATATATGAGCGCCGGTTTAGCCCCATTCTTTTTATTCAGATTCCGGTAATATCGCAATCCCTTGAAATAATCCTCGTTTATCGTGCTCCCAAGTTTTATCTCAACCGGCCTAACGGATACGCCGTTCTCAAGAATAATATCAACTTCGTTTCCGACATTGTCCCGGAAATAGTGTATATTGCTGTTTTTGCCGCGGTTCATTCGAGCTTTAAGAAGCTCCGCAACAACAAAATTTTCAAATAACGCGCCTTTAAGGGGGTGATTCGCGATATGCCTGATATTTTGTATATCCAAAAGATACGCCGCCAATCCGCAATCGGTAAAGTACAGTTTTGGCGACTTGATGAGCCGTTTCCCGAAATTAGCATGATGTGGGCGCACAAAAAATATGATATAGCTTGCCTCAAGAACGCTTAGCCAACTCTTCGCGGTATTATGGCTAATCCCGCAATCGTTGGCAAGGCTCGACATATTCATTATTTGCGCCACCCTGCCGGCGCACAGCTTTATGAATATTTCAAACTTCGTGAGGTCCGTCACATTGATGAGCGAACGGATATCTCTCTCAATATATGTACTTACATAAAAAGATAGGGCTTCTGTCGGATTAAGCTTTTTATCATGAATACGCGGATAAAAACCGTTAAAAAGAACTTTATCTATTTGGATGGCCTTGTTTGAATATAATTCAGCATATGAGAACGGCAGGAGAACCGCCAATGCAGTCCTCCCGGCAAGGCTTTGGCTTACCGTATCCAAAAGATGGAAATTTTGGCTTCCGGTCAAAATAAAAAGCCCGGGCTTACCCTCCGAATCCGCAATCTCCTGTATATACGATACGAGCTCCGGAACTCTTTGGATCTCATCAATTACAGCGCCGCCCTTTAAGGTTCCGGAAAGAAAAGACCTTGGATCGTTCCTTGCGAAGTTGCGCGTATCGGTATTCTCGAGGGAATAATATTTCAGCTTCGGGAATAACGCCTTGCACAAGGTGGTCTTCCCTGATTGACGCGGCCCTGTGATGGTGATGACCGGATACCGGCGCGCGTAATGTAATATTTTTTCTGCAATGGCCCGTTTTATCATAGATTAAGTATACTTGCTGATTTACATTTTGTCAATCTAATTATCAATCTGTAAAATGTATTACCAAACCTGCGGGAAAGGATTTCATCGAGGCGGGAACCCAAAAGATACGATACCTTGCGCTTGCCTATGAAGCCGGTGGAGGATTCCCTTATTACGGAGAAGGAGTCGTAGGTGTATTTGACGTTGTTGCGGGCTATCCTTCTTCCGAATATTTTTCCAAATCTTTAATTAATTTTGAATCAACTTTTGTTCCAAGCTCTTCCGCTTTATGAATATCCATCAAGGTTTTTTCATAGTTCTTAATTTGAAAATATGCGGATGCGCGGTTGGCATATACAGAGCCATACTTAGAATTGAAGTTAATGGAATTGGTAAAATCAGAGATAGCTTGATTATAATCTCCTGTACGAGCATAGGCCAAGCCACGATTATTATAGGCAAGATAAAAATCGGGTTTTAATTCAATGGCTTTATTATAATCCAAAATTGCTCTAATAAAATCATTCCTATAATAATAAACAATACCGCGGTTATCATATGCTTCAGCGCATAGCGGATCAAGTTCAATTGTCTTTGTGTAGTCTCGCAATGCAAAATCGTAATCTTGTTTGAAATAATAAACGAGACCGCGGTTATAGTAGGCTTTGGCGTATTTAGGATCGACTTCTATAGCTTTAGTAAAGTCTAAAATAGCTTTATCAAATTCATGCTTATCATAATAAATAAACCCGCGGTTATAGTAGGCTTTGGCGTATTTAGGATCGACCTCTATAGCTTTAGTAAAGTCTAAAATAGCCTGATCATAATTATGCTTTATGTTATATGCAATGCCTCGATTATTATACGCATCGGCACATTTTGGATTAATCTCAATAGCTATTGTAAAATCAGATATCGCCTGATTTAAATCTCCGATTTTGCGATAAGAAATTCCGCGGTTATTATATGCACCGTAATATTTAGGATCTATATCGATAGCTCTATTATAATCTAAAATGGCATTTTCAAAATCGCCTTTTCTGCGAAATGCGCCGCCTCGGTTATAAAATATCTTGGGGTTGGCAGGACTATCCTTTATCGCTTCTGTAAAATAATTTATAGCCTGATCATAATTTTTCTGATCAAGATATTCAAGGCCTTTTTCATAATTATTTTGGAATTTGCTATTAATCATATTGCATTCTCCTTTTAATACGCATAAATTGGGATTCCCCCGCCAAATATCGGAGAGCCTCCGCCGCCAGGAAATGAGGAATTATTTGATTTTGGAAACGAATTTCCTATTTCTTCTAAAACACTATTTATTGCATTCACAACTGTCCCCCACACATTACTACTATAATCCGGCCTATCCTCTGCTGTAGGAGCTTCATCTTGTCCAAAAACTCCGTTTGGATACGGGCTACCGGGTGCCGGGATTGGAGAAGGAGGAAGCGGGTTCTGGTCCGGAGAAACAGGTTTCGGACTTTCCTTTTGCTGATTTTTACTATTTTGTTTTGCAATATTCGCATCTTGCTGGGGATATTGAGAAGCTTCATATATACCAGAGGTCTCCGATTCTCCATTTACAATACCTTCAATAGCATCTATCATCTGCTGTATAGAATTTTCGCCTTCTTCCCTGCACATCCCCCACGGATCCACCCAGTTGACGGGGTTGTTTTGGCAGTAGGAGTAGATGTTGGGGCCTGGTAGCTGGCCTAAGGGGTCGGGCTGCAGGAAACGGCCTGTTTCGGGGTTGTAGTCCCTGTAGCGGTAGTAATAGAGGCCTGTTAGCTCTTCCTTGGGGCGGCCCGTGAAGCCGTAGGGCTGGTCTATTAGCTTATCAAGGAGCAGGAACTGCTTTGAGCGGCTCGATACATGACGCTCTCCGAAGGCGGTGTATTCGTAGGCCTGGATGGGCTTTGAGTCGCTTCCTGTAAGGCCTCTTATACTGCCCTGGATGTCCTGGTAGTAGTATACAACAGGAGAGGCCTTGCGGGAAAGGATTTCATCGAGGCGGGGGCCTAAAATGGTTAATTATTCGTTTCTTTCTCAAGTCTTTCAAGTTCTTTCCCGTAAACATCCTTAAATACACCCTTATAATTATCTTCGCTGATTTTTGAATATAACAACTTATACTTATCGATAGAATACCTATTTATTAAGTAATCATAAAACAACAACAACTCCGCTTTTGCAACAGGATTATCCATATATAATGCCAAATTACTAAATATGTGCGATATTCCAATATGTTTGCCGGATCTTGCAACGCAATCTTTTGCGTCTATAAGAGTTTTATTGTATTTCCACGTCATTTTAGATTCAATATAATCCGTAAATGTTTCGTTTAACAAAATTGGCGGATTTCCAATCTTTGAGGTTAAAATATGAGCAAGCTCGTGGGGATTATAGGAGAAATATGTTACTATCTTGTTTTTATCAGGATAAGCAACTCCAGCTGGCAACTCATCATTAACTGAATATTTCGTAAACATGCAAAATTCTATTGCGGAAGTCACAATATAATAATCCACTTTACTATTAATAGTTATATTCAAATATTTACTTCCATATTCGAATTCTTTTTCAAGGATTTCAAATATCTTTTTATCATTTCCAAGAAATTTATATCTGGCTATTTTATCCTTATTTTGCGCGCCTTCAGATACATCTGCAAATCTTTCTTTTTCATAATAAAATACTATTCTTCTTCCTTCGTAAGATTCCCACATTTTTGAATTTTTTATAACATACTCATCGTCAGTTATAAGATATTTTCCATTATCATTAATGAACGGAATGGACATGATATATTCTTTCCCGCTGGGACGCAAACTTGCCTTAACTTGCAGTACAAAATAATCTCCTCTATTGCTTTCGCTTATAACAGTGAAATTTGAGGTTCTATACATAACGCTAATATCGTCAAACGCATTCCCTAAATACAACTTATAAATCCTGGATGATGGTAATATGCATTTGGAGACAATATCGCGATCTTTATTCTCCATGGCATGTACATAAGTTAGCCATGTTTCCGATGGAGTACCCAATTCAATCGCTCTATCATGTCTACTCTGATGCTCAAACGCATTCAACACAATATAAATAGCGGCGAATATCAATAATACTGATAATATTTTTTTCATTGCGATTTTACTCTATTGTTTTTTGTATCGTTCGTTTTCTCCCCATATGGAGTCTTATCATCATAGTTCCTTATTCCATCATTATCTGCATCATCATCGTATGGATTCACAATACCATCTCCATCCGTGTCAATAGGAACGGGTTCATTCGTCCAAGGATTTAAACCCCCGCTGTTATACTTTCTCCATATCTCATCAATGCCTCCTTCTCCTTCAATCCATTCTGGGTCATAGTTATTTTCTATATAGTTTTTTACATTCTTCTCGTATTGATTATCTGCCGGTCCTTGGCTTCCAACCTGCTGGTTTTGAAATGCTTCATACATGTCATTTAAACCAAATAACCCCCACGGATCCACCCAGTTGACGGGGTTGTTTTGGCAATAGGAGTAGATATTGGGCCCCGGTAGCTGGCCCAAGGGGTCTGGCTGGAGGAAGCGGCCTGTTTGGGGGTTGTAGTCCCTGTAGCGGTAGTAATAGAGGCCTGTCATTCCTCATAAACGACTGGTGAATATTTTAGTGAGCTATCGATTAACGGCTTAGGCAAAGGTTTAAGACCTCTCTCATTACTTTTTCTGTTCCAACTAACATATAGATTTCGCGAAGCATACCAGTCATTAAATATTCTTAAAAACGGCTTGTTCTTATTTAGCAACTCGTTATCAACAAGGTTAGGGTCTTTTCCTTTTAAGGAAAAAACCGCACCTGGACTTGGAAATCTAAGAAATTTTTTTATAGAGTAAAACAACACAAAATCGCCGGATTTTTCGGCCTTAAAACAACTGATCAATTGAAGTTTTTTGCCTAATTCTGCTATTTTATATTTTTCTTTCTCGTAAAATACGGGATAGCGCTCCTTTAACTTATTTGCAAAATACATGTTTTCGAGCATACTAAAATCTTCCCCGTTTATCTTAACGTGGTTATGCGCAAATAGAACAATATCTTTATATTGAGGATATGAATTAAACAATCCAATGCACTCATTATATATAACAATCTTGTTACTGGTAAGCGTATTCGATGAATAGACGTGCTTCATTACAGAATCAATAACCATTAATATTATGGGACTTGCTATAATAATTATGGTTAAAACTATTATTTTAACAACATCACCTTTATGATTTTGAGTATCCATTGTTCTATTCCTTTTTCTTTGCAGCGTTTTTCTGCTCCCTTAAATCCTCGAGAGCATCATTTGAACCATCATATATCATGTCCCTGCTTATTGGATCATCAAAAAAATATTCCGGCCATTCACAATTAATTAATTCATTTACCGCATTGCCAATGGCATAATATTCTCCGCCAGCAATAGTACCCAAATATCCAAATACACCATAATTATATACAGTTGCGTAGCTTGTAACATAATTCCCGAATTCCCCAGCACTTAGCTGCTGGCCATTAACTACAAAAGTTGAATCTGGTTCTGTTGAAGCAAAATCATATTCCGCATTGCCACTACCGCCAAAGCACTCGAAAGTTTTTGTAAAATAATCTATTATGCTGGTCCCTGAATCTCTTACTGCATTATTAATTATTTCGGTTGTTTCTTTCTCATTATAATCTTTTAACCCCCACGGAACAACCCAGTTGACGGGGTTGTTCCGGCAGTAGGAGTAGGAACTGCTTCAAGCAGCTTGAGACCTGCCGCTATCCGAAGATGGTGTATCCTACTTCCTTCGACTTACTGCGATTGCAATAACAACTAGTACAACGATTAGTATATCCGTTATGCCCCCTACAGCAGCAGGGTTCATCTTAACACTCAAATACTTATTTAAAACAAAAGTCAACCCTATAATTAACGATATTACAACTACAGTAATAGAAATAAACAAGAATAATCCTTTTATCATCATCGCTTTGTTGAGTTTAACATATTTCTCTGATTTCCTGTTCTTTTTAGATAAAACCATAAGCGATATCAAAGCAAGAATTACCGCCTGTGATATAATTCCTATTTTATCGTTGATCAGCAGAAAATATTCTTTTATTCCCGTTTGTCTCATTGTATATATGACAATGCATAACAAGACCGTCACTATTATTGTTATAAATATTGTGGTGGCATATTTAAATTTCATGGATCTATATTTTTTTACCATAAATGACATTATGAGAATTATGCTTATAGCAAGCAAGACAGGAGCAACGTATAAAGCGACTTTATTTACTATTCTTAATGAGTATCCGATAATCGTAAATATAAATAAACAAATGAAAAATGTTCCTATGGCAATATGCCATTTCTCTTCTGTTGTCATATTACCATCTCCTATTTTTCGTTTAATGATATTTTTTAACGCCATTTCATTGCTTTTTATTGTATATACCTTCTGAGGCATTATTAGCTAAATCGTGGATAAAGGACTGATATAGCTCATAAATATCTAAGGAGGTTGAGGCAAGATCGATTAGATCATTTGTAGTATCTGCGGAAGGCATACTCATATCAACAATATTACCCAGTGTTTCGCTTCCTGATACTGTTTCAGCAACAATGCCTGGCATCGTATCGCTCTCTGGCATTACCTGATCTCCAGAGTTTAAAAGACCTTCGAGAAAATTCGTAAAACCTATACTTACTGTTCCAACTCCAACATAAACACCTACAGCCGACGCTGGAGTCGAACTTCCAAAACTTGATAATTCTCCACCAACACTAAATAGAACAAGCGCAGTGCCACCCGCCATCTGTGCAATGCCCTTCAACGTTTGCCCTGCTTGATCCGCGATATTTCTCATCCCCCACGGATCCACCCAGTTGACGGGGTTGTTCCGGCAGTAGGAGTAGATATTAGGCCCTGGTAGCTGGCCTAAGGGGTCGGGCTGGAGGAAACGGCCTGTTTGGGGGTTGTAGTCCCTGTAGCGGTAGTAATAGAGGCCTGTTAGCTCTTCCTTGGGGCGGCCCGTGAAGCCGTAGGGCTGGTCTATTAGCTTATCAAGGAGCAGGAACTGCTTTGAGCGGCTCGATACATGACGCTCTCCGAAGGCGGTGTATTCGTAGGCCTGGATGGGCTTTGAGTCGCTTCCTGTAAGGCCTCTTATACTGCCCTGGATGTCCTGGTAGTAGTATACAACAGGAGAGGCCTTGCGGGAAAGGATTTCATCGAGGCGGGAGGATTATTTTTTGTACTTTAATAACATTCTATCCACACATATTACAACAAGATAAGCAATGATAGGAATTATTACAAACACACATACAACGCATGTTTCGCTTGATCTGAATATTGCAGAATATGCACTTTCAAGAATTAGTAATGCCGTTGAATATAACAATCCTAATAAGAATCTATTAATAGTATATTTAAATCTAAATACTAACGATGCCATTGACAAAACATAATATGTAAGGACACAAAACAACGAATTAACCAGTAAATATATATGCAAATCATAGAGTTCCGGAACATAGCAATTTTTTAAATAAAACACATATGTTACGGTGAGGGATCCCGCAATAAGTCCTAATAGAGATGATATTAATTGTTTGATCATTTTAATTACATTTTCCCTTATTTATCTCATTCTTTAATTTAACGTATTCTTCAATCATTTTCCATATAAACTCTTGACAGTCAAATTTACGCTCATCATCAAATACGGGATGATGATACCTTTGCCCTGAATCATATTCGTTTTCCCACGCTTCACGGGCATTTATCTCTGCTTGTCTCATAAGATCATCATCATCTCCCTTCATGATATAATCATCATCGTATTCAATACCCGAATAATCTGCCCCTATATTAGGTTCGCTTGGATTATCTTTATCATCTCCTAAATAACCTACATTCTCGTTGTTATCATAGAACATTTGCCAATGTTGTCCCATGTTGGGATTTTCTTGATAAAGCCAGTTTTCGCCTAACCCGCTCAATATTTGACTCTCTAATCTTCTTGTTCTGATAACCCACATCCCCCACGGATCCACCCAGTTGACGGGGTTGTTTTGGCAGTAGGAGTAGATGCGGGATAGCCATATTTATCTATCATTCTGAGCTTTATAGGAATATACAAATCCTGATACAATTATAATACCAAATATGGCATTAAACGGAAATTTCCACCAAACAAGAACACTAAATATCACGAATGTGCAAGCCATCGCATATTCATACATTCCGGCTTTGAGACATTTGATTTTTTTCTTTAACAAGGGTTTTATCCCTAAGCCTATTCCGACCCAACTAGCGTAGGCTATTATGGCAGTAAATGATATTTTTGATCCGAATAAAGGCATGATTAGATAAACTGCGGTAAGAATAATTCCTAATGCCGCTATGCAGTTTGAAAGTAACGATGTTGCTTTGTATAATTCAGTTTTATTAATATTCTTAAAACCCCCTAATGACATTCTGTACCCTCCTGTTGTAACCTGTCAATAGCGCTGCTTATCCTATTAATGGCATCGGCTCCTGTAGATAAACTAACGGGACCTAGAGTTCCTGTCACTACCCACCCTTCCGGTCCGACAAGTAAACCTGCTCCTGCTGCTGCCCCCGTAGCAACAGACACTCCGGCTTCTATTCCTCCTACAACAGTATCCAGAACCGGTGCAACTATATTTGAATCAGGGAAACTCTCGGTAAAGGTTGGCAAATTGGGGAATGGATTTTCCCACATCCCCCACGGAGCCACCCAGTTGACGGGGTTGTTTTGGCAGTAGGAGTAGATATTAGGCCCTGGTAGCTGGCCCAAGGGGTCCGGCTGGAGGAAGCGGCCTGTTTGGGGGTTGTAGTCACGGTAGCGGTAGTAATAGAGGCCTGTCAGCTCTTCTTTGGGACGCCCCGTGAAGCCGTAGGGCTGGTCTATGAGCCTGTCAAGGAGCAGGAACTGCTTTGAGCGGCTCGATACATGCCGCTCTCCGAAGGCGGTGTATTCGTAGGCCTGGATGGGCTTTGAGTCGCTTCCTGTAAGGCCTCTTATACTGCCCTGGATGTCCTGGTAGTAGTATACAACAGGAGAAGCCCTGCGGGAAAGGATTTCATCGAGGCGGGGGCCTTGACTATCTGTTAATATTATACGTATTGCCGCATTTCTTGCAGGTAACCTTGGCGTCTCTTGGGGAGGTTCGGTATATTTCGTATTCTCCGTTAAGAGGTTTTTTGCATATCGGGCAATTCCTCAAGGGATCTTTATACCAACCCCACCAATTTATAAAAATGATTATTGCGAATATGGTCACTGCGGCCAGCACTATGGCAAACATACCGATAGAATTAATCGAGTCCTTATTGGCTTGATAACGCTTGATAAATGCCACAACGGGAATAACCAACAATATTAATGTTAAGCCGTATTTGCCTTTCATCTGAGCGTTCCTTTTATTTGAGCTTTTGCTCTCTCCAGCAATTATTTACGCTTTTACCTTCTACGATTATAGCATACAAACCTGTCCAATTTCCCTGCCACTTCCACCCTTTTTTTACCCCCGGCGAATTATCTTCAATATACTTAGCGGCAGATTCGGCGGATAACTCTTTTATGCAATGGGGGCAACGCGGAAAAGCATTATGCCTGTAACTACCTCCGCAATCGCATGGCATGATAAACTTTTCAAGATCTTCTGAGATTACATTATGCCTTGAATCATTATTAAATATGGCCTTTAGTGAGTCGGGTACCGCACTGGTATCAAATATCGCGGTCTTGCCGCATTTATCACAATATGCGTATGACGATTCATTAAATCCATTATGAACAAGCTTAAGATTAAACTCCAATAAGCAATTTTCGCATATTCCTTTATTAGTCATTATCATTTCCATTATGAGATTGGAGAATATTAAATCAATCGACAAAATAAAACCATTTCTGATTTTTTCTTTTGATATACCGAGATCTCTTATAAATATCAGAGTCTGACGATAACTGACCGTCTGAACGGTATATATATCCGGAGTGTTTTACAGGAAAACCGGCTCCTGTAAATAACTCTATGGTCAATACGCCTTCACTATCGCGCTTGCCAAATGCCACATATGCCAGTGTCTTATAATCATCGGGTAATTCAATCTTCTTCCTGCTCGTATCTATTTTTATTTCACCATAATCGATCATGCTTACTATCTTCTCGTACTTAGCTAGGTTCTTCTTAAATACAATATCTTTGATCGCGGGTACGGCTATCACCATATATACAATGACAACCATATAAATTGTCAGAGGATAAAATGATTTCCATTTGCTTTCCTTCCAGCGCGTGAATAAAACTATGACACTGGCTATAAGCAAAACGAGGAACCCCATAATCATGAACGTTGTAACAAATTGCATTACCGGTGTTTGTTTAATTGAATACTTTGTATATATGGCAAGAAATATTAGCGAATAAACGAATACAATAACAGACGTTGTTCTATAGTTCATGTCCTGACCTTATATATGCTCTTATTGTCCAAGATGCTTTTACACATAATATATCGCTAATTATTCGTATATATTCTCTGGGGTTTATTTATATCTTATGTCTGCGTCTTAGCATAGATAATAAATCAACTATAAATTTAAGCATAATTATTACAAACATAAATACCACAAACCAAGTCAGCATGCCATGAATATACCATAATCCAGATGTGACCCTAATTGGTTTGATCTCAAATACTGTATCTCCGTCTGTTTTGTATCTATACTCATGCTGTCTGGCATGCTTTGAATCTTTCAATACCATAACAATAGAATACACTTTGCTATCCAAGGGCTTTATTACAAACTTCCCTGAAGTATATCCCTGATAATGCAATACATCTTCTAGATCCTTAATATACTTGGAGTAATTATCTGGTGGCAAGTACCTAAGAGTAGATAATTTCACATATCCGTCTTCTTTTTCGTTAACTATAATTTTCACTATGCCGGATTTGGCTTCCCTACATGATACTATTACTGCTCTTTCGGTTTTTCCTAATATCTCCGTATCTTTAAAGTATTTAGTTTTATACATATAGGATTGATCGGTGGGAAACATAAGGAACGATGAATTATCCTTTATATTTCTAGAGCTATCGGCGTTTCTTATAATGACGGCGCTAATAACAACGCTTATTAACACAGATATTACTATTAATGATTTGTAATTTCCTCTCATTCTACTCCCTTTTCGTATTGTCAGGAAAACAGTCCTTAAATTTCACTAAACCTATCCATAAATCGGTTGCCATTTCAATTGCGTTAATTTCCTCTTCAGAATAGTACTGATCAAGGTGATCGAAAATACCAACATTAGGATCAAAGATGGAATCAAATATGCTCCATCCTGGTTTTGCATAAAGATACGCTACGCTTGGAGGTACATTGGTTAAGTCTGCGAATCTTTCTAGCGTTAACGCCCAGTCTATATCGGTATCTCCATATATGGTCTCAGTGGTTAAATTAAATAGCTCGTAGCCGCTATCACCCCACGTCGGATTATACTGTTCGGCAATCTCCTGATTCTCTAAACCCAAACCTATAATATGATTAATTATTTCCCTTTTTTCTTCTTCCGCCCAGATCCTTCTCTCTTCCATCCCCCACGGATCCACCCAGTTGACGGGGTTGTTTTGGCAGTAGGAGTAGATGTTAGGCCCCGGAAGCTGGCCTAAGGGGTCGGGCTGGAGGAAACGGCCTGTTTCGGGGTTGTAGTCCCTGTAGCGGTAGTAATAGAGGCCTGTGAGGTCTTCTTTTGGTCTTCCCGTGAAGCCGTAGGGCTGGTCTATTAGCTTATCAAGGAGCAGGAACTGCTTTGAGCGGCTCGATACATGCCGCTCTCCGAAGGCGGTGTATTCGTAGGCCTGGATGGGCTTTGAATTGCCGTCAATAAGGCCTCTTATGCTGCCTTGGATGTCCTGGTAGTAGTATACAACAGGAGAAGCCTTGCGGGAAAGGATTTCATCGAGGCGGGGGCCCAATAGATACGATACCTTGCGCTTGCCTATGAAGCCGGTGGAGGATTCGCGGATAACGGAGAAGTTATCATAAGTGTATTTGACGTTATTGCGGGCTATCCTTCTTCCGAAGGGGTCGTATTTGTAGGTTATATCCGAGAGGCCGACACGGGCGCCGGTCATCATATTGCGGCAGTTATAGGAGTATTCGGCGCGATCGTCCTTTATGAGGTTGCCGAGGGCGTCGTATTTATATTCCGCCGTGCCGCGCCTGATGAGCTGGTTGGCGGCGTTATACGTATAGGCGACCTCTTTGCCGCCGGCCGTCTCCTTTACGCGGTTTCCGGCAGAGTCATAAGAATAAAACGCCGTTACGATGCCGGACTTCTCCGCGATAAGGCGGTATATTTTATCATATAGGTAATCCTTAACCCCGCCCGGGTTCTCTTCACTGACGATATTGCCGGCCGGATCGTAAGTATACTTGAAGAAATCCACGACCTTCTTGCCCGGGCCGGTTATTTCGATATTTTCAAGACGGCCGGACTTATCGTAAGAGTTGACCTGCGCTGTATCGTTAGGATAGAGCTTGGAGAGCAGTTTCCCGCCCGGGGTATAAGAATACCCGAACATCTCGTCGCCCTGGCGTATGCTAGACACGCGGTTGAGGGCGTCGTATTTATAAGCAACCTCATAACCTTCATCAAGGACGAGAGACGTCCTGTTGCCTTCGGCGTCGTAGGTATACGCGATCCTCTTGCGGGTATATGAATCCGCCTCCTCTATCAGCCGGTTCAGCGCGTCGTATTTGCGCGTGACTTCCGTTACCCCGTTCTTCGCCGACATGACGTTGCCGACGGCGTCGTAAGCATAGGTAACCGTATCATCGGGGTAGACGATCTTCGTGATCCTGCCGAATTCATCATATGAATAGGCCATCTTTCTGCCGTCCGCGAGGGCCTTCTCGGAAAGACGGCCCGCTGCATCATACGAAAACGCGGTCTTGCGTCCGAGCGGATCAGAGACGCTTTCTATCAAACCGAGTTTGTTGTAGGTGTAGCGCGTCGTGTTGCCGTTGCCATCGGTAACGGAAGCGAGCCTGCCGCCCTTGTCATAGGAATAGGCGGTCGTTATGCCTTCCGCGTCAAGCTTTTTCACTACCTTGCCGAGTTTATCATACTCGTAGCGGGTGGCGTTCCCGTTGGCGTCGATAATCCTGACGGCGCGCCCGGCAAGGTCGTATTCAACGCTCTTGTCCGTCCGGCCTTCCGTCTTGATCACGGTCAACCTGTCCAAGCCGTCGTATTCGAATTCTTTCTTTACCCCGTCAAAGTCGGCCTGCGCGACAATATTTCCGGAGAGGTCATAGCGCGCGGTCATCCTGCCGTTGGCCGGGTCTTTCACTGCGGTCAGGCGGCCGAGATGGTCGTATACGTAGCTCCATACATTATTATTGCGGTCGGCCTTCGATACTAAGTGCCCTGTTTCATCGTAACCGAGTTTAATGGTATTTCCGGACGGGTCTGTAACCTCCTCCATCCTGTTGAAGAAACCTTTCGTCCACTTGATTACGGTTACCCTTTTGAGCGGATCGGTTATTTTTGTCGGGTTCCCGAAAGCGTCGTACTCGTAAGACATCTCGTATGAACCGGACGCGGTTTCTTTAGCAACCTTGACGGGTTCATTATCCGCGTTGAAAGTATAAATTGTTACTAGCCCCGACGGCGAACACTCTTTGACAGCATTGCCTAAAGAGTCGTATTCGTATCTCGTAACGACGCCGTTGTTGTCTACGGAAAGCGCGTTGCCCAGGCCGTCCCTTTCGTAAGTTATTACACCGCCGTCCGGAATTACAGCGCGCGCGAGATACCCGTTAGCGTCATAAATAAATTCTGTTACGTTGCTTTCCGCATCGGTTATCTTCTCCGGCTTTCCGAGAGCGTTATAGGATATTTCCGTCGCATAGCCGAGCGGGTTCGTATATTTCAACAGGCGGCTGTTCGCATCATATGAATATTCTTCCTTGGCTCCGTCCGGGCGGGTCTTTCGTATGACATTGCCCCTGCCGTCATACTCAAATAACGTCACTCCGCCTCTTTGGTCAGTATATCTGGAAACGAGCTCTTTTTCGTTGTATTCCTTCTGTTCGGCCCCGTTATCGAAGGCGGTTATCTTCACGAGGCATCTCTTATCATTGTAGTAGTAATTTTTGACGAGTTTGCCCAGTTCGTAGTATTCGATATGGTTGTCTTTGTCGTTGTACTTGAACTCATAGACGGGTTTTTTATCGAGGAACTGCTTCAATACCCTGCGTGATTTGTCATATGCCGTGACAAGGGCCGTGCCGTCCGCGAATATCTTTTCCGACATATTGCCGCGCGAATCGTAAGAATACTTAACCAGCGAGCCGTCCGGCCGTTTGACATTCGTAACGGCGCCCGTCAAGGACGAATAACCGTAAGCGACCTCCCTGCCGGCATTGTCTTTCGCCTTGGTTATATGGCCGACATCGTTGTATTCGAATGCGATGGAGTTACCGAGCTTATCCGTAACCTTCTCGAGAAAACCCGTTACCTTGCCGTATGAATAAACGAACCTGACGCCCTCGAGGTCCTCCATCCGGGCTATCCTGAAATTGCCCTTCCTGCCGGAGGGTTCGAAACGGCACCTTACTCCGTCGGGATATTCCAGCGTGAAGTTTTCGCCGTCTTGTTTCAATAAAGCGAAATTCGACGGTTTCGCAGAAATATAAGCGTTCTTCGTGCCGTCGAATTCATAGACGAGCTCCTTCCAGTCGGAAGCCGTGACGACCGCCCTGCCGCGGGCTTCGACAGCCAAGTCCCACGAATAATCTGTGCTCCAGCCCTTGCCGAATCCCCTGTCCATTCGCCTCATGCTATTGTAATGGCGGGCAAGATTATGGCAGGGATAATTGCCGTTAAGATCGCGTTCGGTGGAGTAAAAATAACCGTCCGGCACGCATACCGGCTCGGCGACTTCATCGGTAGCTTCATTTTCAGCCGTTGTATCCTGCCCGGTCGAATCACCGGTTTCATCCGTCTGTTCCTCGGTCGTCTCGGTCTGCCCGTCAACCGTTTCTCCGTTGTTTTGCGGGCCGGCTCGCTCAGGCTCATTAACATCAGTTATATTGTTTTCTACCTCATCAAATATACCAAGCTCTTGAAGATTTCCATATGTAAAACCCGCAGGTAAACCGTATTGTTCAACATATCCGTCAAGTGAAATACCGTAATAGTCCCCGACCTGCTCTTGCGCTCCGGAATAGCTTGGGCTAAAGTACGCCGTTCCGCTCTGGCTTTTCCCGCTTTCGCCGCTATCCCCGCCACTGGAGCTTCCGGAAGATAACGAGACATTAACCGAGCTGCCCGATGAAGATGTTGAACCCGACGAAACTGTTGTCCCATCAATGCGTCTTTGCAAATTAACTATCCGGGCATCAAGCTCCTCTTCGGTCCATCCGTCCTGCAATTTTGCATGACGATATCTTAAATAGGCGGCCGCAGTTATGCCGTTATTCATGAGTATTGTCATGAGCTCGGGATTACCGTTCATCAGTTCAGCAGTATCGGATAGCCCCACATTTATATATATATTAGCCGATATCTCATACTCCCGGACTTCATCGAGCACTTTATCCAGCAAAGACTGAGCCGTTCTCTTATAAGAATCATCCGTTTGCTGTTTTAAACTGAGTATCCAGTCATTAAGCGCCTGTTTTCCGCTTTCACCCTGGATCTGTGTATCGCGATAGTTCAAATATGTGCTTACCGATATGCCGTTGTTTTTTAAAATACTCGTTAAATCAGGGTTAGAGGTTTCAAAATTTTTTATCGTATCCGGGCTATAAGTAATCGTTCCTGAGGAAGACCCCTCATGTGTCTTTATATTGCCCAATATTTTGTCAAAAACCGCCGGAGCCTCTGTTGCTCCAGTTTTATTTCCCGAATTTTTCGCTTCTGTCGAGGAGAGAATAGCCGGCGAGGAATAAGCTAACGGAATAAGAATATATAAAGAAAAGATTGACATAATAATCGGGGTTACATAACGATTCACTCGTAACATTTTATCTCCTCACTCCCGGATCAAGTATTCGCTTCCGGGTTTTTCAGACCTGAGTTTTTCGAAATATTTCTCGCTCTCTTCCAATAAACCCGCTTCCCTGTTTAACGTTCCCATATAATAAAGCGCGTCATCATAATAATCCGAATCCTTAAATTGCAGCTCTATCCTCTTGAAAAGCGAATACGCGGCGGAATTTTCTCCCATCTTACGATCGCATAAAGCCATCTTGAACAATACCTCCGGGTTACCATCCGCATCCGGGTATTCGCGGTACTTGCGCAGCGCCGATTCATATTTACCGCTTTCCAGATATATGTTACCTACGGTCAAGAGGATATTCACATCCCTTGAACTGTTATACGCCAATTCATATAGTTCTATAGATTCGGATGTCGAACCTTGTCTGTATAAAGCCGCGGCCTTATCTCTTATAAATCCCAATATTTCGGATTGGTCCGAAGCGTTATCAAGAGCGATTTTTAATCTTATGATCTCAAGGCGCCCCGAATAATACGGATAACCGCCTCGGAATAGATCTTCGAGTCTTTTCGATTCCGCGGCGCACTTATCTCGTCCTTCCGAATCATAAACAGCTGCGAGATACTTCGAAAAAAACATATAAGCTATGGAAGGTCTTCCGGATTTTAAAGCGTATTCCCCGGCTTCGCGGTAATAAATATTATCTTTTCCGTCCGAGGCCAAACCTGAAATCAGCGAATCCGCGGCTTTCTCGTAACCGGCGCCGCTTAAATAAACCACATCCTCGATAAACTTTCTCTTAACATCTTCGGAAAAGAACGTGTCTTTTACCGCGACAAGATAATCCTGCTCCGCCTTATCGGATGAAAGCAGGCCGGGCTTCCTTAATGATATCACAAAAAGAGTGAATAATTCATCCGCTCTATTTGAAGGGGATAATTTTGTGAAATCGAGAGAGGAAATGGCATCCGCCATATTTTTATACACTTTATCCGATTCGTTAAAATATTCTTTAGCCGATTCTATGTCATCTGCGGTTAAAAGACCCTCTATGCGGGAAAATTTGGTTTTCGCATTAGAAGAAATCGCGGGATCGGTCTGCCGCGGAACCGATTCTTCAACCGTCTGTCTGTTTAGCCCGGCTCTTTCCAGCCCCTTCTTGATTATTGGCGAGCGTCCTATCAACTTCCAGACAAGCCCGCTCCTGAAATTCTCCAGGGAAAGAAGCACAAGGCCGGTGTCTATCCCGAAGGACGTATCTGAAATCCATCTTTTATCGTCGTTGAACGCATTTTTAAGCCCGTACCTGCCCCATAATTCAGGCCGCGAGTAATAATACTTGGCGGCATTCATGGAATCAAACGGTGTAAATATCATCGAACCGACAGATCCGCTTATGGAAACGGTTCCGTCGAACTCAGGCATGGGCTGCCCGCAAGGAACCGCCCCCATAGCCATAGTATAACCGTCTTCGGTCTCGCATGAGGATATCCCCCACGCGCCGTCTTTCAGGCTCCGGTATTTCCCGGAGTTATCAGCGCAATACGCTATTTGCGCCTTTATCGCGTTCCTGGAATTACCGTTCCAGTCTACGCCTTCTTTATCACGCATATCTCTGAGATCAAGCCAGATATTCGCGTACTGATAGGTAAAGAGCGAACCAGTCCAGCTTACTACGAACCTTTTAGAATCTTTAAAAGATTTTTCTTGTCTTGTGAAACCGTAAAAAACTTCCTCGGGAGTTTTATCATCCGTTCCCAGAGCCAGCACAGACACCAATAATATCTCATCGGTATAATAATTCCATTTCGCCTTCATCATCTTGTCTTCAGGCGTCCATCCCATGAATATCCGGTTATCAGCACCGGTCATTTTGTGCCATTCCACGGCTTTCACTAACTTATATCCGAGTTCGGAGACATCTTCGCCAAAATACTCGGAAACGGCGATTATGCCGTACATTAGTATAGCGGTATCTACGGTGGATATTTCGGCTGCGCCGGCTCTCCTGCCCGTATCCGCCTGCAAAAAGTGATAAAAGAAACCGTCCTTTCTGTTTTCAAGCGAGTCGAGCGTCTCCAGGCATTTTAGAGCGCGCGTCCGGGCCTCATCATGGGACATCCAACCGTTCTCCGCGCCGATACAAAGGGCGGCAAGACCAAAACCGGTGGAGGCTATGCTTGAATCGCCGCCGCCCGAGGCGTCTCTAAAAAGGCCCGTGTGCTTATTTTGCTCGCAGGCAAAATACAAAAAAGCCCTATTCTCTATATAAGAAAGGAATTCCATATCGTTTTCAAAACTTAACGGACGATTGGATACTTCTGACATATCCCCTACTCCTATCGCGCGTTCAAGCTCGCCTTTCCTCAGTCCGCACGAAGCATGCGCTTCCATCAGTTCGTATCCGGCCTTCGCATAAAGCGCTTCCGCGTCAAGTACATCCTGGTTGGTGGCCTGACCATTATTAAAACGCGAAAGCTGCTTGCTGAATTCCTCGCTAATACTGTTATAGAAACGTTTGGCAGCGACGATCTCTTTAAGGGAAATATCATAATTGGTATAAGCGTTCCTCACTCCCAGGGCGAGCCTGTTGATTTCCGCTTCGCATTCCTTTTTTACCTGCAATCCTTCGATTTGGGATGCCTTCATCTCATTATAATTCCTGCCCCAATCCCATATATCAAAATTTATTGATACCCCTACGGACTTTTCTGTGCCGTCCTCGGACGAATCAAATTTATTCCCTATTTTGCCGTACGCGTCTATCTCGGGCAAAAGCCCCGCCCTGGCAATTGCGGTTTCCGTTCCGGCATTCTTCTCTTTGAGTGCAATCTCGGTCATCCCGGGATTCCTGGCAAGACATATGTTTGTCGCTTCTTCCATAGTAAGGCTTACATCCAGATTACGCGACGGGTATTCGATTTCGTAATCGGTATCCAGCGGAACGTTCAACACATAATTAAGGTGATTTCTGGACAAATAGTACCCGTTGAGGATTTGAACATGTTCAAGCTGGGCTTTATCAAGAATCGACTTTGTTTTAAGGACATCGACTTTTGGAACAAGCCCCTGTTTGTACATCTTGTTAACGTTTTCATAGTGGCTGCCTACTACTTTCTCTATCTCTTCGCTAACCTTCATCAGTTCGGAATATTTCATTGTTTCGAAAAATGCTTTTTTTACATCAAACGCCACATCAAGTTCTTTTATCAGGGCTTTTACGGAAGCGACATCTTTAAGGTTCCTGTATAATTCCTTTGTATAATAAAGCCGTCCGCCCTTCCATATCGGCTGTACTATCTCCTCGCTCACAAGCCAACCTTTATTGGCGGAATCACTTGAATATTCATCGCTGGAAAATCTGCTGTAGTTGCTGATCTTCGGGAACATCTCCGCAGATTTAGACTTGAATTTATAGTCCGATTTCTGTTTTTCAAGATTCGCTATATCTATATCGGGACTGTTTTTTACGGCAATATCTATAGCCTGCCGAAGCGTCAATTTCTCCGCGGCAACATCTCTTGCCGGGATCGCCGCCAATAAAACGAAAATGACCGCCGAGAATGTTATAAATTTATAGTTTTGTTTCATAATGATTTCAGCTTGAAAGCATATATATCAGTTTATCCTTGATCGTCTTCCAAAAACAGGTTTTGCCCGTATTTATACTCACAAACGCGCTCATACCGGTCCTGAGATCTTTCGGAACTTCTTCCTTGAAATCTATAAGAACGTTTATAACATTCTCCTTTACTATCAACCTGTCCTCTTTTTCCCAAAAAATCGGCCTTATCTCCCTTAATTCCCCTTTGTATATCTTTTCAGGAAAAGCGTAGAATCTTACAGCCGCCGGTAATCCGATTTTTGCGTACTGGATCTTTTTTTCCTCTATCGGGAACTCCAATAGAAACTTTGAATTGTCGACAACCTGACATATTCTTTCGCCCTTTTCGACCACTGAAGCCGATTTATCCTTGAGCTTCCCGACAACAACCCCTCTCATAGGGCTTTTGACTCGCGTCATTTCAACGCATTTCAGCAGGTATTCCCTTCTCTTCAAAAGGATATCAAATTCCTGTTTATTTATTTCAAGCTCATGGCGCGCGTTATTGTACTTAAGACGGGTCAGCTCCATCTCGGCAGGGGCTATAACTTCGTCATTATAGAGATTGAGATTCCTGTCCAGAACTTTCCTGTGCCAAGCTATCTCCTCTTCCAGTTTCTTAGTCTCTTCACTCAAAATTATCTCTTTTTTGTAAGATGTATCGAGTTCGGAAACAAGCTCCAGGTTCTTGATCTCCAGCAAATCATCCCCTTCTTTAACAAAGCTGCCTTCGTCCGCGAAAATACCCGAAATTATTCCGGATTGGAAAGCGTCAATATAGCAGTACCTTTCCGGCACCACTCTCGCGATACCGCTTATGCTCCTTCCAAAAGGAACAAAACCGCAAATCACGATAACAACAATAAATACCAGGAATTTCCTGTTATATTCTCTTGCTATCTTTTTCTTTTCTTGTTCGGTAGATTTAAATAGATCGGGTTTTTCGTTCATTTTATTCGCTCCTCATTGCGGTAAGGTAAACTACCGGTACTGCCGCTACAAAACTGATTATAAACGGGGAACTGATTATCAGCCAATGCGTTGAATATTTCAGGCCGAGATAAACACATATTAAACCGAATAAGGTCCCGGGGAGAAGGCTCTTGACGGTCTCGAATAAAGTAATCCCCTCGAGAGGATTCTTTTTCATGGGTTTCCAGTTAAACCTGTTAAAAGGCATCAACAGCAGATCCATTGTAATATAAAAAACATTATTTAACGCTACAAGGGTTGAGAACAATACTTCCAAAATCAAATTGGTAACATCTTTCATAGAACGGCAGGCAACCAGTTTATGAAAAGCCATTATAAGAAGTGAGCCTATAAGCATTGTCGAAAGTTCAAGGTCTATCATGGAATAACCGATAAAAGCGTATCTTTGAAAACTCAATAACTGCCCGCCAATTTCAGAAGCACAGAAGAACCCGGAAATAAGCCACAAAAGAAGGAGCACATGCGCAAGATAGGAATAAACACAATAACCTATATGATATCTTGTGGCTAAGGATATGCCCGGCAAAAAAGGCAGACTCCACGCCTGAAAAGTTCCTTTTGCCCAACGGCTGTCTCGTTTTCTCGCCTCGAGGTAGTTGCCGGGAACTTCTTCATAGCTGACTATATCCTCGCAAAAACATGTTCTGTAACCTATTTGATCGAGATATGCGGTCTCCCAAATGTCGTGGCATATAATCCCTTTCCTAAGCCTGACCCTCGAGAACGGGTCAATCCGTATGATATTTCCATGGCCAACCGACATTGACCTCTCAAATATTCTCCAGACCGCCGTTACATTAAACCTTTGAGAAGATTCGGTCGCAAGCGCTATAAACTTGCTAAAAAAAGTCTTAGCGTGTATTACCCTTATCCCTCCCTGAAAAATAGCTATGTCCGAATTATCAGGGTGTTCGGCTTTATCTATGAATTTTTGAACTGTACCCGCAGGCATTACACTGTCGGCATCGCACACTATCATGTATTTGTAATACCCGCCTTTATCTCCGATCCAATCGCTTATATTGCCTTGTTTCTTCTCGACGGGGTCAGGTCGGTTCCTGTAATTGACGGGAACATTTTTAAACTCTATGCGGAGTTTTTCGACTATGTCTTTCTCATATTCAAGAACCTGACCTTTTGAATCGCTAAGAATCCAAAAATGCACATTATCTTCTTTATTATTCTCTATGGTATATCTTATCCTTTCGTACAAACCGAACGCCTCGTCTTTAACAGGATACACAACGGCAGTCATTGGATTGACGGCCGGCCTGGCTTCGGGCAATATATTAGGGCTTGAGAAGAAATAGAATATCGCCTGAGTTAAAGCGAGGCAAACGTTATACACAAGAACACAAAAACCGGATAACCACAATAGGGGGAACAACATATTCCCCTCTTCAAAAATTATCATCCCCGCCATTATATATGTAACTACGAAAGTCAAAATAAAGGCGGTGAAGACAAAAAGATATCCCCTTGTCGTATTTTTTCTTTTCATTTTATTATTATAAGGTGATTGGTTATACAAGTTTAGCATAAATCGGGGATTGTTCAAATGAAATATATTGTTTTTATATAGTAAATATTTATTATATTACGTTTTGAAATAAGGCGGGAAACGCCGGAACCGTCAATTCCTGCGTTCCAGGACGTAATCGGCGATGTCATAGAATGTCTTCCTTAACATGCCGTCCGACTCGGTGAGCTTCTTCTTGGCAAGCCTGATATAATTAAAGGCTATGGTCCTCGATCGGGATACCGCACCGGAAGTCAAGGCCCTTTGCTTCAATATGCGGTGGGATGATTTTCCCCCGGCAGTAATAAGGTCCATTATCTTTGCCCTCTCCCTGCGGCCGGCCCCCTCCAACATGAATATTATCGGGAGGGTAAGCTTGCCCTCGTCTATATCCTGCCACACGGACTTGCCGAGGCTCTTCTCCTGGCCTATCAGGTCGAGACAGTCATCGATGATCTGGAAAGCCATACCCAGGTAAAGACCGTATGCGGCCAGGCGGTCAACCTTCTCCCTGCTGAGCCCTCCAAGCATGGCCCCCGCAGTACAGCAATCGGATATAAGATACGCGCTCTTGCGCTTGATTATGTCCAGGTATTCCTGTTCGGTCATCCCGAAATTATAGGTATTGGAAAGCTGGGCGAGTTCTCCTTCACACATGCGGGCGGCAGTCTTTGAGAAGACCTTCATTATCTCGGGCTCTTCTATCTTCGACACGATATCAAAAGCCCTTGCCAGGAGGTAATCGCCGGCTATTACCGATATGGCATTACCCCATTTTCTGTTGAGGGTCTTCTGCCTGCGGCGCAGGACGGCGTCATCGATGATATCATCGTGGATAAGGCTTGCGGCATGTATGAGTTCGATAGCGACACCGACAGATATTGCCTTATCCATCTTGGCACCGTCGCCCATTTTCGCGGAAAGCAGGACAAGCATTGGCCTGAAGAATTTGCCGTGCGTCCTGGAAAGGTATTTGCCTATGCCTTTTATAGGTTCCGCCTGCCATCTGAGCTGGTGGGCGTAATTGCTTTTAACAACGGCAAGTTCGGCTTTTACGGGCCTGACTATATCTTCGAGGTCGTTCAAATTTGCCTCTGTAACCAGAATTATTCTTCGGAATCATCCCCAAAAAGATCGGGCAGGAACTTCTTGGCCTTCCTTATCATCTCCTGCTTCGATATCGATGTGGTCCTGCCTTTCGCGTACTCCGAATCCACCCATTCTTTTATCTTCAGGACCCCGGGGTTATCCTTTCCGACTTCTTTTTCTTTATCAAGATTTAGATTCAGATTAAGCCATTTGGCTATACCCGCGACCCCGGACTTGTCGTTTATGGCGACAGCGACCCTTTTCTTGAGGATCTTTTCGGTATTGAAGACATTATATATCTCCTCATCCTTCATCAGCCCGTCCGCATGGATGCCGGCGCTGGTCGTGTTAAAACCCCTGCCGACGAACGGCTGGTTATTCGGGATCTCGTAGCCTATCTCTTTCTCAAAATATTCAGCTATATCGGTAATAACGGTCGTATCTATGCCGTCCTTGACCCCGCGAAGCGCGAGGTATTCCATGACTAGGGCCTCAACCGGGGTATTGCCAGTCCTCTCCCCGATGCCCAGCAGTGCGCCGTTGGCGGCGCAACATCCGTAAAGCCATGAGGTCGTCGCGTTTATAAGGCCATGGTAAAAATCGTTATGGCCGTGCCATTCAAGCTGCTCCGGAGGGACCTCGGCAAGATTTACGAGCCCGTATATGATCCCTTTTACGCTTCGCGGAAGCGCGGTACCCGGGTAGGTAACGCCGTATCCGAGCGTATCGCAGGCCCTTATCTTTATGGGTATGCCGGATTCCTTCGACAGTTCCATCAACTCCTGCACAAAAGGCACCACAAACCCGTAGAAATCGGCGCGCGTTATGTCCTCCAGGTGGCACCTCGGCACGATACCCAGGTCAAGCGCGGCTTTGACAACACCAAGATACATGTCCATCGCCTGCTTCCTGGTCTTCTTCAGCTTTAGGAATATGTGGTAATCGGAAGCGGACGTTAATATGCCCGTCTCCTTCAGGCCCATCTCCTTAACCAGCTTAAAATCTTCCTTAACGGGCCTTATCCAGCCGGTGATCTGCGGAAACTTATACCCCAGGCTCATGCATTTCCTGACGGCTTCCTTATCCTTTTCGGTATAGAGGAAAAACTCGCACTGCCGTATTAGGCCGTCTGAGCCCCCGAGTTTGTGCATCATCGTATAAAGGTCAACTATCTGCTTTGCGGTAAAAGGCGGTAAAGACTGCTGCCCGTCCCTGAAAGTGGTATCGGTGATCCATACGTCATCCGGAGGGTTCATCGGGACTATACGGTGATTAAATACCACCTTCGGGACATCCGAATAATTATATATCTCCCTGAAAAGGTTCGGTTCATCAATGTCCTGAAGCTCATATCTGTAATATTCTTCTTCGAGGGTGTTGGTCTTCTTGTTGAACTTTATTTCGCCTTTTCTCATCTTCGGTCCCTCTCCGTTATATCATCCGGGATTTTCTAAGATATTCTATTCCTTCTTTCACCTGCGCGGCCGATCTCTTCAAAGCTTCTGACTCCTCTGCGGAAAGAGCTATCTCAAGGGTCTCCTCGATGCCGTCCTCGCCTATCCTTGCCGGAACGCCGCAATAAACATCATTCAATCCATACTTCCCTTCAAGGTATACGCTTGCCGGCATGACCAGCGACTTATCCATAAGAACGGCCTCAAGCATTTCGCAGGCCGCGCTTGAAGGCGCATAATAGGCGCTTCCAGTCTTAAGCAGCGATACTATCTCGGCACCGCCATCCCTTGTCCTCTGGATAAGGGCATCTATCTCTTCCTTTGGCAACAACTCCGCAATAGGCCTGCCTTTTACCTTCGTGGACCCCATCACCGGGACCATCGAATCCCCGTGCCCGCCAAGGACCATGGTATCGACCTCGGACGGCAGGATATTAAGTTTCCCCGATATAAAATACTTTAATCTCGCCGTATCAAGGACACCGGCCATGCCGAATACCTTCTTGCTCTCGAAACCCGACAGCTTCCAGGCCAGGTATGTCATTATATCCAGTGGATTGGTAACCATTATTATAACGGCATCCGGGCAATACCTCTTTACGTTCCCGATTATCCCGGATATGATCTCCGCATTCCTGGCAAGAAGGTCCTCGCGCGTCATCCCGGGTTTCCTGGCCAGGCCGGCTGTAACCACTACCGCGCCGGAACCCTTTATTATCGAGTAATCCGAGCCTCCCTCTATCTTGAAATTGTATTCCTCGATAGAACTTGCCTGCGCCAGGTCAAGGGCCTTGCCTCTTGCCAGGCCGTCGGCTATATCGACGATAGCGACATCGGCAAGCTTGCGTTCGACTATCCTCTGGGCGCATGTGCCTCCGACCTGCCCGGCGCCTATCACGGCTACCTTCATATTATTCAATCTTGAAATCCCCGTGTTTCTTTATGTGCTCCACCAACCCACCGTCGCCCAATATCCGGGTCATGGCCTTGGGAAGCGGCGCGAATTTCAACTCTATCTTTTTGGTAAGGTCCTTTATGACACCTTTCTCAAGGTCCACTTCAAGCTCGTCGCCCGCGGCGATCTTGTCGGTATCGCATTCTATTACGGGCAAACCTATGTTTATCGCATTCCTGAAAAATATCCTCGCGAAAGACTTGGCAATTACACATGAGACGCCCGCCAGCTTGATTATAGTCGGGGCGTGTTCCCTGGAAGAACCCAGGCCGAAATTCCTGCCGCCGACTATGAAATCACCACCTGAGACCTTCTTTGCGAATTCCGCGTCAGCATCTTCGAGAACGTGTTTCGCCAGTTCGGGGAGATCGGAACGCAGGTGAAAATATCTTCCAGGCGCTATAAGGTCGGTCGATATGTCGTCCCCGAATTTCCAGGATCTTCCATGAAGTATCATTTAAAAATACTCCCTGGGGTCGGTCAATTCCCCTTTTATGGCTGAAGCCGCGGCCGTAGCCGGAGAAACCAGGTAGACAAAGCCTTTAGGATTACCCATCCGTCCCAGGAAATTCCTGTTGGACGTAGAAACACAATTTTCCCCGTCGCCGAGTATGCCTCCGTGGACGCCAACGCAAGCGCCGCATCCAGGGGTAGTGACCGTCGCGCCGAAATCTATGAATATCTCGACAAGCCCTTCTTTCGCGGCCTGGAGATAGACCTCCTTGGAAGCCGGGGTCACTATTACTCTGGTATCAGGATCGCGCTTTTTGCCCTTCCATATCTCCGCCGCTATCCTGAGATCCTCGATCCTGCCGTTCGTGCACGAGCCTATGAAAACCTGGTGTACCTTTACCTCCCCCGCCTTGTCTATAGGTTTGGTATTGTCCACGGTATGCGGCATCGACACCATGGGGACAAGTTTGTCGACTTCGATATTTATTTCCCTGTCGTATTTCGCATCTTTATCGGGCAGAACGGGCTTGAACTTGTCTTCCCTGCCATGCTGTTTAAGATACGATTTGGTCACCTTATCCGAAGCGAATATGCCTGCTTTAGCACCCGCCTCAACGGCCATATTGGATATAACGAGACGTTCCGGCATCGACAAAGACTCCATGGCGTCCCCGGTGAATTCCAAGGCCTTATAGGTAGCGCCCTCGGCGCCAAGCGTACCGATAAGGAACAATATAAAATCTTTCGCGAAAACACCCGGCTGGAATTTACCCGTGACTGACACTTTTATGGTCTTGGGCACCCGGAACCAGGTCTTGCCGAGACCCATCGCAACAGCCACATCCGTGGAACCCATGCCGGTAGCGAACGCTCCGAGGGCACCGCCCGTGCAGGTATGGGAATCGGCCCCTACGAGTACGTCGCCCGGTGAAGTAAAAAGTTCGCTCATGATCTGGTGGCAAACCCCTTCGCCGATCTCAAACAGGTAGCAGCCGGTCTTACGGGCAAAGTTCCTGAGTGTTATATGGTCGTTCGAAAGCTCTTTTCTTGGCGAAGGCGCGGCATGGTCCAGGAATACCGCTATGCCTTGCGGATTCACCACTTCTTTTATTCCCAACTTATCCAACTGCCTGACCGCCAATGGACCCGTGCCGTCCTGTAACAGGCACAGATCTACCTTTACAATGGCAAAATCGTCTGCTTTTAAGTCCTTCCCGGAATGCTCGGAAAGGATCTTTTCCGATATAGTTTTTCCCATATATTTTTTATCTGATTAGAGACAAAGCCCGGGAGTTTCGAAGGTCCCGGGCTTATCTGTCTGGATTAATTCCGCTGCGATGTTACTTATCGGCGGGCCAGGATTCCTCGGTGGCTTTGCCGGGCATCTCTCCTGCACCGACAACTCCGGTCTTGATCGTATCGGCCGTTCCGGTAACGGGATTGGTTACCATATCTTTGGCCGCGCCTTCCTCTCCGGTCAGCGTTCCGCCGATGGCTTTACCTTCATCGGCTACGGTATTTACGGCCTTGACTCCGGTATCACCGACCGCTTTGGCGCTGTCCTTAGCGGCATTGAAAGGCCACTGGAACACCCCGCGCCAGAACTTTACGAAACCGTTCTCCTGCTGATCCGCTGCAAAAACGTTTATAGACATAGCCGAAGCAACAAACACTACAACAAGCACCAACGCCAGCTTTTTCATTACTTGGCTCCTTTTTATTATTCTATGGATATAGCCTCAACCGGACAGCTGTCCTTGGCTTCCTTGCAGGTCTCCTCAGCAGCTTTCGGCACAGGATCCACCTTAGCCGAAGCTGTATCACCTTTCATCTCAAATACATCCGGGCATATGTTTGTGCAAAGCTCGCATCCCGTGCAAAGGTTCGGGTCTACCTTAGCCTTCATCTGTTCACCTCCTCAGTGCGCTCCACAAACAGTTCCCCGGCCAGTTTTTTTTCCTTTTCCGAAACCCGGCTTTCGATGAACCTAGCGTTCAAGCGTTCGGACAAGCTGTTTATGAATGCGGTTTGAAGTACATTATACGACCATTTCCGAAAGACGTCAAGACATAAACTGACTTCCCCCTGGTGCAAAACTACATCTTTCCGGCGCCTTTGGGCCGCGCCGGCAACTTTCCTGCCGCATGCCATGACATCCGATATTACCGGAGATTCAAAACACTGCCCGGAAGATCTAGCGGGCGTTGAGGAAGACTTGTATATATGGGCCTGTATCCCGAGAGAGGCCAGCGCAGAAACTATAGCCTCGTGCACCTGAAGGTATGAAGCTGCCACACCCTTATCAACGCACCCGGAAGATTCCCTGTATATGAGCGAATAAGTAAAGCCCTCCCCCCCGTGGGATACCGAACCGCCTCCCGTAGGCCTGCGGATTACGGGAACCTGCAACCCCGTAGGGGCGCGCCGGAACCTGCCAAAGGACATGCAGGGCTTGAGCCATTTGTAGACGCGAAGGGTGGGCATTGCCGCGTCGTCGGCCATTATTATCATAATGGCCTCGTCTACGGCCATGTTCATAACCGGATCAAGGGCAGGGTCTATTATCAGGCGCCAGTCTTTTTCCATCTCAAGTTGAGTTCCCTCGCCGCCGCAACCTCGTCAAGCCTGCGTACCGGAGTAGTATGCGGGGCGCTTGTTACAAGGGACGGATCGGAGGCCGCCTCGCCGGTTATTTTGATCATGACATCGGCAAAGGCATCAAGGGTCTGTTTCGACTCGGTCTCGGTGGGTTCTATCATTATAGCCTCCTCGACTATGAGCGGGAAATATATCGTAGGGGCGTAATAACCGTAGTCGAGAAGCCGCTTGGCTATGTCGAGGGTCCTGACACCCATCGGTTTCTTGTCCTTGCCGGTCAATACGAATTCATGCATGCACGGTTCCCCGTCAAAAGCCGGGGTATAATTACCGCGCAGCTTCGCTTTCAGGTAATTGGCATTAAGCACCGCTTCAAAAGCGGCATCCCTTAGGCCCTCGCCGCCAAGGGACCTTATATAGCAATACGCCTTGATAACCACTCCTATATTACCGTAAAAGGCCTTGACCTTTCCTATGGACTTCTTGCAATCACTGTCCAGGGTAAATTTATTCCTTTTGATCTTTATCCTGGGAGCGGGAAGATAGTCGGCAAGGGCAGCCTTGACCCCGACCGGACCGGACCCGGGGCCTCCTCCGCCATGCGGGGTAGAAAAAGTTTTATGAAGGTTTACGTGGCATATATCGAAACCCATGTCCCCCGGCCTGGACACTCCCGCAAGAGCATTCATGTTCGCGCCGTCAAGATACAGCAACGCACCGGACCCGTGGATTATATCGGCTATCTTCTTGATATCCTTTTCGAAAAGACCCAGTGTGTTGGGATTGGTAAGCATCATGACGGCAACATCCTGGCCCGCGGCATCTTTCAATGCGCCGATATCTATCCTGCCGTCCGGCCCGGACTTGACGGTTACCACCTCGTATCCGCATAGCGCCGCGCTGGCGGGATTTGTCCCGTGCGCGGAATCGGGTATCAGGACTTTTTTGCGGGGATCTCCTTTTGAAACATGGTAGGCGCGGGCTATAAGCATACCCGTAAGCTCGCCGTGCGCTCCCGCGGCCGGCTGAAGAGTAAAAGCATCCATACCGCATATACGGCAAAGCATCTGTTCGGTATCGTAAAGAAGCTTAAGCATCCCCTGGACACTGCTCTCGGGCTGATAAGGATGCAGCGCCGAGAACTGCGGCAAAGAGGCAATCTTCTCGTTGATCCTCGGATTATATTTCATCGTACAGGAACCCAAAGGATAAAAATTCGTATCTACGGAATAATTCAGCCTGGACAACCTGGTAAAATGACGGATGCAATCCAACTCGCTTACTTCCGGCAGAAGCGCTTCTTTCCTGCGCAAAAGGTTTCCCGGGATAAAAGAACTTTCCGCAGCGTCCGGTACATCAAGCTTAGGAAGCGAACAACCATTCCTGCCCTCGGACCCCGTCTCGAATATAAGTTTTTCCATTGTCGCTTTCAGTGTTTGCCTAATACTTCCACGAACTTATCCAAATCGGCCCTGGACTTGGTCTCGGTCACGCATATAGACATGCAATTCCTCATATCGGGATAAAACCTGCCTAACGGCAAACCCCCGATTATGCCATGCTTCAAAAGGTCGCTTATTATCTTCTCCGGGTCCCTGCCGCATTTTACTACGAACTCATTGAAAAAAGGCGTGTTAAAGACCGGCTCAAAACCTCCCAATTTCGATATCTGTACGGCCAAATAGTGGCTCTTCAGCAGGTTTTGCCTGGCTATCTCCTTCAGCCCCTTTTTCCCGATAAGAGAAAGATATACAGTCGCAGCCAGGGCCATAAGTCCCTCGTTAGAGCATATGTTTGAAGTGGCCTTCTCCCTGCGTATATGCTGTTCCCTCGCCTGCAAGGTCAGCACAAACCCCGGTTTGCCTTCCGAATCCCTTGTCATGCCTACTACCCTTCCCGGGATCTTCCTCATATATTTTTCCTTCACGGCAAAGAATCCCAGGTACGGCCCTCCATAACTTAAAGGTATGCCGAGAGGCTGGCCCTCGCCGACAGCTATATCCGCACCGTATTCGCCGGGCGAGCTGAGCAAACCGAGCGAAAGCGGGTTTACGCAGGCTATGAAAATGGCGCCCTTCGAGTGGCATATCTGGCCGATTGCCGAGCAGTCTTCTATACACCCGAAGAAATTAGGGTTCTGCGCTATGACACACGCGGTGCCGTCGCTAATCTGTCTTTCAAGGACTTCCGTATCATAAATACCGGCCGCGTGGGGAATCTCTATAAATTCGACTTTAATGCCTTCCATATATGTCTTAAGGACCTGCTTATACTCGGGATGAAGGGACGCGGGATAGACGACCTGTTTCCTGCCTGTATCCCTTACGGCAAGCAGGGCGGCCTCTGCAAGCGAGGAAGCCCCGTCATACATGGAAGCATTTGCGACATCCATTCCGGTAAGCTCGCATATCAGGCTTTGGTATTCGTATATCGACTGGAGCGTGCCCTGGCTGGCCTCCGCCTGGTAAGGGGTATAAGCAGTAAGGAATTCGCCGCGGGATATTATGCTCTCGACCGCCTGCGGGATATAATGTTCATAAGCTCCTCCGCCGAGGAAAGATATAAGTTTATTGGTAGAATAATTATCACCGGCCATCTCCATGACGGACCTTTTAAGTTCCATCTCCGAAATTCCATCAGGCAGATCAACCTTCCCCAGGCGCAGGTCCGAAGGTATGGCGGAAAACAGTTCTTCTTCCGACGCGGCCCCGATCGCCTCGAGCATCTGTTCCTTGTCTTTACTTGTATGGGGCGAGTATTTCAATCAATGGGCTCCGCTCTTTATGAACTCTTCATAATCTTTAAGCGACATAAGTGACGCCGTCTCTTCCGGATCCTTCATCTCTATAGCAAAAAACCAGCCGTCGTCATACGGGGACTTATTGACTATCGAGGGGTCCTTCTCTACCGCATCATTTGCTTTTATCACTCTTCCCGACACCGGCGCGTATATGGAAAATGCCGCCTTCACGGATTCGACTACCGCGGCCTCTCCTTCTTTAGATACCTCTTTGCCGACCTTGGGAAGCTCCACGAACACCACATCCGTTATCTCCTTCTGGGCATGGTCGGTTATGCCTACATACCCGATATTCCCTTCCACCCTGAGCCATTCGTGCGTCTTCGCAAAAAGCAGTTTTCCTGTGTCAGCCATTATTTTGCTCTCCTGTAAAATGGGGCCTTGACAACAACGGCCTTCTTAATATCCGAGTGGACAATTATGTCTATTACGGCGCCGGACACCGCGTTAGGCGGCGTAACATAAGCAAATCCGATATTCTTTTTAAGCGTAGGTGAATATGAACCGCTCGTGACCGCCCCTATTGCACAGCCTTCCTTTTCGATCCTGCATCCGGCACGGGGGATGGCTCTGTCGGTCATCTCAAAAGGCACCAGTATTTCGCTTGCGCCACGGGCAATGTGTTCGGCGATCGCTTTCTTTCCGACAAAATCCTTGGTCATATCAACAGCCCACATTATATTCGTCTCAAAAGGGGTCTTCGTCTCGTCGGTATCGTTGCCATATAGCGGGCAACCCGCCTCAAGGCGCAATGTATCGCGCGCGCCGAGACCGGCCGGAAGCAGGCCGCGAGGTTTCCCGGCATTCAATAACGCATCCCATATTTCTATGCCGTTCCCGGAAGGGACAAAAAGCTCAAAACCGTCTTCACCCGTATATCCGGTCCTCGAAACCAGGGCATAATGTCCGCAAACCCTGGTCTCTACGAAACGGCGGTGTTTAATTCCCGCAAGGTCGGTCTCGCAAAACCCCGACAAAATACCCTCGGACAACGGCCCCTGCAAGGCAATGCCGGCAAGCGAATCGTTAATATCCTTTATGGCAGAGCCGTTATTATGCGATACGATCCAGGCAAGGTCTTTCTCGAACGTCGAGGCGTTGACTATGAGTATATACCTGTCCCCGCCGGGATTGTAAATAAAGACATCATCGAGTATACCCCCCTGTTCGTTGCACAACGGGGAATATACGATCCCGCCTTCTTTGGCCTTATCGACGTTATTGGTAAATACCTTCTGGAGCAGCGGCCGGGCTCCCTTGCCGGAGATCTCAAGTTTGCCAAGGTGTGAGATATCGAAAAGTCCGGCCTTAGTGCGCGTAGCCGTGTGCTCTTCGATAATGCCGGTATATTGTATAGGCAGAAGCCAGCCGTGAAAAGACACGATCTTCGCATTCAGGCGCGTATGCGCCCCGTAAAGAGGGGTCTTCCTGTCTTCTGTTGGGGTCATCTATTGTTTTTCTAGTTCTATGCTTATCCTGGCATCGATAGCGACCGCTCCGCCCTTCCCCTCTGCGGGGAAGACCTTAAGCGGGTTGATGTCAAGTTCTTTGATCACGGGGAAATCCGTCACCAGCTGGGACAGCCTTAGCAGTCCTTCCTTTATGGAATCTATATCCGCGGGCTTCTCTCCGCGGGCGCCTTTTAACAAAGCTATCGATTTTATCGAGTTGATCATCTCATCCGCTTCGCGCGGTATTATCGGGGCGATCCTGAAAGATACATCCTTGAGCACTTCAACGTAGATGCCGCCGAGGCCGAACATGAGCATCGGACCGAACTGCGGGTCCTTTGACATGCCAAGAATGACCTCTTTGCCTCCGGATACCATCTCCTGGACCAGGACGCCCAGGATATTAGCGTTGGGAACCGCGGCTTTCGACTTCTTCATTATCTCCTCAAAGGCCGCTTCAATTTCTTTCGCGTCCTTGAGCCCCACTTTTACGCCTCCTACATCCGACTTATGGAGTATATCAGGTGAAGCTATCTTCATAACGACCGGATAACCCGCTTTCTCCGCAGCGACCTTCGCTTCCTCGGCGTTCTTTGCCAGGATGCTCTTGGGCAGCCTGAACCCGTAGCTTTCGATTATATCGCGCGCGGTATATTCGGGAATCTCCTTCTGCCCGGATCTCGCTGCTTCTTCGAGTATCTTCTTCACCTTGGCCTTATCAACCGGAAAATCCTTAGCGCCCTCTTTCGGAAGATCGATGGAGTTCTTGTACTTTACCATGGCGTTGAATGATGATATCGCACGTTCCGGGAAACGGTAATTGGGTATCTTGTTATCCTGCAATATATCCCTGCCTTTATCGACAAGTTTCCCGCCGATAAAGCTTGCGAATATAGGCTTACCGTCCCGGGTCTCTACAAGCACGTCGGCGGTCTCTTTTATCTTGCTGTTGCTCTGCGGAGTCAATATGACTATAAGGCCGTTGACGTTGGGGTCTTTTAACAGGCCGTTTACCGCTATCTTGTATCTCTGGTCATCGGCATCTCCCATGACATCAACGGGATTATTAAGCGCCGAACCTTTGGGCAGGGAAACCTTAAAGGTATCTATAGTCTCCTTGCTTATAGCCGCTACTTTCGCGAATTTCGACCGTTCCACGGCGTCCGCGGCTATAATACCGGGTCCGCCGGCGTTCGTTATTATAGCGAGGTTCGGGCCCTGGGGGAGTTTCTGGAAAGAAAAAGCTACGGCATAATCGAAAAGGTCTTCTATGGATGCGGCTCGAATGATACCGGTCTGCGCGAAAGCAGCGTCAAAAGCCACCTCTGAACCTGCAAGGCTTCCCGTATGGCTGGAAGCGGCCTTGGCGCCGGCTTTGGTCCCGCCGGATTTACAGATTATGACGGGTTTCTTAGCCGTGACCTCCCTGGCTATCTTCATGAACTCCTTGCCATCCTTTACATCCTCTATATATCCGAGTATTACTTTCGTATCGGGGTCATCGGCCAGGTAACGCAGCAACGCCGTTTCTGAAACATCCGACTTGTTCCCAAGGCTTACAAATTTTGAGAAACCTATCTTCTCCTTGATCGCCCAATCGAGGATCGCAGCGCATAAGGCGCCTGACTGGGAGAAGAACGCGATATCACCGGGAAGCGGCGATATCGCAGCAAAAGAAGCGTTCACGTTCGAGGCGGTGTTCATAAAACCAAGGCAGTTGGGCCCGAGAACCCTTATACCGTATTTTTTAGCTATATCTACGAGGTCCATTTCAAGCTTCTTGCCTTCAGGACCGGTCTCCTTGAAACCTGCGGTTATCACTATGACGGCCTTTATACCTTTCTTGCCGCACTCTTCCATTATCCCCAGCACCAACGACGACGGGACTGCGAAGACCGCCAGGTCTATCTCGCCTTTTACGTCAAGGACCGAAGGATAGCACTTATATCCCATCAACTCCTTGTCCTTGGGGTTTATGGGGTAGACCTCCCCCTTGAAACCGAATTCCTTTATATTATTGAGTATGTCGTGGCCTATCTTACCCTTGTGCTGCGAGGCGCCGATAACGGCGATTGAACGCGGAGAGAACAGCTTGTCCAACCCTTCTGAGTTCATGTTTTGTTCCTTAAAATTTTTAGTTTTGGTTGTTAAAGAAATCCCGCAAGGCGGGACATGCCTTTCCGACAACGAAAAGGTGGGATGGAAGTATTTTATTAGGAAGGCATGAAAAAGTCAATCAAAATCATCCCAGAACGTCTTTAATTATCTGCAATATCTCTTCTTTCTTTACGGGTTTGTTCACGAATTTCGAAACACCCTTTTCTATGGCCTTGGCATAGATGTCCCAGTCCCCGAAGGCGGTTACCATCACCACCGGAAGGCCGGGAAATTCATTTTTGGCCTTCTCGAGCAGGACCAGACCGTTCTCGCCCGGCATGGAAAGGTCGGCAAATACGATGTCGAATCCATGGCTGCGTATCTCCTTGAGGCCGCCTTCGGTATTGAGAGCCACGGATACCTCGTGCCCCTCGGCCTTGAGTATCTTTGAAAGGGCTATACCGAACTCCGTGTCATCATCGACCAGCAATATCTTAGCCATGCGTGCCTCCTCTTTTTTCTAATAAACAGCAAAAGGTATCCTTATCTTCACCGTAGTCCCCTTGCCTTTCCTGCTCTCGCAGGATATTCCCCCTCCGCTGTCAAGGACTATGTCCCTCGCTATATACAGGCCCAGCCCCGTGCCGACATCCTTGGTCGTAAAGAAGGGATCGAAGATCCTCTTCAGGTTTTCCTTGGATATGCCTGCTCCCGTATCTTCGATCGCGAGCTCGGCTTCCCCCTTGAGCCTGCGGGAGGTTATCTTTATAGTGCCTCCCGAAGGCATGGCGTCAAACGAGTTCCTGATAACGTTCAAAAGCGCCTGCCTCAAATAGCTCTCTTCCATAGCTATGTCCGGAAGACTCCCGTCCAGGACCTTGGCAAAAGAGATGCCCTTCCTTTCTCCCTCCTTATCAAGGAATTTCACCAAGGCCTCCGAAACGGCGTTGATATTGGATTTTCCCGATGAGGTCTTGGATCGTTTCATAAAACTCAAATGTTCCTCCACGACATCGTTAACCCTGTAGACCTCATTGACTATAGATCTTATAAGCGTATCGGCCTCCGACTTGTCCCCGCCCAATTTTTTGACCTCATCCAAAAGCAGCTCGGCGCTCAGGCTTATCGTACTCAAGGGATTCCTTACCGAATGGGCCAATTGCGAAGACATCATGCCTATCGCGGCAAGTTGTTCCGTATTAACAAGCTTCCGGTGCATCTCCCTCTCCCTGTCCGACAGGTATCCAAGCATGATGGAAAACAGCAGCAGGAAGGCGATCCTTAGGGAGATGTCGGTCCAATGCATGCTATACAGGCACACTGGGCACGAGAATATATATACCAATGAGGTCGTAAAACCTATAAAAAAACTTCCGATCAGCCCGTAATAAAATGACTGGGCAGCCGCGATAAGAAAATACCCCAAGACAAAAGTAGAATTTAAGCCGCCGGTCATAGGCACTATTATCGAAAGGAAGGTAAGGTCGACCAGGAACTCGATAAGGTATATGCGCGACGCTTTATCGGGGAACCTGAACACGTTCAGGTATATTAAAAGGTTATAAATGAAAAAAGATGCTATCATCCAAAGGAAGGCCGCCCTTTCGTGAGGTGAAAAAGGATGGTAAATTCCCCATAAAAGCGCGCCGAAAGCGGCAAAAAGTTTTATCACTGCAAAAGTAAAGTCGGTAGGATTTATGCCGCCACTCCTTACTTTTGTCCTCATTGCAACCCTTCCTTATATATCCTTAATATCTCAGCCACGCTCCAGGCCTGCGATACCGCGCCTTTGGCATTATAGGGCGGATCGCCGTCAAATATTTCGGATATGGTGCCGAGCCCGGCCTCCTTAAGGTGGCTTATCAGCGGGAGGAGAAACCTCCTGGCCTCTTGCCGGGTATTCTTGTTCCTGCCGTAAACATTAAGGTATGCCTCTATAAAATGCGCAAGCAGCCACGGCCACACCGTCCCCTGGTGGTAGCAGGCATCCCTCATCCTCTGGTCTCCGGAATATATGCCCCTGTAATTCCTGTCGCCTGGAGCCAGGGAGCGCAATCCGTAGGGCGTAAGGAGCTCTTTCCCGATGATATCGAGGACCCGCTTCTCCCTGTCCTTAGAGATTATCCTGTATGGGAGGCTCAGCGCCAGCACCTGGTTCGGCCTGAGGCTCCTGTCCACACCGTCCTCGCCTACACAATCGTAAAGATATCCCCCGCCCTCGTTCCAAAAAACCATCTCAAAACTCTTTTTCGCCAGGTGGGCGAGCCTGGCGCACTCATGCTTGTATTTCAGGTTCAGCTTATCACAGATATCTTCCATTATCTTCAACGAATTATACCAAAGGGCATTGACCTCTACCGCTTTACCGCTCCTCGGGGTCACCACCCACCCGCCTATCTTCGCGTCCATCCAGGTAAGCTGGACGTCGGGATCCGAGGTTGAGATCAGGCCGTCACGGTCCATCTTTATCCCGTAGCGGGTACCGTTGATATAGTATTTTATTATCTCCTCCAGACAATCGAGGAGATTGGATTCCACGAAATCGTAATCGTTGGTATACTCCAGGAACTTATGGACCGCCCAAAAGTACCACAGCGATGAGTCGACGCTGTTATATTCGGGTTCCTTCGACCTTTCGGGAAACCTGTTTGGCAGCATCCCCTCATCGCAGTATTTCGCAAAAGATAAAAGTATCTCCCTTGCTTCCTCATACCTGCCCAGAGTAAGGGTTATACCGGGAAGGGACATGAGCGCGTCCCTGCTCCAGTCCCAAAACCAATGATATCCTGCCAATATAGCCGGTATACCGTCCGGCCTCCTTATCAGGAATGAGTCCGCGCTGTTGGCCAGGCTCACGGCAAAGCTGTCGCGGACACCTACCGCCTCGGCTATCTCGTTATGCCTTAGGACCTCGCTGGATTCCAGGACCTCCACGGAACGCATCTTGCGGCCTTCCGTCGAAGCGACCACATAGGCCTTCTCCCCCTCCTTTAACAGGAAACCCATCTCTCCGGGGCTGTAAAGGTCTTCCCTGAATTCCAGACCCCTTTCGCGCTCCCGCTGGTACTCGAAACTCTTATACCAGTAACCGGCGGCCTCGAACCTGTCCGCGTTGTTCGCCAGATACAATATAGGGGATTCGTTATAGGGCTTTATCTTAATATAACCTTCGAGACATTCAGCCTTCTTGTCGAAACTCGAGTTCTCTATAGACAGCCAATGGTAGTCCCGGGCCGCTATAAGCGGCCTGACCAGTAATTCCAGGTAGCCGGGGGATCTCAATATCTTATAGGTTATTACGGTGGTGTTCTCACCCCTTACCATGAACACCGCCTTCTCGACTTCGATATCTCCGACGCGGTAAGTGAATATTGGGAACGGATCAAGCCTGAATTCCTCAAGGTATCTGTGGCCTTCGGGGTGTATTATGCCGGGATACCTGTTGCTGGAAAGGTTGTAACGGCTGCCATCCTTGAGAACAAGCGTCTCCTCAAGCTTGGAAAGCATCACCATGCGCGAGAGCGACGGCCTGGCAGAAGCCACAAGCAGGCCGTGATACCTGCGGGAATTGGCCCCGATTATAGTAGAGGACGCGTAGCCCCCGAGGCCGTTGGTCTCTATCCATTCCTTGGAGATAGCAGTCTGAAAATCCCCGCAAATATCCTTACCGAAGCGGATGATCTCTGCCGCCGCGCAAGACGGTTTACTCGATCCTTCTTTAGTTATGACCGTCATTCCATGCCGCTTTCGGTTCTGCCGCCATCTTCGTCGAGTTTCTTGAAGAACTCTTCCGGATGGAGGTTTTCCATCTCTTTTTCGAAGGCCTTTACCTCATCGCCGGTAATGGGCTTGTTGATCACCGGGCAAAGCTCCAGGACCTTCTCTTCTATGAATATAGGGGAATTGGTCCTGACGGCAAGGGCCATCGCATCGGATGGACGGGAATCAATCTCCAGCGTCCTGTCCGCCTTTTTAATGAATATACTGGCATAATAGGCATTATCGCGCACGTCGCATATGACCACTTTTTCGATCTTGCCTCCCAGCGAACCTATAAGGCTGACCGCAAGGTCATGGGTCAACGGGCGGATGAATTTTTCGCCTTCAAGGGCCGCGGCAATAGACGTCCCCTCGCCTGCACCGACCCATATAGGTAAAAGCCTGGAGCCATCCGTCTCCTCCAACGTCACCACATACTGGGCAAGCGCCGGAATGAATATAACCGAATATATCCTGGCGGCTCTCATGACAACCTCCTATAAGACAATATTAGACCACTAAACGCCGGTTGTCAACGCTATGAGGAAAAATCGTAAGACTATATGTCCATCTCTCCTTCTACTTCTATGGGACGCAACCTTGTGACGCTGAAGAAGAGGTCTATGCTCCTGACTTTTTCAACGCGCCGGACCTCTTTTATTCGGGGAAGGAATAACATAGAAAAGATCGCGCGCAATATGCCCGATAACGCGAACAAGGTAAGCAGATTATAACCCAATACCGGAGGAAGGGCCCTGGCGAGAAAGCCGCCCAATAGCGCCCCGGCGCAGATGGCGGAACCGTTTATAACGTTCAGGTAAGAAACGCAGCGGGTCCTCTTTTCGGGCATAACGGCGTCATATACGAAGTTAAAGACCGACAGGTTGTAGCCTGCCCAGATAAAGCCCGCGAAGATCTGTATTATAACCAGGTACGCAAAGGTGTGCCCGAAGAGCCACAGGACAGGTATAACGGGGATAAAGAACGACGTGAGACGGATTATCTTCATGTTGCCGACAACATCGGCATGCCTTCCCCAGATACCCATGGTCAGGAGGGTGGCTATCGTTGGGCTTATGGCGACTGCCGTATATGCCGCGTAATTCATGTTAAGGTCCCTGAGCATATATAACGCAAAGAAAGGCCCTGAGATGTTGACCGCGAAACTGATACTGGCCACATAAAAAACGAACTTGGCAAAGTTGGATTCCCGGAACCTCCTGACAAAATCCCAAAAAGTGAAGTAATGTTCTTTCGTAACTTTTATCGCAGGCTCGTACATCTTCTTCAGGAAATACCAGGACGTGAACCTCGACAGGAACGCGAGGCCTATTATGACCATGAACCCGGACAACTTATCTTTTCCGAACACATTAAGGATAAAACCAGCGATGAAAGCACAGGATATCGTTATGGTGCCGAGCACCCTGTTCCTCCAGCCGAAGTATTTTCCCCTCCTGCGCGCGGGAATATGGTCCGACATAAGGCTTGTCCACGCCGGCCCGGGAAAAGCATTGAAAGATGCCGCAAGCGTCACGAATATTATAAGCCAAAATACCCTGTTGCCCGGGAAGATCGCCGGGATAAGCGCTATCGGAAGGAACATCATCGCATGGAGGAAAACAAAGATGGTAATTATGCGTATGCGGCTCTTCATGTGCTCTGTAACGTCAGCCGACTTAAGCTGGATAAGGGAAGCGACCAGGTTCGGGAAAGCGGTAAGCATGCCTATCTGCTCGCTCGAGGCCTTGAGCGCGACGGCAAAAGGGGTTATGTACTGTTCGGTAAACCCCATCATTGCCGAACAGAACGCGCCGTCTATGAAAGAGTTTTTAAGGCTCTGCCTTATCTTGCCTTCTTTTCTCATTGCAGGCATATTATAGCACAACCCTCTAAGATTGACACGCGGACCGCGGGCTGTTAAAATCTTCACATGGACGAACCCGCGATCAAGCTCACCAAGAAAGGCACGGCATGGAACAGGACGGGTCATCCCTGGGTATACAGGGACGACCTCGAAAAATATGACCCTTCCCTCTCAGGCAATATAGTGGCAGTCACCGATAACAACGGGAAATTCCTCGGTAAGGCCTTCTTCAACGAAAGATCCAAGATATCGCTGCGCATGATAACGGACGATGACATTGCCATCGACGCCTCATTCTGGCGTGAAAGGATATCAAGGTGCATAGAATCAAGGAGGAAGACGGTAAATGACTCGGATGCGTACCGCATCGCGCATGCCGAATCGGACGGATTGCCGTCATTGATAATAGACAAATATGCCGAACACCTGTCTATCCAGACTCTTTCGCTGGGCATGGACAGGATCAAACCGGTTATCGTGGAAGCGCTCATAGACCTGCTAAAGCCCGACTCCGTAACCGCCAGGAACGATTCTTCCACCAGGAAACTTGAAGGGCTCGCTGAGGTCAAAGAGACGCTATACGGGACAACTCCCGCCGCCTTTGATGTAAAGGAAGGCCGTATACGATATTTTGTGGACATATTGAACGGCCAGAAGACCGGCGCTTACCTGGACCAGCGGGAGAACCGTATAGCCGCGGAAAAATATTCGAGAGGATCGGTGCTGGACTGTTTCTGCTACCAGGGCCTATTCTCTCTCCATGCGGCGCTGTCCGCGGAAGATGTGACCGCCGTAGATTCATCCGGGCAGGCCCTGGAAAAATCAGGGCAGAACGCTATACTGAACGGCCTGTCAAACATAAAGACCATAGAAGGAAAGGTTCCCGAGGTCCTGAGAGATCTTCAAAAAGAAGGCAGGTTATTCGATTTCATAATATTAGACCCTCCGGCTTATGCGAAATCCAAGAGGGACCTCCAGGCCGCCGCCAGGGGATACATCGATATAAACTTCAGGGCGATGAAACTCCTGAAAAAAGGCGGGTACCTGATGACATCCTCATGCTCCCATAACCTCTCCGAAGGGCAATTCATGGATATCATGGACGAATCGCTCTGGGAATCCAGGCGAAAGGCGAAGCTCGTAGAAAAACGCATCCAGCCGGCGGACCACCCTATACTGCTGAATTTCCCCGAATCGAACTACCTTAAATGTTTTGTCCTTGAACTCTTGTAAGGATCGTATATCTCAAGAAGGAATTCCCATACGGCGCGGGCGCGCTGGTACTGCTCCGGACCGGTCGGCCTGGGGGTTTGGCCCCCGTCATGCCACGCCTCAGGGGTGTTGAACCAGTAGGCGCTCTTATCATATCCGTAAACCATATAATAGCATCCGTAGGCCGTCTTTAATGCCTCTTCCTTCAGGCCCATACGGTACATGGTAGCGGCAAGAAAATAGGTAGAGCCCGGCCATATCTCCCTTGCCATATTTATATCTATATCAGAACCGTCGGCATTCTTGCTGTTCATCGCTCCGCAATCACCCACGCCGTCGGCATTGAAATCGCTCAGCGGCACGACGCACATCTCGTATACCTTCCTGAGGTATTTTATCATCCGGGCACGGGGTAAAATGTCATCAAGCCCCATCACCTCGCAGTATCTCTGTCCGTTAAGCCCGTCGGCCATTATCGCGTCCGAGTGCTTTCCGGCAGTATCTATCCTGTAATACTGTTTCTCCTCCGACCACAGCTGCTTATCGAGGTTCGCCCTGGCCTTTGCCAGGATACCTGAGATCTCCCCTAAAACAGGGTCTTCCTCCGCGCGGGCAAGCATCTCCATTGCCTCGAGTGCGCCGACCCAAAGCCCGCCGCACAGGAGGCTTGTCCCGTAAAGCCCCCACGCGTCATAGGTATTGTCCGGACCGTTATTGTTGGGAAGGCTGTCACCGTCCGTGTCCTGCGACTTCATGTATTCATACGTCATCTTAACAGCCGGCCAGCAGTAATCGAGAAACTCCCTGTCGCGGGAAGCATGGTAATATCTCGCGACCTGCTGTATGAACTTCGCGTGCAGGTCTTTCCAGTGCAGCTTGTTCGTCCCGTAGGCATCGAACCTGAAGAACGGGTCTTCCGTCGGCATTCCGAAATCATGCGGGGTCTGGTGCAGGCTGTCAAAATACATTATCCCGTCGGCAAAGCACCTTAATATGTCGCGCTCGATCTCGGGCCAGAATCTCAGGGTCAATACGGCGCAGTAGTGGCGGACATCGAAGGTCTCGCAAAAAGGATAGCCCATCGATTCCATCACAAAGAACTTATGGTCGTCCTCATGAAGGCCCATGTATTCCTTGTCATGGCCCGATTTCAGTCCCGACTCATAAAAAGTCCCGCCGAACTGGGTATAATATAATTCGTTGAACGCCGCGGTTTTGAGCCACTCCGGGTACTTTTTACTTTTGATCACGGGTTCCATCCACGCGTCAACCTGCTTCTCCCATTTTGGATAATCGGAAAGGGAGACCCTTGCAATATTAAACGACTGGGCCGAATCCCGCCCGAAGTATTCGGTATACTTCCTCCACCATTCGGTACCGGACTTACGGGGATCGCCGAATTTTACGACCGGGAAATCCCAGGCTATGACAACAGGCACTATCTTCGACTCACCAGGCTTAAGGGAGAAACTTACGTTCAACGCGGCTACGGAATGGGAATTATCCTTCTTCCAGTCCAGCTCATGATCGATCTTCAATCCGGGAGATCTTGCGGAGGCAATGCACCATTCGGAATTCTGGGTCTCTGGAATATTGTCCGGATGGTCGGCCTTCATGACAACGGCGGTGATGCCGTCCTCCTGCCTGAGACGGTTCACAAATCCCTTCCTGGGCAGGGAACCGCCGAATGGGGGATGCTGCCAGGTAAGGATAACGGATGCTTCCGCCCTGCTGCCGGTAGGATTGGAGACCTTGAACTGCCATACGGCCGCAGGATAAGAGGTTTCCCTGTAATTATGCGCTATTACCGGAGAGAAGAATTTCTGCGAGACATCGAGCTCGAAGCAGTCGTATGCAACCCATCCTTTGGGCTGAAGGGCATGATACACTGCATCGCCCTTTTTGAGTTTCTCCCATTTTGATTTCAGGTAAGGGCTGGTCGACAGGGTCTTTATCCTTTCGCAGCCGTCGCCGATCTTTTCGCGTATATGGAACGCTGCCTGGTCCAGCCACACTTGATCATAAGAGCCGCATTTCAACGCCCACGGGCCGAAAGAACCGGATATCGAATACATGAACGAGCCCGCGCCAAATCCTCCCAGAGCGATCCCCCTGTCCGGGCTTGTGCTGGCGCAATCGGCGGGCACATCCCCGAGAGGCCTCTTCCAGGCGCAAACGGGTATCTCGAAATGGTCCCTTTTCCTGCCCATCTATTCTATGGCTTCTTCCTTTACCACCTTTATCTCGACGGGTCCCTTATATATACCCCCTACCCTGGCAGAATCGTAGACCCTTACCGCTATATAGTTATCCGACTTGAAGTTTATCGTATTGATGGGAAGCACATATTCCCTGGGCTTCTCCCAGACCGACTGGTGTTTCGGCGGGAACAGTCCGCTCTGGCCGATCAGGTTCTTATTGAAGAACGTCATGTCGCAATCATCTATGCCGCCGAATCTGAGCACTATCTTGGCGCCTTTTTCGCTCCAAATGTCCTTCTTGCCCTTCGGCAGTTTGAAGCTGTACCAATACCAGGCATAACCGTCGTAATTGTCAAAACCCTGCGTCTCCCACCCGGCAGGCACCGAGACCTGTTTCCATCCCCTGGTAGCCGAAGTCATCTTGGCCCACTTGAAATCATCACCCGTCCTGAAGTACCACTTGCCGGAAAGGTCGACCGTATCGAGCACCTTCTTGGGTTTTGTAAATCCGCATATCTTCATGGCAGCCCTTATGTTCCCGTTCTTCATGAAGGTCTTCCAGATAAGGCCGGTCCTGTAATTCTCTATCATCTCGACGATCGGGCCCTGGTCTATACCTATGTACTTGTTGGAGACCCAGTCCCTGTCCCAGTTGAATGCGTCTACGAAACCGTACCTTCCCCAGATCCTGTCCTTGTGGTTCGAGTACATGTATTTCGCCGCGTTTATAGATAACTCGGGAGTGAATGTTATTGAAGATATCGCAGCGGTCGGGGCTATGGTACCGTCATTATCGCCGTTGGGTGCGCCGTAAGCCCTGTAACCGTCGGGGCCGTCGCATGCGGTCAGACCCCAGCAGTCGGGCCCATAGGTCTTGCTGCGGTTCATGTTATCTATGCACCACTGCCTGTCAGCCAGCGTGGCCTGGACGGAATTCTTGAAGTAATCCATGTACGCGTCCTCTTTGTCCTTGAAATCCACATAGCAATGGGAGTACTGGTGGGTAAAAAGCGCGGGAGGGCCCGAGAACCTGTAATCCTTATAGGTATTCATGCCCCTGCTGAACGAACTCCATGAATCGGGAGACATCGGATGGGTAGTCGAGCCTATGCCCATGAAATACAGGACAAGATGTTCCGAAGTGTAACCCGACCACCTATACGGCAGGAAACCCTTGTCAGGGAACCATCCCATACTCGGGGTAGTCCCGTTATCCATCATCCACGCCCAATCTACCCTGTCGTAGAGTTCCTTACAAATCTTCTCTATCTCGGTACCCTTGAAATACTCTCCGGTGAACACCACTCCGGCCATCAAAAGCGCGGTATCTATGGACGAAAGTTCGCAATCTCCCCAGCGCTGTCCCGTATTCATATCGAGGAAGTGATAATAGAAACCGTGGACGCATTCAGCCTTGTCCCTGAAGAATTTAAGTGTCGTGGTTATCCTCTCTTCTACTTTGTCCTTGGCCAGCCAACCGCGCTCTACCGCAACGCATAACGCAGGCAAACCGAAACCTACGGATGCAATGCTGGCCATCGGGGCATCATCTTCCATGAAAGCCGAACAGTTATCTTTTATAAGTCCGTTCTCGGGATTGGCCTCATCCCAGAAGAACATGCACGCCGAATGCTCTATAAGGTCCAGGAATTGATCATCGGTCATCGTGGAGAGTTCTGGGGATTCCCACTTCAGCACAGGCTGCTTCTCCACCCCGCTCCTCTCGCCGCCGAAGGCGAGGCTGTCGATATACACGGTCCCTTTCGAGGGCTGTCCGTAATCATTGCGGAACGTTATGGAAAAATTATCCATATTGAACCAGTTCTTTACGGACGTGAAATCGGACAACGGTATGGTCACTTCCTGCCATTCGGTAGTCACTCCGGAGGGCAAGTAATTCTTTATGTCGAACTTATCCTCGAAATACGAACTGTCCTTAAGACCTACGGTAAATATCTCCCCGCCGTTTCCGCCCTTGACCCAAAAACTCACATCACCCAGCTTGCTGAGGTCCCTGCCGATAAGACCGAACCAGAAACCCGCTTCCTGCCCCTGCCCGTTAACGTCATATTCCACTTGCACTGCCTGGACGCCTTCGACACGAGCGCCCTGGGAAATATATGCATGTTTTGCCGTGCCGCCGTTATTGCTCCAGGTCCCCTGCATGGCCCTCGGCAAAAGAAGATTATTCCCGGCCGCCTCCTGGGCAAGGCCCTGGTTCATCAGGGATGCCGATATCAAAGAAAACACCAGACCCCACGCCCATTTCCTAATCACCATGTGCTCCTCCTATTTTCTCCCCCACATGTATGACAGTGTAAACAGCAGCCCGAAAGAAAAATGCACGATAACGGTCAACGCATTGGCAGGCAGCAGCTCTTTTATCTTCCCGTAATTAGACCTGGCCGTAACGGCTGCCGTAACGGCCATAGGCAGGGTCAGCAGGATTATAAGAGAAGCTGCGGGAAATACCCCCGCAGCTGCGCCGGCTACCAGAACGGCATAGGCCGACATTATAAGCCATGCGTATATGTTCGAAGCCCTGTACTTCCCTATCGAGACAACCGTATTCCTCTTGCCGGTCGCTTTGTCCGCTTCATAATCCGGGAATTCGTTTATAAAGAGCACCAATGCTATAAGTATCCCTACCGGCAGGGAAGCAAAAAAAGGCTCCCACGACAATTTACCTGTCTGGACATAATATGAACCGAGTACCATCAGCGGGCCGAAACCTATTCCCGTAGCTGCCTCGCCCATTTTAGTATACCCTATCTTCAGCGGTGATGCGGTATAAAAAAAAGCAAGGAATATCCCTATGCCTCCGAACAGGAAAAGCAGGTAACCTTTCGTGGCATATACCAGGTATAATCCTATGGCTGCCGTAAGAAAAAAACAGGTGATACCTGCCGTAAGCACTTGCGCGGGCTTAAGGACCCCGTTAGGAAGCAATCTGCTCCCGCCGCTGAAAGGCGTAGGGGTTTTGTTAATTACGTCATCCCCGCTCAAAAAATCATAATAGTCGTTGGTGAGGTTCAGGCCGGCCTGTGAAAGCACGGCACCTGCCATGGTCAGGTAGAAATTCGCCCAACTCACGGAGCCCGTGCGGTCCCACGCTATGGCTGTGCCAAGCGCAACCGGTATAACTGCCGCCGTAAAGAACTGGGGACGCGGCGCCGCTAACCATACAAGCATCTTCTTCATGTCTTTTAACGCCTTGCCGTTGAATAAATTCCGGCCGCGCCGAAAGCAAGCGGCTCATACCTGCATTCCGAAAACCCGGCGCCGGCCAATTTCGCTTTTACCTCATCCGGGCCGTAAAAATCCAGTATCGACCGCGCTAAATAGCGGAACGGGGATATCTTTCCGTACAACGTGAGACCTATGGCAGGAATGACGGCCCTGAGATATACCCTGTAAAGGAACTTCGCCAGCGGATTGACCGGCCTTGTAAGGTCCAGCGCGATCAGGGTCCCGCCGTCCCTGAGGACCCTGTAGCATTCGGAAAAGACCCCGTCAAGTTCATCTGACAGGTTCCGTAAAGCAAACCCGCATACAATAATATCAAATGTCGCATCGGGATACGGCATTTTACCGGCTTCCCCGCAAGTCCAGTTTATGGCCCGGCCCGCGCCCTGAATCAGCGCCTTCCTTTTGCCTTCTTCCAGCATCTCAGGGCAAAAATCCAGCGCTTCTATCCTGCAACCTTTATGCTTCCTGGCTACCTCCAGGCAAAGGTCGCCTGTGCCCGCGCAAAGATCGAGTACCCGCGAGCCGTCCCTGACCATGCCGGATACTTTTCCCCTCCAGCCGCGGTCCATCCCGAGGCTCGCCAACATGTTGAAAAGGTCATACCTGCGCGCGAGGAAACTGAACATACCGCATATGTCGGCCTGGGAACCCGTCGGCATATCAGATTTTTGCCTCGTATAACGCAAAGATGAACAACAGGTCGGAAAGCCTGTTCAAGTAAGCCAGCATACAGGGGGATATCTTCGTCTTACCGCTTAATCCCACTGTTGCGCATTCGGCGCGCCGGGCTATGGCCCTTGAAACATGCAACAGCGCCGAACTTTCGTTCTCCCCCGGGATCACGAAACCCGAGGGCGTCCCCGACTTCTTTTCTATCTCATCGCCGAACTGCTCAAGCATCCTGATATCGTTTTCCGTTATCACAGGCGATTTGCAGCGGCTTCCCGCCGATATCGAGCCGCTTATCTTCATCAGGTCCTTCTGGATAAGGCCTATCTTCGCCTTTATCGCGGCGTCGGAGGCCTTTATCTTAGCCAAACCCAGGAAAGATACCAGCTCATCAAGGGAACCCTGAGTTATTATCCTGGGGTCGCACTTGCTGACCTGCCTGCCGCCGCAGAGCCTGGTCGCGCCCTTATCGCCTTTTTTCGTGGTTATCTTCACTATTTGATCCGGTATTTAGCTATTACGTTAGTCCTTATGCCTCCGCGCGCGCTGAATTCGCCGGTCACTATACACCACTTCGGTTTACATGCGTCGATGACATCCTTGAGTATCTTATTGACCACATTTTCATAGAATATACCCATATTGCGGTAGCCTATTATGTAATATTTGAGGGATTTCAGCTCGATGCACGACTTGTCCGGCATATACCTTATCTTTATCGTACCGAAATCCGGAAGGCCCGTCTTGGGGCATACAGAGGTATATTCGGGTATCTCGATATCGACTTCATAACCTTTATGTTTGTTGGGGAACACTTCTATCTTGAAGTTGTCTTTCATCGGTACCTCCTAAGGTTTGCCGTCAACCGGCCAGAAAGAAACCGGCTATCCTGAAATATATAAGCAAAGTGATTATATCGCACGTCGCCAGGACGATAGGTCCGGATGAGAGGGCCGGGTCAAAACCCAGAATGCGGAATATAAAAGGCAGGAATGAGCCGACAACGCCAGAAAGGATTATTGATGCGGACATCGAAAAAGCGAGCGCCGCGCCGAGGCTCGAGCTCTCCTGCCATAAAGTAGCTACGCCCCCGACGAACACACCGCAGATCAACCCTACGACAATGCCCACGAGTATCTCCTTCTGTAGCAGCCATCTTACGTCCTTGAATGACGCGCGGCCGAGGGCCATGTTCCTGACCACTATAGTGGCTGACTGCGTACCCGTGCTTTCCGCAAGACCGAGGACTATAGGTATAAAAAGGGCCAGGGCGATCGCGGATTTCAATTCATGCTGGAACCATCCCGTAATAAAAGCGCATATAAGCCCGCTAAAGATACTTATGGTCAACCATGGTAACCTGAGCCTGACTATCCGCCGTACAGATCGCGAAGTTATTTCATCGACGCCGGTACCGACGATCTTGGCTATATCGTCTTCCGCCTCGAGTTCGGCTATATCGACCATCTCGTCTGCCGTAATTATCCCGACGAGCTTGTGTTCGTTATTTACCACGGGCAACGCCAGGAACCTGTGCTTGATGAAATACCTTACCGCCTCTTCCTGGTCCATTGCGGCGTTGACCTTAATGACGTTCCTGAGCATTATATCGTTTACTTTTACGGTAGGGGCATGGCTGAGCAGGTCCCTCATCTGCAACACCCCCACAAGATGCCCGGACGTATCTACAACGTATATATATGAAGGTTTGGAGACCTTTTCCAGTGAAGCGGTGCGGAAATGCTTTATAGTCTCATCTATGGTGAAATGTTCCGGGACGGACAGGAATTCGTTTTTCATTATCGCGCCGACTGTCTCGCCCTTTATCCTTTTCCTGTTCATGGCCCACCTTTTTTTCGGCTATTATTATAAAACAAACAGCCCTCTGATTCAATCATCAAAGGGCTATTTATAAACTTAGATCCGGAATAAGGTTACCTCTTATTCAACCCTGCCTGGTAACCGGCCTGGTAACCGGCCTCGTATCCTTTATTATATCCCCTCTCAAAACCGTTCGAGTCGCCGGCCGAAGAAGACGGCTGCGCCGGGGCCTGCTGGGGAGCACTGTTCTCGCCGGGTATAAGGGCATCGGCTATGGCATTCGCCGCTATACCGGTACCCGCGCCTATAAGGGCGCCTTTACCGGCTTTACCGCCCGAAGCGCCTGATGCGGCCGCGCCCGTGGCTGCGCCTATAAGGCCTGTCCTCAAAAGCCCGCTGGCATCACCCGCGGAAACGGGCGCCGCGAAAAACAGCGTAAGGGAGACCAGCAATGCTAATATTATTAATATGCGCATCTCGACCCTCCTTGTTGGTTAAATTATATCACAGAAATAACGCTTGTCTATAATAAATTATCCCAGTTTCCCGGTAAGCAGCCTGTAATTCTCCGCGGGGTCCCCTTTGCCGTATACACCGCTGCCAACACATGCCAGGTCTACTCCCGCTTCCTTTATCATAAGGATATTATCGGACTTCAGACCGCCGTCCATAGCTACTGCCGGCCTGCCCGGCCTGCCTATAAGTGCGCGGGCCTTATCGCATACCTCGGGTATGAATTTGCTTCCGTAGAAACCGGGGTTCACCGAAAGGAACAGCAGTACGTCGATATCATTAAAATATCGCTCCACTTCCGAGACGGGCGTCTCCGGATTTATCGCTATACCGGCCTGCATCCCCAGTGCCCTTATGTTCTTTATCGCCGACGCGGGGTCTTCCTTGGACTCGTAATGGAAGACTATCCTGCTCGCCCCGGCCCTCTTGAAAGGTTCGGCATAGGCTGAAGGGTCCACGACCATTAAATGTATCTCCAACTCAAGGTTGGTTTTTACCCTCGACAGGTCAGCCGCCGATATGCTCTTGGAAGGCACGAAGATGCCGTCCATAATATCGATCTGCACCAGATCGCAAAAACGTTCCGCCTGACGGACCATCTTCTCCAGTTCTTCCGGTTTATCGGTCAATACCGCTGGTACTATCTTCATGATGCGGCTCCTTTGTTGATATACCCTAACAGGAATTCGGATAGGTTATTCGACGCTTTTCTGGATGCCTCTTTGAAACGTATAAGTCTCGACGGGGATAGCAGCCAGAGTAACGACCGCGGAAGGTCATCCAGCAAAGTGTCGCTCACGGCTTTGACGGCGAGGAACTGAACTCCCGCAGCCACAGCCGCCTCCGCTACTCCGGAGGATTCCATGTCAACGACTATCGACCCCTCTCTGCGGAAGACCTCGGTTTTCTCCTCGCAAGTGAATATGGGTTTCGGCGAGCAATAAAGTTTCCTGTCCCTGAGATCGGATACTATTATGTCTCCTATGCCAAGGTCTTTAACAAGGGCGCCGCAAAAACCCGCAGAAATCACTATATCCGGGTTATATTCCTTGATAACTTTTTCGGTCATACGTTTAGCGCTATCCGTTCCCATCCCGCTGCGGGCGACTATGACCCCGCCGTCTTTGGCCGCGAAGACCGGGGCAAGGGAAGCTGCAAGGCCGGTACCAAGCCTCTTGGCAAAAGGCCTAAGTTCCCAATAAAGCGCAAATATGACCGCTGTCTTCCTCATGCCTTCCTGGGGGTCTTGAGCTTCTTCCTAACTTCCTCAATAAGGATATCCGGTGTGGAAGCCCCGCCGATTATTCCTACGGACTTGGCATTCCTGTACTTACGGGGGTCCAGGTCCTTGGCACCTTCTATCTGTATGGTATTCCCGTTATATTTTAAGCAGAGTTTCTTGAGCTTTATCGTGTTGGAGCTATGGTGGCTGCCTACAACTATCATAAGGTCCGCCTTCTTGGCAAGCCTGACCGCATCTTCCTGCCTTTTGCGTATATCTGCGCAGATGGTATTGACGATCTTTATCTCATGGGCTACCTTCATAACTTCAGCCACAACATCCCTGCACAACTCTATCGAATGTGTGGTCTGGAATATCATGCCGACCCTGCTCTTGAGCTTCGCCGGGTCCACTTCCCTGTAGTTGGCAACCACCAGGGCATCGTTCTTAAGATGGCCGAGTATTCCCTTGATCTCGGCATGCGAACTGTCGCCGACTATCAGCACCTGGTAACCTTCCTCTTCCAGTTTCTTCGCAGAGACCTGCGCCTGCCTGACGATCGGGCAGGTAGCATCGACTATCTCTATCTTCTTCTCCTCGACCCTGGCCCTTTCGTCCGGGGATATCCCGTGGGCCCTTATTATAAGAGTTCCGCCTTTTATCTGGCCTATGCTCTTTATCTCGGTAAGACCTTTTTCGGAAAGCTTTTTAGTTATCACGTCATTATGGACCAATTCGCCGTTTATATAAGCCTGCGGCCTGCTTCGCAGCGTATCCTCGGTCAACTTGACGGCACGGTTAACGCCGAAACAGCATCCTATCTTCTTCGGGGTCAATATCTTCATTTAGTCCTCCGTTTTGCATATCCTTTGGAATAGAACCATTCTACGGCTCTCTTGAAAGCGTCTTCTATATTGCTCTGCGGCAAACCCAGCTCCCTTACCGCCTTGGAAGAATCAAAGGCAAAGGGTTTTCCGGCCAGCCTCAACCCTTCCCACGGCACAGGCGGCTCGCTGTGCGTTATGTTCTCCGAGATCTTTGCACACAAAAACCCTATCGGCAGAAGCGGTAAAACCGGAAGCCTGAACTTAGGTGCCGGTATACCCGTCAACCGGTTCAATATCGAAAAAACTTCCTCGAGACTAAGGTTATGCGCGCCCAATATATAACGCTCACCCGTCCTCCCGGAAACCTCCGCCGCAAGGTGTCCGGCAGCAACATCGTCAACGTCAATGTAATTTATAACGGTACCGATATATGCCGGGAGTTTCCCGTTCAGGAAATCGACTATCATCTTCCCGGGAGGTGTGGGTTTATAATCACCGTCCCCTATAGGGGTAGTCGGGCTTACTATCGTAACCGGGAGCCCCTTCTTTGAGTAATCAAGCGCTTCCCTGTACGCCAAAAACTTGGAACGTGTATAATGCCCCGGCATTCCGTCTATCCCGGGAGCCGGGCTCTCCTCGTTGCACGGGCTGTCCTTTGAACCTCCGCCCATTATAGCGGCAGTATTCGTATATACCACTTTCCCGATCCCCTCCTCCAGGCAGGCCTGAAAGACATTCTTGGAACCCTTCCAGTTTATATCGTATACCGCAGCAGGGTCAGGATACCACAAATGGGCATATGCGGCGGTGTGGTAAACCGTTTTAGACGCCCCTATCGCTCTTTTTACGGAATCATAATCACGTACATCGCCGTAGACCAGCTCCACGTCACGGCGGATGCCGCCTTCCACCAGGTTCATGAGGTTTGTGTCCTTGCGGACAAAACAACGGACTTTTTCTCCTCTCTTTAAAAGCAGGCGGACTATCCTGGAACCGACAAAGCCGTTAGCTCCGGTAATAAGTATCATTTTGGGGTTTTCCAGTATACGACCAAGCCAAAACCGGCCCAGGCTATTTCTCGTATACGCTTGATTATGCTCAAAGCGACACCGATCTCTCCGCCGATCCCGAGAGCGGCAAGCACCGCATATCCGGCCCCCTCCTGGACGCCAAGCGCGGCCGGAACGAAAAAGAATGCCGAATTAGCCGTCTTGAAGAAAACCTCTATCACAAGGGCCTTGGTCCAATCCACCTGGACACCCAGGAAATACAATATGAGATATACTTCTATGAGGCCCGCGAACCACCCGAGCAGGTGGAAAAGGAACGAAAGGAAGAACCGCGGCCTTTCCCTGGAATAGAAATCGTTTATTACCTTGTCGATCTCCTCAAGGCTCGCCTTCTTTCCTTCAAAAGCCTCGTTCAGTTTGAACTTACGGGCCATCTTAAGGCCCAGCATGAACAAACCCTTCTTTTGGAGAAAAAGAAAAATCACAAGAAGCGCAAGGACGCCCCCAAAAGTCCAAAGTATCCCGGTGGCAATGATCCCCTCGAACCTGAATATCTTTATGGCGATCACTATGCCGGTCAGGAGAAAGACTACCTTGCTAAGGAACAACGATGTCTTCGCTATCACAACGCTGGCAAGCCCGTCTACCAGCTCCACCCCGTCACGGCGCCTTAAGACCAGGGCTTTTACGGGTTCCCCGCCGATGTAAGCGGTCGGCGTAGTATAATTTATGGCCTCTCCTGCCTGCCTGGCCAGGAAAAACCGCCACAGGTTCGGAAGTCGGACCTCTTTACGGAACGCCCAGCGCCATCCGGTGGTGTCAAAATAATATATGACAAGGTATGCAAGGATCACCGCCAATATTCGCCAGTTAAGCGAGACCAGCTGTGAGAGTATAAGGGACGGTCCCGACTTGAATATTATCCAGACGAACAGCCCTGCGGCTAAAATCAGTACGAAACCTTTTAATGCCTTCATCTATGCGCGGCCGACAATGTATTTGAAATTCAAAATCAATAATATGACACAGAATATATTGGCCCCGAACGCCGCCAGCCATAACAGCAATTCCATCCTGCCTATTACCGCAAAGATTATGACCACCAGTGAAAAATCCCCTATTGAAAGCACGTCTATCAGATTATCAAGCGGGCCGATTTTCTTTTTCGAACCTTCAGGTGCTTTCGGCATCCCATGGACCGCTAATCCGTATTTTTTCACTTTTTGCAGGATGACAACAAAGAACGAAAGGAATATGCCGATCATCGCGGCTATTCCCGCTATGAATATAACCGGGTTCTCATGCTGGCGGTAGAGACCGAGCATTATCCCCCCGAAAGCGATCACGTGGACGACGTAATCGACAAGGGTATCGAGCCAGCTGCCGAAATGCGAAGAGAGCCCTTTGGCCCTGGCGACTTCCCCGTCGCAATTATCGAGCACATAGAATAGCTCAAAGAAAAGCGCTCCCAAAATAAAACTGGGCGTGTTACCCATGATGAACATCAGGAACGCGATAAGACCCGAAGCGCCGCTCATTATCGTGATCGAATTGGGGTGCAGGTTTGTTTTTACCAGCCAGGCGGAAAGCGGCTCGCTTAAGATCCGGTTAATGCTTTTCATGGTAGCCCTCCGGTTATTCAACGGTCCGTGTCAAGCATCTCTGCCTTTTTTATATCCTCGGAAAAATCTATTTCGGTCCAGTTAAGTCCTGTCACCTCTTCGGCGCCGGCATGTATCTTGCCGATAAAATCGTCGAGCGCCGTCTCGTAATCACATGTGCGGTCCAGGCATATCTTGTTTTCCAGGGATCTCAGCAATTCCGGGCCGCTTCCGGCCGATATCCTGCAAAAACCGACCCCTTCACCCGCTGCATCATGTCCGCGCGTTATCTTCCTGGCGATCTGCACGACCCGTCCGCCGAGAAGCGCCACTTTCATCTCCTCGCCGGTATCTTTGAAGTCCCTGTCGATAAGAAAGCAATCCGCATCCTTTGAATCCATCAGTCTCCTCAGGACTTCCTCCTCAAAGACGACATCCGCGTCCATCAGGAGGATATCCTGCCCGCCTATCTCTTCCCTTGCAGTCCATAACGATAATATACTGCCGAGTTTATAATCGGTATTTACCAGGTATTTGCACGAAACACCTTTATATCTGCTGCCCACCGACCCGGAGATCATCTCTTTCTTATGCCCGACAACAAGGGTTATCTCCCCTATACCCGCGGCAACCAGGCGGTCCAGCATCCTCTCAAGTATGGTCTTACCTTTGATCTTTATGAGCGATTTCGGAATGCCGTCCGTTAACGGCTTCAGCCTGTTGCCTATACCGGCGGCAAGGATGACGGCTTTCATTCCTTCATCAACCCCTTGGCTATATTTATTATCCTGTTAGCATCGGAGCGGCTTATTTGGCCCATGTTTGCGATCCTGAATATATTGCCTTTCAATTTCGACTGGCCGGCATATATGATGAACCCTTTCAATTTGAATGTCCTGTGGAGTTTTTCATAAGTTATCCCTCTCGGGACCAGGAAAGCCGTTATCGTATTTGAATGGTATTCCGGGTCTATCAGGTATTCGAAACCGGCAGTTTCAAAACCCTCCCTTAGGAGAGCGGCCATCTGCCTGTACCTGTTTATGCGGCGGGTGACACCTTCTTTTATCAGTTCGTCCAACGCGCGTTCAAGCGCGAAGAATATCTGGACCGCCGGGGTAAAAAGAGGCGTACCTTCCTTCTGGCTTTTAAGGTTGGACGGGATATCAAAATATAACGTCCTCGGTCGCATACCCTTGACCGCGGCAAGCGCGGTCCTGCTGACCAGCACGAAAGAGACGCCCGGTACCGCCTCTATGCATTTATTCGCCGTTCCCACGCAAAGGTCTACATTCGCCTTTTTAAGGTTAATATCTTCGCCCCCTAAAGCGCTTATGGAATCCAGCAGGAAGAGTTTACCGTATTTCCTGCAAAGAGCTCCCGCCTTATATACGGGATTCAAGATGCCGGTGGAGGTCTCGTGATGGACCATTGCCACGACAGCTATTGACCGATCAGACTTAAGTCTCTTCTCAACTGAGTCCATGTCGGGTATCCGCATAATATCAGACTTAAGATCGACTATACCTATATTGTGGCGCCTTGCGATCTCGGCTATCCTTCCGCCGTAGACGCCGTTGTTGACAACCAATATCTTCCTGCCGGGCCCGACGCACGATGAGACGGCGGCTTCCAGCGCGGCCGTCCCGGAACCCGTAAAGAAAACGGCCTCATAAGACCCTTTTACGGAAAACGCGCGCAGGAGTTTTTTTGCGCAGCTAAGCAGCAATGAGGAAAATTCGGGCTCCCGATGGCACATGTCCGGCGCCATAAGCGCTTTCCTGACGGACTCCTTGATATTTACCGGACCCGGATTGAGCAGGATATATTTTTTCATCCCTTTTTGAACCTCTCTGCGATCATGGGCGGCGCGATATCCACCCTCGGGACCTTGGCTGAAGGGTCGCGGCCTACCTTTAAAAGCATAAAACCCGGCCCGTCTTTTGCTATCATATTCCTGAAATCAGCATCAAAATCCTCATCGGCTTCTTTCCTTATCACGCTCCTTATGCCGCACCCCTTCGCGGCCTGCGCGAGGTCTACGGAAGATGACACGGTAGGTTGTCCGCCTGTCGAGTCATAACATTCGTTATCCAGGACCACGTGAAAATAATTCTTCGGGGCGGCTTTAGCTATCATAGTGAGTATGCCCAGGTTCATCAGGAGGTTGCCGTCGCCGTCAAACACCACGACTTTCTTCGAAGGGTCGGATATGGCGAGACCCAAACCTATCGACGAGGCCTGCCCCATCGAGCCGAGCATGTAAAAGTTCCTCGGCCGGTCCTTGGAATTAAAAGTGTCCCGCGATATGAATCCGTTCGCGCAAACGACGTATTCGTCCTTTATCGCCGACAGCAGCACGCCTATGGCGTCCCGCATGATCATGAGAGGGTCTCCTGCCTGATAAATACCGCAAATGGTTTTCCGTCATCGACAGATGCGCGGGCATCCCTGAGCGCCGTCTCGATATCATCCCCCGCGCAAACCCTTGTGCGTATGCCAACCGTCTCAAGCAGTTCAACGCAATGCTCGCCCATTACGATATGCTCCGGGGCATCATTGCCCCCGTAGCCGCGATAGCTGATTATCATGAACACGGGAATATCATATATGAGATTAAGGCTGGTCAGGACATTGAGAGAATAGCCTATGCCCGAGTTCTGCATGAGCACACACGGTTTCCTGCCTGCCAGGTAAGCCCCGGCGGCAAGGCCGAGAGCGGTGTCTTCCCTTACCGAGGGGATATATTCATCCCCCAGTGATTTGATTATGCCTCCCAAAAGGGAACAAGGCACGCCGGTGAAGAAATCGAACCCGGCATCTTTAAGTCTGGCTCTTAAGGAATCCGCTTTCATTGAATGACCGTCAGGTTAAGCGGGCAAAGTTCTTGTATATTACCTGGGATATTTCTTTCTCGATGTCATGCAGGAACTTAAGCTCGTTGTCCGCCCTCTGGTATTCGCTTATGTTCATATAACGCAGGAAATCCCTTACACCCATATCGACGATCTCATAAGGTATGGCGGGCTCTCCCATCTCCCCAAGCCTTATTATGAGCGCCTTCATCAGGGCTTCCGGCTTGACCGTAGTATTCCAAACCTTGCTCTTGGCTATCTCTTTCCTGAACGGAATTATATTCTCGGGCTTGTAGAAATCGCCGCGGAACTTCATATAGTCTATCTTCGACCAGAACTCCCACTGGGCCGAGCAAAGCGCACAGTTCGGAAGGAATATCTGGACGGGATTATTATAGGTGTCGAAATATGTATGCGAGAGAAGGCTGACCGCAGCCGAAAGTTTGTCGGTAGATATCTTGGTCACCCTCTCATCGCCGACGACATCTCGAGCGTCATCGAGCAGCTTAAGGAAGCCGGGAGTTTCTTCGCCTATTCGAGTGAAGGCGTATATCTTCTTCTCAAGCCGCTGTCTCCTGGCGCTGTCCTTGGCGGGTGTCGCGTCAAATTCCTTCTGGAGCTGGGAGGTCTTCTCGGATATGAACTTGCCGAGTCCCGCAAAATCCCTCTTCTCAGCCTCCGGCCTCTTGAACAGCTCAATGGTAACATCGAGGAAATCCGGCTGGTTCTCGAGTATATGCGCATAGACCCTGTGAAAATGCGCCGGTTTCTGGTCTATTACCGGTATCACCGAATATATGGCCGCCCCGACGTCAAGCTTAGCTGAGTCCAGGAGTTTTGCGGCCAACACCATATGAGATCCCCAATCCATTGTCTTTATCCTTTCTCTTGGATAGGATGCCGTTCTAAGTGAACTGCCACCCTATCAGTTTGATTATATCCTTGAAGGACTTGCCTTCGAGCACGCTTGCCGGCTCAAAACCGCAATGGACCGCGCATTCCGCGCAGCGCGGGTTCTTGCTCCTGGAGCCATACTTTTTCCAGTCGGTCTTTTCAAGCAGCTCCTTGTACGTGGCATAATGTTTATCCGCCAGCTGGTAGCATGGCGAACGCCATCCGAACGGGTTGCGCGTCGGAGTCGTCCATGGGGCACAGTCTATATCGCGTTTTCCCTGCACGAATTCGAGATACAGCGGCGAGCCGAGGAAATTATACTTCTTGAACTCGGGCTCAAGCTTGTCGAAGAACCCCGCCAATTCTTTCCTGGTCATAAAGAATGCGTCGCCCACATGGACATAACCGTAGGCCGGCGATATAAGGAACCCGTCGACCTTCAGTTCATGCAGCGTCTTAAAAAGCTGCCTCATTTCATTTATGTCGGTCTGCTTATATATCGTAGTGTTCGTGCAAACGAAATACCCCTTCTTCTTCGCGGCCTTTATAGCCTCTATTACTTTGTCGTAGGCGCCTTTCAGGCCGGTTATCGCATCGTGCGTCTTCGCGAGTCCGTCTATGTGAAAATTCACCATGAGGCTGTCGCTCGGCTTAAGCTTATGCATCTTGTCCTTGAAGAGCAGGCCGTTCGTGCAGAGGTAGATGTATTTGCCTTTTTTCGTAAGCTTCGCGATAAGATCCTCGATGTGAGGATATACAAGCGGTTCTCCGCCGCATATAGAGACTATCTGCGCGTTGCATTCGTCGACTGATTCGAGGCATTCGTCGACGCTCATCATCTTATTCATCCCTTCCTTGTACTCACGTATCCTGCCGCAACCCTCACAAGCAAGGTTGCACATGAATGTCGGCTCGAGCATTAAAACAAGCGTAAAACGCTTGTTACCCCTTATCTTGTTCGATACGATATGTTTTGTCAGCTTTGCCGTAAGGCCCGGTTTAAACCTCATGTTCTTATACCTTTAGTTTGTTCCTCGTGATCGCGTACTCCGAAAGAGCTATCAGCGGGAACACGGAGGAATACAGTTCATAGCGCAGGTAGCATACCCTGGGAAAACCTGTCCCGGTAAAATTCGTCTCTTCCCAGTTGCCTGTAATGTCTTGGTTCGTTATAAGATACTCTATGCCTCTTTCGACCGCGCTGCTGTTGTAGTCGCCGGCAGCATAGAGAACCATCAAAGCCCATGCCGTCTGCGAAGCGGTAGAGACACCCTTGCCCTTCTTGAACGGGTCCGCGTAACTAAGGGGCGATTCGCCCCATCCGCCATCGTCGTTCTGCGCGGACCTTATCCAGTTAGCGGCAGTATCGAGCTCTTTCTTGAAACCCCCGGCTCCCGAGAAACTCAGTCCCCTGCAGGCAAGGAAAGTCCCGTAGATATAATTAACGCCCCACCTGCCGTACCAGGTGCCGTCGGGTATCTTTTCTTTCTTGAGAAACCTGACCGCTTCTTTTAAGGGTGATTTACGGGGGTCATAACCGAGGCGGCCGAGCAATTCGCACGTGCGTCCGGTTATGTCCGCGCAAGTCGGGTCAAGCATGGCATTATGGTCCGCGAAAGGCACCTTGTTAAGGAAACGTTTGTTGTTGTCCTTGTCGTATGAACTGAAACCTCCGTCGCGCGACTGCATCTTGAGCAGCCAATCGAGGCCGCGTTCGAATTCAGCCTTCTTCCTGCCCTCTTCGCCGCCCATGTCTACATACATTAGAGCCATGAGTACCTGCGCACTGTCGTCTATATCAGGATAAAATTCATTGCGGAACTCGAAATACCACCCTCCGGGCTTAGCGTCCCCGGCTTTCTTTATCCAGTCTCCGACGTCATTGGCCTGTTTTGAGACCAGCCAGCGGCCGGCATTCCTCATGCTCTCATGGTCCTTCGGGAAACCCGAAATACCCAGTGCGTAAACGGCCAAGGCTGTATCCCACACAGGCGAAACGCATGGCTGGACCTCAGACTTGTGGCCGGAATTTACTACAAGCTTTAATATCTCGTCGATATTCGACTTCATGAGCGGGTGGTCATTATTGTAACCCAGGCAGCTTAAGGCCATTACGGAATTGACCATGGCCGGATATATGGCGCAAAGGCCGTCGCTTTTATCAAGCCTGGCGACCATCCATTTTTCCGCGGCACGGACAGCCTTGCCCTTCAACAGGCAAATGCGAAGCTTATATACGGTCTTGATCAATATATCGGCAAGAAGAAAAAAATTCTTCCAACTTATACCTATATCGGGTTTTATCCCGCAATCCCTCATCCGCCGGCCGTTCTTATATAACTCGTCGACGTTAAAGTTCTTTTCGATCTTACGGACCGGTTTTTTGGCCCATAGAATGGAAAGCGGCACAATGATGGTCCTAGTCCACGCGCTGAAATCATATATATTGACGGGAGACCAATCAGGTAAAAACATTATCTCCGGCGGTATGGCGGGACAAGCGTCCCAACTGCCGAGCCCGAACATCGCCAGATACAACCTGGTATAGCTGTTGGATTTTTCGATCCCGCCAAGTCCAAGGATTATCTGGCGGTCCCTTGCCATGGAATTGCTGCGCAGATCGAAGCCCTTCAACTTAAGCGCCAGGTAGCATTTTATCGTGGTGTTAAGCTCGGGCGGCCCGCCCGGATATATGGACCATCCCCCGTCTTCAAGCCTTCTTTCCAGGATGAAGTTTATGAATTTCTGCTCGAGCTCCTCGTTCCTTATACCCAGGAAACGCAGGATACACAGCGTATCCGACTCAAGGCCAAGGTCCATATGAAAAACGGACTTGAAATAACCTTCCGGGGATTGCCTGCCAAGCAGGTATTCTCTTGCCCTGTTTATGGCGCCTGATAATCTTTCGCTCATCTTTCCTTATTTCATTTCGAAAGGCAGTATTTGACGATCTTTTCCAATTTTTCGATATCTACGGAGGTATTCTTGCATGGCCCTTCGGGACGCATATTGGGAAGGCCGAATACGGGCATCTTAGGGGCAGTGTCCTGTATGCCCGATATAAGGTCCCTTTCACAGGCTATTCCGATCACGGCGTCGGGCATGTTATCCTTGATGGCTTTTCTCGCCTCATCACCGCCAAAAGCGGTATAAGCAACGAACTGGTACTTCTCCCCCATCTCTTTTATCCTGTTCCTCATGTCGGCAGAAAGACATCTCGGCAGAAGCAACAGTATCTTCCTGGCGCCTTTACCCGTGCCGGTAGCATACATCAGGTCATTATGGAATTTCACAAATGAGTTGCCTATCTTGTCCCTGGCTATCCCGAAAACGGAAGCCGCTTTAACGGCGCCTCCGAGAAGGATCCTCAACGATAACCTGTTGGCTACCGCGGCCGGGACAAGCTTTAACCTAAGTAACGATGATAACACCTGCAAGATATACCAAAGCGCGAGAAGGCAGATAAATGAAATGACCGCTGTACCGGCCAGCTTCACAAAGCCGGGGCCAAAACTCTCGAACCTGGGAAGGGCAAGATACCAAAACAACCAAACCCCAATCAGGACAAAGAGTAATGCTAAAAATGAGAAGACAAGGAAGAGCGACTTGGGTGAATCGGAAGAACCCCCGTCTTTAGCGCCGGGCTTCCAATCCGACCACTCGTCCCCCAATAACCTGTCTTCCAGTCTCTTACCCTTGCCGGTCTCCTTCATTAGGTAATGATTATATCACGAATCAGGGAAGGGCGCAACAGAGCTATTAGGCAGACTTGCGTTTTATGAGTTTGGGCTCGAAATAACGCAAAAGGGACTTCTTATGGGGAGAATACGCGGAATTTATCAGGTCCTGTCCGGCGGCATAGGCTATATCGGCCACCGGCTGTTCTACGGTCGTAATAGGCGGATCGAAAAGCTCGCATATAGGTATATTGTCGAAACCTACTACGGCTACGTCTTCCGGTACTTTTTTTCCGGAAGACTTCACGGCCCTTATAGCGCCTATCGCCATTCTGTCGTTCGCAGCGAACACGGCATCGGGCGGATCGGCCAGCCCAAGCATCTTCTTTGTCGCGATTTCCGCATCCTCGTATTTAAAATATCCGCGCTCCACATAATCCGGTTTGAACTGGATGCCCGCTTCGGCCAAGGCCTGCTTGTATCCCTTTAATCTCTCTTCTGCGTCGAACCAGTTCTCGTGTCCGTGCAGGAAGGCTATCCTTTTCCTGCCGGAATCTATAAGGTGCTTTGTCGCTATATAGCCGCCGCGTTTGTTGTCACAGCCGAAGGAATCGGCCCTGTCGGAATATGCAAAAAGCAGCGCTATGGGAACCTTGCTCCTTTTAAGTTCCTCGAGTTTTTCCGTATCGTCTTTGGATATGGCAACAAGTATAAGTCCGTCGACCAGCCTGCTCTTGTACATCCGCAGGCATTGTTCGCCGTCGAATTTGTTCTGGGTAAATATCATTATCTGGTAATTGTTCTCGTTGGCAACCTTGGCAACTCCCTTTATGGTATCTATGGCAAAAAAATCCGTATTAAGGAAGGTATCCCTGGGGAATATCAGACCTATGACATTTATCTTTTTTGAGGCGAGGCTGGCTGCATGGATATTCGGGAAATATTTTTCCCTATCGAGATGCCGGAGTATGCGCTCCCTGGTCCGACCGGCAACATTGTTGTCGTTCTTCAGGACCCTCGATATGGTGCGGCGAGATATATTAAGTTTTTTTGCAAGATCTTCAAGCGTTTTTGCGCTCATTCATCACCTTTTCCCGATACCAATATAGTAGCAGGCAGTTTGTTAAATGTAAACTCTTTACCTGAGCGCGGATCGTTAAAAACGAACCCGCCGGGAGGGGACGCTTTTCCGCTGACTTCGAGCTTAAGACCCTTGCTATACGGTTTCAAAGAAAAACTCACGTCTCCATAATATGTCGGCAGCCCCTGCGCTTTTATCTCCTTTCCGGATACCGCCCACTCTTCAGGTATGCCTGCACCGATGACAAGTTTATCCCCGACCTCATAGACGAACATGTTCCTGACCGCGCATATATACTCGGCGCCTATCCAGGTATGCGGCATGTCGCCTATGTACTGGGGATGGCGGTATCCGCTGAAGACAACCTCGGCCCAGTGGTTCCATTCGCGCGGCCGCTTGACTGTCTGGAAATATTCAAGCATCCTGAAGGCCTGCTCCCTTTTACCCATGAGTATTAGCGCGGATATTGAGCGCACCTCATATGGGGTAAATCCGCCTTTCCAGCCTTCGCCGGAACGGGGATCGAGCGATTCCCTTAAATACTTATCGAAGGTATTATCCAACTGGGGCCGAGGCAGGTATTCAAGCTGGCTGCACGGGAATACCGCGATAGCAGTCGAAGTGGCATCAAAATCCCCTTTATCGGCGCAGCCCGGGATAAAATCTATTCCCTTGACATTCATCGCCAGGTCGATGGATTCGTATACGGACTTCCTGAAAGACGTCTTCTCGGAGTCTATCCACTTCGCCGCATCTTCCTTGCCGAGGATACGGGCTATTGAACCGGCATCCTCCCATCCTTTAAGGGCCCAGAAATCATCCCAATAGCTGTGCATGGCCGGGAAATAGCCTTCGTGGCTGTTCGACTCCGGAAGGATCCCGCAAAACACTTTAATATTGTCAGCGCCCTTGCAATAATAATCCGTAAGCCTTTGCTTCCTGAGCTCGACGAGGTATTCGAGCGCCTTCATTATGTTCGGCCATTTATCCTCAAGGAATTCCCTGTCGTTGGTAAACCTGTAATAATCATAGATAGAGAATATGAACTCTCCTTGGCTGTCATATTCTTTCCAATCCCTGCACCAGCCGGGCATGCCCCCTTCTTCAAGTATGAAAGGCACCATCCCGTTGCCATACTGGCGCTGCGCTATCCAGTCGAGGAACTCCTTAACGTCGTCCCTGTAACCCATCCTTAGCAGGGCCGCGGAGATCAGGGCTCCGTCGCGCATCCAGGCCTTCTTGTAATTGCGCGAGCCCGGTTGGAGCTTAAGGATATCCTTATTGATAAGGATATATCCCAGGTTGGACTTCATCGCGTTTATTATCTCTTCGTCCGGGACTTCTATGTTGACCGCGTCAAGCTTTGCCTGCCAATATTTTTTCTGCTGTTCGAGCAACCCGTTGAAATAACCGCGAGCCTGGGAAGCTGCCGCAGGAAGATTCCCGACGTTGCCGTGCAAAGGTACGGCAAAAAAGAGGTCCGCACCCTTCCCCGCCGGAAGGCTCAAGGAATATTCCAAGGCTCCGGAAGCATACTTATCCGGGTCATCGACCGCCCTGCAAGAAGGAACGCCGCCCTTTTCGATATAATCCGTGATATCATTGTCCCTGTACCTGACAACCCCGAAATTATCCGGTTTAGAAACAGGTATCAGCGCCGGCACTCCGTTGATCCTTACAACGGCAGGAGCGCCGCCCTCGAAAGAAACGGACCTTATCTCGGAAAGGCCCCCATGCTGCCAGGGGGGATTTACCTGGAAAGGTCTTACGGTAAGAAAAAATTTTCCGGAAAACTTCTCTTGCGTCCTGTTCTCTATCGTATACCAAATATATGCGGCGGAACTGCCTCGGTCCCCTGACGCGAACAACCTTTGCGTAAAGACCAGGCCGTTACGCTCCCATTCCACCTTGGGCAAAGGCAGGTAGTCCTTTTCGAGAGATTGCGTTACCTTCGAATTGCATGAGGTTATGAGTTCTGAACCGTCATAAATATAAGGCATGAACGAGTAACTGCCAGAATACGGCTCTATCGTGCCGTCCTCGCACAGGAGGCATTCCTTGTCATCCCCGTCTATGCCCACGACGGTCCAATACGCCTGCTGCCTGTTCAGCCATCTGGGGTAATAGCCAGCAGGGGTCTCCTCGGCAAGCAACTCGAAATGTTTTTGCGGGGTCGCAGATTCATCCGGGCCTTTAAGCATCAGTTCTTTCAGGGAATATCCGCTGCCGGTATTGCTCTGGCGGCATTGCACTTTTATCGACCTGGCCCTTGCAGGATCCAGGTATATCAGGTCCTTGCTGCCGTTCCCTTTTTCGTTCGAAAACACATTTTTCCATGAATTGCCGTCTTCGGATATCAGGATATCGTAGGACTTGGCATAATTGAGGCCCCAATTCAACTGTATCCCGCCTATATCCTTCTGTTTTTTCAGGTCAACCGTTATCCAGGCCTCACCGCACGAATCGTTGAGCCATTCGGTCCCGCGGTCGCCGTCAAAGGCGTTAGACGGATCGCTTATGTCCTGGGTACAAGAAGCCGTTACGACCGGTTCCTCATCCGCGCCTTTGACCAGGACCTCAAATACCGAGTATCCCCAGAACGTCCCGCGCTCTTTCATGAATATCCTTACGTATCTGGCAGGGGCCTTCCTGAAATAGACCTCATCCGTCCCGCCGTCGCTGTCGGTTATCTCGTAGACCGTCTTCCACTCGGAATTATCGGATGATATCTGGACTTCATATGATTTGCCGTAGGCGGCTTCCCACTTTATGGTGATACCGCATATCTCGATGGTTTGCCCGAGGTCTAAAAGCAGCCACTGAGGATCCGAGAATTGACTGCTCCACCTGCTCTGGTAATTGCCGTCGACGACATTTGCCGGGCGATAGAGATCGCTTTCGCTGGAAGATGCACAAACCTGCACGGCGGAAGGCCGGGCCTGGCCGCTGCAAACGAAAATATAGGACAGGGAGATAATGAATACGGCAAGAACGGTCCTGAGGTTCTGGTTCATGGATTAGCGGCCTCCTCTTTTAAAACTCGCGGACAATTATATATCTTTTTGTCCGCCGGCGCAATAATATTACCCTCGGTCTTCCGCGCACGGGGGCTAAGGTTAGCGCGATCGGCCGCCTGGAAGAACAGGACCGGCCCCGCATTGATCGTCAATTGTGGGGGATGAGATTTTTGCAGGACCGGCCCCGTGAACCTCGTTGTAAGTTACTTCTTCTTTTTTGAAACGCCGAGCAAGCCTATCAAGCCGGAGCCCAAAAGAAGCAGGCTCGCCGGTTCCGGTACGGGTTGAGTATCAGCGACTACATCATCAAAGTAGACCGAACCGCTCGATCCGGTACCGTTGTTCCTGAGCAAAAGCGAGAGGCTCGCCTTCGCCGTCCCGGCAGGTGCCACCTGCGCGAGGCAAAGGTCTTCCCACCCGCTGGTTGAGGTATTGCGCGTCACGGTATATGCCTGACCGATCTGCGCCTCGCCGGAATCCACGAATTTAACCTCAAGGACCGCTTCTGCATTTACCAAAGCTGTAGGAATATTGACCGGAGCCGTCGCATAGAGCGTCTGCCCTTCGGTCACCGAAGCCCACTGGCCCCAACCACCCCAGCCGGAGCCGGTTATGGCCTCCTTGCCGGAATAGGAACCGCTCTTTACTATTGAGCTTTCCCTGGTACCTGTGATGTCAGGATCGCTGAACATATGCCACCAGTCTCCGGGAACCTGTTCGCCGCTGCTACCCCATGGGCCCCAGGTCTCAAAACCGGGATTCGTAAGGGAATTAGAGGCGACTGCCGCGGAAGACTGCAAAAGTACCGTTCCGATGAACAATCCCATCAAGATGATCTTCTTCATTTATTCACCTCCTTTCGATTTGGTTTTTCTCCCCGGTTAAATTTTATTGCCCACGTGGGCATATATCTTCAAAAAAATATCCCTCAATGCCTACGCTACTGGCCCCGCCCGCTCGCCATAAGGCGAAAAGGCAGGGCCAACTGACCTATTTAACTAAGGCTATATCATCGATGTAAATAGTACCTTGTTTCTTAGCCGAACAGGTCATATCGTCGAAAACGATCACGAACTCGGTGATCGAGCTGAGGTCCGTCAGTCCCGAGAAAGAGCCGAGCGGTATTACCGCTTCCTGCCAATCCTTCGATATGTTATCGTAAGTATACCTGCCTACCTCCCCCTTCGAGTTCTTGAGCTCAAGCTTTATCTTCTGCGAGAATCCGGCAACTCCGTCTCCCTTGACCCAGAAAGACAGCTTGTCATATTTTGTTGCATCCTGGTTAGGCAGTTTCATCCAGAAACCGTTATACGCGGGATTGGGCGAGTCTACATCATAATCCAGCTGGACCGAAAAACCGTTACCTCCATGCTTAACATCAGAGGTGAAGTTGGTCTTGCATCCCTGGGTCGTATCGTTGGGATCCTTGTCCCATGCCCCGAAATCCCCTCCCAGGTTGTTGGGTTTGTCACCGGAATCGAAATTCGCTATGACAAGAGTGGCCGCGTAACAAGTACCAGAAAGAACCAATACTGCGATCAAAGCGAAAAAGAGACATGATATTTTATTCATCGAAGTCATAAACTCCTTTATGTTTTAATGCTGCACTTTCCCCTTGGCTTACCCAATAGCCCTTCACTCATCCACCCCCTTTCAATGTTTGTAAATGCCCACGAGGGCATTTACAAGTAAAACTTACCATATAGAGCGGTGTTTGTCAAGAAAACTATATTGCTAATTTTATGGAAATATTTGCCCACGTGAGCAATCCAGGACAAAAATTAATCGCCAAAACCTATATCGTCTATATATACCCTTCCCTGTTTCCTGTCGGCGTTGACCTTGTCATCGAAACGGATGACGAACTCCTTGACGGAGGAAAAATCATTAAGGCCGGAAAAAGACTTCAGCGGTATAGCAAACCGCTTCCACTCCCCTGTTATCCCGGATAATGTATATTGGCCCTGTTCACCTTTTGAATTCTTTATCTCCAGCTTCATGTTCTTTGAGAAGCCGAGCGAGCCATCGCCCTTTATCCATAATATAAGGCTCTTGTAGCGCGAGAGGTCCTGGTCCGGGAAAGCCATCCAATACCCGTCAAGCGCCTCATTTGGGGAATCCACATCATAATTCAGCTCGAGCATGTAGCCCTTGCCGTCGTGTCCGCCGGTGCTGAAATTCATGTTGCATCCCTGCGTCTTGTCATTAGGGTCCCTGTTCCATATCCCCATGTCCCCGCCGAGATTGTTGGGCTTGGAACCCGAGTTGTAATCGGCTACGAGCAATTGGGGCCCGTGCGCTGATCCAGATGCCGGCGAGGACGGCGGCACGGCAACCGTTGTGACCACGTTCCTCGGATAAGACCTGCCAAGCATATAATCCTTAAGCGCCGCTTTCTTTTCTATCTCTTCGACTGAAGCGTCGTCAACGAAAAATTTCCCGCTACCGTTCGCGGAATTGACATACTGGACCACGAAATTACAGTTATCCGCATCCTGGGGGGCTATCGCGGAAAGCGAGATAAGCGTCCATCTCAGGTACGGAAGATTGGCGCCGAACTTCTTGCCGTAATCCCTGCTTATCTCTACCGGGACATCCTTGCCGTCTTTATCCTTGGTCATCTTCCTCCATTCTATGCTGATCTGGCCGTATGAATCTCCGCTTACGGGGTCTTCGCGGGAATTCAGCGCATAACACCTGAATACGTATTTGTTACCCGGGATGACTTTTCTATAGGTATAAAAAACGCCGGTAGAATCGCCTTGCTTGGGGCATAACAAATATATCGATTGCTGCCCTTTCCTCCTTTCGGTGGGACAAAGTCCGTTAAACGAGGAGTTCCAGCTTCCCCATTCGCGGGGGTCTTCATCCCTGAAACCCGGCCTGTTCTCGAAGCTGGCGTTGGGAAGGATGTTCCTGCCTATCATAACCGCGTTGCCGTCGGCCGGTAAAAAGATGGCCGCAATGCAGGCAATTATCAACGCTCTCAACATTCTATTACCGCCTTTCTCCCCCACTCCGGAATTACTTTACCTCTACCGTGGCATCATCCGCGTAATACGCACCAGAACCGTCCCTGCGGAAGAACTGTATCACAAAATTGCACGCGTCCGCTTCGGCCGGGGCCGTGGCCGTCATCTCCTGCCTGGTCCAGTCCGTTTTAGAGGTCTCGGGCCCCCAGATAATACCCCAGGTACGTTCGGTCTCCCTTTCGTTCTTCAGCCATTCTATACTGAGCTGGCCGTAAGCATCCCCCGATATCGGATCCTTGGATGAATTCAAAACAAAACAGGAAAATACGTAGGTCTTCCCTGGGACAACGTTGCGATAACGGTATAATATTCCGCTGTGCGAACCCCTGCTCGGCGCCGAACTTATATATACCGACTGGTCCCCGGTCCTCCCGGATTCAGAAGTAAGGCCGTTGTATTCGGAATTCCATGACCACCATCCCGCCGGGTTCTCGCCGCTGAAGCCTTTAAGTTCCTCGAAACCGGAATTCGGAACTATATTGCCTTCCGCATACGCGATCGAATGTAAAGACAATATAACGACGGCCGCAGTTAACAGGTGCCTCATTTTGTGCGCCTCCTCGCTTTCTTATCTTTCTTCTTAGACAGGACATCCAGGAATACCTTGACTATCTTTGGATCAAAATGGGTACCGGATTCTTCCCTTATTATCTTGAGGGCGCTCTTCTTTGAATAGGCCTTGCGGTAAGGCCGGTTAGAGACCAACGCCTGATATACATCCACAACCGCGACTATCCTGGCCCCCACGGGTATCTCATCGCCTCTTAATTTGGACCCGTAACCGTACCCGTCATAACGCTCGTGGTGGTGGAGGATTATAGGCACGACATTCTTGAGGAAATGCACCGGCCGGATTATATCGGCGCCGATCTGCGGATGCCTCTTTATAACATCATACTCTTTCTTGGTAAGCTTGCCCCGCTTCAGCAGGATCTTTTCGCTTATGCCCAATTTACCTATATCATGCAGCATAGCGCCGTGCTTTATGTCTTCTATATCCTCATCGGACAACTTAAGTTTCCTCGCAACCTCTGTACAATACTTCACCATGTCCTCGGAATGCTCTTCCGTATACTCGTTCTTCGCCCCAACGGTATGGGCCAGGGCATATACGGCCTCTATGGTGTTCTGCCTGTTCCTGCGCAGCAGGTCCATGAATTTCTTCGTTATGGCGCTCACTCGTTCTTTCGAATCTTTGTCGGAAGGAGCATGCCCGGCCTTTCTCTTGCGTAATTGCGCCAAGGCAGCTATTGTGTTCCCGCCCTGCTCCTTTGCCAGGCGCACGCACTTCTCTACCATGGTAAGCAGGCCATCGACAGCAGCCATGCCGTCTTCCGGGTATGATGCTACTCCGACGCTCACCCTGAGTTTCACCCTGTGGGTCCCGAAATGGTGCTTCTTTACGATCTTCTGTATCCTCTCGGCAAAAGCGAACGCTCCCCGCCCGTCGGTATCAGGCAATATTATGGCAAAACCTTCACCCTCAAACCTGGTCACGACATCTATGCCCCTGCAAGTATGCTGGAGCAGTATCGCAAATTCCTGGAGGACTACATCTCCGAACTCGTGCCCGAAGGTATCGTTGACCGACTTGAAATAATCTATATCGACCATCAGCACTGAAAGGGGGGTAGACCTCCTCTTTGCCAGCTCGAATTCCGAATGTATCCTTCTCTGGAAATACCTGTAGTTATAAAGCTGCGTATGGGGATCTATGAGGGCCAGGGCTTCTGCTTCCTTCTTTTCCCTTTCTATCCTCTTTATCTCAGACATATCCCTGAAGATACCCTGCGACACTTTCCTTCCGCCTATCTCGAGCAGAGAAGCGCTTATATATACCGGTATCCTTTCCCCCGCCGAATTAATTATCTCGCCTTCGGTAAATGTTTCCCCGTCACCGCCCAACTCCGCGGCTCTGTTTGTAATAGTCCGGAATTTCTCCTTGTATATATCCTCTTCCTCCGGGGGGTGGAGCCTGGACTGGTGCAGGCCGATTAGTTCCTGCCTGGACCGGCCCATGAGTTTTTCCGTCTTCTTGTTCGCATCAACAATTCTGCCTGTGGTTATATCGGCTATGAATATTGCGTCATTGGCCGATTCAAAGAGGTTCCTGAACTTCTCCTCGGATTCCCTTGTCCGGGCTTCAAGTTTCTTGCGCAGCGTTACGTCTCTGGCTATCCCGATAGTGCCGATCACCTCGCCTTTGTCGTTGCAGAAAGGGGTCTTGATCGTCTCTATTATGGTAGAGTTGCCCTTGCTGTCTATAAGGGGCTCTTCGAATACCTTCCTGCGGCCCGTAGACATTACCTCTTTGTCGTCAACCCTGTATTTATCTGCCAGCTCCCGGTTCCAGACATCCGAATCCGATCTTCCGACCAGATCTTCCGCGTTGACCCCGGCGGCCGCCGCAAAAGATTCGTTCACTGCGATGAACCTGCTGTCTTTGTCCTTCAACCATGCCATATCCGGGATATTGTTAAGTATGGCGTCCTGGCGCTGTTTTACCTCCTTAAGCAGTATCTCGCCCGATCTTTCGTTAGTGATATCGCGGACTATGGTTATGATCCTGTTTATCTTCCCGTTATCGAGTATGGGGATCTTCTGGGTCTCGGTTATTATTTCTTTTTTGTCGAGCGATATCTTCTCTTCCGTGGTCAGGGACCTGCCGGTCTTCAACACCCTGTGGTATTCGTCCCTGCTCCTCTCGGGCAGGAACGGGAAAGCATCGAATACATCCATGCCCGCGATATCCGCCTTGATGCCAAGGCTCCTGTTCCATGCCTTAAAACTGTCATTTACCAAAATTATCTTCAGGTTTTCGTCAACCACGTGTATAGGATAATTAAGGGAATTTATAGTCTCATGATAAAGCTTCTCGGCTTCCCTCATCTGCCGCTCGGAGCGCAGTTTTTCGGTTACGTCCTCCACCACTTCTATGGCGGCAACGATATTCCCCTTGTCATCCTCGATAGGCGATGAGACTATGCGGTAATTCACTGTCCTGCCGGGAAAAACGGTGTCCGTGACGGATTCATGGACCTTTCCGTCGGAAATGGTCTTTACCACGGGGCAATATGAACAAATGGAATTCCTGGGGGGATAATTGAAAGACTTATGGCATATAGGCTGTTTCTTGATATCGACGTCGGGGAACCATCTTTTCATGACCTTGTTTATCGCGATTATCTCCATTCTGGTATTGATAACCGCGACACCGACGCCAAAGTTATCGAGAAGCTTGAAACAGCTCTTATTGCTCTTTAACCAATCTTCGTCCCTGGTAAAAAGGTTTACGAACATTATCTCTTCTTATGGGTTGACCTCAGGTTATTAAGCATCTCCTGCGCCTTCCTGAACGATATCCCTTCATGGACTATGGCCCTTACCGTCTTTATCATGGCCACGGGATCCTCGGACTGCCAGATGTTCCTTCCCATATCGACGCCCGCCGCGCCGCGCTTGAGCGCTTCGCATGCTATCTCGAGCGCGTCAAATTCGGTCTTCAATTTAGGGCCCCCGGCTATGACTACCGGGACGGGGCAGCTCTTGATGACCTTTTCGAAATCGTCGCAGTAATACGTCTTAACGAAACTCGCCCCGGTCTCGGCCGCTATCCTGCAGCAAAGCGATAGATAGCGGGCGTCTCTCTTTTCCAGCTCTTTCCCGACGGCGGTTACGGCCAGGACGGGCATACCATACTCCATCCCTTCGTCCACCAACCGCGCAAAGTTCATTATCGTCTGGTGCTCGTATTTCGAACCTATATATATCGAGAACGCAACGGCGGAGACGTTCAACCTGACCGCATCCTTCATCGAAACTGTTATCTCTTCGTTAGACAGGTCCTCGCCTATTATACTATTGCCCCCGGATACCCTGAGGACAACCGGTATATCGCTGGAGGCATCCACGCAGTTGCGCAATACCCCGCGTGTAGGCATAAGAGCATCGGTATACGGCAGGAGCGGCTTTATTGTCCGGGAAGGATCTTCCAGCTTCGAGACTGCCCCGAGAAAATAACCGTGGTCAACGGCGAGCATTACCGTATGACCGTCATCTTTGATTATACGGCTAAGTCTGTTCTTTATACCCCAATCCATATGGCGTATCTCCTTTTTGTAAAGGGCGTTATAAATTATACCTTATTTACCGGTTTTTTCAAGAAGACACTAACCTGTTCTTCTCTATAAGGTACTGGAGCATCTCAAGTTCCCCCCTGTCAAACCAGATCCCGCCGCAATTAATACACCTGTCGACCTCTACCGGAAGCCCGTAAGAAAAGAAGCCCCTGGACATCTTCTTCCCGCAATACGGGCAGTCCAACGGGTCCTGTATCTTGTAAAAATTGGGCCTTGGCGAAAGCCACTGCACCTTTTGGAGGGAATCGGCCATATCCTTTACCTCTTTGGGAAAAGAATAGTTCTCCCTTGCCAGAATCCTGGCGACCGCGTCGCGCTTAGAGGATATCCCGCCGCAAACCCCGCAACTCATTGCCGGGGCACCTTCGTAAAGCACTTCGGTCAGAGGCTTAAAACACCTCGGACATTTATTGCTTTCGCCGGCGCCGGAGATCCGGGGAAAAGGCCCCGGATGAGACTTTATTACGCTTGCCGGGGACACGGTATCACAATGGGCCATATCGAGAAGAACCTTGAGCCTGCGTTTTATCGGCGGATGCGTCGAAAACATATCCTGGAAAAACCCGTCGGATTCATCCAGGGCTTTAAACCCGGTATTCATTATGAATATCGGTGATAAGGCCTGCGGCACGGCGCCCAGGCCGCGCCAGCCCCTGGAAATTATATAAAGCGATTCTGCCAGGGCCAGCGGATCCCTTGTAAGCTTGACCGCCACCGCGTCGGCGCGATACTCCCTCTGCCTCGATATGAATATATTGAGCATGTAATTAATGCCTTTTACCGCCAAGAGTATAAAATAGACCACGACAAGGTATGCCCCAAACCTCGCGCCTATACTTACGCCGGTATCGGACCTGTCCGAGGAATCCCTTAACGTCATGCGGTCTATAACGGAAAGGATCGCGGCATATACCCCGAAAAGAGAACAGATCAAGGTAGTGGAAAAGCTGTCGCCGGAAGCTATATGAGCGGCCTCGTGGCCTACCACGGCCTCAAGCTGGCTCCTGGTGAGCCTGGATAAAAGGCCTTCGGTTATGCCGATAACGGCATTGCCCTTCCCGTCGGAGACGGCGAAAGCGTTCATGCCAGAAACGGGTATCACATAAGCGTCTATGCGTATACCCCCGGTAGCAACGGATACTTCATCGACGACATTCCTGAACATCTTATGATAGGAATCCCTAGGGTCGGGCCGCGATGCGTCAAGCAGGTTTAGGATATCGCCTACCATATTCCTGGTAGAAAAATACCAGTGGATATACGCTACGGCTAAAGATACGAGGAAGACAAAAACGGATTCGCGTAAAGATAAGACGGGGACCCCGGCCGCGGCATACGTATAAGCGCCCGAAAAAAAGAACCTGGTCACGATCCAGAGCAGCTGGGCTGCGATGAAATAGAAAACGAGGAGAAACACAAAGACAACCTGTATCTGCCACGTCTTGTGCTTTTCTATCTCAACGAATGAGTAGGGCATCTATCATGCTTTACGCGAAATTGACCTTCGGCGGTTCCTTTTCTGACAGGTCCTTGAGCTCGAAGAATTCCGCGGGAACGAAACCAAACGCCGAAGCGACGGTATTCGTCGGAAAAGACTTTACGGTCGTATTATACCTGGTAACTTCGTCGTTATAGTACTGCCTGGCGAAGGCGATCTTGTTCTCCGTAGAAGTCAGCTCCTCCTGGAGCGCAAGCATATTCTGGCTGGCCTTCAGGTCCGGGTATTTCTCGGCGACGGCAAATAATGAACGCAGGGCGCCCGTAAGGATGTTTTCGGCGCCTTCCTTGTCCCTTACCGAAGTAGCCTGTGTCGCCTGCGTGCGGGCTTTGATGACGTTCTCGAGTGTTTCCCTCTCGAATTTCATGTACCCCTTTGCGGTCTCGACAAGGTTTGGTATAAGGTCATGCCTCCTCTTGAGCTGAACATCTATCTGGGACCAGCCGTTAGTCACCCTTAGCTTAGACTGGACGAGGCCGTTATATGCGCCGATAAGCCAGAGCACAGCCGCGATCAATACGATAAGGACCACATAGAGCAGTACCATCTAATGCCCTCCTTGTTATGACAGGCGATTAAGTATACCCTATTTACTCCTGGGGCGCAATGATGACTTTGATGGAATCCCCGGCGGAAGCGACAAGCCCAAAACCTTCCTGAGCTTTAGCGAGGCCGAACCTGTGGGTCACCATCTCCTTGACCTTAACATCACCCCTCTCGATAAGCCCCATGGCCTTAAGGTGTTCCTCGGGAGTTGCCGCATAGGATGAGACCAGCGTTATCTCATTGCGCCAAAAGACATCGTTTATGGATCTAGGCATATTAAGGTCTTTTTCCGCCGCGGCGAAAAAGAGAACCGTCCCCCCGCGTTCTACCGAATCGAGGGCCTGCAAAACGGCCTGCCCCGCGCCGGCACACACAATGACCACGTCAGCCAGCGACCCTGAGGCCTCCTTGAGTTCTGCCGGGCAATACTTCCTTCCGTCAAATACCTTATCGGCGCCGAACTTTTTTGCGGTCTCGATCCTATAGCCTGAAATGTCGGTTGCCGCTATAAAACCCGCGCCGGAAGCACGCGCATATTTAATATGGAGCAGGCCCGATATCCCGCTTCCTATAACGAGGATATTGTCGCCTTTCCTTACTCCGGCAAGCCGTTGGCCCCTGATGACGCAGGCCAGGGGTTCGACGAACGTAGCTTCCTCGAAAGATACCTTGTCGGGTATCGGATAGACGCCTTTGCGTTTTATGTTGACGGCAGGCACACGGATGAATTCCGAAAAACCTCCGGGGAAGAAATTTGTCTTGCGCAGGGTCTCGCATACGGTCTCGTGGCCCCTGCGGCAATAACGGCATTCCCCGCAGGGTACATGATGGGATACCGCAACGCGGTCGCCGGCCTTAAAACTTCCTGCTTCGGCGCCTGCCTTCTCAACGGTCCCGGCTATCTCATGGCCCAGGACAAGAGGGACCCTGTCTTTACGGTACCACTCCATGACGTCGCTGCCGCAGATGCCGCTGGCAATTACCCGGACAAGTATCTCATCCTGTGCTATGTCAGGGACGGGCATCTCCTGCAAACGGACATCATTGTTCGCGTAATACATCGCTACGCGCATCGCGCGGCGCTCTCCTAGTGTTTGTGTTTGCAGCCGGACGGACAGCTTGAGGAAGCCTTATCGCAGGGTTTTGGCTGGGATTTCTTCTTGTAATCAGTTTCGTAGAAACCCGAGCCCTTGAATATTATACCCGATCCCCCTCCTATAAGCCTTTTTACGGGACCCTTGCATTTCGGGCATTTGGATATCGGTTTATCCGTCATCGACTGGAATATCTCGAAGATGTGCTTGCATTTCTGGCACTCGTAATCGTAATGCGGCATCGTTTTCCCTTACCTTCCCAGCGGCAGGAACCTGCCGTACAGATAACCTTCCGTGAAACCTATTATATTCTCCATCATCTTTACCGTCTCTACGGGATGCCGGCCTACCGCGGTCTCTCCGGAAAGCATAACGTAATTTGCGCCGTCCATGATGGCGTTGGCCACATCCGTCACCTCCGCCCTTGTCGGACGAAGGTTCTCGGTCATGCTTTCGAGCATCTGTGTGGCGGTTATGACAAATTTACCGTCGCGGTTGCACCTTTTTATGATGACTTTCTGTATTATAGGTATCTGGTATATGGGCATCGATACTCCCATGTCGCCCCTGGCTATCATTATCCCGTCGGAAACTTCTATGATGTCGTCTATGTTCTTTATGCCGTCGCGGTTCTCGATCTTGGCGATTATCTTGCATTCGGGAAGGCGGGGTTTGACGAGCTTGACGATCTTCAGGACATCCTCGCGGTTCCTGACGAAAGACTGGGCGATGAAATCGACCTTATGCTCTATGCCGAACTCTATGCTCTTGCGGTCCTTGGCGGTAATGCCGGAGAACTTGAGCCGGGCGCCGGGCATATTGACGCCCTTCTTCTCCTTGATAAGGCCGCCTTCCCAGACGGAGGTCTCGACGCGGTCCCTGCATATCCTCTTGACCCGCAGCGCTATGTTTCCGTCGTCTATATATATGAACTCGGCGCCCCTTATATCGCAAAGGGAACCCTTATAATCGAACGGTATCAACTTATCGCAGCCGACCGTATCGGCGTTGGTCAATATCACCTTCTGCCTCTTCCTGACCTCTACAGGCTTGCCGTCCTTGAGCCGGCCTATCCTTATCCTGTAACCTTCCAGGTCCTGGAGTATCTTTATCGGCCTGGCCGCGGTCTTGTTTATCTTCCTTATAAGCTTTATCTTCGCTTCCTGGTCCTTATATGACGAATGCGAAAAATTAAGGCGAGCCACATCCATACCGGCTTCGCCCAGCTTCCTTATAACAGGCTCGGTCGCCGTCGCCGGGCCCAAAGTGCATATGACCTGCGTCTTGTTGCCTGTCCTCTTCATCTTCATAACCAGCACAGCCTGTCCTCCGCCAAGTAGTCCCTGTCGACCGCGTAAGCCAGCGCCCTGCATCCCCTGCAAGCGGATATCTGGCAATTGCGGCATTTTCCTTTTAGTTTAGATTTATCCGCGACATCCCGCAGGATATCGCTCCTGAGGACCACATCCGCAAAATTCTCTTTGAGCAGGTTGCCAAGGACAAAGTCGAACCTGCGGCAGGGAAGCAGGTCGCCGTTAGGCAATATGGCAAACGCATCTTCGCCGAGATTGCAGCCTGCCGTGAGCAACTCCGCATTCTCTTCCTTGAATTTGACCCAAAAAGCCTTGCACGGGAGTATCTCGCTCTCCGACATGTCCGCTTCCATATATTCGCACACGTCCTTCACGACCCTTTTCCAGTCCTCTTTCCTTAAAACTTCCGACTTGAGCTCCTTGCTTTGACCAAGGGGAATGAACCTTTCCAGGATCAGGCCGTCGACCCTCAGGTCCCTGCACAATTGGAAAAGCGCGGGCAATTCATACGAGTTCGAGCGCATCAGGGTCAACATTATAATTACTTCCAGGCGGGTCTTCTCCTGGATGAGGTTTACCTTTTCAAGAACGGCCCTGAAAGCCCCGGGCTTGCGTATCATGTCGTTGGTCTTCTCGGTAGCGCCGTCCATCGATATCTTGACCGCCTTAAGCTTTTTTACCGCATCGAGTTTTGCGGCAACATCCTCATCGATAAGGCTCGCATTCGTTATTAACATCAATTCCCCGGCGCTGGGGTCCCTATCCAGGTAATTAAGAAGGTCGTAAACATCCTTCCTGATCAATGGTTCCCCGCCGGTTATGTTAAAATCCACCTTCCTGCCGGGCGATGAGGATACTATGTTCCGGTAGATCTTGAGCAGGTCCTGCAAAGACAGGTCCGAATCCTTTACATAGGAATGCTGGTAGCAATGCCTGCACCTGAAATTACAGGCATCCGTAATATGCCACTGGAAATACAGATCCCCCATATCACTCCCCTATTATCTTGACCAGGACCCTTTTCTTCCTGCGGCCGTCAAATTCTCCGTAAAAAACCTGCTCCCATGGCCCGAAATCCAGCTTTCCTTTGGTTACCGCCATCACTACTTCACGGCCCATGATGGTCCTCTTAAGGTGCGCGTCGCCGTTGTCCTCGCCGGTCATATTATGCCTGTACCTGTCTTTCCCGAAAGGCGCCAGGCGTTCCACCCACTCAAGGAAATCCTCATGAAGCCCCGGTTCATCGTCATTTATGAAGACGCTCGCCGTGATATGCATTGCGTTCACAAGACACAGGCCTTCCCTTATTCCGCTTTTTTCCACGGCCTTTTCTACCTGCGGGGTCATGTTAACGATATCGTAACGTTTCTGCGTCTCGAATACGAGGTATTCCGTGTAGGACTTCATGGACCAATTATATCAGGAATTGCCCCCGCTGACAAGAAAGCTACTTTGCGTATTTCTGCAGGTCCTTTATAAGGGCCTCTCCGGCAGCAGTAGGCTTGACCTTGTCCGTCTTCAGTATCTCCTTGGCCGTTACATCCTGCTTGTATAACGCCTTGTTGCCTTCTTTGTTCTGGGATATACCGGTCCCTTCAAGCTTCAGGCCGGCAAAGGCCCCGCGGGACCTTGAATACGAAAATATGCCGCCCTTGAGCTGAAGATCCGTCGATGCCTGGGCATCCCTCCCGACAGGCCCGGCAGCCACCGAAGCATCAGCCCCGAGGGTCAACTTGCTCGCCAGTAAACCGTCAACGCCGCGGTCGTTCATTATAACGAGTATAAGGTCCGTCGCCTGGCCGCCTATCTGCCAACCAAAGCTTCCTCCGCCGATATTAAATACCGCGGGAGCGCTCCAATTGCCTTTATCATCCTTATAGAGCACCACGCCCTGCCCGTACTTAGCCCCGATTATAAAGCCGCCCCCGACCGTGCTGGGAAATATCGCTATCGCCTTGCATTTCCTGAACATATCGCTCGGGATCGCCGTATCGGGCATTGAATTGACTTCTGCAAGGACCTTTCCGGATTCGGTTATCAGGTCTTCCCATTTGTCGGCATAAGCCTTGGGACCTGCCGCCGACATGGCCAACATAAACACGCTAAGCACGATAAAAGCAAATACCTTCTTCATCTTGCGCCTCCTTTTGCTTGTTATTTGTTATTCTCGAGGAACTTCTCCATGTCATCCGGCATAGGAGACTCGAATGACATCCTCTGCCCGGTGGCCGGATGGTTGAACTCTATCCTGCGCGAATGGAGCGCGGCCCTCCTGAACCGCAGCTTATAGTCCCTGGCAAATGCGAATTTCCTTTCGCCCACCAAGGGGTGGCCTATGGACTTAAAATGTATCCTGATCTGGTTCGTGCGCCCGGTAACGGGCTCGACTTCAATCACCGCAAAATCCCTGCGCTGTTCCAGGAGCCTGTAGCGTGTCAGCGCCTTCTTCCCCTCTATAGAGGAACTTATCTCCGTCCGCCTGCCGTCAAGCCGCCCGTTGACAAAAGCGGTATAGGATTTCTTGACGCGGCGCTGCTTAAACTCCTCCATCATCGCCTGCTGGGTCTTCTTGCCTTTCGCATATATTATCAATCCGGAAGTCTGCCTGTCAATCCTGTGGCAGGGCTGCACAGCCGGCGAAACCGGTGGAGCGCCCTGAGCGCTTCCGGCACGAAGGGATGGGTCATGATTCAGCAGATACGTCAGCGTACGTCCGTTATCGCCCGGCGCGGGTATGACAAGCATCCCTGCGGGCTTGTCGACAACCATTATATTATCGTCTTCGTAGATGATCCTTACCTCGCTCATCGCCAATGATTATACCCCCCAAAGAGACGAATTGACAACGTAAAACTAATGTGATAGTTTATTCTGGATATGGAAATCAACACTACACGGACGATAAACGAACTCGTCTCCGCCATTGCCTATGTGCTTGACGTTATGAGCGAAGGCACCAACCTCTATCACTCCTGGCGAGTAGGCATATTTTCATCGGAATTCGCCAAGGTCATACTGCCGGAAGAAAGAAAGAACGTCTTCTATGCCTCCCTCCTCCATGACATCGGGTACCTGGCGCTTCCCGAGCACATAACGCACTACCTTTTCACCCACGAAGACCCGGTAAAGAACCCTATCATACTTTCTCATACGATAATAGGCGCAGAGCTGACAAGCCAGATACCCAACCTTTCGACGATAGCAAAGCTCATCCTGAACCACCATGAATGGTATAACGGCAGGGGGTATCCACTAGGCAGGCAGCGTAACGAAATCCCCATGGGCGCGCAAATAATACTGCTCGGGGACCAGTTGGATCTCTTTCTGAGGGATGAATCTGTCCACGGCATAAAAGAGGTCGAGAAAGAGATGTCGGCCTGGGCGAATGAACGGGCCTCCGCGGAACTCGTGAATACGGCGCTCGATATATTAAAGAACGGCGACATCCTTAACGAGGTAATAGACAAGGACAGGGTCGCCGACGTCTTCAAGAAGGTGCGTACTGAAACAGGCCAGATAGATATACCGGCAAGTGTTGACGCCGTAGGCATAGCGTGCGAGGTCTTCTCCCAACTCATCGACACGAAACACCCTTCCATGATAGGCCATTCAAAAAGGGTTTCCGTGTACGCCATGCTCATAGCGCTGGCCATGAACCTCTCCCACGACGATATCACCAAGACCAAGTGGGCTGCGCTGCTGCATGACGTCGGGAAGCTTGGGATCGCCAGGAGCCTGATAAATAAACCCGGAAAACTCACTCCCGAAGAATTCGAGACCATAAAACTGCACGCCGTCTATACGCGCGAGTTATTGGAGACTATAACTGATTTCAAGGATGTTTCGCTGATCGCCAGTTCGGACCACGAGAGGTTCGACGGCAAGGGATATCCCCTCGGCCTCAAAGGCGACCAGATACCGATAGGCACGAAGATAATATCGATAGCCGATGCTTTCGATGCCATGACGTCTACCAGGACTTACAGAAAGGCGCTGTCGAAAGAAGTAGCGTGCGAAGAGATAGAGAAATGCTCCGGGACACAGTTCGATCCCGCAGTAGTAAAAGAAGCTGTCCCCGTCCTCAGGAACCTTTCAGTATCGCTGATGTAGCCTTTAGGCAAAAAGGTCCACGCCGACTTTCTTCAGCATATTAGCGAGTTTAGCCAGCGGAAGCCCTATTACGTTATTGAAACAACCTTCTATCCTGTTTATGAATATACTTCCGAGGCCCTGGATATCGAAACTGCCGGCCTTGTCGAGGGGGGATACTTTCCTGAAATAATTCCTGATCTGCCTGTCGCTCAGGGCATACATGTATATGCGGGTCTTTTCATAATCGGTGATCACCTTTTTCCTGTCGATATCGATGACCGCCATCCCGGTATAGACCCACTGCGGCCTCTTGGAGATAAGCTTCAGCATCCTGAAAGCGTGGTCAATATCCCTCGGCTTGCCGATGACCTTCTTACCGGAAAGCACGACGGTATCCGCCGCTATCACTACCCCGGAACGGTACCTGCCTGCTACATCTTCGGCTTTTCTGAGCGCGTTGGACATCACAAGAGCCGCACAGCTGCCCTTCAGGCGCATATCCTCTTTCGCCACGGAATTCGCAACAGTGAACTTCAGGCCTACCTGTTCCAGCAACCGCTGCCTTTGCCTGGACCGGGAAGCGAGAATTATCTTACGCATTCGTTCCCTCCCGGGCTGTCGCGCAACCCTCGCCTGCAAGATATCCCGTCGAAAAAGCCTGTTGCAGGTTGTAGCCCCCGCTGGGGGCCGAGACATCTATTATTTCGCCTGCAAAGAAAAGACCGGGCACTATCCTCGAACCCATGGTCCTGGGATCTATATCCTTTACCGGGATGCCTCCGCAGGTCACCATCGCCTCTTCCAGCGCAAGCGCACCGGTTATCGTCAGGACAAAAGACTTCATTAGTTTCGCTATCGAGCGGCGCTCCTGGGCGGTAAGCTGGTTTATCCGTTTCGAGGCGTCCAGTTTTATAATACCTGAAAAGACAGGTACCATCTTCAGAGGGAGCATCTCCTTAAGCAGGGTCTTTATGTTTATGCTGCCGTGAGACTCTATGTCGCGAAGTATCCTGTTATTTATCTGCTCCTCGGTCAGCCCAGGTTTGATATCTATGGATATGTATACGGGTTTGCCTGAATCAAGCATCGAGACAACCTGAGCGCTCATGTCCAGGACAAGCGGCCCGGAGACCCCGAAATGGGTGAACAGAAGCTCGCCGACCTCCGATACGATCTTCTTCCCGCTGCATTCAAACGTAACTTTTACGTTCTTAAGGGTCAGGCCCTGCAAATCGGAAGCGATCTTTTCCCTGGTCTTGAGCGGCACCAGACCGGGCCTCAGGGGATTGAACTTATGCCCCAATAATTTCGCAAAATGGAACCCGTCGCCGGTCGAACCGGTAGCTTTATAGGAAGCACCTCCGGTAGCAAGCACAACCTTCTCGGCGAGCACTTCAACCGCGTTATCGAGTGCAATGAGGAACATGCCTTCATCACGGCGTATGGACGTTACCCGCGCACCGAGCATTACCCGGACACCGTTATCCTCGAGCGCTTTCTCCAGCGCCTTAACCACCGACATCGACCTGTCATCCGACGGGAAGACCCTGCCCTGCCTCTCGGTCTTTACTGAAAGGCCGTACTTGCCGAGGAAATCTATAAGGTCCGCGTTGAAAAACCTGTAGAACGCCGACCTTAGGAACTGTCCCTGCTTCCCGAACTTCTCCATGAAGCTGTCCATGCCGGCGGAATTGGTGATATTACAGCGCCCCTTGCCGGTGATAAGTATCTTACGCCCTACCGACTTGTTCCTCTCCAACAGTATTACGTCTTTCTTCATCTGGGCAGCGCGGACTGCCGCCATTATCCCCGAAGGGCCGCCTCCTATTACCGCGATCTGGCGGAATTCCCGATGGCTCATTTGTCTTTCCTGCCTTTTATGAATATCAGGGTATCCTCTATTATCAGCATTAAAGACAGCAGGAAGAGTACAAGGCCCGTGATTACAAGCGGCTCCGGGAATATCCGGTTCTCGGCCACATGCCTGGCCAGCCAAGGTTTGAGCACCAGGCTGAGGGAAGTAAGCGCGACGAACGTCATGAATACGGCCGGGAGCAGCGTCACGATGTAATTCCTCTTCCTCCTGAACAGCCATACGCTTAGGCCCAGAAGCACCATGGCCGCCAATAGCTGGTTGCTGGAACCGAACACCGTCCAGAAAAGCGACCAGGCAGGTATCACGTTACCCTGCGCGTCGGTCAACTTGCTGGTAACAAAGAACGCGGGAAGAAGCAAAGTGGCAAAAGCTGATACGAACAGGCTCACTTTTCCTTTTATATTGGTCAATTCCTGGAATATATAACGTCCGAGCCTCGTGGCGACATCGAGCGTATCGTATACGAAGGTCGCAAAGGCCAAGAGGGCAAAATTAAGCGCGAACTCCCTGTTTATCCCGAGACTGCTGAGAAAAGTAGCTATACCGTTGGCGTATATCTGGTCGGGGCTGCCCATCCCCTGCGCCTGGGTCTTGGTAAGGAGCAGTAAAGTCCCCAGCGCGGTAATGGCCACAAAACTCTCTAAAAGCATGCCCCCGTAACCTATCACCCTTGCTTCGGGTTCCCTTGATATCTGCTTTGATGTAGTACCTGAGGAAACGAGCGCGTGGAACCCGGAGCACGCGCCGCAGGCCACGGTGGTGAACAAAAGCGGGAACAGGGGCAGGCCGCCGGGATTGACCCATCCCGTGAAAGCCGGATAGTTTATCACGTAATTTTGCGTGAAATGCCCTACTATAAGCCCTATAAAGCTGGCGCCCGCGGTCAACGTAAGGAAAAAGCCCCCGAGGTAACCCCTTGGCTGCAGCAGAAGCCATACGGGTATTATTGCCGCGACAAAACAATAACCGAGAAGTATAAGGTCCCACGTGGTGCGGATATCAAGCCCGAACAGGGGTTTCATTGCCAGCGGGAATTTTGGCCCGATCCATATGCAGACAAGGACCAGCGGCATGAATATGAACGTCGACAATGATAGCGGGGGGTTAAAAACCCTGAGGATAATCCCCATGATAAGCGCAAGCGCGAGATACATCATTGAAGATGAGGCCACCCCCGCCCCATGGACGGGATCGGCAAAAGTCCCGGCGGTTATATCGGTGAAGGCGGTAATTATATATATTATGGATATCCAAAGAAAGACCAGGAATATCATGAACGCTCTTTTGCTCTTATATTCTTTTATTACTTCCGCTATGGAGCGGCCGTTATGGCGGATGGAAGCTACCAGGGTGAACATATCATGCACACCGCCTATGAATATCCCTCCCAGTATTATCCATAAGACCGTCGGCACCCATCCGAACCACAGTCCGGCGAGTATGGGGCCGACTATAGGACCGGCAGCCGCAATGGCGGAAAAATGCTGACCAAGTAGGTAGAATTTATTGGTAGGCACGAAATCTACATCGTCCCGTTGCGCATAGGCGGGTGTCTTGAAATCCGGATGCAGCTGCAGCAGGCGGCTCAGGAACTTTCCGTATATTAAATATCCCGCAAGAAGAAGTACAGCCGAAGCTACGACAAGTATGATAAGGCTCATTTGGTCACGGCCTCCCAGCTCATCATCCCCAAGGCGCACAACAATGATACAGCCAGCCCGGCGGCGAGTATCCCCAATATTATTCCGGAGACCGCATACCTGAACCTGATCTTCAACAGCGACGCGGCTATGGCTCCGGTCCAGGCGCCCGTCATCGGAAGGGGTATAGCCACGAACAGGGCCAGGCCGAGCATCTCATATTTCTGTATGGTATCGGCGCGTTTGCGCGTCCGTGCAAAGAGCCACTCGAAGAAACGTGCAAACAACCTGTACCGGCCAAGCCTGTTCGATACCGGCTCCAGGAGCAACAGGACGGGTATTACCGGGATAAAATTGCCTGCAATCGAGAGAAGGTACGCCTTCTGCGGCGTCATGCCGAAAGACAATGCAAGCGGTATGGCGCCCCTGAGTTCGGATACCGGCAGGGCGGATACTATCAAAACGATATAATCTTTCGGGAGGCCGTTAAGCCAGGAGATAAGGTTCTCTGTCATCTTTACCTTAAGGGAGGCGGAGTAAGGTCGACTACTTCGCTCACCGTTACGGCTATCAGATACTTAGGTTCCGGAAACCTCGCCTCGGGATGGCTGGCATGGCCAGGTTCACCTTTGAGGTTCTTTATCAACCGATGGGTTATCCTGGCAGTCAGTTTCTTTTCCCAGGCCAGGACGACAGCCTCCGCCAACTGGCCTTCCTTGACCAGCCTGGCTTTACCTTTAAGACAATATCCCCTGAACCTGTGCTCGTCAACTGCGCAGATGCTTACGGACGGGTTCTTCTCGAGATTATCGTGGGTCTTTCCTTTATACAGATCCAGCAGGTAGACCGTCCCGTCGGGGCCTATTTCGACGAGGCCTTTGCATGAATTATGGGGCAGGCCGTCCGGACCTATCGAAGAAACTACGATAAACGGCTGGCTGTGCAGGAACTTGGCTATCTCCGGGGCAACTTTATTCATATTTTCCCTACAATATACCTTATCATCCGGGTTTTATCCATAACAATCACTTCACGGGTTTTACATGAATGCTGGAAGCAAGTTCCTTGTCTACCGCGAACTGGGTATGGCCGAGTTTAAAGACATAGGACGGGAACCTCTGCACCAGGAGGACAGACATGCCGGGAATGACGCCTATGCTCAATAATTTCTGCATCTGGTTCTTCCCTTTTGCCTGCAGATATGCTATCTGCCCCTTCTCCCCCGGTTTTAATTCGGAAAGCGGAACAACCTGTTTCTTGTCATCCTTGTCGTATTGTACCATTCGGATATCCCCGCAGATTAAAGATTCAAGCCCAATAGGTTCAATGCTACGTACACTAGCCAACCCGTGCCGAACGAAAAGAACAATATAAAGACCGACATTGCCACTCCGACGCGCATCCCGCGTTCCTTGATATTCATCAGAAGCTGCGCTATACACGGCAGGAAAAGCGTCAGCGTAACACAGGCAACGACCAATTGGTTGCCGTTGAGCAGCCCCTGTGTCTTAAGGTCATAGAGGCCGGCTGCCCCGTAATCCCTGCGGAAGAACCCGAAGAGGAATGCTACCGCCGACTCGGAAGGCAGGCCTATCCACCTTACGGGATGTTCCAGCAGCCTGACAAGGAACCCAAAAACACCGGTTATCTTCCCGACCCATATAAGCACACTTGCCAGCATAAAAAGCGGCAGCACTTCCAGGAAATACCATTTCATCCTGCTCCACGTCTTGCGCAGCACATTAGAAGGCTGCGGGAACCTCAAGGGCGGGATCTCCATGTAAAAACTCGGCAATTCGCCCGGCATTATCTTCGAGGCAAGAAAACCTACGATCATAAAAACTCCGACTATGACCGAAAGCCATATTATAAGACCAAGGGGCCTAGATTCAAGAAGTGCGAGGATCACTCCCATTTGCGCGGAACACGGTATAGCCAGCGCAAGAAGGAACGTAGCTATTATGCGTTCGCGCTTAGTGGGAAGGGTCCGGGTGACCATCGTCGCCATCGTGCTGCAGCCAAGGCCGAGGACAAGCGGTATTACCGCCCTCCCTGAAAGGCCTATCTTCTTGAATATCTGGTCCACCAGCATGGCCAGGCGGGGAAGGTAACCGCTGTCTTCGATTATCGCGAAAGCGAAAAAGAAGGTCGCGACTATCGGGAGCACTATGGCAAAAGCATACCTGAAACCGAGCGTAAGAATCCCGTAATCGCCGGCGATAAGGTCGCGCAGGACCGGGTAAGGCACGAACCTGTTGACGACATCGATAAAAACAGGGTTCAGGTGCTGGTCGAAGACTTTGTCTTCAAGGAAATCCACAACGACACCCGCACCGAAATTACCCACGAACTTATACAACCCGTAATACATTACTGCCAGCAATATCGGCCCGCCTATAAATGGGTTCATCATCGCCCTGCTAAGGGCTTCCTTGATCCCAAGGGAACCTTTCTTTCCGACCGTAGTAACTGCGGCTGCGATACGGCTGGCTTCTCTCTGCCTGCGCTCGCTTATAATGTAAGCAAGCGGATACGAATAGTGCGGTTTGATCTTCTCTATTATAGAAAATATTTTCTCCGCGCGTTCCGCCTCGTTCTTCCTTACGAGCTCGAACATCTCCGGGTCTTCCTGGAGCAGCAGCAATGCCGCCGAACGCTTCGATATCCTGTAATTATACTGCAGCAACGCTTCCAGCTCGGAAAGGCATATCTCAAGCGGATCGTCGTAACCTATATTCTTAACAAAATCTCTTAACATGCTCCTCTATCTTTCCCCTTAAAATGTCCATGCCTGCGCCTTTTGTGCCCACGGTCTTGACAGCGGGGACCTTAAGCTCCTTCTCCAGGTGGGCCGTATCTATATCTATCCCCAATGCCTGCGCCTCATCAAAAACATTCAGGACCAGCAGCACCGGCAAGCCGGCTTCAAGCAGCTGGAGCGTCATCGACAACATCCTCTCTATGTTCTTTGCGTCCACCACGTGCAGGAGAAGGCACGGGTTCTCATCAAGCAGTATAGAACGGCCCACCTTCTCTTCCTCGGATATCGGAAGCAGGGAATACATGCCGGGTGTATCTATAACCTCGAAATCTTCCTCCCCTATCCTGCACTTTCCGCGGGAGACCTCCACCGTGGTGCCGGGATAGTTGGAAACATCGGCATAGCTTCCGGTCAGGTTATTGAATATTACCGACTTACCGACATTCGGCGAACCTACAATGGCTATCTTCCTCATCTATCCCCTCTTAGTCGCGCTAATAACTTTACGCCTGTAATAATCGTCTATCGCGGCGCGCAAAGCCTTATGCCCCAGCACGGAACAGTGCACCTTGTTCTCGGGAAGGCCGCCAAGTTCTTTTACTATGTCCTTGGCGCTGAGGTTATAAGCCTGATCGAGCGTCTTGCCTTTGGCTATCTCGGAAAGGACGGACGTACTGGCTATCGCGCCGGCGCATCCGTACGTCTTCCACTTACAATCTGTTATAATACCGGTATCCCTGTCAACCTGTATAGCGATAAGCATCTCATCGCCGCATTTAACATTGCCGATCTTGCCCTTGCCGTCTTCTTTATAGACCGTCTCATCGGCAAGAAGATTGCGGGGATTCATGAAATGGTCCTTCACGATCTCAGAATACGCCCATTCAACCTTATTCCTCATTTCAACTCCTGTGCCCTGTCGTTGATATCTTCCTGACCTTGTCAATAACCGCGGTCAGTTTGCCGACCGTATAATCTATCTCGGCCTCGGTATTATCCCTTCCAAGGCTTATTCTTATAGAACCGTGGGCCCTCTCTGCATCCATGCCCGACGCGATAAGAACATGCGAAGGGTCGAGCGAACCGGAAGCACACGCGGAACCGGTAGATACCGCTATGCCCTCAAGGTCCAGGTAAAGCAATATGGCTTCTCCCTCGGCCCCGTCGAAAGAGACATTAAGCGTGCCCGGAAGGACATCCGACGGATGCCCGTTGAACTTTATGTCTTTTATGTTCTTTTCTATCCCCGCTCTAAGGCGCGACTTAAGTAAAAGCAGCCTTCCGGCTTCACCTGCCATCTCTTTAGAGCGCATCTCAACGGCCTTACCGAATCCGACTATTCCCATCGTATTCTCGGTACCCGCGCGCCTGCCTCTCTCCTGGTGGCCTCCGCGTATAAACGGGCAAAACGGGACACCCGGTGATACATAAAGCGCGCCGATCCCCTTAGGCCCGTATATTTTATGCGCTGACATAGAAAGATAGTCCACTCCCAGGTCCATAACATCAACGGGGATCTTACCGGCCGCCTGCACGGCATCTGTATGGAACAGAACTCCGTACCTGTGCGCTATTGCCGCTATCTTCTTTATATCCTGTATAGTCCCTGTCTCGTTATTTGCCATCATGACCGAAACGAGCGCGGTCCTTTCCGAGACAAGTTTCTCGTATTCTGGTATATCTATCTTGCCGTCCCCATCCACGGGCGCATAGGCTACCTCGACACCCCTCTCCTGCAGGCATCCTGCCGCCTCAAGCACGCAGGGATGTTCGATGAGCGAGGTCACAACCTGCCGTCTCCCGATATGCGGCGCCTCGCACTTCTTGGCGCTGCAGCTTAAGAGATTAAAGACGGTATTGTTGGCCTCGGAACCGCTTCCCATGAACACCATGTCCTCGGGTTTACCGCCTATGAAGGAGGCTATAGAGCGCCTTGACTCATCAATAAGCCTGCGCGCCTGCCTGCCGAAACCGTGCATGCTCGACGGATTGCCGAATATCTCCATCGCTTCCGACATAACTTTCTTTACTTCCGGATGCAGCGGAGTAGTGGCGTTATGGTCAAGATATACTTTGCGGTCCACCGTCACTCCTGGAACAGCCATGTGGAAAGATAGCGTTCTCCCGTATCAGGGAGCAGGACAACTATCGTCTTTCCTGACGATTCGGCGCGTTTCGCGACTTCCAGAGCGGCCCACATCGCAGCACCGCAGGATATGCCCGCCAGGATGCCTTCTTCCCTGGCAAGCCGCCTCGCCGTAGAACCGGCATCATCCGAATCAACCTGTATTATCTCATCGATTATCTTCCCGTTCAATACCCCGGGGATGAACCCCGCGCCTATCCCCTGTATCTTATGCGGGCCGGGTTTCCCGCCGGAAAGCACGGGCGAATCTTTCGGCTCAACGGCGACTATCCTCACGGCAGGGTTCCTTTCTTTCAGGACCTCCCCTACGCCGGTCAACGTCCCTCCGGTCCCGACGCCTGCAACAAAAACATCGACTTTACCGCAGGTATCGCGCCATATCTCTTCCGCCGTCGTCTTACGATGTGCTTCAGGGTTCGCAGGATTATTGAACTGGTCGGGTATATAGCTCTTGGATATCTTTCCGGCCAATTCACCGGCCTTATCCACCGCGCCTTTCATTCCTTTTGAGCCTTCCGTCAGCACTATCTCGGCGCCGAGTATCTTCAACAGCTGCCTTCTCTCCACACTCATAGTCTCGGGCATCGTAAGTATGAGCCGATATCCGCGCGATGCGCAGACAAAAGCAAGCGCAACCCCGGTATTACCGCTAGTAGGTTCTATTATAACGGTATCCTTGTTCACCAGCCCTTTCTTTTCGGCAGCCTCTATCATAGCCGCGCCTATCCTGTCTTTCGCGCTGGAAAGAGGGTTAAAGGACTCGAGCTTAGCCAGTATGGAGGCATTAGCGCCTGCGGATATCTTGTTGATCCTTACCAAAGGCGTATTGCCTATCGTGCCTGTTATATCATTGAATATCCCGCTCATATCCGCCTCTTAATTTTAAATATAATACATTGATCCGGTCTTCCTGGACTTGGCTTCCTGCCTGCGGACAAGTTCCTCGAGGGTCACCGAGGCCAGGGCGCGGGAGATTTTCTTTCCAATATCCTCCCAAATATCTCTCGACGCGCACAGTTTTGATCTTTTACAGCAAGAAGGGTCTTCCGCACATAATGTAGGAAACAAAGGGCCTTCCACGGCACTGACTATATCCTCCAGGGTAACCCTTGAAGGAGGCTTTGTAAGCGAATACCCGCCATGGGCTCCCCTGCCTGCTGACAACAATCCGGCCGCCTTGAGCGGAGGGACCAAATGCCAAAGGTATTTTTCGGATATAGACTGGTCCTTAGCGACATGCTTGAGCGTAACCGGCTCTTTCCCGTAATGCGAGGCCAGTTCAAGCATGAACCTTACTCCGTATCTTCCCCTTGTGGATATCCTCATGGTCTCTCCATCAATTATCCACTATTTCTATCATTTTAGTTGATATTTGTCAAGTAAAAAGGGGACGTGTCACTTTGGGACACGTCACTTATTCTTATTGGAGTTTTTCGGGGTGGTGTTTTACGACCTTGGCCTGGACCATGTATATAACGTCCTCGGCTATATTCGTCGCGTGGTCACATATGCGCTCAAGGTGGCGCGCTATGAGGAGCAGCGGCACTGCGCGCGGGGCAGTCGAGCCGTCCTTTGCCATGAAGTCGTTGACGAGTTCATTCTGGACAAGGCTCTTGAGTTTGTCAGCCTCGGAATCCGAAAGGACCACCTTCCTGGCCAGCTCTATGTCCCTGTTAACGAATGCGTCGATAGACTGCCTTACCATATTCTGGGCTATCACGCAGAGTTTCGGTATATCCACAAGCGGTTTAAGCAAAGGTTTATCCACTATCTCGAGTACGCGCTGGGCCACATCGACCGCAAGGTCCGCGATCCTTTCAAGCTCGTTATTGAGTTTCAACGCGGTCGTTATAAACCTAAGGTCTATCGCGGCCGGCTGGTACAATGCCAGCATTTCGAGGCAGCGCTCTTCTATCTCCAACTCCATCATATCGATACGCTTGTCGGAATTGACCACTTTTGAAGCCATCTCCTTGTCCTGCTGCTTCAGGGCCTTCACCGAGTCCATTATAGCTTCTTCGGTCATCGCACCCATCTTCAGGATCTGGGCATTAAGACTCTTGAGTTCCTCATCGAAGTGGCGTTGCATCACGAATCTCCTTTTCTTCTATAAGTTCCCTGACTTTTCGGCCTATCTCATCCCTTATCTTCCTGAAAAACTCAGGTCCTTTTCCCTTCGGGTCCTCTATATCCCATTCCAAGCCCTTTTCCGCAGGCACTATCGGACAGACGTCCTTGCAGCCCATGGTAACGGCTATATCGAACTTTTCCTCCGGCAGGTCAAAAAAGCCCTTGGACCTTTGCGACGAAATATCTATCCCCGCCTCCGACATCGCCTTTACGGCTTCCGGGTCGACCCGGCCGGACGGCTTCGAGCCGGCGCTGAAGGCCTCTATCTTTCCCGCGCCGAAATGCCTCGCGAACCCCTCGGCCATCTGGCTCCTGCATGAATTCTCCACGCACACGAACAGTATCTTTTTCATATCAACCGAACCTCCCTGTCACGTAATCCTCGGTCCGCTTATCGGACGGGGCGGTAAATATCCTTTGCGTCCTGTCGAACTCTATAAGTTCTCCCAGGAGGAAAAATCCCGTGTAGTCTGAGACGCGCGCAGCCTGCTGCATATTATGCGTTACTATAGCTATGGTGTAATCCTTCTTAAGCTGGAGTATGAGTTCCTCTATCTTCTGGGTGGAGACCGGGTCAAGACTCGCGCACGGCTCATCGAAAAGTATGACCTCCGGCTCCACGGCAAGGCACCTTGCAATGCAAAGCCTCTGCTGCTGCCCCCCGGACAACTTCAAGGCGTTATCGTTAATACGGTCCTTTATCTCGTGCCACAACGCCGCTTCCTGCAGAGATTTGACTACCCTCTCTTCGATTATTTTCCTGCTCGAGACCCCGTTGACTTTCAGGCCGTAGGCGATATTCTCGAATATGCTTTTTGGAAAAGGATTGGGTTTCTGGAAGACCATACCTACGCGCCTTCTTATCTCGACGGGATCTACCGAAGGGTCGAATATATCACGGCCGTCCAGCGATATCTTCCCCTTCAGGATGGTGTTAGGTATAAGTTCATTCATGCGGTTAAGCAGCCTTATGAACGTGGACTTCCCGCATCCGGACGGGCCGATTATGGCCGTGACACGGTTCTCGCAAATATCGAGGTCTATCCCTTTAAGGGCATGCCGCGGCCCATAAAAGAAATCCACCTTTTCGGCTTTCATCTTAGCGTTATCAGGCATTTTGTATCCTCTGGCGTTGTCGTATATAAACCGCTATCGCGGAAACGCCGAGCACCAATACCATCAGTATCAGCGCGCAGCCGTAAGCTATCGCGGTCTGTTTTTCCGGATGGGTCCCCTCGGTCATGAGGGCGTAAATATGGTAAGGCAGGGCCATGACCTCGGAAAATACCGAATCCGGGTATCTCCTGGAATAGAATGTGGCCGCCGTGAACAATATGGGAGCGGTCTCGCCCGCTACCCTGCCTATGCTAAGTATCACTCCCGTCAATATACCCGGAAGCGCGCTCGGCAAAACTATCTTCCTTATTGTCTCCCATTTGGACGCGCCGAGGGCCAATGAAGCTTCCCTTAGCGAATGAGGCACTGCCATGAGGGCCTCCTGTGTCGCAGATATTATTATGGGCAGTACGAGGATGCCAAGAGTCAGGCTGCCGGACAGTATCGAGATCCCGAACTTCATGAATTTCACGAAGACCGCAAGTCCGAAAAGCCCGAAGACGACCGAAGGCACGCCGGCCAGGTTGTTGATGCTCATCCTTATGATGTTGACGAAGAACCCCCTCGGGGAATATTCGCAAAGGTATATCGCGCACGCGAGCCCGAGCGGCAGCGCAAAAAGTATGGAGCCGGCCGTCAGGTATAACGTGCCGACGATCGCGGGGGCCACGCCGCCTTCCGTCATCCCCGACCTGGGCACCTGGGTAAGGAATCCCCATGATATGGCGCCGATCCCGCGGACAACGGTAAAGTATATTATAGCGCCGAGAAAGAACATAGTTATTAGCATGCACCCGAACAGCGCGCTGAAACCGATCTTCTGCGTGATATGCCCGTTCTTCATCCGCTCTGCCCCAGCCTGATCCTGAACTTACGGCTAACCAGTTCCGCAATTATATTGAAAACGAACGTAACGATAAAAAGTATCAACGCGATGGCAAAAAGCGAATGGTAGTGGAGCCCGCCTACGGGCGCTTCTCCCATCTCCGCCGCGATGGCCGATGTCATCGGCCTTACGGGATCCAGGAAGGACTTCGGTATTACCGCGGAACCTCCCGCAACCATAAGCACGGTCATAGTCTCGCCTATCGCGCGGCTTATGCCGAGTATTACCGCGGTCGATATACCCGAGCCCGCCGCGGGGATCACCACCTGCGTCAGCGTCTGCCACCTGTTTGCGCCGACGGCGAAAGAGGCTTCCCTGAAGCTGTTGGGCACGCAATTCAGGGCATCCTCGGCTATACTGCATACGGTAGGTGTCGCCATGACGCCCAATATTATGCTCGCGGTCAACGCGCACAATCCCGTATCGAGTTTCAGCAGGTTCTGCACGAACGGCGCGACCACGACCATCCCGAAGAAACCGTATACGACCGAAGGGATGCTTGCAAGCACCTCAACGGCGGGCTTTAATAACGAGCGCTGCTTAAAACCCGCTATCTCGTTAAGATACAAGGCGCTGCCGACGCCCAACGGAACGCATACGCATAAAGCACCCAACGTGACCCACATTGAAGCCATGATAAGCGGGAATATCCCGAATTCGGGAGGGTCATACGTGGGATACCAGAATTTCCCGAATATGAAATCGCCCGGCCTGACAGCCTTGAATATAGGAAGACCTTCCTTAAAAAGGACTATAATTATCCCGACCAGGAAGATCAATGAAGAGAAGGCCAGCGCGGCCAAAGTCCACCGGATGGCCTTCTCTTTTACTCTTGCCATGGCCTTATTTTAAGGCAACAAAGCCTTCTTCATCAACTATTTTCTGCCCTTCCGCGCTCAATACGTAATCCAGGAACGCTTTTACCGTGCCTTTAGGTTCGCCGTTCGTATACATGAACAACGGCCTTGACAGCGGATACTTATTCGAAAGAACGGTCTCCTTGGAAGCGACTACACCGTCTATCGTGACCGCCTTCACGGAATCGGTAATATAGCCGAGCCCCACATAACCTATCGCACCCGGGGTCTTGGACACGACCGAAGCGACAGCCTGGTTGGAAGCCTGCATAAGCGCATCCGGCCTTACCTTCTTCTTCTCGAGCGCAAGTTCGCCGAACGCCTCATAAGTACCGCTGGAGCTGTCGCGCGATACCGCCACTATCTTTCCGCCGGAACCGCCCACTTCCGACCAATCGTTAATGGCACCAGTAAATATATCCCTTACCTGCTTTTTGGTAAGGGCGTTCATGTTGTTCGACGGATTCACTATGACCGCGATACCGTCCATCGCTACAACATGGACCTTCGGGTCGCGTCCTTTATCGGCGGCCTTCTGCAATTCCGAGTCTTTCATCGGGCGCGAAGCGTCACCGATGTCGCATGAGCCGTCTATTATCGATGCGATACCAACTCCGGAACCGCCTCCGCGGACGGAGATGTCAACCGCCGGGTTCTTGTCCATGAATATTTCAGCCGCTTTTTGGGCTATGGGCAGAACGGTGGTCGATCCCTCGATGACTATCTTGTCGGCGGCTTGGGCACACGCAAAAGACACTATGCCGGCCAGGAACGCCGCCGCAAAAACCGCCTTCTTCGTTATATTCATATTGCCTCCCTTAGAATTTTACGGTCCAGTCGGCCTGGATCGTCTGCGCAGGCAGCCTGGAGCTGTCGCTTTTGTTCGTCAACCTCGTCATATTCCTGGTATTGAAGTACGAAAGGGTAAGGACCGAGTTCTTGCTGACGCCGTAGTTGAACGAAAGGTGGTTGCCTTTCGCGTTGGTCTTGCCCCCGTAGAAGTCCGAATCCGGGAATATATCGAGAAACGCATCCTTCTCTATGAACCTGTAGTCATAGACGAACTGCCACTGGTTCTTGCCGGAAACTTTCTCGTTGCCTATCTTCAAACCGGCTATCCATCCGGTCTTCTTTTCGCTCGGGTCGAGATTGTTTATATACTCGCCGAATACGCCGAAGTACGGGAAACCGGTATTGAACCCGAAGAACGGCTCCGTAAAGCCTATCTCCAGCTTGGGTACCACGCTCTTGTAATCGTGAAGATACACAACGCTGCTTGACTGCTTGTTCTGGTCGGACAACCTTCCCATCGAGTTGGAACCCGGGCTGTACGATATAGCCGTGTGGTCCTTGACGCCGTTAGCGAGCCAGAAATCAACCGCGGACTTCAACTTCACATTATCAAGTATCTTCCAGTTTACACCGGGCTGTATTACGTTGAGTATCGGGTCGCCGCGATCGGAAGAGTTCTCTAACACGGTAAGGAAACCGTAGCTCAGGAAAAGGTCCGCGCTGTCGTTCACCTTATACCCGAGGGTCGTCGAAACACCGTCCAGGTTTATGTCACCGTCAACTAATGCCGAGATCGGTTCCCAGAACGGGTTCTTGAACCGGCCGCCGACGAATGTCGTGCTGACAGGCGAATTCCAGTCGGGAGTATACCTGCCGTAAGCGTAGTCCAGGACTATGTTCTTGGCCGCGAAACCGTCTCCAAGCGTTATATTGGTGGATTTGGGATCTGAAGTGGTTCCCGTGGCGATACCGAAGCCGACGTTAAAATTATCCACCACCCTCGTCTCGGCCCCTATCCTGAGCCTTATCCTGGCCCTGTCGCGCTGGCTGTCCGTAGACGCAGCCTGCTTGGCCTTGTCCCACTGGTACCTGAGCCTGAAATCACCCTTAAGCTTGATGTCCTGCACCCACTGCGGGACACCGGCAACTTTGCCTTGAGCCATCTCTTTCCTTATCTCTTCCTTAGTCTCGGTCAGTATCTGCTGCCCTTCACCCGGGGTCAAGACACCTTTGTCCACAAGCTTCTGGACAAGGATATCCATATCCGAGGCATAGGAACAGGATGCCGCCGAAAATAAGGCCAGCAAACATATTATAATACCTTTCTTCATCATCCTATTCTCCTTTTTTTATTCGTCTTGCGTCCTGATACGGTACTTATCTGTATATTTGAATGTGTATTGCGGGTTTTACACAATTGTCCCTGTGCTCTTTTTCACCTCCTCTCTCTCCAGGATCTTCCTGACCCTAATACTTAATTCTCTCGGGCTGAAAGGTTTTGTCACGTAATCATCGGCACCTACGCCGAACGCCTTGAGCTTCTCTTCGGTATCCGATAAGGCGGAAAGTATCACTACCGGTATATCCCTGGTATCCGGCCTGTTCTTTAATACCCTGCAGACCTCTATGCCGTCTATCTTCGGCATCATAAGGTCGAGCACGACAAGGTCCGGGCCCTTGGAGACACAGGCCTCGAGGGCTTCTTTTCCGTCGTAGGCCGTGAGAATGTCAAAACCCGACATGTTCATGTGCAGGCTTACAAGCCCCACAAGTTCTTTCTCGTCGTCGACTATAAGGATGGTCTTGCGTTTATCCATTGGAGGGTCCTTTGATCTTCAATAGGAAGTATAAAAGAGGACTGTTACGGAAAAAGGGAGGAATTGTGAACTTTTTGTGAACAAAAAAGCGGGAAAAAGAGGGTCTTTAAGCTATTGGTATGGTAAAACTGAAGGTGGAACCGCGGCCCGGGGAAGATACCACCCATACTCTCCCTCCGTGGGCCTGCACTATATGTTTGACTATGGAAAGGCCGAGGCCGGTGCCGCCAAGTTCCCTGGAGCGCGCCTTATCTACACGGTAAAACCTCTCGAATATCCTAAGGATATCCTCTTCAGGAATACCCACACCGGTGTCGGAGACATCCACCCGGACAAAATTGCCTTCAACGGCTGCGGATAATTTTATCTCGCCTCTCTCGGGCGTATACTTGACCGCGTTATCGAGAAGGTTCATTATAACCTGCGAAAGCCTGCCTTCATCCGCGAGTACGCGCGGCAAGCCTGCCGGCACCTCAAGGCTCACCGATATGGCTTTTGACGTCGATTGTTTCTCGAGTATTGCACAAACACGTTTTGCCACCGACCACAGGTCCATAGGGACAAAGGCCATGGCCATCTTGCCGGATTCTATCCTGGACAGGTCCAGCAGGTCATCTATCAGCTTGGCGAGGCGGTCGCTCTCCCTGTAGATGATATCAAGGAAATCCTTCACTTCCGGCCCGTTGACGCTGCCGTCTTTGAGCGTCTCCGCATAACCTTTTATGCTCGAGAGGGGCGTCCTCAACTCATGCGAGACATTGGCTACAAAGTCCTTCCTTATGTTCTCGAGCCTCCTTAATTCGGTTATGTCGTGAAAGACCAATATGGCCCCTTCGCGCCCGCCGTCGCGGACTATGGGCACCGCGCTCATCTTCATGGACCTCTCCTCGGGAAAATTTATCGAAATCTCTTCGGAGATGAACCCTTGCCCTTCCCTGAGTATCCTGTCCACGGCTGACTGGACCGCAGCGTTGCGCACAACTTCCAGCGGCCTCTTGCCTTCGGGAGGAGTATCTATGAAGAAGTACCTCCTGGCCGAAGGGTTCGCCAGGATTATATCGCCTTTCGAGTCGGTGACTACAAGGCCTTCCGCCATGCCCAGCAGCACCGATTCAAGCCTGGCTTCGCCGGAAGTAACCTGGTCTATCCTGCTCTTTATCTCATCGGCCATACGGTTAAGGTCTGATGCGAGTGCACCTATCTCGCCGCGCGAACCGATTATTACTTTCTTAGAAAAATCCCCGCCCGCGATGGCCCTGGCAGCCTCCGATATCCTGGCTATCGGGCGCGTGATGAAGAACGAAAGTACGCCGCTTAACACTACGGCTATCAGCAGGCCCAGCATTACCGCTATTACGGTTATCTTTATCATTCCCGCTTCTATGATGTGGACATCGGCAAGAGGTATTGAGAGCCTAAGGACCCCCACCGGTTTGTCCTTACCGAGGGGAACGGCCATGTAATGCATATATTTTTTCAGGGTATAGCTGTAACGGTTACCGCTCTCCCCGAACCCTGAGCTGAGGGCCTGGCGGATCTCGGGCCTGTCCGAATGGTCCTCCGCCTTGGCGAGCCCTGCGGCATCCAATTCGGAATCGCCAAGTACCTTTCCGTCTATGCCGACGATGGTGGCGCGAAGGCCCAACGCCTTGCCTATCTTATCGGCCAGGCGGTCGGTATCGGCGGGGAGCGACTTATCGCCTATTTCCGCATCGAGAAGTTCCTTACCCAGGTAAAGATCCTTGACCACGTCTTCCCTGATGCGCCGGCCCATGTAATCCTTCAGGTGGGAATCGAGGTAAAAATAGGTGACGCCGAGGAGCACGGCAACCATAAGGCAAAAAAGCGCGGTAAGTTTCCAGTGCAGTTTTATCCTCATTCCTCTTCCCTTAACTTATACCCGAGACCCCTTACGGTCTCGATAAGGTCCCCGGCCTTGCCCAATTTTTCGCGCAACCTTTTTACGTGAGTGTCTATAGTGCGCGTATCTACATCGGATGCGACATCCCAAACATCGGTAAGCAGCTGCTCCCTGGACTGGACCCTGCCCGAACGTTCGATAAGGGTAGCCAACAGCTTGAATTCCATGGGGGTAAGTTCAACCGGCCTCTTGTTGGCCGTCACGGTATGCTTCTCGAGGTCTACGACCAGCCCGCCGGCCTTCAGCAGGTCCTTCTTCCCGGGCGCCGAGGTCCCGCGCCTCAAAACAGCTTTTATCCTCAAAGCGAGTTCCCTCGGGCTGAACGGTTTTACCATGTAATCATCGGCGCCGAGCTCGAAACCCACGACCCTGTCGACCTCTTCGCCTTTCGCGGTAAGCATTATTACGGGGAGTCTGCCGAGCTTGGGATCCTGCCGTATCCTCCGGCAGACCTCAAAACCGTCCATCTTCGGAAGCATTATATCCAGGACAACCAGGTCCGCGCTGAACCTCTGCAGGTGTTCAAGGGCTTCTTCGCCGTTGGGAACGGCAAAGGCGTCATAACCCTCTCTTTCGAGGTTATACTTTATGAGTTTTGAGATGTTCTTATCGTCTTCGACGATAAGGATCTCTTCTTTCGGCATGTCTTGGCCACCCTCAATAGCCCGGAGATCTTGCGCGTTATCCCGCAGGGGCCGGCTTCTTTCAACTCGGAATGAGACGATGAGCCCCCAAGGACCGCGACTACCCTGACCCCTGCATTATGCCCGGCGTGGACATCAACCGTCATGTCCCCGACATAAAGGGCATCTTCCTTACTGACCCCGAGTTTCTTAAGTATCCTCGGTATAAGAAAAGGTTTGGGCTTTATCTGCCTCTTGTTCTTTGCGCACTCGACGGCATCGAAATACTCCAGCAGGCCGAGGTGCTTGAGCAATATCATGCTGTAATTCGGCGGCCTGTTGCTGGCTATGGCAAGCTTGTAACCCTTTTTCTTGAGGCCGCGCAACAGCTGCCTTGCGCCGGGAATAACCTTTGAATATTTAAGCAGCGCTTTCTCGTGGTGGGCGCGGTAGAGCCTGAGCCCTTCTTCCACGTCCTTCCTGTCCACAAAATGCTCCACGAAATTCCTGTCGCCGTGGCCGACCGCCCTTCTTATCACCGGCATCGAGGCTTTCTTATAGCCCAGTTTGCCGAGAGTGTAATTCAGGCTTCTTCCGATGGCGTCATAAGCGTCTACTATAGTCCCGTCAATATCGAATATTATCAGCATCCTATTTCGAAGATCTTTATCTTTGAAGTATGGCCGCGAACAAGTGTGACTTTCGATCTCGAAACGCCGAAATATCCCGCCAGGGCTTTTATGGCGGCTTCGTTCGCCTTCCCGTCAACCGGCCTCGCCGTGACCCGGACCGAGTAATCCGCTTCTCCCGCCTTCTCTACTTTTTCGCGGCTTGAACCAGGCTTTATCTTTACCGTTATCTTCAATTATTTGGTCATCCGGGAGATGTCAAAACCCGCCGTAAGGTCCCTCTTGCCTTGTTTTCCGTCCATCTTCAGGCGCAGCAATATCACATCTCCGTCCTTCGAGACTTCCAGCTTTCCTTCGGTATAATTATAGTATTTAAAATTGCTCCTTATAATATCAACCGGCTGTTTGGACCGTTCCGCCAGCATCTTGATAAATCCCTCGTCCTTTATCTCTATGATACCGCCGGGCCCATCCGTAGTAAATTCCCCTTTTATAGAAGTCAACTCGAGGTCCTTCCCGGCCAACTCGATCTCCCCTGACATCTTCCCCTTGATGCCGAACTTTTGCGAAGCATCGAAAAATTTTGGAAGCAGCCCCAGGTCTATGCTGTTGACTTTTACCACCGCGTCGTATTCTATGTCCTTCTTGACCGAAGCATTCGCCCGCACAATGGCGCTCAGGTCGCAATCGGAGGTATGTATCTCGAGGTTCATCTCGTTTATTTCAAGAGAATCCACGATGAACATGGCCCCGGGTTTCGGCGCGGGCATCTCTAAAAGGTCATTTACCTTTTCTGAAGGCGAGCTCAGTACGATACTGCAGCCGTTTATAGATACCTTGGGAACTGTCCTGTTCAGAAGCGTCAGGGGGCCTAACCTTATATCGAGTTCCCTTGCCCTGTAACGGACGGATTCGCCTTTGCTTATTTCGATATTCGAGAAAGATACCAGGTCGGCGGTTTTTACCTCGGTGTTGCTTATCGTTACTTTATAACCCGGGAAAGCGGACCTTAGCTGCTTTTCTGCGGCGCCCAGGATAAAATTTTTTCCGAATATCCAGACCGAAAAGATCACTGCAAGTATGGCCGCGAATATCAGGTATTCTTTTTTCATTTTTTGAGGGCCTTCCCGAACGAATACTTAATGCCTAGGACCTCTTCCATCAGGGTATAGATATACCAGCTTGCCGAACCCGTAAGGTAAAAATACAGCCCGCGGCCTTCGTTATTGAAATATTCAGGTATCATCGGGTAGATACGGGCCCTGTCGCTTGAGGCCATATTATATATGGAATCGAAAGCCTCGCGGCCTTCCTTTACGTAACCCCTCTTCAAAAGGGCATTGGCGAGCATCACTACCATATGGTTAAAGAACGCGCCGTTCTCCTTGTCGCCGTAGGCAAATCCGAATGCCCTGCCCAAGTCCATGTACAGCGACTTGAAATCGGTCCCAAGCCGGAAACCCCCGAGTTTATTGTCCTTCAGGTGTCTCTTTATGGATATCCATGTCTTGGCAACCTGCTCGTCGCTGGCGCCGCCGCTCATTATCGCGAAAACCTGCGACTGCAATTTCATCCTGACGCGGCCTTTAGACTTGCCCTCGACACGGCGGCCCTTATTGTCATAATAGCCGTTGAAGAACCCGGCCGACGGCAGCCATTCTTTCCCGCCGAGCCAGGCGAACATATGGTCCGCCTTCCCGCGCAGGTCCTTTACAAGGCTGTCAATATCCACCTCGACCCGCTGGCCGCTTATATTCCTGACCGACTCGAGATATTCATCGAGCCTTCTTTGTTTCTGCCTGTAGTCGTCGTAATCGACGGGTATGTTAAGGGTGTCAAAAAGAGGGAGCAGTTCCACAAGTAATTTTACTTTCTCGCGCTCTTCCTTCATCTTCTCAAGCATGGAACAGATATCCCAGAGATTATGGGCATACATGAAACTGAACGTTACGCTCTCGCCCCTGTCAGAGGCCATATCGAGGCCGTCGTTCCAGTCGGCATTCTCAAGACGGATAACGTTATGCTCGCCTACATTAAAAAATTGAACAACATTCTGGACCAAGAGGTGTTCGAGAACGCTGCCCTTGTATATCTTTCCGGCGCTGTCACGCTGGATAAAATCCATCTGGCTGAATGACTTGTCAACTTCTTTGGCGCGTTTTAGCTGGTGATCGCGGAAATATTCGTTCTCCTTGAGCATAAAACCGACATCGCCGGTCTTGTGGACATAAAGCCTGGTCGTCAAGTAAGGCCACACGCCGTGGTCCATCCACACGCGGCTTATCCTGTTGCGATCGGCTATGAACCTGCCGTCTTTGGTTATTATAGTGGCGTTCGAACCGTCAAGACGCACACCTTTGAAACTGTCTAATATAAACCCTTTGGCCTTCTCCGGCTCGGTCAACAGGAGCGTCAGGGCGTCCTGCCAGATGTCTCTCCATCCGCGGCCGCCCTTGCCGTAATCGAAATGCGGCAGGAACGAACATCCGAAAAGCTTGCGCAATGTCGGCTGCAGTTTTACCCACTTCAGCCAGTTGTTATAATCACGGCTGCCAAAACTGATATCTGGCCGCGAGAGATAATTGCGCCAGTATTTTTTTGTAGAGGCGAGGCTCTTCTCGACCTTAGCGGGCGTATTAAGCCTCCTGAAATAATTCAAGGCCGCGGGCTTGCTCTCCTCTATGCCCATGACAAGGCAATATTCGGCCCGCGCGCCGTTCTTAAGCTTCCTTCGGGAGAACCTGAACGCGCCGCAAGCCTCCTTGCCGTCATGTTCCGGGGACTTCTTCGAGGCGGGGACTACCAGCTTATGTATGGCATCGGGGAATATCATGTCGCCTTCGCCGTAGAACATGCCCAGCGTGGGGAACTGCCCAACGGGCGCCTTGCCCTGCCCCTCATACCCCAGGACAAAGTAGCGCGTCCTGTTCTCCATGTGGCCCTTCTCGTCGAATATCATGGTGGGCTTGAGAAATATGCCGAACCTGTCGAGCTCGACACGGTTGAGCAGCGAGCTCACGTGCCTGTGGTCGCGTATATTCTTTTCACTGCGGCCGAATAACGGGATAAATGAGGTCGGGACCATATCAACATCTTTCCCGCTTTCGTTGGTCACACGCACGCGCATGACCTCTACCGGCATATCGAACGGCACGAAATTCAATACTTCCATCTTCAAGCCCGAGGCTCTCTTGGTTACCTTGTGGTAAAGGAAGCCCGCCTCCAGAACGTCATCATGCGGATATGACATCCTTATAACGTGCCCGCCGGCCTTAATGAAAAAATCCCGGCGGCAGAAGAGGTTGTTGCGGATATCCTCTATGCTTGCCGGCGGGGTCAGGAAACGGTCGTTATCGCGCTTGATATCCCCGCCGAGATTCGGACTGATGGAGCTGAGGATCCTGCCGTCCTTATCGGTCAAAGGAAAATACAGGTTGAACCTGTGCGGCTCTTTTACGGTGAAAGTACCGTTATCGTCTATGAACTTGTATATCATCAGGCGTTGCCTATCTCCGGTATCTTTTTAAGGGCTTCCTTTATCTTCTCTTCGGGATGTTCATAGTCCTCGAGCTTGCCGTCAAGATAAGCGTCATACGCGGAAAGATCGAAATGGCCGTGGCCGCTGTAATTGAAGACTATTACCTTCTTGTCATTCTTCTTCGCCTCATCGATAGCGCACCTTATCGCGTGCGATGTCTCAGGTGCTGGCAGGAAACCCTCTGTCCTGGCCCATAAGATAGCGGCTTCGAATACGGGATTTTGCGAAAAGGCTTTTGATTCGACAATTTTTTTCCTTACCAGCAGTGATACCTGCGGGGCCACCCCGTGATACCTGAGCCCCCCGGCGTGTATCCCTGCGGGGATAAAACTATGGCCGAGGGTATACATCTTCATCAGGGGCGTCAGCTTTTCCGTATCGCCGAAGTCATAGAGATATTCACCCTTGGTAAGCGACGGGCAGGCGGTAGGCTCAACCGCGATTATCCTGACCTGTTTGCCCTTAAGTTTATCCGGAACGAACGGGAATGCGAATCCGGCGAAATTGCTCCCGCCGCCTACGCACGCGATAAGGGTATCGGGTTTTTCACCTATTATTTCGAGCTGTTTCTTCGTCTCGAGCCCGATGACCGACTGGTGCGTAAGCACGTGGTTCAACACGCTCCCGAGGGAGTATTTCGTGTCATCGTGTGTCGCGGCGTCTTCGACGGCCTCGGAGATCGCTATGCCGAGACTGCCGGGAGTCTCGGGGTTTCCCTTGAGCACGGCACGGCCGGAATTGGTCCTGTCGGTCGGCGAAGGGAATACTTCCGCTCCCCAGACGCGCATAAGCGATTTACGGTAAGGTTTCTGGTAGAAGCTCGCCTTGACCATGTATACGGTACATTTAAGGCCCAGGATATTGCACGCGAACGAAAGGGCCGAACCCCACTGGCCGGCGCCCGTCTCGGTCGAAATGCGCTTTACGCCTTCCTTCTTGTTGTAATAAGCCTGCGCGATGGCCGTATTGAGCTTATGGCTTCCGGCGGGCGAAGCGCTCTCGTCTTTATAATATATCCTGCAGTTGGTGTTTAGCGCCTTCTCCAGGCGGACAGCCCTCCTAAGCGGGGTGGGCCTGTATATCTTGTAGACATCGATCACTTCATCCGGGATATCTATCCAGCGCTCGGCGCTCATCTCCTGCTCTATCAACGAGAGGGGGAATATGGGCGCCAGGTCCTGCGGCATAAGCGGTTTTCCGGTAGCCGGGTTGAGTGAAGGCGGAAGCTGCTCCGGGAGATCCGGCATTATGTTGTACCAGGCTTTCGGAATGTCTTTTAACGACAGGATGACTCTTTCATTATCCATATCGGTGGGCTCCTTTTGGCAGTATTATACCAAAACGCATGGGCAAAATAAAGTCTAAGGGATCAGGCGACCTTGATCTCTTTGCTGTTCTGCCAAAGGCCGTGGATATTGCAATAGCTCGAGGCGAAGATCGTCCCGGGCTTATCCGTCTTGAAGCTCAATACCGCTTCGGGATGAGTGTATACCGAGCTTGTGTCCGGGCCGTTTACCGAAGCTCCATGCGCAACGAACTCGGCTTTCGCTATCTGGTATGGGAACTTCTCCCCTTCCGGTTTGAAATAGACCGCTATCCAGTTTATGTGGTGTTCGGTCTTATTCGGATGCTGTATCTCTTTTCCTACGCTGACCGTTATCCTAAAGAACTCCCCCTTCTTGACGCTATCGGGCGCTTCTATAACAGGTACATGCTTCTCCGTCTTCCAATCGGCACTCTGGTACAAGTCCTTTACATCGGGCATTTCGAACCCCCTTTCTTAAAATAGGATTACTGGTGGTATTCCTCTGCCGGACGAAACACTCCCGCAGGAACTATCTGCGTAACTATCCTTCCTTTTAGCTTACCGGACTTCTCGAGCCGCTCCACCGATTCTTCAGCCAGTTTCTTCTGCTCCCTGTTGCGGTAAAATATGGCGGACCTGCAAGCCGCGGGATCGTGCATCTTCCAGAACGCATCCAAAAGCTGGCTGTATGTTATTACTTCGGGATCATAGAGGATCTGCACTGCCTCGACGCGCGCCATATGACCGGCCCTAGTCCATATTACTCCCTTAAGCGGTTTAAAAAATCCTTCCGCTTCCAAAGAGGGCCCTGCCGCGAATACCGCAAGTCTGACAGGTTTATAATTGCCCGGATCGAATTTCAAGGCCGCCGAATTTATGCAATAACGTTTTCCCGTGGGAAGGGGCCCGTCGTCGAAGACATGCCCGAGGTGCGCCCCGCAGCGCGCGCAGACAACCTCTACCCTCTCCATACCAAAATCAAGATCCTGTCTAAGCTCAATATTAATGGGCGCCACCGGCTGCCAAAAACTCGGCCAACCCGTGCCCGATTCGAACTTCGCGGCTACGCCGAAAAGGTCCGTTCCGCAACATACGCACTTATAAAGACCCTTGTCCTTTGGGATATCGCAGGTGCCTGTAGAGGGCCTCTCCGTGCCTTTTTGGCGCGTAACTATATACTGTTCGGGCGTCAGTATCTTTTTCCATTCCTCCGGGGTCTTAACGATCTTGTCGACATCCTCAACTTTCGTTGCTCTCGCATCGTAAATTGGTATCTTCCCTTTATCTTCGACAGGCCTCTTCATACATCCTCCCGCGGCAAGCAAAACCCCTCCCAACACCAATACGAACGGTACTTTAATCATCCTTGCGCACTTGTTCGAGCCAGGCATTGAATTTCTCCATAAATTCAGAATAAGCCGCTTTCTGTTCTTCGGTGGCTTTGGCGCGGATAGCGGAATCGTATTTTACGCGCTCTTCGATGGTGTCATTCAGGACTTCACTGAGGAAAGTGACGGCATTTTTCGTGTCGCTCTCACCGTCCCAGGTTTCTGTGACGGTAAAACCCGCTTTTCTAAGCGGGAGGTCATAAGTGGCGTCTACAAGGACCCATCGGCCGTCTATGAGGGCCTTTACGGCGAGGTGGTTACCTAAAGGTATCTTTTTGGCCAGCGCCCTGAGCTCGGGAGGATATTTCACGGACGGCTCGTCCCAGTTAAAGCGATAGTTGGCGTACTTTACATCCAGCCCGAGCCTGCTCAAATACGAACCGAGAAGGACATGCTTGGGGTTGCATGAGCCGCCGTTACCCTCAAGAAGCCCGGTAGGCCCGATCTTCGGGTCGCGAAGCGCGGCAATGAGTTTATACGGGATATCCCTTATATGCGTATAGACGGCTATCCGCGCTTCCTTCGGCCCGAGTCCCTTGGTCCACTCCGCAAATTTTTGCTCAACTATATCCATAGGACATAGTATAGCATAATTTCATTTTTAGGAATATGCCCCCTTGAAGGGGCTTTGGTCAATCCCTGCCGAGCCTGCGGCTAAGGTAACCTCCCGTCAGGCCGTCAATAGTCGCTGTCAGCTCTTCGATGCGGATCTCCCTTTCGGTAAAGGAAGGATTATCCCTATCCTGTACCTTTTCGAGCTGCTTTAGAAGTTTTTTCCTCTCGAAATACGCGGTATTTAAGTCCGCGAGTATATCGTTACGCAGCTGAACCATTAATTTTGAGCGGGAGTCTATGGAAGTCTGGGCGGAATTATATACCAGGTCGCCTAAATCCCACGACGCGGAAAAATCCCAGCCGTTGCGAGAATCGTCGGGGCCTATGAAATAGTTGACCTTGCCGTCTTTGGTGGCGGTGGATATGGTATCGTAAATATCCGTGTCATAACCGACGGATATCTCGGGCATCAAGGCCTTCATCGCGGCCTGTTTGCGCCAATTCGTTATCTTTTCGGGGTTTACTTCTGCGTATTTTATTGCGGCTCTTTGGAGTTCCAATATGGTGGGTTCATCGACCATCTTATCTTTGGAAATTTCGATGGTATTGCATGATATCGGTTTGCATACCTGCTTTGGGCCTGCCTGCACTTCGGCAGCCGACGTAACCGTTGGTAACAATAAAACGACACTTATGACAACCGCTTGCGTTCTTACTTTCATGCCTTTTTGTCTCCTTTCTATGGTAATAGACGTGAGATGAGTGGAAATTCTTTCAAATATTTCTAATATTCATCGGGAGAATAGGCTTCATTGTCATCCGGCATATGCTTAACGTCAGGATTTAATGGAGGTCTATACAAAAATTTGTCTACCTCGAGATCCCTTGAGCCATCGGGATTAATGTAGTAGTCAATATAACCTCTGAAAGCGATCTTGCCGTATTTGCCATCCGGGGTTTTGAAGTAATAATAAATATCTCCCTGTTCCTTATCCGCATTATCGGCAGGACAGATGGTCTGGACATAGCCGTCTTCAGGGGCCTCTGGCATCAAATTAAAATTATTATATAATTCATTTAGGGCGCTCTCGCGTTGAGGTAGACCGGGACAATATACAAAACCACCGGGTTCTTTCATGGTATAGATATGTTGATTATTTTCGTTTATATCAAGTACTATATCAACGGGAACATCCTTGTCAACAGGATAATACCATCTTTTGGCAAATGACCAACCGCATTGTTTGCCGAAGGATTGTTTTTCATCTAAATCTGGAATATAGGCATTTTCAGTATATTCAAGCTTGGAAGAAACACCCTTAGGTATTAGATACAAGATTGTATCTCTGCTGGTTATCTCCGTAGCAACCCTAACAGGAAAACCATCCTCTTCCTCGATAATCCTTTTACTCCTAGGGAGTTTGACAGATATCCTATGGTAACCTTCTTTTTCGGCCGTTACAGTTATATATGATGCTTTTCCACTCCAGCTAAAATGTCCATTTGAAACTTTAAATTCATAAGATTCTTCTCTAGATCCTACGCCATCAACGGAAGCAGCATCGGGAAAAGTAATCTCTGCGGTTATTTTTATCAACACTTCTTCATTGAACAAATTTCCGTTTTTATCAAATACTTTGCCAGAAATATCAACCGGAAATAAATTTTCCTTGGTCACCTCTTCCGCCAAGGCCACTGAACTAAAACATATTAAACTTAATATGATAGTAAATAATAGCCTTTTCATTTTTTCTCCTTATAATAATACTTTTCCGGATCTTTAAGAAACATAAAATATTCCTGCACATCATAATAATATTCATTCATCATACTGCTATGGCTTCTAATACCGTACGGTCGATAATCTTTATCTACGTTCATGATTTTACCGGGAGGATAAAAAGTATCGTTAAATAACTTTGTGTATTTAGACCTTGCGGCATTTGAACCCAAAGCTTGATATCCATATTCAAGCATACACTGTTTATAATCCCATTCGCTCTTAACAAGCTTATAAACGAGGTCTAATGGGGTAGGAAATGAACGTACTACATCATTTGCTTCATAAGCATCTGTTAGAGCCCTATCAACTGTTGAAAAAGTATTATATATATTTTTCTTTACTACAGATATGCTTGGACCATACATATTGCCAAAAAACCCATAATATCTGTTGTTCCTTTGATTGAATCGTAAATTTTGCGGATTACCAGTAAATACTTCACCAGGTATTGCAGCTTCAGCTAAAATAACATTATCTATTATCTCTCCCTCGCTATTAGAAAGCAACCTTAAAGCATAACACATTATATTATTACCTAAAGAGTGTGCTCCAACATTAATTTTTGAATCCGGGAATTGTGCTATTGTATCTGTAATTATATCTGCAAAAACTTGTCCGGTTTGATAAGATACCACCCAGTCTGCATTAAAATCAATGGTTGACATTAAATCATTCGGCCACTTATGAGCTTTCCAAACAACTCCAATAAAACCTCCCCTGAATCCGCTCCTATAAAGCCTCTTATAAATAGTATTGAGTGACCGAACCGATACATCATATGTGTTATTATACCCATGGGTCCAAATCAGTATGACATCAGGATTATCAGGATATATATTCCCATGACCAACTTCAATTTCTTTATTTCTAAAACGAGGGATGTCATCGAATTGAGTGGTAGTCGGTCCGGTCCTTACATTGTAAAGCCTATACATTTCACTAATATTTTTCAACGTAATAATAGCTTCGTCCAACACAATCTTTCTCGACGTGTTGCCGTTAATAAGCTCTACCTCGAGGATAATCTTGAGATCGCCTTCTTCTACCCCTTCGAATGTGCCGTAGAATTTGCCGTCGGAGTCAAACCATGAGGAATCAAGAAGTTCACCTTTTTTCTTGGTGTCAGAGTCGGAAGGGAGGAGGAATTTCTCTTTTTCGATAAATTGTTTCTTTGAATAACGTAAATCTGTCAAAAAAGCATCGTTTACCCTCTTAAATACCCTAATCTTGCCTTTTCCCTCAGTCTTAAGATAGAACTTCACATTCTGGTTATTAGCCCATTCCTTTATGTTGGCAACGGTTATATTAATCGGCATGAAGTCTTCAAGATCGCGAATACCGTTGATTCTATCATCATAAGTATCGCACTCTCCGCTTGCTAGATTAGAATTATTGTCGTCAGGATGGACTTTTGACTCGTCATAATCGTCATCATCATTCACCCAGAATACGCAGCCGGGGGAAATCATCTCGCAGGCGTTATCATCACCGCCGAGGAAGCCGTCGTTGTTGGAGTCAATTAAAATATCGCCCGTAAGGCCTTCGTGAAATTCAGCCGCAAAATGCTTATCAATATACCCTCTATAGATCCTGAAACCCTCGGCATAATAAGGCGTATCAACACTGATGCCGAAATCGGTATCGGGTTTTACATTATCCAATACCACATAAGATGTCCTCGGCTCAGGCCCAAGCTGCGCCAGCTCCATTCCGTTGACCTTATACCCGCTTATCGATGATATCGTATATCGGGGAAAGAACGGGAGATCCTCTAAAAACGAGCAATTCTTAAGCACAACAACAAATGGTTTATTGTCTACCGGAGGGGAATGCAGCGTAATAGATGTCTTTATAGAGCCATGCCCTCTATAAGTTTCTAAACCGCTGTAATAATACAACTCCGGATAATTCTCAGCGAAATAATACGGTATGCTATCATCGTTATAATAATACAGGCCCGGTTTATTAAGGGGGATATCATAACGATACCCCTTTTCCGGGTAAGGCCAACTCCCAAACGGAGGTTCTCCGAACAGGTCTTTATTATATGACTGGATGGTCTGGTAAGGAGTGGACATCTGAAAACCGTCTTCAAGATCATATACATCGGTTCCAAAAATATGCGTCATCACGAACATCTGATAGTAATAATATTCCACCCTGTCCTCATACGCCTTGCCGTCTTCCGGTTTTATGACGACTTTAAGCTCGTTCTTGCCGGAGTGATTTTCGGGGTTGACTTTCATGATAATGTATTCGGCGGAATCGGAATTGATCTTTTTCCTGCGCGCCTCACCGGGAGATACGAGCGTCGGGCCCTCGAACGTACCGTCGGCCTTATCAAGGGTGCAAGACTGGCCGTTGACCGTGATAGAGGATATCCCGGCGTCCTTGTTGAACCTGCCGCCGATTTTAAGCTTATTCTCGGTAATGACCTGATCGAAATACGGGGAAGTGAACACGACGTCTGCGGAACTCGCCGTGTACTGCGAAGCATTGCTCTGGTACTGCGGAGGGGTATAACTTGTTGTGACGGCGGTAAGCACCTTGCGCCTTGGCCCCGGTTCGGAATATCCCTCGGCGGTCAGGCCCGAATTAAAAGCAACGGTCTCGACTAAGCTGCCGCCGCCTAAATTGAGCTTCTTCTTCTCCGACCGGACGGTATACGATACCAGCCTTCTCTTTCCGTTTATATCGGTCATATCGATCAAGAAGGTATTGACCCCGTCCTTGAGCCGTATATCTTTTATCTCAAAACCGTTATCGACTATCTCGACCGGCTCGCCTTTGAACTTGACCAGCTTGGCCTGGAAGTTGTCTTTCAGCCGGCCCTTGAGATCGAAATGGTCGTCATAGATCACACTCGACTGGGACGGAGAAATAGACTCGAATCCCAATGGAAGGCTCAAGTCGATATCCGACCCTGAGGTCATTTCTATTGGGATCAAGCTGAACAGGATTATTGAGATTACAAGGAATGTAAGCTTTTTAGACATAATGACATAACTTTATAAAGTGTCATTAGTCTACCTTTTATCCCCCGGATTGTCAACACAAATCTCGATACGTGTTTACATTCACTCCGTTATCGCGAAATCCGCGTGGACCACGGCAAAGACCTTCTTCTCAAGCGAGGTTGTGTCGTTCTCGCCCCAGGCGGAGACCTCTGTGGAGTTTACCGGAGTTATCTGAAAAACACCCATATCGGCGGAGCGTATCCTGCCTATCTTGTTACCGGAAGCCGCGGCTATCTTCCCGGCGCGTTTCTTGGCATCCGCAGAGGCCGCCGCGAGCATCTCGAGTTTGAGCTCGCCCAGTTTTGTGTAGAAATACTGCGGCGCGTCCGAGACAAAGCGTATATCCTGCTCGATGAGCTCGGTCGATTCGCGCGAAACAACCGTTATCTTGGCGACATCGGCGGAACGCACTTCCACCCGCTGGTTGAGGACGTATGCCTCGATGTCGTTGGTAAAGTTGCCCTTCTCGTTCCTCTTGTAGATGGGGGTGGTCTCGACCTGCGGGATTATCATCTCGTCGTCCGAGATGCCCTTTAACGCGAGGTAGGCCTTAACTTTTGCGGTATCACCTTTGAGTTTCGCGAACGCTTCTTTAAGCTGCGCGTCGCGGACTGAAAATCCCGATGTCCACACCGAATAATCCGAGACTATCTTCTTCTCGGCGGAACCCGTTACGTTGATGACCTCGGCCGAGGCCTTCTTGAATCTTATCAGGCCGTCCGAGAGTATCATCGTCGATATTATCGTGCCCAGCGCGATGCAAATTCCCAGTACCACAACCTGCACATTCTTCAAAGAACCGAACATCTCTCTCCCCTTTACTTTTTAGATCTTGCGCGCGTCATAAGCCCAATGCAGCAGGGCCTGGCGCTGTTTCCTCCTGCAATCCAAATCCTTCGGGCGGCAATTCTTCTTTACCGCCATAACATGGCGCTTAATGGCCTTCCACCTCCTTATCTGCCGGTCGTCCTCGGCGGGTATGCGGCGGCCCATGTAATAACGGCAATACCATTGGAACCAGCCGCGTGGGTCATCGGGGTATATCCATCCTTTATCCTGCCACGCCCTGAGCGGCAGGGAAGCGTCTACCTTGAAATAATTGAGCAGCGGGTTTTTCTTCTTTGGCGAGAGTTTTGCTTTCGTGAACCAGCCGCGGGGGAATTCCCTGCGGCAATCGGTCATGTATTTGCCGCCGAAGACCCCGAGACGCAGCATCTCCTTCGGGGTAAGCTCGGGCTTGAATTCGGGGCCGAATTTCTTGCCCATAGGGGCCGTCAGGTAATAAGCGTAGCCCTGTTGCATCTTATCATTGACGATGACTCTTTTCACTTTACAACCTGTCCCTAACTGACACGTCCCATTAATACAGGGTTATCTCGTATATCTCGCAGGTGCCGTCACCGGAGTTACCCGGGAAATAAAGGTCAAAGTTGCGTATGGCCTGCAGGTCCACGGTCTTGTTGCCGGACTGGTTGCCGAAGACCGTCCTGAGCATGAACTGGTCGAACGGGTAATCATACGTCATGACGGCCCCGTCGCCGGCGTTGGGCTCCGACGAGAAACTCTCACCGTCGGCGCCTTTTATGCCTTTGTACTCAAGCTTTCCCAGTTCGTTCGCGCCGGACTCGTTCATGAAGAGCGAGAACGGCAGGTTATTCGACACGGACATCTTTATCCTTATGCCCTTGTATCCCTGGAGGTCAACGGACGTATCCCCGTTCTTCACCTTGAGATCGCAGGGAATATTAAACCCGCATCCCCAGCCGCTGCCGGTAGTGACCTCGCATTTCAGGAAGGCCGCGCCTTCGGCATCGGTCTCTTTCGAGAACTTAAACCCGGCCGCAGACGAGCTGTCTGCCCATACACCTAAGCGCCTGACGTTCAGCTCGGCTATGTCGCAAAAAGCGACGGACGGCCTGGCCTCGGACTTATTGTTCACGGAGGCATAACCGCTTAAGGAAACCGCCTTGTCCGGGTAAGGCAGTTCGGACTTCTTATGTACGGTATCGGCTTGCTTGTTGGTCTTCTTCATCTGCCCGGTAAGGATCTCGTATTCCTCGTCGTAGATATCCACTATGCCGTAATTACTGTTCTCGCCGTCAAAACTGCGGCCCTGCGGCGACTGATCGAAATAGTCGAACCAATGGTAACCGACCAGGTACGGGAACTCCATTACCTGTGTAACGTATTTGTCGAAGCCCGTGGCCCTGTCGGCCTGGGTCTTTACGGTGACATCCGCACCCTTGGTGTTCTTGTCTCCGCTGCGGTTCTCCATGGCCCTGTAAGAGAACTCGGTTATCATTATGGGTTTCTTGCAGATAAAATAGTAATTATCGAAGAGTTGCCTGTCCACCTTCATGTTCTTGCAGTAATAATTGACCGAGACTATGTCGCAATGCTCGCCGCAAGCCCTGGCCACGTCGTCAGGCGCGTTGCAGGCAAAGCGCACGCCAAGGATAAGATGGTTGGGGTCGTATTTCCTTATGGTGTCGCATATCACCGAGAAATATTCGTCCGCGACGATCCCCGCGAACTGCTCGCGCGCCTCCCTCGACTGCGCGCCGCGCACCTTCATGAAATCATCTATGGATTTATTGTAGGCACACTGCAGGAACTCCTCGAGCTTTTTCCTGCCAGGGGCGTTATCCGGCAGGCGCGAGTATTCGTCGAGCAAAAGCGGAGCGTGGCCCGTATACCAGCCGACATCACCGTACCACGGAAGCTCGTTATCGATATAATATCCGACAAGGTATTTCGCGTCCCTGAACCTCTTGCATTTGCCCGCGACAGTCGCTTCCACGTTCTCGATGAACATAGGATCGAACACGTCAACAAGGCGATGGTCTGTGGTCGAAGGGATACCCAGCATGACGGTAAAAGGCATATCATAGAAATAAGTGGCCGCGTCCGACCACGAGCCGATGGTATTGAACTTCCATTTCTTCAACCGCTTTATGGCATCTTTCGCCCAATCCTCGCGGCTCTTGTATTTTTCGGAGACGTCGTAATACTGCGAATTCTGGAGCACCGCGCCGTCCTTATCGAGGACAACGTTGACTCCCTTGGAGATGAACGGCCTCCCGGAAGGATCTACCAGCCAATATTTATCGCCCTTCTGCTCGACTTTAAAGAATTTCTTGCCTTTGGGTATCGAGACACGCTTCGGGAGGTTCTTATATGGCTTCCCGGCATTGAACTCTATCTCAAATATCGAAAAACCCCAGGCGGTAGCCCTGTCGGCGCAATCTATCTTCACGAACCTGCACTCGGCGGGTTTCTTGAAATTTATCCTGATATCCTCTCCCTCGTTGCCGTCGGGGATCTCGGCAAGGACCTGCCATTGCGAGCCGTCAAGCGAGCCGAGTATCTTGTATGTATACGCCGATGCCGTCTCCCACTTTATGCGGATCCCGGTAAGGGTAACGGGCTCCTCAAATTCCAACCGGAGCCACTGGTCGTTCTTCCACTCCGACTCCCAGCGCGTGCGGTCTTTGCCGTCAACGGCTTTAGCGGGAAGGTTATTGTCGTAGTCGGATGAGGCCGTAACGGACTTAATAACCGGGGAAGGGATATCCGCAGAAGCCGCGGAAAAAACGAACAGGAAAGACAAAAGGACCATAAAGCCGGCAAGCTTTTTCATTCGTGTCTCCTTTTTCGGTATTACAGGTACGGGCACTGCCCTCCGCTCTTGAGGATGAGGCAATCGCGGGCACAGGCTTCCGTCTTGACAAAAACCTCGCTGTCGGGCACTGCCGTCATTATATCGTTCTCCACCTTCCTGCAGATGTCATCCGCCTTCGCGAACGGCATCTCCAAAGGAAGCGTTATCTTCAGGTTGATGAACTTCCTGTGTCCCGAACTGCGCGTCCTTATGTCGCTGAACCCGCAGAAGAGCCCCGCGTTCTGCGCCAAGCTCACCACTACATCCATCTTGCTCGGCTCCTCTATAGAGGCATCGAGCAGGTTAAAGAACGCTTTCTTGGCAATACCGAAAGACGGTATCGCGATGACAATGCTTACCAGCATCGCGACCCCGGGGTCAAGATAGAGCGCTATGCGGTCCTTCCCGGCGGACGTCAGCATCATAGACGCTACGAACGCGCACGCGATGGCAAAGGATATCACTCCCTCAAGCAGGTAGTGGATACCCTCCGCGCGCACTGCCGGGGAACGGCTCTTCCTGCCCATAATTAATATATAGTATGAACCCCCGAAATTCAATGTGAAACTCAGGATACTTGAGGCCAGGCCGAGCCACGGGTTGGTGATGTGTTCGGGGTGCACCAGGGACTTTACTGACTGCGATATCATCGCGAACGCGATGCCGATAAGAACTATCCCCTCTATTCCCTCGCAGACATTCTCTATCTTACCGTAACCGTAGTTGTGCATAATGTCCGCGGGACGGTGGGCGAGTTTCAGCGAATAATAGAGTATTATAGAAACGCTGAGGCCGGTAACCGTTATCGCAAAATCCGTCGCTATGGCAAGGGAGCGTACTATCGCGAAAGCCGTTCCTTTGAAGATGAAAAGCGCGATGTTGCACCAAAGGCTGACGAGCGCGGCCCTCATTACGTATTCCTGCCTGTTGATACGGCTGACTTTTGCCATCTATGCCTTTATTATTCTTTCGCTTTTTTATCCAGGTCCTTGAGTATCTCTTTTGCATCCGCGGCATCGCCGCGGGAAACGAGTATCTTCACCGGCCCGACAACCGGATTTAAGCCGCCGAGGTTGCCCCAGGCGATCAAGTCCTGCGCGTTCTCATCCTCGACAAAAAACTCTATTCCCGCGCTCGCCAAAAGAGATTTCGCCGTCATGATATCCGCGCGTTCGAACGAGCTGAAAACTATTACCGGGGCGTCTTTCATATTTGACACTCCTCTTCATCACTTAATATTTTAACACTTTTAAACAATTGCGGATATCTTTTAGCTTCAAATGTATGAATTTAATAAGAAACTCGCTGTTTAAATATGCCGCGGTGGATTAGGAGTTGCATTTCTTGAACTTACTTAATAAATGTCCAGCTTCAGTGCGGTTAATAAAGAATGTATCGTCGAGAATATTGGTTTTTAAGAATAAGCGCATTGTATAATCATCACTCATTTTGGCCCAGTCATCAATCGCCCTGCCTAATAATCCGTCCTGCTTGAGATCGCTCCTGATATTATAGTTATCGAGAACTACGGCTCCCATAATGTCTTTCTTAGATATTTCTTCCTTCCGCGCGAACCTACAATCTACGGCTTTCAACAACCCAAGTTTTACCTTCTGCTCTAGAACATTTTTATAGGTCGACATGAAATCGTCGTATTTGTCATATACTATATCTATATATCTTTTAGTCTGTCCGGAAAATACACTTTCTATTTCTTTATTGTTTTTATTTTTTAGTTCGATTACCGCAAAAGTAAATATGTTATCCTTTATCCTTTTAAGTCCTAACAAATCGATCCTACAATCCTTCTTGCCCGGATAAACAACCTGCCTGTCTATAACTAAAATACCATTTTTACCTATGGCGCGGTTATCGATAAAATGATTTATCTCGCTTACGCCTTCGGAAATATTTCCCCTTTTATGGGCTACGATTTTAGCGATTACCTGCACCATAATATCATTGAAACACTTGGAATCATTTATATCATCAATACTAATCTGCCATTTTCTAGGCCCATAAGCCTTTACCATGCTGTTTGTCGTAGCTAACGATCCTCTTGGGCTGAACTCGTTAGAGGCAATAAGGCAATAACCCTTCCCTTTTCTTCTTACCTCTACCGTATGACCCAGGAAATATAAATCGAGGAAATTGTCCCTTATTTCAACCATAAATGATTTTCGGTTCTTTCGCTCAAACTCTAATATATATCGTAATCTTCCTTTAATTAGATCACTAATAAACTCGTCGTCCAGGCCTCGAAAAACACGTTTATCCTTACAGTCTTTATCAGGTTTTGGATTGGCAATTAGGCACGCACCGGGTAATGTCCTTAACAACCTTTTACCAGTAGAATAGCGCTCCATTTCTTCAAGCTTAAGAGGAATATTTAATTTTTTAAGATTATTGAAGCCATAATAATATTTCCCTGTTTCCGATTCGCATCCGGGCAGACGATATCTATGCGGATTTTTGTCCGTAACCTCTATCAAATTTGCCATATGGGATATTTCTACCTTACCCGCCGGTCTAGCTGTCAATTTAAAATACACCTTTGCGATATCTTCATTTATTGCTTTTTTTATAGGTGAGTCTGTCTTAAAATACAACTTGGTTTTTCCTGTCCTAAAGTAATTAAACGCAGCTTCAATCCATTTTTGATTAACCAATGCTAGCAACGCGGCTCTACCGCTATTCTCTTTCATATATATCCTTATTACTCGTTAAAATAATCAGAATCTATCTTCTTAACTTCGAAAGTTGCCGAAGAAAACACTCCGACATTATTTTCAATCATAAGTTGCGCGAGCATCTCGCCATCAATAAGCACAATCTTGTTATCAATATTTTTTACGAAATCCAACGCTTCTCTGGAAAAACTTGAAGTTGTAATAAAAACGCCTTTCTTCGCATGCTTGCCAATTAAGGCACCGGCAAACCTTTGAATCTCCGGACGACCGACTTGAGCATCCCAACGTTTTGCTTGTATATAAATACAATCTAACCCCAAACGATCCTGATTTATAATCCCATCTATCCCTTCATCACCTCTTCTGCAGAGAGCCTTCCCAGCATCTTTTCTTGAGCCTCCATACCCCATGCCTAAAAGCACTTCTACCACTAATCTTTCAAAAAATGCCCAGGAACAACGCATGATCTGAGTTAATAATTCCTGAGCTAACTCATCTTGAATCTTCCTGTATCCAGCTTCAAATAAATCATCCGGAGTACTTTGCATCTCCCCTTTAATAACGGGAGTCTCAGTTTTAACATCTTCTTTCTTTAACCAAGATCTAAACCTGGGAATCTTCAAAAGAAATTCAATGTTAATCTCTTTCGTGGTTTTCAGGATCCTCATTCCTTCATCGCTAATTGACCAATATCCCCACCGCGGAGAATCAATTAATCCGGCTTTATTTAAGTAGTTTCTCGCCCAAGCAACGCGATTGCCAAAAACAGGGTTTCTACCGCTGGGCTGCATTTTTGCCAACTCTTCTTCAGTTAGCTTAAACTGCTTCGCTAAAATATCTATAACCTCGCTTTTATGGTGTTCTTTTTTATCCGATAAAACTTTTAATAACGGCAACATAATAGTTTCAAAATCAGGAATAGCCATTTGTTAATCTCCTTTTTCATTCAATTCTTCGACAACTTCTTTAAATTCCTCCAACGCGGATTCCAGTTCCTTAACAATATCTTCGGCGATTTCATTAGGTTCTGGTAAATTCTCCAAATCTTCCAAAGATTCGTCTTTGAGCCAGAAGATGTCCAGGCTGACTTTGTCACGCTTGAGGATTTCATCGTAGTCGTAAGCCTTGAAGCGCTCGCTTTCTTTGCGCTTGGCCCGGTTATCCGGATTGTAGCACTTGATAAAATCCTTCAAATCTTCAAACTTTAAGGTATTTTCTTTCAAAGTAAAATGCTTATTCGTGCGTAGGTCGTAGAACCAAACCTTAGAAGTCCAGGGCTTTTCCTGCGCCGGCTTCTTGTCAAAGAAAATTACGTTCGCCTTCACCCCCTGGGCGTAGAAAATCCCCGTAGGCAGACGCAAAATAGTATGCAGGTCAAAATCATGCAGGAGTTTCTTCCTCACTGTCTCCCCTGCCCCTCCTTCAAACAAGACATTATCCGGCACCACCACCGCAGCCCTGCCGTGGACTTTCAAAATCGAGGCAATATGCTGGACAAAATTCAGCTGCTTGTTCGAGGTCGTGGTCCAGAAATCATCGCGCTCATAGGAATCTTTTTCTTTAGCCGTCTTGCCGTCTTCACCAATAACCGTGGTCGAGCTCTTCTTGCCGAAAGGCGGATTGGTCAAAACCATCTCAAAATGCTCGCTGGCCTTAGCCGCCAAAGCATCCGCCACTTCCACCGGACAGCGCTTTGAGCCAATGCCGTGCAGATACATATTCATCGCGCACAACCGGGCCACGGATTCTACGATATCCACGCCATACAAAGCCTCATTCACCATTAATTCCTTATCGCCTTTGGAGAGCGTAGGATTATTCTTTATCACATAATCAAAAGCATTCAGCAAAAACCCGCCGGTTCCGCAGGCAGGATCGCAAATCTTCATTCCCGGCTGGGGTTTCATTACTTCCACCATCGCCTTGATCAACGGCCGAGGAGTAAAATACTGACCGGCGCCGCCTTTGGTATCCTGGGCATTCTTCTCCAACAATCCCTCATAAATCGTACCCTTGATATCAATATCCAGCCCCAGCCATTTCTCGGCATCAATCATATTGATCAGTCGCTTCAGCTTAGCCGGGTCCTGGATTTTATTCTGGGACTTGCTGAAAATCCTGCCGATAATCCCGCGCTGTTTGCTTAATTCCCGCAGCACCGTAATATAATGGCCTTCCAGCGGTTCGCCGTCCAGCTTCTTAAGCGACTTCCAACTATACTTGGCCGGGATCTCGCTGTCATGCAACAACTCATCTCGCTCATCCGACATCTTCAGGAACAGCAAATACGTCAACTGCTCCACGTAATCGCCGTAACTTACGCCGTCATCCCGCAGCACATCGCAGTAATTCCATACTTTTTGGACTATTTCATTTTCGCTCATAATTTATCCTCATAGAAGCTTAATCCTTCAATTGCGATAGAATAAAACATTTATTCTTAAGAAAAGAAACAATCTTCTCATCTTTTTCGCCTCTAGTATAAATGTTTTTCCGAATTTCTTCATTGGGGCATACTCTATTCTCAAAATCGTAAATACTACTATTATCCGCTTCGTAGACGGTGGTATAAAATAGCTTATCTTGGATATTTTCTTGAAACACTTGATGCAAACCTAATCTTTCCATGTTAAGCGAATCAAATCCAAATCCTAAAAAGAAAATATAGTCAGCTGCGGCTAAATATTGTTGAGCCTCTGTAAAAATAGCTTGCGTTCCATTAGAGGCATTAGGTCGAATGATCTCAACGTTTTTTGCAATCTCCCAAAACAAATGTGGCTTAGAAAAGTTAATAAGATTGTCTATTGCTCCATATGCTCTGCCGTCTTTTGTATATAAGTTACCCACACTTCCATAAAAATGTAAGATTTTGATTTTATCTAGAAATTCCAAATACGTAGCTTGTTCTTTAGGGGTAGCAGAATGTATATAATTACGAACGTAATAAGTTCTAGCAATATAATATTCTAGCGCAAGATCATAATTGAAAGTTATAAAACGAACTCTGCCGTTATGAAGTACTTTGTAATCATCATCTAAAAAATTAAAAATGTGCCTATGCCAATTGTCATCAAAATTAAATACCAATCTTTGCCTATTACTTGCTTTTTCGGCAGATAAAATTGCATAGGTTATACCGGCACGTCCTATTTTCTCAAAATCAATGGGTTGCTTTTCCTCTCTGGCTAAAACTCTTGCTAAAAAAGCATCGATACTATTTAATCCAGATTCTTCCAACCTATCAGAGAATATACCAATATCTCTACCCGAAATACCATATCCTTCCATAAATTTAATAAAGAGACTATCATGCTTATATCCAACGATTGTCTTTATTAATTCTGCACCTGTCGGATATCCAAAATCTTTGGATGCTCCTGCGCCTAAGACAAAAACAAACTTTTTATTATTCATCATTAAATAGCCTCGTCCAAACGTCTTAATAAATTACTAACAGCAAATAATCTCCCCAAAGCTTCTTGATGATCTATTTGTTTAATATCACCATGACTCAAAGAATTACGCCACCATTGCATAATCCCCATAACGATATGCATAAATCCCTCTTGTTCGCATTGTTCAGTTTTATTGGATAAAGAATTCAATTTGATAAACGGGTGAGCTAAGTTAAAAACCTGCCCCATCAAATCAATCCCCACAAGATTGCTTCCGCTTTTCTTCTGAACATAAGTTTCAAACTTCTCTAACGCCTTACGTACCGACTCATTAATATGCCCCTCCAGAAATAACTTCTGGCAATCCGGCATAAGTAGAGGATGTAAAGAAAACTTCTTTAGTATATCCTGAATCTCAAACGTCGGCGGGACAATGGTAGGCCTGGATTTTGGCAAACTTAAGGCTAATATTTCTTTTCTAAGATCTATTCCTATCTTACATAGCTGCTTTGCGAATAATTCAGCCTCATCATACAGTATTGGATTGCCCTGTGAGTGTCTGCGCTCAATTGCTTGAGGCATTATTTCTCTAACAATAATCTTGATCGTCCTTGGTTTATCCTTATGTAGCTTGCGAATAAACTCAACCAAAGCTTCTTTCTTTGAAGAACTCCCCTTAGATAGATACTTAGACAGTCCTCTTTTCTTGGCAATACTTACTATATTAAATCTGCTTTTATAGCCGGAATAAGGCACAAGTTCGCCTAGCATTTCAGCCAATATACGGATATTCTGTATATCTACGGCTGAAAACCGTTTTACACACACCTTTTGTATTCTCTTCTTATGTTTTCGCTTTTTCATTATTCCTTCAAACTCTATTCAATTTTCTTATCCAAAGAACGTAAAATTCTTGGACCTACATCTAATGCCCATAAAGCTGCATTAACATCAACATCTTTTGCATGTACTGCACTATTGAGCAAACCGATTAGATCATCTAAGACACTTCTTTCCTCAATCGACAATAATTTATTATTTGCCAAGACTACAAGTATCTGTTTTATCCCTCTCATAGGGATGTTTAACTGATGTTTTTCAGCAATATCGTTTAAACGTTTCTCAATTTCAATACGTAAGCCAGCCAAAGCGAGTTTAGGGTCTTCATTCGCGACTAACTGGAAAGAATATTTAGGAACTTTAGCGTTTGTAACAGTCTTACCAAGCAACCCTCCGGACTCTATCAATCCTGCCTTCTCGGCTTCTCGAGTAACCTCCTGTAATTTTCGTAGCTCTACTTTCATCCCACCAGGGAATTCGATGGACTGAATTATCTCACGCAACCAAGGGATAAGAGCAATCACTATTAAAATTATAGTAATCGCATCCATTCTTAGATACCCCCAAAATGCATGCTCCACGGCCAAAATTAAAAAAATTACAGTTACTAATATTTGTGCTCCTTTTTCTCTACAATAACTCCATATTGGAGATATCCAACGCTTGTTCATAATACGTCACCCTCAATTATCTTAAACCCTCTTTTCTTGAGTTCCTCGGAAATTTCCTCCTTTAATTTAGGATTCTTTAACCGAGGGTCAATAATAACTCCATCCAAAAAATTCTGGAAATTATGCACAACTGGAACGAGAGAAAACTCTTTCCCCATATCTAATTTACAGTTAGTTGCAATAAGTCTTATTTCATTCTCAAAATCAAAGCTACTTCTTTTTTCCAAATAACAACTGGCGATTGTTCTACTCTTGAAATAAGCCATCTGATCGGCCACGGTTCTTAAGAGGATGTCCATTCCATCATAATCAAAACTAGAATAATTAACTTCACCAGCCCAGAATGTTTCACTGTAATCTAGAACATCCTTACCGTTTTCTAAAGTTCGCATAATTTTATCAACGCTAGAAACCATCGCGACATTCCTATATTGTGGATCTTTACCATACTCTTCCCACATTTTCTTTGATTGCTTCTTACTCCAACATTGGCAAAAAGTATCCTCAAAATACCTTTGCGTAACTATCAAGCCATCTGGCAGGATGACTTTTTTTCTTAAAATGATTGAATCTAATCGATCTCCGACAAGCCATTTCTTAGGATGACTAAAATATAAAACCTTGCCATCAACATTCGATAAAAAATTATCTGATGTTTCTATTCTATAAACTGGGGAGAAACAATCTAGGGTTTCAGGAATAACATTCCTCGCATATGGTTTCCCATTGTATTCTTTTAGTTCCATGATTACTCTCTCAAGGCTATCCTTCAAGTGTTTTTCACCTTCTTTAGTGGACAAAAACTTACGCGCCTCATCAAAAATATCATTGTACATTTTTCAACCATTCCGCATCAAAATTTAGCCTTTTCTTTCTTTATTCGCTCAAGCAAAACTTCTACCGGTTCATCAGCGGGATCAGGCTCAACCAGATTGCCTTCAAAAGCTTTCTTTAGAATACTCTGCTTTAGCTGCTCAATTTTATCCAAACCCTGAACCACTGCATCTTCAAGTATTTTTGCCCTCTCAAAATAGTCTTCTATAGCTTTCACTATTTGTAATTGTTCTTGAGAAGAACATAATGGGAACAAATACTGCAATAAATCATCCTTCCTTATTCCCTTAACAGTCGTTCCTGAAGTCTTAAACTTAACAGTACCGTAATAATAATAGAAGTAGTCAATATTAATTCTTTCTTTTAGAAAAAAGGCTCTTAAATCCTGGTTAATTGCCACAGCGATCTTATTAATTTGAATCTTCCCTACACTGATTCTAGTGCAAACAATTATGTTACCTGCAGGGATAAGATTAGTTGAACTACTTTCGACTGCTTTTTTTGTAATTCTATCAATGGTTGACTCTAAATATTTTCCTTCACTATTCATGTCTTTGACACTAGCCCAAGGGATATTTCCATTCCAATATTCCATATGATTCTTAGAAGGAGTCCCCCCACCTAAGTCTTTTGCTATTACATCAGCCAAAGTAACTCTACTAAAACTAATCCCAGGGGTTAATCTTCCTTCAAACGCCGATTTGAGCACTGACTGGCGATAGCGCTTGATTTCCTGCCGCACGCGCAGCAGCGAATCCTTGGCACTATCCAACCGCGAAAACAAACTTTCAATCTTGGCGACAATGCGTTTTTGCTCAGAAAGAGAATATATCTCGATTGCAAGATCTTCGAGCTCCTTGGAAGGCACACGGAGCTGTCCTGCTGTCCCTGTCATCTTACTTCGTAAATATTTCCGAACCTTCTTTTGAATTAAGTAATAAAAACAGTACTTCGGATCGATAGCTTTGGCTAATCTTATAACGTGAAACTCAGTTGAACCGAAACCAACACCATTTATCAAACCATTAACTAAAGCCAATTTACCATTTTCCATACAGGGAGTAATCTTCGCAAAAAGAATATCCCCATCCCTAAAAGAAGTAAACCTGCGTTTCCCTTCTTCGCTCTTAATTTTAGCAGATAAATCAACCATTCCCGTTTCAGCTTCTAGCGCCCTCATTGGTAGAAAACTGGCTATAAAATTATTCTTAAGTTTATCTCTGGGATTAATAATTGCTATTTCTTTTATTTTTATTATCATTCTATTTCTCTAACTGAGCTCCTGCCAATAGTTAACAAAACAAGGTTACATACGCAATATTTCTATCTCCAAAAATAAAAAAAGCCCCCAAGAATAACCCTTGCTCTCCTGAGAGATTCGAAAGCAATAAGCCTGCTCGATCTCTTCAAAAGCCTTCTTCTCTTTCTTCAATGAGATTTATTCTGCTTAAATGCGTATTATACATACTATTCCCCTATTATTAAGACCTCGTACAACCCATGTCCATTTCGATGATTAAGCTTATACTTATACTTTTTTCTGAAGATGCGAACCTTTGGCTTGTACTTCAACATAAGTTTCTTAATCTTATAGATAGACGGATATCCAGGCTGCCCATATGACAGAACTATTATTGAGTCCTTAAACTTATTGAATAAAGCGTCAAGATTATCCTCTATTTTTCCTTCATTCCAATGATTCTTTTGCTTAACCAGTCTCTTATTCTTTGTTTTTAAATCTATATTCTTGGGCCAATTGTCATAATCGACTATTCCGTCAAGGAAATGATATAGTTCGCGATAATCTTTTGGCATTTTTTCGTCTGCTCTGGCATATGGAGGGTCAAAATAAACAAGATCAAATTTTCTGTTCTCTATGTCCAAAATATCCTGGGAAATGGCTTTATGCGTGGAACCATTTGAGAATACTTTGCTTGAAACTTCTTCATTAAAACGCTTCATCAACTTAGTAAAACAAGTATTCCATGTTATCTTATTGCCAAAACTACGCTCAATATTTTTAGCAGTTCTAAGCGAAAGATTTTTTCTATGAAAGAGGTTGAAAGGTCTTTTGCATAAACAGGACTGAAATAGTAAATGATAAGCCAAAGCCTGTTTCTTGGCCAAAACATCACCTTTATATCTTTCTGAGAGCATCTTTATGTTTAGTGCCATCACATCTAATAATCTGTTCTCCTCAGAAGTATAGTACACTCCTTTAAATGTATCCTCAATATAACTTGGATATTTGAAACCGTTTCGGTGAAATACAAATTCCAGATCGGCTTCATCTAAAGTAATTGAGTCATTCTCAATTAAAGCTACTCCCGTCATGCGATTAGACGGAAGAATATCGTTAAACGTCACTTTCTTATTCATCAATTTGAATAAATAACTAACACTGCCTGTGCCACCAAACCCATCGAGAACAGTTTTAAACTGCAGAGATTTTAGATTATCATGTATCCACGGCAATATGCTTCTCTTGCTACCTTGATACCTAGTAGTAGGAACTCTATGCAGGATATCCACTGGTCCTGCGATTATCTTTTCTTCCAGTTTTTTAATCACACTCTTCCCCTGATTATCAAACCCAAAGATTGTTTTAATGCTCTTTTATATGTTGCATCCCCTATCACTTTAAGGACTTTTCTTTGGTTCACTACGCCTAGTGATTTAAAATCCTCGGATAATCCCAGTGCGAGTACAGTATTAACATATTTTTGGACATCTTTAAACCTACTGAGCCATTTGCCAAATTCTGCTTTTTTGTATGCTGGCGCTACGCCTTGAATTGTAGTCTGAAAAGAAGAAAAATTGCTGTGTACATATTTTGATAGCGTTGTATACATAGCACGTACTTTATCAAAAAGCTCTCCTCCTGCCTTACCTTTAAAGTTATTAACATCATCCAGATGCATAAAATAATCATAATTATCTCCCCAAACATGCTTTCCTTTAAAAAAAGCCTTATCATCTTTCCACCACTTCAGCTCTATAGGATGCGATGAAAAATATACCAACCTCAAGACGGTTTCCAACTCCGCCCTTAAAGAAACGTGGGCTTGCTTATACAATGACATGCATGCAAAATAAATGGACATGTAAGAATCCATAAACGTTTCTTTAATTAAATCTCTGGCTGAGGTGCCATACTTGCGTTCTAGAGTGTTTCTCCAAGTATCAAAGATGCTAACCATTACTAATAGTTTTTCTATTTCGCGATGATTAGCCTTGAGAGTATCTTCCCAATTATTTTTACTCAAACGTTGCTGGCTGTCATACATAATCTTTGTTAACTTAGGCAACCTCTCGGCTTTGAATGTCTTCATTTTTACCTCACAAGAATAACAGCTAGTGAATAAAGCTGTTGTTGTGTATTGATATCTTTGCTTAAACTTGAGATTTTAAATATATTATACTTGTATTTTTGGCATAACAATTCGGCGACCTTCTTAATCAAATCCATTTTCTGCGTATTACTAGAAATTGTTGGAGGGAAAGCATCCAGGGCCAACCCTCCCCACCCACTAGATTGCATAGCATCAGAAACCCTTTTAACATTATCTCGAGAGATGTCTTCGGAATTAACAACTGTAGTTTGTAATAATACGAATCCTTTACTGCGTTTCTGCCCTTGTAAAACAATAAAACTCTCAACTTTCTCCAATTCCTTTTCAATCCTGGAGTTATTAACATATATATCTTGGGAAGAAAAATCAAGGTTCAGAATATCACATGGGAAAAGGGGATTAAGTTGACAGGTAGCCGTCGAGATAAGTTCATCGCATATAGAGCCATTCAAAACTACCCCTAACGCCTCCGTCTCTGCCCTAACAGCTTTGATCATATTGCTGACCCATAAAACACAATCTCCTCTTTGCACCAAATTATTATCTTCTAATCGAGATATCTCTTTAAAATTAATTCCATCAGTCAAAGTAAAAAGCTTCATCTGTTTATTCTTTCTACGACTATTATAAAATCTGGCGCCTCCTTCTCTTGCCATAGGAAGCCAGAGTTCTTCTATCAATTGGTCTCTTAGGGTATCAATTTCTGCCATGTCATTACCCTTTGAATACAGTCTCTATCAGATGATTCAATTCACTTAGTAATTTTTCTTCGTCTTTCCTATCCTTAGCAATTAAGAGGAACCCCAAAGCGATCTTCTTGATAACGTCTTCGCTGATTTTGCTTTTGAAAAGTGGGTGTGAGGAATTAAAGGCCACCTTCTTCCCGGAACTATCCAGCTTACAGATAGAATAATGGCTTTTCTTGTAATCCCAGTCATCATAAGTCACAGAGAATTTCTTGTCGTCTATCTCAATACTCTCGACAAACTCAGGGTGATTGTCATAAATGACAATCGATTTTTCTTTTGGCTTAACTTCGACCGGCTGCTGTTTATCTTTGGGCTCTTCTTTTCTTGATATAATCTTAAACTGAGTTTTATCTGTTAATGCTTTCTTGATTGTCTCTAGGGTAGAGGTGATCCTTTCTCTGGATTTTTTTACCATCGGCTCTTTAGAAAGCCTTAATCTTTCTTTCGAGAAATGGAGTATATTTGCTTTTTTAAGCTCCTCAATTAATGGCTCAGAGTCTTTTAATGGCATTAAGGCTTGATAAATGTCCTTGTCTTGTACAGCCCATTTTTCTTGTACATCGCTCCACTTAGTGAGTTTTTTCCGGAAGAAATCCTGCATCTCAGAAACTTCCTGCGTATAAGAAAAGCTGTCTCTGTCAATCATCAAGAAAGAATCCAGTCCGTCCAAGACACAAACTTCTCCGGAAATATAATTTAATTTACCTGGCACTTTACCAGTAAGCTTGGAGACCTCAAAATCTGTCGGAAGGCCAACTGCAACATCCCTCAATCTTACCTGCAGCCCTCTCGCCTCTTCAGGCTCGACTGGCTTTTTCGCAGTGGTAATAACGTATTTTAGATGCACATTTCCGAATTTTTCTTCGCCCTTATCAAGAATCTCTATATTTTCGGGAACATTTCTGAAAAGTTCTTTTCCGTCGAGCCATAACCTCATTGGTACTCTTTCTGCATCGGCAAAGAAACTCCGCAATATTCTCTGTTCAGGTGAAAACTGTATTGGAGAATACTGACTTATTGTCCATTTGAATTTCTCAAAACCGCTAAATTTATCTATACTAGACCATCCAGAACCACTCTTTTGACGTAGCTCCTTGATGAGGTGTTGCTTTATGCCTTTTAACGATATGATAGTCTCTCCATCTTTCTTGGCTAAATCGCTCTTATGAACAGTGCATTTCGCCTTTTCTTTTTCGATATCAGAAGGAGTGCCGGTAAAGAAACGCTGTGTCTCAATCGTCAACTCAATAAGATCATCACTATCCATTTTTTTAGTAATCACATGGACTGTATTACAATAAGGAAAGACCGAAAGGCAACCGATACCAAAAGTGCCGATTCGTTTTCTTCCCAGCTCATCCAACTTGTCGGAAGGCTGTGTAACATAGCCTATCGTAAGAAACTTTTTCTCAATATCCTCTAGGCTCATACCGCGACCATTATCTCTGACTATTATTTCTCCCCTATCAAGATCCAACTTTATTTTTACTTCAGTTGCGCCGGCATCATAAGAGTTTGATATAAGCTCTTTGATTGCTCGTGCAAAGTTACGATATAATCCCAAACTCAAATGACTTACTACTTCTTTGTTAACCTTAAAGGGTAATTCTACCTGTTTAGTTTGATTATCTATTTTCATGGTCAAACCTCCTATTCAATTTACTCTTCGGAAGAAAAATAATCTATACCAACACACTATTCAACTCCTCCATAACATCATCCAGCCTATCCCCAAAAACTTCTTTCGCCTTAATAATCCCGCCGCTGCCGCTAAAGGGCGGCAGGAGGAAGTCTTTTTTATCCACACTGCCGGAGCCGGCGATGTGCTCGGCAATCATAGTCAACCACTGAATCTGCCGGCCGGTGAAAGTTTTACCCAAAAACTGTTGATCTTTCAACCATTCTTGGAAACGATGTTCCACATGCTCTTTAAACGGCTCCAGGACTTCTTCTTTGCGGACGGCAAAACGCACCAAAGAGATAATGTCGGTTAATTGGGTTTGCACGGAGAAGCCGCGCACTTTGGATTTTTCCAGTTGTTCGTATGCCTGCCAGAGGGCATCGGTGGTAAAGCCGTAAGGCGGCATTTCGATTTTTTCGGCTAAGTCGCGGATCTCTTCATAGGTAATATGGCGTTTTTTGTAGGGCAGGTTATAGATGATCTGCAGGGCAGTGATCTTATCTTTATTTTCTGCGACGAACTGCTCGAACTTCTTGACCAGGGATAAAGCTTTTTCTTTGGCCTGTTGGTCAAAGCCGGATCTGATGATTTTATCTACGGTAGTAGTGTCAATGGTCTGTTCGGCCTTGGTTTGTAACGCCGTAAGCAGTTGGCGAAAATCCGGATTATCAAAGGGCGCGCAGGCTTGGTCCCGGTCAGGAGCGGTATCCGGATCGATAACGGACATAAGATCGTTGGTAATGTCGGTTAAGGACTTGCCGCCGGATGCTTCTTTAATCCGCTGAATGTCTCTCTCCTCTAATTCCAGGTTCAGGCGCGCTAAACGCGAAGCCAGGCTGGAAAGTGTATCATTATCCCGGATGCCGATGGCTACGTTGTTGAGTAATTTAGGCGTAGGAACGCTTTTCTGGCGGTCAAGGGTAGTGGTCTGGCTCTTCTCGCTTTCGCAGACGCCAACGGCATCCACGATCACAAAATGAGTTTTGGCTCTGGCGTCGGAGGTTACCGCGTGCAAATCATCCGGATCAATCACCCGGGTGCCGCGGCCTTTCATCTGCTCGAAATAGACCGCGGATTTGACGTCACGCATAAATAAGATACATTCCAGGGGCTTGATGTCGGTGCCGGTTGAGATCATATCCACGGTTACGGCAATCCGGGGATTGAAGCTATTGCGAAAGGCGGCGATCAGGTCATCGGTGTTTTCTTGGGTGCGGTAGGTTATTTTCTTGCAGAAATCATTGCCTTTACCGAATTCTTCGCGCACGATACCGGTGATGTCCTCGGCATGGCTATCGTCTTTGGCGAAAATCAGGGTTTTCGGGACTTCACTGCGTCCGGGAAAGATTTCCGTAAAGAGTTTATCCTTAAACTCGCGGGTAACCGTGCGGATCTGATCTTTAACCACAATACTACGGTCAAGCTGATCCGGAGTGTAATCTAAATCCTCGTCCAGCTTTTCCCAGCGAAGTTTGCGAGTAAGTTTGTCGCGTTTGTCCACGTAAAAACCGGAAAGGATCTTGCCCCCTTTTTCCGTAGTCTCGGTGCGAATGCGGTAAACATCAAAACCGACGTTGACCTTATCCGCCACTGCCCGATTGTGGTCGTATTCCATCACCAGGTTCTTGTTAAAGAAACCGATGGTCTGATTAGACGGGGTGGCAGTAAGGCCGATGATAAAGGAATCAAAGTATTCCAGGACCTGGCGCCAGAGATTGTAAATGGAGCGGTGGCATTCGTCCACGATGATGAAGTCAAAGGTTTCAATGGGGATCTTGCCCCGGAATTTGATCGCCTGGGGGTCGATGTCAAGCGCAGATGATTCATAAAGGGACTTCTCTTCCAAACTGGCGTCCAGTTCCTGGTCGCCTTTAAGCATGGAGAAAAGGCGCTGGATGGTGGTAATGCAAACCTTGGCGTCCTGGTCAAAGACGTTGGTGGCCATATGCTGGACAATATAGAGATCGGTGAAACAGCGGTTGTCGTCAAAAGGGATATAGCTCTGGAATTCTTTTTTGACCTGCCGGCCCAGAGAACAGCGATCAACCAAGAAGAGAATACGGCGGGCCTTGGCGAATTTGATCAGGCGGTAGATTTCGCTGATGGCGGTGTAGGTTTTGCCACTGCCGGTAGCCATTTGCAGAAGCGCGCGCGGACGGCTGTCATGTAAAGATACTTCCAGATTCTTGACCGCCTCGATCTGGCACTGGCGCAGGTTATAGGGATCTAATGGCGGTAATTCGCGCAGGCGCCGGCGCAGGGTTTGCGGATCCTGGACCCATTCGGCTAAAGTTGCCGGGCTGTGAAAAGCAAAAACCCGGCGGGAACAAGGATCCGGATCACGCTGACTGCGAAAAAAGGTCTCAATACCGGTAGATTCGTAGGCAAACGGCAGAACATCGTCAATATGCGGCAGGTTTTCAGGGATTGAGGCATTGTAGCGGGCGGTTTGTTCAGCCACGCCGGAAAGCGTGGTGCCTTCGGTTTTGGCTTCCACGGTGCCGACGGCTTTACGATCCACAAAAAGCAAATAATCGGCCGGGCCGGATTTAGTGGGAAACTCCCGGACAGCTACTCCCCTGCCGGCGGAAAGATTAATCTTACGGACATCCTGGATAATCCATCCGGCTTCTTTTAATAAATCATCGATAACTTTACGTGCCTCTGCTTCGCTCATACAACCTCTATTCAGTTATCTGAAAAACTATAGTAATCAGCCCCGCCTACGATTATATGGTCGAGAACCTCGATTCCCAGTAAATCTGCGGCGGCGGATAAGTCTTCGGTAAATTTCTTGTCTTGAGCGCTCGGTGCAGCGTTGCCGCTTGGGTGGTTGTGAACGCAAACGATAGATTTGGCGAATTTTTGCAATGCGGCGTGAATTATTTCGCGAACAATAGGAAATGCCTTATCGACCGTGCCGACGGCCGTATCCGAAATATCGATTATGCGGTTGTTGTTGTCGAGATACACCACCTTGAAAACTTCAGTCTTAAGATCGCGGAGTTGGGGCATTATTATATCTACGACATCTTTGGCGGAGGCGACCTTTTGTTTGCCGGTGGACACATCGTCCTGACGATAGCGCCGCCCGATTTCAAGCGCGGCTTGAATATGGGCAATCTTGGCCCCGCCTAAACCTTTGAATTCTTTCCAATCTCTTGTATCTGTGTGAGCCATGCTCCGAAACGAGCCGAATTTCTTGAGGATAGCTCGGGCGAGGTCTATCGCGCTGGTCCCCTTTGTGCCTGTGCGAAGAAGAATTGCCAGAAGCTCCGAATCGCTCAAAGCCCCCGCCCCCTTCTTGAGCAGCTTCTCGCGCGGCCTGTCGTCTATGGGCCAGCTTTTGATACCGGTTATTCGATTCGTTTTTTTCATATTTATTGCTAGAAGAACAAGAGAAATATCGACAATGGAATGAACAGCAGCTTCTTTTCGTCTTGCGTCTTAACGAAATCTTTTGTCACAACAATTCCAAATTTCTGATCAAAAGCGTTAACAAAATACTTGATTGACGCCAGATCGTCCATCGCATCTCTATATTTGACTTCGACCGGCAGATACCGCTTGCCGCCTACATGAACTACAAAATCGACCTCGCGTTTCGCGTCCTTATAGTAAGACAGCTCTATTGCTCCCTCGAATTGCCGCAAGGCGTTAAATACGAGATTTTCGGCATAAAATCCCATGGCTGAGGGGTCGCTTAAAACGCTTTCGTTCAGTTTCAAGATAGCGTTTCGCAGCGCTAAATCAAGAAGATAGCATTTCACGCTACCCCGCCTGAACTTAAGCGGCCTTTTTGAGAATCGAGGTAGCGTTTTTACGAGATCTGTCATTTCCAAAAGCGGCAAATATTTTTCAAGCATCGGCCTGCTGACGCCAACCTTCTGAGAGGCCTTTTCTATATTAATCTCTTGTCCGGGCTGTTCGATAAGCGACAAATAGTAACTCTTTATTTTCTCCGGCTTCCGGAACTCCGTAGCTATAATCAAATCCTCGAAAATCACCTTTTGTACCTGATTATCGAAAAGGTATTCCTGCTTGGCAACAATATCTTCTATTTCCCAGGACTCCGGGAATCCTCCTTCGATAAAATATCTATTCAACTGAATGTTTAATTCGCGAAAGACGTTCCCCGGAACGTTCAATGGACCGGATTCCGATTGAAATTCCTTCCAATCAACGGCCATTTCTCTTTGAAGTTTATATCCGAAAGCCTGAGCGCGTTTTACGAAATCAAGGACCTCGCTATCGCCCGCTTTATGAAAATAAACGAATTCCTTGAAAGAAAACGGCAATATATGATTATCTTTTATCCTTCCTAATAGACTCTCTCGGCTTTTACGGAATATCGGCGATGAGGCGGAACCGGATATGACAAATCTTACAGGAAACCCGAGGTCATAGTATTTCTTCAGATACAGCTCCCAGCGGTCAAAACGCTGAACTTCATCCAGAAAAAAATAAACCGTTTCGCTTTTACGCGTAATATCGGCCCACTTTATCATCTCATCGAAGAAATGTTCGCGCATCTGTGGTTCCGACAAAAGTGGATCATCGAAAGAAAAATAGACAATTTGATTGGGCTTGGCATGACCGTCATTAATCAGTGATTGGATAATTTGTTTAAGGAGGGTTGTCTTTCCGACTCGACGCGGTCCTGTAATCGAAATGATTTGTTTCAGTGATAAGAGGTCTTTGTAGATTTTATGAAAGACGGGTCTTTTAAAAACCTCGGTTTTAACTACGCCTTCTTTCCACCAATGGTTATATGGAGTTAATATCGCCTCTATCTGAACGCCGTCAAATTCGCCTCTTCTCACCAAAACCTCCTATATATTTATGTAAACTATATTTAACATAAATATACTTATTTGTCAACCCTTTAATTATCAATGGGTTAGCCCGCTCAAATCTTCCCCCAAAACTCCTCGCACTTCATTGGCGTCGCCCGTGCATCCTTCGCGTAAAAATACAGCGAGCGGTCGGAGGAGACGACGCGCAGGTTGCGGCGCTGTCGTGGGGCGATGCTGTCGATGTAGCGCTTAATCCAGCCGTCGGCGTCCTTTGCCGCGACGATGCGCAGCTTCGCGGTGCTCCTTATGGGCATATCGAGGTACTCGTTCTTGCTGTCGAAGACAAGTACTATCGGGTCCGCGTGCGACTCCTGGAACTTCTCGAGTATCGCTATCAAGTGCGCGGCCCCGGCGAGGGCGTCGTCATAATCTATGCTGCTGTGCTCGTGGCGCACCATGTTCCAACCGTCGATGATTATGGGCATTCTTACCTTATGAAATAACCTTTAACTCGAGGCCGCGTAAAATAAACAACTATAAACACCGATAACGCAATCATAATAATAAAAAACCCCGACCTTATAAACAAACCTAAGGCATCGGATAACCGGAGTACTATAAACGAAAACACGATACCTGTTACCCAGGAAAATATAACATGTAAAAACCAAGCCAAGCGCAAGCGAAATACGGTTAAAATAGACCTTATAATCAACAATATCCCCGCAAGAAAAAGAAATCTATAATCAAACCATGGCAAACCTAAAAGTTGCCGCGCAATATATAAAGTGATTGCCCCGACTAAAAAATCCGCTAAACATAAACCCTGTATCACCGGCAACCTGCGAAGCGGGTTGTTCTCAATCCTGTTTTTAATGACCGTTGTGGTTGTCCAACCCAAAGCTAAAATTGCGGATATGACATTAACTAAAGTGATGGGCGGAAAACCTCTGATAATATTTGGGTCAGCCTTAACCGCTTCCGCTATAGTTCCAGCAACGGCTAATATTACTATATAAAACATAACAACAAAATATAAATCCATAACAACAAAACGCCACAATATATCCCAACCGATAAAATCGGTTATTGCAAAGTTATACTTGGTTTTTGAGATCTTTTTGCCCAAAAAGTCAAAAAGAAATAAACATATAACAGCGCAAATACCGTACTGTAGCGGCTGCAGGCGTTCCGGTATCAAGAAACCCCTTCCCCCGTCCATGTTAATTTGAGCTATCAGGAAAAACAGGAAAAATATCGGGAAAGTTCTCCAGAACATCGACCAGCCGTTTATAATATCTTCTTTGGTAAACAATTAGACCGCCTTATTTGTTAAACTGCTTCCTTACGTCAGGTAAAATAAGGAAGATAACCAAAATAACCGTAGATATTATCAAAGTCACGATAAACTCTTTTTCGCTGTCCGAACTGCGAAATAGCGTAACAAATATAGCGATTATAATAGCTGTTGCCCAAGAAAACGCTAAATGCAATATCCATGCTATACGATACCGCATCAGAGTCAAAATGCCCCTGACCAGAAACAGAATGGCAAAAAGGACTAATTCACCTCCTTTTACGTTTGAATCTACGCTTGGGCCTAAAAAACTTAAGAATAATACAAAAGGAAATACGAGTAAATCAAAAATACCGAACATCTGTGTTGCAGGCAGGTCGTTTTCTTTCGTGTTCTCCATTTTTACCCCCAGCAAATATCATAAAAATCACACCTAGCACCCCCGGCGCCGCACCTGCCGGGCTTGTCGTCTTTCTCCGGGAGTTTCGCGAAATCGAGTTTCTTTATGCGGGCACGGACGTCCTTGATGAGCGCGGCAAGCTCGGCAACCATATCATCGGTCAATTCCACCCTCTTCTTGACGAACCCACCCGCCTCAAGGTCGTGTTTGGCGACAGACTCCTTGGCCGGGTCGAGAAAGACGAGCACCCCCTCCTTCACCTTGCGGCCCTGCGATTCTTTCTTGTCGTTGTCGAAGAGCAGTTTATAGGAGATGAGCTGGCGCAGGTAGTCCTCAAAGTCGCCGCTCGATACCGGGATCTCCTTTGAGATGGAATTGTTGATGCCCTTGACGTGCTTGTCCGGCTCGCCGGTCTTATAGTCGACCACGCGCACACAGCCTTCGGCGAGGCAACCGGTACCGATCGCCTCGGTCTTGTCGTACTTACCGGTAAATTTCAGGTCGTCGCCGAGCATCACGACAAGCCGCCTCTCGAGGCCGAGCGGCTTGACCGGCAGGCGCGACTCTTCCTTGAACCAGGCCTTGAAAGTCTCCGCCTGGCGCAGGCACGCGGTCTTTATCGCCTCTTCCGGGGCCTCGTGGGCCAATTCCCGGATAAAGGCATCCTTGAAGAACGCAAAATCCGGGAACTTGCCTTCTTTCATGAACTTGCCGTAGGTATCTTCAAGCGCCTTGTGCGTGCAGTTACCGAAGACGAGCGACTGCTTCTTCGGCGACGGCAGCATGAGGACATCGTCGTATAAATACTTGCGCGGGCAGTTGATGTAATTGTTGAGCGCCGTCGGGTTAAGCGACAGGTCCGCGACGAGGTCGGCGAGGACCTTGTCCGTGCCGATGAACGGGTCTTGGGCGTCGGTGGAGTCGAGCGCCGCTTTAAGGAGCTCCTCTTCTTTCGCCTTCGACTCCCTGGCATCTACGCCTGCCAGGTACGAGCTTGGGACAGCGCTCTCCGTGGGGCTCGCCGTATAGATAAGGTTCGCCTTGGCGCGCGTCGAGGCAACGTAAAAAAGGCGCGTCTCATCGTAATAATCGAGCTGCTTTAATATCTCCTTGTCGGTCGGGATCTCTTTCGATTTGTATACCTCCGGCGGAAGCGGGATAGTGACCCCCTGCGGGCGTTTCGGCCAGCGCTTCTTTTCAAGGCAGAACGGGATGAAGACCGTGTGGAACTCGAGGCCCTTCGAGCCGTGCGCCGTGTAGATGCGCACACCTTCCTGTGCGGCCGTGACAAGCTCGCCCTGCAGCGGCATGCCGTGGGCCTTGCGCGTCTCGAGCTCGTCAATGAATTCCTTCAGCGTGATGCCCGGACGTGCTACGTCGGATTCCTTCACCATGTTGACGAACGACGTCAGCGCGCGCAGGTCGCGGATACGCAGGAGGTCGTTGTCGTCGTATTTATCGAGGATGAACTTCATCACCCCGGCATCCTTGATATACTGCATAAGGATCGCGTGCACCGGCCTCGTCTCCGCCTCGAACAGCAGGTTCTTAATAGGGGACGTGTCAAAAAGGGACACTCCGCTGCCCGCCATATATTCCGAGAACATCGAGACCGTCGGGGCCTCGCCTTTCTTGCGCTGGTCGTATTTCTTCGCGCGCACCGAGGCGATGAATCGCAGGACGTCGTTCATCGGGATGCGCATGTAATCGGCGGTGAGGATCCGGTAAAGGTAAGCGTCCTTCTGCTCCACCTCGATATCCGGCGTGTGCGCGAAATAAAGGACATCGAGCATCTGGCGGACGCGCTTCTCGCCGGAGATGTCTTCCTTGCCGTCGGTGGCATAGGGAATGCCCGCGCGCAGGAACGCGTCGACCACGCGCAGGATATCGTCGCGCTGGCGCACAAGGACGGCCATGTCGTCGAACGCCACGCCCTCTTTCTTCAAGATCTCTTTTATGCGCCGGGCAATGAAGAGCATCTCTTCGGTCTCGGTCGTAAATTCATCGTACTCGATAGTCTTCTTCTTGAAATCTCTTTCGGGGGCGAGGGCTTTGACTTCGTAGCGCTCTTTTTTGGGCAAGTTATTGATTATGCGGTCGGAAAGCGAGATTATCTCTTTGGTCGAGCGGTAATTCTTCTCCAGGGCGATAACCTTCAGGCCGGGAAACCTCTTCTTGAGTTCCTTAAAATTAGCGACGGAAGCGCCTTGGAACCTGAAGATAGACTGGTCGTCGTCGCCGACACAGCAAATGTTCGGGGAGCCTATTTCAAACAGCAGGTCGAGCTGGGCGCCGTTGGTGTCCTGGAACTCGTCGACCATTATATAGGTATATTGTGAGCGCAGCGCGAGCGCAAGCTCATGCTCGCTGCGGATCGCCTCGATGGCGAAGAGGATCATGTCATCGTAATCGTAGCGGCCACGGTCGTCAAACAGGTCCTTGTTCTTCCCGGCCTTGTATTCCTCGTAAAGTTTATAGACGACGGCGAGGGCCTTGAGCCGCTCGATGTGCTTCTCTTCGATGTAGGCGCCGTCGGGTCCGGCCTTTTCCACGATCCCGGCGAATTGAGCCGGCGATATACCCTCGCGCTTTAGCTCGGTTATCCTCTGGCTGATCTCTCTCTCGAAAGCATAAGGCGCGCGGAACGGACGGATCTTATCAATGCCCTCGGTGTTATCCAAAATATATTCGAGAAGTTTTATCCGCTCGATGTCAGTTATCTGGACGCGTTCCTGTATGTATTCGGCGGCCTCCTCAGACTCGAGCACGATGGAATTCGCGAAACTGTGGAATGTCGCGGTTTCAATATTATATGCGGCCGCTCCTAGTATCCTGACCAGGCGCTCTTTCATAGCCTTGGCGGCGGCATTCGTGTACGTCAGGATGAGGATATTCTCGGGCTTTGCCTTCTTCGCCCTGATAATGTTGGCCGCGCGCACCGATAAGAGCTCGGTCTTGCCCGTTCCGGGACCCGCGAGTACCAGTACGGGACCGTCGAGGGTCTCGGCGGCTAATTTTTGTTTGGTATTCAGTTCCATAGGTGTCTTGTTATTTGTCTAAAAGTTTTTTTAATTCTACGGTAAGCCCTACATGCCTTAGCTCGTCTTTAAGCACATTCTTTATATTCGCCGTGATCACCTTATCTTTTATGAGCGGCAGCGCGTCTTCCAGGTTCTTGGCCATCCCCTGTTCCTTAGTATTTATATCGCGGAAATATTCCTCATAATCCTCTTTAGTAAACATCGGTTCCGGACTCCTTGACCTTCTTTATTAGACCGCTGAATATCTTCCTGTGCCGCATCGAATCCGCGCGCAGTTTATCTAATATACTGCCTGCCTTGGCGCGGTCCTCGCTGTTGAACCCGGAAAGAAAAAGACTGCTTTTCACGTGTTTTGAATAAAGCGGTATTATCTCCTCCTCGCGCCGGAGGCACTCTTCAAGGAATTCCAGCATTTCGTTCTTGTCCGGCATATTATCCGCCCTTCTCTTCATTGAAATAAAAAACGGATGAAAACAGGATACAATGATAAGCTATCCACGCGACATTTAACATTATAGCGGTTGTCCGTTCATAAATACACTTGTTTATTCCCCATAGGAGAGCGATATAATTCAGCGCGAGTAACAACAGTTGGGGCCAGAGCCTCAAATACGGTATGCGGGGCGATACCCCTTTCTTCGTCACCTGGAATTTGCCCCTGACACCGAGCAGGCCGCTTATACCCGCACGAATGTAAACGGGTATCGTGACGAACGAGAGCGCCTGCGCGAGAAAAGCCGACTTTGGAGTGTAGCGGCGTATTCCCATCGTCGAATAGAATATCGCGACGGAGAGTATAAGGTACGGTACGAACGTCAGCGTGTATACGACCGGGTGCATGAAGAACGACGGGATGCCGAAGAGTATGTAAATGACCGGGCACAAGACCAGGAAAATATACGCCCACCCCGCCAGGTAATACGAGCTCGTGATAAAATACTCGAACCACTGCAGCGGTTTCATCGCGAAAGGCCTCGTGAACAGGGCCCGGAGGATCCTCCCGAGTATGCTGACGTTGCCCATCGCCCACCTGTTCTGCTGCGAAAGATACGCGCTGAGGTTTTCGGGACCCATGCCGAAGGTGTTGACATGGTTACAGTAAAGCGTCCTCCAGCCGTTCGTTTGCAGCCGAAAGGATGTCGAAAAATCCTCTGTCACCGACGTCTCGTCGAACCCGCCGACGCTGGCGAGAGCCTCACGGCGCATCAGTACGTTGGTGCCGCAGCAGATCATCGCCCCGCCGGAGCTCTTGCCTTCGCACACGTATTCGTAAAATACAGCCTGCTGTGTATTAGCTGAATCCGCTATGCGGCTCGCGTCGGTATTGCTGTAAAATTGCGGTGTCTGCACGAAGGCAAGCTTTGGGTCCGCCTCCATTATCGGCATAAGCCTGCTCAGGAACGAGGGCATCGGGTTCTGGTCGACGTCAAAAATTGCGATGTATTTCTCGTCGAGCCCTTTCATGCAGTCGTTTATTATCCCGGCTTTGGCGCCATGGCGCTCCTGTCTCCTGAAAAGCGCGCACTTGTATCTCCCGGCAAGCTCCTCCGCTTCTTCCTTATACCTTTCTTCCGAGGAATCATCCAGGAGGTATATACGCTTCTCCGGATAGTCAAGGTTATAGATACACGCCAGCGTGCCCTCAAGTACATCCCTCGGCTCGTGCCTCGCGGGGACGAGTATTGCTACCGGCGGTTGTGCGCTGGCCGCGGGTCCGGGCGGCTGCGCGGCAAAAATCCCCCGGCCGATGCGATACATCCCGCTGAAGTATCCGATCGCGTGGAACATTATGAAAAGCTCGGACAAGAGGAATACGACCGCAAACGATTTCTCAAGGAAGGAATATTGCGCGAAGGTCACGAATACGGAGCGTGAGATCGCGTATACGATAATGAACACAAAAACGATGACTATGAGGCCTTTTGTGAAGTAAAGACCCGCCGTTTTCCCGTCTTCCTTATCAGAACCTGTATAGCGCATAGACCATCACCCTGTCGGCCTTGTAGATCTTCCTGTGGTTATAGACCGTTTTGGACCATTCGGCGCGGGTAGAGAACCTGTCGTTCCAGTCCTTGCAGAATCCCGCGTAGAATACATTACCGATATTATCATTGACCTCGAAGTTAGCGGTATATTTCAGCGTATAGTATGTATCGTTCGACCCCCAAAAGAGCTCTTCCTTGTTCAGGAAATGGCGCCATTCCAGCGAGATACTGTTATAATGGAAACTTCCCGGAGAGAAATAGTACCCGCTGCCGTGATCATAACCGTATTGCTCGTACCTGTACTTCAGGCTCAGGCTGCGCGGCTCGTATAAAAGCTGCGCCTTCGCGTCGAGGCCGAAGGTATCCTTGTCGTTGCCGTCGCTTAAGTCCGTATACATGAAGTCGCCGCCGAGCGATACCCTCCTGTTGGGGTCAAACTGCACGCGGCCCTTGATATCGTCTTTCTTGAGGCTGCGCCGCAGGGTCTCGGAGTTATCGAGCACGTCGTCGCGCAAGTGCGAGAAACCCAGCAGCAGGCAGCCCGCGGGTTTTACTTCTACCTCTTCGTTCGAGTTCAGGTTATCTTTATAACCCTTGTTATACATGCTCGCGTAGAGTTCCGCCTTAGCCCTGAAGAACGGCATCTTCGTGATCTCAAGGCCGGCGCCCGCTTTCTCCCTAGTAACGGACGAGATGTCGCTGAACTCGTGCATGAACGTATCTTCGCGAACGGTTAGATAAAGGTCCTTCATCAGCGGCGCGCGGAACTTCGTGCAGATGTCATAGTATTTTTCGTCGGTATCGCGGGAGGTACTGTCCTGTTCAAAATACTCGAACCCGCCCGAGATCTCCCTGCATTTAGAGAGCAGTTCGGCCTTCGCGAGCGCCTCCTTTGCCCTGAAATGGGAAGGAAATACCTTAAGGACCTCGCCGTACTGCGAACGCGCATCCTCCCACCGGCCGTTCCTTGAATATACCTGTGCGAGGTCGAAGAGCGCTTCGAGGTCAACCGGCTCCTTATCGAGCCATTTCCCGTAGGCCTTTATCGCTTCCGCGTCAAACCTCTTGTAGAGGGCTTCCTTCGCTGCCATCTCAAGAGCGGAGGCTTCATCGCGCGCGGCCTCGTCCTGTATCTTCCTGTATTCCGCGATCGAATCCCTGTAGCGCCGCATCCAGCCGAGCACCCGGGCCTTCTCCCTCCGCGGCATGACTTCCGACGGGTCTTTCGCTATGAGTCTGTCGTACGCCGACAGCGCATCCTTATACCTGCGGTCCCAGCTCAGGACACGCGCGAGCCACCATAACGCGTCGACATTGTCCGGCTCCGCAATGGTGATCCTCTTGAGAAGCGATATCGCGGCGCCGTATTTCTGCTCCGCGCCGAGCAGCTGCGAAAGGCGTTTCATTACTTCGACATCCGAAGGCTCGCGCGAGAGAAGGGCGGAATATTCCGTCTCCGCTTCCGCGAGTTTACCGCCTCCGAATAGCGTATCGGCAAGCGCAAGTTGTATCGACTCATCGGCGGGATAGATTTCCTGCAGCCGTTTGAAGATCCTTGAAGCCTCATCATAGCGCTTAAGGGCAAGATAACAGAACCCGAGGTTTTTGAGGCGTTCTTTATCGGCAGTATAGCTTAGGTTCAAGCCGGTATAAAGGCCCGCCGCGGCCTCATAATTCTCCGACCAGAACAGGACATCCGCAAGCTCTGCGGTCAATGCGGCGTCGCCGGGGCGCACAACGAGGAGTTCCTTGTACAACCTGACCGCCTCCGGATAATCTTTTACCCAGGCGGAAAGACGCGCAACCTTCGTCTTCAGCGCGAAATTCCCGGGTTCCTTCAACAACAGTTCCGCATATCTCTTGCGCGCGGCCTTGAGGCTTCCGTTGGATTCCAGCACAACGGCAAACAGGTATTTAACTTTCATGTCCCCGGGATACTTTTCCTCAAGGGATAAAAAGACTTTTATTGCATCTTCAGGATATTTGCCGTAACCGAGAGCCTGGGCATATACAAGCGCGATCTCCTTGTCCGAGGGGTCTTTGTCGTATAGTTCCCTAAGTATAGGTATCGCTTCATCATACTTGCGCTGCCACGTAAGGACCTCGGCAAGCTTTTTCTTTATCCCGGGGTCTTTGGACATAATGGATGCCCGGCGGTAGAGTTCCTCGGCACGCGACAGGTCTTCGAGCGAGTAGCATATATCCGCGTATTGGGAAAGGAGTTTTCCGTCGGCAGGATCCTTTGCGATCATTTTTTCAAGCAAACCGGCCGCGGGTCCTTTCATGCCAAGATTAAAGTACACCCGGAGCAGACGCATGGCCGTATTGTCGTCTTCGGGCCTTATCGCACGGGCTTTCTCGAAATACTTAAGAGCCGTATTATAATCGCCGGCCCTGAAGTACCTTTCCGCCGCAGCATAATTCATGTAGAACGATTGCGTAGATTCAAAGACCGTACTCGTGATGTATGCAACCGCTACGGCAACGGCAAAGACCAGGAACATCCTCTTGCGCTTCGTCATCAGAGGTTTATCTCGATCTCCGAGTTTCTGTTCTCCTTGAACACCGGCTGCGGCGTTTTCTTGACCTCAGCCGACACATGGTAAACGTATTTCCGGCCTTGTATGATATATCTAATATATACATACGGCCCGCCGGTTATTTCCTGAGCAGGTACTTACGGTTCTTGATGGTAATGAAGTTAGACCACATCTTGTCGCCGTCGGACTGCTGGGCGATGACCTCCTTGACCGCGTTCGCCTGCGAGACGAGCTCATCGGCGTGATAGACGATGGTCGCCTCGAGCGTCTTGGGGAGTATAGGCGACTGCTGCTCGTATTCGCCGTGGTGGCTGAGGATGATATGCTTGAGCGCGAGCGCCTTCTCCTGCGGGAATCCCTTGATCCCCGCGATCTTGCGCGAGAGTATCTCGAAACCGAGCGTCAGGTGGCCTATCAGGCCGCCGTCTATGGTATATTCGAAGGTATTGATATCAAGCTCGACGGTCTTTCCGATGTCGTGCGTGAACGCCCCTATGGTCACGGTATCCTTGTCGGCTTCGGGATAGAGATTGCATATTTCGCGGCAGATATGCATTACCTCGTAGGTGTGCTCCATGAGCCCGCCTATGTAGGCGTTGTGCCAGTTCTGCGCCCCGGGCGACTTGCGGAATTTTGTCATAAGTTCTTCGTCGTCGAGGAATTCCTTCGCGAGCGCCGCGAGCCATTTGTCCGAGATCCCGTCGAGCATCCCGTTGATCTGCTTGTATATCTTGTCGGGGTCCTCTACCGAACGCACGAGGTCCTCGAACTTGTATTCTTTCTGGTCGGCCAGGCGTATCTCATCGACGCGTATCTGCAGGCCGTTGTAGGAATCGACACGCCCGCGCACGAATACCGCCGCGCCGGTAGCCACCATCTCATCCGCCTGCTCGCCGCCTTCCCACATCTTGGCCTCCATGCGGCCAGTCTTGTCGGAAAGGGTCAGTTTAAGGTAAGGCTTGCCCGCCTGCGTGCGCGCGAGTTCCTTCTTCTTGAGGAAGAATACGGATTCGATCCCGTCGTTCACTTTGAGGTCTTTTATGAACTTTTTCATCGGATTTACCGTTATTATACCAGATAATACGCGGACGGCAACCTAATTCAAGGGGCCGGACAGCTCTTCCGGCGCCAAACGGCGTTTGCCATCAATATCAGCAGGACCGGCGAGGCAAAAGAACCCAGCAGTCGGGCCGGCATCGAGTGTCCGCCGCTGCCGACGATAGCCCTGGCGTTTATGTGCATTGCCGCGTAAAAATAATTCAGCAGCAGGCCCAGCGCTATAGAGCAGGCGGCTATTGCCGCAAGGTATATCACCACGGAACGTTTCCCGAGAAATTTGCCTATGGTCAGTATCCCTGCGGTATTCGTCGCCGGACCGGCAAGCAAAAATACGAGCGCCGCCCCCGGCGCCATTCCCTTGGCGATCAACGCCGCCGCTATAGGGGTCGAGGCCGATGCGCAGATGTAGAGCGGTATGCCTATTATAAGCATTATCAGCATGGAGAGCAGGTTATAGCCGAGGTAATTCTCTATGAGTGATGCCGGGACGAAATATGAGATCACCCCGCCTATGATTATGCCGAGGGCGAGCCATGGCGCTATGTCCCCCAAAAGGTTCACGAAAGCGTATCCGATCCCGTCTATAAAACGCCTGCCGTAATGCGCGTGGCGTGTCCCCGCGGCGGTTTTCTTCCTGCAATGCGGGCATTCCTCTTCCTTCGGAGGCTCCGGAGCGGCTTCTTTCCTGCCGAAAATATTCTCAAGGATACCGGCGGTTATGGCCGTTATTATCGCCGCGATAGGCCTGAATATCGCCAGGATGGGGTCTAAAAGCGCGAAAGAGAGCATTATGGAGTCTATGCCCGTCTCGGGTGTCGATATCAGGAATGAAAGAGTCGCCCCTTTCGAAGCGCCGTTCTTTCGCAGGGACATCGCCGTCGGCAGGACTCCGCACGAGCAGAGCGGCAAAGGCACGCCGAAGAGCGCCGCCAGGACAACGGACTTGGCGCCAGGTTTGCCCAGGTAGCGCGCTATGCGGTCCTTGTCGACGAACGTCTGGATGACGCCCGCCATTAACGTGCCGAAGAGTATATAAGGCGCGGCCTCGTTGAAGGTATGCCAGACCTCTTTTACCAGCCCGATAAGCATATCCATTGTTTATATTTTACTATAATTGTATTATAATAGCCAGCATGGGAAAACTCCTGGTAAAATTGTCGGGTTTCTACCTGCTGGTCTTCGGGGCGTTCCACCTGGCGCGCTTCTGGCCGCGGTACGACTTCATCATGGCCAATTCCGATACTTACCACCGGATGTTCTACTCGATGAACTTCACCATCATAACCTTATTCGCGGTCATATCTATAATAATGGGCATAGGGCTGCTGCTTTTCAGGAATTGGGCAAGGAACATGCTCTTGGTGCTCTCTGTACTTGCGATAATATTCGGGTTGTCGATATTCATAATGACATACTTCCTCCATTATATGCTCCCTGCAGGTATCGGTCCGATGGCTGTGCGGGACATCCGAGGGTTATATTACTGGCTGGAAGTACTGGTGTGCCTGGTAGTAATGCCTTCTCTGTTTTTGTTCTTCTTCACGCGCCGCTCCACGATAAAATTATTCGCCGGCCGTAAATAAGCTACATACTGCCTTTAAGGGACTTCTCCTCGAGGGATTCTATCTCTTTCTTGAGGATATCGGGAAGGCCGAGGATATCTACATCCATGAACCCGCGGACGATTACGGACTGGGCCTCCTCAACGGACATGCCGCGGGCGCTCAGGTATTCTATCTCTTCCCTGCTTATCTTGCCGATGGCGGCTTCGTGCGACATATCAACGTCGCGGTAGTTCGTGTCGAGCTCCGGAATGGCCTCGACCGTGCCTTCACGAGAGATTATCAGGCCGCGGCACTCCAGGTGGGCCTTGACCCTCTCGGCTTCCGCCTTCAGCTGGCCGCGGGCTATCATCCTGCCGCCCAGACTGACCGCGCGGGCTATCATCTCGCCCTGCGTGTCATCCGCACGGAAGATTATCCGCGAGCCGATATCCTGCAAGGAATTCGGGTGCGACAGGACAAGCGAGTTGAAACTCGCACGGGCGCCCTTGCCTTGTAATACGGCCGTCGGGTACATAGTTATCTCTTTTACGGGTTTCATGCATACGTAATTCGATATATAAGTGGCGCCCTCCTCGACAAGGGCAATACCCATAGGCTTTACGGTGACGTCCTCTTTCCACGTGTGTATCATCGTGAAGTTCAGGTAAGCGCCTTTTTGCACAAAGAATTCTGATATCCCCAGGTGGAAGCCTTCATCGGCGGCCTTCGAGGCGGAACAGCCGGTTATAAGGTATGCCCTGGCGCCCTCCTCTATTATGACGATATTGTGCACCTTCTGTTTGAAACCCTGCCTCTTAAGCAATAGGCACGCCTGTATGGGAAGTTCTACGGCCTTGCCCTTTCTGACGCGTATGAAATAGCCGCCTTCGGTATCCGCCGGGTACTCCCTGCCCAGCGACCTGAACGCCTTGCCGTAATATTCGCGAGCCTCCGGGTATTTCTCCAGGGCTTCGTTCGTACCCATTATCTCCACCCCGTCGAAGAGGCTGCGGCGGAACTCTACCTGAGAGTCCTGCTGCAGGAAACTCGCCGAGCGCGTCTTCTCGGAAAGGTCCATCCCGGATGAAGCGAGTTTATCGGCGTCTTCTTCGGCTACTTTTTTGTTCAGTTCGTCTGAGGGCATTCGCACACCTTGCAATGTTCATAACCCTTGGAGCGTATGTTCCTGAACATCTCCTTCGGGTCGCCGGCGCACCAGAACCTGCCGTCTATCATCACGCAGCCCCTGGTCGCCTTGACGTAATCGAGTATATATCCTGTATGTGTGATTATAAGCGCGGACTTACCTTCCTGCTTGAGGTACTTGTCGAGCACCTTTCCCATGATCGATATGTTCTCGAGGTCTACGCCCGATTCGGGTTCATCCAGCAGGAGCATGTCAGGGTTCTGGAGCATCAGCTGGAAGAGCTCGGAGCGTTTCATCTCGCCGCCCGAGAACCCGAAATTGACGTCGCGCGCGAGGTGGCCCTTGAGAGAAAGTTTCCCGGCAAGGTCGTCTATCTTGGCCTCATCCTTGCACAGGTAGCGGGCGATCTGCTGGAGCTTCACGCCGCGTATGACCGGCGGGTGCTGGAACATGATACCGAGCCCGTGCCTTACCCTCGCCTCCGTCGGTATCTCGAGGACGGACTTCCCGTTCAGGGTAATGCTTCCCCCCGTAACGCTATAACCGCTGAAACCGGCTATAGTCTTGATAAGCGTTGACTTGCCGCTGCCGTTAGGGCCGAAAAGTATCACCACCTCTCCCTTCTTTATGGAGAGGTTTATCCCGTTGAGGATCGGCTTGCCGCCTATGTTCACGAAAAGTTTTTTTATCTCAAGCATATCTAGTATTTATACGTAAGCTCCCACCTCAGGAAGAGGGCGTCGTCTGCGGACTTCACGTAAAAGTTCCCGGGAACAAAATATTCAGCAAGGAAATATGTATTTATGTTCTTGCTTATCGCGTAATCCAGCCTGAGCTGCGGCAGGTGTCCCCTCTCCTTTCCCGTGCCGGAGAAGAGCGTCTTGGTGGCCGCAACCTGATTATTGGCCCTCAAGTAATTATACCATAAAGTCAGCTTTAATTTATCAATAGGCTTTACCGAGACCGATGCCCTGTACATCTGCAGGTTGGTCCAGTAGCTGTTCTCCGTCTCGCTCGAGTAGCAAGAGGCATAAAGCACCGAATGCCATGTGTCCCTCGAGAAGAGCGGGTCCCAGGTCTCGTTCGTAGACGTGCTCCTGTTATTACCGGAGAGGTATATGGCACCCGCGCTGAACTGCGGCGACCACGATGCCTTCTTGAGGTCCTTGTCCACGAAGAAATATCCGCCTATGCCTGTCCTGTCATTCTTGCCGTAATCGCCGAACTGCCCGGCTATCTGCCCGCGCAGGGCCAATGACGGGTCCAGGTTATACTTCGCGTAGGTGCCGATGGTATTTAATTTGGTCTCCTCGCGGGTCATCCTCGCGGTCGGCGAAGCGTCCTCGTGCTTGTATACGTAATAGTTCTCCCAGTGGAGGTTCTGGATGGAATCGGTCTTGTGATAGAGAGAGAACGCGTATTCGTTGCTTGAGTTGAGCGCCTGGCGCGGGTTCGACTCGTTTATGACAGGCAGATAAACGTCGTTCTTGGTGTCGCGTATCGCTATAAGGTCGAGAGAATTCTTGTCGTTGACCTGCCACGAGAGCTTGCCGGCATTGAAATAAAAGGTCCTTGTGCCGTCAAGCGGGGTGCCGTTCTTGAATATAAAACCCTCGCCGTATCCTTCGAGGTCCTGCCTTCCTACGCGCACGCTCACCGGTGCCGCGAATATATTCTTCCAATCGAAATAAAGGTTGTCGAAAACGGTCTCGTTGATGTCGTAGTGGTAACCCTTCTTGCTGGCGGACTTACCGGCAGATGCAGAAGACCCGGCCCAGTAGGTATACGCCCTGTTCTCGTTGGTAAGTCGAAGGTATATATCCGCATCTTTGGTGAAATCGTATTCTACGGAAGGCGAGGTCTTGAAGCGGAAATAACCCTTGTTATCTTTTGCGGAACTGTTGAGGTCGGGGATATTCTTGGAATATTCATACCTGATACGCTCGTATATCCCGATCTTTACCTTGTCGTTCTTTACCAATTCGGTCTCGGCGGCATTGGCACAAACCGGTAATAAAAGCGCTGCGGCAGCCGTAATCCCAAATAAAACTTTACGCATAGTAAATCCTCCTTTTATCGTTCGGATGATGAACGATAAAATATTCTATGCGTTTACTGCCGGATTTGTCAATAGAAATTTACCAGCCACCACCACCGCCTCCGCCGCCGCCACCACCACCGCCACCACCCCCGCCGAACCCGGAACTTGATCCGGGGGCCTGCGATGACGACGATATGGTGTTCGAAAGACCTCCGCCTATCGCGGAGGCAAACCCTCCTGCGGTAAAATGGCTGTAAGAAGAGCCCGAATACCATGACGGCGAATAATGGCTCCCGTCGATACCCGCGCGGGAAAGCACATTTGTAAACCTTTCGGCCCAGGCATTTTCTACGTCGAGGGCAATGGCATAAGGAAGATATTTTTCGAAGAGCTGCGGCGTCTCGGCCGGGGCCCCCATCGCCCGTATCTCGTCTTTCTCAGCCGTCGCCAGGTACATCTTAAACCCTTCGATGACATCCATTATAGCCCTGCCGGCAAGCGTGCGGGCCTTAAGGAGGTGATAAAAGAGGATATTCACGAATATAAGCTCAAAAAGCATTACGGGCATAAATATAGAGGACGCCGCGGTAAATATACCGAGTCCGAACAGTTCAAAGAACACGAAAGGCACGGTAAAGAGCGATATAAAGACCGCCTCTCCCAGGTAAGCGAACCTTCCCGCACAAAACAGGACATTACGCCATTTGTTCGCGGCGGTCATAAGCAAAGCTAAAACACCGGCGGTCCAGCCCGAGAGCCATATAGACATGAAAAAGATCATGATAGCCTTGTTTAAGCTCATGTTGGGCGTGGTAAAGAAAGCGGCAAAAACCAGTATAAAGAAAGACAGGATGGCGCCCGGCACGAAATATCGGGTATTGGTCAAGAAATATACCTTCTCGTAGGCGCTCTTTAGCGAATCCTTGAGGTTATCAACGGCATTCTTTATCCTGGTATGGTTCTCCTGTTTTAGCTTTATATATCCGTCGCGCTTCAGGAGCCATTCGACGGCCTTCATCTCTTCCTTGCTCAATGCCGACGTCTCCACGGAAGCGCGCTTGACCGCGAAACTGCCTTTCTTCTCCTCTACTATGGTCACGCAGCCCTTTACCGCCGCGTTCACAAGCGCCGCGGTGAAGGCCTTATCGTCATAGTACATCCTGGATATATACCTGCATGCCGCCGGGGATATGCCTTTAGGCGGGACGAATAACGGGACTATGACACCCTTCTCCGGATCGCGTCCGACCTTGGACCAGACCGCTATATAATAGAAGACCAGCGCTATTATCAGGGCTTCACCCCATGCCGCTCTATCCGCGCTAGGCATTGTAAGGATATCGAACTCGGAAAAAGGTTTGGGAAGTTCTTTCTTCTCTTCCTCGACCGGCCTCGAGGCTGAGGGCTTCTCGACAAAACCCTTTGGCCAGCCGATCACGATCGTCAACCCTTCGGAAGGCCGAAGGATCGTGTTGGTAATGAAATACGGGCGGCCGTGGGTAAGCATTGCGGTCAATTCGCGCGCCTTTGAACCCTGCGGCCCGGTGAAGCCGTCCATCTTTATGGCATCTTCAGGCACCCCCTCCGGCAGGACTACCGTCGCCGTGGCCCGGTCTATCGGGAATGTCCATCCGTTACCTGTAACATTCCAATAAAGCTCATCGTGATCGCTGAAATAACCCAGCTGCCTGTCGGTATAGTAGGTGATCTCGTAGGTGTGTTCCCCGCGGGGAATGAATACGTCGGTCTTGCCGATGTATATACGGATACCGTTGGGCTGGCCCTGTGTATGGTAAGATTCTGGCATGCCGTCGCATTTGACGCTTTTGAGCTTGAAGCCGACCTTGTAGCCGCCCTCATAAAGCATGGGGAAATCCCTGTAGATGCCGCGCTTTATCTGCGCGCCCTCGGCATTGACCTTTATGGTCTCGGTAACTATAAGCGAGGAATCTTTATTGACCTCAATGCGGCTGTCAAAGGAAAGTATGCGTTCTGAGGCGAATACGGCAGAAGAAAATGATAGAACAAAAAACCCGGCGGTGATTAATCTTGCTGCACGGCGAAGTAACCTGTCCCTTTTTGACACGTCCCAAAGTGGCACGTCCCCTGTCATAGCTTGACTTCGGGGGTTTTGCGTTCGGTGGCGTATTCGATCTCGAAGAAATCGGCCTTACCGAACCCGGAAACCGAAGCGACGATACTGCTCGGGAAAGATTGGGTAAGGATACTGTAATCGCGCACGGTGCCGTTGTAATAACGGCGCGCCATCTGCAGCTGGTCCTCGATATCCACGAGGTTCTTGTGCAGGTCGAGGAAGCTTTTGTTCGCCTTAAGGTCGGGGTATGCCTCGGCGACGGCGAATATGGACTTCAGCGCCTGAGAAACGGCATTTTCCGAGTCGGCCTTCTCCTTTATGTCCCCGGTCGCCGCCGCTTTCGCGCGCAGAGCCGTAACGTTCTCGAGAGTGGAGCTCTCGAATTGTTTATAGCCCTTTACGGCCTCGACGAGGTTCGGTATAAGGTCTGCGCGGCGCTTGAGCTGGACGTCTATGCCGCTCCATGCTTCGCGCATGAGATTCTTTTGTTTTATCAGGAGATTATAGGTAAGGACCGACCATATCGCGAGCGCCGCGATAAGCAGCAGGCCGACAAGAAGCAGCATTTTGCCTCCTATTTCGTAAGCGGTTTACCGTATAAAGGCGGGTTGATCTTTCCGGTATCTATGCCCATCCTGTCCAGGACGGTAGGAGTGACATCGGCCTGGAAACCCTGCCTGATGCCCCGCGGATCGTTGGTCGACATGAAGACATAGGGGGCATAACTATGCCCGCAGCTCCCCTCGTCGAAACCGTGGTCCGCGGTAACATAAATTATCGTCTTGTCGTATATGCCGAGTTTCTTAAGCTCGTTGATTATATCTCCGGTCAATTTATCATAGGTTATAAGGGCATCATTATATTCGACGGAATTCTCGCCCTTCGAGTGCCCTTTCCTGTCCGCATCGGCGAACTGGACAAAGAAAAAGAAGGGCCTGTCCTTGTAGCGGGCAAGCATCTTCTTCGCCTGCGCGGCGACGTCCTCGTCCTCTCCCAGGCCGTTCCTGAAGACATCTGCCGACTTCGCGGCGTTATAATAAGGCTTATCCGGGGTATCGGATTTGAACCTGTGGCCTTTCGAGAAGAGACCGACCGTCACGATATTGTCCTTTCCGAAATGGTCCTCTATCCTTTCAAATACGGTATATCCCTTCGGTATGCAGGTATACCTGTCATTCGTGATGACCCCTGAAACCTCATCGTCGTATCCCGTTAGGATCTGGGCGAAGCCGGGCTCGGTCTCGGTCTGGTGACCCTGGACGTCTATCTCAACGAACGCCCCTTCCTCCGAGAGTTTCTTTATATTCGGAAGCTCTCCGCGGCCCAGACATTCCTTTACGTGGTTAAGCTGCGCGCCGTCCCAGCCGATAAGGACTACGTTACTGGGTGTCTCGGAAGGCTGGATGGGATATGCCGGCATAACGGCACAGAACAGCAGTAAAACCGCCAGTAAGCAGCGTATCTTCATTTTGACAGCGCAGCCCCGATCTTATCTACAAGTTCGCGTATCTTTACGGGTTTGGCGATAAAACGCTTCCCTTCCAGCAGGTACCCCTCATCCTTTACTTCGCGTTCGGTGACCACCGCGGTAAGGAATATAATGGGGATATCCCTTGTCTCCTGGGAGCTCTTGAGCGCTTCGGCCACTTCGTAGCCGCCCATTTTGGGCATCATCACATCCAGTATTATCAGGTCGGGCAGCAGCTCTTTCGCTTTCTTTATGCCGTCTTCCCCTTCGTTCGCCGTCGTAACCTTGAACTCCTCTGTGGCTTCAAGGGCCTTCTTCACAAAATGGCAGAAATCCTTTTCGTCATCCACTACAAGTATCTTCTTCTTCATGAACGGCCTCCGATTTTACCCCTTTTAAGCAAGAGGAAGTATTATCTTTACCGTGGTCCCGCGGCCCAGCTTGCTGTCTATTGATATATTACCCTTATTATTATCAATAATCAACTTGGTTATGAAAAGCCCCAGCCCGGTACCCTTCTCGGATTTCGTGGTAAAGAACGGCTCGAAGAGCTTCGACATGTTCTCTTCCGCGATCCCCGGGCCGTTATCGGATATCTCGATAATACAAGCCGGTTGCGCGAAATAAAATTCCGACTGTTCCTGTTTGTAAGCCCTGATGGTTATCTCGCCGCCTCTTGCCATTGCCTCGGCGGCATTCAGGACCATGTTTATTATAGCCTGCTGCATCTGGTTCTTATCTACGTTTACGGCCATGGGCTCCCTGGAGAGTTCGGTATTTATCTTGATCTCTCCCTGGGGCGAAGAATATTTGAGGAAAGGAAGCGTGTCATTTATGAGTTCGTCGGGCTTTATCTTTTCGAACTTGACCTCGGACGGCCTCGCGAACTTAAGAAGTTTCTTTATGATGCCGTCGGCCCTGAGTGTGGACCTCTTTATGATATCCAGGTCCTCTTTTACGTCAGCGCCCTGGTCTTTCAATTTCATCTCGAGGTACTCGACACCGTTAAGGACTATACCCAGCGGGTTCTTTATCTCGTGGGCAAAAGCGGAGGAAAATTTCCCGAGGGCAGAGAATTTCTCTGCCTGTATAAGGCGGTGCTGCGTCTCCTTGAGCTCCACATACGCTTTCTTCAGCTCTTCTTCCGCGTTCTTGCGGTCCGTAACGTCGCGGGAAATACCGGTGGTGCCGATCACTTCCTTCTTATCATTGAATATAGGCGTCTTGATGGTCTCGATCCAGGACATATGGCCGTCGATCGAGAATAACGGCTCTGTTACGACTTTCCGTTTCCCGGAAAGCATTACTTCCTTGTCATCGGCTATATATTTTTCTGCAACCTCTCTCGGCCAGACATCTAGGTCCTGTTTGCCTATGATATCCTCTATGCTGCTGCCGCATGCCTTGGCAAAGGGTTCGTTCACGGCTATGAACCTGCTGTCCCTGTCCTTGAGCCATGCCATATCCGTTATGTTATCCAGTATGGCCTTTTCCTGTATCTCGGCCCTCCGGCGTTCCTGGCTGACATTCTTGAGCGCGGCGGACTGCTGGAAGAATTCCGAGACAAGCCGGGCTATCTCGCCGAACTCATCTTTCTTCCCCTTCATGGGCATGATCACGGACGCATCCTTCTTCTTTAGCGAAGCGGAAACAAGCTTAAGCGGATGGGAGACCCATCTGACAACCGATATGAAGAGCACCAGGAGCGACAATGCCGACAGCAGGGTGAATATATTCAGGATGGTCTGGCCCATCCTGTTGTAATGCCTTATGGCCTCGGACTTGAAAGAGGCCGTTATCTTCATTACAGGTTTCCCGTCCCAGCCGTTGAGCGCCCTCATGAAGCTGTATTCGCCTTTCATGGCATTTGCGGCTGTATTGGGCGGTTGCCTTTCCAGGATGGAAGCAGGCCTGACATCCGTGCCCGTAAGCGCGCTTATCTCCTTCAAATACTTGTCGTTCCAGAGTATCCCTGCAAAAAAATAACCCTGCGGCTCCGTCTTCCTTTCGCGGTCGGCGGTCGGATGTATAGAGGCCCCCTTATCTCAACCGCACCGGAAGCAGTGCTTATGAAGAAATGGCAAAGGCGCCTGCCCTTGAACAGGTATGCCATGGCGTCCCTGGATAAAGGAAGTTCTTCCGGAAGGCCCGTGGCAACCCGGGGAGAATATACGTAGGAGAAGTCCTTGTCGTATACCCATATGGACTTTACGTCGAAAACGGGAAGCGCGGTGTCTATATTCTCGGCAGCCCAGGTCTTGTCTTTGCTCTTCGCAAAATTGACCATCTCGTCCCAAAAAGAATAATCGCTGACGAGCGCGTCCAGGCGGCCGTTCTTGAGCGTTATTATCTTATCGAAGCTCGCTTCTTCCCTGGCGCGGTTGTTCTCGAAAAGAATGACCAGTCTCCTGACCTCGATCTCCCTTTCGATCGATATCGCCAGGGCGACAGCCACTATTATGGCAAGGAATAGCAGGGTTAATTTCGTGCGTATGCTCATTCTTAATTATAATACCTAAACGGGTTCAGGCGCGTCAATGGGATTTAATAGGATATCTTTTTGACCTCTTCGGCCTTCCTGAACATAGTTTCGGCATCGTCCTGCCTGTTCTGCATAAGATAATGCACCGCCAGGTAAGTATACATGCGCGCGCTGCCGGGTGAATACTCCAGTGTCTTCTTGTAGAAAAACTCGGGTTCGCTCCAATAGCGGTTTTGCTTTATCGTGGCCATGGTATACGAACCCAGCACCACGACGGCCAGGGCAACAGCCGCCAACCTGGTCCTTTCTATCCGGTAGATATAAAACAGCGCCGACGAGACGAGAACGAAGAATCCCGCCGAGGGCAGGTAAAGCCAGTGTTCTGCCATGTAAGCGTTAAGCGGGAAGATATTAGATACGGGCAGAAGGGCGATGATAAACCATCCCGAGCAGAAGAGATCGAGGCCCCTGCTGGCGCGCTTTTTCAGGATAAAAAAAACGCACACGGCAAAAAGCGCCAGCCCTGACAGCGTAAGCGGGTCGCCGAAACCAAACGCCTTCCTGCCGTATTCCATGTGCAGGCCGTACGGGAAAAAAAGTATCCTAATATATTCGGCGAAAGCCGCGAAGAAAGCGGCAATACGTCCTAACGCAGGTCCCGAAACACTGAAATGCGGGAGCATGGACTTGAGCGCGCAGGCGCGTGCAACTAAATAGAGGCCCGTAACCGCCACCAGCGGCGCCAAACCTGCCGCAGATATCCTGCGTCTGAATGAATAATGGTACAACAGGACCAGCGGGATTACCAGCAGCGCGCTCTCGCGCGAAAAAACAGCGATAATATAACACAGCGGAAAGAGCGCGTAATAGACAACCTTATTCGTGTAGAGGTATTTTACGTAAGATATAAGACAAAGTAAGATAAAGGCCGCCGAAAGCGGGTCGGCACGGCCGGATATATAAGACACCGCTTCGGTATTTACCGGATGGACGGCGAACAAAGCCCCGGACAGGAACGCTAAGAGGTCCCTGCCCGATATCATCCTGACGAAATAATACAGGCCCAGGGCCGCCGATATGTGTAATAAGAGATTCGTGAAATGACAGCCAATATAGCTAAGGCCCCATACCCTGAGATCGAGCGCGTAAGTGAGCATCTGGAACGGGCGGTAAAAAGACGAACTCACATCGGGTCCCATCCCGGCGCCTATATTTTCCGAAAAAAGCCCGGCTGCGCCCGAGAGGTCCCTGATATGGGGATTAAAGACTACCAAGGTGAGGTCATCGAGGAGGAACTTGCCGAAGAGGGAACCCCGGTAAGCCATTATGCCGAGAATAACTATTGCGGCGGCGTACAACAGAGGCCTTCTGTCTTTAGACATTGAATCTGATGTTCAGTATGTCTCCGTCTTCTACTATATAATCCTTGCCTTTAAGGTAGAGCTTGCCTGCTTCCTTGACCTTATCTTCCCCGCCCAGCGAGGAGAGGTCTTCGAACTTAATTAGTTCGGCCCTTATGAAACCTTTTTGCAGGTCGGAATGTATGGCACCGGCGGCCTCAGGCGCTGAAGAAGCGCGCTTTATGGGCCATTGCCGGACCTCGTCCTCGCCCACGGTAAAGAACGATATCAGGTTCAGGGCCTTTATACAAAGGCGGGTCAGGGCGTTGACCGCGGGCTCGGAAATGCCTATGGCGGAAAGGAACTCTTCCTTCTCCTTCTCGGTCTCGAGCGAGGCGATCTCGGATTCGACCTTGGCAGAGACAAGCATGACCTCGATCTTAAGGGCGGCATACCTGCCCGCGATCTCCTTAAGCAGGGTCTCGTTCTTAACGTCGTCCTCGGAGACATTGACCGCCAGTATCATCTCCTTGAGCGTGACGAACGGGTAACTGGCGATGGCCCTCTTCTCTTCCGGTTTGAGCTCAAGCAGACGCAGGGGAATCTCCTTGTCCAGGTGCTCCTTCAGCCTGGAGAGCAATTCCTTCTCCTTCGCTTTTCCTTCGTCCTTTATCTTCTTGAGTTCAAGTTCCAGCCGTTCGAGGCGCTTCTCGACAAAAATAAGGTCGTGCAGTATAAGTTCCGAATTGACGCTGTCGATATCCCTTACCGGATCGACCGTACCGTTTATATGGTAGACCGAATCATCCGCGAACTTGCGCACGACATGGCAAAGCGCGTCCGTCTCGGCTATATCCCTGAATATATCACCCTTGGTTATGGCGTCTTTCTCTATCTTTGGAAGGAGTTCTATATCTATGCGGGCACGGACATGCTTCTTGGGATTGTACATCGCCAAAAGCTTATCGAAACGCGGGTCCCTTATCTCTGCCATGCTCTTGATATTCTTACCGGAAGCGAGATCTTTCTCCGTAATCTCATGGCCTGTAAGGAGTTCGAAAAGGGTCTTCTTTCCTGTCTGGGGGAGTCCTATTATTCCGACTTTCATGTTTTTATTATACTATAAATCAGGGGACGTGTCAAAAAGGGACGGGTTACCAAATAAAAAAGGGCCCGCGAGCTTATCGCGGGCCCGTCGTTTTCGGGTCTTAGACCTTCGTTACGTTCTTGGCCTGTTCGCCTTTCTCACCTTTTTCGATATCGAACTCTACTTCCTGGCCCTCTTCCAGAGTCTTGTAACCGTCGCCCTGGATAGCGCTGTAATGCACGAACACGTCACTTCCCGACTCAGGGGTTATAAAACCATAACCCTTCTGATTGCTGAACCACTTTACCTTACCTCTTGCCACTGTACTACCTCCTTTTGTTAAATCTTTGCTGCAAAAAAAACCGTAAGGTCAGACTAATATGGCCTTACGGCGCACTCTTTCTAAACCTTCATAAATATACCCCAGAAACCTTATTTTGTCAACTAAATAATAGGGTAATTTTATGTTAAAAACTATGCTTTTTTATAAACTTTACTACTTCCTTAAGGCTGGCTTCCGCCATACCTATGCAGGTATCGGCGCAACCGTAATAAAGTCTTATATGATCGCCTTCCAAGAGCGCCGAGCTCGGGAAAAGCACGTTAGGGACATCGCCGACGCGTTCATATGTCTCCGTAGGGTAGAGCATATAATCCCTGGTCCTGTAAAGGACCTTCCACGGCTTCTTGAGGTCAAGCAAGGCGCCGCCCGCGGAATAGATGTAGCCGTTGCAGCTGGTCCATACGCCGTGGTAAATAAGCAGCCAGCCGTCCTTCGTCCTTATAGGATGCGGCCCAGGCCCGACTTTTGTGGACTGCCAGCCTCCTTTTGGACCGAAAACGAACCTGTGATGCCCCCAATGGACCAGGTCCGGGCTTTCGGCATAAAAAACATCGCCGAAAGGTGTATGGCCCCTGTCGCTGGGCCTGTGGAGCATGGCGTATTTCCCGTTTATCTTCTCCGGAAATATCACGCAATTGCGGTTCGCCGGCGGAAGCGGGTTCTCGGACTGCTTGAACGTCTTGAAATCCCTGGTAGTGGCCAGGCCTATACAGGGCCCCTGGGCGCCTGCATTGCACCAGGTCACTATATAGGTGTTACCCATCCTGGTTATGCGCGGGTCATAGCTGTGGTCGGTAACGAAGACTTCCGGGTCGCTGCTCTTCATCTTTATGGGGGAAGGATCTATTTCCCACTTTATGCCGTCTTCGCTGCGGCCCATGTGAAGGGTATAGCTCAGGTCTATCTCGTCAACACGGAATATGCCCCTGAAATCCTTTCCGAAACGCACTATGGCGCTGTTATGGATGGAATTTGCCCGCGGAACGGCTTTCGCCGTTATGATGGGATTGCCCTTGTAACGCCTGAAAACAGTCTCATTAGCCATATCTTCTCCTTAATATGGCCCCCTACCCGAATGCGAAAAGTATACTAGGTAATACCTTAAAAGTCAAGCCTAGCCGCTCAAGGGACCACTATCTTGGTCACCGTGACGGATGCCCTCACAGCGTCGGAATCCTTGTCTTTTGCGAGGGTCACGTTCTCCGCCCTGAGCAACTGGGGGGAAGCGCTCACCAGGTAAAGGAAATTAACGACGGCATCCATGCTGCCTTCGGCATCCAGCTTTACCTCATACTTCTTATATGAATTCAGCGTCTGGGGGGCCGACTGTTTCATGTTCGAAATGGGAACACCGGCCTGGCGCGACAGGTTCTCGATCTCCCCGAGCATCTTCGACTCCCTTCCGGAAAAGGAACCGCTCTATTGCGTTCATATAATCAAGGGAAGTCGGAGCGCATCCATTCCCCGAGTGCAACTTAATATGGAAGCGCTCCGACAAATCCTGCAGAAAATGCTCCTGTGAATCGTAAATGGGATTAAGTACCATCGCCGTTATGACATCCGGCTCCTGTCCGAGTACCTGAAAAAGCTTGCGGCTCAAGGTGGTCTTTCCGGCCCCCACATCGGCCATGACAAGGCTAAGCCCGCGCCTTAGCTCAATGGCTATCCTCAACCGGTAAAACGCGGCTTTATGTTCGGCGGAAAGGTAAAAGAACTCCGGGTCGGGGCTGGTAGAGAACGGCTCTTTTTTCATTCCGAGCAGTTTATAATAACTCATGCCGCACCCCCGCCGTTGCCGGGTATCTTGACCGCGAGTTCATCGTTAAGCGCTTTCCTGATCAACCGCAAAGGCAGACCGGCATTAATATATTGCGTTATCTTTGACATGCGTTCGGCTATGACGGCCTCGTCATAAAGCCGGACGTTGCCCCTCTTCGTAACGACATCAAAAAGACCCAAATTGGTGTAATGGTTGATAGTCTGGTAGGTAAGGTTGTATTTCTGGATAAGTTCTTTGGCGGCTATGAGCTTCGACTTCATATCGTAAGCACTCCGTGCCTCCGTCGATCTTGACTTATTGTATTTACAATAACTACTATTTTTTTCATTTATATAATTTGTATTATACTTATCATAAACACAATAACTTGTCAACAAAAATCTGCCCAAGGGGTGTTTAAAAGGTATTCCCTTTCTATTTGGCTTGCAGGTAAACGAACCTGAGGATAAAAAGCGCGGCAAGCAGATAGACGAGCCAGGAGACCTCCCTGCCCTTGCCGGTAAGGAGTTTTATGGAAGCATAGCTTATAAACCCGATGGCAACTCCCGAAGCTATGCTGAAGGTGAGCGGCATCATTATCACTACCAGGAATGAAGGTATCGCTTCCGTGTAATCCTTCCAGTCTATCTTCGTGATGGACTGCATCATCATACAGCCAACTATTATAAGGGCCGGGGCCGTGACCGGATACAGGAAAACTCCGGGCGAGGCTTCTATCCCTCCCCCCACCATCTTTACCAGCGGGAAAAAGAACATGGCCGCGCCGAACAACAGGGCGGTCACTACACTGGCAAACCCCGTCCTGCCCCCGCTGCTTATGCCCGAGGCACTTTCTATATAGCTCGTGACCGTAGGGGTCCCGCATATCGCCCCGGCGCAGGTGCCTGCCGCGTCGGAAAGCATTGCCCTGCCTACGCGCGGCATCTTGCCGTTCTTCATGAAACCGCCCAGTTCGGCCACACCGGCAAGCGTTCCTACCGTGTCGAAGACATCCATGAACAGGAATATGAACATAACGGTGAGCAGGCCCATGTTCATCGCCCCGGATATGTCCATCTGCATGAATGTCGGAGCCATTGACGGCGGCGCTGAAACGAATCCCTGGTATTTCACTATACCAAGCGGGATCCCGGCGATCGCCGTTACCAGTATGCCCCAGAGCATAGCGCCCTTCACATTCTTTACAAGGAGTACGCTTGTAAATATCAGCCCGAAGACCGCAAGGAATGTCGGTTTGTTCACGAGGTTGCCGAGAGCCACGAACGTGGACGGCTGAGCGATTATTATTCCCGCGTCCTTGAGCCCGACAAAAGCTATCAGAAGCCCTATGCCGCAAGCGATAGAAAATCTTATAGACGAAGGTATCGCTTCTATGAGCATCTGCCTGATATTCGTTACGGTCAGCACTATGAACGCCGCCCCTGTTATAAATACGCAGCCAAGTGCCGTCTGCCACGGGATCCCCATCGTTATGCATACGGTATAAGTAAAGAAAGCATTCTCTCCCATGCCGGGCGCAAGGGCTATCGGGTAGTTCGCATATAGGCCCATAAGCATCGTGGAAAAAGCGGCCGCAGCACAGGTGGCCATCATCGCTGCGCCAAAATCCATTCCGGTCTGCGATATCATGGCGGGATTGACGAAAATAATATAGGCCATCGTCATGAATGTAGTCATACCGGCGATGGCCTCGGTCTTTATATCCGTCCCGTTATCCCTGAACTTAAAGAAATCGCTAAGCGCCTTAAGCAGGGTCTTTTTTTGCATTGTTTACCTGCATGGCTCCTTGGGCAATATGAACCCTGCTATCCCTGCCGCTATGAAAGATTTTATGACATCCCCGGGAATAAAAGGTACCGCTCCCATCCACAAGGCCTCCGATATACCTATAGGCCTGCCGGTAACCGCGCCGGCCCATACGCTCAGGTATATCGAACCCATCACGAGTATCAAGGCGCTGCAGAAAAGCATTATATTGAGCATGGGCAGGAAATTCCTCGCCTTCGCGTGGCAATCAACGGCGTACCCGATCATAAAAGCCGAGAGGACATAACCGAAAAGGTATCCCGTCGTCGGCCCGAAAAATACTCCGGTGCCGCTGTTGAACCCGGTAAATACCGGAAGGCCCGCGGCGCCGAGCGCGAGATATATAAGCATGCTCACCCCGCCCCAGATATTTCCCAGTATGACACCGGCGAGAATCACGCCAAAAGTAGAACCGGTTATCGGGACAGGCGTCCACGGAAGGGCTATCCTTACCTGCGCGAGAAGCGCTATCACAAACGCCATCGCCAGGGAAAGCGCCAGTTTCTTTTCTAACGCGAGATGGGACCTCCAGCTGAACACTATTGCCTGCATCGTATACCTCCGCTGTTTTAATTGTTTACAATTATACCATATCCCGGGATTAAAGCAATTCGCTTGAGACGGTGTCGCAATGCATAAACCCCGCCCTGGTAAGGCGTATACCCGTCCTGCGTCCTTTCGAGCTTACGATCTTTATTAGCCCGGATCCTTCCAGCCCGGCAATAACGCCGGCCTCGAGATTAATCAGGTCGTATCCCGTCTTCCTCTTGAACCAGGCGAATCCTATTCCGCCCGCGGTCCTGATCTTGAGCGCGGCCGTCTCCTTTGCCTTGCGTTCCCCGATGAGCTTCTCGGGGGAAACAAAGACATTCCCTCCCGACGAGATCCTTTTCATATATTCGTCGACGTCCGGGATGCAGCGTTTCCTTACCCCGTCTATACAGGACGCTGCCGAGGGCCCTATGCCCATATATTCGTTGTTATCCCAGTAATTGATATTGTGCATGCACCTGTAACCCTTGGCTGCGAAATTCGAGACCTCATAATGCGCAAAACCGTTCTTCGGAAGGTACGACATGGCATAAGCATACATCTTGGCGGAGCATTCCTCGTCTACCGGGACCACGATGCCTTTCTTCCTCTCGTCGAAAAGGGGCGTACCCCTCTCATAGCTCAAGCAATAGCACGACAGATGCTTTACCGGAAGGCGGACCGCCTCCCTAAGTTCCCGCTCGCAAGACTCAAGGGTTTCGTCCGGCGCCCCGAATATCAGGTCGGCGCTGATGTTCCTGAAACCTTTCTTTCCGGAAGCGATGACCGAATCGCGGGCCCTCTTCGCATTATGCAGCCTTCCCAGTCTTTTAAGCTTTATATCATTGAACGACTGCACGCCTATGCTCAGCCTGTTGACTCCCATATCAAGCATAAGACCTATCTTATCCGGCGTCAGGCTTTCCGGATTTGCCTCAACGGTAAACTCCCGGTGCCCCCGTGAAAGTTTTTTAAGACTGCCGAGCAATCTTCCCAAGACGGGCGTCTCCAGCACCGTAGGAGTCCCCCCTCCGATGAATATCGTAGATACCGGCCAGTCTATACGGCTTATCTGCCTGCATACCACGTCTACATACGCCTCGGCGCGGGCCTTGTCATAGACCACGCTGTAAAAATCACAATAGGCGCATTTCCTGGCGCAAAAAGGTATGTGGATATACAGCGAAGGATACTTCCCTTTTATCCCTTGCATTATACCTCCATTGATGTATAATTGTAAACCAAAGTTAAAAAGGAGGTTTACAATGCGTATTGCGGCGGCATCTCTCCTCGTCTCTGCCATCATTATGATACCAAATATATCCCGAGCCGTAAACTTCTATGACGGCGCGCGGGCACCGAAGGGGTTGTACTTCCTGACCTACTCCTCCTTCTATACATCAAACAAGGTCCTCAAGGCCGAAGAATTGTTGCGTTTTTGTTATTACTCGCCTGACTTTGTGGTAACGGCATTGCTTCCGGCAGGCGGCCTTGAACCGAAACCGTCCGGCAAAAGTTCCTGGGGGCTCGGGGATGCAACCGCAGGCGCAGGGTATTTCCTGCCCGTAAAGGAAGTGGACATCCTGCCCATGCTTTTCGTAAAAGTCCCTACCGGCGAATACGCTTCCGACAAAAGCACCAACTACGGGACCCACCAGGTAGACATAAGGCCCGTCCTTTTCTTCAGTAAAACGGCAGGCAACCTAAGCGTGGACGCAGCCGTCAAATACTACTTCAGGCTCGAGAACGACAAGGAAATCTCCCCGGGAGACGAACTTCACCTGCAGTATCTGCTGGGTTACGGCATAACCAAGGATATAAGGCTTGGCCCTTCCATAAACTGGATGATGAGCCGGGACCAGAGGCATGACGGGATAAGGATAGCGGGCAGCGAACGCAGGACCCTTTCGGTCGGAGGCGATATTTATACCAGGTTCCGGGGCATGAGCTTCTCGTTCACTTACCTGTATGACGCGTACACACAGAATACCCCGAAGGGCCAGTTCTTCCAGCTGAAGAGCTGCTATAAGTTCTGATGTTTATTCGTACCCGAACCTTTTCACGAAAAGTGTCTTCGCGAACTGCACGGTGACCAGGTAACACGCGATTATCACAGCCAGTACCGCGTAGTACATGACGGGAGGAGGCGTAAAACCGAAATGACTGCCTATCGGAGAAAGGACGATAGCTATTCCCGCGGCGGCTATGCACAATGATGTCAGGACCAGGGATCTGCTCGGCCGGCTTTCCAGGAACGGGACCTTCCCCGTGCGTATCACGTGCACGACAAGTGTTTGCGTACAAAGCGACTCTATGAACCAGCCTGTATGGAATAACGCCGGGTTCTTCCAAGTATTAAAGATAAATAACATCGCCCCGTAGGTAAGGAAATCGAATATAGAGCTTATCGGCCCTATCATGACCATAAAATTCCTTATGTATTTTATATTCCAGGGTCTCGGTTTCTCGAGGTATTCCTTATCTACCTCATCGGCAGGTATCGCTACCTGGGACATGTCATAAAGGAAATTGTTCAAGAGGATCTGTATGGGCAGCATAGGCAGGAACGGCAGGAAGAGGCTCCCTCCTGTCATGCTGAACATGTTGCCGAAGTTCGAACTTGAGCCCATCTTTATGTATTTGACTATATTACCGAAGGTCTTCCTGCCTTCTATGACCCCGTCCTCCAGGACAAGCAGGCTCTTCCTCAGCAGTATCATATCCGCGGATTCCTTTGCGATGTCCACGGCATTGTCAACGGATATGCCTACATCCGAAGCCTTTAAGGCCGGGGCATCGTTTATGCCGTCCCCGAGGTATCCCACTATATGGTTGTTCCTGTGGAGAGCCCGTATTACGCTCTCCTTCTGCAATGGCGACATCCGGGCAAAAACGTTGGCGGCCTTCACTGCCTCCTGCAATTCGGCATCCGTCATCTTCTCCACCTGCCCGCCGAGGATAAGGCCTGTTATTTCGAGCCCGACCTCGCTGCATATCTTCTTGGTGACAAGCTCGTTATCGCCCGTAAGCACCTTGAACTGGATACCGAGCTTTGTCAGCGCCCTTATCGCTTCCTTTGCGTCGGCCTTCGGCGGATCGAGGAAAGCAACGTAACCCTTAAGCACCAGCCCCTGCTCGTCGTCTTTCGAATACGTATCTTTCCTGACGTCGCTGTCCCTGTAGGCTATCGCAAGCACCCTGAAACCGTCCGCGCTCAACCTGTCGTATTCCTCCCGCAGGTCGGCAAGGAGCCATTGCTCCATCTCGAAGGTCTCGCCATCGAGCTCATAATGGGTACAGCGCTTGAATATCTCTTCGGGCGCGCCTTTAGATATAAGGGTATGTTTGTTCTCGGCCCCTACGACAACCGACATGATCTTCCTTGAAAAATCAAACGGCATCTCATCGACCTTCTTGAACTTCTTTACCGCTATTTTTTCGTGCTTGAGGATAGCCTTATCAAGGAGGTTCTTCAGCCCGGTCTGGTAGTAACTGTTGATGTATGCGTATTGAAGGACATCCTCGTTCTCTTTCCTCACCACGTCGCAATGTTTCTCGAGGATGATCTGGTCCATGGTAAGCGTGCCGGTCTTGTCGGTGCATATAACGTCCATGGCGCCGAAGTTCTGTATGGAATTAAGCCTCTTTACGATGACCTCTTTCTTTGACATCGCGATGGCTCCCTTGGAAAGGTTTATGGTGATAAGCATTGGGAGCATCTCGGGAGTAAGGCCTACCGCGACACCAAGTGAAAAGAGCAGCGGCTGGACGATCCCCCTGCCCCTGAGCAGGTTTATCATGAAGATAAAGACCACCATGAAGAGCATGGCGCGTATCATTAGCCAGGTAAAGCTATGTACGCCCTTGTCAAAGCTGGTCTCCACCCTCATCCTGGCAAGCCGGCGCGAAAGTTCGCCGAACTGGGTGGATATCCCGGTCTTGGTAACAACTGCCAGGGCCGTTCCGCTTACCACGCTTGAGCCCATATATGCCGTGCTCCCGGCGGCCTTCTCTATGGGGAATGACTCTCCGGTAAGCGACGCCTGGTTGACGAAAAGGTCCTTGCAGGAGATGATGCGCAGGTCGGCGGGTATAAGGTCGCCGGCGAAAAGGTCTACAGTATCCCCCGGCACTATCTCGCGGATATTTACTTCCCTCGGACGTCCGTTGCGGTATACCGTGGCGGTAGTCCTGACCATCTCGCTTAATTTTTCCGCGGCTTTTTCCGAACGGAATTCCTGCACGAACGACAGAAAAACGCTCAAGACCACCATAAGGAAGACGAGGAAGGCGCTCATCCTCGAACCGAAATACAATGAGAACGAGCCTATTATTATAAGGACTATTACCAGGGGATTTACGAACTTGGAAAGGACCTGGACAAACAGAGCCCGCTTCTGCCTCTTAGCGGGCTCATTATAACCGTACTCTTCCAGCCGCCTGCGGGCTTCTTTCTCCGACAGGCCTTTTGAATAATCCGAAGATGCCATTTGTCTTCCGTGATTCAGATATTCTCTGCCAGTACCTCGTAGAACGGCTGCGGGTGTTTGCACGCAGGGCATTCTTTCGGGGCTTCTGCGCCCTCGAAGACGTAACCGCAGTTCCTGCAATGCCACTTCACGGCGGTCTTCTTCTTAAAGACCTCTCCGCCGGCTATATTGCTTACGAGCTTCCTGTACCTGGCCTCGTGGAATTTTTCTACCTTGGATATCTGTTCGAAAGAACGCGCGACTTCCGGGAACCCTTCGTCCTGGGCTGTCTTCGCGAAATTCGCGTAGAGCGTGGTCCATTCGAGGTTCTCGCCTGCGGCCGCGTGCTCAAGATTAGACTTCGTGTCCTTTATCGTTCCCGCGGGATAAGCGGCGGTTATCTCCACGTCGCCGCCTTCGAGATACTTAAAGAACACCTTGGCATGTTCTTTCTCATTCTCGGCGGTCTCCAGGAAGATAGCCGATATCTGCTCATATCCCTCTTTCTTCGCCGCGCTGGCAAAATAGGTATACCTGTTCCTGGCCTGGGATTCCCCCGCAAAAGCGGCCAGAAGGTTCTTCTCGGTCTGCGTGCCTCTTAATGATCTTCCCATGTCAATCCTCCTGTTATTGTATCTATCTGCCGGTCGTGAACGCCTCTATACTGAACACTATTATATACAAAACCAGGCATAAAGGCATAGCAAATTTCATAAGTTCATATACAGCCCTCCAGGTCTGGTCGGCCTTCCTCAATATCTTGAAATCGGTGACGTAAACCACTTCGCAGGCGTGTGAACCGGTATCATCCCTCGTCGTGCTGGAAGCACGCCAGAAATTTTCCCAGCATGGCGTAGTGTAATTGACAAGGTATCCCTTCATCCATATCTGGTCGCCGCGTTCCGCGCTCAAGACAAGCTTCGCGATCCTGTCGTCAGCCGGAAGTATGTGGTTATTCGATATCTTACTCGGATCGAATTTATCCATTATCTCCTTTTGCTTCGCGGCGGGTGTCCCCCATTTAAAATCCCAGTAAAGGGTCCATGACCCGCTCGTGAATTTCATGTCCAGGTATACCCCGGAGCTTATATTACTTCCCCAGACTACCCCCATATCCTTATTGTTCAGGTAATCCTGCCATTGCTTGTGTTCCATGTCCCAGAATACTTTGCTGTGGTGGTACGAGACTACGAGCCCGTACAATTCATAATCGAACTTCGGCTCTATGGTGTAGGCGCAAGAACCCGTCTTTATTAAAAAACTGTTCATGTTTGTCGGCTTTTGCGCGGGTTCCGAGTATAATTCGGGCAATATCTCATCTTTGGGAGGTAATTTGTCCTTTTCCACGAAAGCCGCCGCAAACAGTACGACGCTGAACAAAAAAGCCGTCTTGATCATGAATTTTATCGCCTTCATCTTCCTGCCTCCGGTCGTATATCAAAAACCGTTATCTCCGGCCTGGCGCAGAATCTGGCTTTTATGGGGGCCTTCCCTTCAAGGCCTATACCCCTGTTCACGTAAAGAACGGTATCCCCTGCTTTATATTCCCCGGCTTCATACCTCTTACCGTACCTGCCAAAAGTTATTACTGCCCCGTATACCGGCAGGGCTATCTGGCCGCCGTGCGTATGACCGCAAAGATAAAGGTCGGCATTGCAGCCTTTTATATCCTCTATAAGGTCAGGCTTATGGTACAGGAATATGCTGTAATAGCCGGGCGGGACCCTCCCGAGCGCGCTCCCCCACATATTGCCTTTTTCGAAACCCAAGCCTGAAATATAAAAGGTATCGGGCCCCTTGGATAATTTGATCGTATCATTCCTGAGGACGCGAAAACCTGTCCCGCCGAAAAGGTCATAGCCCCTGAGGTACCAGTAATCGAAATTTCCGGTAACGGCGAATTTCCCGATGCCTGCCTTGAGCCCGGACAGTGTCTTCTTGAAAAGGGGTATCGCCGCAGGCGTATTGACCGCATCCCCGGTAAAGACTATTATGTCCGGCTTGAACGAATTGACTATCCCGGATATTCTGTCTTCGGTCACGGCCGAAGGTTCGCTGTGAAGGTCGGATATCTGGACTATCCTCAAACATGCGCCGTGCAATTTCCCGCTGTTAAGGTCGACCTTCCTGACCTCCAGCCATTTGGGTTCTATGAAGATCCCGTAAAGTATGCACGCGATACCTGCCAGCGCGGCAACATGGACAGCTATCGCCGGCTTAGTCAGGTATCCGGAAGGACCTTTAATCCCGCGCAACCTGCGAAATACAAAACGTGCCATAAGCTGCGCTTCCTTGATATATACCGAAAGCACCATCACCAGAAAAAGTGCCAGGGATACGATCTCGCGCATAAGCATCAGATAGGCCTGCCCGGTTCCAGGGTAAATTTACCGATAAGTCTCGCGTCCCGCGATGAACTGCCCACGATCACCTCGAATTCACCCGATTCCGCGACCCAATCTTTCCTCGACACGCTATAAAAAGCCAGGGACCTCTTATCCAGTTTGATAACGACCTTCCTGGCCTCCCCCGGCTTAAGGAACACTTTCCTGAAACCCTTGAGTTCCCTCGGAGGCCTGTCCGCGCTGGACTCCGGGTCACTGACATAAAGCTGGGCGATCTCCGCGCCTTCCATCCGCCCCGTATTCTTTACGTCAAAACTTACCTCTACGTTCACATCGTCGCGCGCGACCGATACCGGGGTAATAGAGAGGTTGGAATACTCGAATGTCGTGTAAGAAAGCCCGTACCCGAACGGGAAACGGACTTCTTTCTTCTGCTTGTCAAAATACCTGTACCCGACATAGATACCTTCGGAATAGAATGCCTTGCCGTTCCTGCCGGGATAGGTATCGTATGCCGAACAGTCTTCCCAGCGTACGGGGAATGTCATCGGAAGTTTTCCGGAAGGATTACAGCGGCCGAGAAGGACCTCCGAGACCGAATCTCCGCCTTCCTGGCCCGGGAACCACGCCTCTACCAGCGCGGCAACGTCGTCCAGCCATTTTTCGACAATGACCGGCGCACCGTTGTTGAGGACCACTATGGTATTCTTATTGGCAGAGGCAACCTTCTTTATCAGGTCATCCTGGCCCTCCGGCAAATCCAGGGTCTTCCTGTCGAAGCCTTCCGCCTCATAGCGCCTGGACATCCCCGCAAATACTATAGCTACGTCAGATTTCCTCGCGGCTTCTACTGCCGCTTCAAGAAGGTCTTCGCGCGTGTCCCATCCGAGTTTCACCGAGGCCATGCCATAGCTCTCAAAGAACTCCACCTTAAGGTCGTACTCTTTTCCGGCCTCCAGCCTGACCTTAGCGGTCTTCGTCTCTTCTCCGTGGTCGCGCCACTGGTTTATTATCTGCCGTCCGTCGAGGTATAGCCTCGAGCCGTCATCGCTCATAAGGCTTATGTCATATTCCGCAGTCTTTGGAGGGACAATCCTGGCGGTCCATCTTGCCGAAAAACAGTCCTGTGGGATATCATCGTCCGGAGAACCATCCGCCCACCTGAAATCCACCTGTTTCTCGACCCTCCTGACGACAGGAGAGCCTTCAAGGTCTTTATTATCGAAATATTCCGCGAGAAAACCGTTCTCCCGCTTCCCGTTGAATAATGTATGGACGCACGAAGGGTCTATCGGCCCCATCTCGCCTTCTATCTTGCATCCTAAGGCATAATATAAGTCGGCCTTCCCGGACACCTTCTTCTTCAGGCTGTCCAACGGGCTGACCGTCGAGAAAGGTTCCATTTGGGAACTGCCTCCGCCTCCAAAACGGCATACCGCCGCGTTCGGGCCTATTACCGCTATGGACCTTACCTTATCGAGGTCTATGGGAAGGACTCCGCCCGAGTTCTTCAACAATACTATACCGTCCCTGGCTGCCTCAAATGCCACGTTCCTGTGTTCCGGCGTATCGAGTGAACCTTTGTCGGGTCTTCTCTCCTTATCGAAAAGGCCGAGCCAGAACATGGCCCTTAGTATGCGCCTCGCCTTATCGTCAATTACCGATTCTTTCACCTTCCCGTCATTTACGGCTTCTATCAATCTTTTATTGAAAAAATCGCCTTTCGGCATCTCCAGGTCAAGCCCGCCTTTGGCTGCATTGACCGTGCTGTGCGTAGCATTCCAGTCGGAAACCACAAAACCCTTAAAGCCCCACTCCTCTTTAAGGATCTCATTATTCAGCCGGTTGTTCTCGGTGCAATGATAGCCGTTGACCTTATTATAGGCATCCATTATTGACCATGAACCGGCTTCTTTTATCGCCGCCTCGAAACCGGGCAGGTATATCTCGCGTAATGCCCTTTCGTCTACAACCACATCTATCGTACCGCGCTCCCATTCCTGGTTGTTGCACGCGTAGTGTTTTACCGTAGCTATGACATTATGGTCCTGCAACCCTTTTATATAAGCGACCGTAAGGCGGGATGTAAGGTAAGGGTCTTCACCGAAACTCTCGAAATTCCTCCCGCCCATCGGGACCCTGAGTATGTTTATGCACGGCGCAAGCGACATGTTCCTGCCCTTGGCCTTGACCTCTTCGGACAATGCCGTAGAAACTTTGTACACAATATCGGGATCCCACGTAGCCGAGAGCGCCGCGGGAGCAGGGAAGGCCGTCGCCTGGCCATGGCGCACGCCGAGCGGGCCGTCGCACATCTTCAGCTGAGGTATGCCAAGCCTGTTTATGGCATATGTTTCCATCTCGTTGCCGGCGATCAGCCTGACCTTCTCGTCAAGGGTCATCCTGGATATGATATCGTCTATCTTCTTTTCCGCCGCGGGGCCGGTCTCAGCATCCAATATTCCCGCCGAACAGGCAAGCGCGGATATTACAGCGGAAAGGAGGAGCGCCTTAATCCTCTTCATTCGTCAATCCCTTCATCAGGTCCCCCATGTTCGACGTATCAAACTTATTATATCCGGAAGGTATTTCGAAAAGCTGTCCTGGCTGCGGGCCTTTCTTGATATTCTTGTATTCGATCATCCAGCTTCCGTCGGCGGCCTGCGTCTTTAGGGGGATATTCAAAGATTTTGAAAGCCACATATACATGACGTTCTGCATCCCGCCCAAGCTATACGTGATCTTGTACTTATCGACGGGATAGCCGTCGATATTATCGGTTCCCATCAGCTCCCTGTCGGTCTCCCCGTCGACCTTATCCGACGTCACGGTCATCTGCGTCGGGTCCAAGGCCTGCTCCATATATATCTTCTGGGAAGGCACGAGAACCCATACCACCGATTTATCCATCCTCGATATCACTATATTGTTATCGGACTCCACCCGCATCTTGTCTTTGCCCACGTTTATATGGGCATTATACACTCCGCTCCTGCTGGTGTTGACCATGTCGGCCTCGAACTCCTGGGCCGCGGCCTCTATCGAAAAAACAGAAAAAGACAACGCCAAAAGGGTAAATACCGCTTTTTTCATGTGGACCTCCGTTTTAGAGGGATTATATCACAAAAATGCGCAATTGGATTATATTACGGTCGTGCGGAGATTCCTTGAGGACGGGCATTATGCGGATCTTACCGGACACCTGGAGGTCATTGAGCTTGGACATAAAATCCTGGTAGCGGTCGGCGGGGACTTCGACGTCTATATATGATTCACCGGCTTTATCTCTTCCGATATCTGCGCGGGTTATCCTGCCTCCCGCGGCCAGTATGCGCTCCTTCAGGGATGGGGCGGCCTTCTCGCACTTCAGGCAGAATTCATCCGCTTCGGCGCTTGCCGACTTGCGCTCCATCCTCTTCATTTTAACGTCTTCTGTATCCGCAAGCCGTGCATTCGAGACGTTACCCACAACAGCCTCTTCTGCCATATCAGACTTGGGGGCGTAAGCGAGTTGCTTGTCGGGCTTGGTCACCTCCAGGGTCGAGATCACCAGCAACAGAGTGGCCGTGGCGGCTGCTACTTCAAGAGGTATCTTGATCCTGACCGGGACAAAAAGGGCATGCATCAATTTTTCACGGAACGGACGTTCTTCGATCCGCTCCCGCACCTTCTGCAGGAAATCGTCCGGGGCTTTCACCTTGGGCAGGGAACTCATCCGCTTCAGGTATTCATCCTCAGGCATCATGTCTCTCTTGTCTTCCATCTGTCTATGCCAGCCCTTTCAGTTTTTCCCTTAATTCCTGTCTCGCGCGCGACAATTTCGACTTCACGGTGCCTATGTTCAGGCCTGTGGCCTCCGCGATATCTTCATAGGAAAGGCCCTCTATATCACGCAATACCACAACCGCCCTCTGGTCTGCGGGCAATGAGTCTATCGCTTTTTGTATCAGCTCGCCTTTCTCGTTCCTGTCGGCCCGGGCATCCGGCGACAGCTTTTCGTCGCCTATCTCGAACGGGCGCTCATCCTCTCCGTCTGCAACCGGCCCGTCGAGACGAATTGCTCTCCTGTTGTTGCGGTACTGCGCTGAAGCCACCCTGTTCTTGCAGGTATTGACCGCTATCCTGTATACCCAGGTCGAGACGGAAGAATCCCCCCTGAAGTTTTTCAGGCAACGGTATACCTTGACGAAGGTCTCCTGCGCACAGTCATCCGCTTCCTCGTAATTACCGAGAAAACGGAAGCACAAATTGAAGACCTTGTCCTTGAGTTCAAGGACGAGCCTGTCGAAATCTATGCTCTCTCCAGACATTTAGACAGTTTTCTATAAGAAAAGTTCCGTTATTCAAAATGGCCGCTTATTGGGCTTGAAATATACTATAATATCGAGGTGGGGCAGGTGGGTCTTAAGGTCTTTCTCGAAAGCCGCGGATATCTCCTCTACTTCCCTTACGGTCATCTCTTCCTTTACTACAAAACATATGTCCACGAATATCTTGTTCCCCGCTTTCCTTGTCCGTATCCTGTGTATGCCGAACATCTTCGGCCTGTATTGTTCCGCGACTTTACGGACCTGGGCCCTGATCTCCTTGGAAGGCACGGCATCGAGCAGCTCCATAAGGTTCTTTTTTACGGTCTTGAGAGGCGGCAGCATGAATACCAGCGCGAGCACTATCGCCATCACGGGGTCTACATAGGGTGCTGTCTCCGGGAAACCGTAGTGCTCAAGCAAATAGCCGCCGTAGAAACCTAAAAGCATGCCGACCGACATCATGGTATCTACGAACCAGTGCATGCTCGCCGCGTGCAGCATTGACGACCCGGAACGCTTCGCGGCCATCCTGAGGAATAAGACTATACCGAACCCGGCAACTACCGATACGGACGAGGCCAATACGGGCATCCAGTAGTTCTTCATGCTCTCGGCATGGATGATGTCCTGTACGGCGAATTTTATGCTTATTGCGCAGGTCGTTATTATAAGGCATCCCTGCAGGACAACGGTGAATGGCTCGTATTTCTCGTAACCAAAGTTGAATATCTCGTCCGGGGGGCTGTGTATCTTTTTTATCGTGGAATCCATCATGCAGGCAACCGCAAGTATAACAAGGCTCGCGGAAGCGTCGAGTATAAGCGTTATGGAATCCACCGCAAGACCGGCGGCGGCGGAGATGAAAAAGAGCGTCAGGGAACCCCAAAGTGATACCTTGGCAGCGGCTGACTGCATCTTCTCGCTTTTTTCGGAAGAAACCTGTGCGCTTGAGATCGCCAAAGTCCGTATACATTATTTAATATAGGCCTTAATTATTTTCTGTTCTTCTTTGGGCTTATCAAATTTTCCCGTAGGCGAGCTCTCTATCTTCTGCACGACATCATAGCCGGAAACCACCTTCCCGAATATGGTGTGCTTTCCATTGAGCCACGGTGTCTTGACCGTGGTTATGAAGAACTGGCTACCGTTCGTGCACGGTCCGGCGTTCGCCATAGCGACTATACCGACATCATTAAAGGCGATCTCATTGCTCACCTCATCCTCAAACGGCTTGCCCCAGCACGACTGCCCGCCCCTGCCGGTCCCGGTCGGGTCACCGCCCTGTATCATGAAACCCTTTATGACCCTGTGAAATATGATCCCGTTATAGTAGCCTTTCTCCACGAGTTTCTCGAAATTCTCGCAAGCCTTTGGGGCAACATCCGGCATAAGCTGTATCTCGATATTACCCTGAGTCGTCTCAAGGACGACGGTCTTACCTTCCATAGCGAATATCCCTCCGTTGTTGAGGAGCAGCAGGACTGGCAGGACTACGCATATCAGCATTGACCTTTTCATCTCGGCCGTTCTCCTTTTTTACTATTTTACAACATTAAATGTCGGGTGTCTCGTGAAAATTATCCGAGGGAAGCATGACGGGTTCGGGGTGCACCATCTTTATGGACTTCCATTTACCGCTCCTGTACCTGAGCACGGCTACCACCGAAAAGAACAGGAACATTACTACCATGACAGTCCACGCGTTTTCCGCCGCAGCACCCGCCCATAAGAGCATAATCGCAAGCACGCCAACCGACGCCCAGTGCATAGTTACGGACATCCCCATAGCCCAAAGGGTATCTCCTGCCCCCCGCAACGCGCCGATATATACCACAAGCAGGGCTTCCACGAGCACGTAAAGCGAGGCGAGCCTTATCATGAAGACCGCCGTCGGCTGCGCAGAGGTAAATATATGCCCGGCTACATCCGGCCGGAAAACCTTTACGAGCATCCCCGGGAATCCCGCGAAAAGGACCAGTATGACCGCCGAATACATGAAACCCAGCTTGAGCCCCGATTGCACGCTGCGGTGCGCCGTAGCGGGGTCCCGCGCTCCCATTGACCGCCCGACGAGACTGGTAACGCCTATCTCCACGCCTATAAGGGGCAGGAAAGAGACCATGTCCCAGTTAAACATTATAGTTGCGGCGGTCGCCGTGACCGGCCCGCGCGAATAGAATATGAACACCATGAAATTGAACGCGAGGTTGTTCAGGAACATCTCGGCGCCGACGGAAGAACCGAAACGCAGGAGCTTGGCCATGACCGCCCTGTCGAAGCGCAAGGCCTCGGGTATATGGAATTCCCTGAGGTTCTTTTTGCTGAAATAGGCCGCCGCCAGCACGGCAAGGCCGCTAAAGCCCCCTATCATCGTGCCGTATGCCGCCCCGCGTATGCCCATCGCCTGGCAACCGAACTTTCCGTATATGAGCACATAGTTCATGAATACATTGATAAGCATAGCCGTTATAGATGAGACCATCACTATGGCTGTCCGGCCGATCCCGGAGAAGAAAGCGCTGAAACAGTTCCTGAGTAGCCCCATGACAGACGCCCAGAGAACTATGTTAAAATACAGTTTCTGGGAAGCCAACTGGGACGGGGTGATGCCCGATGCCTCAAACAGCATGTGCGCGAACGGCCTGCAGGCAAGCACAACAGGATATGCTGCCAGCGAGATTATTGCCGCCTGAGAGATAACAACCGCGCAGTTCTTCTTCCTTCGGGCCCCGAGATATTGCGCGGTAAGCGCGGTGGAATAGCCCGTAAGGCCCAGGAAGAAAGACATCATCACAAAACAGGTCAGGCCTCCGCCCATGGCCGCGTTCATCATTTCCGGGCCAAGCCTGGAAAGGAACATACGGTCGGTAAAGACCATTATGGTCTCACACGACGTCGAGACCACCATAGGCAGCGCGATGGCTATCATCTCGCCTATGCTGCCGCGTTCATATTTGGATATATTCTCGTTATTCATCTGTATGGGGGAAAGGTTAATTATACACCCGCGGCGGGGCATAACAAACAAAAAAATCCCCCCACGTTTTCCGGAAACCCGCGGGGGGATTGGGGTGATATATAAAATCGGTTTACATGTCCGGAGGGCCGCCTCCCATGCCTCCGCCGGGACCCCGGCCCATCCTTGACCTGCGCTCGCTCTCCTGCTCTTCCCACTTCGTCATCTGTTCCCCGGTAAGATACTTCTTTAGTATGGACCCGAAGTCAGGCGGACCTCTGCGGGTGGACGAGTTTTCATTCTTTTCCATCTCCTCTTTTATAAGAGGCAGTATCTGCTCCGCCTGCTCATCGCTCAGGTCCAGGGTCTTCTTCATATCGGAGACTATCTGGTCGGCCGTCATCCTGGGCGGCCTTCCGCCGCCTGACGGCTGGGCCTGGCAAAGTTTCCCGGTAGAAAGATAAATAAGGACCATCAATAAAGCCGCTATTATCCTTGTATCTATCTTCATTCTGCCCCCTTTATTTTCCGTATAAAGCTTTAAGTTGTCCTACGGTAGGATGCCCTTCGTAAAACTCACCCTGTGGGCCTTTATAACCGTTCTTGTGCTTGAATAATTTTACCGGAGTGTATGTGCCGTCGGAATTCGGGATATTTACAGTCACCGGCTCCCCGTCAAGATCGGTAGCCGGCGCGTTCACCACGATATAACCGTCCGGGCAGGCCGTATAATAAACATCCTCGTAGTAATAATAGGTTGCCCCGTTTATTATTACGACATTGCGTGTTTCCGGTATGACCTTGACGACAACACCCGGCGGAGGTGTGATCAAAGTATCGAACAATCCAAAGAGACCGGTCCTGTAAAACTTTCCGTCGCGGTAATGATACTTGTGCGGTCCGGAAACTACCACCTCTTCGTGATGCGGCCTCCCGCGCCCGGGACTTGTATCCTGCCCGGGCTCCCTGGCCGAAACATCTCCGGAAAACGGGAACGCAATAAAACAATATATTGCCGCTATGCACAATTTTTTCCTTAATGAATAGGCAGGCATATCTTTTCCCCTTTTAAAGATTAGACGAGCGGCAGGTAAAAAGGTTTACATAATTTTTACGGGCTTCAGGATATCTTCTTCCCCAGCGCAAGGGCTTTTTCGCGGATGCCTTTGAGCTCCAGGATTTCCCCGGATTCACGGGCATCAGGCACAAGGAGGGATAAAAATTTCATCTCGCTGTAATCGGCAATAAGCCTGAAGGATTCTTCCACGTTCTTTAACCCGATGTCCTCATAGGCGCTGAGCAGCAGGACCATCGTCTTGCCCGGCATGGGGGACTTGAACGTGTCGGTCGTGTTGTCCCATTTATAAAGACAGAACATACGGTCTATAAGGGCTTTCAGCTGGGCGCTGGGGCCGTAGAAGTACAGCGGGGTCGCGAATACTATGACATCCGCACCGGCCATCTTCCTTAACACGGCGCGGGCGTCATCCTTGATAACGCAGGCGTATTCTTTTATCTTCTGGCAGGTCCTGCACGAGGTGCATCCGCACACTTTATACTTGAGCCCGGCCGCGCGGATCACCTCGACCCGCGCGCCCTTGGAGCGCGCCCCGAGGGCGAACCAGGATACAAGATTGTCGGTGTTCCCGCCTCGCTTTGGGCTTCCGTTAAGGATTAATATCCTTTTGGACAGGGCCATACTCTTTCAATACCTCTTCCCTCGATGAAGACACCTTTACAAGGTTCTTGCCGACAAATACAAGATACTGGTTCCTGGTCACGAAATCGTTCTGGCTGAACAGGCTTAAAGGCTTGACCTTGTACGTCCACAACTCTTTCCTGAGGCCCGTCTCATCGGAGCCGAGGCTCTCTATCTCGTCCGGCTCACCCCACGTATTTCTTACCTTGTCCATCTTATACCCCGCAGAAGCAGGCGGGGAACAGAAAAGCGGGCGCCTTCCCCCATTATCCTGCGCTGCTATAGGCGCGGAGCCTATTACAAAATACGCCGCGATAACGGCCAATAATACCGTAAAAATACTTTTGCGCATCTTGCCCTCCTTATAATATGTCGTCATTATATCGCAAGAGCGGGCTTTCCGTCATTAAATATTAATTCGGAACGCGGCAATTACCGGTCAGAACGACCAGTTGACCAGCACCATGAATTCCATCGGTTTCTTGTTGCCGTTGTAGTTGGCAAGGCCGATCTGGAGGCCTTCGAGTGATTTTGTGGCATTAACGACACCGAACTGGATGCCGTGCATCTCCCCTGCATAGTTAAAGAACCCGCCCTGAAAACCGCCGTAATAGTCCTTGCTGTAGTTCATTATGCCCCACTCTATGCCGCGCGACTCTCCCTGCGAGAAGTTCAGGCCTCCGAGCTGGATGCCGTGCATGAAACCAGTCGTCCAGTTCACGAAACCGAGCTGGATACCGCTAAGATCGCCTTCAGTCACGTTCGCGGCGCCCCACTGCAGACCGATGGCGCGGTTCTTGACGTGGTTGATGAGGCCGATGTCTATGCCGCTGAAATTCTCGTTGGAACCGTAGAGCAGGTTAATGCCGGCACCCTTAACCGATTCGCTTTCAGGGACGATCTGGAGCGGGTTGACTATCGCGAGCTGGAAAGGTTTTTCTTCGGCACGGGCCGATGACGATAACATCACCATCGCCGATAAAACGAACAATACCGCTATTTTCTTTGGCATGTTTTTTCCTTTCAGCTGCCCTCACCCAGACAATGGATAGAAACCGCCTTGTCATTACCGTTATTGGCGCCCGGCAGATATTTTATTTCCACGCGCTCGTCTTTCTTGAGCTTCCACGCCCCTCTCATATCCCCGCCCGGGCACATATCTTTTCCGGAGGCATCGGTGATCACCGTATCCTTTACGACACTGACTTTTACCTTTTCACCGCCGTCCGATGTAATTCCTATAATTGCAAAACGCAGGTTAGGGGGTTTAGGATAGCATTTGGTGACGGATTCGACTTTGCCGGTAAGGGTCTTTGCTTCATCAGCGAAACATAAGGACCCGGCAACCAAAAAGGCAAGCAGTAAAGGCAATACCTTCTTCATGTCTCTGCTCCTTTTATTATTCGCCGTATATAGCGGCGATTATCAATCCCATAATTGGATATTCAACCAGACTCAGAATAGTCCAATATACAATGACAGCGGTAGCCACCGTCATAAAATAATAGGTCGCGAACATCCCCGGAAGCATGCCGACGGCCCAGACGCATAACCCGAAGACAAACCCCTTGACCAATCTGTTCTTGCCGGGAATGCCTTTGCGGAACAAAGCGTATACAGCCGCAAGCACTATGTTGAGTATGAATCCGACTATGAGATGGTCCACTCCGGGCGGGCCGTCCATCGGCTTCCAGACATTTGTCGGCTCGAGTTTGTATACCCAGTTAAACACGCCTCCGCAGGTGGCTGTGCCGAAAATTACGCCGAAGATTGAGAGTGCTATTGCGGCGATAAGAATCTTACCTATTTTCATGATGGGCCTCCTTATTGGTGATCGCTTATCTGAGCTACCTCTTGATCAATTCAGGATGCATCGCCATTAATAACACAACTATGCCTATCTGCACTACCACTAAAACTATTACGAGTAAAACCGAGATCAGGAGGAAAACGTTATCCTTTATATGTGGTTTTAAATCGTTCACTTTTGTCTTTGTAGCTTTATCCCCGATCCTTTTCCCCTCTTCTTTATCTCTTAGCATTATGACATATTCAACGAGAGGAAAAAACGGTATGATCATGAAAATGTTCCTGATTACGGTTTTTAATGGCTGTGCCGGAAGGTTGTTTTCATCTATGACCTGCGTACCCACTAAATATTTACCAGCGCTTTGCCCGTTAAGGCAATCTTTAAAAAGAATATAGATCGCCCATATCATCCAGCTAAGATCTACGGCAAGTATAAGCGAAATAATGCCGCCGCTGACTTCGCCTATTACTGAATCGATAAAAAATGCGCATACCCTCTTGTTGGGTCCCGGCTTACTAAATTCCATCTGAACGCCTCCTTTTATATGACAACCTTAACAAAACATCCGCCCGCTGTCAACTGTTCGCCGTATTTAGAATCTTACCTATCTGCTTTTTCAATTAAATAATCAAGTTTATTATTTACAATGTTTGCTTGCCCTTATATTTTTACTCGTTCGGCTCTTTAATGAGTTCTTGTTCGCAAATAAAATACCTCCCCCGTATACGGGTGAGGTATAGATGGCGACAAGCCGGTAATGAGTGGTTGTCATACCGTGAATCCTTATTTTTCGAAGTATTCCCCAAAAATCCGAACTTTTGTGTGACTGTTTATGTGGGGATGAATTATTATAAATTAACTCGACTTTCCCCCGTATACCGGAAACATGCTGGCCTCCCCATAATCCTTGATATGTTCCATATTTTTTAAAGATTGCATATCTTCTTCAGATATTTCAAAATTTACATCGGCATTGTTTTTCATGTGCGCCGGATTTGCCGTTTTAGGTAATGGCAAAAGACCAAGCTGAAGGCAATAGCGAATAGATAGTTGTGGCACTGAAACATCATATTTTTTAGCCGCTTCTATAACTTCTTGATTTTTCATCAATACTCCGTGCGCAAACGGTGAATAGGCCTCAACAAGAATGCCTTTTTCCTGACAATATCGAATAAGATCTTTAGGTGTATTGCTTATATGCGCCAATATCTGATTGACCATTGGCTTAACAGTACATATTTCAAGGATATTATCGATGTCCGCTTTTTCGAAATTCGAGAGGCCAATAGCACGAAGCTTTCCGCCCTTATAGGCTTCTTCAAGAGCTTTCCATGCTTCGCGGTTTCCATCAAAATAATGATCATCTTCGTGAAATTTTGCCCATGGTTTAGGACTGTGAATGATCATCATATCAATATAATCCAATCCTAATCTTTTAAGTGAACCATCGATGGATGCAACAGCTTCTTTATATGACTTTACTTCTGCAGCGAGTTTGGTAGTCACAAACATATCTGTTCTCTTCACGCCACAGGCTCTAATACCGTTGCCGACTCCTTTTTCATTCTCATATGCCTGAGCTGTGTCAATATGACGATAACCGATCTTCGCAGAATCCTTCACGGCCTGCCCAGCATCTTTATCATTTATAAACCATGTCCCAAGGCCCAACTTTGGGATTTCAATCCCATTGGATAAGATATATTTTTCTTCTAAGATCATAATTAACACCTCGTTATCTTCTTTTTATTATTTAAACACAAAACCCCTGCCCTGCACCCATTAAACTGTGCCAGCATTTAAGCTACAATTATGCTAACAGAAAGGGGTGTTATATGGCAAGGAAAAGATTCACTCCGAAACAGATAGTCGTCATCCTGCGCGAGATAGAGGTCCTTCTCTCACAGGGCCAGGACTTGGGGCTTGCCTGCCGCGGCCAGGGTATCAGCACCTGGAGCTATTAAACCAAAGTGGCCGAAAAACGCGGTTGTTCTGTCTTAAGAAGTGGTATAACTAATGAGTGCAGGCCAATTTTGAAGCTGATAGCCTCGAACTACGTCTTAAATGACGTAACCCTTTATCCCGCATATAAAAAGCCCTTTTCGCTGTTCGCAAAAAGGGCTTCTCTTCCAAACTGGCTCCCCCGCCTGGGCTCGAACCAGGGACACGTGGATTAACAGTCCACTGCTCTACCGACTGAGCTACAGGGGAGCGATAAACTACCTAAAGAACAACATTACTTAACTTTCAATCCCGCTGAGGCGGGACGTCGCTACGCTTCTGCGCCGCAGCGCTTCAATAACGCGGCCCAATCATCGTCGACCTTCTTCTGGATCTGCTCTACCACAGCTGCGTTCTCCGGCCTCATCAGGTGGCGGAAACGCCCCTGGGCCTTGAGATAATCAGTTATCGGCTTCTTCGCTGCGGGCTTGTAGCTGAGTTTCCAGGTCAAACCATTCTCTACTTCAAACAGCGGCCAGAAGCAGGTATCCACCGCGAGCTTGGCGAGCTCTATCGTCTTCTCGGAGGAGTATCCCCACCCGAGGGGGCACGGCGAAAGTACGTTCATGAACGCCGGGCCTTCTACCGAAAGAGCCTTCTGCGACTTCGTTATGAGGTCGTTCCAGTGGCTCGGGGACGCCTGAGCGACAAAGGGTATTCTATGCGCTACCGCTATCGCTGTCAAGTCTTTGGGATACTGCTTCTTGCCTATGGATTCCTTGCCTACCGGGGCCGTTGTCGTCTGCGAACCGAGAGGTGTCGCACCCGAACGCTGGACGCCGGTGTTCATGTAAGCTTCGTTGTTATAGCACAGGTAAAGTATCCTCGGACCGCGCTCGAGCATGCCCGAGAGCGACTGCAGGCCGATGTCATACGTGCCACCGTCGCCGCCGAGGGCAACGAATCTTAGTTCGTCCTTGACCTTGCCGCGGCGCCTAAGCGACCTGTACGCTGCTTCGACTCCCGAAACTGTCGCCGCGGAGTTCTCGAACGCGCAATGCACAAAGCTCGAGTTCCAGGCGGTAAACGGGTTCGGGGTCGTGGATACCTCGAGGCATCCTGTGGCACTTCCGACCACAAGCGGTATCTCCTGCGAAAGGCCCATCTGCCTTATGATCATCGGGGAGGCGCAGCCCGCGCACATCCTGTGGCCGCCGGAGAGGAGTTCTTTTCTCTTGTTGAGCTCTTTTAAGTTTGCCATCAGTCCCTCACCCCCAGGTATGTCACAAGGTTTCTGACGGAGTCAGCCTTGCCGGTCTTGGCTATATCAGCCAAGTCACTGTATACCTTATTTATCTCGGCGAGGCCCATGTCGCGGCCGCCGAGTCCGTATATGTAATTTACTACCGGTGTATTCGACTTCTTGTAAAGCCCGCTCCTGACCTCATCGAAGATAGGCCCTCCGACGGCGTTCAAGGCATCCGCGCGGTCAAGGACAGCCACCGCCTTCTTGTCCTTAAGCGCGCTGGCTATCTCCTCTTCGGGGAACGGCCTGAATACGCGTATCTTCAGGATGCCCGCCTTGACGCCCTTCTCGCGAAGGTCATCGACAACGGCACGCGCGGTTCCAACCGTCGAGCCGAGAGCCACAATGACTATCTCGGCGTCCTCGAGCTTGTAGCCCTCGATGAATTTATACTCGCGGCCGCATATCTTGGAGAACTCCTTGGCCACGTCGGCTATCACCTTCTTCGAGCCGCTCATCGCGCCTGCCATCTGGCGCCTGTGCTCGAAGTAATAATCCGGAAGGTCAAAACTCCCGAACGTCGTTGGTTTCTTCGGGTCGAGAAGGGTGTATTTCGGCTTGTATTCGCCGACGAACTTCTTGACCTCGTCGTTATCGTAGATATACATGTTCTCTATGGCGTGGCTGATAATGAAGCCGTCGTAGTTGACCACAACGGGCAACAGCACGTCCGGGTTCTCGGCTATCCTTATCGCCTGCAGCAGGTTATCATAGACCTCCTGCGCGTTCTCGGCCCAGAGCTGTATCCAGCCCGAGTCGCGGATGCCCATCGCGTCCGAATGGTCGCAATGTATGTTGATGGGCCCGGATAGAGCCCTGTTGACAAGCGGCATCACTATGGGAAGGCGGTAGCTCGAGGCTATGTAAACAACCTCCCACATGAGCGCCAGGCCCTGCGACGATGTAGCCGTCATTACGCGCGCTCCCGCGCACGAAGCTCCGACGCACGCCGACATCGCGGAATGCTCGGATTCGACCAATACTATCTCTGTATTCGACTCGCCGTCGGCGACGAACTGCGCAAACTTCTCCATCAATGACGTCTGCGGCGTTATCGGATATGCCGCTACTACGTCAGGATCGATCTGTTTCATCGCGTATGCCGCCGCGTCGTTACCGGTTAACGCTAATAGTTTTTTGCTCATTTCTCTTCCTTGACCATTTTAACCGCGCCTACCTTCGGCGGGCACATCGCGGCGCAGATGCCGCAGCCTTTGCAATGTTCGTAATCGATACCGCAGACCTTGCCGTCCTTTATCATTATCGAGGAATCCGGGCAGTGTATCCAGCAGGTGTTGCACTGGATGCATTTCTCCTGCGACCAGACCGGCTTAAACGTACGCCACGTGCCGCTGTTGTACTTGGCGGCGCTGCCGGCATCCGGGATTATCCCGCCTATCACTACCTCTTTCCAGCTTGGTAATTTTGCCTTTTCCGTTTTTGCCATTTTATTCCGCCTTTACCTCTTTATAAGCCTGCTCTATCGCTTCAAGGTTGCCCTTGATGACCTCAGGCGTGAACTTTGACGCGAAACTCTCCTTGAACGTCTCCGTAAGGCTCTCGATCTTTATAAGCCCCGTCGCCTTCAACAGAGCGCCGACCATGGGCATGTTCGGGATATTGCGCCCGAGCTTCGCCACGGATATCGAGGTAGCGTCGACGGTAAATATCTTTCCGCCCTTTATATCGAGCTTCTGGCGGATCTCACCGGGAGAGAAGACGGTATTGATGACGAACGAAGTATCGTCTTTCATGCCCTCGGTGATGTCTACCACCTCGATGAGCGACGGGTCGAGAACCACGATGCAATCCGCCGCAGTTATGGAACAGTGGATGGTGATCGGCTTGTCGCTAAGCCTCGTGAAACTCCTGACCGGTGCCCCCGTGCGTTCAGCGCCGAACTCCGGGAATGCCTGCAGGTTCTTTCCTTCGCGGAGGGCCGCCTCACCGAGCAACTTTGCCGCGGTAACAGCTCCCTGCCCGCCCCTTCCGTGCCATACTACTTCAGTTATACCTTTCATCTTCCTTCCTGTTGTTTAAATAATACGCCATCAACGACGAGGCCGAGAACAGGAAAAAATACGCGTTGAGCGCGCATCCCGTGACCTCACGTAAAATAAACGCCCGTCCCTCGAGGCCCAGTTGCCTGAGTCCCTGCAGGATAAAAGCGTAGGATATCCAAACTATGAGCGATATCGCTATAGACAGAACAAAGACCAGCAGCAGTAAGCCTATGACGCTGAAGAACCTGCCTCCGCAAAAAGCAAGGCTCCTGCCTATCGACCTGAATACCCCTCTTTCGTCCGCGGCCGCTATGGCCCAGGATTCCGATGTCATGGTAAAGAACACCGCAAAAACGATCACCATTACCGCCGCAGATACGCCAAGCACGGCGGACGTAACCGCATAATTGCCGTAGGTCGTCATGGCGCCGAAAACCAGCGCCACGCTCAGGAAACCGAGTATCCAGAACGGCAGGCTGAGAAAAACGCTTACTCCCAGTTGTCCGAAGAAATATCTTTTACAATTCCCAAAGAACCCTTTAAATCCGTTATGCCGGCCCTGGATCCCGCTTTTAGCGAACGCTTGTATGCCTGCAAGCAAATAATTGGCGCCGATCGCCATAATAAGGAATATCAGCGCAGCTATACCCCAGTCCCCCATGCTTTTGAGATAAGGAGGTATATCCTCATTTGGAGCCGAGAAAAACCTTATAACGGCATTAAAGACAAAAATAACCGCTATTATAGGCCAACCTTTATGGGTTATGCTAAAACCCTGGCCAACCGCCCTTATGACCCTCAAAAGGCCTCCTTAGGATTAAAACCGGTGGGTGTGAGTTAAATTTTACCAGAGGGGGGTCGAAGTGTCAAGATATTTGATTCCGGCCTTCAAGGGCCCGGGCGAGGGTCGCTTGGTCGGCGTATTCAAGGTGGGAACCCACAGGCAATCCATACGCTATACGGCTTGTTTTAACACCTTGATTTTTAAGGAGTTGCGAAAGATATAGCGCTGTCGTCTCTCCTTCAGTATCCGCGTCTGTGGCAAGGATAACTTCCTTTATTTTGTCCGACCTTATCCTGCGAAGAAGATCCTTTATCTTGAGGTCATCCGGGCCTATACCGTCAAGCGGCGAGATAGCCCCCAGCAGGACATGGTATAAGCCCCTGTAAGCGCCTGTTTTTTCGATGGCAAGGATATCTTTAGGACTTTCCACGACCAACACGGTCATCTTGTCACGCTGCGGGTCCGAACAGATATGGCAGATCTCGCCCTCGCTGAGGTTGAAGCAGTTCCTGCAAAAACCTATGGTATCCTTGAGTTTGATAATGGATTCCGACAACGACGCGGCGTTCTCCCTGGGAGATTTAAGGATATGCATTACGATGCGTTCGGCGGACTTGGGCCCGATACCGGGAAGCTTTGTGAACTCCGATATCAGCTTCTCCATGGTTTTAGTGTATCCGGGCATGAGTATTACCTTTTAACGGGATGTGTCGCTTCTTTTAATGTTGCCGCCGAATATCTCGAGGGCGGACTTGACCACTTCGTGGGTCTCTTCCTCGTGCTCTTCACGCAGGAGGTCGTCTACCGACACTTTTTTCTCGAGGGCTTCCACGACCTTCATCTCGACCTTAACTTCATGCTTCAATATATCGTTCAGGGCGGCCTCTATCACCTTCCTGTTTCCGTTGCCTTCGAGGGCTTCCTTGTTGAACTTGTGCTCCCTGGAAAAAGCTATCGTGAGGATCCTGTCCTCAAGCTTAAGCGGCTGTGCCGGCTGCAGGAAAAGCGCCACCGACATCTTCTTTGAAAGAATGCCGCGTAACAACCCGGGCCACGCCTCGCATATGAGTTCGAATGAAAGGCCCTGCCCCGCGGCGGAAGGCTTCGATGCCGGTTTGCCTTCTATCACTTCCTTTATCTCGTTCACCTCCGCTTTTGGAGCGGGACGAGGCGCGGGCATATCCCCGCCGGAGGCGCCGCCGAGTTTCTTCTCAATCTGCCCGATGCGGTCCAGTATCGTTGTGAGAGAGAATATGTCATCGCGCCTGGTCAGGCGTATGGCGGCAAGCTCAAGGGGTATCCTCTGTGATATGGCGCGCCGGACCTCGTCCTGCGCGTTCATCAGCACCGTCAATATATAAAGGAGCGTCTCGTTCGTAAAAGGCCCGGCCTGTTCGGAAAGTTTCGCTATTATTTCTTTCGGCAGGTCTATCATATCCTCAAGGTTATCGGCCGTCTTTGTTATAAGCAGGTTCCTGAAATGCACTATCACGGAATTAATGAACTGCGGGATATCTTTGCCGCCGCTTATCATTACGTCTACAAGTTTCAATATGCCCGGGGTATCCTTGTTTATCACCTTATCGGTAAAATCGAACAGGACATCCTGTCCGACGGTACCGGACAACGACGCTGCGCTCCCTGTATCTATCTTCTTCCCGCAGAACGACACCAACTGGTCGAGCATCGATTCCGCATCGCGCATAGCGCCTTCGGCCGCGCGGGCTACCGTATAGAGCGCTTCCTCTTCTATCTCGAGTTTCTCGCTTTTGGCTATCTCCCTGAGCTTACCGGCGATCTCGTTGACGGTAAGCCTCTTGAAATCGAAACGCTGGCAGCGCGAGATTATCGTGGATGGGACTTTATACGGCCTGGTCGTGGCAAAAATGAATATCGCGTGGGTAGGCGGCTCCTCGAGGGTCTTCAAAAGAGCGTTGAAGGCCTCTTCGGTGAGCATGTGAACTTCGTCTATAATGTAGATTTTGTACTTCCCGCGCGTCGGGGCGAATTTTATGTTCTCACGCAGCGAACGGACTTCATCAATGCCGCGGTTCGAGGCGCCGTCTATCTCGATGACGTCAAGGTTCGTACCGGAAGAGATCTCTTTGCAGGAATCACACGTGCCGCATGGGCGGCACAGGCCACAGGAGCCCTTTCCCTTGTTCTCTTTGCAATTGAGGGCCATCGCGAAGATGCGGGCAGTTGTTGTCTTGCCTACACCGCGCGGACCGGAAAATATATACGCGTGGGCGACCCTGTTATTGGCTATCGCGTTCCTGAGGGTGGTCGTGACATGCTCTTGACCAAGAACGCTGTCGAAGTCTTTCGGCCGCCATTTGCGTGCGAAGACTATATATGACATTAAAATAATATCCTTTTATGAAATCAACGTTTAGATTCTATTCCTAAACGCGGATTAAGTCAACCAATAATTTTGCCCCCTTTCTTTTAACACGAAGAATATTACTTCAAACGCTGCCAGATCTTCATAATTTCATCAGCCGCCTGTGAAGGGGGGACTTCGATCACTGTTTTGCCTGCGACTAAAGCCTCTACGACGGCCTTATCAAAGGCGATCCTGCCGATCAACGGGATACCACGTTCTTTACAGAATGATCCTATCTTTTCGGTCATCGCCTGGTTCAGGTCATACTTATTAATTACCAGACAAACCGGCACCTTAAAATGTCCGGCGGCCTCCGCTACCCGCTGCGCGTCATGCAGGCCCGAAAGCGTAGGTTCTGTAACGATAAGGGCTTTATCGGCGCCCGACAACGAGGCGATCACCGGGCAGCCTATTCCCGGAGGGCCGTCGACTATCATGTAATCGAGCGATCTTGCCTCCGCAATCTCCTTGGCCGCCTCTTTTATCTTCGCGACAAGTTTCCCTGAATTCTCCTGCGCTACCCCCAACCTGGCATGTACGAAAGGCCCGTAGCGGGTTTCAGATATGAACCATTCCCCGGAGAGGTTCTCCTCCATGCGAACGGCACCGTAAGGACAGATATGCCCGCAAAGTCCGCATCCCTCGCACGAAACATCCTTTACCTTGAAATCATCGCTTATGGCGCCGAACCTGCAGGCAAGGATGCATTTCCGGCATTTAACGCAAAGTTTTTCATCGATAACGGCGGTCACCCCGCTCCTGAACTCGCGGCGCTCCCTTACCTGCGGATGCAGGAGCAAATGGAGGTCCGCGGCATCCACATCGCAATCCACCATTACCTTATTCGGGGCCAAGGCCGCCAAGGCGGCGCTTATAACGGTTTTGCCGGTCCCGCCCTTACCGCTAAGAATTACTATCTGTTCCATCTCTCACCTTGCAAATATCCAGGTACAAGCCGGTGAACTTCTCCTTATAAAGAGCTTCCATGCTTACCATCGGTATACCTTCGGAATAAGCCGCGGCTATCTCCCTGCTGAAAGGTATCTTCATCAATATCCTTATGCCTTCTCTTCCGCAATATTCCTCTACTTTACCGTCACCGATATCGCAGCGGTTTATAACCACCCCGAAAGGTATCTCCAATTTGCGCAGCATCTCAACCGCCAGGGCCAGGTCGTTAAGCCCGAAAGGCGTCGGCTCCGTGACCAGCACGCAGAAATCGCTGTCCTTGACCGCGGTAATGACCGGGCATGATGTTCCCGGCGGCGCGTCGATTATTACCGTCCTTGACGGATCAGTATATTTTTTTACCTGGCGTATCAACGGCGGGGACATCGCCTCGCCGACATCAAGGCGGCCGTGGACAAACAGTACCTTACCCGCCTGCCCGGATTCTATGGTACCTATCTCCTTATTCACCTCCCGGATCGCGCCTTGAGGGCAAAGCATGCTGCACGCGCCGCAACCGTGGCAAAGATGCGGGAAGACAAGGACGCTGCCGCCCTTATCTTCTTTACCCGGCAATACCGCGATGGCATTATAGGCGCATACCTGTCGGCATTCGCCGCAATAGGTGCATTTTGAATGGTCGATCTCCGGTACCGATACGCAGGTCCTTGCCGTATCTTTTATGAGCGGCTTGAGAAAAAGATGGGCATTTGGCTCTTCTACGTCGCAATCGAGGAACTGGACGCTATCGAGAGACAACGCGAGGTTGACGGCCACGGTGGTCTTGCCCGTTCCGCCTTTTCCGCTGGCTATTGATATGATCATATCTTTTAACGGCAGGCGGTCAGGATTTCCTGGTACTTCCCGCTTTCCATGGCGGTCTTGAAACCCTTTCCCGCCAAATACACCCCGACCTCGGAGAGCGATGTATTGCCGGCTTCATGCTTTCCGCCTTCGCTCGCGTGGATCTTATCCATCAGGGCGAACCCCTCCTTGGTGAAATCGCTTATCACGAGCTTTCCGCCTTCCGAAAGGACCCGGATGAACTCATCGATGACCTTATACGGGTTAGAAAGGTGGTGCAGAACATTCACGGAAAGGATCGTGTCAAAACTCTTATCCTTGAAACTTAGGTTCTCCCCGTTCTCGATACGGAAGTCTGCCATGTTATCCAGCCCGAAATAGCGCAGGTTGAGCTTCGCGAAACCCTGCTCTGTCTCGGAGATATCGAAAGTGGTGAACCTGTAACCGGCCCTGGCAAGTTCAAGCGCAAAATGGCCCTTGCCCGTACCGGCCTCAAGGATATTCCCCTTAAGCGGCTTGGCCTTCTCCAGGACAAAGAGCCTGTCCTTATCCATATCATAACCGAAACTGTTGTATAAGGCCTTGCGCTTCAGGTAATTTTCATGGTTCTCCAGGACTATTTTTTCCAATATTTTTCTATCGCCTCTTTTACCGTCCCGGAGACCCCGGTGACAACGTCTATTCCCGCCGCGGATATTACCTGCTGTGCGTTGGGGCCCATCTTTCCGGTAAGGATCGTGTTGACCCCCTTGGATACCATCAATTGCCCGGACTGTATCCCTGCGCCGCCCTGGAGCTGCGTATTTGGGTTCTCCAACGCCTCATATTTCCCCGTATCCGTGTCAAAGAATATGAAGTTCCTGCATCGCCCGAAACGCGGATCGACATTGGAATCCAGGGTCTTACCTTCTGCCGTAATGCATATTTTCATTTTATGGCCTGCCTCTTAATGACAGCCTCCCTCGTGGTTGTGGTCCTTGCATACGTCGAGGCCGCCGAGGGCGTTTTTCATAAGGCTGTCGATCGCATCCTTTACTTTGCCCGAGCAGCCGAAGACCTTTACTCCGGCCTGCGCGAACTTCTGCTGGGCTCCCATCCCCATACCGCCGGCGATGACATGCGTTACTCCATATTTCAATATCTCATCGACCGCAACGCACCCTCCGCCGCCGTGAGAAGCGGTATTGGGGACAACGCGTGTATTTATGACTGTTTTTTTGTCCTCATCGATTTCCGCAAGCAAAAAATACTTACATTGCCCGAAATGCGCGCAAACGCTGCCGTCCATTCCGGTTTCGTCTTCCAGCACCACCCCTACCTTCATTTCGGATTCTCCTTTCTGCATCCGTGTCCGTACCAGCCGGCCGGGCGCAATAACCTCTTCCGCCGCCTGTCATGGGTCCTTCGCCTCTCGGTCCTGTTCCGTCAAAACCCGGCATCTTTACCACCTTCCTTTCTGCATTTATCGCATAATCCGTAGAACTGTATTACGTGGTCGTTGATCTTGAAATTATATTTCTTCTCAAGGCCCTTCTCCGTCTGCCTCAAGAGATCTACTTCCTCGTCTATGAAGTCGGTATAATCGATAACCTTGTTACAACCGGTACAAACAAGATGGTGATGGTGACGCGCGCCCTTTGGCCCCTCGGCCAGCTCATACCGGGCCCTGCCGTCGCCAAAATCCAGCTTACAGACCATACCAAGGCCGCACAATACATCCAGTGTCCTGTAGATCGTGGTAAAGCCGACATTCGGGTATTTTGAATGTACTTTTATGAATATATCCTCCGCGCTTAAATGGCCTCCGCAAGAGGATAATACGTCAAGGACCGCCTCCCTTCCCAGGGTGATCCTGTACCCGCAGCCCCTGAACTTGCCGTGCCACCATCCCTGTCCCCTGCATTGGCCTCTTGGCATGTTTCTCCTTATTGAAAATGGTTTCCATTACCAAATATAGTATATAAATTTGAATATGTCAAGTATTTATTTTGCTTCGCGGGCGGAATATTTCTCTGCGTGCCCAAGGATACGGCGGATCTCGGGAACTTTTTCGGCAGGCATGTAAAGCGGATGGCAGGTCGTCCTGAATTCGTAGTCCACCCCGGAAGCCCTGATGAGGAGCATACTGCGGCGTATCTCGTAGTCGTCGACCTCGACCCCGCAGGCACGCGAATAGTCCGGCCCGAACGGCGCCTTTATGTCCATAGCCACATAATCGACATAAGGAAGGACCTCCGCGAGCATCTCCGGGTTGCTGCCGTTGGTATCGACCTTCACGGCATAGCCCAACGCGCGGACACGGAGGATCGCCTCAGGCAGGTCTTCCTGTATCGTGGGCTCTCCTCCGCAGAATACTACCCCGTCCAACAGGCCTCGGCGCCTTTGGAGGAAATCGAATATCTGTTCGATATCCAGTAATTCGCCGAACCGCTCCGGGTAAACCAGGTCCGGGTTATGGCAATATGGGCAGCGAAAATTGCATCCCTGGGTAAAGACGACCGCCGCCACCTTACCCGGGTAATCGATAAGGGAGCTTTTGACAAACCCCCCTATCCTCATACCCCGACCTTATAGGTCTTCCTGAACCCGAATTCCTCCTTTTTGCCGTTATTCCACTGGCTCACCGGGCGCAGGTAACCGACTATCCTCGAATACACCTCGCAGGCCTTGCCGCATTTAGGACATTGCTCAGCTTTGCCGGAGATATATCCGCAATCCGGGCAAACACTGAAAGTAGGCGTCACGGAAAAATACGGGAGCTTGTAATTATCGCATATCTTCCTGACGAGGGTCTTGACCGTCAGAGGGTCCTTGATCTCCTCGCCGACATACAGGTGGATAACGGTCCCCCCGGTATATTTTGTCTGTATTTCGTCCTGAAGCTCGAGCATCTCGAATATATCGTCGGTATAATTAACGGGCAGGTGGCTTGAATTCGTATAGAACGGCACCTCACTGCCGTAACTCATGCGCAGTTCCGGATGCTTCAGCCGGTCTATCTGCGCGAGCCTGTAAGAAGTCCCCTCGGCCGGGGTTGCCTCAAGGTTATACAGGTTCCCCGTCTCCTGCTGGTATTCGAGAAGTTTCTGACGCATAAAATCCATAGTCCTCAGGGTCAAGGCCTTACCTTTTTCGCTGCCGACATCTTCGCCTATCAGGTTGAGGCACATCTCGGTCATTCCCACTATGCCGATCGTGGAAAAATGGTTCTCCCAATACTTACCGAACCTCTTCTTGACGGCCCTGAGGTAAAATTTCATGTATGGGTACAGGTTCTCTTCGGTAAAGGATTCAAGCACTTTCCTTTTTATTTCCAGGCTTTCCTTCGCCAGGTCCATGACCTTTCCGAGTTTTTCAAAAAAATCATACTCATTCTCCGAAACATGGCCCAGGCGCGGCATATTGACGGTCACAACGCCTATAGAACCCGTCAACGGGGAAGACCCGAAAAGCCCGCCTCCCTTGCGGCGCAATTCCCTGTTGTCTATCCTCAGCCTGCAGCACATGCTGCGGGCGTCCTCCGGGTTCATGTCGGAATGGATGAAATTCGCGAAATACGGCAATCCGTACTTGGCGGTCACCTTCCACAGGATATCGAGGTCCGGGTTATCCCAATTGAAATCCTTCGATATATTGTAGGTAGGTATCGGGAATGTAAAGACCCTGCCCTTGGCGTCCCCTTCTAGCATAACTTCAAGGAACGCGCGGTTGAACATGTCCATCTCTTCCTTGAATTCCTTATAGGTCTCTTTCCTCGCCTCGCCGCCTATAATGACCCCCTGGTCGGCATAATATGAAGGCACGGTCAGGTCCATAGTGACGTTGGTGAAAGGCGTCTGGAACCCTACGCGCGTAGGAACGTTGACGTTGAACAGGAACTCCTGGAGGGCCTGTTTTACCCCTTTATAATCGAGCTGGTCGAAACGTATAAAGGGCGCCAACAGCGTATCGAAATTCGAGAAGGCCTGCGCGCCGGCGGCCTCGCCCTGCAGGGTATAAAAGAAATTCGTCACCTGGCCCAGCGCGGTGCGCAAGTGCTTTGCCGGCCTTGACTCCACCTTTCCGGATGCGCCGCGGAAACCCTCGATAAGAAGGTCGTAGAGATCCCATCCTACGCAATAGGCGCTTATTATCCCGAGGTCGTGGATATGCATGTCGCCTTCAAGGTAAGCATTCTTTATCTCTTCGGGGTATATCTTATTAAGCCAGTATATCTTGCTTACTTCCGAGGAGATGTAATTATTAAGGCCCTGCAGGGAGAAACCCATATTACTGTTCTCTTTTACCTGCCAATCGGCCCTCGAAAGGTATTGGTCAACGAGATCCACGTTGAACTTTGAGGTTATCTCCCTGACGCCTTTGCGCTGTTCACGGTAAAGGATGTATGCCTTGGCCGTCTTCTTGTAAGGAGAAGCCAGCAGGACCTCTTCTACAATATCCTGCACCTGCTCGACCGTCGGCATATCGCCCAACTCGAGCTGGGCGGCCAGCGTCAGGACCTTTAAGGTAAGCACTTTCGCTATATCTTCCCCGAACTCACCGGTCGCGTTGCCCGCCTTAGTTATAGCGTCGGTGATCTTGCGGACGTTGAACTCGACCTTCTTGCCGTCCCTCTTGGTTATATACTTTAATCCTTCCTTTACGAATTTCTCCATGCTTACCTCCGCATTATTTTGGCCGCTTCCATAAGGTTGCGCAAAGATTCTTTCGTCTCCGGCCAACCCCTTGTCTTAAGGCCGCAATCGGGGTTCAGCCAGAAATTTTCCTTCGGGATCTTTTCCAGGGACCTTTTGACGATATCCAGCATCTCATCGACCGACGGCACATGCGGGGAATGTATGTCCCATACCCCCAGGCCGATCTGGCGCTTAAAATCGATATTCTCGAACGCCTTGATTATATCACCTTTGCTCCGAGAAGCCTCTATAGTTATTACATCGAAATCGAGGCGGTTAATATAATCGATGATCTCGCCAAACTCTGAATAGCACATATGCGTATGTATCTGCGTACCGGGGTCTGTGTTCGTGGCGAGGTTGAACGATTTTACCGCCCAATCGAAATATTCTTCCCATCCGCGTCTCTTGATAGGCGCTTTCTCCCGGAACGCCGGTTCGTCCACCTGGACTATCTTTATCCCTCCTTTCTCGTAATCGGTTATTTCGTCTTTCAGGGCAAGGGAGATCTGGTACGCCACCTCAGGCTCCGGTACATCTTCCCTGCAATAACTCCACGAAATTATCGTCACGGGTCCCGTCAACATTCCTTTTACCGGCTTCATCGTGGTCGCTTGGGCATATTCTATCTCCTCAAGCGTCATAGGGGCCGGGCGGGAAACATCGCCAAAGATTATAGGCGGCCTGTAAGCGCGGGTCCCGTATGATATCACCCAACCTTTTCCGGTAGTGGCTATGCCGGAAAGTTTCTGGGCAAAGAACTCGACCATGTCGGTCCTCTCGAATTCCCCGTGCACCAGGACATCCAGGCCCAGGTCCTCCTGGAACCTTACCAGTTTCCCTATCTCCGCGTGTATGAATTCCTTGTAGGACGAAGCCGTGATCTCGCCTTTGAGGTAAGCGGCCCTCTTGTCCCTGACTTCGGCAGTCTGGGGAAAACTGCCTATCGTGGTGGTAGGGAATAACGGCAGGTTGAGCCCCTCGTCCTGTTTTTTCCGGCGCTTCGTTACGGGGATCTTCTTTATAAAATCGCTCTCCTTGAGCGCTTTTGTCCTTTCGCGCACGGAGTCGTCTCTCCCGTACCCTCTCGAGGAAAGCCTTTCGGGAACAGGGGTCTTGCCCTCAAAACATTCGCTTATCAGGCTTATTTCGGAGAGTTTCTCTTCGGCGAACGAAAGGCGGTTTTTCAGTTTATCGTCAAGGGCCGTCTCGACCGAAACGGCAACCGGCAAATGATACAACGGCGCGGCGTTCGAGACCATAATGTCTTTTGCCTTGGCCGAAAGCATCTTCAACCTTTCCGTCGAGATCCGGATATCGTTCTTCCATACATTCCGGCCGTCTACCAGGCCGGCGATAAGGGTTTTGTCCGCGGGAAAACCATTCTTTAATATATATTCATAACCTTCGGCCCCGCGCACGAAATCCAGCCCCACCGCCGAGACCGGCAAGGACAACAGTTCTTCCATGAAATCCACGGAATCATAATAGGTCATTAGGGTTATCCTGCTTCCGGACCCGCCCAACAGGCGATAGCCTTCTTTTATCAGGGCGATCTCCGGCTTTTCCAGGTCCGTGACAAACGCGGGTTCATCGATCTGCACCTTCTCATAACCGCCGATTATCTCCTTATATACCCCCGTCAATGACATGAAGAGGTCCGCGAATTTCTTTTTGTCGATGCCTTTGGATAATTTCAGGAAAGTGAACGGCCCTATAAAAGAAGGGTAATTGCGCTTCTTGAAGAACAGGTTCGGATTATCGATATTGGGCCTGAAAGAAGAGGCTTTGGCCCCGCTAAGGTCTGCAGCCAGGTAATGGTAATTAGTGTTGAACCATTTGGTCATCTCAAGGGCACGGGACCCGCGGCAGAGTTCGTAATATTCCGCCAGGCCCTTCGGGTCATAGATCCCGCAAAGGATAGCCGTATCCAGCATGGGGTCGTAAAACGACATCTCCCCCTCCGGGAACACGTCAACCTTGCCTGCATATACCGCTTCATTATCACGCTGGATCCCGGACAATGCAGCGGTGACATCGAGTTCTTTTACTTTCCTGTTCCAGAGGCCTTCGATGGCTTTTTTATATTCCCTGTTCCTGCCTATCCTCGGAAAACCGTAAGCGTAAGTCTTCATCCCTGCTCCTCTGCTCCTTTATCTGAACTAACTGAAAACAAAAAACCCAATCTCCGATATAGAGATTGGGTAAATAATCTTTTGTTAAAGACTATTTCGGCACCTCTATTCCCGGAGGACTTCGAGTTCTGACTCACAGGCCGTAAAACGCGCCTGCATACAGTTGCGGGTACAGTTCCGGGTTCCCACCGGATTCCCTGCGAAATGTGGTTCTATTAAAACATATTACTTATCGCTTGTCAAATGGCGGAGAGGCTGGGATTCGAACCCAGGGACCCGCTTTTGGGCAGGTCAATCGCTTAGCAGGCGACTGCTTTCGGCCACTCAGCCACCTCTCCTGAAATTCCGCTATCAGTTGTTACAATTCATGCCGTTGAATGCGTAAAAATTATGGTACAGAATTTTTACGCGTCTATGAAGCGGCATCCCGCTATCGGGGCTTACTTCCTCCCTTCCCTTCTCTTCTCCCTAAAAAACTCCGTCAGCACCGATCCGCATTCCTGAGCAAGTATGCCGCCGGTAACCTTTATCCTGTGGTTCAATTTTTTGCTGCCGGCGATATTAAATACCGATCCGCAGGCACCCGTTTTGGGATCTTTCGCGCCGTAAAAGATGTTCTTTACCCTGGCCAGGACAAGGGCCCCCGCGCACATCGAGCACGGTTCTATCGTCGCGTATATCGAGCAATCCGTCAGGCGTTCGCTCCCGAGATACGCAGCCGCCTGTGTTACGGCTATCATTTCGGCGTGCGCCGTCGGGTCTTTGAGCGTCTCTATCTGGTTGTGCGCGCGAGCTATTATACGGCCCTTATGCACTATGACCGCCCCTACAGGCACTTCGTCCTTCTCGAACGCGTCGCAGGCCTGTTTTAGGGCCTCGGACATATAAAGTTCATGCTGATTTAACATATTTAATCTTACTCTTCGCTCAACTTATCCCTTGCCTATACGCTCGCATTTTTGCGTTCGCAAAAATACATCGCAGGCTGCGGGATAACTCACAACGACCGATACCGGGAGTTGATGGCGCGCCCGGGGCGGGTTGAACGCCCAACCTTTGGTTCCGTAGACCAACGCTCTATCCAATTGAGCTACGGGCGCACTTAAACAACAAAATTATATCATAAAAAACGTTTATCTGTAATTCGTGAATTGCAAAGGAAGCGGGAATTCCGCAGCCCGCAGGTGGGTTATAACCGCCTGCAAGTCATCTTTTTTCGGGGATGAGACCTTTACCTTCTCCCCTTCTATCTGCGTCTGGATCTTGGGATTGAGGTCTTTTATCAGTTTAACAAGGTCTTTCTGCTTTTCCCTGGGGATGCCGCAATTGAGCTCTACCACCTGCCTGAATGTCCCCTCGAACGCCTTCTCGGGTTCTTTGTAAGTAAGGGCCTTTATCGAGATATTGCGTTTTATTACTCTTCCGTTGAGTATGTCATGCAACGAGCGGAGTTTGAAATCATCATCGGCGATAAGCGTTATCTTCTTCTCCTCGCGGTTAAGGTCTATAGAGGACTTGCTGCCGCGGAAATCGAACCTCTGTGAGAGTTCCTTCTTGGCCTGGTTGACGGCGTTATCCACTTCCTGCATATCTACTTCCGATACTATATCGAACGAAAAATTTGCAGCCATTATTTTACTCCTTGTCCCTGTCCGCGCGTTTGCGCGCAAGTGTATCGAGTATCTTCTTGCGCAGACGTATGGTCTTCGGGGTCACCTCTACCAGTTCGTCAGGCCCGATATATTCTATCGCCAACTCGAGGGTCATCTCCCTCGGGGGTGTCAGCACTACCGCTATGTCCGCGGTCGAAGACCTCATATTCGTCAATTTCTTCGTCTTGACCGGGCTAAGGGGCAGGTCTTCTCCCCTGGGATTCTCGCCAACTATCATCCCTTCATATACATCAACATTCGGACCTATAAAAAGCTCTCCGCGCTGCTGCGCGTTTTCCAGAGCATACGCCGTGGAGACACCCGCCTCTATGGCGACCAGGGAGCCTCTCGGTTCCACGTTAAAAGCGCCGGCCTCTACGGGTTTATATTCATCAAATACGTGGTTAACTATCGCCATACCCCTGGTCTTGGTCATCAGGGCGCCTTTAAGGCCTATTATGCCGCGGGTGGATATCTGGTATTCGAGATGCAGTGAACCCGTCGCACTTTGCGAAACATGCTTCAGTTTGCCTTTCCTGCGGCCTATCTCTTCTATAACGGCCCCCTGGTACTCGGCGGGGACCTCTATCGTAAGGAATTCGTAAGGTTCATGCCTTACGCCGTCTTTCTCATGGTAGATGACTTCCGGCTGCGATACCTGCAATTCGAACCCCTCGCGGCGCATCTGTTCTATGAGAATGGCCAGATGAAGCTCCCCTCTTCCGGAAACCAAAAATGAGTCGGAAGCCGACGTTTCGTTGACCCTGAGCGATACGTTAGTCTCGGTCTCTTTAAGCAGCCTGTCCCTTATATTACGGGATGTCACATATTTCCCCTCGCGGCCGGCAAATGGACTGGTATTTACCCCGAAGGTCATCTGGACCGTCGGTTCATCTATCTGCGGAGGGGTAAGCGGTCTGGGATCCTGCGGGTCGGTCACGGTATCTCCGATCCCGACATCGTCAAAACCGGCGACCGCCACTATTTCTCCGGCGGAAGCGTCTTCACGCTCAATACGATCCAAACCCTCGTATGTAAGTATAGCCGTTATCTTAGATACTTCTTTCGAACCGTCCCGGCGCACAAGAGCGGCATTGTCGCCGACTTTAAGGTGCCCGCCGGTTATCTTGCCGATGCCCATCTTGCCCTTGTAATAATCCCCAAGGAGGGAAAGTATCAAGATCTGCAGCGGCGCGTCCGGGTCGACCGTCGGGGGGTCTATCTTCTTGAGTATGGTGTCCAGCAGGGGAAATACATTCTCCGAGACGTGGTGCATGTCCAGCGTAGCGGTCCCCTGTATGGCCGAAGCATATACTATCGGGAAATCCAGCTGCTTGTCGCTCGCGTTGAGCTCAACGAAAAGGTCGAAGGTCCTGTTTACCACATCGTCGACCTGCGCGTCTGGAAGGTCTACCTTGTTGACCACGACTATGGCCTTCAGGCCGAGTTCAAGGGCTTTGCGCAGGACAAAACGGGTCTGCGGCATCGGCCCGTCCTTGGCGTCGACAAGCAGCAGGACGCCGTCGACCATGCGCAGTATCCTCTCTACCTCGCCGCCGAAATCCGCGTGGCCGGGGGTATCCACGATGTTTATCTTGACGCCTTTATACGTGACGCTCGCGTTCTTGGCGCGTATTGTAATACCGCGTTCACGCTCAAGGTCCATCGAGTCCATTATACGTTCGCCCATATCCTCAATATTACGGTGGACCCTCGTTTGCCTTAATATGGCATCTACGAGAGTGGTCTTGCCGTGGTCAACATGGGCAATAATGGCTATGTTCCTAAGGTTTTCTTGTTTTATCATTGCGGAAGGACGTATTATACCTTATTTCGCGGGCATAAGATAGAAGAAAATGAACGTATCTTCGCTCAAACGTGCCCGTGTAGAGTCCTCGTTTATATAAACCGTACCGCAAACCTTTGTCTTTGCGGCAGATGCGCTTTTTATGTGCGCCGTTGGCGGCACCTTGAACGAAATGTCCAGGTCACGGTCAGTGTGCGCGTCAACCACCACGGGTATTTCAGAAACAGATACCTTTTCCTCTCCAGGCCATTCAAGTGTTATGCCGAGGTTCAGTACATTCTCTTTACCGGGATTGGAGATATGGGCACGAAGCCTGAATTCAGAACCCCCTGTATATACTTTTGCCGCATCCTCAACTTCAATAACCACTTCCGGGGGTACTTCCCTGAACCGGAGCTCTTTGCCCCCAAAGACTATATCCCCTCCGCTCGAGCTAACGGAGATACCGTTATTTCCGCGCGCAGCGGAAGGATTCTCCCCTATCCACGAACCTTCCGGGACCGGGCTGTCTTCGCGAAACAAAAGCTTTATCCCGGAACCGTCGGAAACTTTTTTGCCGTAAACGGTAAGGTACCGGCCGTCAGGCGACATTTCCGCGCGATCAAAAAGTGCCGGCGCTTCAGGAGCGTAAACCCATGCCGGCTCGGATGAGTCCCTCCGGAACAATATTATCTTCCTGCCGCAAGCCGCGGCTAATTCTCCGTCGTCCGATATGGCAAGGTCCAGGCAGGCATCCGGGCCGTCCTTAAATATCCATCTGGGCTTTCCGCTGCTTTTGGTAAAAAAGTGTATCTCCCGGCCTGCTGCAGCTATAACGCTGTTGCCGTCCCCCGATATGGCGACGCGGGAGTATTCACTTCCCGGTCCCGGACACGGGAAATCCCAAGACCGGTAGGTGCTCTCCGCCATAACCGCGCCGGCAGAAGAAAGAAATACCGCCAAGAAAAGAATACGGACAGTCCTGGCCTGCATCACTTATTCTTTTTCTTCTTGATCCTGGACTTGTAGACCGTGCATAGCACATCCGCGTAGTCCGAAAGCTTGCCGTCCTCGTACGGGAACTCTATGCATGTCCTGGGCTTGAGGGAATAATCCAGCTTGTGTATCGAGCAGAGTCCGTCCGGGTCCAGGAAGGTGCATTTTTCGTCCTCTATGCTGGTCCCGATACGGTAGCCGGACGGGAAGCTTTTATCCTTCTCAAGATGGAAAAAATCACCTTTAAGGCCAAGCTCAAGTATCTTCTTGGCCTCATCGAGGTCTATCCAGGCCCCGATCCTGCAGCAGTCGGACTGGCTCTTGCATTCAAGGCAATTTATGCAGTCCGCAGGCTTGCTTTTTTTGCGTACAACGTGTTTTTTAGTCATGGGAGGATTATACCATTAACGGTGGTAAAAATAAATGGCGGAGAGGCAGGGATTCGAACCCTGGGAGCCCTTTAGGGGCTCACACGCCTTCCAAGCGTGCTGATTCAACCGCTCTCACACCTCTCCGTGAGGCAATATCTTACCTCATTATCGACGGTAAATCAATAGGATAAACGGCAAACAGGTTCACGAGGGTTCAGGCTTGACAAAGCAGCCTCCCGGGAGTAGTCTCTAATTACAAATACTAAAAACCTGCAAAGGAGAAAATGATGCGCAAAAAGAACGGCTTTACCCTTATGGAGCTTCTGGTGGTCATGGCTATAATCTTGCTGCTTGCGGGATTACTTTTACCGGCAGTCGGCAAGGCAAGGGATATGGCCAGAAGGACTACCTGCGCGAACAATTTAAAACAGATACATCTGGCCTTGGAAATGTATGCGGCAGACCATGACGGTAATTACCTCGGAAACGATATCATGACCCCCGGTGAATTCATGTACGCGCTCACGAAGGCTCCCACTTATATAGATGACGCGTCGGTATTCACCTGCCCTAGCGCCTTGGCCGCGAACAAACCAAGTTCTAACACATACGAATACAACATGGATTTAGGACCCAGCTCTCCCGGCACTATGGTCATGGTCACATGTCTCGGCCATGGCAGTCGTCCGATAGTCCTGTATAAGAACGGACGCATCAAAAGCCGATAAAAATTCATCCCAACTACTCCTCCCTGACTACTTAAGTGCGGAAAACACCTCTCTTGAATCGTAAAGCGACATTAACAAGAATTATTAGCGCCGGGACTTCTATTAGCGGTCCGATGACCGTAGCAAAAGCCTGGCTGGAGCCGATACCGAAGATAGCAATGGCTACCGCTATCGCCAGCTCAAAATCATTGCTTGCCGCGGTAAAAGAGACGGCCGTGGTCTGGCCGTACCCGATGCCCATCTTCCTCGCGATGAAGAATGTCGCGAACCACATCACGAAAAAATATATGACAAGAGGTATCGCTATCCTGACGACATCGAACGGCTGCCGGATTATATACTGCCCTTTCAGTGAGAACATGACGATTATCGTGAACAGCAGCGCGACAAGCGTGACCGGGCTTATCTTCGGGATAAAAATATCCTCGTACCATTTTTTACCTTTTATCTTAAGAAGGCTTGCGCGGGTCAGGGCGCCGGCGAGGAACGGTATCCCGAGGTAGAAAAGGACCGTCTTTGCCGCCTCTACCATCGATATCCTGACATCCAATCCCTTGACAAGCCCGAGCCAGTTAAGGCCCACGGTGATGAAGACAAAGATATATGCCGCATAGAACAGCACCTGGAACAGCGCGTTGAACGCGACAAGGCCTATCGCAAACTCCCTGTCCCCCCCGGCCAATTCGTTCCAGACTATGACCATTGCGATGCATCTCGCCAGGCCGACAAGGATGACGCCTATCATATACTCCGGATAATTACGCAGGAAGACAACCGCCAAAATAAACATGAAGACCGGGCCGATCAGCCAGTTCTGCACGAGCGACAGGACGAGAAGTCTCTTATTGTTAAAAACTTTCCCTATCTCCTCATACTTGACCTTTGCGAGAGGCGGATACATCATCAGGATAAGGCCGACGGCGATGGGTATCGAGGTCGTGCCGACTTGCATCTCGGATATTGCCTGCGTAGCCCCGGGGGCAAAATACCCCAAAGCGATCCCCGCCCCCATCGCGAGGAATATGAGCGGGGTAAGAAGCTTGTCCAGCAGGGACAACTCGCGTTTTGTGTATTGCACTTTATATGCCTCCTAATGTATCCCGAATATGAATATTACGAAATAATACAGGCCGATCAATACGAACAAGGCGCCGGTGATCTTTCTCATGTAATACTCGAGCCTCGCAAGGCGGCCGAACCAGCGGCCCAGGGACTTGACCCCGAGCGCTATCATGAAAGCGAATACCAGGACCGGTATGCCCGTCCCTGTGCCGTAGATGAACGGCAATAACGGGCCGGACTTGTTGTTCAGCGCAAGCGGTATGAGGCTGCCGAAGAACAGGGCTGCCGAGACAGGACAGAACGCCAAGGCAAAGACCAGCCCGAGCAGAAACGCGCCTCCCGCCCCCGAACCGGCAAGCTTCTCCTGGTGCCTCTGCGGGATGGTAAATCCGGGGACCACGAACTTTATTATGTCGAGCAGGACCAGACCCGTCAATATCAATATGGGCCCCAACGCCCTGTTCATGTATTTCTGCAGGAAATTCGCCAATACGGGCACGCTCAAAAGCGAACTTATGATAATGAAGCCGAGGACCGCATAGGAGGACATCCTGCCGGCCGTATAGGCGAGACCCGATAAGAGTACCATGCGCGGGCTGGTAATCCTCTTCGACAGGAAACTGATGGCGGCTATATTAGTCGCCAGCGGGCACGGGCTTATAGAGGTCAATATACCGAACCAAAGCGCGGAAATCACTCCAGCAGACATGCCGTCCATCAGAGCTCCTTAAGAAATCCCTTTACCTCTCCTGTTACGTAGTCGTGGAACTTCTGTCTATCGCCGGCATATTCCCAAATTTTAGTGAGGTTCTTTGACTTGACTTCCTTACCGTTCTTGACGAGGGAGATGATGAGGGACTTTGTGTAGAGCCGGTAGTCGTTTACGTAGTGTTCGTTGCCCTTCTCGTCTACGTTTATCGCCCTGAATTCTACCTTTCCGGATGCGATCTCATCTTTGAATCCGCTCTCTACGGCTTCCCTTGAGTACTGTTCGAGTCTGTGGCAGGTCGGGCAGCGCGCATTACCGTGGAAATAATAGGCATATACCTTGCCGCTTCCAGGCCCGTCCGCGGCGAAAGAGGCAACCGCAAAACCGAGTATACATAAGGCCAATAGGGCTTTTCTGGGCATTATCGCTCTCGTCCTCGAAAAATCTTCCCGATCTCGTCCTTGCTGAGAACTTTTCCGGACGAAACCACCTTGCCGTCAACAGCCAGCGCCGGGGTCATCATTACGCCGTATTCGGCTATCCTGTCGATCTCCGTGACCTTGTCTATCTCGGCTTGTATGCCCAGTTCCCTGACCGCAGCTTCGACGTTGGCTGTAAGCTGCCTGCATTTCGGGCAGCCTGTGCCGAGGATCTCTATCTTCATCCCTGTACCCTTCTGAAACATGGCGGAGAGTGGAGGATTCGAACCTCCGGTCGACTTACGTCGACAACGGTTTTCGAGACCGCCGCATTCGACCACTCTGCCAACTCTCCGGGCGCCATATTTTTTCTGTTGCTGCGCGAGGACTCCGAGGATATATTCCGAGGAGTAGTTGCTTACCTGCTTCTCTTATACAAACCCGTCAATTCCGCCCGGGCCAATATATGGCCTTGCATCGCCTGCTCGATCGCGGCGCGTTTCGCGCCCTCGGGCAACCCAAGCTTTAAGTCGAGCGCGTATATCTTGAACACATACCTGTGCGTCCCGCTTGGCGGCATCGGGCTTACGTATCCGTATTCGCCTATGGAGTTCAGCCCCTGCTTGCCGGGGACGCTGTCCTCGTTTATCCTGCCCGTTACCGGAATGTCGAAGACAACCCAATGCGTGAAAGTCCCTTTCGGTGCGTCAGGATCATCCATTATCAGCACGAGGCTCTGCGTTCCCTGCGGGATCCCTTCGATATCGAGCGAAGGGTTTATCTCCTGCCCATCCGCGGTGAACTTCGCGGGCAAGTTGCCTTTATCCGTAAAATCGGGTGAAGTCAACTTCATGGCAACGCCTCCTTTCGATTCGGACGCGAATATCATCAAAGACGATAGAAATAGTAAGAATAAAATCTTTTTATGCATGCTAGCCCTCTATCCCTCGTTCAAGAAGCCCTTCGTATTTTTGGCATAAACGCCAAAAATCCTTCCGGGCTGAACTCGGGATGAATTCATAAATACAAATAGCGGGAATTCTATGGCGGAGGAGAGAGGATTCGAACCCCTGGAGGGCTTGCACCCTCAACGGTTTTCAAGACCGCCGCATTCAACCACTCTGCCACTCCTCCGTTCGCCCTGTCTTCCCTTATGGTGCCCGCGTTCCATCAACCTAAAAATTGAACCGGAACCTCGGGCTGAGCGAGAACATCTGCCTCCAGAGCCAAATATATATCCCCTTGCCCGCCTCATAGGCGTTCAGGGCATAGCTCTTGAACGAAAAATCCGCGAACACGAAATTCAGTATAAGCGCTGCGATCGCCAGGTTTATCAAATATATCAGCACTATCGAAAAAAGATAACCGCTCTTTATCAGGTCCGGCTGTTTCGTCTTCAGGAACTCGACGGTCATCACGAAATGGAACGTAAGCGTAAGCCCGACGGAGAAAAGGAATATCGATATATAATCCCTTATGTTCCATATCTGCCTGGCTATGTGCCAGACAAGCATGATTATAAGGGTATATGTCGGGAAAAAATATGGCGCCAGGCTTATGAATACGTTGGACTTTGTGCCCTTGACCTCCCCGCCCTTCTTCGAGACCTTGAAACTCTTGACCTTCCCGGCCGAGATGAACATCGCGATGGCGTGTGTCAGCTCGTGTCCGAAAATATATAATACGTTCGGCTTGAAAAAGACCGTATGTATTATCAGGTATATGACCGCACCCAGGATAAAATAACCCTGGTTACTGTCGAGCGAATATATCTTTCCTATCTCGCGGTAAAGGGCGTATGAAAACGATATTACGAAGGGGATCGCGAGGATCGAAAACACGAATTTCGCTATGCGGCCCATTACTTTTTAGGTGGTAATATCCTGTCCCTGCCGTCCATGTAATGCCTAAGGACTTCGGGTATGGTTACGCTGCCGTCCTCGTTCTGGTAGTTCTCCAGTATGGCGATGACCGTCCTGGCCATGGCGACACCCGAACCGTTAAGCGTATGCACGTATTCGGACTTTCCCGTCTCTTTTATCCTGTATTTTATGTTGGCGCGGCGCGCCTGGAAATCCTCGAAATTTGAACAGCTTGATACTTCGAGCCACGCGTTGACGCCTGGCGCGAACGCCTCGAAATCATAGCACTTTGCCGCCGAAAAACTCAGGTCCCCGGTTGAAAGCATCACCACCCTGTATTGCAGCCCAAGTTTTTGGAGGACCGTCTCCGCGTTCCCTACCAGTTTTTCCAACTCGTCGTAGGAAGATGCGGGTTTGACAAACTTGACCAGTTCCACCTTGTCGAACTGGTGGACCCTCATAAGCCCTTTCGTCTCTTTGCCGTAAGAACCCGCCTCCCGCCTGAAACACGCGGTATAGGCCGTATAGTATACGGGAAGGTCCCCTTCTTCGAGGATCTCGTTCATGTGCAGGTTGGTAAGCGGGACTTCGGCCGTAGGCACCAGGAAAAGGTCGTCGTCCTTGAGCCTGTACATATCTTCTTCGAACTTTGGAAGCTGCCCGGTCCCTGTCATTGCGGCGCGGTTAACCAGGAAAGGCGGGAATACTTCCCTGTATCCGTGCTGCTTGGTATGCAGGTCGAGCATGAAATTTATCAAAGAGCGTTCAAGTTTTGCACCGTCGCCCTTAAACAAGGGGAAATTAGTGCCCGATATCTTGGTCGCACGGGGCAGATCGATTATATCCAGATATTCACCGAGTTCTACGTGCGTTCTCGGTTTGAATGAAAACTTCCTTCCGTCGCCCCATGATCTGACAATCTTGTTAGCCGAGGCATCCTTTCCTACCGGGATGGACGCATGCGGTATATTCGGGATATTGTAGAGCGCCGCCTGTATGTCTTTCTCGATAGCGCGGACCTCTTCGTCAAGGGCCTTCTCTTTTTCGGAGATGGCTTTCATCTCGGCGATCTTCGCCTTAGGGTCCTTCTTCTCGCGTATAAGCTGCGCGATCTCGTCCGAAGCGATATTCTTTCCGCGTTTGATCTCTTCGGATTCCTTTAAGGCCTTGCGGCGTCTCTCGTCAAGAGTCAAAAGCCCGTCGATATCCGCGGGTTTTCCGCGGTCCGCGCAGGCTTTTTTGACTTTATCCGGGTTATCCCTTATGAACTTTAGGTCGAGCATATCTTTTGAGCAAAAAAATGGTGAGCCGCCTGAGACTTGAACTCAGCACCCACGGCTTAAAAGGCCGTTGCTCTACCGGATGAGCTAGCGGCTCACTTGCTATATCTCTGTTATCTCTTTTTCCTTAGCGACAAGTAACTCCTCGATCTTCGCAATATGCTTGTCGGTAAGCTTCTGTATCTGTTCCTGGCCGTCGAACTTATCGTCTTCCGTTATCAGCTTGTCTTTCTCTATCTTCTTGAGATGCTCTATGGCGCTATGGCGGACATTGCGCACCGATATCCTGCCGTCTTCGGCCATCTTCTTGACGATCTTCGTCAATTCCACGCGGCGTTCTTTCGAAAGGTCGGGTATAACAAGCCTTATGAGCTTTCCGTCATTTACCGGGGTTATCCCGAGCTCCGACTTAAGTATAGCCTTCTCTATCTCGGCATTTGCCGATGCGTCCCACGGTTGTATCACTATGCTCTTGGCGTCAGGAGTGGAGATAGCCGCGAGCGATTTTAAAGGCGTCGGGGCGCCGTAATAATCCACCTTTATGCCGTCAACCAAAGAAGGTGAAGCGCGGCCGGTGCGAACAGTCGAAAATTCATGGGCCAGCACTTCTGCGCTCTTCTTCATATGCTCTTCCGCATCGCGCATTACATCTTTGACCGTATGACCGCTAAAACTCATCTCTATCCGCCCTTTCTCAAATTATGAGACGATCGTGCCGACCTTTTCACCCATACAGGCACGCTTGATATTGCCTTTAACGTTAAGGTTAAAAACGACTATGGGAAGACGGTTGTCCATGCAAAGGCTTATTGCGGTCGAATCCATCACCTTAAGTCCCCTGCTGATGACCTCTATATATTTCAGCTTGTCATATTTCTTCGCGCGCTTGTCTATTACAGGGTCCGCCGAATATATGCCGTCGACCTTCGTGGCCTTGAGTATTACATCGGCGCCAACCTCTATCGCCCTGAGGACCGCGGCGGTATCCGTCGTAAAATACGGGTTTCCTGTCCCGGCGGCAAATATTACGACCCTGCCTTTTTCCAGGTGCCGCATCGCCCTGCGCCTTATATAAGGCTCGGCGATCTGTTCCATCTGGATAGCGGTCATTACCCTTGTAAAGCAGCCGAGCTTCTCGAGGGCGTCCTGCACCGCCATACCGTTGATCACGGTGGCAAGCATGCCCATATAATCGGCTGTCGAACGGTCCATACCCTTGGCGGCAAATTTTTCTCCGCGTATTATATTCCCGCCGCCTATGACAACGGCTATCTCTATGCCGAGGTCCCTAACTTCTTTTATCCTCTCGGCTATCTCGGAGCAGGCCTTGGGATCTATCCCATATCCGTCGTTGCCGCTCAAAGACTCGCCGCTTATTTTAAGAAGGACCCTCTTAAAAAGCAGCTTGCCCGTCTTAGCCATTATTTACGCCTCTTCGCCCAGCTGGAACCTTGTGAACCTTTTTACGATAATATTCTCGCCGGTCTTGGCTATAACCTGCGTTACGTAATCTTTCATGGAAAGCGAAGGATCTTTTACGAAAGGCTGCTCGAAGAGACAGAGCTGCTTTACTTCCTCTTCGCTCAAATCCTTCGGCGCGTCTTCCTTCTTAAGATACTTCGGGCTGGCCGACGCTACCTGGAGCGCAAGGTCCCTGACCAGTTTCTGGAAATCCTCGGTCCTGGCCACGAAATCGGTCTCGCAGTTGACTTCCACGAGGACGCCTATCCTTGAGTCGTGATGTATGTAAGAATGTACGGCGCCGGCTTTCGCTTTACGCAGGGACTTCAACTCTGCGGTCTTGAGCCCCTTCTCCTTGAGTATCTCTATAGCCTTCTTTGTATCGCCGCCGGACTTCGTAAGCGCTTCTTTGCAGGCCATCACCCCGGCACCGGTAGATTCCCTGAGCTTCATTACGTCTTCTGCTTTTATCATAGTCGACATATTAAACCTTCGTTGTCTTTTTCTTCTTCGTGGCGGGTTCTGCGGGTTCGGTCTTCTTCCCCTTTAAGACCTTCTTCTTCAGCTCTTCCGCGGCATCTTCGTCAACCTCAACGTTCTCATTATCTTCTTCAGCGTGCCTGGCTTCTTCTGCGGCCTTATTGTCCAGGTAAGCCTTGCGGCCCTCTGAAATTGCATTAGATACCAGTCCGGAGACCAGCTTGATAGAACGTATGGCGTCATCATTTCCGGGTATCGGATATAATATTTTATCCGGGTCGCAGTTAGTATCGATAAGCCCTACGACCGATATCCCAAGCTTGTTGGCTTCGGCCACGGCGATCTCTTCTTTCTTGGAATCTATTATGAATATAGCGGCCGGAAGTTTACCCATATCGATAACGCCCTCCAGGTCGCGGTTGAGCTTAGCGAGCTCCCTGCCCAGCTTGGCAGTTTCTTTCTTAGAGAGTTTCTCGAAGGTGCCGTCTTCCTGCATCTTGGTTATCTCTTTGTGTCTCTTTATGGACTTCTTTATGGTGGCAAAGTTGGTAAGCATACCTCCAAGCCACCTTTCGGTCACATAGAACATGCCGCAGCGCGCGGCCTCTTCTTTTACAACATCCTTCGCCTGTTTCTTGGTACCTACGAAAAGGACCAACTCGCCCTGCGAGGCGACCTCCCTGAGGAAACCAAGGGCTTTCTCCATGGCTTTTTCGGTCTTTTCGAGGTCTATTATATAGATCCCGTTCTTTTCGCCGAATATGAATTTCTTCATTTTGGGGTTCCAGCGCTTCTTCTGATGCCCGAAGTGGACCCCCGCTTCAAGCAACTGCTTAATCGTCTGTGTAGCTGCCAATTCAACTTCCTCCTTTATGTTTTCCGATTATTTGGACTAAGGAACACTAAACCGAGTGATTTTATCACAATTGAGGGGTTATTTCAAGGCTTTTTTGCCTACTTTTTGACCGATTCCTCGAGGAATTGAAGGTCGTAAAGGCGCTTATAGAGGCCGTTGGCGCGCAGAAGTTCCTCGTGGGTACCCGACTCTGCTATCCTGCCCTTGTCCAGGACCACTATCTTTGTGGCAAACTTGACCGTGGAAAGCCTGTGGGCTATCACAAACGCTGTCTTGCCTTTCATGAGTTTTTCTATGGCGTCCTGGACCAGGGACTCTGATTCCATGTCAAGCTGTGAAGTGGCTTCATCAAGTATGAGTATAGGCGCATCTTTAAGGACTGCCCTGGCTATGGCTATCCTCTGGCGCTCGCCGCCGGAAAGCCTGTGGCCTCGTTCGCCGACTATAGTATCGTAGCCGTCAGGCAGGGCTGAAATGAAGTCGTGTGCGTTCGCGATCTTCGCCGCCTTAATGATGTCTTCGTCGGAAGTCCCCGGCCTGCCGTAAGATATGTTCGCCTTTATCGTGTCATGGAAGAGTATGGTCTCCTGGGTAACGATGGCGATCTGACCTCTCAGCGACGAGAAGGTAACGTTCCTTATATCGGTCCCATCCACCAGGACTGTGCCTTTGCCTGTATCGTAAAAACGGGGTATAAGATTAACTATCGTGGACTTGCCGCTCCCGCTGGGACCTACTATGGCTATTATCTGGCCCTTCCTGGCTTCTATATTTATCCCCGAAAGGACGTCTTCGTTCCCGTAGGAAAAAGACACGTCTTTGAAGCGTATGTCCCCTTTTAAAGGAGCAAGGGTCTCGGCGGCCGGTTTCTCAAGCACGCTGGACTTGGCATCAAGGATCTCGAATATCCTGTCCGCGGCAGCCAATGCCTTCTGGTTTATGGAATTGATCTTGCCGAGGCGGCTAAGCGGCCTGGCTAAAAGGAATACAGCCAATATGAACGCGATGAAACCGGCCGGGTCGGCCGAGTTCATTATTATCTTCCGGCCTCCGAGCCACAGGACGAATGAACCGCAGGCGACCCCTATGAACTCTATCGCCCAATCCAGCAACCTTTCCCTTTTTGCCGATCGCATGAACATCTTATAAAGACCCCTGTTCTGCGAAGAGAATTTTTCCTTCTCCGTCTCTTCCATTGAGAAGGCCTTTACGATACGCATCCCGCTTATCGTCTCGACAAGCGTCGTGGTAACGAAACCCATCTGCTCCTGCGTCTGCCTTGATATCTTCCTGAGTTTCTTTCCGACGCGTATTATCGGGAACATTATGAGAGGGAGGATAACAAAACCCAGGACCAGAAGCGACCACTGGATATCATACATCTCGCGCAGGAAGAATATCATGAATACCGATACCGCGACTTGGGAACTCTGGTAGACAAGGTCCGTTATCCCGTCGGTGATGGAATTCTGGATAACGCTCGTGTCATAAGTTATCCTGGAAACGAGCACGCCGGTATGGGCCTTGTTGTAGAAATCAAGCGAAAACTCAAGTAACTTGTCGTAGACCACCCTGCGCAGATCGGTAAGGACCTTAGTGCTTACATCTGTCATAAGGTAGGACTGCAGGAAAGCGAACAAACCCCTGAAAAAAAATGCGGCTACTATGCTTATTATTATCCATGCGAAAAGGTCTATCTGAGGGACAGAGTTGATCCCGGTCATGATGTTTTTGATGAGCTGCGGCATCTTATCCGGAACGCTCATGGGGGCATTGCGAAGAACGTTGTTAACCACCGGTATGACCGCGGTTATCGAGACGACACCGAAGACTACGCTGTTGATCATCATGCATAAACTCGCAAGGATCAGCGTATTAAGGTGCGGTTTTACGAATTTTAACAGTCTAAGATATAATTTCACAGTTAGAACTTATACTTTATGTCAGCCCATCCTGTATGGGCGGTGAAGTCTTCCTTGTACTCGAAGTCAT
>DISH01000005.1 GCA_002421665.1 Candidatus Omnitrophica bacterium UBA6215
AAAAGGCTTCACCCTTATTGAGCTGTTGGTTGTTATGGCAATCATAATTATATTGGCCGGTTTACTTATGCCGGCACTTGGCAGGGCAAGGGAACAAGCCAGGAAGACGACTTGCGCCAGCAACTTGAAGCAGATAGGCGCTGCGCTCGAGATGTACACGGCCGCTAATAACGAGAGATACCCGAACGCGGGTACTCTGCAGGCTGCCTTGATGGCATCTCCGACGTACATCGATGACTCGCAGGTGTTCAGCTGCCCTAGCAGCACATCGTCAAGCAGCGTCTATTCGTACGCTGCGACGCCTACGCCCGGTACTACTTCCAAGACGGTTATCGTAACGTGCCAGGGCCATGCAGGCACCGGTGGTGTATACCTGTATAAAGGCGGTAATGTCAAGATAAGATAAGGGCACAGACAGTGTTTCGCGCAGTAATGCGGGGCGCTTAAGCCAAAACTTAAGCGCCCTTAGTTTAAGGCGACGTACCCAAGTGGTAAGGGAGCGGTCTGCAAAACCGCGATGCACCGGTTCGATTCCGGTCGTCGCCTCCAAATCTTTATATTTTTAATGCGCCAAGAAACGCCGGGATGGCGGAATTGGCAGACGCACGGGACTTAAAATCCCGCGACCGTAAGGTTATGAGGGTTCGACCCCCTCTCCCGGCACCATACCCCAACAAATTACCTCTAAAAAGCAATATAATTTCCTTGACAAATCACCTGTTTAGAGGTATTTTATTCAAGTGTTGTTTATACTAAATTAATCCAGACCGGAGCCGGAAGCGTAGGCTCCTTTTTGCTATGTGGAGGCAGGCTAATTGGACAGGAAAAAAGCGGTAGTAATCGAACAAGATGCAGCTACTGCGCGCGACATCTCTGATGTCATATCCGGCAGGGATTATGAGGTAAAGCGCGCAGCCAACGGCCTGGATGGTATAGAGCTTATCTGCGAAGAATTGCCCGACCTTATCCTTCTGAATCCCGCCGTCACGGATATCAACGGATTTTGCGTTTATAAACTTCTCAAGGACGATCCCCGCACATCGGATATACCGTTATTGATCTGTATAACGAACGAGAAAGAAGCCTACAGGTTTTGGGGGATAAAACCCCAGCGCGGCCAGAACGCGATAAAATTCATAAATAAGGCCGATTTTGAGGCCAATGTCGGCAAGGCGATAGAAGAGATAGAGCGACGTGTTAACTCCAACAAGTTCCACTCCCAGAGCGAACAGTTCAAGAAACTGCTTGCAAGGCTCGTAGAAACCTATCAGTCATGCCAAAATCTTCATTCGGAGCAAGCCAGGGTAATATTAGGTGATGTCCTGGAAAAAATAACCAATATGCTCAGCTCGGAAGTAGGCTCACTCATGCTTGTTGATGATGAATCCCAAGAGCTTACCATAAAAGCTTCCAGGGGGCTGAGTGATGACATCATCGGCAAGACCAGGATAAAGGTTGGCAGGGGCATATCCGGCTGGGTAGCGAAATCCGGGAGCCCTCTCCTTATAAAGAATGTCGAATCGGACGAAAGGTTCTCCAGGCAGAATTCCGGAAGGTACTACAATCCTTCATTGTTAAGCGCGCCTATACGCGTTAAAGATAAGATAGTCGGCGTAATAAATGTAAACAACAAGACAACCAGGGAACAATTCTCTGAATACGACCTTTCCCTCCTTACTATACTAGTCAATGAGATAGCCATAGCCATAGAATCATCGCATTGGCAGAAAGAACTTGAGGAAGCGAACGAGCGCATAGAAAAACTCAAGACCGGGAAGAAGATATTCGCCGATATAGCCCGTTCGCTTGATGACGAATTATATGAGTTGACAATATCACAGGAAGTTAGTAATATAATATATGCGCGGCTCGATTATAAAGAAATAATAGACGCTATACTGGAGATAATCGAGCGCTCCATCGATTGCCATTTGTGCGGGCTGTTGTTCGTCGATGAAGCGATGAAGACGGGTATAATAGTAGAAGTAAAATACCCTGCTTCCCAGAAGGAAGTAGACGCATTTAAGCTTAGGATCATAGAAACGTTCAACAGGTTAACAGGGGGGAGACTGTTGCCGGAACAGGTTTCGGTTGATCAGGCTAATAATAACAACCTGACCGATTCATTCTCGGAAAACAGAAATATTCTAAGTTCGTTCCAGGCCCACCTTCTTACGGCCGGCGACAGGCCTATAGGCATGCTGGCTGTAACCAATTCTTTTCCGAACGCATTCAGCGGCGAAGACCTAAGGATATTTTCGATAATCTCGCGCCATTCGAGCATAGCTATAAATAACACACTCCTTCACAAGAAGATAACCGAATTATCCATAACGGACGGTCTTACGGGGCTTTATGTCTACAGATATTTTAATGATGCCATGGACAAAGAGATCCTGCGTTCTGCCAGGTACCGGCAGCCTTTCGGTCTCATAATGATGGACCTTGACGGGTTCAAGAAGATCAACGATACATACGGCCATCCCCAGGGGGACGAGGTATTAAGGGAGATAGCCCAGATACTCAAAAAGATCTGCAGGGAAGTGGATGTCGTGGCCAGGTACGGCGGGGAGGAATTCGCCGTTATATTACCCGAGACAGACCTCGAAGGTGCTTTTATACTGGCCGACAGGATAAGGATGGTCATAAAGAACTACGCTTTTGGAAATAAGGATACTGTCATCAACCTGACGGCCAGTTTCGGCGTTGCAAGCTATCCGGACATAGCTTTGGCCAAGTCAGACCTAATAAAATGCGTTGACAAAGCGCTGTACAGGGCAAAGGCTGAGGGAAGGAACAAAACCGTCAGGGCCATTAAGGAGATCTCTAATGAGATCCAGTAGGCATTTTCTTATCTCCTCGGTATTTTTTATATTCCTGATGCTTTTTTCCTCGGCTGCTCTTGCTGCAGACGGGGTGGTAAATATCGATGCCCAGAACGTGAGCATCGAGGAGATCCTGAAGATGATAGCCGACCAGAGCGGCATGAGCCTGGTGCTTAGCACGGATGTCACCGGTGAGATCACGGTAAAATTGGACAATGTCAGCGCTACCCAGGCGCTCGATTCCGTGCTAAAGGCGAGCAACTACCTGTATGCTATAGATGACGGGATAATACGGGTCTATTCCTTGCAGGATTCCCAGCAGCAGGAACGTTTTGCCAGCCTCCAGACAAAAGTGGTTACACTTGAATACACGGATGTCGCCGACCTAAAAAGCATTCTCCTTTCGATGAAAACTCCCCGCGGCAGGATAGAGATCAATGAAAGGAGCAATCAGGTCATCATTACTGACACTCCTGACAAGGTCAAGGAAGTGGAGGATGCGCTTAAGCAGCTTGATCAGCCTACCGAGATAAAGAGATACAAGCTCCTTTATTCCAAGGCGAAGGACATGGAAGAGAAACTGACCCAGCTTATCCCGAAAGAGAAGGGCGATGTGTATATAGACGAAAGGACCAACAGCATAGTCATGAGGGCGACCCCCATCGTCCTGAAGAACGTAGACAGCTTTATAGAAGGATGGGATTCGCAGCATAAGCAGGTCCTCATAGAGGCGATGATAGTCGAGGTCACGCTTGATAATTCGATGAGGTTCGGGATAGAGTGGGAACACGCGTATGACAGGTCGGGGGACGAATCGCACCACAACCCCGGAGTGCTGGACCTGCTTACGGACTTCGGCGTAAATCTTGCTACAGGCGGTACCGGCGGTATTTACAAAGTAGGCGGCTTGACGCCGGATGAATATACCGTAACGGTCGAGGCCCTGAAGAGCGACGCGAATACCGACGTCCTTTCAAGCCCGCGTATCGTAGTAATTGACGGTGAGGCCGCGAATATCCTTGTAGGCAGCAGTGAACCCTATGCCGTCGCTACCACCGACCCTATTACCAAACTTCTTGTCCAGGACATCAAATACGTGGATGTCGGTGTCAAACTTGAAGTAACACCGCAGATAGGCGAGGATAATTATGTTACGATGAAGATACATCCCGAGGTCAGTACCGCCAGAAGGGTTGCCGAGGTGGATAACGTCGTAGCAAAAGACACGACCCAGGCTGATACGACCATGATGGTAAAGAACGGCGAGACCATCATACTCGGAGGTCTTATCAAGAATGATAAAACGAGTTCCATAAATAAGGTGCCGTTGCTTGGGGATATACCGGTCTTAGGCCTCCTTTTTCAGAACAAAACATACGAGGACGTAAAGAAAGAAGTCCTCGTTTTCATAACTCCGCATATCCTTACTACGGATAACAGGCAGGATATATCCAGGCAGAAATACCAGGAGAGCATAGACAGGACCAAGAAGGTCGATCCTATCGTTGAAAGAGAGATAGAGAAATCCGGGGGCGTAGAATTAACACCGCCGGTCGATGAAAAACGGTCCAAGGCTATGCAAAGAGACCTTATGAGAATCCTCGACATCAAGGAAGAGTAAGAGATGGCGACGGCGCAAGCCCAAGGCTCCTTACGTGACTATCTCCAAATCATTTTCCACCGGAGGTGGTTTTTCCTCACACCTTTTATCGTAGTTTTCTTTACGGCCTCTATAGGCAGTTTTTTTCTCCCAAAGTATTACAAGTCTTCGGTCCTTGTATTGGTAGAAGAAGAGAAACCTGTTAACCCGCTTGCCTCAAAGGAGCAGGCCTATGTTTCATCGACAGGCCAGGCCCCTACTCTTGCCGAACAACTTAAAACCCTTACCGAAAAGATCCTTAGTTATAACAACCTTTTCACCCTGGTTAAAACGCTAAAATTGGATTCCGGTATTGCGGACGAACTTTCCAGAGATAAGCTCTATATTGGGATAAGGAAACGTTCAGACGTGAGGATGAGAGCTCCCGATGTTTTTCAAGTATCATATGAGGATAAGGATCCTGTCACGGCAAGAAATATTTCCAAGAGCCTTGTTGATATATTTATCGAAGAAAATAGAACGAAAAAGACCTCGCAAGCCGCTACCGCAATTAAATTTGCCGAAGAGCAAGCCGCTTTATACAAGAAAAAACTCGAGCAATCCGAGAAAAAGCTTTTTGAGTTCAGGGCTAAATACCCGATGCAATTGCCTGGCAAGGAACTCGATTATAACGTCTCCATGCTGACCAATTACCAGACGTCGCTTACCGCCGTAGAAATGAACGTCAAAGAATCGGAAGGCAAATTGGACCGTCTCAAGAGACAGATATCAGGAAGGGAGCCGGTTATAATTTCCGAAGACATGATCAACCTGAACCCTTCAGTATCGCGTCTTAATTCACAACTGCAGAACCTGCAGTCCCAGCATGATGAGATGATGGCGGATAAGAAGACGAGCAAGTCCGACCTGTCATCCGTTCAGGTACAGATGGAAGATGTCAGGGAAAAATTAAGGCTCGAGACCGAGAAGATGATCGACAGCGAAACTTCCATGACCGCTCCGCTTTTCTTCCAAAGGTTAAGCCAGAAAGTAAAGGATGCAGAAAAAGAGGTAAGCGATCTTAAAAAGAGACGCGAGGAACTTGAAAAACTGGTTAAAGAATACGAGTCGAGGATACAGACCCTTCCCGAGCAGGAGAGGGAACTTGCTTTATTGACCCGCGACAATGAGGTAAACGAAAACGTTTATAAGATGCTCATGCTCAAAATAGAAGAGAACAAGCTGACGACTGCCGAGGTCCTTGAGAAGAGCACAAAATATACGATACTCGATGCTGCAAAAATACCGCTGAAACCGTCTAAACCGGAGATTCTGATAATATGTATTGTCGCTTTTGTGTTAGGTATAATGTCCGGTTTCGGGTGTGTTTTCATGGCAGAATTTGCCGACCACTCATTCAGGGGAGTAGAGGATGCAAGGCCGTTCCTTAAACATGAGATCTTAGGCGGGATAGCGGAGATAGTGGACAAGAACGAATTAATGGCAAAAAAAGCCAGGCATCGTGGCATTGCGGTGGTCATGATCATCTTTTTTGCGATATTTTATATAATCGCCGCTTTAACTTCCGGGATAAAACAAGATGAGGTAAGAAGACGGGTAATAGAAGTGGTGAACAAGGAAAAAGCGATAGAGGCAGGTAACAATGCAAAATAACGGTAACGGCGAGAAAAAACTGAATGAAGCCCTTAAGAGGGCCGCGGAAGAGAAGGGAAAGGCTTTTGAGAAAGCCGCCGAGATCCCCGTTGCTGCTCCTTCGCATGTACCTGAGCCTAAACCCGAGTTGAAGAGAGAAGATTTTGCGTCTGGGGTAAATAGGAAAATAGTGGTATATCATAATCCTACCAGTCAGGTTTCGGAACAGTTTCGGGCCATGAGCGCACATGTCCGTTCCATAGAGATGTCAGAGGGGATAAAGACTATAGCCGTGACCAGCCCAACATGCGGAGAAGGAAAGTCTGTTGTTGCGGTGAATATGGCTGTTGTTATGGCGCTGGATTTTTCAAAACCGGTAGTTTTAATAGATTGCAATATGAGGAGACCGTCCGTAGGACCGCTTTTGGGACTGCACAACAGCGAAGGACTTTCAGACCTTCTATCAGGGCGCACGCAATTGCAAGATGTCCTCATCAAAACCGATGTGGCCAATCTTACGGTGTTGCCGGGAGGAGAAACTGCCCTGAACCCGAACGAATTGCTCGCCTCTTCTAAAATGGTATCCGTCTTGTCCGAACTCAAAAGACAGTTTGAGGTAGTTATACTCGATACTCCTGCGGTCATTCCTTACGCCGATCCAAGGATCTTGAGCAAAATCGCGGAAGGCGTGATCCTGGTAATAAGAACAGGAAAGACGCGTCGCGAGGTCGTGGGCCGGGCAGAAAACATACTTAATAGTGTCGGTGCGAATATTTTAGGATATGTCCTGACAGGAATAGAATACCATATTCCCGAATATATTCACCGACACCTTTAGATTTTATACAGGAGGCTACACGGTGAATCATAAAAGCCAAGATCCGATAGAAGGGATTTTGGCTTTTTGTTTTAACGGGCTCTTAAATGTCAAACAGGATACCGTCAGATGGATCTTTCGATACTGATAGTAAATTGGAATACCAAATACTATTTGAAACAATGCCTTGATTCAATCTTCCGTTCCGTCGATGGCATTACTTTTGAGGTAATAGTGGTCGATAACAATTCCAGCGACGGGAGTGCGGAAATGGTAAATCTCGAGTTTAAACAGGTTACTTTGGTAAAAAACAGCACCAATTTTGGGTTCAATAAAGCTAATAATCAGGCGATATTACTGGCAAAAGGAACTTATGTTTTGATCTTGAATCCTGATACTATTGTTATGGAAAACGCTTTAAGCAGGATGGTCAGGTTCATGAGAGATAATCAAGACTCCGCAGCATTAGGGTGCAGGATATTAAACCAGGACGGAAGCATTCACAAGTATTTCAGGAAAATACCGGTTCTTGGCAAAGAAATATTGCGTTTGATTTTGCCAGAGCGTTTTACTTTGGATGAAGCGAAGACCGAAGACAGGGATTATGAGCATGTGCATGAAATCAATGTTCTTTCTGGTTGCTGCATGATGATAAGAAAGCGGGTTTTTGAAATTATAGGCATGCTAGACGAGAGGTTTTTTATGTACGGAGACGATGTAGACTTGAGCTACCAGATCACAAGGAATAAAATGAAGATATTTTATATTCCCGATGCAAGCATTATGCATTTCATGAAAGGAAGCAGCAGGCAATGTAAGGCAGACATGTCGGTCGAAGCCTTTAAGAGCATGAGTAAATTACTGAACAAGCTTTATGGGAATCCGCAGCGGGTTATCTATGAATGTTGTGCGGTAGTTATATCCGCGCTGAAGGTCGTATACTATAGGCTGATTTCTTTTATTCAGAGGGACGTATCTGCGGTATCTGAAAGAATAGAAGGTCACCGCGGTATTATAAGATATTGTATCTTTGGAGATAAGCGCTGATGACGAAAAGGGGTAAGCTATCCTCTATACTGTGGGCGATAGGATACGCTCCCGAGAAAATGGGATCGTTCGAGGAAGTCATTATTGCCATTGCCGAAAGAGCGAAGCTTGAAGGCATTCGCGCCTATTTTGTTTTTCCTGGGATTCCTATAAAAATATTGGCTGATAGCATAACCGCAGCGGGAGGGAGGATCGAAGTTTTTCACGCCAGAAACAGGTGTGACCCGGTGTTTATAGCGCGTTTTATAATATTTTTGGTGAAGGAAAAAATAGATTTAGTGCATTCACATTTTGACCTGATGAACTTTTCCATTCTCCTTAGTCGATTCTTCTATAGAAAACCGTTTTTTATTTGGCACCAGCACCATATAACTGGTTCCAAATCCCGTTTAGCAAGACGTATTTTTTTTAGTTTTCTCGGATGGCAGGCGGATAAAGTAATAGCGATTTCTAACGCCGTAAAGAATGACCTCGTTGCAAAAGGGCTTAGCGAGAATAAGGTTGCCCTTGTGTATAACGGATTTAATGTAGGAAAATTTGAAATTGACTATAGAGTTGAAGCCGAGGCGTTAAAGTCAGAGTTTAAGATTAACAGTACGGATGTGGTCATTTCGTGTATTGCCCAAGGACGTCCGGAAAAAGGTCAACTTTTCCTTTTGGAGGCTTGCGGTAGAATTAAAGGAAAATTCCCAAACATAAGATTGTTGCTTATAGGGGCTAAAGGGCATAGATACTTCTCGGTTTTGCTCGAAGCCGCTCGTAATGCGGGGGTCGAAAACAAGGTCACCTTCACTGAAATGAGGAATGACGTTCCACCTATTCTTTTTTTAACAGATATTGTAGCTATCCCTTCGCTATCGGAGGGTCTGTCTTATAATGCCTTGGAATCTATGGCTGCTGGTAAGCCTATAGTTGCTTCCAATGTAGGAGGTTTGCCGGAACTTATTAAGGACAATGAGACAGGGTTACTTGTCGAGCCGCAGGATGTCGAAGGGCTGGAAAAAGCGTTACTTTGCCTTATTTTTGATCCGGAGAAAAGAGTTCGTCTTGGCGGGAGCGCAAAGGAATTCGTTACCAAGTCTGGCTTTGACATGACCTCGATGGTTGATAATGTATATAGCATATATAAGAGGTTTCTATGAACCGCTTCACGAGAGTCAACCTTGAAGAAGAAAAACCTCTGTTTGAACTGCCACAATTGGTCAAAATCTTCATTATAGCGACTTCCCTGCTTATGGGGATATCTCTACTTGTTGTTCCTTCATATATTGTATTGCTGGTATTTGTTGGCCTGTGTTTATGTGTCGCTATGTTTATAGACCTCTTTGTCGCGGTTATCATTTTTTTGTTAGGTGCGTATCTTCATCCTACCGCGCTGTTTCCGGAATTGCAGTCATTTCACATTGCGAGGAATCTGGCCTTTTTTGTATTGCTGATCTGGATCTTGCACATAATCATATACAAGGATTTTAAGATCACCAGGTCTATCCAGAATTTCTTCGTTTTTGGATTGGCAACAACACTTTTTATTTCATGTTTTAAGTATTTCGAGTATAGTTTTTCCCAATATCTGGAGTTGGCAAGCAAGGCTGTAATTCTGTATTTTATTGTCGTTAATATAGTAAAAACAAAAAAACAGGTGCTGATTTTGATATGGATACTCGTTATATCCGGGGTTATTTCATCCGGCACCGCCTTTTTCCAATATATACACGGAATAGGGCTGACGTTGGTCGGCTCGGTTGTAAGAGTTTTTGGTACTACGCAAAATCCAAATATACTCGCTGCCGAGCTGGTACTTATAGTCCCTATACTGATAACCCTGATAATCGACAGCAAGAAAATTCCTGTAAAGATATTTTTGATAGTGTGCCTTATCAGCCTCTTGATGGGTATAGTACTGACTTTTTCTAGGGCCGGTATGGCAACATTGGTGGTGGTAGTATTGTTATCTCTTTTACAGATAAGTTTCAGAGGTAGCCGTAAATTGTCCAGGACCCTGTTTTTTTTGTTATTGGTATCATTTGTGGCTGTTGCCGTGATTCCTTTTGTCCCAAGTCAATACTGGGAGAGGATGGGTACTATAACGGACACCAAAGAGATATCAATAGCCAGCCGGTTTGATGCATGGAAATTGGCATTGAACATGATAAAGGACCATCCGTTTACCGGAGTAGGCTATGGTATATTTAAATACGAATTCTTGAACGAGGCGATTTCATCCGCTGATATAAAGACGAAATTTGTGCTTTTACACGCACACAATCTTTATTTGCATACCGGTGCAGAGGCCGGTATCCTGGCAATGTTCTTTATGCTTGCTATAATAGTTTATGCCTGGATTCAGCTAAGGAGATCGAGAAAAGCTCTCGAAAGTTCCGGGGAGATGTTGCTATCAGGGATATCCGGTGCAATGGAGATAAGTTTGATCGCTTTTTTTCTCATGAACATGTTCTCATGGCATCTTGATTTATTGATATTCTGGATAATAATAGGACTTGCAGTTGTCTTGGATAATTTCGAGAAAGACGCAAAACAGACAGGCGGGCATGGAACTTAACAGCTCGGGCAAGATCAATATTATGCATTTAAGGAGCGGTGTCAGGGGGTCCAATGTAATTTTAGGGGCCGAAGCAGTGATTTTGCATATAATAAGCAGCATAGACAGATCTCGTTTTCAGACTGTAGTAGCCTCTTTCAAGGATCCGTATGTCGATAGCATACCGCTTTTGACGGAAGCGAAAAATATCGGGATCCCCGTGGAATTAGTTCACCAATACGGCCGTTTTGACATAGTTACAAGTGTTTTACGGCTCAAGAGGCTTATTAAGAAATACAATATCCATATTTTGCATTGTCACGAATATAAAAGTGACATCATAGGTTATCTCTCAGTGTTGAATTCCGGGGTCCATCTTATTTCGACGCAGCATCTTTGGGCTGGCGAAGCTTTGAGAGCCCGTTTTTATGAATTTATGGACTCACTTATAATCCATTCCGGGGTTTTTGAAAAAATAGTTGCCGTATCCGAAGAAATCAAGAACACCCTTCTGAATAATGGAATTAAGGAAGAAAGAATATCCGTAATATCCAACGGTATAGACGTCGATTCTTACAGTAACTCGTTTCCGCCTGAGGATATCCGGTTTCTTGCCGGAACAAATGCTGATACCAGGGTTGTTTGCTGTGTCGGGCGCTTAAGCCCGCAAAAGGGGCACAGGTATCTTATAGAGGCAGCGCCGAAGATTATAAAAGAGATGCCAAACGTCGTATTTTTGTTTGTTGGCGATGGGCCACTATGTGCGGAACTAAAATCCCTTGCTGGAAGAATGGGTCTGCAGGAGAAGATTATTTTTTTAGGGTTTAGGAAGGATATAGCGAGTATACTCAAGGTATCAGACCTGTTTGTTTTACCTTCGCTGAATGAAGGCACGCCCATGGCGTTGTTGGAGGCAATGGCTTCTGGAAAGGCGATCGTTTCTGCTGAAGTCGGTGGCGTTCCAGAACTAATAACTAACGGAGAGAACGGGATATTGGTAAAACCTATGGATAGCGAGGGGCTGGAAAAAGCGATACTTTATTTGTTGAAGAACCCGAGTATAGCAACCAAGTTTGGGGCAAAAGCAAAGGAGTTTGCCAAAAAAAACCTTTCATCCGAGGCCATGACGCGCAAATACGAGAACCTGTATGATAATATCGTCAGAAACTAAAAATGACAGAAAAATAAGAAGAATCGCGATAATCTCACTTCAAGGAATAGGCGATCTCTTGTTATCGACGCCGCTTTTAAAAGAACTAAAAAACGATATCCCTGATAGCCGGATATCCGTCATTACCTTTGAATCCAACAGGCGTATTCTCGATGGGAATCCTTATCTTGATGAGGTTATATGCATAAATAAAACCGATACCAATAATCCGATAAAGATGCTCGCTTTAATCTGCGGGATGAGGAGCAAGAAGTATGATCTATCCATATGTGTATATCCCAGCGGATTGAGGTCTGCTTTTCTGGCATATTTATCTGGGGCAAAAGAAAGATTCGGCCAGGACTTGGCGATTTTCCGGAACTATAAGTGGTTATTTACTAAGCAGGCACATTTAGATGGGATAAAACATGCAATATTAATGAACTTGGATTTCATAAAATTGCTTGGTTTCGAACCCGGCCCTAATAAAGTAGAACTCATATTGAATTTGAAAGACGAAGATTTAAACGCAGCAAATTCATTTCTTGATGCCAACGGAATACATGGCGAGGAAAAGATAATCTTGATCCACGCAGGTTGCAGCAAGGATACATCTGCTTACAGGTCGTGGCCCCAAGACAGGTTTGCCGAGGTTGCGGAACATCTGGGCAAGATGCCGGGAGTCAAAGTGATTTTTATAGGCGGAGATGATGATCTTGAAGGGATTAATAGATTAACCGATATGCTTGAAATCAAGCCCTTAGTTGCCGCAGGGGTATTATCTATTTTAGAGACGGCCGCTTTGCTTAAGAAGTCATGTCTCCTGATATGCAATAATTCCGCGCCGATGCATATTTCGGCTGCCGTAGGAACCCCCACCATAAGCGTATTCGGTCCTACAGACTCCCGTATACATAGGCCGTGGGGAGATAACCATGTAATTTTGCAGAAGAATTTTGATTGTTGCCCATGTTATTATCCTTTTATTGACAATACGTTGAACGAGACAGGAATGAGGAATTGCTGGATAAACAAAAAATTTACCTGTAGGAATCGTGATTATAGGTGTATTCATTCTGTGACGGTAGGAGACGTGCTGGGAGCAACCGAAGAATTTCTGAAGAGGTGCAAATGAAAAGGGCGTATCTTGTTGTATTTATTGTTGCCATTCAATGGTTTTTTTCTATTCTGGCATGTTCAGCGGATAGCCCGAATATATGCCCCAGTGTAAAGCAGTGCACCTTAAAAAACTTTGAAATAAAAATTGATTCAAGCTGGAGGATTACCAGTTCGTTTGAAAACGCAGAAATCCAGCAATTGGCTTTGGCGTTTTCCGATGCGCTAAACAAAAATTTCGATTTAATAGTTTATTGCGGGAAGGCTTCGGATTTCGGAAGGGATAAATGCATAGAATTCCTGCTTAAAGATGATCTGCTTAAGCAGACTGCCCCGGAAGATTTTATACCATCTCAGGTGGTAGGCGATGAAGGATATGTTATCAATGTATTTAGGGATCGCATATTAGTGATAGGAAACAAGCCACAGGGTATATTTTACGGCATGCAAACTCTTTTCCAGATGTTTAATAAAGGTCCCTCCTCCATTTCAATGCCGGCGGTCAAGATTATAGACTATCCATTGGCAAAAATAAGGGGTGTGCACGTTCTGGGGGTTAATCTTGACGAGGCGAAAGACCTTATTGATACGATGTCCCGGCTTAAAATGAATTTTGTTATATTCCAGAGTGGAAAATATTTTCAATTGGGGAAGGAAGATAATCTAGAAAGGTTTAAGGAGATATATTTGTACGCGAAGATGCATTATATCGAGGCTGTTCCTGAGATATCAACCTTTGGGGTCGGGATTGATGTTTTTAATATTGATCCCATGACCGCAGAAGGTACGTTTATATGCGATGAAAGATACAGGTTCGTGAACAATGAAGCCTTTCTTGCGAATGGCGGGAACAATCCGATGGTCAATGTTATCCGAAGTGAGGACTCTGATATCCTGGTCAAAAGTTTGACGGGTAGAGATACTTTTGTCGAGGGCAAGGATTATCGAGTAATAGATGGGGACATATCCCCTAATTACGACAGCAGCGCACGGCCTACAAGGATAATTCGTGTCGAGGGGGGGAGTATAAAGGACGGCGAAGAGGTTCTTATAAGTTACGATTTAGTTGAAAAAAGATGCAAGGATTGCGAATGGAGTGTCCCATATTGCCCGTCTTCAGAACGTACTTACAAAGTCGTATTCGGTGTTTTGGAAGATATAATTAAGGATTTTCAGCCTTCTTATATAAGTGTTACCCATGACGAGATAAGAGGGATTAACAGGGATTCGCGTTGTTTGAAAAGAAACCTCAGTAACGCAGAAATACTTTCCGACGAACTTACAAGATTGAATGATTTTGTATCGGGTTTCGGGCTTGGCACAAGGTTGCTGATTTGGGATGATATGGTAAACCCTTGGCATAACGGCGGAGACGAACAATATCAGGAAAAATACGGGGGAAAGGAAGGTAACACATCTGATGCTATTTATACTATCCCGAGGGGCATAATCCTTATGTCTTGGTGGTATGATTCGAAAGACACTTTGTGCAAAATGAAAAATACCCCTCATTTCTATGATTCGTTGGGTTTTAATTATTTAGCAGCCGGTTATAAGGATGCAGATAACATTGCTGCTTGGGCGAAAGCTACCGAAGGAAGCAAGGGATGTATGGGGATGATCGTAACTACATGGGATGGCTGGAAAAGGAATATAGAGGGTATAAGATATACAGCAGAAACTGCCTGGTAAAGACATGAAGATACTTTTCCTGACATCAAGGTTCCCTTATCCCCCTTATGGAGGGGATAAATTGAGGGTGTTTAATTTCATTAAGTACCTTTCTCGGAAACATGAGATACATCTTATATCTTTTATCGAATCCGAGAACGAAAAAAAATATCTCGCGGAGATGGAAAAATATTGCAAACGCATAGAGATAGTACTCCTGAGCCCCGGGAAATCATATTTAAATTGTGCCGCGTTCTCGATAACGAACTTGCCGTTCCAGGTTGCCTATTACCGTGATTCCTCAATGCGAGGGAAGGTGGATGAAATGATACGCGGCGAAAACTATGATGCGGTCTATGTTCACCTTATGAGGATGGCGCAGTATGTTTACGGATGTAATAGCGTAAACAGAGTTCTTGACCTTACCGATTCCCTCTCTTTGAGCCTTTTCCGGTCGCTTAAATACAGAAGACACGTGTTCTTTTTGTTCTATTTTCTGGAATGGCTTAAAGTGAAAAGATATGAACGCGCGGCTGTAAAAGTTTTCGAAAGATCTTTACTTATATCAAGCGCCGATACATGTTCGGAGACTTTACTTGCCGCGGGAGAAAAGATCTCTATTGTCGGCAATGGGGTGGACCTTGGATATTTCAAGCCTTCCAACGGTCCGTACGACAAGGATAAGATAGCTTTTGTGGGCAATATGCATAGCTTCCCTAACCGTGACGGAGTGTTATATTTTTGCGACAGGATATTGCCGGTAATAAGGAAGCGCAGGCCGGATATGAAGTTTTATGTAATAGGCGCTAATCCTCCGGATAAGATAAAGAAACTTGATGACGGTAAGACCGTGTTTGTCACGGGTCCCGTGGATGATACAAGAAAATACCTTAACGATGCTTTGGCGCTCGTCTGTCCAATAAGGACGGCCACAGGCATGCAAAATAAGATAATGGAAGCCATGTCCATGGGTTTGCCGGTTATTTCTACAAAAATCTCCGCCCAGTGGCTTGAAGATAGCGATAGAGCGGGGATAATCTTGGCGGATAATGAAGAAGAATTCGCGAAAGCTGTCTTATCTGTAGTTGAAAATGACAACTTGAGGCATGAATTGTCATTGCAAGCAAGGAGATATTCCGAAGATAATTTCTCTTGGGACGGGAATATAGAAAAGCTTGAAAAAAGTATGACAAGAGGAGCCAATGGGGACAGTTAAATATTTTCTCCTTACGTTTTTCGTTTCTGCCGGCACAGCGGTAGTATTGACCCCAATTATAAGAAGGATTGCTCTTACCTTGGGAGTGGTTGATAAGCCCGGCGGAAGAAAAATACACAGGAATAATATGCCCACTCTCGGCGGAGTCGCGATCGCCGCGGCATTTTTTGCGGGCATCGCCGCGGCATTTTATGCGGTACCCGGGGCCATGGATACGTTTTCTCTGAAGTTCTCCGGATTTTGCGTAGCCGGCGCGATGATAGTCATACTCGGAATAATAGACGACGTCAAACCCCTTAATGCGAAGCCTAAATTTTTCGTTCAGATCGTCGCGGCTGCCGTCCTTGTGGCCTGCGGGTTTATAGTCGAAGAGGTGACAATTCCTTTTTTCGGGAAACTGTCCCTGGGGTTCCTGGGCGTGATATTCTCGATGCTCTGGATAGTTGGCATAACGAACGCGATAAACCTGCTTGACGGGCTTGACGGATTGGCAGCCGGAGTTTCCGGAATAGCCTCTTTCTTTATATTCGTCTCCGCGCTTGAGCAACATGATTATGTAGTAGCTTCCCTGGCATTTGCCCTTACGGGAGCATGTGCGGGTTTCCTGCCGTTCAATTTCTACCCGGCAAAGATATTTATGGGCAATCCCGGGAGTATGTTCCTTGGGCTGGTCCTGGCATCCATAGCGCTGGTTAGTTTCCAGAAAAGCAGCACTATAATAACCCTTTTTATCCCCGTCATAGCCCTGGGCATACCCATAATAGATACGACCCTAGCCGTCGTCAGAAGACTGGCCAAGAAGAGGCATATATTCCAGGCGGATAAAGAACATATACACCATAAATTATTGTTCAGGGAGGAATCACAGAGAAGAGTTGTTTTGTCCCTGTATTTTCTTTCGGCATGTTTCGGCATGATAGCCCTGAGTTTCAGGGGGATAAAGGGTTTATATGCAATCGCGGCGCTTGCCATAGTTATCGTTGTGACTTATAAATGGATGAAGGATTCCGGGTTCCTGGATTTCAGGTGAGTTATTTGCTTGACAAAATTGCTCAAATATAGTAAATTTTAGTGACATATGGAATGCTCATTAGCTATTAAAGGCATAGCCAGCACAAGGGTCCTTCAGGAAGTGGAAGACGCTTTCCTGAAGCTTACGGGGATGGAGTTCTCTTTCATCGACCTTAAAGGTAAACCCGTCATTATACCGCAGTACGCCGGACACTCATGCAAGTCACTGATATCTTCCAAGAAGAAAGACCAGATTTTCCTCGATCTTGTCAATAAATCGTGCGCAAGTGCCGGCAGTTCGAAAAGGACTTGTTTTGCGGAATATAATAAATTGCAGATAGCGTTCATACCTATCGTTATAGAGGAAAAGGCGATAGGTGTTATAATGATGTGTCCCGGCCAAGCGGACAATTCCGGCGTAAGGAAAGAGCAGGTAAAGAATGCCGCCGAGCTTTTATCTATCCTGATAAATTACATCTTCAAGCATGAGTTCGATTTCCTCGTGGTTTCGGAGTCGGATAAACAATTTTCGCGCAACCAGGAAGCGGTACTAAAGGCCGTGGCTTTTATAAAAAAGAATTACCATGACAAGGATATATCGCTGCAAAAGGTAGCTTCCGAAGTATCTTTGAGCCACTATTACTTCAGCCATATTTTTAAAGATGAGCTTAAGATTACTTTCATCGAATACCTGACCAAGATCAGGATGGAAGCGGCAGCGAAGATGCTCAAGAACAGGAACCTTAACGTCAACCAGATAGCTTATGCTGTAGGATACCAGGACCCGAATTATTTCAGTAAAGTTTTCAAAAGATACATGAAAACATCTCCTATAGAATACAGGAACAGCGTACTGAAGAAGGGGGTTGAAAAGCAAATTATTACGGCATAAAAGCAACAAAAACCGTTGACACGGTTTACTTTTGTGTTATACTAACCTTAACTTAAAGCAGGACAAGGAGAAATAATTTGGAACGCAGAAAGTTTAAACGTGTCGAAGTTAATGTTGCTATCAGGGGAAAGCTGGTAGATCCCCAAAAGAAGATAGATATTTCAGGCAGTATCCCATTGAGGGCAAAGAACTTAAGCGAGGGAGGGGCTTTGCTCGAGTGGCCTCGTTCGTGGAATTGCGAAACCTGTTCAAATTGCCTTGGCTGGGTCCATAATTCAGGATGCAGGCTTAAAGAAGATAACTCCGGCGGGGAAGAATTCAATAAGGATCTCGTACCTGAGATGCACATTACCCTGAACATTATACCGGGAAACGACCTTGAACCTGTGGATGCGCTTGCCAAGGTAAACTGGGTACGTCCGGCCATAAGTAATGATCCCGGGAATTACCATATTGGCGTATCATTCGTCGATGACGGGAAGCAGGAGCCTGATATCAAAAAAAAGATATTAGTAATAAAGAAGTCTTTTGATAATGGTTAAAGCTGTTTGGTCCGTAACTTTAAGGATGATAGGCAGGCACCCGAGCGTACTGGTGCCTTTTTTTCTGAAAGCGTTATTCGAAGGGTTGGTCCTTACCGTGTTATTCTACTATCCCCGCCCGCCTCTTTCAGTCGTATTCGCGGAACCGGTGAAGACCTTTTTCGGGCCGGCTTTTCTTCATTACCCGTATAACTTCAACCTGCTGCCGACGCTTTATTATTACGGCCAACTAGTATCCATGGTAATTTTTGGTGTAATAATGTACGGCATGGCCATGTCCCTTGTTTCGCAGGCGCATTCTGCCGACGAGGAAGTCAGGTTATTTGGCAGTTTTAACAGGGCGGTAAGAAGGTATTTCCCTTTATTGGGAATATGGATCGTCATATCGGTCCTTTCAGCGCTGGTGCTCAGCGGCCCGTCGTTTATCATAAAGAAAACCATGCAGCCTACCCCCGCAGCCATAACGCTGGTGTACATATTTTCATATGCCGGCATAGCGGCCGCTTTTTTAGTGGAGACCCTTTTTATTTACTCTTACCCTGCAATAATAATCGAGAGGAGCGGTTTTATAGCGTCGATATCACGGTCTTTTGGCATGGCAAAAAAACTTTTTCTTACTACCGTATGCATAGTATTTATCCCGAGGTTACTTGAAGTATTGTTTATGTTCGTCAAACAGAAACAGCAAGGCATAATGAATTTGACCGTGCCCGAGATGATGCTGGTCATATTAGGCGCGGGGATAGTGGTATCCTTTGTTACCGATTCGCTGGTATTCCTAAGCGCGGCCAATCTTTTTATATTAAAACAAGAAAACGAAAAAGGGAAAGACTGACAGATGCCCAGGACAGCGGGATTTTTATGCGCCGTATTTTTGTTTGCGGCTTGCTTAGGCGGATGCGATTCGACCAGGTATTCGGCCGAGAAGAGATTCTGGCACGCTTCAAGGGATTATAACAAATTATTAAAATCACAGGATACCGCCTCAGCCGTCGACTACCAGAGGGTTATAGATAAGTTCAGGGAGATAACGATAAGGTATCCCATGTGGCCTAACAGCGCGCAGGCCCAATTTAATATCGCGCAGTTGTACGCCATGCAGGGCAATATGGCGAAGGGGAAGGATGAATTTTACGTAATATTGAAAGATTACCCTGAAAACAAGGATATGTGCGCGAGAGCGTTGTTCATGATAGCTCTGGCCTATGAAATGGGTGACGATTGGCCGAAGGCTCTCGAGGAGCTAAATAGAATAACCGTTGACTACCCCGAAACAGGGATAGCTTTGCAGGTGCCGGTCCATATAGCCGAATATTACAAGATAAAAGGAAAGAATGAAGAGGCCTCGGCCGCATACTCTGCCGCGATCGAAAAATACCGTAATGTAATATCAAAAGAACCAAATACTTACGCCGCGCTGGCCGCAGTGGACTTTATTGTGTCGTGTTACGCGGACCAGGAGAAATGGAACGACGCGGTCGATTACCTCGGCTCCCTGGCCTCATCCTATGAAGATCTGGTCTTGGCGCCAAAAGCCCTGTTTGTGGAAGCGGCGATATATGAACAGAAATTGAATATGCCGGATAAGGCCGAGATCAATTACAAGAAGATCATAGAGAAATACGGCAATACTCCTTTTGCCAAGCCGGCGAAAGACCAATTGGCGGCGCTCAAGAAAAAATGAAGCTTATATCCAGGCTGGGTCCCGCTATAGCGGGTGTGCTGCTGGCGGCGGTATATTGGCCCACTTTTGTGTGGATGGCAGCACGTTTTGAAGAAGCCGATACTTATTATTCGCATGGCTATCTCGTGCCTTTTGTGTTTGCCTACATCCTTTGGATAAAACGAGACGAATTTAAAAAATGCGCTATCAAACCTCTTTCCGCCGGGCTGGCCCTTTTCCTGCCGGCACTCCTGATCCACCTTATAGCTTATTTTTTCGAGATAAATTTTGTCTCCGGTTTCTCCATAATTTTAGCGTTGTTCGGACTCTGCCTTTATTTGTACGGGGCCGGCGCCGCGAAGAAAGCCGCTTTTGCGATAATATTCCTTACATTCATGATACCCCTCCCGCAAGTCTTGATCATAAACATTAGTTTTAATATGAAGATGATGGCTGCCAACGCGGCTACTTATATTATACAGCTGATGGGCATACCGGCGGTCAGGGAAGGCAGTATAGTATACCTTAAGCCCGGCACGTTCCTTACCGTAGGGGATCCGTGCAGCGGCCTCAGGTCGCTTATAGCGCTTACCGCGTTAGGAGCTCTTTATGCCTATCTGGTGAAAGTCTCCGCGGCGAAGAAGATGCTGCTGTTTTTATTGTCTATACCTATAGCGCTGGCAGCTAATATACTGAGGATAGTCCTCCTGTTGTTGGTAGCTTATGCGTACAACGCGCAGGTTGCCACCGGGAAGTTCGTGCATGATTTTCTCGCTTTCCTATTGTATGTGTTTGCTATAATCGGTTTAATACTGGCCGGAAGGATATTGTCTTGGGAAAAAAAGAAATAAACACACTCATATCCATAGTTGTGCTCTTTGCGTGCCTGACGGCGGTATTGTTCATTTCGTCCTTAAAGAGGACGCCGGCCAGGGATGTCAGGATACTTTCTTTCCCGATGGAATTGGCGGGCTGGCAGGGAGCCGATGTGGAATTTAAGGATAAGGAGTACCTTAAAAGGGTATACGAGATACTCGGGACAGATAAAATCCTGATACGCTCTTACCGGAACAGCGGCGGAGAAAGGATATCGATGCAGGTTGTTTATTCCGACCAAAAGAGGCAAAGTTTTCATCCCCCGGAATATTGCTACCTTGGCAGCGGGAACAACGAAATGTTGTACAGGGGAAAGGTTGATATCGATCTTGGCGGGGGGGAATCCTTTTCGGCGAACGAGTCGGTCTACCAGGTATCCAGGAACAAGGTTCTTATGCTGGATTGGTATACTTCAGGGGATATCATGACCGGCAATTATTATAAACAGCAGTTGTACTTTGTCTTGAACCAGTTTAAGCATGCCAAGAACGGAGGTTCGGCAGTCAGGGTCTGGACTGTTGTTGCCTCGGATGGAGAACCTGCCGCGCTGGAAAGATGCAAGAAGTTTATAAAGGAAGTAGCGAAGGTCCTCCCCGATTACCTATAAATAATACCATAAAATAGCAATTTATTTCTCTTGACACTTCTATCTTGTTAAGGTATATTATAGTGGTTCATAAACACGTGTCGAAAACTGCATGGGCAACTTCTGAATTACAAGCTCATTTAACCGGTTAACGAAAAAGTTTATTGTTCTTGAATAATAAACACGTTTCGAAAAATGGGAGCCAAGAAAGAACCATGGCAAAGACGATAGTTGTTGCAGTAATGATCCTCTCCGCTATGTTGTGCCTGCCTTCTTACGCTAACGCGAATCTTTTAACCAATTCGGGATTTGAATCCGGAGATTTCACAGGCTGGGGCCAGTGGAACGGTTCTAATACAGCGATCAATAATTGGGGTCACTCAGGGAGTTACTCTGCTTCCGGTTGGTCGGCTACGGCAACTTACCAGGATGTGGATATTACAGATCCTTCCGCCGCGCTTAAAGTCGGCGGTTATATATATGACGATGTTGCCGGAAACGAATCACTTAGGGACGGAGCCTATACCTCCTTGAGGGTTGAATTTAAGCGTTCCGACAATTCGATCGTAGGAACTTGGACAACCGGGAATCTTACCGGATTAGACCTTGCGGACAACGTTTGGAATGAGGAAACAAGTATAGTAACGCCTTTGAGCTACGGTTCCGATATCGCAAAAGCTACGCTTGTGTGGGAAGTAAACAATTCTGGCAGTGGGAACGGGAGGGGCATCTTTGACGATCTGACCATTGAATCAGCGCCCGTTCCTGAACCTGCCAGTCTTTTGTTGTTGGGCAGCGGTTTGTTTGGAGTGGGTTTCTTGAACAGGTTTAAAAACAAAAGAAAGGGGTGAGAAAGAGAAAGATGGGAAAGTTAATAGCTGTAGTGTGTTTGTCTGTGTTATTGGTCCCTGGTGTTGCCAGCGCTAACTTGTTGGTCAACGGTGATTTTGAGGTGTCTGTTGACGGCGATTACTCGTATGGTTGGGAGAACAATGACGCAACCCAGGACGCCTGGAATCCCGACAATCAGGTCGCTACGACCGATAACCCGCAGAGCGGGAGCCGTGCACTTCATAACTACAACGATGGTGGTATGTCGCAGACGGTTGCCGTTACGGCCGGTCAGACGTACAGACTTACGGGTTACGCTTGGGTTCCCGCCGGGACGGTTGCCAACGGTTGGGGTTCATACATCGGCGTCAAGTTCCTTAGGTCAAACGGTACGGTGTCGAAGAAATACACGGTTGACATGAAGGCCTTGACCAGGAATCAGTATAATCTCGGAGATACGGGTGATATAGCTGCTCCGGATGATGCTGTTTCTGCGAGGATCATGTTCGGTACGTACGCGAACGATCCGTATGAGGTACCTGGCGAAAGCGATTATGACAACTTCAACTTTGATGTCGCAGCTGTTCCCGAGCCTGCCAGCTTATTGCTTCTCGGCTCAGGATTGATCGGTTTGGTTGGTTTTTCAAGAAAGAAGTAAGCAAGTCAGTTTAGAAGTAGGAGGACGAAAAGGGCTTCCAACCTTCCGCTCCAGGAATTGGAAGCCCTTTTTCTATTTTATACATTCCTCCGCCCGTTCTATAATCCTTGACTTAACACCCTATAATCGCTATAATTTAGGTTCATTGCGTGGGCTTATAGCTCAGTTGGTTAGAGCGCTTCCTTGACATGGAAGAGGTCAGAGGTTCGAGTCCTCTTAGGCCCACCATTTTTCTATTTTTTACTATGGAACTCGATACTTTAAGGCATTCGACCTCACATGTGATGGCCCAGGCCGTAAAAAGGCTGTTTCCGGGCGTAAAACTGGCTATAGGGCCGGCTATAGAGGACGGTTTTTATTATGATTTTGACTCTCCGCAGCCGTTTTCTGAGGAAGACTTGCCCAAGATAGAAGCCGAGATGGCCAGGATCATAAAGGAGAACCAAAAGTTCGAAAGGTCCGAGCTCGGCAAAGTTGAGGCCGTAAAGCTCTTTGAAAAGATGGGAGAGTCCTATAAGGTTGAGCTTATTAAGGATATCCCCGATGAAAAAGTATCATTGTATAAGAGCGGGGATTTTACGGACCTGTGCAAGGGTCCGCACATAGCTTCTACTGGCCAGATAAAGGCCTTCAAGCTGCTCTCCGCTACCGGCGCATATTGGCGCGGAAGCGAAAAGAATAAAATGCTGCAACGCATTTACGGCACGGCTTTTGCGACGAAAGAAGAGCTGGAGAATTACCTTAAGGCCAAGGAAGAGGCGGAAAAACGCGACCATAATAAGGTCGGCAGGATATTGGAGATCTTTACCACTCACGAAGCCGTGGGGCAAGGCCTCCCGCTCATAATGCCGAAGGGCGCCAAGATAATCCAGATACTCCAGAGGTTTGTGGAAGATGAGGAGGAGAAGAGAGGGTATCTTCTCACCAAGACGCCTTATATGGCAAAGAGCGACCTTTACAAGATATCCGGGCACTGGGATCACTACAGGGAAGGGATGTTCATAATTAACAGTAAGGACGAAGAGATCCTTGCCTTAAGGCCCATGACATGCCCGTTCCAGTTCATGATATATAAATCCAAGACCAGGAGCTACAAGGACCTGCCCCTTAAGTACTGCGAAAATGCGGTCCTTTTCAGGAACGAAAGCTCAGGGGAGATGCACGGGCTTACCCGCGTCAGGCAGTTTACCCTGGCCGACGCGCATATCATATGCCTTCCGGAGCAACTGGAAGAAGAGTTCAAGAAGGTTCTGGACCTGATCAAGTTCGTAATGAAGACCCTTGGCATAGAGAACGAGATATGGTACAGGTTCTCAAAGTGGGACCCGGACAACAAAGAGAAATATATAGATGACCCCAAGGCCTGGGAAGAGTCACAGAAGATAATGAAGAAGATCCTCGACGATATCAAGCTTGACTATAAAGAGGCGGACGGGGAAGCCGCTTTCTATGGGCCTAAACTTGATATTCAGTTCAAGAACGTTTACGGCAAGGAAGACACGATCTTTACCGTGCAGGTGGATTTTGCGCTGCCGGGAAGGTTCGGGATGGAATATGTAGATAAGGACGGGTCGCTAAAGACCCCGATGGTAATACACAGGTCTTCTATAGGCTGCTACGAAAGGACCCTTGCGCTGTTGATAGAGCACTATGCCGGGGCTTTTCCGGTCTGGCTTTCTCCGGTGCAAACTGTTATAATACCGATATCCGATGAGCATATGGCTTATGCCGAAAAAGTTGCTCAAACCCTTCGAGACAGGGACATAAGGGTAGAGATAAACGACAAAAGCGGCAGGATGCAGCATAAGATAAGGGACGCCGAGGTCCAGAAGGTGCCCTATATGCTGATAGTGGGCGCGAAAGAAGCCCAGGCGGAGAGCGTATCCGTAAGGGAGAGGAGCAAGGGAGACCTTGGTCCCATGAAACTTGCGGATTTTGCGGACAAGATAGTCACGGAAGTAAAAGAGAAAAAATAGGAGGTCACGGCAATCCAGTTCCAGGCTAAGTCAATAAGGGTAAATGACAGGATAAGGATACGCGAGGTAATGGTCATTGGCGAGGATGGTAAACAGCTGGGGGTTATGCCTCCGGAAGAAGGCCTCAAACTCGCGCAACAGGCAGGGTTGGACCTGGTGGAAATAGCTCCGATGGCAAGGCCTCCGGTCTGCAGGATAATGGACTTCTCCAAGTACAAGTATGAGCAGGAGAAGAAAGAGAAAGAGGCGAGGAAAAAACAGCACGCCACACATATCAAGGAGATCAGGCTTAAGCCCAAGATCGGGGATCACGATTACCTGGTTAAACTGGGTTTTATCAAGAAGTTCCTGGAACGTAAGGATAAAGTCAAGGTAACGCTTATTTTCAGGGGCCGTGAGATGGCTCACCCCGAGCTTGGGGATAAGGTCATAGAGCGGTTAAAAGCCGATATAGCTGAGTTCGGGCAGGTGGAGAAGCCGCCCGTTAAGGAAGGCCGCGCCGTAATAATGGTTGTAGCCCCCAAATAGATGAAAGCAACGCAAGGAGGAAGATGACATGCCTAAGATGAAGACACGCAGGGCGACCAAGAAAAGGTTCAAGATCACAAAAAAAGGCAAAATAATGAGACGCAAAGGTGGCAAGGGCCATCTTTTGACGAACAAAACAAAGAAAAGGAAGAGATCGCTCAGGAAATCGGATCTGGTCAGTAAGAGCGACCATGAAAAGATAGCAAAGCTCTTGCCTTACGCGTAATAAAGACATAGAAGGAGAACAAAGAAATGCCTAAGTCGAAATATCTGCCGGCAAAAAAACAGCGCAGGAAGAAGGTCCTTAAGGCGGCAAAAGGTTATTTCCTCGGCCGCTCTAAACAATATAAGAAGGCGAGAGAGACCGTAAGAAGGGCAATGGTATATGCTTACCGCGACAGGAAAGCCCACAAGAGGGAGATGCGCGCCCTTTGGGTTGTCCGCATAAATGCGGCATGCAGGAATTGCGGTATAACCTATTCCAAGTTCATCAGCGGCTTGAAGAAGCTCAAGATCGACCTGGACAGGAAGATCCTTGCGGACCTGGCTGCAAACGATAACCCGACATTTGTCAAGCTGGCGGAAGAAGCAGGCAAAGCCAAGTAAAAAATGATCGAGAAGATCAAGGCCATTGAAGACGCGGCGGGCGCCGAGATCAAGGCGTCTGCCGACGTAAAGACACTCGATGATCTCAGGACCAAATACCTCGGAAGAAAAGGCCTCGTCACCGAGTTGTTGGGCCAGATTGCGTCGTTGCCTGCCGAAGAGAAGCCGCACATGGGCAAGGAGCTCAATGCCCTAAAATCCCGCATAGAAGAAGTTTTCAAGGCAAGACAGGCGGAGATCGCTAAGTCCCCAGTTTTGCCTAAGGACCACTCCGATCTTACCTTACCGGGGTTCAGGCCCCTTTCGGGCACAAAACATCCTATTACCAAGACTATAGATGAAGTCCTTTTGACTTTCCTCGGGATGGGGTTCAAGGTAGTCGAAGGTCCTGAGATAGAAACGGAATTTTATAATTTCGAGGCGCTAAATATAGCGCTTGACCATCCTTCGCGTGATGCTTTCGATACATTCTACGTCAGGGACCGTTACCTGCTTCGAAGCCATACTTCGCCTATGCAGGTCAGGTTCATGGAAACCGAGAACCCGCCTTTCAAGATAGTTGTTCCCGGGAAGGTGTACCGTCCGGATGCGGTAGACGCTTCGCATTCTTTCATGTTCCATCAGGTCGAAGGGCTTGTGGTAGGCGAAGACGTCACGTTCGCGGACCTGAAAGGTACCCTTAGCATGTTCATAAGAAGTTATTTTGGCGCCGGTACAAAAGTGAGGTTCAGGCCGCATCATTTCCCGTTCACCGAACCGAGCGCCGAGGTCGATGTATCCTGTTTTATATGCGGGGGCAAAGGATGCAGCGTCTGCGGCAGAAAGGGTTGGCTTGAAATACTCGGGTGCGGCATGGTGCATCCCAACGTATTCAAGGCCGTAAAATATGCTCCCGGCAAATACACTGGTTTTGCCTTCGGTATGGGGATCGATCGCATCACCATGCTTAAATACGGCATAAACGATATGAGGCTTTTATTCGAGAATGACATGCGGTTCCTGGAGCAGTTCAAATGAAGGTATCCTATAACTGGCTCAGGGATTACGTTCCCGTCAAGGTTTCCCCTTCTGAGATTGCCGACAAACTTACGATGGCAGGTTTGGAGGTCAAGGGTATCGAGCGGAATGGCGGAGATTCTGTTTACGAGATAGAAATAACCTCGAACAGGCCCGACTGGCTCTGCCTTCTCGGGATAGCTCACGAGATACAGGCGCTCTATGACCTTAAGCTGAAGGTTCCGAAGAGCGTCCTCAGAAAATCCGCAAAAACGCCGAGACCTTCGATAACCGTTGAAGACAAAAAAGGCTGCCCGAGGTACGTGGGTGCCGTTATTGACGGCGTGAATATTGCTTTATCTGATGCGGGTATCGCCAGCAAGATCGAGAGCATAGGAATGAGGCAGGTCAATAACGCCGCGGATATCACGAATTTCTGCATGATGGAGAACGGCCAACCCCTGCATGCGTTCGATCTCGATAAGCTTGAAGGCGGAAAGATAATCGTCCGCAGGGCCAGGAAAGGTGAAGAGATAGTTACGATCGACGGAGCGAAACGCTCCCTCGACGAAAATATACTGGTGATAGCCGACGCAAAAAAGCCGGTAGCGATAGCCGGGATCATGGGCGGCAAGAATACCGAGGTAGGGTTTTCTACAAAGAGGATACTGCTCGAGAGCGCATATTTTGACCCGGTACTGATACGCCGCGGGGCAAGGCAACTCGGGATTTCTACCGAGGCCTCGTATAGGTTCGAGAGGAATGTAGATATCGGCGGATGCCTGAAAGCGGCGGAGAGGGCTGCCGCTATGATCATGCAGGCATGCAAAGCTTCGTCGGTTTCGCTTTTTTCTGATTCATCATCCAAGAAGCAGAAAGCTATAAAGATCAAGTTAAACGTTGCAAGGGCCAATAAGGTCCTGGGGACCTCTATCCCCGCCCAGGGGTGTGCAACAATACTCAAAGGCCTGGGACTTGGAGTAAAGCTTTCAGGTAAAGATGTGTTGTCAGTTTCAGTGCCTTCGTTCAGGAGGGACCTTAAGGCCGAGATAGACCTGGTCGAAGAGATAGCGAGGATATACGGCTATGATAATATACCGGAAACGATATCCAGGATACAGATTTGGGGCAAAGGAAGCCAGAAGGGCCGCGACAGGATCATAGAGGAAGCCGCCAGGGACCTGCTTACCGGAGCAGGTCTTAATGAGGTCATAACCTATTCTTTAAGGTGCAAAGACCCGTATGTCCAAAAAGCCCTGGGCATACGCGACGAGGATGTATTAAAGGTCCAGAACCCCCTAAGTTCTGAATCCGAGGCTCTCAGGTCCGTGCTGCTGTGCGGGATGCTCGATGTCGTCTCGTATAACGTAAACAGGAAAGTGCAGGATGTCAGGATATTCGAACTCGGCAAGTCGTATTCATGCGACGGCGATATTCCCTGTGAAAGCGGCGTATTGGCAATGGCCGTCTGCGGCATGAAAAGGAAAGACTGGAACAAAAAAGAGGCCTTCGATATTTTTGACATCAAAGGCATAATAGAGTCCCTTTTTGCCAGGCTGGGCATAAACGGCTATTCCTTTGATGTTAAACCGCTGCCTTTGCTTTCTCCGGCGGCCTCAGCCGTGGTGACCGTCGACGGGAAGCAGGCCGGAACGATAGGAAGGGTAGATAAAGCCCTTCTTGATAAATTTGATATAAAGACCGCCGTGTTTGTCAGCGAGCTAAGTCTCCCCGTAGTTTATGCCGCCGCAAACATGGAGAGGAAATTCATGGGCCTGCCAAAGTTCCCTTCAGCGGTGCGTGATATATCGCTTATAGTAGATGACAAGGCAACTAATTCGGATATAGTGAGCATCATAAGACAGATATGCGGAGAGCTTGCCATTAACGTGACCCCGTTCGATCTTTATCGCGGCGAACAGGTGCCAAAGGGATATAAGAGTATCCTGTATTCCGTGGAGTACAGGGCCGGAGACAGGACCCTTACCGACGAGGAAGTCAATTCCCTTGACGGGAAAGTCCGCGAGGAGCTGGTACGTAAGTTTGGAGCCAAGATACGTTAAGATATTCAAAGATTTTCCTGCTGTGCTCGATCTGTCACGGTGTATTTTGAGCCAACACCAAAATACATAGGGAGCCCGGCCTTAATTGCGGATTGCAGGCCCCGGTCACCGGGGAGCATGAAGCCTTTAACAGGGCACCCACCTTAGCGAAAGCTCAGGTTCAAAAATTATCGGGATGGAACGGCACAGCGGGAGCAGATTTTAATCTGTCTATCAGAGGAAGTTAAAGCCATGCCCGATACCTCTCAAAGCAAAGACCTCTTCGAAAAGAAAAGCCGCTCCTCTAAAACAGAACCCCTATCCTCGAGGATGCGTCCACGCAGCCTGAAAGAGTTTGTAGGCCAGCCGCACATAATAGGTCCGGGAAAACTGCTTACCAGGGCGATCGAATCCGATACCATAACCTCTCTTATACTTTACGGTCCCCCGGGGACCGGCAAAACCACCCTCGCGCATGTTGTATCCAATGCTACAAAGGGAGATTTCGTCCAGCTCAACGCTACTACATCTAATGTCCAGGAGCTCAGGAAGGAGATAGAGGCAGCCAAACAGCGCAAGGCGATCTACGGCAGGAAGACGATACTTTTCGTTGATGAGATACACAGGTTCAATAAGGCCCAGCAGGACGTGCTCATGCCGGATGTCGAGGCGGGGACGGTTGTCCTTATCGGCGCGACGACGCATAACCCTTTCTTCTCGATCATAGCGCCTCTTATCTCAAGGTCGCTTGTATTCGAACTGAAACCCCTGACTTCTGCGGACATTTCAGTTATACTCAATAATGCGCTTAGGGACAAGGAACGCGGCCTGGGTAATATGCCAGTAAAACTTTCGAAAGATGCCGCTGCTTTCCTGTCCAAGCTTTCGGAAGGGGACGGCAGGCGCGCCCTGAACGCATTGGAATTGGCGGCCTTGACCACGATTGTCTCAAAGGACGGTTCTATAGATATAAGCCTTAAAGTCGCGGAAGAATGTATACAAAAAAAGGCGGTAGTCTACGACAGGGACGAAGACGGCCATTATGATACGATATCAGCTTTTATTAAATCGATGCGCGGCAGCGACCCCGATGCCGTCCTTTACTGGTTGGCCAAGATGATCTATGCCGGGGAAGACCCGAGGTTTATCGCCAGGAGGATAGTTATCTGTGCGGCAGAGGACGTCGGGCTCGCCGATCCGCAGGCCATTGTTGTGGCCAACGCGGCAATGCAGGTATCGGAGTTTGTTGGCCTTCCCGAGGCCCGGATCCCGCTCGCCGAGGCGGCCGTATATATAGCGTGCGCCCCGAAGTCGAATTCGGCATATCTCGGGATAGATAAGGCCTTAAAAGATGTCGAAGAAGGCAGGGTGATGGAAGTGCCCGACCACCTCAAAGACGCTTCACTCGATTCGAAAGACCTCGGACACGGCAAGGGTTATAAATACGCTCACGATTTCGAGGAACATTTCGTCAAACAGGATTATATACCGGTAAAAACGGTATATTACGAACCCGGCGATATAGGTTTCGAGAAACAGCTTAAAGAACGGATAGAAAGGTTATGGAAGAAAAAGCAAGAGCGATAGGCCTGTTCAGCGGAGGCCTGGATTCCATAATTGCCGCCAGTCTCGTAATGGAGCAGGGCATAGAAGTGGAGCTTGTTAATTTTACCACGGTGTTTTTTGACAGGGCCTTCAAGGAATCGGTAATGGCTTCCGCTCAAAAAGCCGCGGATGGTATAGGCAAGCCCTTGACCGTTATAGACCTTTCGGCCGAATTTTTCAGCGTATTGAAGGACCCTGCCTACGGTTACGGAAGCGCGATGAATCCGTGTATAGACTGCAGGATATTCATGCTGAAGAAGGCGAAAGGATACATGGCCGAGAGGGGCGCGTCTTTTGTGTTCACGGGGGAAGTCCTCGGGCAGAGGCCTTTTTCGCAAAGAAGGGACGCTATGAGGATCATCGAACGGGAATCCGGGCTGAAGGGGTTTCTATTGAGACCGCTTTCGGCCAGGCTCATGTCTCCGACGGTGGCGGAAGAGAAAGGTATCATCGACAGGTCAAAGTTACTATCGATGTCCGGGAGGTCCAGAAAACCCCAGATGGCCCTTGCGAAGCGTTTCGGGATAGAAGAGTATCCTGCCTCAGGCGGAGGATGTGTGTTGACGGAAAAAGAATTTGCCGTGAAACTCCGCGATCTTATGAAGCACGAACCGGATTTTGATGCCGGTGATATCGAGTTATTAAAGCATGGCAGGCATTTCAGGATATCCCCGGCCTCAAAACTTGTCGTGGGCAGGGATGCGCAGGAAAACTACAGGATCGCCTCCCTCGCGAGGAAGGACGACGTGATGTTCCATGCCCGGGACCCATTGGGTCCGGTCTGCCTGTTGAGGGGATCGGATCCCGGAAGCACCTTCGAAGAAGCCATGTCCATCCTGGCCAGGTACGCGCTTGGCAAGGGGAATGAGGGAACTGCCAGTATCAGGTGTTTTTCCTGCCGCGGGGAAGAGAGATTTCTGAGCGCACGGCCCTGTAAAGAATCGTTTGTCGAGGACAAGAGGATATAAATATGGAAAGCGGTCAAACAGCCGTAACTGTGGCGGCGGCTTTTTTCGCCGGGTTCCTGTCGTTTCTTTCCCCGTGCGTCCTGCCGTTGCTGCCCTCCTACCTGTCGTACATAACCGGCGTCACTTTCAGCGAGCTTACACAGGAATTCCCGCAAAGGAGGGTCCGCATGCTTACGCTTACCCATTCTATCCTTTTCATAGCGGGGTTTACGGCCGTCTTCGTCCTTTTAGGGATGTCGCTTAACTTCCTGGGAGGATTCCTGCCCCAAAATAAGGTCTTGATAAGGAAAATTGGAGGCGCGGCGGTCGTTTTTTTCGGGCTTTTCATAGCGGGGATCGTCAACCCGGGCTTCATGCAGAAAGAGAAGAAAGTCGAATTGCGGTCTAAACCCGCAGGATATGCCGGGTCTTTGCTTGTTGGAGCGGTATTTGCCGTAGGATGGACCCCTTGCGTAGGACCGATATTGGCCTCCATACTGGTGCTTAGTTCCGCCTCCGACGGCGCGGGCAGGGGAGGTTTATTGTTGCTTGCCTATTCCCTGGGTTTGGGATTGCCGTTCCTTATATCCGGGCTGCTTATCAACAATTTCCTGTCGTATTTTAAGGTAATAAAGAGGCATTTTAAAGTTGTGTCCGTAATAAGCGGTATTTTTCTAATTGCAATAGGGATAATGATTTTCACCAATTCGTTCGGGCGCTTTACGGGGCTGCTCGAAGGGCTGTTTTCCCCTTGACTAAAAGCCGTTTTAACTTATAATAGATAACAGATGGTAGAAAAGCTAAAAAAGAACTTACGAGATAAGATCCTTAGCAAACTAAAAATCCAAAAGGAGGAAGAAAGGCATAGTAGGAGCCTCGCTATAAAAAGGAGGCTTTTGTTGTTGCCCTCGTTCAGAAGGGCAAACGTTATAATGTTTTACGTCTCGAAAGACGGCGAAGTCGATACGATGCCTATGATCGAGGCGGCTTTGGAACGTGGTAAGGTGGTTTTGGTGCCGGTCATTAAAGCGAGAAAGAATAAAATGGTGGTATCCGAAATAATGGATCCCGATAAAGATCTGGTTAGAGGCCCTTACGGAATTTATCAGCCTAAGGCGCATTTTGAGGTTTTTCATCCGCGTTCGATAGATCTTGCCGTAGTTCCCGGGGTTGCCTTCGACGAGAAGGGTAACCGCCTGGGTCGCGGTAAAGGCTATTACGATAAATTCCTTACCAGGCTCCGCCCCGGAGTCCCCACGGTGGGCCTTGCGTTCAAATTCCAGGTTGTCAGGAAATTACCCACCCTTTCTCACGATAAGCCCGTCACGAAACTTCTTACCGCATAACACTGATATAGCCAGGTTTTACACAAAGGGGGAACAAAGATGAACGGTGTTCTATCTATCGTCCTCTGGCTTGTTATTCTTGCGGTCGGAGGCTTATTAGGTTTTGTGGCAAGGAAGACGTATGCCGAGAAGAAGGTCCAGTCCGCCGAAGAGAGAGCCAAGCTCATTATCGACGAGGCCGAGAAAAAGGTCCAGGAGAAGAGGAAAGAAGTCGAGCTCGAGTCGAAAGAGCTGCTCCATAATATAAGGGCTGATTTCGAGAAAGAGACGAAGGACAGGCGCGCTGAACTCCTTAACATGGAGAAACGCCTTATCCAGCGTGAAGAGAACCTCGACAAAAAGGTCGAGGTGATGGACAAGAAAGAAAAAGAACTTACCGAAAAACTCAAGGAACTTTCCGGCAAAGAGCAGAAGCTCCATTCCATGGAAGAGGAATATAAGGTGATGTTGGCCGAAGAGAAGGACAGGCTCCAGAGGGTATCGGGCCTGACCGCCGAGGAGGCGAAGAAGCTGCTGCTTGCCAGGATGGAAGAGGATGTCAAGCAGGAAGCCGGCCTTATGATAAAGAAGATCGAGGAAGAGACGAAGCAGGAAGCCGACAAGAAAGCCCGTGAGATACTGGCTACGGCCATCCAGAGGTGCGCTGTAGAACATACGGTCGAATCGACGGTCTCGGTAGTGAACCTGCCTAATGACGAGATGAAAGGCAGGATAATCGGACGAGAAGGCCGTAATATAAGGGCCCTTGAAATGGCCACGGGAATAGATGTTATTATAGACGACACCCCTGAGGCGGTCATCCTTTCCGGTTTCGACCCCGTTAAAAGGGAAGTGGCGCGTATAGCATTGACCCGCCTGATGGAAGACGGAAGGATACATCCGGGCAGGATCGAGGAGATAGTCGAGAAGGTCAAGAAGGAGATGGAAGTATCCATCAAGGAAGCCGGTGAACAGGCTGTATTCGAAGTGGGCATACGCAATATGCATCCTGAGCTTATAAAGATGCTCGGAAAACTGAAATACAGGACATCATATGGCCAGAACGTCCTTGACCACCTCAAGGAAGCTGCATTCATCATGGGGACCATGGCCAATGAACTTGGCCTGGACGCCCAGCTGGCAAAGCGCATAGGAATGTTGCACGATATAGGAAAAGCCGTAAGCCACGAAGTGGAAGGCGCACATCCGAAACTCGGCGCCGAGATGGCGAAGAAATACGGCGAGAACGAACTGGTCATCAACGCGATAGAAGGCCACCACGGCGAGATAGCTCCTATATCGATATACACGGTGCTCTCGAGCGCGGCCGATGCCGTATCGGGGGCCAGGCCCGGGGCCAGGCGCGAGACCCTCGAGACCTACATAAAGAGGCTCGAGAAACTTGAGGAGATAGCCGATTCGTTCAAGGGAGTCGACAAGGCATATGCCATACAGGCCGGACGCGAGGTAAGGGTCATCGTCGAGCCTACAAAGATAACCGATGCCCAGGCAACCGTCCTTTCGCGCGAGATCAAGAAGAAGATAGAGGAAGGAATGGAATATCCCGGACAGATAAAGATCACCGTGATACGCGAGACACGCGCCATAGAATACGCGAAATAGAAGAATGAACATACTGTTTATAGGTGATATAGTCGGTAATCCCGGCCGTGATGCCGTGAAATCGCTGCTCCCTGCTATCAGGAAAAGGGAGAAGATAGATTTTATCATAGCGAATTCCGAGAACGCGGCCGGAGGAGCCGGCATAACGCCGGATATAGCCGATGAGATTCTTGGCATGGGTATAGACGTGCTGACTAACGGCGACCACGTTTGGGACAGGAAAGAGATAGCGGAAGGTTTTGAAAAGGAACCGAGGATATTGCGCCCCCTGAATTACGGCGAATTCGCGCCAGGCAAGGGCTCGATCATACTTGGCACGAAATCCGGGGCCAAAGTCGGCGTGATAAGCTTGGTTGGCCGCGTGTTCATGCAGGCGGTAGAATGCCCTTTCAAGACCGCACTGGCGGAGGCGGAAAAGTTAAGGAAAGAGACCCCCGTCATCATAGTCGATATGCACGCGGAAGCCACCTCTGAAAAAGTGGCCCTTTGCTATTATCTTGACGGTATGGTCACGGCGATATGCGGCACCCACACTCACATACAGACGGCGGATGAGAGGTTGTTCAAGAAGGGCACGGCGTTTATTTCCGATGCCGGAATGACCGGACCTTTCGATTCCGTCCTTGGCAGGAAGACCGAACAGGTGATAAGGCGTTTTATTACGGGTTTGCCGACCAGGTTCGAGGTGGCAGATTCCGATATCCAGCTGCAGGGTGTTATGATCTCTTGTGACGAAAAGACCGGGAAGGCGCTTTCAATAAAAAGGGTGCAGGAAAAGCTCTCTTGATGGATTCCGGAAGGCTTGTCTATTCAGTTACACAGCTTACCAGGGAGATAAAGCTCGTACTTGAGGGCGCATTTGCGCAGGTTTGGGTCGAGGGCGAGATCTCCAACTTCAAGCTGCATTCCTCAGGCCACATGTATTTCGCGCTTAAGGACCAGGAGTCGGTCATACAGTGCGCTTTTTTTAAAGGATCCAATCAGTCGGTAAAGTTCCAGATGAAAGACGGCCTTAAGGTCCTGTGTTTCGGAAGGGTGGGTTTCTACAATAAGACCGGCCAGGCCCAGCTTTATGTCGAAAGGGCCGAACCTAAAGGCGTAGGCGAGCTCCAGCTTGCTTACGAACAGCTTAAGGAAAAATTACAGAAAGAAGGATTGTTCGACGAAGGGCATAAAGTCCCTATACCTATGCTGCCTTCGAAGATAGGTATCGTTACTTCCCCCACGGGAGCGGTCATACGCGATATCCTGCATGTGCTAAGCAGGAGGTTTAACGATATCGAAGTGCTTATATACCCTGTCAAGGTCCAGGGCGACGGGGCTTCCGGTGAGATAGCCGCTGCGATAAACTATTTTAACGGCATGAAGGATGTAGACGTTATGATAGTTGCCAGAGGAGGCGGAAGTATCGAGGACCTCTGGGCATTTAACGAGGAAGCCGTAGCCAGGGCCATATACGATTCCCGGGTACCGGTTATATCGGCAATAGGCCATGAGGTGGATTATACGATAGCGGATTTTGTTGCCGATCTGAGAGCCCCCACCCCGTCGGCGGCTGCAGAACTTGTGATACTCAGGAAAGATGAATTGCTCGACAGGATCGAAGGTCTTGTTAAAGACCTCAAAGTCTCACTGGACGGGGCCGTCTCTTATTACGAGAACAGGCTGTCGGACCTTTCCGGAAGCCCGGCGTTCAAGTATCCTTTTGAAGCCATAGACAGATACGGACAGGAGATTGACGACCTGAAAAGATCACGCGACAGTAATTTTGTGCATGGGCTGCAGATAAGGTCCGAGAGGTTGAATTCATTTGTAGGCAGGCTTGAAGCCCTTTCACCTTTATCGATACTCAGGAGAGGCTACAGCATAACCGTCAGCGCGGAAAAGAAAGAAGTATTAAGGAGTGTCAAAGGGATAAAACGCGGTGATATAATAGAGACAAGGATCGCCGGGGGCAGGATAATAAGCGAGGTGAAAGATGCCGTTAAGGAGGATGTCAGATGAGCACTGAGATGAAATTTGAGGACGCTTTGAAGAAACTCGAAAAGATAGTCGCGGATCTTGAGTCCGGCGAACTGTCCCTCGATGATTCCTTAAAAAAATATGAAGAAGGGATAAAGCTTTCCCAGTTCTGCTCCAAGAAACTGGACGCGGCGCGCAGGAAAGTGGAAGTCCTTGTAAAAAGCGGATCCGGCAAACTCGAGGCGAAGGCTTTCAACGAAAAAGAACTGGAGGGATAATGGGCATCTCCGGTTACCTGAAGAGCAGGCAGAAACTGGTCGACGCGGCGCTTGATTCCTGTCTCCCCCGCGAGAACGAGTACCCCAAAGAAATACACAAGGCTATGAGGTATTCTGTCTTTTCAGGCGGGAAGAGGGTCAGGCCCATACTTGTGTTGGCGTCGTGCGAGGCTTGCGGAGGGAAGACCGGCGATGCCATGATACCGGCCTGCGCCATAGAGCTGATGCATACATATTCGCTGGTGCATGACGACCTTCCTTCCATGGATGACGATGATTACAGGAGGGGCAAGCCGACATGCCACAAGAAGTTCGGGGAAGGTATAGCCGTACTGGCCGGGGACGCTTTATTGACATTCGCTTTTGAGCTTTTAGCCGGCGGCAAGGATGTAAAAGCGAACAATGCCGTAATCAAGGCTGCTTCCGAAGGGATAGGCACTTACGGAATGATAGGCGGCCAGGTTGTGGATATCTTGAACCAGCCGGACCCGGACCTTCCTACCCTGACTTACATAAATGCCCGAAAGACAGGCGCTCTTATAGCCGCTTCATGCAGGATAGGGGCTTTAGCTGCCCGCGCCTCAAGGAAACAAGCGGATGCGTTGACAAGATATGGTGAATATATCGGCTTTACCTTTCAGGTCGTAGATGATATATTAGATAAAGAAGGCTTTGCCCTGGCCCTGGGTGTGGATGGGGCCAAAAAGGAAGCTTCCAGGCTCATCAAAAAGGCCCACAAAGAGATCGAGTTGTTCGGTCGCAAGGCTAAACCCCTTGGAGATCTGGCCGATTTCATCCTGAACCGCAAAAAATAATGTATAAAATACTAGATTCCATAAATTCTCCGCAGGACCTTAGGATATTATCGAGGGATGAGCGCGAGCTTCTTGTAAGCGAGATACGCGATTTCATCGTAAATACCATATCCAAGACGGGAGGCCATCTTGCGCCAAGCCTGGGCGCGGTGGAAATAATCGTAGCGCTTCATTATTGCCTTAATACCCCTTACGACAAGATACTTTGGGACGTCGGGCACCAGGCATATGCGCATAAGATATTGACCGGCAGGCGCGAGAGATTCGGGACCATACGCCAATTAGGGGGGCTTAGCGGTTTTCCGAATGTTTCCGAAAGCGAATACGATACATTTACCGTAGGGCATGGTTCCACGTCGATATCGTCCGCTCTCGGGATGGCGAAAGCGAGGGACATAACGGGCGAATCCTATAAGGTGGTGGCGGTCATAGGCGACGGCTCCCTGGTCGGCGGTATGGCGCTTGAAGCCCTCAACGATGCAGGGCACAGCAAGACCAATATGCTCATCATCCTGAATGATAACGAGATGTCTATAGCCCCGTCCGTAGGCGCTTTTTCCAAGTATCTTAATAAAATATTGATAAATCCGACATATAACAAGATACACAAGGACATGGAAGGGCTCATAAAGAGGGTGCCGTGGTACGGTTTCAGGGTTTACAGGGCAGCGAAAAAGCTTGAAGAGAGCATGAAGGGCCTGCTGATACCCGGGATGCTTTTTGAGGAGCTTGGGCTCAGGTATATAGGTCCTGTCGACGGTAATAATCTTGAAGAGCTGATAACTACCATAGATAAAGCGATCCGCCTTGACGGGCCGATACTCATACACGCCCTTACGAAGAAAGGCAAAGGTTACCAGCTTGCCGAAAAACATCCTGAAAAATTTCACGGTACGGCGCCTTTTGATATTGAGACCGGAGAGGTCCGCGGTTCAAAGACCGGAGGGGCGAGATCATTTACCGAGACATTCTCCGAATCGATAATAGAATTGGCTGCTTCTAACCAGAAGATAGCCGCAGTAACGGCAGCTATGCCGGAAGGCACGGGGCTGGATGCTTTCCAAAAGGCATATCCGAACCGATTCTTCAACGTAGGCATGGCCGAGCAGCATGCGGTCACATTTGCCGCGGGGCTGGCGAAAGGCGGACTTGTGCCGGTCGTAGCGATATATTCGACTTTTATGCAACGTTCATATGACCAGATAATCCATGACGTATGCCTACAGGGCCTGCATGTGGTTTTTTGCCTGGACAGGGCCGGGCTTGTAGGCGAGGACGGGGCGACCCATCACGGGCTTTTTGATGCAGCATACCTGCGCCATATGCCGAACATGGTACTCATGGCCCCGAAGGACCAGGCCGAGCTGAAAGACATGCTCGATTTCGCAGTGAATAAATGTTCCGGTCCCGTTGCCATAAGATACCCCAGGGGCAAGGTAACGGCCCCTCCCGTTCTCGAGACAAATGCCCCGGTCTCTCTCGGTAAGTCGGAGGTCATGTCCAAGGAGGGGGAAGTTGCCATATTGGCTGTCGGTTCTATGGTCTGGCCTGCGTGCGCCGCGGCAGGCCTCTTATTCAGCGAAGGGATAAAAACTTCGCTGGTCAACGTGAGATTCATCAAGCCGCTGGACGAAGACCTTCTAAGGAGCCTCGCGGCAAAGACAAAGAAATTCGTTACCCTTGAAGAAGGCGTGCTTGAGGGCGGGTTCGGCAGTGCAGTCCTCGAATTTTTTGACAAAGAAAAGATGGGGGATATTTCCGTCAAGATGATAGGCTTACCCTCGAAGTTCATAGAACACGGCAAGAAAGACGAATTATTCAAGATCTACGGGCTTGATGCTCAGGGGATAGCCTCGGAGATAAAGAAGATGTTTTCCAAGGGAAAGGCGGTCAAGGTCTGATGCCCAGAATAACCATTGACAGGGACGCATGCAAAGGCTGCGGCCTATGCTCCATAAATTGCCCCGAGAAACTTATCGTAATAGACGAGACACTTAATGTCCGAGGCGTCCATCCGGCTAAATTCATCGGCCAGGAAGACCCGGACAAGTGTAAGGGATGTAAAATGTGCGCTATAATGTGCCCCGAGGTGTGCATAGAGGTGTTCAAATAATGGCAAAGATCATGATGTGCGGTAATGAGGTGATAGGAGAGGCCGCAGTGCATGCAGGCTGCACTTTTTATGCGGGATACCCTATAACTCCCCAGAACGAGCTTACGCATTATATGTCCTTCAGGATGCAGGAAGCCGGAGGGACTTTTATACAGGCCGAATCCGAACTTGCCGCAATAAACCTTGTCTTTGGGGCGGCCGCTGCCGGAGCCAGGGCCATGACATCGAGTTCCAGTCCCGGGATAAGCCTGAAGCAGGAAGGGATATCCTACATGGCGGCGTGTCAGCTGCCCGCGGTCATTGTTAACATGATGCGCGGCGGCCCCGGGCTCGGGAACATAGCCCCGTCCCAGGCCGATTATTTCCAGGCGACGCGCGGCGGAGGCCATGGGGATTACAGGACAATAGTTCTTGCTCCATCAACGGTGGAAGAAGCCTGGGACCTGACGCATCTTGCTTTTGACCTCGCCGATGAGTACAGGACTCCTGTGATGATATTGGGCGACGGCATACTCGGCCAGATGATGGAGCCTGTTGAGGCCGTAAGGCGACACCTGCACGGGAAAGGAACGGGGCTCAACCCGAACAAGCCCTGGGCCCTGACCGGATGCAAAGGCAGAAAACCGAATGTGATCAAGTCACTTTTACTCGGGGAAGGCGAACTTGAGGAGCTCAACCGCATATTGCAGATAAAATACGGCAAGATAGAATCAAAAGAACCCCGCTTCGAGTCCCTTTATACGGAAGATTCCGATCTTGTCATAGTCGCTTACGGGACTACCAGCAGGATAGTCCGCTCCGCCATTTCGAAGGCAAGACGCGAGCATTTGCACGTCGGTATGTTCAGGCCTGTAACGCTATGGCCTTTTCCGGAGACGCAACTCCAGAAATTGGCCAGAAAGACAAAGGCATTCCTGGTAGTGGAGATGAGCGCCGGACAGATGGTCGAAGACGTCAGATTATCCATTCTCGGGCAGAGGCCCATACATTTCCACGGGAGGGCAGGCGGAGGCGTGCCTACCGAGGAGACGATAGTCGAGATGATAAGGGATATACTCAAGCCCAGGTCAAAGAAGAGAGTCTACGCATGAAAAAGATATTTGAACGCCCCGCGTCATTGAAGAACGTCCCGACACATTATTGTTCCGGATGCGGCCACAGCATCGTTCACAGACTTTTATGCGAAGTTATAGATGAACTTGGCATACGTGAAGACGTTATAGCCGTTTGCCCGGTAGGGTGCGCGGTAATAGCTTATGAATATTGGGATTTCGATTGTTCGGAGGCTCCGCACGGCAGGACGCCTTGCGTGGCGACCGGGATAAAACGTACCCATCCGGATAAAATCGTCTTTAGTTACCAGGGAGACGGGGACCTTGCCGCGATAGGTACTTCCGAAATAATACACACGGCCAATAGGGGCGAGAATATAACCGTGTTCTTCATTAACAACGGTGTCTATGGGATGACCAACGGGCAGATGGCCCCTACCACCCTTATAGGGCAGAAGACATCGACCTCAATAAAGGGCCGTGATCCGGTCAGGGACGGCTACCCCATAAAAATGTCGGAACTGTTAGCGCAGCTTCCGGGGGCCAAATATATAGAAAGGGTTACGGTCAGCAACCCGGCCAATATTTTAAAGGCAAAGGCGGCCATAAGGAAAGCCTTGAAGAACCAGATGGAGGGGAAGGGGTTCTCGCTGGTGGAAGTGCTATCCCCGTGCCCGACATACTGGGGTCTTTCTCCGAAGGACGCCTACAGGCGCATAGATGACGAGCTGACAAAACATTTCCCGCTGGGAGTGATAAAGGATATTTAGAATGAAAGAAGAGATAATATTTGCCGGTTTCGGAGGACAGGGAATAATGGTCATGGGCAAGGTGCTTGCCTGGGCCGCCATGAAAGAGGGCCTTAAGGTTACCTGGATGCCTTCATACGGCGCAGAAGTGCGCGGAGGGACGGCCCATTCCATGGTAGTGATCTCGGATGAAATGGTCCCTTCCCCGGTAATATCGAGCCCTACCGCCTGCGTTGTAATGAACAGGCCTTCCATGGACAGGTATGAAGACACGATTACACCTTCAGGGACCCTCGTGATGAACGCCACGCTTATAGACAGGAGCCCTTCCCGTAACGATATAGATGTCCTCAGGATTCCTGCCACGGAAATGGCCACGGATATGGGCAACACGCGTTGCGCGAACATGATAGTTCTCGGGGCCCTTAACGCCAAGCTAAAGATAGTATCCATGAGAGCCCTTATCGATGCCCTTAAGGACGTCATATCGCCTGACAAGCAGGACCTTATACCTATAAATGAAGAGGCGCTGAAAGAAGGCGCGCGTCTCGTAGCGAGGCAGTGAAATGGTCAAAGTGAGATTTGCCCCGTCTCCGACGGGATTTTTGCATATAGGGAGCGCGCGCACCGCTTTATTTAACTGGCTGTTTGCCAGGCATGAAGGCGGTATTTTTGTATTCAGGATAGAAGATACCGACAAAGAACGCTCGAAAGACGAATTTCTCCAGGAAATAATCAGCTCGATGAAATGGCTCGGGATGGATTGGGACGAAGGGCCATATTACCAGACCAAGAGGATCGATGTATACCGGGATTACGCCGGCAGATTATTAAAGGAAGGCAAGGCCTACGAGGCCGAAGGTACGCTCGGCGGGCAGAAGGCCGTAATATTGTCGATGCCGAAAGAGACGATGGTGATGGACGACATCGTGCATGGCAAGGTATCGTTCGATATGAACCTTCAGAAAGACCTCGTGCTTATAAAGTCCGACGGTTTTCCCGCTTATAACTTTGCCTGTGTTATCGACGACAATGATATGAAGATAACGCACGTCATAAGGGGCGACGACCATATCTCCAATACGCCTAAACAACTGGCAGTATATAAGGCCCTGGGTATCGAGCCCCCGAAATTCGCGCATATTCCGCTGATACTGGGCACCGACCGGTCCCGCATGTCTAAGCGCCACGGTGCTACGTCAATATCTGATTACAGGCAGATGGGGTTTCTCCCGGACGCCCTCGTTAATTATATATCACTTTTGGGCTGGGCACCCTCAGGAGACAGGGAGATACTGCCTATTAAGGAGATAATAAAGGAATTCTCGCTTGAGAGGGTAGGTAAGACCGGAGCGGTATTTGATATAAACAAGCTCATATGGATGAACGGGGAATATATCAGGGCCAAAGGGCCGGAAGAACTTATGGGGATGGTCATGCCGGGCTTGAAAGAAAAAGGTATTATAAAGGGAGACCCCGATAAGGACAGGCTCCTGGATGTCGTAAAATTGTTCCATCCCAGGGCCAAGACTCTTGAAGAGCTTTCTAATTCGGCCGTTCCTTTCTTCACGGACGAAGTAGCATACGATGAGGCCGCAGTGGTCTCTGTTCTGGGAAAAGAAGGCGCCGGGAAAAAACTCGAAGCGGTGGTCGAGAGGTTTTCATCCATCCCTGTATTTGATACCCCGGGCCTGGAAAATTGCGTAAGAGACCTTGCCTCAGAATTGGGCATCAAGGCCGCCGATCTTATCCATCCGATAAGGGTTGCCGTTACCGGCAGCAAGGTAGGGGCCAGCCTGTTCGAGACGGTGGCGCTTGTCGGCAAGGAGAAAACCATAGAGCGGTTGAGATCGGCCATAGGGAAAGCAAAACCATGAAAAAGACCTTATTGTTGTGCCTGATATTGCTGTTGTACATTGCCGTATTGTCCGAATGCCGGGCTGATAAGATCTATTATATAGACGGCAGGATCGTTGACGAGCAGATAGCCGGCCGCAACAAGGACGTGATAAAGATACAAAGGTCTTCCGGTACGGTAAGCGTAAAGAGGGACCGCATAGACAGGATACTCAGTGATGACGGTTCGATATCAAAATATGATTACGAAGGCATATGTAATGCCATTAGAGACAAGGTAAAGGAAGGCAATTATGCGGAAGCGGCTTCCCTGTCCGACCTGTTGCTGCAGTCATTTTCCAAGAGCGCAGAAGTTCATTACCTGAGCGCGGTCCTTAACCATAAAGCCGGCAACATTTCCAAGACCAAGGAAGATTATAATTTTGTGCTGGAGTCGGGAACCGTTGACGCGAAGATACTCAATAATCTCGGTGCAATATACGCGACAGACAGGGATAATGATAAGGCGATCGAGATGTTCAACCAGGCTATAGAAAAGGATCCCGGCTTGACCGAAGCGCATTTTAACCTGGCAGGACTTTTGCTGGAAAAGAAAGACTACCCCGCTGCGATAAACGAATACAACAAAGTAATAGAAAGGGAGCCCGATAATACGGAAGCCCTGTATAATCTGGGTGTCGCGTATTTTAACAGGAGAGATATATCGTCCGCGCGCAATAATTGGAAGAGGATCCTTTCCGTGGACCCGGATAACAGAGAGGCCAAGGCTGCCTTGAATGCGCTTTCTTCAGGAAATTAGGGTTGAAAACCGGTTTTCTTGTGGTAAAATTATATAAGAAAAGAGGTTAGGACGAGGGAAGGCAATATGAGCAGAAAAAAAGGGGTTACATTCGTAGAGATACTACTGGCGCTCACGGTCATCGCCGTGTTCTTCGGGCTCATCTTTGCTTTTTATAAGAACGCCATAAACAAGTCTAAATACGTTGAAGCAGTTGCGACGGTCTCCAACATAACAAAAGCAGAAGAGATGTACAAGATGGATACCGGCGAATACGTAGCGGCCGCTAATACGCAGGAGGTAAATGAACGCCTTGGCATGAACATAGAGCCAAGGTGGTTTAATTATAAGGTGGTAGGGGTAACTAACGATAACTTCATAGTGCTTGCCGAGAGGATCCGCGATGACATAGAATCCGGCAATCTTGAAGGCGATGATGTCGTTATCGCGATGGATAATTCGGGGCCCGTTTCCCCGTCCGACATTAATCGGAACGAGCCTTCCCTTGATGATACTTCCGGCGAAGGAGGGCCTCCTCCCGGCAGTAACAGCCCGGGCGGGGGTAGTCCGGGCGCGGGCAGTCCGGGCGGAGGGGCTCCGGGAGGCGATTCCGGCACTCCAGGCAGCGGGGATTCCAGCCAGAGCAATCCCACCGGAGGCGGATCGGAAAAACATGATTACGAAGATACGGTAGATGTCCCGGATGATGTCATAGCATTACTCAGCGGGACCGTAAACGGCGATTATTTTTATAATCTAATAAATGACAACGACATAAATGTAGTTTATTTTGATTTCAGCCGTCTTTACGGGGATTTCGTTTATCTATTTCCTCTTGCAATGTGGACAGGACTGGATGATCAGCCGTATTTCGATTACTTTAACAATGACAGCGATACCCTTTACAGCAATACAATATATGTTAACTACCTGCTTGAAGAGGATACGGATATTTTTGGTTCCGCTTACAGCGATAAAGCGATAGCTTCGGTAGTGACCCATGAAGCCACTCATGCCGATTACAGTTACAATCCGGATTTCTGGATAAATGATGCAATAGTCAATCACGGGCAATCTCCGGAAGATATACACATAACCCAAGATCCGTATGATTCGATAGATCAGGAATATAATGCGTTTAATAATGCCACGCTAGTCTGGGGCGAGATAAAAGGGACGGAAACTAACGAAGAGCTTGACGGTTGGCTGGATATAGTTGGAAGCGAAATCGCCATGAAACAGGAAGTTCGCTCCCGTTACTCGAGCCTAAAGGATGAAGAGGGTAATTATATAGAATTTTGAAGATAGCCAGGGGGATGTATGGTATATAAGAGACGCCTGTTTTTGGCAATAGTCTCAGGAGCTGTTATGATAGGCCTTTTATCAGGTTGTTCCGGCGGTTTTAAATATGATAAATATGTTACTAAGGATCCAATGCTCGGATTGCGGGTCGAATATTTAAAAGGCTGGCTTCATGGTGAGTCGAGAGGATCTAAGGAAAGTTATGCGGAAGTTTTTTTTGGTGAGCCGCCAAAAGATAAGTCGGCCAGTTTTAAGCCTTTTATGAGCATTGTCGCCAGGAACGCTTCTTCTGTAGGGATTGCAAAAAAAGACCTTTCGGGCGTAGCTGATGCCGTGATATCGGATAATATAAAGATACATCGCGCTTCAGAAATACCGGGCTCGAAAACAGCGATCAAGCTTCCCGCGGGAGACGCCATAGAGTCAACCTTCAATTTTGATACTTTCGACAGGATATATACGGTAGGGAATAAAAAGATAAAGGTGACCGAAAAGCAGGTAGTCCTCTTGAAGGGCTCTAAGGTATATATATTAAGCTACAGGAATAAACAGGAAGATTTTGATAAGTATTCCAAGGCTTTCAGGCATTTTGTTAAATCCGTCAGGTTCCAGTAACCTTCCTTTACACAGTCCTTCGAATAGGGTATAATACATACTCTTGGATTGACAGAAGCTGATCTTCTGCCCCGTCGGGTAATGGTAGCCCACAAGATTCTGGATCTTGCTGTCTTGGTTCGAGTCCAAGCGGGGCAACCACTATATAAAAACCCCGGCATTAAATTGCCAGGGTTTTTATTATGTCTCGGCGCCTGCACGTTTAGGCGTCGAGATCTTTTTTTCCTTCCAGTTTATTCCTTGCCGCATCCGAACGGGTAAGTTCGAACCTGTCGAGGAATTTTTCCTGGAACTTCTGCATATAAAGGAATATACCCGGGGTAACAAGGAGGGTTACGACCTGCGAGAATATAAGCCCGCCGACCACTATCAGGCCGAGAGGCTTCCTGGATGCCCCGTCGGCACCGTAGCCTAAGGCTATAGGCATGGCGCCCATTATGGCGGCAAGTCCCGTCATGAGTATCGGGCGGAACCTGACAAGGCACGCGTTATATATGGCGTCGAAATTGCTCATCTTGTTCTTGACGAGGTTCTCATTTGCGAAATCAACCATCATGATGCCGTTCTTTGCCACGATACCCAGGAGCATGAATATGCCGACATAGGCATAAAGCGAAAGCTCGGACCTGAACAGCCAGAGAGTAGCCAATCCTCCGAAGGTGGCTACCGGGAGCGTCGTGAGTATTGTGAACGGATGAACGTAGCTTTCGTAAAGTATCCCGAGTATGACATATTTGATGAATATGGCGACGATTATTAGTATGCCGAGGCTCGCTATGGATTCCTTGAACTGTTCCGCCTCTCCCTGCAGCGCACCGGTCACGCCGTCGGGAAGTATCTTCCTCGTCGTCTCCTCCAGCGCCTTTGTGGCGTTGCCGAGGGGGACGTTAGGCGCGAGGTTGAAGGAGAGGGTGGATGAATTAAGCTGGTTGAGATGCGGGACGTTCTGCGGCCCTAGCGCCAGCTTCCATTTTGCCACAGAGCTTAAAGGGACCAGCTTGTTCGTTATAGAGGACCTTACGTATATCTGGGAAAGGTTTTCCGGTCTCTTTTGGAAATTCTTTGTAAGCTCCACTATGACGTCATACTGGTCGATATCGGTCTTATATTCAGTGACCTTACCTCCCGCGTAAGCCAGCGTCAGGGCGTATTCTATGTCGTGGGCGGTTATACCGAGGGTAGAGGCCCTGTCGCGGAGTATCTCGATATCCAGTTCCGGTAAGTCCAGCCTTGTACTGTTTTGTATGTCAAGGAAGCCGGGCAGCTGTTTCATGGCTTCCTCAAGTTCAAAAGATGTCTCATAAAGTTTGTCCTGGTCCGGCCCTATGATCGTATAGGAGTATTTGCTTCCGGTGGCGGTCGCTTCTCCTCCTGCACTCAACTTCAGGGCCGGGATCGCCATGACGTAAACTACGCCGTCGGGTATACGGGATAGTTTAGCGCGCAGGTCGGGGACCACCTTTTCCATAGGCGCCCTTTTATCTATCGGTTTTAAAGTCGAGAAGAATATGCCGGTGCTTTGGTCGGCGCCGGGCTGCATGCCGGTTACCGAAATGACCTTTTCGACATTCTTATCGTTCAGGAGGACCTCGTTTATCTCTTCCTGGAAAGTCTTGATCTGTTTTGTGGATGTCCCGAGAGGCATCATCATCTGGCCCATGACGGCGCCGCTGTCTCCTTCGGGGAGGAAGGTCTGCGGGACAATATAGAAGAAAAAGACGGTACCGCCGAAGCACAAGACCCAGGCTATGAGCGTGGTTATCGGCCTTTGCAGGGTCCACTTGAGGGCGGCCCCGTATTTGTTTATCATGCCGTTCATGAACCTGTTTATGAGCTTCTGGAGCCAGGACTCCTTGGAGTTCTCCTTGAGCATGCGGGCGCACATCATAGGAGTGAGCGTAAGGGAAACTATGCCTGAACACAGGATAGCCACGACGACCGTAATGGAGAATTCACGGAATATCCTGCCTACGACCCCTCCCATAAAGACCAGCGGGACGAATATTACCGCCAGCGAAAGGGTCATTGAGATGATCGTGAAGGTTATCTGGTCGGCGCTCTCTATGGCGGCGTCCATCGGTTTCTTCCCGGATTCGATCAGCCTTACCGTGTTCTCGAGGACAACTATGGCATCATCCACAACGAACCCGATACACAGGGTAAGGCCCATTAATGACATCTGATCGAGACTGAAGTGCATCGCGTACATGACGACGAACGTCGCTACGACCGACAGGGGAAGGGAGATGCTTGGTATTATAGTGTCCGATAAGCGTCCGAGGGAAAGGAATATAATAAAAACAACGAGAGTGATGGCTATAAGTATCGTTTCTTTTACGTCATTGACGGACTCAACTATCTCTATGGACTTGTCGTAGAATATGTCCAGTTTTGCCGATCCTGGCAGTTCCTTCTGCAGGGAATCCACCAGCGTGCGGATCTCTTCGGAAAGGGCAACCGTATTGGACCCCGCCGCACGCGAGACGGCTATGATCACATTGTTGGCCTTCATGCCTTCTTTAGGGTTGCCGTAAGTCGGGTAGATGACGTCGTTGTCCAGGCTGTCTATGCACCTTCCGAGATCCTTCAGTCTTACCGGCGCATTGTTCCTGTAAGCGACTATCAGTTCTTCGTAATCCTTCGCCTTGAATATCTGGCCGTCCGGCTGGATGGAGAAAGACCTGACATCGCCGTTGAGGCTTCCGCCCGGGATAAGGACGGTTCCCGTGGATACCGCCTGTGCCACTTCATTTATTCCTATCTGAAAAGCGGATAATTTATTCGGGTCTACTTGTACCCTGACGGCCGTTTTGGCGCCCCAGACCTGCACCTGCGAAACGCCGTCTATCATGCTTATCCTTTTTCCGACGGTCCTGTTTCCCAGATCGTATAATTGACCCGGGGTAAGCGTGTCGGAATTCAGCATGAGGTAGAGTATAGGCGTATCGGAGGGATTGACTTTCTGGTAAGTAGGAGGAGCCGGCAAGTCGGTCGGTAAATCGCCCGCGGCAGCCGAGATAGCCGCCTGGACATCGGGGGCGGCCAGGTCAACGTTGCGGCTAAGGTCGAAAGTAAGGATTATCTGCGATTGACCTTCCGTATTGTTCGAAATAATGCTTGTAAGGCCCTGGATCTGGGTGAACTGGTTCTCCAGGGGAGATGCCACCGCGGAAGCCATGGTGTCCGGGCTGGCGCCCGGGTAAGACGCGGTAACGAGAATAACAGGGTAGTCTACTACCGGCAAATCGCTTATAGGCAGCGTGAAGTACGCGAATATACCGAATATAGTCACGACCACCATCAAAAGTGTGGTCATGATGGGTTTTCTTATAAAATTCTCAGAAAAGCTCATATGAGCCTATTTACCTTTGGTTTGGGCCTGCTGTGTTTTAGGGGTACTTATCTCCACGTCAACGCCTTCCCGCAGCCCCATCTGTCCGGCCGTTACCACTTTCTCTCCGGCCTTGACGCCGTCCTCTATTATGATATGGTCGTCTATCTTGTTTCCGACCTTTACATTTCTTTCGTCGGCTTTGTTATCGGATGTCACGACGAACACATAATTATATAACGCGCCGTCTTTTTGCCCGACCTGCAGCGCCTCATAAGGGATGATCACCGCATCCTTTTCTTCTCTCAATATGAGGCGGACCCTGGCGAACTGGCCCGGCCACAGCGATGTATCCTTGTTCGGGACGACCGCCCTCAATAGTATCGTACCGGTCGTATTGTCTACCGAGTTATCAACGAAATGCAATTGGCCTTCGTGGTCCCCGGAAGCATCATCATCCTCATCTTTTTGTGAAGCGGAGCCGCCGTTATTGCCGTCCTTTTCGAGCCGTATCAGTACCTTCAACTGGTTCTTGGACATCGCGGCCCTTACTTCTTCCAGGTTCCTTTCGGGTATGGTGAAATCCACGTAAAGAGGGTCCACCGTCTTGATATTGACCAGGACAGGCCCGTTATTTGCGGTAACGATATTGCCGGGATCTACCTGCCGTTTGCCGCATACTCCGTCTATCGGAGAGGATATATAGCAATAGCCGAGGTTGATCTTGGCCAGTTCGATGTTGGCGTTATCGAGTTTTATCATGGCCTCGGTGGAGGTCACGTTGGTCTCGTATTTCTCGAAATCCTGCTGTGATATGAGTTCCCTGGCCAGGAGCGCCCTGTTCCTTTCCAGGGTATCCTTGTTCAACTTCAGGTTCGCGAGGTCCTGTATAAGCTGTGCCTCGGCTTTGTCCAATGTGGCCTTGTATTGGCTGGGGTCTATCGTGAATAACATATCCCCGGTTTTAACGATATCCCCGTCCTTGAAATGCACTTCTTTGATCTCTCCGGTCACCTGGGACATCACGTTGACGTCATAGGGGGAATAGAGGTTCCCGAAGGACTCGAGGAATATATATGCGTCTTTCTGTTCCGCCTCGGCGGCTTTGACGACCTTAGGCATGGCTTTCTTCTCGGGAGGCTTACGGCTGCAGCCTTTGACTATCAGAAAAGCGGCCGCGACGGCCAGGGCTATCCAGAATACGAGTTTCAATTTTCCGAGGATCGATTCCCATAGATTTTTCATTGTTTGGTCTCTCCGCCTGTATAGATGGTTCCCGTGGCGTAAGCAAGCTCGGCCAGCGCCACGAACAAATCCTTATTTGATTGTATCAGACTGCTTTTCGCGTCGGAGAGTTTGCTCTCCGCGTCGATCAGGTCCAGTATGCTGTTAAGGCCGTTGCTATAGCTTTCCAGTGCCAGCTCATATGAAGTCTGGGATGTCTCCAGGAATGCCTTGCTGTATTCTACCTTCTTGATAGCCGTTTTGAAATCAAAATATTTAGTCCATACTTCCGCGCTGGCGGATATCTCCGCGTCGATCAGTTTTTCGCGCTCTACGTTCGCAAGGGCTTCTTCCTCTTTTAATTTATTGAGGTTCTTAAAACCGTCGAAAACGTCCCAGTCGAAGCTCAGGTAAGCGGCGTAGGTGCGGTCGTTGTCGCGGTCCTGCCTGTTGCCGTAATATTTATAGAAATTTTTGTCAGCGCTGGCCCCGGCGCTCAAACTTGGATAGAGGTCGGAATTCGCTGATTTTGCGGCGGCGTTTTGCGCCCTCACATTAGCCCTGAGCGCGGCTATGTCCGGCCTTTGTTCTATGGCGTCGTTTATCATAACGGTTATGTCCTGATCGTTTATTGCGGTAGGGATATCCTTTTTCGGTTCAAGGACCTCGAATTGAGTATCTGCCGGGTAACCCAGGGATTTTGCCAGGGCCGCCTTGCTGGTCTTGACGTTGCCTTTTGCGTTCTCAAGAGAATAGAGGGTCTGCTCGTAAGTGGATTTTGCCTGCAGGACGTCGAGTCTGGCTGCCAATCCTACCTCGTATCTGCGAGAGGCCGCGTCATAAGCGGCTTTCGAGTTCTTCAGGTCGGACTCTGCCGCGGCAAGGAGCGCAAGGCAGCTGTGGTAGGTGTAATAAGATTTTTCAACGTCTAGAACGACGCTTTGCATCGAACGGTTGAATTGAAAATTTGCGGCTATAAGCAGCTGGGATTGCTCTTCTACGTCAGCGCTCCTTCCGCCGAAGTCGAGCAGGAGATAGGTTATCTGTATGCCGGGCCCGTATTTAAAATAGTTAACGTCCGCGTAGTCCATCGTCGCTTTTGTGTCCTGCCTTGTGCCTGTCCCGGTTATGGTCACGGAGGGATAGTAGGCCGCTTCTTTCTGCAGTTTTACTGCCTGGACTGATTTAGCGTTTTCCCAGGCCTGCTTGGTGGACGGGTTTGTATGCAAAGCGACATCCAGAAGGTCACCCAAGGCGAGCAGTTTGGAGCTGTCCAGCTTTTGGTTGCGTATATCCTGCCAGGTGGTATCCTTTGAATCGGAAGACTGGATCTTTTTTGCGGGGATCCATTCAATGCTTGAGGACGAAGGGGCTGTCAGGGTGCGGCAACCTGCCGCAATGATCATCATAAACGCGCAAACAAAGACAGATAAGGTCCTCTTAATGGTAGCCATATTATCCATGTGTATTATACAAACAAACAAAACTATTGGCAACAAAAAATCATTGAAACCCTTGTCATTTTCGAGTATTTTTGGTATAGTTATATCGCTTGGAGGAGGCCAAATGCGCAACATTCCTTGTATTGTAACTTTGGCGGCCGCGGCGATCCTTTTTTCAGCCGGATATTTGACTGCCGCCGAAATAAAGTTCGAGATACTGGAATCAAGCCGAACTATCCAGGGCAATCTTTTTCCTGCAGGCACAAGGATAGAATATACCGGATCGGGAGCGGTTAATTACGCCATATTGGAGACTCCCGGAAAGATACAGGAGATCCCGTGTCTCGGATGGGTTTATTTTTATGAGTCCGGGAAGATAAAGAACGCAGAGTTGGCAAAGGAACTCTCGCTCTACGGCATGAAATTCGGCAAGGGAAGTATCCTTCACCTTTATGAGTCAGGGAAGGTGCGTTCGGGCATCCTGGCAGACGGAAAACTTGTTGGTGAAGTCAGGCTGGGGGCAGGTTCTAGAATTTTCCTTTCGGAATCAGGCAACCTTTCCAATGTGGACTTGGCCCAAAATCAGGAGATACAGGGAATAACCTGTGCGCCGGGACAGCTGTATTTTTACGAAGACGGCAGGCTTAAGCGCGCTGTATTGGCGGAAGATGAAGAGATAGGGCGCATTAAGTTCCCGTCGGGAAGCGAGATAGAATTATATAAGTCAGGAAGGATAAAGAGGGTCGCCCTGTCGCAGGACATGAAGATAGAAGGCAAGACCTATAACAGGGGCAGCCGGGTGAATTTCGGAGAAGACGGAAAGATCCTGCCCGTGATCTGATCATATAGAAGCGTATCGATCTTGTGCTGGGATGGCGGAATTGGCAGACGCGACAGTTTGAGGGGCTGTTGGTTGAATAAACTGTGGGGGTTCAAATCCCCCTCCCAGCACCAATCTTTTTGAATCAGCGGTGACATATGTCCGGACCCAAGATAGGCTGCCATACTCTTACCTGGGGTAATTACTTCGGAGCATATCCCCTGAAGAACGTTCTTTGTGATATAAAGGAAGCGGGATACGAAGGGGTTGAAATATATGAAGATGTACAGAACCCGTCCCTGCTAAAAAGCCAGTTTGAGGAGACCGGTTTGGAGTTGGCCGCGCTTTCTGCCAATGTCAGGGTTACCTCCGACGAGAAATCCGATATATCAGAAGCCGTGCAGAAGGTGCTTCTGGGGGGTAAGTTCGGTATAAAGACACTCATGGTCACCGGAGGCTGGAAGAACGACGGCCTCAACAAGGATCCGGGAAGCTATAAGTTACTTTGCAGGAGGCTCGACTCCCTTAGCCGCTACGCTTCCGAATTCGGGATCTCCGTTGCCTTTCATAACCACCTGGACACGATAGTCGAGGACGAGAAGGATATATTCAACCTTCTCGAGTTTTCGAGGTCGGTCAAACTCTGCGCGGATACCGGCCACCTTGCCGCTGCGGGTTGTAACCCTGCCGCCGTGATCGAAGAACTTTCGTCATCAGTTGCCCTTGTCCACCTTAAAGATTGGGATCCCGGTATAAAGGATTTTGTAGAGCTCGGGCGAGGCGCACTTTGCCATAATATAAAAAATATCCTTGAAACTCTGAGAAGGATTAATTATACTAACTGGATTGTTGTGGAACTTGACAGGACTATAAGCACTCCGTTGGAGAGCGCGAAAGTTTCTCGCGGTTTCCTTAGGGGGATAGGATATTAGACATGGAGTTTAAGGTTGGGATCTGCGGCCTCGGGAGGAGCGCCCAGGAATTCCATATACCCCTTATGAAAAGGGTAGGGAAGTTCCGGATAGTGGCGGTCTGTGACACCATACAGGGCCGCAGGAGAGTCGCGGACAGGGATTACAATACAATAGCTTTTTCCGATTATAAGCATTTCCTTGACAGCGATATAGATCTGGTAGTCATTGCGACCCCTTCGAGCAGCCATTTCCGCATAGCCAAGATGGTCCTCGGGGAAGGCAAGCATTGCGTAGTCGAAAAACCGATAGCATTAACGCTGAAAGAGGTCGACTACCTTATAAAGCTTGCCGCCAGGAAAAAAGCCGTTCTTTCGGTATTCCAGAGCAGGCGGTTTGACGGGGATTTTTTAACGGTAAAGAAGATCCTGGACGAGCATCTCGTCGGCGAGCCTTTTACCATAGAGTCCAGGGCTACATCATACGGTTCTTTGAAGAATTACGGGGTAAAGGAATTCAAACCCTCTTGGCGTTACAAGAAGGCCTACGGAGGGGGGATACTCTATGATTTCGGTTCCCATATAATCGACCAGATACTTACTCTTGTGAAAGAGACCCCGGTCTCGGTCTGGTGTGACATGAAGTCGGTACTGTGGTCGAGGGAAGTAGATGATTACTTCAAGCTGCTTATAAGGTTCCGCGGAGGGATAACCGCGCATCTTGAAGCGAGCCAGGTTTCGCGGTATAATCTACCCCGGTGGTATATCCTGGGGAGCAAGGGCGCCTTGCTCAGCGAGAATGGCGGCCACCCCATCAAGATAAAGACCCAGATAAAAGGCGAGGAGTTCGAAAGGACGTACCAGGTCGAACCAAGCTGCTGGGAGAAGTATTACGAGAATCTTTATAATGTGCTTATGCATCGCGCGCACCCTCTCATAAAACTCGACGAAGTGCGCAAGAGCGCCGCGGTCATAGATGCCGCCCAGCTTTCGGCGCACAACAGGAGAGAAGAGAAAGTCAGATATTGAGATTCACGGCCCCTTCGTCTAGTGGCCTAGGACGGATGGTTCTCAGCCATTAAACACGGGTTCGATTCCCGTAGGGGCTACCAAATTTTGGCATATTCATGAAATACCTTCCTTTACTTTTTCTGATGCTGTCCCTGCTTATGCCGGGTTGCGTTAGCGCACCGCGGCAGGAACCTGTTGCACTCGGAACACTGAATAACCCGATAGTTGACAGCGACATCACATTATCCGAGGCGCTCAGGAAAGATGCCCCCGAGGAGTTCAAGAAGGACCAAAGACTGGTAGAAGTGCTTTACTATTCTTTTGACGGGAAGGTGCATAAAGGCCAGGTGGTCATCGACTACAGGCTTGTCAGCGATATAGATGAGGTCTTTCGCGTTGCCCTCGAAGAGAGGTTCCCCATAAATTCAGCAGTCCCGATATCACACGACAGGTTCTTCACTGAAGGCAAATGGAACGAAGACGACCAGTCGATGATGTCGAACAACACCTCTGCATTCAACTACAGGTTTGCCACCGGAAGCAAGAAGCTCTCAATGCATGCTTACGGGTTCGCGATCGATATAAATCCCGTTCAGAATCCCTACATAAAAGATGATATCGTGCTGCCTCCCGGAGCGGTATACGATATTTCCAAGAGAGGGACGCTTGCACGGGACGGCAATATAGTCCGTACGTTCCTTAATCTGGGGTGGACATGGGGAGGCGATTGGACATCCCTGAAGGATTATATGCATTTCGAGAAAAACCCAATTATTACCGAACAATAGCAATTTCATCCCTTGACAAAACGAGCTCATGATATATAATATAACCGAGTATACCAAGGTATATAATAACTGTTTTTTTGGACAAAAAAGGATGAGAAGAATATGAAAGACTCTATCGAGAAGAATTCCCCCGTCCCCCTGTATAAGCAGCTTAAGCATATCATCGAGAACCAGATTAAGAGCGGGCAAAAGAAGCCGGGGGAGTTGATTTCTTCCGAAAAGGAATTCTGTGAGGAGCACGGCATAAGCCAGATAACCGTCCGTAAGGCCATATTCGAGTTGGTCAACGAGGGCATTCTTTACAGGATCCCCGGGAAGGGGACTTTCATTTCAGGCCCGGAGCAGGGCCCAAGGAGCATATCCAGGTTAAAGACCGAGAACATAGGCTTCGTTATATCACGCGAACACCACCCGATATTTTCCAATACGTTCTATTCATACGTATTTGCAGGTGTGGAAGAAGAGGCGCGCGCCCACGGCTACAACCTTATCTATCAAGTCCTTGACGAAAAGCTTATGTTCGACCCCTCTACCTTCAAGCTGATAGAAGAGCGCAAGGTGGACGGACTGATACTTGCCGGGGAGATGTCACACAGCTTCGTATCCAATCTTAAGGCAAAGGACATACCCATTGTGCTTGTGGACCACTATATAGATAACTCCGGGCTTGATTCGGTCGTGACGGACAACACGAAGGGTGTCTGTGAGATGATCAAGTATCTTGCCGACCTTGGACATGAACGAATAGGTTTCCTCGGGGCCACCCTTGAGCACGGCTCCTTCATGGAGAGGTTCGAGGGATATAAGGCCGCCCTGAAGAAGAACCGCCTGGACTTCAACGAGGAACTCGTCCAGACGGGACTGTTGTGGAACGGTTACGGCATAATGGAGAAGATGTTCCGACTTTCCAATATGCCTACGGCCATATTTGCATGCAATGACCTTCTGGCTATACGTGCCATGGCAGCGATACAGGATAAGGGAATGAAGATACCGGATGATATAAGCATAGCGGGTTTCGATGATATAGATATGAGCCAGCAAATACATCCGCCCCTTACGACCGTGCGAGTCCAAAAAGAAGAGATGGGCAAGACCGGCGTCAAAAGGCTCATACAGAGGATCAAAAACAGCAGCAAGAAGCCCGAGAAGATAGTGGTGGCGACCGAACTTGTTGTCAGGAAGTCCTGTAAGTCGATCAAGTAACAGGAAGGGGGGCGGAAGATGGCAGGAAGGATATTTTTTACCGTAGCGGTCACGGTACTCTGTTCATTGACTTATGCTCAGGAGCTGGTCTGGGAAGGTTTTGAAGGGAAGAACAACTGGGTTATGGTCGAATGGCGCAATTCGGGCAGGGGGAAGATGGAGATATCAGAAGAGCAGTCTACCGAAGGCGCCAAATCCCTGAAGGTTATAATGAACAGGGAAAGAAAGACCTACAGGGATAAGGTGGGGGTATCGAGGGAAGGATACCTAAACCTGGCCAGGGCGGATAAGGTGATAATGGACGTTTACTGCAAATCTGACGACGGCCTTGCCGTATCGATAGCTTTTGATATAGGCGATAAGGGAAATTACTATGAATCCGTCAAAAGGCCGTTAAAAAGGGGTTGGAACAAGGATATCAGTTTTGACCTGGCGGCTGATTATTTCAAATGTGAGGGCAGCGACTGGAAATACGACAAGTCTATACCCGACAGGAGCAACATAACCAAGATGCATATAATAATATACAGGCCTTCGAATATCATTTTTGAGGAGACCGTGTATATAGATAATATAAGGATAGACCAGAAGAAGCCCGTATAGGGGACGCATTTGCTCCGCGAACAAGGAGAAATTGGATGAAAAGAGCGGTTTTTTTCGCTATATTGACGGCAGTAATGCTGTTCATGTATGTCTCTGTACATGCAGAGGTATTTGACAGTTTCGAGGGGGTCAATGATTGGGGCTTCGAGAGCTGGGATAACGTCGGCGGGGTCGCGCTGTCGATAAGCGCGGAGAAGGCTTCCGACGGCAAGCAGTCGCTAAAGGCAGTCGCCAAAGAAGAACAAGAGGACTGGAAGAACAGGTTTGTGTTATCCAGGGATGCCTCGCTGGACCTTTCCGGTTCGGATATGTATATGGACATCTATACTGATGCTTCTTCCGGGATGTCGGTTGCCGTAGCATTCGATACCGGCGGGGAATATTATGAGTCCGAAGGCAAGATCCTCAACCAGGGTTGGAATAGGGACATAAAGTTCGACCTCTCTGCAAAAGATTTCAAGTGCAAGGCAAGCGACTGGAAAAATTCGGTTCCGTTAGCAGACAGGAGCGATATAAGCAAGGTCTTCGTACTTGTGCAGCATCCGAAGAAAATGAAGGGCGCTACGGTATTCATCGATAATATAAGGTTTAAGTGAGATACTAGGACCGGTCGGTCTCAATGATCAAGAGCATAGCGTTAACCATGTCTGTATTTGTTTTGGCGGCCTTTATATCCCCTGCAGAGGCGGGCATAGTCTCAATAACGGCGGACCGGGAAGAAGTGCCGGAATTCGGGAAATTGGAAATTACGGTCGGGCTTGACATTGTTTTTTCCAATCCGTTCGACCCGGAAGAAGTGGATCTGTCGGCGGTATTTACGGGTCCTGCGGGCAGGTCATATATGGTTCCGGGTTTCCTGTATTCGGCGCAACAGGATTCATCCATGAGTTATATTAACCCCGTCTGGAAGATCAGGTTCTCTCCATGCTGTAAGGGAACTTGGAAGTATGAGGTGCGCGTGAGGACGAAAGACGGCGCGGAAAATTCCGAGGGGAAAAACTTTGAATGTGTACCGTCAAAAGCGAAGGGATTCATAAGGGTGAGCGCAGCGGATCCCCGCTATTTCGAATTTACCAACGGGGATTTCTATTATCCTGTCGGCGAGAACATATGCTGGGCATCTCTGCCCGGTTTCAGGAAATATTTCGCCGGAATGCAGAAGGCCGGGTGTAATTGGACGAGGGTATGGATGTCGAACTGGGAATCGGGATTGGAGTGGACCAAGGGCTCCGGATACAGGGGACTTGGCAGGTATAATCTCGAGAAAGCAGATAAATTGGATAAGATAATAGAGCTTGCGCAGGAACACGGCCTGTACGTGCAGCTTGTGATCAACCACCACGGCCAGTTAAGTACCAGGGTAAACCCGCAATGGGATGATAACCCCTATAATGCCGGGAACGGCGGCCCATGCAAAGAACCCAAGGATTTTTTTACCGATCCCTTGGCAAAAAAACATTTCAAGAACAGGATGCGCTATATCGTGGCACGCTGGGGATACAGCCCTAATCTAATGGCATGGGAATTATGGAATGAATTGACATTCATCGATGACCTTGACCTCGAAAGGGACGCAGCTTGGCACAAGGAAATGGCCTCGTATATCAAGGAGACCGACCCTTACAAACACTTGATAACCACGAGTTACGCCGGGACCTTTCACGATTACGGTTTTAACGAAAAAGTCTGGGAGATACCCGAGATAGATTATACGCAATTCCATATGTATACGCAGGATGTCGTCTCGGCTATAATAGGCGCCTACAGGCTTATGAGCCGGTTCGACAAACCGTATTTCATGGCGGAGATAGGTACGGATTCGACCGAGGGCGTAGACAAGAAAGACCTCGACGGCGCTTACCTCCATGCGGCTATCTGGTCGGAATATATGCTTTCCTGCGCAGGCAACGCGATGCCTTGGTGGTGGGACAGCTACGTGCATCCGAGGGGTATGTATTACCATTGGGCGGCGCTTACGGCTTTTAACCGGGGGACCGACAGGAGGGGCAAGGGATATTGCACGTCGACATCACGCGTGCTTGCAGAGATCGAAGGGTTGAAGACGTCCGTGTCCGCAGTAGGCATGATGAACGACAGGGAAGCTTTTATATGGGTCTTCGACCCGAAATGGACCAGGTTTGAACCGGGCCATCCGGAGCCTCCGGAGATAAAGGATGCATCGGTGAGGATAAACGGTATGGCCGGAGGAAGATATCTGATAGAATTCTGGGATACGTTGTCCGGGGCAGTAACGGGAAAAGTGGAAAAGGGTTCCGATGAGAACGGGCTGGACATAACCATCCCTCCTTTCAGAAGAGATATCGCGGTTAAAGTAATACCCGTTGAGGTCAAGTCTTCCGGCCGCAGGAAGGCAGCCCTGGCAGATACTGTTCCCGCACCTATCGGTTTTTCCAGGCAGTCTGTAACGGCCGGGAGGGCGAGACAGCATATAAAAGTAGATGGCGACCTTTCGGAATGGTATCTGTCCGGTTTTGCCGGCGACCGGATAGCCTCGGCGGATAAAGGTGCTGCCAGGTTCTACCTTTTATATGACAAAGACAACCTTTATCTGGCCGCTGAGGTCGAGGATGAGTCCGTTATAGGCAACCAGAGCGGCGTTGACATTTGGCGTGATGACGCGATAGAGTTCTGGATAGACGCCCGGGGGGACGCGGATACATTCAATAACATGCCTTTCAACCCGGGTTGCTACCAGGTGAATATCGCGCCTATTACAAAAGACGGGACCGCGGGTGTCTATGTTTACAGGAATATCAATACGAGGTCTCTCGCGGAAGCGGTCAAAGCCGCCTCAAAAGTATCGTCCGACCCTAAGAAACCGGGCTATACCATAGAAGCGGCTATACCGATACGCTCAGTTGACGGACTTGAATTGAAGGACGGCAAGACCCTCGGAGTGAATTTTTCCGTTACCGACAGGGACACGGAAAAAGGACAATGGCGTCACGTCATATGGTCGGGGCAACGGGAGGATGACGCCACGCAATGGGGCATATTGAAGGTAAAAAACTAAAAAGACAAAAGGAAAAAATGAAGAAAAAAGCGGAAATAAAGGAAGGCATATTCTATCTCGGAGGAAAACCAACGTTCCTTGTAAGCGCGGATTACCCTTATTATCGCGATGATGCCGCGAACTGGAACGACAGGTTAAAGAAGATAAAAGATGCCGGGATCGATGCCGTTACGTTCTATACTCCCTGGAGGCACCATGTTCTAAGGGACGGAGAAGGTTTCATCGAGGATTTCAACGGCAAGACGCGCCCGAACCGCAACGTTGAACTGTTCCTTAAATTATGCCGTGACAACGGCCTTTGGGCTATAGTAAAACCCGGGCCTTTTATACATGCAGAGTTGACGTTCGGAGGTCTTCCGGATTGGGCTGCCGCCGAAAAAAGCTCCGGCCTGGAGACCTTCCCGAACAACAAGGGCGAGCCTATGCTCGACCCGTTCCGTAAACCAGACACATACGGCAGGCCCATGCCCGCCCCTCTTTGTAAAAAATTCAGGTCGATGACCAGGCAGTGGTACAAGACCGTATATGACAAAGTGATAAAAGGCAATATATATCCGGAAGGCAATATAATAGCGGTTCAGGTCTGCAACGAGGGGCTCTATTCCAACGGGCCTGCCTCGATAACCGATTATGATTATTCGGACTCATCGCTTGAACTATTCAGGAAATTCACCGGACGAAAGGACCTGAAGGTAGCAAGGAGGCTCTACGGGATAAAGAGGCTTTCCGACCTCAAGGACTACCTTGATTGGGCCAGATGGCAGTCGGAGTATATGAGGTTAATATATACGGAATTCTCCGCGGTCGTCCACGGCAAACTACCTATCGTAATAAATATCAATCCTCCGTGCGAGGGCAGGAAGCTTGACCATTGGCTGACCAGGGTAATACCGGAGAACTGGCCTACGATAAACTACGGTTTTACGAACTGGCTGCGGCCCGTTTCCGAGGACCGTTCATCCTTTGATCGTTACAGCCTTTTATCCAAGCGCAAAAGAGGCATAAATTTCGAGGAGAACTGGGGATTTTCCAAGATATACGATTACCATTTCCAGTATCCCGTGATCTGCGTATTCGAGACCATGCTGGCGATAGCAAACGGAGCGACCGGCTTCAATGTCTATACCGCAGTCAATACCGCCTCATGGGATGATTCCATAGACAGCCAGCATGAAAGACCGTATCCGGATTCTTCTCCCATAAAAGAAGACGGTTCGCTGACCAAAAAGTACGAAGTATTAAGCCTTATATCGCATTTCTTTGAGACCGAGGGCCCCGCCTTCCTTAAATGTTCCGCAGATACGCCTATAGCGTGGGGCTTTTATCCGCCCTATGCGTTCCTGGCGGCGTGGGACATACCTAAGGAAGACTGGGACAGGCTTCACATGGACCCGGTAAGGTGCGGTTATGAAGGGTTGGACAAGTTCCAAAGGGTACTTAGGGACCGGAACATCGATTTCCATATAGTCAATCTTGAGACCGCCAGCCTAAAGGAATTGAAGCAGAATAAATTCATAGTCCTTAACGGCGGTTTCTTCATGGACAGGAAGACCCAACAGAAACTTGCCTCTTTTGCGGCGGGAGGCGGAAAGGTTATATTCATAGGAGAGACGCCCCGCGCGGATGAAAATTTCAATGACTGCAGGATATCACAGAAAAACAGTTTCTGTTTGCTTAAGATAGAGGATATAGGCGGAATATTGGCGCGTTATCATTCAAAGCTTAAGGTTAACGACCCCGAGACCCAGGTATGGGCTTATGACGATCCCGCTTCCGATACGCAGTTTTTCTTTATCCTTAACCTGTCGATAAACGCGGGTGCCCGATACTTCGATTATGACGGCGTAAATGGGAGTGTTGTAATGCCGGATAAATCCGCGGCTGTGATCAAGGTCAAGAAGGGCAAGCTTGATTCACTGTTTATAAAAGGCATCAACGAGATGAACAATACGTCAGTGGTCCCGGCGGCCTCGTTCGGCAGGGATGTTTTCAGGTCGGAGAAGGCATGTGACGTCCTGGCTTACAGGAAGGCGAATAAATGGCAGGCAAAAATCGTATTATAAAAGCGGTCCTTATCGCAGCGATCCCGGCCCTATTATCACAGGCCCGGGCCGATGAAGGGAGACTCGTTTACCTTAACCCTTTTACGGTAGCGGCTTCGTCTTTTGATGACAGTGAGTGGGCGCCGGAACCCGAGCCTTCGGCCGTATCCGACGGCGATTTCAACACTCGCTGGTCATCCGTCATGGGCAAGGATAACGAATGGATATACCTTGACTTCGGTAAGCAGAAGACCGTTACGGAAGTTATTATATACTGGGAACGTGCTTATGCTACGGAGTTCGAGATACAGTCATCCGATGACGCAATGAACTGGAAGACCATCGCCCGGGTGAAAAACGGAAAGGGCGAGAAAGAGACGGTTTCAGTCCCCAAGACGACTGCGCAATACCTCAGGCTGGTCGGCTTAAAGAGGGTCAACCCCGACTGGGGGTTCTCGGTCTGGGAGTTCGAGGCGTACGGTCCGCCAGAGCTCAATCCCCAGGACTTTCCGGTCGAGGAGGTGTTCCCCGGCAGGAGGCCGCGAGAAGAGGTCAAGCTTGTTATGGAGGAACCGGTGAGGTCACCCGGGGCCATCGGGCCCGGGGAGTTCCAAAAAGGCGTCAATTATTCGTCTTATAATGAGGTGGACCTTGCCCTGCAGGAATCCGATGAAATACTGGCTTATCTCAAGACGATGAACGTGACGGATGTATGCATTATCGTGACGTGGTACCAGGACAGCCTGGAGTCGATGTCCATGTCGCCTGATGCCGTCGGAGGAAGGACCCCGCGCGACGAAGCGCTCATCCATGCTATAAATAAGGCGCATTCCCTGGGTTTCAAAGTTATGTTAAAGCCTCATATAGACATACAATCCGGCGAGTTTCGCGGGGATATCCCCGGCGAGGAAGAATGGTTCGGGAATTACGGAGATTTCATATTGAAATATGCAGGCATCGCGCAAAAATTCAATGTCGAACTCTTCTGTATCGGGACCGAGCTTTCCGGCACTCCTACAAAATGGGAACCAAACTGGAGGAAGATCATAAAGGATATACGCGCCGTATACTCCGGGCCGATAACCTACGCCGCGAACTGGGACGAATACAAATATGTCCCTTTCTGGAACGACCTGGATTATATGGGCATAGACGCCTATTTCCCCCTTACCAACAAGAATGAGCCTTCGAAAGAAGAACTCCTTGTTGCCTGGAAACGGGAGGCAGATAATATAGAAAATTTTTTGAAGAAGAAAGGCATAAACAAACCGGTCATCTTTACCGAAGCCGGTTATGCCAGTTCGGACGGCGCCAACAAGAGGCCGTGGGAAGTCACATCTAAGACCGAAGACCAGAGGGAGCAAGCGGACTGTCTGGATGCGCTTATGACGGTCATGACAAATCGGGTGTGGTTTTCGGGACTTTACGTGTGGAATGTATTCCCCCAGGATATCTCCAGCCCGCTTGGTTTCCCGGTTAAGGGGAAATTGGCTGAAAAGATACTTGCCGACTGGTATGCGAAGCTGAAGTAAAGGTACGGGAAAGGAGGCAGTAACGATGGGCAGGTTAATGGCAGCAGCATTGCTGGTCGCGTCACTTCTTGCGTTGAGCAGTGTCCCTCACGCGGCTGAAACGGTGCTCTTCGGGTTCGAGGATGACACCGGGGGTTGGCGCGTCCCTGATTGGGCGCTTGAAAAAGAAGACCATGTAGCGAGGGACCTCTCCCTCTCTACCGATTGGGCTTCCGAAGGGAAGAAGTCCATGAAGGTCACTTCCGAGTTCCTCGGGGGCAAATGGTCGGGCGCGTATGTCGAGATAGAAGAATATTTCGACTGGTCGCCTTACAGCAAGCTTTTGGTCGATGTGTACATACCAAAAGATGCCCCGGCCGGGCTTAAAGGTAAGATAATCCTTACCGTAGGTGATGAGTGGAAATGGACCGAGATGAGCAAGACCGTGCCGCTTACCCCGGGCCAAGTCACCACGATAACGGCCGATATAGCCCCGGGAAGCAAGGATTGGAAGAACACGATCGTCGATGATAACTTCAGGAAAGATGTCCGGAAATTCGGTGTAAGGGCGGAAAACAACAGGACCGAGTGGAAGGGCGCCTATTATGTCGACAACATAAGGTTGGAATAATGGCTGTTACGCGGGGCCGCAAAAACCGGCCCCGCGCGACACCTTTTATAAGTCTTAAGGAGAGCAAGATGTTTTTCAGGAGAAAGTTATTAATATTCATTCTGGTAGCAGCCGCGTTCCTGGCCGGCTACCTGGCCAGCGTAATGGCCCCGCGCGTGTCCTCGCAGAAGCCGGTCGAGACCAAGTTTGCTTTTGGCGCGGGAAAGAAGGTGTCCGGAGCTCCTCAGGAAGCAGCCGGTCCCTCAAGGGAGCAGGCCCCTGCGGCCGCGGCCCAGAAAAAAGTAGACAGGCCCCCTTTCCCTCAATTCCAGAAAGGGATGACCTATGTGACATGGGACAGGTCCGCGTACGGCAAAGGTTTTTCAGACATGTCCCTGGAAAAACTCGCCTCGATAGGCTGTGGTTATGTTGCCATAATAACCACCTGGTACCAGGGTGATTATAATATTACCCAGATAAAGCGGGGAGGCAGCACGCCTACCGATGAAAGCCTGATACATGCAATAGAGTCGGCGCATAAAGCGGGCTTAAAGGTCATGCTTAAGCCGCACCTTGACCTTGTAAAAGGCGGCTGTTGGAGGGGGGAGATACAATTTGGCAACGATACCGATTGGGAAACATGGTTTGCCAGCTACGGGGATTTCATAACTCACTACGCTAAACTTGCGGAAGATAACGGTGTAGAGATATTCTGTATCGGAGTGGAGCTTACGGTGCCCGCGGTAGAGAAGCCGGATATGTGGGTAACGAAAGTCATAGAGCCCGTGAGGAAAGTTTTTTCAGGCCCGATAACTTATGCAGCGAACTGGAACGAGGAATACCAGAACGTTGAATTCTGGGATAAGCTCGATTATGCAGGTTTGGACGCCTATTTTCCTCTTTCTGATAAAGAAGACCCGTCGCTCGATGACTTGAGGCAGGGATGGAAACCCCATATGGAAGCTATCGAAACCTGGCAGAAGTTCATAAATAAGCCGGTCCTGCTTACCGAGGTAGGTTATAAGAGTTCAACGGGCACGGCCAGGACCCCGTGGGAGCACCAGCTCGGCAGGGAAGTGGATCTGAAACTGCAAAGCGATTGCTACACGGCTATGTTGGAAGCTTTTTGGGATAAACCCTGGTTTTATGGGATGTACTGGTGGTATTGGGGGACGAATGATAGAATGGGAGGCAGCACCGACCGCGGGTTCAATGTGCAGAACAAACCTGCGCAGGCCGTGGTCAGGGATTGGTACGCCAAAGGGCGCTAAAAACAGGAGGATAATATGAGGTTTGTCTGCAAGAAATACGAAAAGAACCCGATAATAACAAAAGAAGATATGCCTTACCCGTGCGAATGCGTATATAACGCGGGTGCGGCAAAGTACAAGAATAAATATATACTCTTGCTCAGGGTTCTTCTGCTTAACGGTAACTGCGTATTCGGGCTCGCCGAGAGCGATGACGGTTTCGATTTCAGGATCCACCCGAAACCGGTTATGGTCCCGGCGACTACAGGGCCTTTCGCCAGGTATGAGGAGAAGGGCATCGAAGACCCGCGTATCACCAAGATCGGGGACACCTATTATATCTTCTACAGCTGCTATTCAGGGCTCGGGATGAGGATAGGGCTCGCCAAGACCAAGGACTTCAGGAAATTCGACCGTATCGCCATGACGACCACCATAGATTATCGCAATTCGGTCCTGTTCCCGGAGAAGATCAACGGCAAATATTGCCGTTTCGAGCGCCCGAACGTGGGACGCCAGGGGATATGGGTCTCTTACTCTCCGGACCTGATACATTGGGGCGAGCAGGAGCATATAATGGCCCCTTACGGCAACCATATTTGGGAAGACCATAAGATCGGCGCCGGCGCTCCGCCTATCAAGACCAAGAAGGGCTGGCTGAGTATCTACCACGGCGTTACCTGGACGATGGACGGAATGACTTACAGGCTTGGAGCAGCTATGCATGACCTGAAGAACCCGGCAAAGATCCTCGGGATAGCCGACCAATTCATACTCAGCCCCGATGAGATCTTTGAAAGGGTGGGGTATGTCCATAACGTCGTTTTTACCTGCGGCGCAATACCCGAACCTGACGGGACGGTCAAGATATATTACGGCGGTGCCGATACGGTAATGTGCGTTGCCGTTGCAAAAATAGAAGACCTTATAGATATAGCGCTTAAAGGCAAGAGGAAACCGCTATAAAATATTATCTCGGGATTGACATAGGTGGCACGAACATCCGCCTGGGTGTCGTAGACGGCCGCGGCAAGGTACTGGCAAGATATCGGATGCCTACCTTGAGAAGGCAGGGAAGGGACAGGGTCATATCGAGACTGTTCGACGCCATAAAGGATATCGCGGCGTCGTATGACATAAAAGCGATAGGGATAGGTTGCCCCGGACCGCTTGACAGTAAAAAGGGGATAGTGCTCTCTCCTCCTAATCTGCCCGGCTGGCGCAACGTGCGGATAAAAGAGATGGTCGGCAAGAGGTTCCGCGTCCCGGCGGCGGTCGAGAACGATGCCAATTGCGCGGGGTTGGGGGAATCCGTTGCCGGCGCAGGGAAGCGCGCCTCGAGCATGGTCTTGCTTACTCTCGGCACTGGTATAGGCAGCGCAATAGTCCTGGAAGGGAGATTATGGACGGGTAAGGGAGGCTTTGCTTCCGAGTTGGGCCACGTATCGGTGGATATTAACGGTCCGAGATGCGAATGCGGCAACAGGGGCTGCATAGAATTATATGCTTCGGCAACAGGAGTCGTCCGCCGCATGAAAAAGGCATCCTGGAGCAAGGCTGCCTTGACGGCTGAGGATGTATTTCGCAATGCCGGCAGAGGAGACAAGAAAGCGCGCAAGATAGTCGATGAGACGGCCTATTACCTTGGGTGCGCGCTTGCCAATATAGTTAACGCGCTGGACCCCGAGCTTATAGTGCTTGCCGGAGGAATGACAAGGGCCGGGCGCGGATTTGTGCGCAAAGCCGAACAAATAATGAGGAAGAGGGCTTTGAGGGAATCATCACGAGCAGTCAAAGTAACTGTCTCTAAACTTGGAGATGATGCCGGTTTGATCGGCGCCGCTTGGAGGGCGAAGGAGCTATGAAAAGAATACTGTTAACCGTGTTCACTGGTGTTGTAGCATCGGTATTTTTGCAGGTCTTTGCGTTCTCTGCCGCGACGGAAGCGGTCCCGGCGGCAGGAGGGACCGAAACCATCGTCTGGGACAGTCTTGAGTCGAAACACCTCTGGAGCATAGCCCAGTGGGGCGACGCCGCGAAACTGGCCGTAGCCCCTGACAATAAGACCGAGGGCGAAAAATGTTTCAAGGTGTCGTTCGGGCCGGAAGGCAAGCAGAACCCGCCGAAGGGCGTAGTCCTTGAGCGCGAGCAGTCGGCAATAGACCTCGATACGTCCAAAAAACTTACCGTCGATGTATATAATGACGGCCCGCCTCTCGAGATGGCGCTTGTACTGTATACCGATGAATTCATAGAAAGCTCCACGGCGACCATAAAGAAAGGGTTGAACAAGGACATAACCTTCGACCTCCATGCCAAGGACTTCAAGAGTCCCACGAGTAAATGGCAGTATAATTATTCTCCTCGTCCCGGAACGATCGCGTGGCGCATAATGTTCATAATGTATACGGAAGACCCGGACATCAAAAGCACGGTATGTTTCGATAATATACGCCTTGAAAGGACGCCGAGGATAACCAGCGAACAGAAGATAATTGCCTTGGCCGATTACAAAGAGCCAAGGATAACCGCGGTAAAGACCGGCAATGAGAAAGTCGAGCAGTACGAGAAACTGGAGATCACCGTGGATTTCGAGGGAACCTACCAGTACCCCTATAATCCCGATAATATAGACCTGACGGCTTACTTTACGGCCCCTGACGGGAAAAAATATATCATGCCGGGCTTCCTTTATTCGGGGAAGGTGGACGGGGTCAACATCTCCGACGCGGTTTGGAAGGTGAGGTTCACGCCGGTGATAGCCGGGGAATGGGAATACTACGTAGAGGTCAGGAACCCGAAAGGCAAGGCGAAGTCGGAGAAATTTTCATTCGAATGCTTTGCCCCCGCATCGCCCAAGAAGGGTTTCGCGCGTATAAGCAGGAGAGACCCCTTATTTTTTGAGTTCGAGAACGGGGAGTATTATTATCCGATAGGCCAGAACGTGGCGTGGGCGCCGTCGGTGCAGATGTTCGACCATTATTTCTCAAAGATGCACGAGAATATGTATAACTGGACGCGCGTCTGGATGTCAAGCTGGCAATGCGCGATAGAATGGCTGGATGTCGGGGATTACCACGGGCTTAACAACTATAACCTGAAGAACGCGAAATTGCTCGATGATATAACCGACCTGGCGAAGAAATACGACCTGTATTTCCAGCTTGTCCTTAACCAGCACGGGCAGTTGAGCACTAAGGTCGATCCCGAATGGCTCAATAACCCGTATAACAAGAAAAACGGCGGTCCATGCGAGAAGCCGGCTGATTTCCTTACTGATCCCGAGGCGAAGAGGTTGTATAAGATGCGCATGCGTTATATAGTGGCCCGTTGGGGGTATTCTACCAACATACTCGCTTGGGAGCCGTGGAACGAGCTGACCCTCATGGACAACTATGACTCGAACCTGGATATCCCCTGGCAGAAAGAGATGGGCTGTTACCTGAATTCCATCGATCCTTACAGGCACATGATAACGACCAGCTATTTCGGGAACTTCCCTAAGGAGATATGGAAACTGCCGGAGATAAGCTATGGGCAGATCCATATGTATACCCCGGAGATAGTTACCACCCTGGACGGTCTTTACATGATAATGAAGGATTACAAGAAGGCCTATTTCGTCGGGGAATACGGCGGAAGCAACCTCAGCGGAATAGACATCCAGGATCCCGATGCGACCGTCCACCACAACGGCATATGGGCTGCCTACATGACCGTGTCCTCCGGCGATGCCATGCCCTGGCAATGGGACGATTATATCGACCCGAGGAACCTGTATTTCCACTGGCGCGCACTTTCCAAGTTCAACGAGGGCGAGGACAGGCGCGGACAGAAATACCAGTACAGCCGCGGCACCATGGAGTTCGATGACGGGACCATATTGATGGCACAGGGCATAATGAACAACAATAAGGCCCTGGTATGGGTCTATGACCTTTATGCTACCAAGTTCAATCAGGGGGAGTTCAAGCCGCTTGACGTCAAGGGCGCCGTCCTGACCGTGGCGGGAATGGACAAAGGCGACTACAAGATAGAGTTCTGGGATACCTACAAGGGTATCGTGACAGGCACGGCCGATACAAAATGCGACGGCAGGAAACTCGATATCCCGCTGCCTGAGATAAAGAAGGATATTGCGGTCAAGATCACGGCCTGCAATGAAAATGCGCGCCCAAGGTCGGGCAAGATATACATTGAATCGAAATATGCAGAGAAAGACGTCCCTGAAGAACCGCGCAAACTTTGGGAAGGTTTTGAGGTACAGGGGGACTGGGATTACGCCGGCTGGGGCGATAAAGTGAAAGTATCTCTTGCCGGTAATAAGGTAACGGAAGGGAAAAAAGCGATCAAGGTTGTCTTCGACAAAGCGGGCAGGAGGACCGACGGGAAAGGTATCTGTGTCCAGAATACCAAGCTGAACCTTGACCTGTCGAAAGAGAAGAAGATGGTATTTGATGTCTATCTCGATGCGCCTAACTCCATAGAGGTATCGGTCGTACTTAACAGCAAAGGTTTCTGCGAAAGCGTGCGCAGGATCATAGTCCCCGGCTGGAACAGGAATATCACTTTTGACCTTAAGGCAAGGACGTTCAAGAAAGAATCTACCAAGTGGCAACACAAAGGAGAGATAGACAGGGAAGAGCCGATGAAGGAAGTGATGTTCATGTTCTACCCGTGGGATGTGGAATCGGGGAGCTTCTATATAGACAACGTAGGGTTCCTGAATAATTGAAGACCCTTCGTAGAATATAGCAAATATTTCCTATAAAATAACAATAATATTATCTTGACAAAGGAATCTTAAAATGGTATTATTTCCCCGAAATAGTTATACCAGAGTATACTTGCCTTGTTATCTAATACTTAGTTAAACTTTATCCAAACATCTTTTGTTTTTATAACATAGTATACTCGGTTATACTAATCAGTGAAAGGGGGCGGTATAATGGTAAAGAATTTTCTGGTAATAGCGGTTACAGTGATAGCGTCGCTGTCAATTTCCGTTGCGGCGCACGCTACTGTCCGGTTCGATTTTGCAGATTCAACCCAGGGTTGGGCTGCCGAGGATTGGGGTTACGGCCTTCCTGCTTTAGCGCAGGTAGGTTGGTCGAAGGACCCTGATACGGGGAGCCTCGAATCGAACAGTTCTTCCATGACATATACGCGCGCTGACAGCCAGAACTGGACAAAAGTGTACCTGAAAGGCGACTTCGCTTCCTCGCAAGACCTCACGTCGGAAGCTGTGTATACCATGGATCTCTATATACCCGATAACATTTATTTTGGTAAAGCGAAACTCGGGGTCAGGACGGGCAACTCATGGGACCTTTTTGAATCGGATGAGATCAGTTTGGAGCAGGGCTGGAACGGCCTGTCTTGGAACATGGGCGGTGTTTCGAATATTGCGGACGCCAGGCAGCTGGGGGTCGAGATATCGGGATGGTTCCCGGTCAGCGACGACGCGAAGTGGAATATCGATAACGTTGCCACTAATTCCGTGCCCGAGCCGGCAAGCATGTTTCTGCTGGGTGCGGGTCTCGCAGGTATCTTTACAATCAAAAAAGGAAGGAGGTGAAGACAATCATGACGAAGTATTTTATAGCTGTCACGGCTGTTTTGCTTATCGGACAGGCAGCATTCGGCGCGACTCTGTATGATTTTGAAAGCGGCACCCAGGGTTGGACATACCAGGATTATACGGACAGTCAGGCCATAACGGCTGCCGCGCAGTCCGGCACGCAGGCTAAGTCCGGTTCCTACTCGTTGATGGGGACCACCCACCTGGTGCCGGGTGACGTCAACTACAGCAAAGGCGAACTTCTTGTGACAAGGACGCAGGCCGACAAACTGGACCTGAACGGTCTTACGACATCGGTATCCGTCTACGGGCCCACGGGAGCGGCAGGGACCAACCCCTCGTCTCCCAACGGCTGGCAGATGTTCTTTAAGGACGTCAACTACAAGGCATGGTACGGTCCGTGGACCAACATGGTCGAGAACAGCTGGACTACCCTCTCTTCAACAATAGGGACCACGACCCCGGCTTTTGTCGATTCGGGATTCGACCCGACGCAGATCGTTACACTCGGTGTCAAGATCGGCACCGGCGGTTCTTCAACCGGTACCTATGACGGCGCTGTCTATGTCGATGATTACACGGTAGTCCCGGAACCGGCCAGCATGCTCCTTCTCGGCAGCGGTTTGATAGGCATACTTGGTTTTGCGAGAAAGAAGAGAGCGTAAAAGTAACGTTAACAAGGCAAGTAAAAAGATAATAAAGGGGGTATTAGAGCTATGAGGAAAGTTGTAAAAGACTTGCTCCCTCACCCGAAAATAGCTTTAAGCACCCCCTTTTTTATCCGTTTCCGGCGCAGGGGTGGGGTGGCCCTCATACTGACCGTCGGGGTGCTGGCTTTGATAGCCCTGATAGGGACGTCTTTTGCCGTGAGCATGTTCGCGGATTACAAAGCGGCAAAGAATTTCCATCACCTGGCCGATGCCCGCAATCTTGCCGAAGCTGGGGTAAACAGGGCGATAGCGGAGCTTCTATACGGGACCCAGGGGTTTGTATCGGATGCCGTAGATTCCTCTACAGAGACATGGGCAGGGACCGATCCGTTCTCCGCGAATATAGGCCCTGATAACAGCGGTTACGTGGTCAACAAGATATCTGACTGTGCCGGGCGGATCTACCTGAACGATACAAATCCCAACCTTAGGGTTATGCTTGGGAACCTGGCGTTCGCATGCGGGCTCGCTGTTTCAGACGGCCAGGCGATATTCGACAACCGTCCGGCAGCGGGATACTCCTCGCTCGAGGAGATAAAGATGGTCCCTGGTTTCGACGCGGCCAAGTATGCCGCGATATCCGATTTCCTTACGACATATGCTTACATTGACGCGGACGTCTCATCAACGGCATATCCGTATTCCGCGGCACCCCGGGCGCCTGTTAATGTCAATACGGCGTCAAGGGAAGTCCTCATCGCCGTTCTGTCGGGGATAAGCAATGGCGCAAATACAGTTTCGCAGGCAGAAGCGGCTTCTCTTGCCGGCCACCTTATCAACGGCCGGCCCTATTCAACTTATGACAACCTATGGGACAGGCTGCTGACGGCCGAAACGCTCGGATATATCTCAGACGGCGACGCAGCGGTGGTAATGGCTAATGCCAACCCGAACACCGATATGATGAGGTTCAACCCTAACTATTCGTGGAGGTATAAACACGTCTCAAAAGGAGATCCGTCCAATGCCTCGGGTTATGACGGTAACGGTATGCCCTATGCGGTGGACAAGACATCGCTGACATCATATACGACGGAATTCTCGTTCAATTCAGGAGGTTATTACGAGATAATTTCGACAGGCGTTGTCCGGAATACAGCGGGCGCGCAGCTGGCAACCAGGAGTATCCGCGCTTGCGTCAAGATTTTTGATATCTGGAGGCAGACTACCCAGGCGCAATTTGCCGCGGGTTTATCAAGCAATGTGTCATCGTACCCGGAGCCTACGGCAGTCACGGCAGCGTCTTATGACGGGCAAGTCATGCTGTCGTTCCTGCATTCGTCCGAACCGGTAAGCGGCACTCCGCATTTCCTCCACAAGATGGCCTCGCTCGACGCTTTCAGCGCAGGAGGCAATCCTAACAGGTCCAGTTCTGCCTGGGTCCCCATGAATCCGAATGCAGCCAGTGTTATAGACGCTTCCGACCCAGGCAACCTTTATCCTGACGGGCTTTTCTTCCCGAGGGACGATACCGTTACCAACTACTGGTTCTATCCGGAGAACAACATCGATTCAGCTGACGGGACGCTCGAAATATGGTTCAAGCCCAACTGGCAGTACCATTACGCAACGTTCAACAATTCCTGGCATTCGGCCAAGGTCTTTGAGGCGCAGAACAGGGGGACGGGCGGGGGAGGCTTCAGCTGGTCGAATTCGTCCATGGACATATATATAGCATCCGACGATGATACTATACGCTGGAGGATAAATAACAAGAACGGCACCCAGTATACCTGGCCGATGTCAATGCCCGTTACCTGGAAACCCGGGACATGGCACCAGATAGCAGTAACGTGGGATTATGAAGATTATTCTGGAGACCCTGCGAGGGCCCAGGTATTCTATATCGACGGTATAGGCGCACCCGCGTGGAACATAAAAGACGCCCCTAACCAGTTTCTCGGTGACAACGGGCTGGAATTCGGATGTGATACCCCTTACCAGGAACCGCCGAATGCCACTTACGGGGAGATCCGGATATTCGCTTCAAGCACTGCCACGTCGCCGGGAATCGATTATGCCACAGGGGTCTATTATGATGTCGGTGACGCGAATTTTGTCTCTTCTTCGGAAACTATAGGCGCGGCCAGGCTCGGCACGATATCATGGACGGAGCATATAGCCGATTCATCCGGCAACCCCGTAGTGCCCGGGGCCGACCTTACTTTCGATGTCTTTGACGGGACCAGCTGGCTCGGCAACAGCGCCGGAAGGTCAAACCCGTCCGGCAACCCACTCAACGTCATTACTGCGGGAGCGGGCGCCGTCCAATACAGGGTAAATTTCCTCGAGAACGGCAGCGGGCTTTTCGATACTCCGGTGCTGGACGACGTGACTATAACGTATACAAGAAAGGCGGAGATCCTTTACCGGAGGGATATTTAAATGAAGATATGGGCGGCCCTGGCCGCCGTTATGCTGTTTATGTTCCCTGCACACGCGCAAGAGATGAAGGCGGAGGGCTACGGGAGGGCTGCAGCGTCCAAATATGAGCTCAGCGTCTCGGCAGAAGTAAGGAAACTTACCTCGGGGGACGCCGTTCTCGTAAAATACAAGACCAACCTGCCGCAGAAGACAGTGCTATACATGACCGTAAGGGCCCTCGGCCAGGTCCTTGTCACGCGCAAGCAGACGGTGGAAGGTCCGACCTTTGCTATAAGGTTCGGCCCGTTCGATGACAAGAGTTTTGCGCCGGGTATATATGTTGTTGATGTCTCATGCCTGCCTTCCCGCCAGGAGAGCGCGTCGGTAAAGGAAGAGCTCGCAGGCATGGATGATCTTGTCGCTTCCGCTGAGTTAAGGGTAGGGTCCCCGGAGGAATACGAAGTCACAACGCTCAGGCGCAAGGCCGAGCTCACCTCTGAGCTGGAAGACCTGGCGGCCTTGTATTCCGCGATAAACACCGAATACGTTTCCCAGAAGAAGGATTTTGACGGGGAGAGATGGGAAGCATTTTCCGCGTCGTGGAAGGAGAAGATTGGCGCGATCCGGCAGAAAGACATCCAATACCGCGCCCGGATGCTCGTTATGGATTATGCGGCTCAGGAGAACATAAAGATGATGATGGTTGACACCCTTGATAAACTCTGGACCAGGTATATGGAAGACCTTTCACAGGAGAACGGCCTCGGTTTCAAGGCCCCGCCTTCACCGGACAACAGGCCTGCGGAGATGCTTAAAAGCGTTATGCAGGAATTGCTCGTCAACTCGGATAGTTTCGTCTTGACTTTTTCCAAGCAGAAAGATTAATATAAATCCATGCATGGCCGGGATATACCAATAGCGATCGCAAAGGCACTGGTCTTTTCTTTGATGATTTTTACCGTGTTTTGCCTTGCGGGCTGCGGCAAGGTCCCGGAAGAGAAGAAGATATTGATGTGGCTGGTAGGTTCGGAGAAACAGGCCCAGAAGATAACGGAACTGGGCCTCGATTTTTATAAGCAGACCGGCGTTAAGGTCAGCTGCGAGGCCATATCGTGGGGCGAAGCGCATTCTAAATACCTTACCTCTGTCGTCGGAGAAGTAACGCCCGATATAGGCACTATGGGGTTGACCTGGGGTACGGAATTCGGGAATCTCGGGGCCATGGTGGACCTGAACAGGGAATTCCCGGACGATCTCAGCGAACTGACATCCAGCATCTTCCCGGGACTGGCGGGTTCCATACGATATAACGACAGTATATTCGCGGTCCCGTTTGACATGAGCGAATATATAATGTTTTACAGGTGCGATATCATAAAGGAGCCTCCTCGCACATGGAAAGACCTTACCTCTCTGCTTTCCGAGCTTAATTCTTCCGGCAGATCCATGATAATAGACTGGGGCGGCATGGGATGGATAGGCTATTCCCCGTTCCTGTGGCAGAACGGCGGGGATTATTACGACAAGGACATGACCTCCGCTACCTTAGACAGCGATAAGGCCCTTGAAGCGATGAAGTTCTTTACCAGCCTCTATAAGGCATATGAAGTCCCCGTGGAGAACAGGCCGGTCGAGCAAAGTTTCAAGATCGGGGAGTACCCTATTTTCATATCGGGTAACTGGAAGATGAAGAGCCTTTCAGATATAGCGCCGGAGCTCAAAGGCAAGTGGGCCATAGCAACGCTTCCCGCAGGTCCGACGGGCAAGAAGACGGGTTTTATCGGAGGCAGGGTCATGGGTATATTTTCCCTTTCGAAGCATAAGAAAGAAGCATGGGAATTTATAAAATACCTGTCGAGGCCGGATATACAGATAAAGCTTTACGAGGACACGCTTGAATCGCACGACACCTATCTTCCGCCGAACATAAAGACCTGGAACTTATTGCCGATGGAAGATTCTTTCAAACGGCCTCTCCTGGATCAGGCGATGGACTCAAAGGGTCCGCCTTCGGTACTGGGCTGGGATGACAGCACAAGGTTCATAGACACGGCCATACAGATGGTGGTGCTTAAGAATAAGGATGCCGGCGCCGCCTTGAAAGATGCGGATAACGAGCTCGAGAGGAGGATCAGGCGATGAACTCCGTATTAAAAGAGCTCAATAAGCAGAAATCGGCTTATATCTTTATCGCTCCGTCCTTTATAATATTTACGGTTTTTTTGATAATACCCGTCTTTGCATCGCTTTATTGGAGCCTTACCGAATACAATATACTGCAGCCCCCGAAGTTCGTGGGTTTCCAGAACTATATAAACATACTATTTCACGATCCCCGTTTCTGGAAGGCGATGGCCAATACCGTGATATTCGTTGCGGGCACAGTTCCTACCAGTATCGCAATATCGCTTCTCCTGGCCATAGCTATAGACCAGAATATAAGGTTCAAGAACTGGTTCAAGACATTTTTTTTCATACCGAGCATAACTTCCATAATAGCCATATCGGTGATATGGAAGTGGCTCTATGCCAGCGGCAAATACGGGCTGTTTAACCACCTGCTGACCTCAATAGGCCTGCCTTCGGTCAACTGGCTGGGCGTCACCTGGACCCTGCCGTCGATAATCCTCATGAGCGTATGGGGAGGGCTCGGTTATAACATGATATTATTCCTGGCCGGCCTGCAAGGCATACCACATGTATTCTATGAAGCGGCTGAGGTCGATGGGGCAAGCGAATGGGACAAGTTCAGGAACGTTACGCTGCCTTTGCTGAGGCCTACCATGCTTTTTGTCACTATAATGTCCGTAATAAGCGCTTTCCAGGTATTCGAGCAGGTATATATAATGACATATAATTCCGAAGGCGCCGTTGGCGGGACCCTTGATTGCGCCCTGACCATAGTCGCGTACCTTTACGAGACCGGTTTCCAGAGGTTCTCGATGGGTTATGCTTCGGCCCTCGCTTACCTGATATTTTTCATATTGTTCATAGTGACCATAGTTAACATGAAGATCGTAGAAAAGAAGGTAGAGTATTGACATGGATATCGCTGAGATAAAAAGATTGGAGGCGGAGGGGCCGGGAAGGCCTGCCAGCAAGAAGAGACAGCAGCAGGTCCTTAAGGCCTTCGTCTATATCTTCCTTATGGTAGGATCATTTGTTATGATAGTGCCTTTTGTATGGATGATAGTAACATCGTTCAAGCCGCTCGAAGAGATAAATACTTATCCTCCGAGTTTCTTCATCAGGAAACCGACCATAGCCGCTTACATAGAGTTGTTCAGCATCATACCCATGGGAAGATATTTCCTTAACAGCCTGATAGTCACCTGCTCTATAACGCTTGCGAATATATTCTTCTGTTCACTTGCCGGATACGCTTTTGCCAAGCACCGTTTCTTCGGCCGCGACAAGCTTTTCCTGCTTTTAGTCGGGTCAATGATGATACCCTGGCAGGTCAACCTTATACCAAGTTTTGTCATAGTAAAAAAATTCGGGTGGCTCAACTCTTTCTACGGCCTGATAATACCTGCTATGTCGGGCGCATTCGGCATCTTCCTGATGAGGCAATTCATTATGAACATACCGGATGACCTTATAGACGCCGCGAAGATAGACGGTTGCAGCGAATTCACCATATACAGGAGGGTGATCCTGCCGCTCATCCAGCCGGCCCTCGCCTCACTGGCGATTTTTACCTTTATGGGGCAATGGAACAATTTTGTCTGGCCCTTGGTTATCGTATATTCGTCCAAGATGAGGACCATACCCATTGCGTTGTCGGTGCTCAACGGCCAGTTCGGGACGAATTTTGCCATGGTCATGGCGGGAGCAGTGGTAGCGACCTTGCCCGTCCTTATCGTGTTTATTGCTTTCCAGAAGTATTTCATAAAAGGAATAGCGCTTACAGGGTTAAAGGCCTGAAAAGCCTTGAAGTTGCCCTATGGGATTGTTATCGCTAACATTGACAAAGCACGGTTAATCGTGTAAACTTTATCGAAGGGTCAAGAGACCATGAAACGTTTCGAAAAGTCCAGTATAACTATAAAAGACATAGCCAAAAAGGCCGGTGTCGCGCACTCTACCGTCTCTCTTGTTATGAACGACCGTGAACACGTGTCGCCCAAGCTGCGCGAAAAGATACTGAAGATAGCCAATGAGATGGGCTATATGCCTAACATGGTAGCCCGCAGCCTTATAAGCAAGAAATCCTCCACGGTGGGCGTAGTCTTTCCCGAGAACCCGCATTTTTTCACCATAACGTACTTCCTTATGATAATCGAGGGTATACAGAATGCCTGCAAGAAATATAATAGGGCGCTTATGTTCTTCAGCCTTGACCAGACCAAGGGCGAGTCATATTACCAGATCTCCAGAAAGTGGCTCATCGACCTCATGATAATAATGAACGTAGACTATACCAGGGACATCTCCAAGGACATCCAGGACTTGAGGGATAACGGCATTTACTTCTCTTTCCTGACTAAGTATCTCGGGAAAGAAAAGGTCAATTCGGTATGCGTGGATAATTATGAGGGCGTCAGGATGGTGCTTGAGCATCTTGCCTCGCAGGGCCATAAACGAGTAGGTTATATCGCGGGTAATCCTAATTCGGCCGACGGTCCCGAGAGGACCCAGGCATACAAGGCCTTATATAAGAAGATGGGTTTAGACCAGGACGAGGAACTCATTGTCCAGGGTGATTTTACCTTTGAGAGCGGAGAGAGGGAAGCCCCTAAGCTCCTGGACCTCAAGAAGCCCCCTACCGCGATATTCGCCGCTAGCGACTATATGGCGATAGGCGCTATGAGGGTGATCAAGGAACGCGGACTTTCCATACCGGGAGATATCGCAGTTATGGGTTTCGACAACACCCTGGAAGCTGCTTACGTTGAGCCTGCCCTTACCACCATAAGGCAGCCGCTGCAGGAGATGGGAGAGAAAGCCGTAGACCTGGCTATACGTTCCATGAATGACGAGAGTTTTGAACCGCAGTCACTTGCCATTAAACCGGAGCTCATAAAGAGACAATCATGCTGAAAAAAATCTTTAGCCAAGCGGTGTATCATGTCCTTTTAGCCCTTATTTTATCTTCCGTGCCGGCATTCGCAGCGGCCCAGCCCGAGGCCGAAGAAAAGACGCAACCGCCCACTTTTGAGATAAAACAGATAGACGAGGTCTTTGTCCCCTTCCAGAACGGCATACCATATCCTTCATGGGAAAGGCAGGAGCGTGAATATATAGACCTGGACGGGCAATGGAGATCGCAGCGCCAGGCAGTAGACCATAAACTTACCCTTTCCGAGAGGACCTCGGAGGGTATAACCAGGGTGGAACAGGAGGGCGCGGGAAGGCAGAAACCGGATTATGACGATAAGGCATGGAATGACAAAACCATCCCCGGGGTGGAGAATCCCGCTCCCGATAGATATATGGACGGCGTCTGGTACAGGCGTCATTTCGAAGTGCCTGCGGATGCCGCGGGCAAATACGTCAAGCTTATGTTCGAAGCCGCCAACTATTTTACCGACGTGTGGGTCAACGGGAAATGGGTAGGCTGCCACGAAGGCGGGTATACGCCGTTCGCTTTCGACGTAAGCAAATACCTGAATTACGGCAAGGATAACGTTATCGCGGTAAGGGTAGATAACATCCCCTGGATACCTCACGGCGACAGTTCATCGGAGGCGCAGAGGACCAACGGGCATAACATAATCCCGTATGCGACTTGCGACTGGTGGAATTACGGCGGCATAACCAGGGATGTCTATCTTGAGATCTCCCCCGCAGTCTCGGTCGTCCGCGCCGACATAAAGGCAAAGCCGGCCGGCGAGAAGGATTCAGAGGTCAACGTAAACGTTACCGTCTATAACAACGGCGATTCGGAAATAACCGTCCCGGTCTCTATCAGGGTCCTCGGCACCAACATGAGGCAGAAGGACATAGAGACCGTTAATGCCAAAAAATTATCATCGAACAGGACAATGTCGGTAAAAGGCGATACTTCCAGGGAGATAACGCTCAAGCCCGGCGAGGCACGGGCGGCAAGTTTTTCGCTTACTTCCGGTGCGCTGAAGTTCTGGTCGCCTGAATCCCCGGAGCTCTATGTCCTGCAGGTTACGTTAGGCGATAAAAAGAGGAAACTGGATGATTTCTATACGCAGTTTGGGATCAGACAGGTCCAGGTTGACAAGGCGAGTTCAAAGATACTCCTTAACGGGAAAGAGATATTCCTGCGCGGTATCGCCAGGCATGAGGCTTTCTACGGAGAGCCCGGCCCTCCGGATTTCGGCCCTTTAAGGGTGGCCGGGGATTTCGGGTTTGTTAAGGAAGCGAACGCGAATTTTGTCAGGACCGCCCATTACCCTAACCAGCAGCAGACGTATGTGATAGCTGACAGGATGGGATTGCTTATATGGGAAGAGATCCCGGTCTTCTGGTTCGGAGGACCCGAATTCATGATGCAGAAGAACGTGCGCGGTATCGCCAGGCAGATGTGGCTTGAGATGATATACCGTGACTACAACAGGCCGTCCATAATAATACTGGGTACATGCAACGAATGCAGCTGGCAGAAAGAGAGGGCCGACTTCATAAAGGACCTCAAGGACAACGCCTCGAAGGTCGACGGCACCCGCCTCGTTGCCCAGTCTGCTTCGGGCAGTGATCCTACGGACGCGACCCAAAAGGAATGCGACGTGATCGGTTTCACCACTTATTATGGGATATTCTACGGCAGCTCTTATTATACGGACACGAAAGAGGCCCTCGAAAAGACGCATAAGGCCTTTCCCGGTAAACCTATCGTATCCACCGAATACGGCATATGGTCGGCCTATGGGGATGTCCCGCAGGAGAGGATGCAGGTCGATGTCGCGAAAGACACTTTCGCGGCGTTCGCCGAACTTCCTTTTGTGGCCGGCTCCGCCTGGTGGACCCTTGCCGATTGGCATACTATGATAACCGAGCCCCAGCACATGGGACTCTTGACCATCGACAGGAAGTCGCAAAAGCCCGTTTATTTCCAGATCCAGAAGCAGCATGCCACCCTTTTGGGCGACCTCTCGGTGAACCTGAAGGAGCCGAAGGATGACGATACCGTAAAAGGCAAGATACGTATATCTGCGGAAATAAAAGGCAAAGAGAAGCCGCAATTTATAGATCTTATAGTCGAAGGCAAGGAGCTCGGCAGGCTTTCTCAGAAGAAAGATATCTCCCAGATGGATTTAGATACATCCAAGCTGCCTGACGGTCCGAATACGCTTATAGTGCGCGCAAAGAGCAAGCAGGGATATTACGTCTCGGATTTTGTCAGGATAAATGTTGACAATAACGATGAACCTCCGGTCCTGGATATAACCGTTAAGGACGGCGACCTTGTTATGGGGCGTGTAGCGCTTAGCGCGATAGCTTCAGACGACAGGGATACCCCGAAGGTCACTTACTCTATAGACGGGTCGGAACCCAAGAGAATGTCCAACCCCTCTGAGAATTCTTACCAGGCGGAATGGGACGCATCCGGGCTCGCTGACGGGTCGATGCATGAATTGACCTTTACCGCCGCGGACTCGTCCGGGCAGACTGTCGAGAAGAAAGTTACCGTTAAGATCGATAACAAGCCCGGAAGGTATGTTGAGCTGCCCTTCGACCACGACTGGATATCAAACAACGGGAAATATACGGACGGGACGGGATGGGATTTCGCGGCTGAAGACCTGCCTGCTTCGAATTCGGAATTTATCTTCAACGGCGCTGATAAGGTAAAATTCAAGTTCGGCGACAAGGCCGACGGCGCGTTGAACAATGTTGAATGCGCGAAGCAGAAGATATCTTTCTCGCCCGGATATTACAGCAAGGTCTATATACTCGGGTCGATGCATGACGGCGGCGCCAGGTGTCCGTTCCTGCTCAATTATACCGACGGGACCCAAGAGAAAGTCCTTGCCGGATTCTCTGACTGGTGGGGCGGAAACCCGGTTTTCGGCGAGGCCGTTGCGATAAAGACCACCCACCATCATGAGGCCAGCGGCGAAAGGAAACCGGGCTCAGGGATATACATGCAGACGATCGAGCCTGACAGCAAGAAAGTCCTGTCTTCAATAATACTGCCTGCCGAGCCGAAATTGCACGTATTTGCCATGACGCTTGAAGGGGAAGAGTGCAATGACGCTGTACCGGAGCCTTCCATACTTGAGCCCCGGGCGAACGCGTCGGTCGGGGATATCGTCAGGATAGTTGCCGAAGATACGGAGAGCGATATATCAAAGATGGAATATTCGGTAGATTCCGGCGAATGGCTGCCTATGAAGGCTGAAGCCGAAGGAAAGTATACCGCGGAATGGGACACGACAAAAACCGGCCGCATAGAACACTCGATAAAGATCAAGGCTACGGATAAGATAGGCCAGATAAGCGTAAAAGGCATAGATGTAAGGGTCATAAACCGCGTTACCATAATATTCCCGTTCGAGGGTGCCAGTATCTATAAGACCGCGAACATAATGGTAGAGCCGAGAGCCAACAGGGAAGCGGAGAAGATCGAATTTTCGGTGGATAACGGGGTTTTTGTCGCCATGCCCCTTTCAGGGATGGGTCTTTATACAGCGGAATGGGATACGCAAGGATATAAACCGGGTTCAAACCATTTGCTCGTGGTCAGGGAGTATGAAAAAGGCGGCGCCGTTACGATAGATACCGTAAAGGTAAGCACGGATTCCATAAACGTCCTGATAGCAGAGCCGATAAAGGGCCATTCCATAAAAGTGGATAAGAATATCCGGGACTGGGTAGGGGTGCCTTCGGAACAGGAGAACACGGCCACGGTAAATAACGGTGAATTTATCTGGAAAGACGCCAAGGATGACGATACCGGCAACGGTCATTACACCTATCCCACCAATAAAGCGCTCAAGAAAGGCTGCGACCTTAAGGAGTTCAGGGTCACGTTCGACGATAATAACCTGTATTTATTGATCAAGGCGGACAGGCCCGGAGATTTCTGGGCGCCTTACAGGATAATAGGCATAGACACCGACGGGGCCAAAGGGGGCAAAGGCGGGACACAGGTCCTTGCTGAAGGGGATATGGACGATGTAGGTCCGGACAGGGGTTCATACGGAGAGATAAAGGTTGCCCCGGAACTGGCCTGCGAATATGTCATAGGTATCTATAATTCATATAAGGGCAGGATATGGGAGGCGGGGAAAGACGGCACGGGTAAATTGATCGCCCGCAAAGAAGCACAGCCGGATGATACGAAGGGTTTCAAGGTGGATGATTGCAACTGGAGCTCTGTTGAGGTCGCCATCCCCTGGAAATTGCTGGGCGGGGTGCCTTACGGGCAGACATGGAGATTTATTGTAGGGATAGGCCAGCAGGACAACGACACTTTCAGGGAAATAGAGAAGGATGCGTCGGAATGGCGCGGCGGCGGCGGCGAATCCAGCGATATCTTCGGGCCTGATCCCGATGTGTATGATATAGCCAGCCCGGACAAGAAAACCCAGGAGTTCGAGCTACGCGGTTATGATCCGCAAAGCGATCCCGGCGATCCCGAAGGATTTGCCACTATAACAAAATCATATCTGGTTGTGACCTTCAGCGAAGCGCAGCAGAAACAATAGCTTGGAGGCGGTATTATGGCGGTTTTGTTCTTTGTCCTGTTTGTCGTTTTTTCTGGTCCGTGCTTTGCGCAGTCGGGATCAGATGCAGTAAAAGGCATGTCTCCCGAAGAAGCGGGCAATATAGCACTGTCCGGCCATAAGATAGAGGTTGATAAATCCCTCTTTGACTGGAAGGGCATACTGCCCGATGAAGAGAACAGCGCTGCCGTCAACAACGGCGAATATATCTGGAGGGATGCTTCAGGGGACGACACCGGCAACGGCAGATATACATATCCTTTGGACAGGCAATTGAGGAAGGGGGCGGACCTCAAGGAATTCCGTATCACCTTCGATGAAGACAACCTGTATTTTTTCATAAAAACTAACAGGCCCGGAGATTGGTGGGTCCCGTACAGGATAGTCGGCATCGATACAGACGGAGCTTCCGGAGGCAAGGGCGGTACGGAAGTCCTGGCCCAGGGAGACATGGATGATTACAGCTTTGATTCTGGAACGTTCGCCGAACTCAAAGTTGCCCCGGAACTGGCCTGCGAATACGTAGTGGCCGTATCTTCCACCTACAAGGGCAGGATATGGGATGCCTCGCAGGCAGGCGCATGCAAGCTTGTCGCCCTCAGGGACGACAGCCCTGACGATACACCAGGCTTCAGGATAGCGGATATGAATTGGAATACGCTGGAAGTGGCCATCCCGTGGTCGTTGATAGGCGGACGGCCCGAGAATAAGGCATATAGGTTCATAGTGGCAGTGGGCCAGCAGGATTATGATGTAGCCAGGGAGATAGAGGAAGTCGCTAACGAATGGCACGGAGGAGGTGGTGAGTCGAGCGAGGCCAATGGTGTCGACCCGGATGTCTTTGACCTGGCGGGCGCCGATAAGGCTACCCAGGAGAGGGAACTTGGGAGCTTTAAGATGAGTGCGTCTCCGGGCGATACGCAAGGGTTCGCTACGATTGACAGATCATACCTTACGGTGAACTTCGGTCCAAAACAGTAGCTTAATAATAAAAGAGGAGGTGGGTTAGATGGGAAGAGTGTTGACAGTGCTGGTAGCTGTATTGGCGTTGTCATCGGTATGCTTCGCGGATGATGCCGTTAACGGCCATAAGATAGCCGTTGACGATAAGTCCGTACGCGACTGGAAGGGTACGGCGCCGGAACAGGAGAATACGTTCGTTGTAAGCGAAGGTGAGTACATCTGGAAGGATGCTTCCGGGGACGACACCGGCAACGGCAAGTATGTTTATCCGGAGAACAAGGCGCTCAAGAAGGGTGCCGATTTGAAAGAGTTCAGGGTAACTTTCGACAACGATAACCTGTATATGCTGTTCAAGACAGACAGGCCCGGAGATTGGTGGGTCCCGTACAGGATAGTCGGCATCGATACAGACGGAGCTTCCGGAGGCAAGGGCGGTACGGAAGTCCTGGCCCAGGGAGACATGGATGATTACAGCTTTGATTCTGGAACGTTCGCCGAACTCAAAGTTGCCCCGGAACTGGCCTGCGAATACGTAGTGGCCGTATCTTCCACCTACAAGGGCAGGATATGGGATGCCAAGGGTAAGTTGATTGCCCGCAAAGAAGCCCAACCGGACGATACTCCCGGTTTTAAGGTCGGTGACTACAACTGGAACGCCGTTGAAGTTGCTATTCCGTGGGAGCTCATCGGAGGTAAACCGGCCGAAGGCACCGCTTGGAGGCTGGTTGTAGCTACCGGTCAGCAGGATAACGACCTGGCGCGTGAAGTAGAAGAAGAAGTAAGCGAATACCGCGCCGGCGGCGGAGAGTCGAGCGAGGACAACGGTGTCGACCCGGATGTCTTTGACCTGGCGGGCGCCGACAAGGCTACCCAGGAGAAAGAACTTGCAAGCTATAAGGCTGACGGTGAGCCTGGCGACGCCAACAGCTTCGCCGTTATAAGTAAGTCGTTCCTGACTGTGAAATTCGGCAAGTAATATAGAGATAATTAAACCACAGGAGGGGCCGTGATCCCGGCTCCTCCTGAGAGGTATAAAATGATAAAGAGATCGGCATTCTTCGCGTTACTTGTATTGTTTGTCGTGTATTTAGGCCCTGTATTTTCTTATATAGGCGTAGGGTCATTATCCGGCCATTCTGTACGGGTAGACGGCTCGGTTGCAGACTGGGTCGGGACCCCTCCAGAAAAATATAATACCGCCATAATAAGCAAAGGCGAGTATATATGGAAAGACGCCCTTAATGATGATACCGGTAACGGAAGATATACCTATCCGAAGAATCCCGCTTTCGCGAAAGCTGCCGACCTGGAAGAATTCCGGATCACATGGGACTCAAAGAATATGTATTTTCTAATAAGATCGTCGCGTCCCGGCGACTGGTGGTCTCCCGTAAGGCTTATAGCCATAGATACGGACGGGATGGGCGGGGGCAGGAGGGGAATGAAGGTCATACAGCAGGGCGACCTCAACTCCCTTGATGCCGATACCGGGACATTCGGGGAGCTTAGGGTATCTAATTCGCTTGCGGCGGATTATATCATATGTATCGCGGGAACCTATAAAGGCCGCATATGGGACGCGAAAGGCAATCTTGTAGCTAAGGCCATAGGCGAAAAAACAGACACCAGGGGATTCAAGATCAAGGATTCCAATATGTGTGCCGTCGAGGTCCAGGTCCCGCTGAAGATACTCGGTAATCCGGCGGGTAAGACCTGGAGGTTCATAGTGGCAATGGGCACAGAGGACAAGGAACATCTCAGGGAGATACATAAAGAAGCCGATGATTGGTACGGCGGCGGCGGGGAAGATACTTTCTCCGAAGATGGCGTGGACCCCGATTACTATGATCTGGCGAGCCCCAGCCAGACGACGCAGGAGATAGAGCTATCGAGTTATAAGCCGAACGCGCCGGCAGGCGATACGTCGGCTTTCGCGGTCATAGAGAAGTCATATCTTCAGGTCAAATTTTCCCCCTACTTGCAGGTTACTAAATAAGACAGATTCTTATCTAACATGAAGAAAGTCACTTTTAAAGAGATATCGAAGATCGTAGGGGTTTCCCCTATGCACGTCTCCCGGGCCCTGGCAGGGCATCCTTATGTAAAGGAAGACCTGAGGAAGAAGATATTCAAGGTCGCTAAGGAGCTTAACTACAGCATCAATCCTTTCGGCAGGGGCCTGTCCAAGAATATACAGATGAAGGCGCGGATGATATGCCTTCTTACAAACTATGATAATTTTTTTAGGACCGAATATTTCATAGATCTCATAGATTCCATAAGCGAGAATTGCAGGTCGAAAGACTGTGACGCCATAATAGTCAGCCTTACCGACGATAAACGCGATAACGTCAACAGGCTCAAGAACCTGGTCAATTATTACAAGGCGGGTATAATAGAAGGGTTCGTATTTATAGCTCCCGACCTCGGTTCGCAGGAGGGGCTTTTCCTTTGCTCGGAAAAGGTCAACTTTGTTTGTGTCGGCAGCAGGATAGACCCCGAGACAAAATACGTGGATATAGATAATTTCAAGGCGGGCTTTGATGTCGGCGAATACCTCGCGGGGCTCGGCCACAGGAGATTTGCATTCATCAAAGGGGCGGAGAACCGTTTCGATACCCGCGAAAGGATGCAGGGGTTCTCAACTGCCTTGGGCATGAAGGGCCTGGAGATAGACCCCGACCTTATAGTAAAAGGCGATTACAAGATAGCCGGCGGGAAGAAGGCGACCGCATCGGTTTTTTCGCGCAACAAGAAACCCGACGCGATATTCTATGCGAACGACCTGATGGCTTACGGGGGGATGGAGTTTTTTAAGGAGAAGAAGATCGATGTGCCCGGGGACGTGTCTATAGTAGGTTTTGACGACCTTGCGGCTTCGGCAAATTGCCGCCCGCCGCTTACCACGGTAAGACAGCCTTACGCGGAGATGGGTGAGGCGGTAATGGAAGCCGTCTTTGACCGTAATTTTACTGCAATGAAGATACCGGGTGAACTTATAATAAGAAAAAGCTGCGGGAGGTTATAAAGGAGACCATGATGAGCACCAGCGCGGTATACAGGATAGGCGATGACAACGAATTCATTATAGAGAACTATAACCATTCCAAAGCGTTTTCCAGCTTTCTGCCGGGGATCGCCGGCCTGGACGGAATACCCATGTGGACCTTTTATGTCAACAGGAACCAGGCCGTATGCAGTTTCGGCATAGAGGGAAAAGACCGCTCTATGATGGAGTTCTTTCCCGCAAACTTCGCCTACCAACTTGTAGGATCGCAGGGTTTCAGGACATTCATCAAGTTATCCTCGAAAGACGGCTATATTTATTACGAACCTTTCCGTACTTATGAGAAGGAAGAGAAATATATTCCTTCTCAGACTATGGTGATAAGGCCCTATTCCGTGACCATAATGGAAGAGAACCGCAAGCTTGGCCTGGACGTGAAGATAGAATATTGTAACCTGTCAGGCAGGCCTTTCCCCGGACTCATGAGAAAGGTTGAGGTCAGGAATACTTCACGCAAACAGGTTTCGTTCGAGATCATAGACGGTATGCCGCAGGTAGTCCCGTTCGGAATGGATGATTTCAGCCTCAAGAAGATGAAATACCTGGTGAAATCTTTTAGTTTTGTGGAGAACCTGGAAAAGAAGATCCCTTATTTCCATATCAAGACGACGCATGAGGACGGCCCCGAAGTGGCGATGGTCAAGAAGGGGCATTTTTACGCCTGTTTCAGGACAAAAGGCGCTAAGATGGAACTACTCAGGCCTATGGTTGACGTATCGCAGGTATTCGGGGCAAGGAAAGATTTCATATATCCGTCCGAGTTCAACGTTAAGAAAAAGTTCTCCTATGACGCCAAGAATGAATTAAAGAGCGGGGAATTCGCCTGCGCGATGTGCTACCAGGACGTGAAGCTGGGCCCTTCAGGGTCACTGGTCCTTACGTCGGTTTTTGGCACCCTGGATTCGCTGGATGGGACATCGAAAGTGGCGCGCACGGTTACGGCCGACCTCATGGAAAAGCAGCTTACGAAGAACAGGGAGCTCATCGAATCCATAATGGCCAGGTCGCTTGTCATAAGCGAAGACCGCAGGTTCGACAGGTATTCCCTGCAAAATTACCTCGATAATGTCCTCAGGGGCGGGCTTCCCATAACGGTGACGAAGGACAGGAGCAAGGTTTTTTACGTATATTCAAGGAAGCACGGGGATCTTGAGCGCGATTACAACCAGTTCTATACCTCCCCGACCGAATATTCGCAGGGAGATTCCAATTACAGGGACGTAAACCAGAACAGGCGCAACGACCTTTTCTTCAATCCCGATGTCGGGATGACGAATATAGTAAATTACGTGAACCTTATACAGCTTGACGGGTTCAACCCGCACGGTGTAGGAGGAATTACGTTCAGGTATAAAGGGGACGAGGAAACGCTCAGGTCGCTTTTTGGCCCGAGCGCGGCAGGTGCGAAGGCTTTCTTCGGCAAGCCATTCGCCCCGGGAGACATCTTCAAATTGCTTGACGCCGGGAAGGTAAAAACCGGTTTATCCAAGGAAGAACTTCTCTTGAGGATACTTGAAAGGTCCGAGGCGGTACAGAATTCCAAGCACATCGAAGGTTACTGGACCGACCATACTTTTTATAACATAGACCTCATAGAAAGTTTCATCTCGATATTTCCCGACAGGAAGAAGGAGCTCTTTTTCGATAACACGGGGTTCACCTTCCATGACAGTATGTACGTGGTGATGCCGAGGGAGGACAAGTATATACTTTGGGACGGAAAACCCATGCAGGCGGGAAGCGTCAGGCTTGACGAAGAAAAGAAACAGATGATAACGGACCGCGCCAGTGACAATACCCTTGTGCGCAAGGAGAACGGCAAGGGTGAGGTCTACAGGACCAACCTTATAACGAAACTTTTCATACTCGCGGTCAATAAAATCAATTCCATAGCCCCGGACGGTTGCGGGCTGGAGATGGAGTCGGATAAGCCCAACTGGTGCGATGCCTTGAACGGGCTTCCCGGAATGTTCGGCTCGTCATCGAACGAGACATTCGAGCTCAAGAGGCTGGTATCCATGGTCTCGGATAACCTCGGCGCCGCCCAACTCGAAATCCCGGAGGAAGTCGCGGATATTGTTTCCGCGTCAAAAGATATTTTAAACGCCTATCTTTCCGGGGGCCTCGACGATCATGCCGCCTGGGACAAGCTTACAACCCTTAAAGAGGAATTCAGGGCGAGGACGAAGTTCGGCATAACGGGCCGCATGGTCAGCCTTAGCGCCGAAGATGCTTCGGGATACCTTAACCTTGCATCCAAGAGGGTGCAGTCCGCGATAGACAAGAGTTTTAACGGGAATTCCGGGTTGTTTTCCGGGTATTTTATAAATATCCCGGTTGATTACGAGAAGATAACTTTTACCGATGATAAGGGCAGGGAAGTTCCAAGGACAAACCATAAGGGGCTCCCCTGCATAAAGGTCAAGAAGTTCGAGTCGAAGGCGCTTCCTCTCTTCCTGGAGGCGCAGGTTCACGCGATGAGGACGGAGAAAGACATATCGCTCAAGGCGCGGCTTCACGGAAATCTCATGAAGAGCGGGCTGGTGGACAAGAAGCTGAAGATGTTCTTCGTCAACGACTCCATTGCCAATGAGCCGTACGAGATAGGCAGGATCAAGACGTTCAATCCGGGCTGGCTGGAGAACCAGTCGATATGGCTGCATATGGAATACAAATATATGCTCGAACTCCTAAGGGGAGGCCTTTATAAGGACTTCTTCAGGAACATGAAGAACGTGTTGGTGCCGTTCCTTCCCGCCGAGGTATACGGCAGGAGTGTATTTGAGAACTCGTCCTTCATTGCCAGCAGCGCACATCCGGATAAGAAGGTCCACGGGCAGGGGTTCTACGCGCGCCTGTCCGGCTCCACAGCGGAATTCATACATATGTGGCTTATCATGATGACCGGCGGCAGGCCGTTCGGGTTAGACGGCAGCGGCAAGCTTATATTCAAGCTTTGTCCCGTGATAGAGGCGAGGATGTTCCTTAAAAAAGACCGCAAGGTGAGCTATTACCTGCCGGACGGGACCTTGAAGACCGAAACGGCCGGGAAGGGAACGCTGAAATTCATGTTCCTCGGAAGCATTCCCGTTACATATGTCAATGCTTCAGGTAAAGATATATCAGGGGACAACGGCAAGACGCGCTATGAAGTTACCATGGATGACGCCACCGTCAAGTTTTTTGACGGGGAAGTCCCCGAACCGTATTCAGCCATGATCAGGCAGGGGAAAGCCCGGGAGATAAAAGTTTACTTTAACTGATGCGGAGGATGTCGTGGACAAGAAGGTGATCTCTTTCGACAGCAAGAGCATGATGGTAAACGGCAGGCGTGTCATGCTCTACGGCGGGGAGTTCCATTATTTCCGCGTTCCGAACGAATTATGGGAAGACAGGCTGCAGAAGATGCGGTCTGCCGGACTGAACCTGGTCGTTACGTATATACCGTGGAATTTCCACGAGACGGAAGAAGGCAAGTTCCTGTGGGACGGCGACAGGGACCTCGATAAGTTCATTACCCTTACCCAAAAGTACGGTTTTTACCTGATAATTAAACCGGGCCCGTATATTTGCGCGGAATGGGATTTCGGCGGTTTCCCGGATTGGCTGCTTGGCAAGGAGATAAACCTGCGCGAAGACGACCCGGTATATATGAAGTTGATCGCGAGGTATTACAAGGAGATAGCGGGTATAATCAGGCCGCATCTTATCACGAGGGGAGGCAACATAGTACTCTTCCAGGTCGAGAACGAGTATGACCACCTGATAGCCTATACCGGTATAGAGAGATACAGGAAGGGAGCGCTTAAATACCACCTTAAGCTCCTTGAAATGGCCAGGAAAGAAGGCATAGATGTTCCCGCCTTTACGGTCGAAGGCAGCTTCCTCAGGAAAAGCGAGATAATCGACGCCCGCACCTATTATCCCAACATACCCTGGATATGGCTCTGGGAGTTCAACGATTTTGACAAGGCGATAAGGGACTCGGTCGCGGCCCAGCCCTCAAAGCCCCTCATGATCATGGAGCTCGAGACGGGATGGTTCGCCCAGTTCGGAAAGCCGCTCTACCAGATAGAGCCGGAGGTTACCAGGGCGATACTCAGGACCGTCATTGCCGAAGGAGCTTCCGTGATGAACCATTTCATGTTCATAGGAGGCACGACTTTCCCGTACTGGAACTGCAAAGGCGATTACGGCGGGATAGGGACCTGTACCACATACGACTTCGGCCACTCCCCGGTAAGGGAATGGGGAGAGGTATCGCCCACAAAGTACCATATGGCCCGCAATACCGCCCAATTCCTCGACTCATTCGAGGATGAACTGTTCTCCTCCGAGAAAAAAGAAGGTGCCGCTAAATTCGCCAAGGGAGGCGAGACCGTAGCGCTTATCGACGGCAGGAATGCTGTCCCGAACCCGGATTTCTCCGGGACATTCGAGAATGTTGAGGTTCTTGAAAGATACGGGAAGAAGGGCGGGTTTGTCATGGCCCGCAACCTTACCGAGGATACGCATAAAGTGCGTATATCGTATTTCTCCCCGCTGGAAGGCAGGCAGATGGTCATGCCGGCGGCCCAGGACCTTAAACTCGCGTCGAGGTCGTCGTTCCTCTTTCCGGTGGATATAACGGCAGGAAAGAAGGGCGTTGTCATAAGGTATTCCACATGCGAGCTTGTGCTAAGGAAGAAGATAGCCAACGAAAATTTCATCTTCCTGTCGGGCAGGCCGGAAGTACCAGCGGAGACATTGATAAAATGCCCATCGAAGCCCTTGACACTGGAAGGGAAATTTGGCGTAGAAAAAGTGAAGGGCGGATATCTTGTGACGAATGAGAACGACGGCACGGGCATATTGAAGGCAGGCGGGGTCTTCTTCGTTTTTCTCGACGACAAGACCGCGTCAAAGGTCTGGGACCGGCATGATACCGTGGTGATAAGTGATTACTATTATATAGAGGATATTTTTAATAACGGCAAGAGCATTGATATTTGCGCTCAGGTGAAGAACGGTTGCAACCAGCGCACCAGGATATTCACGGGCCTTAGGCCGCGGTCGGTCACGATAAACGGCGAGAAAACCGCGTTCAAGTATGACAGGCGGACGAAGTCCGCCAGGTTTGAATTCGATTGCGCCGTAGAGGAACTGCCCAAGGTAACCTGGCTTGACGCGCCGCGGTTCGCTTCGGACGTCGAGGAGAAGGGGCCGGATTATGAAGATTCCTCGTGGAAAAAAATAAAACTGCCGAATTCCCTCGAGAAGGCGGGCCTGCTGGAACACGGTTTCCTGTGGTACAGGAAGAAGTTTGAGCTAAAGGGGAAGCCTTCCAAGTGCGTACTCAAAATAGAGACCGGCGAAATGGACCGTTTCTATGTTTATGTCAACGGCCGGTTCGTCTGGAGAGGCATAGAGAACAAGGACCTGGATATAACGCGATTCGTCAGGAAGGGCGATAACCTGCTTGCCGTCAGGTATGAGAATGCCTACCATACTAAGGCGCACCCGCACGAAGGGGCGATCAAAAAATTCAGCGGCATACTAAATCCGGTAAGGGTATCCGGAAAGATATCCGGAAGGGAGTTTAACATTATCCTGGATAACCTGCTTGTCCGCGAAAAGGCGGGAGGCCTGCTAAAAGGTTATCACGAGCCTGACTGCATTGAGGTCTCGTGGAGGAGGACGCCTCCGGCCAGGAAGTATGTTATTCCCGAGGAGATGGGGGAGTTGGTGTGGTACAGGAGGAAATTTCGTTTCCTCACGCGAAAAGGCGGCGTATGCGCGCTTAAACTGACCATAGACCATGCTTTCGAAAGGTGCATAATCTACCTTAACGGCAAGGCCCTCGGTAAATATGAGTCAGTGGGCCCGCAAAACGATTTTTATATTCCGGAGACATTCCTTCGCTCGGAAAATACCCTGGCAATACTGCTTGAAGGTCCGGGGGTCCATCCCGTAAAGGAGTTTGGATTCGTGCCGCCGGTTCTCAAGGATCCCAGGATAGGATTTTATTACAGCGCCAAAAAGATACTGGCAAGGATATCCCGGTAATGGCACATTGTATCTTGACAAATATATCCCATATGATATAATTATTACACCTAAAACGACTTAGGAATAGACGAGGACGTCTTCTATATATCTTTAATAATAGAAGGCGTCTTTTTTTATCAGTTGGTTAAACAAATGAGAGAGAACGGGACCATATTAAACCATCTGCCCGAAAAACAAGGGCTCTATGATCCGCAATTCGAGCATGACAGTTGCGGCGTAGGATTCGTCTGCGATATAAAGGGCCGCAGGTCACACGGTATCGTCGAAAAGGGTGTTCTTGCGCTTGAGCACCTGATGCACAGGGGCGCTACGGGTTCCGACCCGAAAACGGGCGACGGCGCCGGCGTTCTTATCCAGGTACCGCACGAGTTCTTCCGGAGGGAATGCCCTAAATCGGGAATATCGTTGCCCGGCGCGGGAGATTACGGGGCGGGGCTTGTTTTTCTTCCTACCGAAGGCAGGGACAGGAAATTCTGCGAAGATAATTTCAGGAAGATAGCAGAGGAAGAGGGCCTCATCTTTTTGGGCTGGCGTGATGTACCCGTCGATGATTCCATGATAGGCAAGACGGCCCGTGATGCCGAGCCGGTGATAAAGCAGGTCTTTATCGGAAAACCTTCCTCGATAAAAGATGAACTTACATTTGAGAGGAAACTCTTTGTAGCGCGCAGGCGCGCAGAGAACCTGGTCCGGGGCTCGAAGATAGCGCAGAAAAAATATTTTTATGTAACGGGCCTTTCCTGCCGTACGGTAAGCTATAAAGGCCTTTTGATGTCCACCCAGCTCAAGGAGTATTTCCTCGACCTCAAGGACGAGAGCATCAAAAGCTCGTTTGCCCTTATCCATGCCCGTTACAGCACGAATACTTTCCCTACATGGGACCTCTCGCAGCCGTTCCGCTACCTGGCGCACAACGGCGAGATAAATACCCTGCGCGGAAATATCAACTGGATGGCCGCCAGGCAGGGCCTCTTCAAGAGCGGTATGTTCGGAAAGGATATAAAGAAGATATTCCCCGTCATCGTCCCAGGCGGCAGTGATTCGGCGATGCTGGATAATGCCCTCGAGATGCTCATTCTTAGCGGCCGCCCGTTGCACCATGTGATGATGATGCTCATCCCGGAAGCATGGCAGAGCAATAACCAGATAGATTCCCGCAGGAAGGATTTCTACGAATACCACGCCTGCCTTATGGAGCCATGGGACGGACCCGCCGCCGTCGCGTTCACCGATGGAAGGTATATTGGCGCTACGCTTGACCGTAACGGATTGAGGCCGGCGCGTTATGTTGTGACGAAAGACGATATGGTAGTAATGGCCTCGGAAGTCGGCGTGCTTGATATTCCCGCCGAGAATATACTGGTCAACGGTCGGCTTAAACCGGGCAGGATGTTCCTTATCGACACGGTCGAGGGGCGCATTATCGACGACAAGGAGCTCAAGGACAAGATTGCCTTTGAAAAACCCTACGGGAAGTGGCTGAAAGACAACCTCGAGACCCTCGAGGATGTCAAGGCGCCTAAAAAAGTAAAAGCGCCCGCGATAAAGGATATATTAAGCCAGCAGAAGGCATTCGGGTACACCAAAGAAGCCCTGAAGACGATAATAAGGCCGATGGCCGAGACCGGCGCCGAACCTACCGGCTCGATGGGCGACGACACCCCGCTTGCGGTCCTTTCCGAGAAACCGAGGATATTCTACGATTATTTCAAGCAGTTGTTCGCGCAGGTCACGAACCCGCCGATAGACCCTATCCGCGAGGAACTCGTGATGACCCTTGATACTTACCTCGGGCGCGAGAAGAATATTTTGGAAGAGACCCCGGACCACTGCCACAGGCTCAAGGTCGGTAATCCCGTGCTCACCGACGAAGAGCTCGCAAGGATAAAGCATATAAAGAACAGGACTTTCAGGACGAAAGTGATATCCACCTTGTTCGAGGTAAAGAAGGGCAAGACAGGGTTCAGGAAATCGCTCGACAGGATACGCAGGGAATCTTCGGCCGCGATAAAGGCCGGATACAGTTTCATTATATTGAGCGACAGGGGAGTAGATGGAAAACGCGCAGCGCTTCCCGCGCTTTTGGCCTGCGCTTCGGTGCACCATCACCTTATTCGCGAGGCGACGCGCACCCAGGCGAGCATAATCCTCGAGAGCGGAGAGCCGAGGGAAGTGGCGAATTTCGCGCTCCTGTTTGGTTACGGGGCCGATTGCGTAAATCCATACCTGGCGTACAGGTCTATAGAAGAGCTGATAAAGTCCGGTGAACTCGACAAGGATTTCAGGACCGCGCAAAAAAATTACATACACGCCCTGACGCACGGGATAATGAAGATACTCTCGAAGATGGGCATTTCGACGATACAAAGCTACCGCGGCGCGCAGATATTCGAAGCGCTGGGCCTGAACGGCGAGATAATAGACGAATGCTTTACCGGCACGGTATCGAGGATAGGCGGCGTGGGCCTTGATGTCATAGCGCAGGAGACCATAGCCAGGCACGACGACGCTTTCCCGTCGCGGCCAGGCAGGGAGCCGCAGCTCGACAACGGCGGCCTTTACCAGTGGCGCCGCGACGGAGAGTTCCACCTTTGGAACCCCGAATCGATAGCCGCCCTGCAGGATTCCGTCCGCAATAATGATTTTGAAGCCTTCAAGAGGTTCAGCGGTCTCATCAATAACCAGGAAAACCACCTTTGCACTTTACGCGGCCTCCTGAAATTCAAGGAGACGCAGGCTATACCCATAGGGGAGGTTGAGCCCGCCTCCGAGATAGTAAAGCGTTTCGTGACGGGTGCCATGAGCTTCGGCTCCATCAGCAAGGAAGCCCACGAGGCGATGGCCACCGCGATGAACCGCATGGGCGCCAAGTCCAATTCCGGAGAGGGCGGCGAAGACCCTATGAGGTTTATCCCGCTTCCCAACGGCGACAGTTTGCGCTCTGCCACTAAGCAGGTGGCCTCCGGCAGGTTCGGTGTCACGAGCAACTATCTTGCCAATGCCGACGAACTCCAGATAAAGATAGCCCAGGGTGCCAAGCCGGGCGAAGGCGGCCAGCTTCCAGGGCACAAGGTAAGCGTTACGATCGCGAAGGTCCGCCACTCCACGCCGGGGGTGACCCTTATCTCGCCGCCTCCGCACCATGACATTTATTCGATAGAGGACCTGGCGCAGCTCATATTCGACCTAAAGAACGCGAATCCACGCGCGAGGGTAAGTGTAAAGCTCGTCTCCGAGATAGGCGTTGGTACCATAGCCGCCGGTGTAGCTAAAGGCCATGCCGATATGATACTCATCTCGGGCGGAGACGGCGGCACGGGCGCCTCGCCCATAAGTTCGATTAAGCACGCCGGTCTTCCGTGGGAACTCGGCATATCCGAGACGCACCAGACGCTCGTCCTTAACGATCTAAGGAGCCGTGTCAGGCTGCAGACCGACGGGCAGATGAGGACGGGCCGAGATATCGTCATAGCGGCTATCCTCGGCGCCGAGGAGTTCGGGTTCGCTACGGCCGCGCTGGTAGTCCTCGGATGTATGATGCTCAGGCATTGCAACCTGAATAATTGCTCGGTCGGTGTAGCTACCCAGGATGAGATATTAAGGAAGAGGTTCAGCGGCAAAGCGGAATACCTGCAGTCGTATTTCACGTTCGTGGCGGAAGAGGCGCGCGCCATAATGGCGCAGCTTGGCGTCAAGGGCATAGACGAGCTTGTCGGCCGCACCGAATTGCTCGAGCCGAACAAGGCGATACTTAATTGGAAAGCGAAGGGCGTAGATTTTTCGAATATCCTTTATAAGCCGGAGGCCGGGGAGGGCGTCGGTACGCGCTGCCTAATGAAGCAGGACCACGGCATAGATAAGATCCTTGACCTGAAATTGATCGAAGCGGCGAAACCCGCGCTTGACAACAGGGAAAAAGTCTCCGCCGAACTGGCGATAAATAACACCGACAGGACCACAGGGGCGATGCTAAGCGGCGAACTCTCAAAGCGCTACGGCGAGGACGGCCTGCCGGATGATGCTATTCGTTTCAAGTTCAGCGGAACCGCAGGCCAGAGCTTCGGCGCGTTCCTGGCCAGGGGTATAACTTTCGAGATAGAGGGGCAGTCGAACGATTATGTCGGAAAGGGCCTCTCGGGAGGAAAGATCATCGTCTATCCGTCGAAGAAGGCGCGGTTCGATCCTTCGGAGAATATAATAATCGGTAATACCACTTTCTACGGTGCCACGTCGGGCGAGGCATATATCCGCGGCGCGGCCGGTGAGAGGTTTTGCATCCGCAATTCCGGCATCCTGGCCGTTGTCGAGGGTGTCGGCGACCACGGTTGCGAATACATGACAGGCGGGCGCGTGGTCATCATCGGAAGGACCGGGCGCAACTTCGCCGCGGGCATGTCGGGCGGTATCGCTTATGTTTACGACGAGGACAAAAAATTCAAGTCTCGCTGCAACATGGGAATGGTGGAGTTCGACGCCCTTGACGATGACGACAGGTTCGCCATCCGCGCGCTCCTGAAGAACCATGTCCAGTATACAGGAAGCGCCAAGGCGAAGAAGATACTGGATAGCATAGAGAGTGAAATTAAGAGTTTCGTTAAAGTAATGCCGACCGAATACAAGAAGGTCCTTGCGGGCGGTATAGTCAAGAAGAAGCCTGTTTTTTCAGAGGTCAGCGATGGGTGACGTAAAGGGTTTCCTGAAGATCAAACGCGGCCATTCGGATTACCGTCCGGTCTCCGAGAGGGTCAAGGACTATAAAGAAGTTGCCGTCCTGCGCCCGGAGGCTAAGTCCCGCGACCAGGGTTCGCGGTGCATGGACTGCGGTGTCCCGTTCTGCCATTGGGGCTGCCCGTTAGGCAATTACGTCCCCGAATGGAACGACCTCGTCTATCGCGGGCATTGGAAGAAGGCTATGGAGTCCCTTTCATCGACGAACAACCTGCCTGAAGTTACCGGCAGGATATGTCCGGCTATCTGCGAATTTGCCTGCGTCCTCGGCTATAACGACGATCCCGTCACCATACGCGAGAATGAACTGGATATCATCGAACACGCTTTCAAAAAAGGCTGGATAAAGGCCAACCCTCCGAAAAAACGCACCGGCAAGAAGGTGGCTGTCATAGGCTCGGGCCCGTCGGGCCTCGCCTGCGCCGCACAACTCAACAAGGCCGGGCACAAGGTGACCGTCTTCGAGCGCGACGAGAAGGCCGGCGGTATTATGCGCTTCGGCATACCGGATTTCAAACTGGACAAGTCGGTCCTCGACAGGCGCATCAAGATATGGAAGAAAGAGGGTATAATCTTCAAGACCTCTACCGAAGCGGGCGCCGATTACAAGGCCTCGCGGCTAAAGAAAGATTTTGACGCCATAGTCCTCGCGGGCGGAAGCCGCGTCCCGCGCGACTTGACCATACCGGGCCGCGAATTGGGCGGGATACATTTCGCCATGGATTACCTCATGCAGTCCAACAGGAGGGTTTCCGGCAAGAAGATAGGTCTTAGCGAGCTGATAGACGCGAAGAACAAGAAGGTCGTCGTCATCGGCGGCGGCGATACCGGCTCGGACTGCGTGGGCACGGCCCACAGGCAGGGCGCCTCAAGTGTGACACAGATAGAACTTCTCCCCCAGCCTCCGGAATGCCGCACGAAAGCTTTTCCCTGGCCGAAATATCCCATGCTCCTTAAGACTACGACGAGCCATGAGGAAGGCGGGGCGCGCTATTGGTCGGTCTCGACCAAGAGGTTCGAGGGCGCGGGAGGCAAGTTAAAGAAACTTATCTGCGTCAAGGTTGAGCTGGGCCGCGACGACAAAGGGTGCATGCTTATCAAAGATGTCCCCGGAAGCGAGTTCGAGATAGAGGCCGACCTGGTCGTGCTGGCTCTCGGGTTTCTCCACCCCGAAAAAGGGCTCCTTGGCCAACTGGGTATCGAGCTTGATGCCCGCGGCAACGTCAAGACAGGCGCGGACAACGCCACATCCGTAAGGAAGATCTTTGCCGCCGGCGATATGAGAAGAGGCCAATCGCTGATCGTCTGGGCCGTCTCCGAAGGCCGCCGCGCCGCCCACTTTGTCGATAAATTCCTCATGGGCTCCACCCGACTGCCGCTTTAAAGTACAAAAACCCACAAATTACGAATCTCATCAGCGATTTATCGTGTTAAAAATCATCTTTCGTATGCTATACTTAAAAATAAGGTAGCGGAAAGTGCCATAAAAAGCGAATTCGTATAATATATGTTAGAATAGGATAATAATAGAAAAATGATGGATGTAAAAAATAGATTAGAATTCATAAATAGCCATGTAAAACGGACTTTTACAGATAAAACATGGATGTATTTGGTTTTACTTATTTCGCTCATATTTAATATATTTTATTCGATAAAAGTATTGAATATCGTATTAGTTATTTGGTTTTTGTTGCTAGCCTTTGATTTACTTTTTAAAGCAACGGAAGCAAGCGATTTAATGAAATCTAAACCTACAGCCAATGTTGCAAAACTGATTTACCTTTTAATAGGCCTTAGTATCTTGCTGATATTTATAGTAGCAACGAATCATTTTGTATTTGCTATTTTCACATTAGTATTTCACTATTTGTTATATTCGTTTATTTCTATTGTAGTATGTCGAAACATAGGAATATATTTGCAAAAAATCGCGGCTTTATTTTGAATATAAAATTATTCTAATAAATGTTATGCGAAAATAATTATTTTTTAACACTTACAAATATGAATTTCTTCTCAAAATGGTTTAAAAAACAAAGTAATACTGTTAAATGATGCGAAATTTCGAGATATCGAAAAGAAAATGACAAACGATCCAGAAGTCAAAAAAATAGGCGAACGTATGCGGTTGATTGCTCTTGGAACAGTGCTTGGGCAATCAGGAAAATTTGATGGCGCTATCAAAGCTTTAAAAGAGGCAATCAAAATAAGCCCTGACGCAATGGAAGCCTATATTCCCTTAGCAATGGCATATAGAGGTAAAAACATGCTTGATGAGGCGCTCGAAATTTTGCATCAAGTCGAAGAGAAAAAAATATCGAATAGCGAAGACCCCAGTGTTATGGACTTTGACCTGTATTTTACGTTTGCTACTATTTATGTTCGTAAAGACGACAGACCTAACGCAGTTAAGTATGCAAAAAAAGCAATCAAAGCAAATGATAATCCAGTAACGAAAAAGGAAATTGACGAAGCAATTAAATTTGGAGTTATAAATAGTGGCGAACCCGATCGCACACCTATGATAGAAGGACTAAGAGAACTCATTAAAGAATACGAAGAAGAGTAAAAAATAATTATCATCGCACAGGGAGCACTATGCGGCTGTACTCCTTTCAGCTGCTCATATTTACTGCACTAATAGGGGACGCGTCAAAAAGGGACAGGTCAAACAAACAGAGTGTCCCAAAATGACACGTCCCCAATGAATGTGCTGATGAAACCGGGGTATCAATTTTGACTCCAAGCAAGAAAAAAATTAGAGAAATAACTGGATTTACATTCGACAAACAGGGACGTGACCCTGAAAACTGGTTTAATATTGCCCGTTCGTTTTATGAAGCAGCTATTCTGCTAAATAGCAGTTCAAAAAATAGCCCCTCAATCCCTTACTATTATAATGCAGGTCTATCCATCGAGCTACTTCTGAAAGCGATTATTTTATCTAAACACAAAAGTTTTAAAATCGACCATAACCTTGTTCAGCTATCTAAGGATTCAGGGGCCAATCTTACAAAAGATCAAGAGCACACATTAAAGCTTCTTTCCGAGATAATCATTTGGAGAGGACGCTATCCAATCCCAAAAACAAAGGGTCAATGGAATAATTACATGGATGTGATACTTGAGAAGCATATTGTTAAGGAAAGGGCCGGTAACACTCATAGAACCCTCGTTCATAGAGGGCGTTTCCCGTCAATAGAGAATTATAAAAAAATATGGAATATCTGTGAAATTGAATATAAAAATCAGCATAACAATTCACTCCAGCGGAGGCTCGTTCCACTCGCACCCGCTGAGTTCAAATGTTAAATACCATTAACAGCAAAGGTTGGCTTGTCCCCCAAATTATGCTAAACTATCCCCATGGACAACCATTCAAACGAAGCGCTTAACGTTATCTACCGGCGCCACAGCATAAGGCAGTTCCAGGACAAACCGGTCGATGACACACTCATCAAGACCATCCTTGACGCTGCGAACCGCGCGCCTTCCGCGCACAACCAGCAGTCGTGGAAATTCATCGTCATAAAAGGTGACAAGAAACGCCAGCTTGCCGAACTCGTCACCGGGCAGGCGGCGAACTTCCCCAAGCCGTCCTCATCCATATTGCGCATGGCCGCGCGCAGTATAATCAGCGCCCCGGTGGTGATAGCGGTAATGAATACCGGAACGCTTATAGCGCACGGCACCGAGCTCTTCAGCATAGAAAAAGATAAAGCCGCCGATTTCTTCCGCACGATGGAGATACAAAGCTCCGCCGCGGCCGTCGAGAACCTTTTGATCTCCGCGACGTCCCTCGGGCTCGGCAGTGTGTGGCTCGGGGTCCTTTTCCTTATAAAGGACCGGGTGCTGGAATTCTTCGGAGAGGCGAAGGGGGAGTTCATGGCCGTTATACCCCTCGGATACCCGATAGAAGCGCGCGAGGGCCCGAAGAAGAAGTCGCTCGAATATGTCGTAAGGTACCTCTAAAGTGGCATTCATGAGGCCTTCCGTAAAATTTGCCGCGGTTATCGCGGCAGTTTTAATAGCAACTTCAGGCTGCGGTAAAATTAAGTCATGGGTGGACGAGCAGGAGTCTTTCGTTGAACGCAGCGGCGAGGCCGTACACGGGGATCTCGATAAAGTAATAGACGCGGCCAACAGACACAACGGTGACCTTGAAAGGGAAATGAAATGATGACCAAAGAGCAGATCATAAAACTGATAAATTCGCACTTGTCGTGCCACCTTGCCACCTTAGATGAGAACAACCAGCCTCGCGTCCGCGGAATGCTCGCTTACCGCGCCGATGACGACGGCATAATATTCCATACGGGCAGTTCAAAAGATCTTTTTAAACAGGTCCGCGATAACCCCCTTGTCGAGGCGTGTTTCTATGACAGGGACAGCCAGACGCAGATAAGGGTCTCGGGAAAGGCGGCGATCGTATATGACGACAACCTGAAACGTGAGATAGTCGCCTCGAGGACTTTCCTGAAGCCGTGGGTGGAGGAACTGGGACTCGACGTGATCGCCGTTTTCCGCATTACCGAATGCGTTGCCTCGGTGTGGACATTCGAGACAAACTTTGCCCCAAAAGAATACATTAAGCTTACCTAATGTTATCCTCGCCCCAATGGCGGGGATAAGCGACCTCCCTTACCGCATGCTGAACCGCAGGTTCGGCGTAAAGTTCGCTTTTACTGAGATGGTCAATGCCCGTTCCCTGAGCTATAACAACGTAAAGGCAATAGAGCTGCTCGGATCCGCCAAGGACGACAGGCCGTTGGGTGTCCAGATTGTCGGGAGCGAACCCGAATACATCTGCCGCGCCATAGAGAAACTCCATAAATACAAGTTTGACGTGCTGGATTTCAACGCCGCCTGCCCCGAACGAAAGGTTGTCGCGAAGGGGGAGGGCGCCGCGCTGCTCAAGGACCTCAAGAAACTAAAACGCCTCTTGAAGATATTTGTAAGGGAATCGAAATGGCCGGTCACGGTCAAGATCCGCGCGGGCTGGGACAAAAACACTATTATTGCCGCGGACGCAGCGCTTTGTGTCGAAGACGCGGGCGTCTCGGCGATATTCGTCCACGGCAGGACCAGAAATCAGCTTTACAGCGGCACGGTTGATTACCGCGTAATAAAAGAAGTAAAGGACGCCGTTAAAGTTCCCGTGATAGGCAGCGGCGACGTCCTCTCCGCGCCGCAGGCAAAGAAGATGTTCGATGAGACCGGTTGCGACGGCATACTCATCGCCCGCGGCGGCCTCGGCAACCCGTGGATATTCCGCGAGATAGAGTCTTACCTGGCGGACGGCAGCGTGCCCGCGCGCCCCTCGATAAAAGAGGTGAAAAAGACGATGACTGCCCACCTTGAGGCGTCTATTAAATGTTTCGGTATCAAGAGGGCGGTCCCGTCATTCCGGAAATTCTTCAGCTGGTATACCAGAGGGCTCGATAACGTTCGGCCCTTAAGGGTAAAGGCATGTTTTGCATCGACGAAGAAAGGCATGCTCGAGGTTATAGGTGAGATATAAGCTCGGAGCGCTTGTAAGACTGCCGATCGTCCTGTTCTTCGCTTATCTCCTCGTAAGATACATAGGTGATAGCTCATACAGCAGCATCTTTGACGGGGTCAATTATGCCGTCCATGAATTTGGCCATGTTCTCTTCTCGTTTTTCGGGCAAACCATGCATATCGCGGGCGGCTCGATATTCGAGATCATCGCGCCGGTCATAGTAATGATAGGATTTCTTAGACAACGCGATTATTTCGCGGTATCGTTCGCGTTCGGATGGCTGGCAACCGCATTTTACAATGTCGCGATATATGCGGCCGATGCCAGGGCGATGGAGCTTGAACTCATCGCTCCGTGGGCTTTCGGAGCAGATGACGTAATACACGATTGGAATTATTTATTATCGTATTTTAATATGCTACAATATGATTCGGCGGTTGCGTTTGCGCTCAGGTGCATGGGACTGCTCTCGATGGTCGTTTGTATTGTAGCCGGTTTTTGGGTTATATGCCTAATGATAAGGAGAAAGGATGAGGATTAAAAGGATAGCTGTACTTACCGGCGGAGGGGACTGCCCCGGCCTTAACGCCGTTATCCGTGCCGTAGCGAAGATGGCCATGGGTGAGGGCGGAGAGGTCATAGGTATCGAGGACGGATATGAAGGCCTTGTAACGGGAAGGATGAGAAAACTGGAGAATCGGGATGTTTCCGGCATATTGACCCTTGGCGGGACCATCCTCGGCACCTCGAATATCGCCAATCCCTACCGTTACGCGGTAGAGGGGAAGGGCTGCAAGATTACCTTTAGGGATTATCACAAGCGCGCGATAGACAATTTCAAAAAACTCAAGGCAGATGCACTTGTTGCCATAGGCGGGGACGGCACCCTTTCAACGGCTTACAGGCTCAACAGGGACGGCATCCCGGTGGTCGGCGTCCCTAAGACTATAGATAATGATATCGTCGGCACGGACGTCACATTCGGGTTCGACACAGCGGTGTCGATCGCGACAGAGGGGATAGACCGCATACACACTACCGCGCAGTCCCACCACCGCGTAATGATAGTCGAGGTCATGGGCCGCACGGCAGGATGGATAGCCCTTCATTCCGGTGTAGCCGGCGGAGGGGATATAATACTCATCCCGGAGATACCTTACGATGTAAACGTGGTCGTAAAGAAGATAAAAGAGCGCCATGGCAGGGGAAAGAGGTTCAGCATTATCGTCGTCGCCGAAGGTTCGAAGCCGAAAGGCGGGGATGTAGTGGTGCAAAGGGTTGTAAAGGAGAGTACGGAAGCCGTGCGCCTTGGGGGCATCGGATTCGTGCTCGGCAACCAAATAGAAAAGATGACCTTCATAGAGACGCGAACCGTTGTCATGGGCCACTTGCAGCGCGGAGGTTCTCCTACTCCTTTCGACAGGGTCCTCGCTACGCAGTTGGGCACTACTGCCATGGAATTGATAGACAAGGGGGCGTTCGGGCATATGGTAGGCGTTCGTAACAATGAGTTCGTCAAGGTCCCGCTGAAGGAAGTCGCGGACGGTAAGAGGCTGGTCCCGAAAGACCATCCGTTGGTCATCTCGGCGCGGGCGGTAGGGACGTGTTTTGGCGACAGGTAACCGGAGGAGGAAGAGATGTCTCTTAAAATAAACGTAGACAAGAAGCCGGGGGACGTTTTTGTTTTCAGTATCAACGGGTCGATCGACACCGATACTTATAAAGAACTTGATGACAGGGTAAGCCCTTTGCTCAGTTCCGGAGCGAAAGTTATCATCTTTGACATGGAAGGCGTTGAATATGTCAGCAGTATGGGCTTAAATACCATATTCAAAGTGCAGCGTGCGCTTGATAAGACCTCCGGGACTTTTATGATGACCAACATACAACCCCAGGTCAAGAAGGTCTTCGAGATAGTCAAGGCCCTTCCTAACATGAAGGTATTTGAGAGCATAGAGGAGGTCGACGCCTACCTCTACAAGATACAGAAGGGGGACATATGAAGAAGTCCATCCTGATAGCGCTTTTAAGGACGAGGAGCAAGTCGGCCGTAAAGTTCCAGAAAGTCCTGACGAAGTACGGCTGTATAGTCAAGACCCGGCTGGGTATCCATGACGGCGTCGGGGGGATCTGTTCCGACACGGGTCTCATAATCCTCGAGCTGGTCGGAGACAGGAAGGATATCGGCGCCCTAGAGAAGAAACTGAACTCAATAACAGGCGTATCGGCGAAGCTCGTAGAAATATCCCTGAAGGACAAATGAAAAGGAACTTCATGCTGCTTGCCGTCAGACAGGCGGCCAGAAACCTTAAGAAACCCGACGGCGGGCCTTTTGGCGCATGCATCGTAAGAAAAGGGAAAGTGGTAGCTGTCGGCCGCAATACCGTCCTTAAGAACGATGCCACCTGCCATGCCGAGATAAACGCCATCCGTGCCGCCTCGCGCAAGCTTAAGACATTCGACCTCTCCGGATGCGAGATATACTCTACCACAGAACCCTGTCCCATGTGTTTCTCCGCCATACATTGGGCGCGTATCGGCAGGATAATCTTCGGCACCACTACAAAAGACGCGAAAAAGATAGGGTTCAACGAACTTGTGATAACAGACAAGAAACTTAATTCCCTCGGAAAAAGTAAAGTAAAGATAACCTCAGGCTTCATGCGTAAAGAATGCCTGGAGCTATTCAGGAGGTTCAATGCCCTTCCATACAAGGAACTATACTGACCGCCGCAAAGGAAGGTCCTGGGTAAGGATATACCTTTGGGCCGTCGCGATATCAGCAGTTGCCTATTTCGGCTTTAATCTTGCCCGCGACATATTCGGCGGAGAAGAAGCCAAGGTCCGTAAATTTATAATGCAGGGCAAATCCCGCATCGAGAAGAAAGATATCATAGGCCTCTCTGACATGGTCTCGGCCGATTATAGGGACAAATACGGCAACGACAAGATGACGCTGGTATACGGCGCAAAATCCTTCCTGGCTTATTATAAGGACATCTTTGTCAACATCGAGAAGGCGGACATTTCCCTTAACGGCCCCAAGGACGGCGCCGAAGCCGAGGTCACCGCGCTTATTATCGGTAAGACAAAGGACGGGAAGTCGGATACGATAATGGAAGGCCTTGAAGGCGAAAAAGACAAATTCAGGTTAAAGCTCAAAAAAGAAAAAGACGGTTGGAAGCTTCTCGAGCTCGAGTTCCTCCAGCCGCTTAATATTATGGGCGAGAGGGTAGGTTAGACTTAAAGCCGGCCTTTTTCTTTATTTCGTTATACCAGGTCATCGAAGCGTAAAACTGCTTTTGCGCCAGCAGCAATTCCTTGAATTTATCCTTTTCCTCCTGGAATTTCTTTTCGTCTATCGGTATCAGGGCATCCAGTTTTATCACTGCGTATCCGTCGTGGACCCTGATCACCCGGTTGAATATTTCTCCTTCTTTCATTGAAAGGGCCGCGTCGGCGAATTCATTGGATATGCCTATGCCCTCAATATACTGGCTGCGCGTAAAAGGCCCGGTCCTTTTTTCGGTGAGCAAAAGCTTCTTGGCCACTCCATCGAATTTGGCCTTTTCTTTTTTTACCTCGGAGAGGGCCTCTTCAGCCTTAGCCTTAGCCACATCGCCGGCTTTTTCCGCTTTTACCGCGGCGCGGACCCTGTCTTTCACGTCGACAAATTCAGCGGCTTTCTCCTCGACCTTTTCTTTGACCCTTATGATATAGATCCCTTTGTCCGTTTCAAACGGTTTGCTCAAAGTTCCCGCATCGAGCGCGAAAGCAGCACCTGCGAATTTCATGTCAAAACCGACCCCCGGGATGTTAGCTTCCTTGCTGAATAAACCCGTCTCTTTTACTTCGAGGGAGAATTTCTTCGCGACAGAATCCAGATCAGTATTGCCGGCAAGCTCGTAGGAGACATCGAGCATTTCTTTGCGCACTTTTTCCCTGGATTCATCTTTTGTATCGGGGAAAGTTTTTACTATATATTCGACGTTGACCCGCTCGGGGATTACAAACATATCCGCTTTCTTGTCGAAGAACGCTTTTACCTCTTCGTCTGTTACGGAGACCTGCCCCAGGTAGTCGGAGCTCTTCGCCAGTATGTAGTCTACTTTAGCTTTTTCGTGCGCCAGCTTGTATTGTTGCAGGACATCTTCATCCGAGACGGAAACATCCTCGATGTTCTTGTCTATAAGCTTCCTTATTTTTAGATCGTCCCTTACGATATCCTCGAATTGTACCGGCGTAAGCCCGAAGTTATATTTGAGTATATCCTCGTAGAGGCGCCTGCTGAAGGCCCCGTTCTTGTCGTTGAAGACGCCCATTGCCTGGACAAAACCTGCTATGTCGCGGTCGCTTACCTTTATACCTTCTTTTTTTGCCTCATAGAGCAGTATTATCCTGTCCCAGGTCTGTTCCTGGAGCGAGGCTTCCAGCTGTTCGCTGCGCGGGAGTTCGCCGTACTTCATTATCATCTGGGTCCTTGTGGCGACGTAGGCGTTTTGGAAATCTCCCATCGATATGTTCTTGCCGAAGACCCTTCCCGCCGGAGGGGCGGTCTCATGGCTGCTTATAGCATAGAGGCCTATGAAGGCGGCTATAAGGATGTAAAGCGGTATTCTCGCGTTTTCTCTTATTTGTTTGAGCATTTTTGGTTCTCCTTTGAGGAAATTTAATGTATTATAACAAGAAAAGCTTCCGCGGGCAATCCCATTTTGAGGTAAACCTTTTGCCTTTGGAGACGTCTAACATGATAAAAGGAGGGTCCTATGAAAGGATATATGGCGGTATTGGCTGTTGTGCTTATACTGGTGGTGGCTTTGATAGCGGGAGCAACCGGTTTTACCATAGGCAAGACGCAAGCCCGCAGGGCGATATTCAGGGAGGCCTGTGAGCGCGGTCCTATGATGTTGCACGGCGGCGATATGATGCCCGATATGCGCAGGGCCGAAAGGTTCCACCGCTTCCGCGATTTTGCGAAGAATCGTCCTGAAGACATGAAGGAAATGATGGCCGAGAGGAAAGACCAGATACGCGAACGTCTTACCGACCTCAAGAAGCGGGACCCGGATAAGTTCCGCGAGGTCATGCAAAGGATGGATATGCTAGAGGACAATATATCTTCTCTGCGCAGGGAGTTGGAAGCCGAACCGGTAAAATAACGGTATAGCCAAGTGGATCCGGAACTCAGGCTTATAGAGCGCGCCAGGAACGGCGATCGCGAAGCGTTCAATCTACTTGTAGATCTTTACAGGGAAAGGGCGTTTTCCGTTGCTTTTGGTTTTACCGGGAACACCGAGGACGCCAAGGACGCCCTTCAGGAAGCTTTCGTCAAGGCGTATATAAGCATCATAAATTTCAGGGGATCCTCGAGTTTTTACACCTGGTTTTACAGGATACTGGTGAACCAGTGTAAAGACCTTCTCCGCAAGAGAGGGATAATAAAAAGGGTTTTTTCCGCCCCTCTGCCCGGTCCCTACGGCGAAGAACCTGCCGTAGAGGCGGTTGATACCTCCCGGGGCCCGTTTGACAGGGTCCTTGACCTGGAAACGAAACGTCTTATTGGTGAAGCTGTCGACAAGTTGCCGGCTAAGCAGAAGTCCGTATTTATATTGAGGCACATAGAGGGGATGAAGATGGATGAGATCGCCCGGGTGGTCGGATGCAGTGAATCTACCGTAAAAGTCCACCTTTTCAGGGCAGTAAGGGGGTTGAGATGCCGACTGACGAAAAGTTTATCGATCTGATATCGAAGGCCAGGAAGGCGCCCGTGATGTCCAAGGGTTTTTGGGCGAAATTTGACGCGGAGCTTGGCGCTAAACTTAATGCCGCGGAAAAGAAAAGGATTTCCCTGCCTTTGGCGGTATTTGAAGCCGTCGAAGATATGGCCGCCGTCTTAAGGAATGTCGAATTCAAGCGTGCCCTGGCTACTGCTTCCGTTGCGGTCACGGTCATCGGTTTTAGCATCATATTCTCCATGAGGGGAGGTCCGGGGCTCTATTCGGTCTCATCGCTTACCAACGACGAGCTTATCGATGAGATAGTCATTCTGGGTACCTGCGGTTCCGGCGAAAATATGATTGACTTTTAGCCCCTTTGAATATAAAATAGGGGCCATGTCAAAGCTAAAGATAGGACTACCAAAGGGTAGCCTGCAAGAGGCTACCTTTAAGCTGTTTAAAAAGGCCGGGTTTTCCTTGTCCGGCTCGGAAAGATCCTACTTTCCTTCCGTAGACGATAAGGAGCTTGAACCTGTACTGCTCAGGGCCCAGGAGATGTCCCGTTACGTGGAGCAGGGGATACTCGATTGCGGTATAACCGGCAACGACTGGGTGCTGGAGAACGGTTCCAATGTCGTCCGCGTAGACGAGCTTACCTACGCAAAACAAAGCCTAAACCCCGTGCGGTGGGTCTTGGCGGTCCCCGAGAGTTCGGGTATCCGCAGTATAAAGGACCTTAACGGCAAGAGGGTAGCCACGGAACTGGTAAATTTCACTAAAACATATCTTAAGAAGAAGAATATAAAGGCAGATGTTGAGTTCTCATGGGGCGCTACCGAGGCCAAGGTCTATTCGGGCCTGGTAGATGCCATAGTGGAGCTGACGGAGACCGGTTCTTCGCTCAAGGCCCATAACCTTAAGATCGTCGAGACCCTTTGTACTTCCACCACGCAGCTTATTGCCAACAAGAAGTCCTGGAAAGACAGTTGGAAGAAGTGCAAGATAGAACAGATAGCGCTGCTGTTGAAAGGTGCTATAGCCGCGGAAGAAAAAGTCGGGCTGAAGATGAACGTTTCCGAGAACGACCTGGACAAGGTCCTCAAGACGTTACCGGCCATGCGCAGGCCGACCATATCGCACCTGAGCGTAAAAGGATGGGTTGCCGTTGAGACGATCATCGACGAGAAACAGGTCCGCGAGCTCATACCTAAATTGAGATCAGCCGGTGCGGAAGGTATAATAGAATATCCGCTTAACAAGGTAATATACTAAAGGAGGGGAGTCGCAAGATGCCGTGCGGTAAGAAGCGTAAAAGAAGAAAGATACGTACGCACAAGAGAAAGAAGAGACTCCGCAGGGACAGGCACAAGAAGAAGTAGCAGCTTCCTGTGAACCTGACTTCTTATCACGTGAAAAGGTATTTGGTCTTATCTGTGATAGGGGTGGCCCTTTTTGTCATGATAAAAGGGTCACCTCTATATTCCAAGTCCACCGAAGGGAACTCCGCCACTAAGGCGTATGCCCATTTCCTTATGGGTACCGTTCTCGATGGAGAGGGGAAATTTGACGCTGCCCTGGATGAGTACAAGCTTGCCCTTAAGCTTGATCCGGCGTCCTCTACGACAAACACGAGGATAGCCCTTGACTACATAAGGATCAATGATACGGCCGCGGCCTCCAGGTATCTCGATACGGCCATAGCCATAGATCCCGACGACACCAAGGCGCGTTTCATACTCGCCCTTCTTTATACTATAAACAAGGAATCCGACAAGGCCGCGGCCCAGTACGAAGAGATAGTAAAAAGGGACCCGCATGACATAAAGGCCCTCGCTTCCCTGGCTGATCTTTATGTGATACAGCAAAAGATAGAAGAGGCCGCCAGGATCTATGAGGACATCCTCAAAGAGGGCACGGATACGAGCCTTATCCATTTTACGTTAGGGATCTTTTACAGCAAGCTCGAGAAATACGACCAGGCCCTCGAACATTTCAACGAGGCCCTTAAGCTTGACCCTGATTATACCGAGGCACGCTTGAGCAGGGCCATACTCTATGAGCTAAGGGGTGATTATTCAAAGGCGATAGAGGATTACAAGAAGATCCTCGATTCCGAACCGCTTAACATTAAGATATACAAGTTGCTTGCTCATGCCTATTACAGGGACAAAAAGCCCGGCGAGGCGATAAAGACCTTCAAGCTTGTTATAGACCTTGAACCGGACAAGGCGGACGGTTATCTTGACCTGGCTTATCTGTACCTTGACGACAAAAAGCCCGACGAGGCGATAAAAGTCCTCGATAAGGCGGCGATATTGAAAGACGTAAAAGATATAAGCGTGATATATATTGTCAAGGGAATGGCGTATTCGCAGAAGAAGATGAAAGAACAGGCCCTTGATTCCTATAAGAGGGCAGTCGAGTTATCCCCAAAAGACGCGGAAGGGTATTTTTACCTGGGCGCGGCCTACGAACGCCAGGGGGAGCGCAAGCTTTCGGAAGAGAACCTTAGGAAGGCCATAGAACTTAACCCGAAGCATGCCGATGCACTTAATTACCTTGGGTATATGTATGCCGAGGACGGCGTTAAGCTTGACGAGGCTATAGTACTTATAAAACGCGCCTTGGATATAAGTCCGAACAACGGGGCTTATATAGACAGCCTGGGATGGGCCTATTACCGTAAGGGCATGATCGATGAGGCGGAAATAGAGCTCAAGAAGGCCATAGAGATCTACGGGAAAGACCCGGTGCTATACGACCATATGGGGGATGTGTATTACAAGAAGGGCTTGACGGACAAGGCGAAAGAATTCTGGAAGAAATCCCTGGAGATTGACCCCGACCAGAAAGGGATAAAAGAGAAGCTCGAAAAAGCCGAAAGAACAGACAAATAGATGAACAGACCCAATGTAGACCAGCTTAAGGATATCGCGAAAGAGATAAGGAAGGATGTGCTGACGATGCTTTCGGAAGCGGGTTCCGGGCACACATCCGGATCGCTGTCATGCATCGAGATCGTAGTAGCGCTCTATTACTATAAACTGCAGAACGACCCCAAGAACCCTAAGTGGGCCGAGAGAGACAGGTTCATACTCTCGAAAGGGCATACTTGCCCGACCCTTTACGCGGTCCTGGCGCGCAGGGGATTTTTCCCGTGCGAAGCCCTTATGACGCTCAGGAAACGCGGTTCGATATTGCAGGGACACGCCAGCTTATGCACGCCCGGTTGCGAGGCATCTACCGGTTCCCTCGGGCAGGGCCTTTCTATATCCAATGGCGTAGCGCTTGCCGGACGCCTGGATTTCAAGGATTACAGGGTATATTGCCTTATGGGAGACGGGGAACAGGATGAAGGCCAGGTCTGGGAGGCGGCGATGACCTCGGCCCATTACAAGATAGATAATCTTTGCGCCATAGTTGATTATAACAAGCAGCAGATAGACGGATGGCTTAGTGACGTAAAGAATATAGAGCCGCTGAAAGACAAGTGGGCGGCTTTCGGCTGGCATGTCCTTGAGGTTGACGGACATGATTTCAAGCAGCTTATGGATGCTTTTGACAAGGCCGAGATGGTCAAGGGCAAACCAACGGTGATAATAGCCCATACCGTAAAAGGAAAAGGCGTATCATATGTCGAGAAGAACTCGGTAGGTTTCCACGGCACCACACCCAAGAAGGCAGATCTTGAAAAGGCCTTAAAAGAAATAGAAGAGGGTCTATAAATATATGGCAGACTTAAAACCAACCCGTGACGGTTTCGGAGAAGCTCTGGTGGAACTCGGAAAGACCAACGAGGAAGTTGTCGTACTTTCGGCCGACCTTACCTCCTCCGTAAGGGCCAACTGGTTCAGGGAGAAGTACCCCGAAAGGTTCTTTGATTTCGGCGTTGCCGAGCAGGATATGATGTCGACCGCGGCGGGTTTTGCCCTCTGCGGCAAAATACCTTTTGCGACGACGTTCGGTATATTCGCCTCGGGCAGGGCATGGGACCAGATAAGGCTGTCAATTTGCTACATGAACCTTAACGTCAAGGTAGTGGGAAGCCACGGCGGTATCTCGGTAGGCCCCGATGGTGCTTCGCACCAGGCCCTTGAGGAGATAACGCTGATGCGCGTGCTGCCTAACATGACAGTTATCGTTCCGTGCGATTCCGAAGAAGCCAGGGTGGCTACCATAGCGGCTGTTTCCCATAAAGGGCCGGTATACTTAAGGCTGGGGCGTGAGCCTTTCCCCATAATAACTAATTATAAAGGCGATTACAGGATCGGCAAGGCCGTTACGATGGCGGACGGCTCGGACCTGACCATAATAAGCACCGGCATAATGGTCCAGGAGGCTATGAAGGCCTGCGAAGAACTTAAGAAGCAGGGCATATCGGCCAGGGTCATCAACCTTCATACGGTAAAACCCATAGATAAGGATGTTATTGTAAAAGCCGCTAAAGAGACGGGCGCCATAGTTACTGCCGAGGAACATACTGTAGTAGGCGGAATGGGAAGCGCGGTAGCTGAAGTGCTTGCCGAGAATTTTCCTGTCCCCGTAAAGATGGTGGGAATGAAAGACCGTTTCGGTGAATCCGGAGAAGCCAGGGACCTTATGAAGTATTTTGGTCTTACTTCCGAAGGTATAAATGCGGCTGCCCTGGAAGTCCTGAAGTTGAAAAAATAATGCCTGAAGTCATCCTGAAATCTCCCGCGAAGATCAACCTTTACCTGAAGGTGCTCGGCAAGAGGCCTGACGGCTACCATGACATAGAGACCGTATTCGAACGTATAGACCTTTGCGATGAATTGTCGTTTAAGGCCATAACCGATGAAATTGTGATCAAGTGCGATAACCCCCAAGTCCCTTGTGACCGCCGCAATCTGGTATACAAGGCTGCCCAGATGCTTAAAGAAAGGTACGCGATACCTTCCCTCGGGGTCGAGATAAACCTTAAAAAGAATATTCCTGTGGCCGCAGGCCTGGGGGGGGCGAGTTCAAATTGCGCCTATGCCCTGCGCGGTTTGAGCCAGTTATGGGGGTTGAAGGTCAGCAGGGAAGAGCTTTTTGAAATAGGCAGCGCCATAGGCGCCGACGTGGCTTTTTTCCTCATGGATGCCGGCCGGGCCGTAGGCAAAGGAAGAGGCGAAGTCCTGGAGGCGGCGCCCCAGGGTAATGGTTTCTGGTACCTTCTTGTCAATCCGGGTTTCCCGGTCTTTGCAAAAGACGCCTACCAGGGCCTAAATTTGGGCTTGACACCCACCCCGGCCCATAGTACAATTGACCCTGCCTGCCTTAAGGACATCAAATTTGATGCGCTTAAGGGATTTGTCTTTAATAGTTTAGAAGACCCGGTAGTTCGCTTGCATAGTGCCATCTCCGAGATCAAATCTGAAATAATCAGATCCGGGCTTAAAGTTGTTATGATGAGCGGAAGCGGGCCCACTGTTTTTGGCGCAGCTTCGAGCAGAGAGGAAGCGCTCGACGCCAAAAATAAGCTCGTTCTTAGAGAAGGCTGGCAGGCTTTTATCGCGACAACATTGTGGTAATAAGCCGGCCGCTTTTCGTCTATGCATAAAAGGAGCGGTTGAGATGGTTATCACAGAAGTAAGGGTCTTTCTTAAGGAGGGCCAGGACAAGAAGTTAAAGGCTTATGCTACCGTGACTTTCGACAACTGTTTTGTCGTCAGAAATATAAAGGTAATAGAAGGGCAGAAGGGGCTTTTTGTGGCGATGCCTTCAAGGAAGATGAAGGAGGCGTGCCCGAAATGCAGGTTCAAGAACGTAGTAAGATCAAAATATTGCAATAATTGCGGGAACAGCCTCGACGGTATTGTACGCCCGGCCGCTAAATCGCCGGAAGAAGAAGCTTCCGCACGCCAGTCGGAACATAAAGATATAGCCCATCCAATAACTCTCGAATTCAGGGAGCTTATCCAGAAGAAGGTCCTGGACGCTTTCGAAGTAGAGAAGAAAAAGGGCCTTTCCCCCGTCAGAGGGGGAGATTACGCAGAAGAAGAGGACTAGCCCTCACGGGCAGGCCTTCCCTTTCCACTAAAGGAAGGGCCTAATCCAAAGGTTTATTTTCTTCTGCCCGGTAGTGTAAAGGTAGCACACGAGAATTTGGATCTCGGCGTTGAGGTTCGAATCCTCACCGGGCAACCAGTGCGAGAAAATTAATATGGCAGAGAGATGCTCGTTTTGCGGGAAATCCCGCGAAAAAGTCAAAAAGCTTTTTTCGGGCCAAGGCGCTTATATTTGTGAGAGTTGCGTCAGGCTTTGCAGCCAGATACTGTCCAGCGACGAGGAAGAAGAGCTTAAGCTAAAACGCGAGAACAAGGTCAAGGAACTCCTCAAACCTGCCGAGATCAAGCGTCAGCTCGACCAGTATATCATAGGCCAGGAGCGCGCCAAGCGCCAGCTTTCCGTGGCCGTTTATAACCACTACAAAAGGATAGTAACGCAGATACAGAACCGTGACGTAGAGTTCGAGAAATCGAACGTTCTGCTCATCGGGCCTACGGGTTCCGGAAAAACCCTCCTCGCGAGGACCCTCGCCAGGGTCCTGGATGTACCTTTTGCGCTTTGTGATGCGACCCCACTTACCGAAGCCGGATATGTAGGCGAAGACGTCGAGAACGTATTGTTGCGCCTGTTGCAGGCGTGCAATTACGATGTCAAGCGCGCCCAGTACGGCATAATTTATATCGATGAGATAGACAAGATAGGCAAGACCCAGGACAACGTATCGGTGACCAGGGATGTTTCCGGTGAAGGCGTACAGCAGGCCCTCTTGAAGATATTGGAAGGTACCATAGCAAACGTGCCTCCGCAGGGTGGCAGGAAACACCCGCAGCAGGAGTATATACAGATAGACACATCAAATGTCCTTTTTATCTGCGGAGGGACTTTCTCGGCCCTGGACAAGATAATAGAGCGCCGCGCAGGAAGGAAGACGATAGGTTTCAGCGCCCAGGAAGAGAAAGCCAGGAAGCTCGGCGATGTGCTTTCTCAGGTAGAACCCGAAGACCTCTTGAAATTCGGCATGATACCGGAGTTCGTGGGAAGGTTCCCGGTGATCGCAACCCTTAATGCGCTTGACGAAAAAGACCTTATGGAGGTCCTGGTACGCCCGAAGAACTCGCTTATTAAACAGTATACAAAATTTTTTGAGATGGAGAACGTGAAACTCTCGTTTCCCGACGAAACCCTCGCGGCCATAGCCAAAAAAGCGATGCATAAAGGCACAGGCGCCCGCGCGTTACGTTCCATACTTGAAGAAGTAATGTTCGAGGTAATGTACGATATCCCGTCCCAGAACGAAATAGCGGAATGTGTCATTACCCCCGAATGTATCACGCGCGGAGTAAAGCCAATACTTATAGCGCGCAACGAAGATAAAGATAAACGTAAAATAGCATAAAAGAGCCAGGTCGGAATTGAGCGGTTTTGGTTGCATAGTCCTTGCCGCCGGCAAGGGAACACGTTTTTACTCGGATACCCCGAAAGTCCTGCATGGTCTGCACGGAAAGCCGATACTGCAGCATGTCCTCGAGACAGTCAGGTCTGTGGGTTTTAAACGTCCGGTAGTGGTGATAGGCCACAAGGCCGGCGAAGTCGAGAGGTTTCTCAAGGGTCAGGGCGCAATCCCCGTTGTTCAGAAGCTGCAGCTCGGCACGGCTGATGCAGTCAGATGCGCCGAAAGCGAACTGTCCGTATATGATGATATAACCGTCCTTTATGGGGACGTTCCGTTGGTCAGGGAAGAGACCCTCAGGTCTTTGATCGGTTTTCATAAGTCGTCCGTTGCTTCGTGTACGGTATTGACCGTGGATATGGCGGACCCTTCCGGCTACGGCCGTATAATACGCGGCATCTCCGGGAATGTTGAGGCGATAGTCGAGGAGAAAGAGGCTACCGCAGAAGAAGCCCGTATAAAAGAGATAAATGTCGGACTTTATTGCTTCGACCGCAGGGACCTTTTTTCGGCGATGAAGAAGATACGCAGGTCGAAAGTCAAAAAGGAATTTTATCTTACTGATGCCATAGAGATACTTATTTCCGAGGGCAAATCCGTAAGGGCTTATAAAACCGGCGACCCGGATGAATCGATAGGCATGAACTCGAGGACTGATTTGGCAAAGGCATATTCAATAATAAGCAGGAGAAAGGCCGAGGAACTCAATAAAGACTGCGTGACGGTGCTTGATCCCTCGACCACGTTCATCTCTCCCGACGCTAAGATAGGCAGGGACACGGTTATCTATCCGTTTACCGTCATAGAGAGGGATGTAAAGATAGGCAGGGGATGCTCCGTAGGTCCCTTTTGCAGGCTTAGGCCTGGCACGGTGCTTGAGGACGGTGCCGAAATCGGGAATTTTGTGGAAGTCGTCCGGACGAAGGTCGGGAAAGGGTCAAAGGCCAAGCATCTTACATACCTGGGGGACTCGGTGCTGGGCAAGAATGTCAATATAGGATGCGGCACCATTACCGCTAATTACGACGGCAAGAAAAAGAGCCTGACCTTTATAGGGGACGGGACGTTCATTGGAAGCGGGACAGTTCTTATCGCCCCTGTCAAGGTAGGTAATGGCGCGGTAACCGGAGCAGGAAGCGTGGTCTTGAAGGACAGGGATATACCGGCCCATAGGACGGCTGTAGGCGTACCGGCAAGGATATTGGACACATCAAAAAACAAAAAGGGTAAAAGATGAAAATAAACGGGAACCTGCTCGTATTTTCGGGAAATGCCAATCGTGCTCTCGCGAAGAAGATTTGCAACTACCTGAAGGTCCCCTTGGGCAATGCCTCCGTTGACAGGTTCAACGACGGTGAGATAAGGATAAAGATCGAGGAGGACGTCAGGGGCAAGGATGTGTTTATCGTCCAGCCTACCTGTTCCCCGGGCAATGACAACCTGATGGAACTCCTGATAATGATAGATGCGATAAAACGTTCTTCGGCGCGCCGCATAACCGCGGTAATGCCGTATTACGGATACAGCAGGCAGGACAGGAAAGACCGTCCCAGGGTCCCTATAACGGCAAAACTTGTTGCCAACCTTATAACGGTTGCCGGCGCCAGCAGGGTGCTTACGATGGACCTGCATGCCGGACAGATACAAGGGTTCTTTGATATCCCCCTGGATAACCTTTTTGCCGTTAACACGTTCATGAAGTATTTTGAGAAAAAGCACCTACCTAACCTTGTGGTGGTCTCGCCCGACGTCGGCGGGATCAAGATGGCCCGCGCATATGCCAAGAAATTCAAGACCGGGCTTGCCGTTGTCGACAAGAGGCGCATAAGCGATAAGCAGGCGGAAGTGATGAATATAATGGGTGAAGTAAGAGGCAAGAATGTCTGCCTTATCGATGACCTGGTTGCCACCGCAGGTACTCTCGTAGAGGCGGTCGCGGCACTTAAGAAAGCCGGCGCCAGGAAGGTTTTCGCGGCGGCCACCCACCCTGTATTGTCAGGGCCTGCCATAGAAAGGATACGTAATTCCGAGCTCGAAGAGCTTATAGTGACCGATACCATACCCATACCGAAAGAGAAGATGATCCCGCAGATAAAGGTCTTGTCAGTCGGCCCTCTTCTCGGGCAGGCTATAACGAGGATACACAACGAACAATCGATAAGCATATTATTCGATAAGGTGTACCAGTAAAGCAATGATATGCTCCGTAATGGAGCTCATTCAGAAAGGAAAAAGAAGAAATGGAACAGGTAAAACTGGAAGCCAGGGTCAGGAAAGATCTGGGGAAATCGGCAGTAAAGCATGAACGCGAAAAAGGCATAATACCTGCTATTGTCTATCGCAAGGGCGAGAATGCCATGCCGATATACCTTAACAGGAAATCTATGGAATTGGCTCTCCATACATCCGCCGGAGAGAATGCCCTTATCAACCTCAAGATAGAAGGGGATGACAAGGCGAAATCCAAGACGTGCATAATCAAGGAGATACAGCATGATCCCTTGAGCGGGAGCATGCTCCATATCGATTTCAACGAGATATCACTTACGGAAGAGATCAAGGTTGACGTTCCCCTTGCTCCTAAGGGTGAATCTATCGGCGTTAAGCAGGATGGAGGCGTCCTGGAGCATCTTCTCTGGGAGATACAGGTCGAGTGCTTGCCTACCGCTATACCCGAAAAGCTTGAGATAGATGTAAGCGGATTGAAGATAGGTGATGCCTTGTTCGTCAAGGACATAGTGGCTCCTGATGGCGTCAAGATACTCAATGACCCTGAGGTCAGGATATTCGCGGTCGAGAAGCCGGTAGAGATCAAGCCTGAGGAGGCTGCTGCCGAGGCCGAAACCGCGCCTTCCGAACCCGAAGTATTGAAACAGAAGAAGCCTGAGGAGATAGCCGCCGAGGAAGAAGCCAAGGCCAAGGCGAAGGAGAAGGAGAAGGAGAAGAAGGAATAATACGGCCCTATGAAATTGATCGTAGGCTTGGGCAATCCCGGAGGCAAGTACGAGGCAACGCGGCATAATGTAGGATTTATGGTCGCCGAGACATTGGCCGCAAAGCATGGAATAAGATTGCGAACCAGGGCATACGATTCGATAGCGGGAAAAGGCAGGATAGCGGGAGAGGACGTGGCGATCATCCTTCCGCAGACATATATGAACAGGTCGGGGCAGGCTGTCAAGGCTTTCTCCGCCAGGAATAAAGTAATGCCGGGGGAGATACTTGTGGTATGCGACGATGTGAACCTGTCCCTCGGGGTGATAAGGTTGCGCCGGACGGGATCAGCAGGCGGGCATAACGGCCTGGCTTCTATCATAGAATCCCTGGGGAGCGCGGATTTCGTCAGGCTGCGTGTCGGCATAGGCAGGAAAGATTCCGGAAGGGAAGTTGGAGGCCCTCAGCTGAGCGGATATGTCCTTTCGGTTTTTTCAAAGAAAGAGGCCGAAGAGCTTGAGTGCATAGTAGAGACCGCGGCGGAATGCTGCGAAACATGGATCAGGAACGGCGCCGAACGCGCCGCAAACCTGTTCAACGCAAAGAATAGAAAGGAATGAAGATGAAGAAATACGAAGGTCTGTTCATACTTAAATCGAACCTTACCGATGAGGAGAACGGCAAGCTTGTGAACTCTATCCTGGATGTTGTAGCCAAGAACGGCGGAAAGGTTGATGCAAAAGAAGACCTTGGGACCCGCGATCTGGCTTATAATATAAAGAAAGAGAAGAAAGGCCGCTACCTGCTGGTATATTTCACCGCAGAGGCCTCAGCCATAGCTTCCATGGAAAAGACTTATAAGATAAACGAGTCCATATTAAGGACAGTAGTATTTATTAACGAAGCAGCATAGGAGAATTCGTTATGGCAAGTCTGAACAAGGTTTTTCTCATTGGTAACCTTACCCGTGACCCGGAATTGCGTTATATACCGAGCGGCAGCGCCGTTACTACGTTCACGGTAGCGGTGAACAGGGTCTATACGCAGCAGGGAGAGAAGAAAGAGGAAGTGTCTTACATAAGGGTTGTTGTCTGGGCGAAGATGGCCGAGACCTGCGGCGAGTACCTTTCTAAGGGCAGCCCGGTTTTCGTTGAAGGCAGGATACAGAGCAGGAGCTGGGAGACGCCTCAGGGCGAAAAGCGCTCTACGATCGAGGTAATAGCCGAAAGGGTGCAATTCCTCGGAAAGACAAAGGGCGGAAAGCAGGACCTGCCGGCCCCGGACGCAGAGACGCCCGATGCGCACCAGAGCGGTCCTCAGGACGATGGCGTACCGTTTTAATCGAATAGAGATAAAATCCAAACAGGAGAAGACAGGAGCGAAATGGAAAGAAGAGAGAAGAGGGTTTTCAGGAAAAAGGTATGCAAGTTTTGCAGCGAGAAGATAAACGCGATCGATTATAAGGACACGGTAAAACTGTCCAAGTTCATAACCGAGCGCGGTAAGATAATACCGTCAAGGATATCAGGGAATTGCGCGAAGCATCAGCGCATGCTGGCCAAGGCCATAAAGAAGGCCCGGTTGGCCGCGTTCATTCCCTACACATCCGTCTAACAGGATACACGAAAATATAAGGGGTTATACGATGTCCGCAAAGGTCATATTGTTGAAAGATGTCGCCGGCCTCGGAAAATCCGGGGATGTTGTATCGGCCAGCGACGGTTACATGAGGAATTACCTGTTTCCCCGAAAGTTGGCGCTCCCGGCGACCGAACAGAACATAAAGGTAGCGGAAACCAATAAGAAATTGAGGCAGGAGGCGCTTGAGAAAGAAAAAGAGGAAGCCCTGAAACTCGCGGATGCTATATCCAAAGCATCGATAACCATCGCGATGGAGGCGGGCAAGGATGACAAACTTTTCGGTTCCGTTACAAGCGCTGATATACACAAGGCGATGGAAGCCGAAGGGATATCCGTTGACAAGAAGAAGATAGACCTGAAGGAGCATATAACCCAGATAGGTATATTCCAGGTGCCTGTCAAGCTGCATCCTGATATAAACGCTTCTCTCAAACTTTGGGTGGTCAAAAAATAAGATGGCCCAAGGCAAGGAAGGTAAAGATATCGCCTTAGAAAAGCTCCCCCCGCAGAACTTGGACGCGGAGATGGCGGTCCTCTGTTCCATGCTTATAGAGGAAGAAGCGATATCCCATGCTTTCGAGATACTCTCGGAGGATGCCTTCTACAAACAGGCCCACCGCCTTATATTCAGGGCCATGGTCGGCCTTTACAGCAATAGCAAAGCCGTAGATCTTGTTACGCTCGCGGAAGAGCTCAGGAAAAAAGGAGAGTTGGAAGATGCGGGCGGCATAAATTACCTGACCTCGCTCAGCACGTTCGTCCCTACCGCGGCGAATGTCCGGCATTATGCCAAGATAGTCAAGGACAAGAGCATGCTGAGGAACCTCATAGCTACCGCTACTACCATATTATCGGAAGCGTATGACGGACAGGACGACGCCAGGGAACTTCTCGACAAGGCGGAAAGGCTTATATTCGAGATATCCTCCAAGAAGACAGAGGGAGGTTTCGTTTCGCTCAAAGAGATAATAAAAGATTCCATAGAGACGATAGATTCCCTTTACCAGAGGAAGACGAATATAACGGGCCTGGCGACAGGGTTCGATGATTTCGACAAGATGACATCCGGCCTGCACGAGGGAGAGCTTATAGTAGTGGCAGGCAGGCCTTCAATGGGAAAGAGCGCCCTCGCATGCTGCATAGCCGAGCACGCGGGTATAGTCCTTAAGCAGCCCGTGGCGATATTCAGCCTTGAAATGTCGAAGGAATCCCTCGCCCAGAGGATGCTTTGTTCCCACGCGAGGGTAGACGCCAGCCGTGTAAGGACGGGTTTTCTTTCGCAATCAGACTGGCCCCATCTTGTCAATGCTGCGGGAAAATTCTCAGAGGCACCTATATTCATAGACGACACCTCGGCACTTTCCGCCCTTGAGTTGAGGGGGAAAGCCAGGAGGCTGAAGTCACAGCACGACCTTAAGCTCATCATAGTAGATTACCTCCAACTGATGGAAAGCCCTTCGATGCGTTCCGAAGGCAGGCAACAGGAGATAGCGGACATATCGAGGTCCCTTAAGGCCCTGGCAAAAGAGATAAATGTGCCTCTTATAGCCGTAAGCCAGCTCTCGAGGAAGCCGGAGGGAAGGGACGATAAAAGGCCGCAGCTTGCGGACCTTAGGGAATCGGGCGCCATCGAACAGGATGCCGACCTCGTACTGCTTTTGTTCAGGGAAGAGTTCTATACTCCCACGGAAGAGAACAGGGGTATAGCCGAGCTGATGGTCGCGAAACAGCGTAACGGCCCGACGGGACCCATAAAACTGGCGTTCATCAAAGAACTGACAAGATTCGAAAATCTTTCCGTGAGACAGGAAAGCTACTAGGCCGTTACAATTTGCTTTACTTTATGTTATGCGTATGTTAAATTAATTCTTTAAATGAGGATTTTATGAAGATCTTCCCTAGAATATTCCTGGTCATTCTGCTTACCCTTGGGGTTATAGGCCCCGTTTTCTCAGAGGAGGCCCCTGCCGTTACTGAGGTTGCCGTTGAACCGGCTGCCACGGACCAGCCTGCGCCTTCCGCTGCGTCCGTACCTGCGGAAAAGAGCGTCAAGAGCGTACTTATAGTCGGGAATAAGACCATATCGTCATCCCTGGTCCTTTCCAAGGTCAAGACAAAGCCCCAGGAGGCCTACAAAAAGACCACGGTTGACGAAGACATAAAACGCATATACGGTCTCGGCTATTTCTCGGACGTGAAAGCGGAGGTAAAGGAATTTTCCGATGGCATAGAAGTTGTTTTTATCGTTACGGAAAAACCCCCTATAGGCCAGATAGTTTTTGCGGGCAATAAGGCCTTTCGCGATGAAAGACTGAAGAAAGAACTCAAGATAAAACCCGATGAGATACTTGACGAGAGGCAGCTCAAGGAAGGAATCAGGGCCATCAGGGAGATGTATTACAGGAAAGGGTATACGCATTCAAAGATAGATTACGCTATCAGGCTTGATCCGACGACCAACAGGGCCGTGGTTACCATTATGATAGAGGAAGGCAAAAGGGTCAAGATACGCAAGATAACCTTTGAAGGGAACAAAGCCTTCAAGTCGGATGTGCTGTTAAGGCTCATGTCCACAAAGACTGCCTGGTGGTTCTTCAGGTCAGGTATTTTCAACGAGGACGCTTTCGATTCCGACCTGGATAAATTAAGGGCTTTCTACGGCGATAACGGATATCTCGATGCCAAGATGGAGCCGGAGTTGAAGTATGACGATGACGGTAAGTTCCTTTTCATAAATATAAAGATAGATGAAGGCAAACAATACCTGGTCAATTCCATAGGCATATCCGGAAATGCCGTTATATCGGAAAAAGATATCCGCAAGACGCTTAAGATGACTGTAGGCAAGGCCTTCAGCAGGAACGGCCTAAGGGAAGATGCGGATGCTATACAGGGTCTTTATTTCGATAAGGGTTATATATACGCGGTGGTCAAGACAGATACGGCTATCGACCCTGCCAGCGGCAATATAGATGTTAAATATTCGATAACCGAGAATGATTTGACCTTTGTCGGGAGAATAGATATCCGCGGCAACGTCCGCACTAAGGACAAGGTAATAAGAAGGGAATTGAGGCTTCGTCCGGGACAGCCTTTCAGCGGAGAAAAATTGCAGCGTTCCAAGGAGCGTCTGTATAATCTGGGCTATTTCGAGGATATAACTTTCGATACCGAGAAGACCCCGGAGCCCAACAAGGCCAACCTGCTTGTCGATGTCAAAGAGACAAAGACCGGCGAGTTTTCTTTCGGCGGCGGTTTTTCGACCGTGGATAAACTTGTAGGTTTTGTCCAGGTTACACAGAGAAATTTTGACATTATGAATTGGCCTACCTTTACGGGCGGCGGGCAACAGCTTGTACTAAGGGCCGAGGTCGGTACATCCAGGAGGGACTACCAGTTAAGCTGGACCGACCCGTGGATATTCGATTACCCGTACCTGTTCGGTTTTGACATATACCAGAACACAAGGTTATCGTCGAGCAGTACCGGTTACGGTTACGATGAGCGCAGGAGAGGCGCGGACCTAAGGTTCGGCAAGGAGTTCGATGATTTCGACAGGGCCGACCTTACTTACAGGCTGGAAGAGGTAAGGATATCCAATGTTGATGATGGTGCCACCAATGACCTTAAGAAAGAAGCGGGAACGAATAATATCTCAAGCCTCCTCTTGGGCCTTACCAGGGATACGAGGGATTCTAATTTCAGCCCGACCAAAGGTTACCTGCTCTACGGTTCCGTAGAAGGCGCCGGCGGTCCGCTGCAGGGCGATAAGGATTTCCTGAAATGGTACGGGTCGGCTTCCGTATATTTTTCCCCGATAAATAAGCAGGTCCTGGAACTTAGCACGCGGTTGGGTGCGGTGGGCGCTTTCGGGGATTCCGACGGTGTCCCGATATACGAAAGGTTCTTTGCCGGCGGCGCGGATTCGGTCCGCGGTTACAAGGAAAGAGGGCTTGGTCCCAAAGATCCCGCTACCAATGATCCGTTGGGCGGCGAAGCCATGATAGTGGCGAGCGCGGAATATACATTCCCGGTCATTGAATTTTTGAAAGGCGCCGTATTTTTCGATGCCGGTAATGTCTGGGAAAAAGAAGGGGATTTCGGGCAGGGAGGTTACAAGTATTCGACAGGCGCCGGCGTAAGGGTCAAGACGCCCGTCGGTCCGGTCAAGCTGGATTACGGTTTTCCGCTCAAGACTGACCCGGGAGAAAAGAAGAAGGGCCGGTTCCATTTCAGTTTGAGCAGAGCTTTTTAACTAGAAAGGAGAAAAAAATGAAAGCAGTTTCAAGGTTTTTGGTCATAGCATTATTTATGACCATATCTTTTGCGGCTGCGAATTCGGTTTTTGCCGCAGCGGAAAAGATCGGTTATATGGATTTTGCCAAGGTTTTTGATGAATATAACAAGACCAAGGACTTCGACAAACAGCTCGAGGCTAAAGGAACCGCCAAGCAGGGAGAAAGAGACAAGCTCGTCACAGAGATAAAGAAGCTTAAGGACGAAGCGGACCTTGCTTCGGACAGGGACAGGGCCAAGAAGCAGGCTGTTGTCGACGACAAGATAAAGAAATTAGGCGAGTTTGACAGGGATTCAAGGGAAGCCCTCAGGAAAGAGCGCGATGATATGGCCCGTGCCATATTCAAGGAGATCAAGGAAGTCGTGGATGATATAGGCAAGAAAGAAGGCTACAAATATATCATCGATTCCAGGATGGTCCTTTACGGCAACGCCAGTGACGATCTGACGGACCGCGTGCTCAAGATCCTGAACGACAAATATATGGTGAAGGGAAAGAAATAAGCGGTGTCCGAGGAAGGTCCTTCTATGCGCAAGACCCTTAAAGAGATTGCGCAGTTAATAGACGGCGAAGTAATAGGCGACAGCGGCATAGTCATAACAGGCATAAGCGGTATAAGGGAGGCGGAAGAGGGAGACCTCTCTTTTCTGGCCAACCCGCGTTATGCGCCGCTTATGGAGATAACGAAAGCAGCTGCCGTTATAACGTCCCGGGAGATAGATTCCGCCCCGAAGCCGATCATAAGGACCGATAATCCTTCGTTGGCTTTTTCGAAGATAATTTCCATGTTGTTGCCTAATAGCCAGCAGTATCCTTCCGGTATACATCCCGCGGCGGTAATAGGCAAGAATGTAAAACTCGGCCGCGATATTGCAGTACAGGCCTATGCCGTTATAGACGACGGCGCCGTTATCGGCGACAGGACGATAATTTATTCCGGCTCGTATATAGGATATAATGCGAAAGTCGGGTGCGATTGCCTTATATATCCCAATGTAGTGCTGCGAGAGAATGTCGTTATCGGCGACAGGGTCATAATACATTCCGGGACATGTGTCGGGAGCGACGGTTTCGGGTTTGCCACCATTAACGGCGAACACCATAAGATACCGCAAATAGGGACAGTGGTAATAGAAGACGATGTTGAGATAGGCGCTAACGTAACCATAGACAGGGCGCGTTTCGGTAAGACGGTCATCGGCCGCGGCACCAAGATCGACAATCTTGTCCAGATAGCTCATAATGTTGTCATAGGCGAGAATTCGATAATAATAGCCCAGGCCGGTATATCCGGCTCTACCGTAATAGGCAAGAATGTTACCATAGCCGGGCAGGCGGGGCTAGTGGGCCATATAACTGTCGGAGATAATGCGGTCCTTGCAGCCCAGGCCGGTGTGACAAAATCTGTTCCCGCAAATATATGCGTATCAGGTTACCCGGCTAAACCGCACGATGAGGCTAAAAGGCTTAACGCTTTTATTTCACGTCTTCCCCAGATAGCCGAAGACATAAAGAATCTAAAGGAAAGAATAACCCAGTTGGAGAACAAAATATCAGATGGAACAACAGCTGACGATAAAAAGCGCGGTTGAGATAGAGGGCGTAGGGCTCCATACGGGTGCCAAAACCCGGATGCGGCTGCTTCCCGCCGAACAGAATGCGGGAATAAGTTTCGTGCGCGTAGACCTGCCGGGCAAACCCGTGATAAAAGCTAATATAGCCAATGTCATGGAGTCCAGCCGTAAGCTCAGGAGGACGTCGTTGGCTTTTGATGACGCTGAGATCCATACGATCGAGCACCTTATGTCCGCGCTAAGCGGCATGGCTATCGATAATATAACCATAGAGATCAACGGTCCAGAGATACCCGGACTTGACGGATCAGCCGCTTCTTTCGTAGAGCTGATCAAGAAGGCGGGGCTAGAGCGCCAAGCGGAGCAGAGGAAGTCCTTTACCGTAAAAGAACCTATATGGCTGGAAGAGGACGATACCGTGCTTGCGATACTGCCCGATTCTGAATTTAAGATATCCTATATGTTGAGCTATGACCACCCGATGCTGAGGTCGCAGTATGTTTCAGTAGTTATCAATCCCGAAACATACGAAAAAGAAATAGCGCCGACCAGGACTTTCTGTCTTGAAGCGGAAGCCGAGGCGCTCAGGACGCAAGGGCTTGGCAAAGGAGCGAATTTCGACAACACGCTTGTCGTTGGAAAGGACGGCGTAATAAAGAACAAACTGAAGTTCGATGATGAATTCGCCCGTCACAAGATATCCGATCTCATAGGCGACCTCTACCTTCTCGGTATGGCGCTTAAAGGCCACGTTATAGCCGTAAAGTCCGGGCATCCGCTTAACATCAGGCTTCTACAAAAGATCAGGCAGCAGCAGGAACGTATGCGCGCAGGCGCCATGGAAAGCAAGGGCCCGGGAATAGTAGGCACTCCCCTGGATATAAACGACATAAAGAAGATCCTTCCCCACCGCTATCCATTCCTTTTAGTGGACAGGGTCATAGAGCTGGAAGAGGACAAGAGGGCGGTAGGGATAAAGAACGTGACCATGAACGAATTCTATTTCCCCGGGCATTTCCCTGATATGCCCATCATGCCAGGCGTGCTTATCATGGAGGCCCTGGCGCAGGTTGCCGGCGTCATGATGCTTAACAAGAGGGACAACAAGGGTAAATACGCTTTCTTCATGTCGATGGATAAGGTCAAGTTCCGCAAGGCGGTAGTGCCCGGCGATCAGCTTATCCTTGAGACAGAGGTGCTTAAACTGAGGTCGAAGACCGTCCAGGTAAGGGCTGTTGCCAGCGTGGACGGCAAGGTAGCCGCCGAGGGCGAACTGATGTTCGCGCTTGTAGGCGGGGAAGAGGCGTCGGAGTAGTTTCGGAATATAGACGATGAAGATACATCCTACAGCGGTAGTGGATAAAAAGGCAGAATTGGCCGACTCGATCGAAGTCGGCCCTTATGCTATTATCGGACCCAGCGTGAAGATAGGCGAGGGGACGATAGTTGGAGCGCATGCGGTCATCGACGGTTATACGACCATAGGAAAGAACAACAAGATATTCACGGGTGCAGTCATCGGTTCCATAACTCAAGACCTGAAATTCAAAGGCGAAAAGAGCTACGTCAGGATAGGCGATAATAACATAATACGCGAATATGTGACCGTGAATATGGGTACCGACAAGGACTCTTCCACGGTCATCGGCAATAATGTGCTTTTGATGGCGTACTGTCATGTAGCGCATGATTGCGTGATCAAGGACAGGGCGATAATAGCCAATTGCGGGACTTTCGCCGGATATGTTATCGTAGAAGAGAGGGCCGATATCGGAGGGCTAACCGGGGTCCACCAGTTCGTGCGTATAGGCAAGCTTTCCATAATAGGCGGATGCTCAAAAGTGACCCAGGACGTAGTGCCTTATTCGATGAGCGACGGACATCCCCTGAAGATATACGGACTTAATACGGTCGGCCTCGAAAGAGCCAAGGTCCCGCAGGAGTCCCGCAATGCCCTCAAAAAGGCCTTCAAGTTGCTCTTCAATTCAGGGCTTACCGTATCCCATGCTTTGGAAGAGATAAGGTCGGAGGTCCCGAAATGTCCCGAAGTCGATTATCTTGTCGAATTTGTCACCGCTTCAGAACGCGGCATCGCTAAATAGAAAAATATGGACACAATAGGTCTGATCGCAGGTAAGAGTGATTTTCCGCTTATTTTTGCCCGCGCGGCTAAGGCCAAGGGTTACAGCGTTGTGGCGGTAGGTATAGAGGGTGAGACGAAGCCCGAAGTTGAAGCCCTTGCCGATAATTTCCGTTGGGTAAGCCTGGGAGAACTTTCGAAAGTTCTCGATTTTTTCAAGGCGGAGGGCATAAAGAAGGCTGTTATGGCCGGGGGTATAACCAAGTCCAGGATATTCAACGAGGCCCTTAAAATAGACGGATTGATGAAATCTATCTTGGTAAAGGCCCTCGACAGGAAGGACGATACCCTCCTCTCCATGATAACATCTACGTTGAGGTCTTCCGGGGTCGAACTGCTCGATTCAACCCTTTTCTTGGAAGATTTGCTTCCGGCAGCGGGCTTGTTGACCTCCGTCAGACCTTCCCCGTCCCAGGAGGACGACATAAGGTTCGGCATTCCAATAGCCAAAGAGATCGCCGGGATGGATATAGGCCTTTCAGTGTTTATCAAGGACAAGGCCGTTATAGCAGTCGAGGATATCGAAGGCACCGATGCCATGATAAGGCGCGGCGGAAGACTTGCCGGTCCGGGAGGAACGGTCGTGAAAGTCGCGCGGCCTAAGCAGAGCATGAAGTTCGACCTGCCCGTGATAGGCCCGCAGACTATAGCCTCGATGGCGGAAGCGAAAGCCGGTTGTATTGCCATAGAAGCAAAGAAGACCCTGATCATAGACAAGGAGGAGACCGTGCGGCTTGCCGATGGAAAAGGCGTCGCCGTAACGGCCATAAAATAAAATGAGCGGTATACTGCTCTTGGGCTCGGAAGATGAAGGCCTTAAACGCGCCAGGAAGGCGCTTAAGGAATCGGATTACCGGGTGCATTTCTCGGATGAGACCATTGACGTAAAAACAGCATACGAGGAAGCCCTCAGCCGCCGTCCGGACGTGATCATCCTGGATTTCACCTCACCGAAAGTGTTTGACGCCCAATCAGCTTATCGCGCCTTTAAGAAAGACAGATTCCTTAAGGAGACGCTCCTTTTTGCCGTCCTGCCTGCTGACGGCATCCAGGTCCTCGATAATATACCCGCTATAGGAGATTTTATATTTGAGCCTTTTAATCCTTCCGAGCTGGTTACGAGGGTGAAGGTGCTTCTCAAGAAGGCCATACCTACCGATTCGGAAGACATGATAAAGGCCGGGGATCTTATAATAGACGTATCCAGGTATGAGGTGACCCTGAGCGGGAGCAAGCTTGAATTGACCTTCAAGGAGTATGAGCTCCTTAAGTTCCTTGCCTCCAACAAGGGCCGCGTATATTCCCGCGACCAGCTCCTGGACAAGATCTGGGGCTATGACTATTACGGCGGGACCAGGACGGTAGATGTACATATCCGCCGTTTGCGCAGCAAGATAGAGGACCGAAGGCACGCCTTCATAGAGACAGTCCGCAATATCGGCTACAAATTCATCGCATAATCCCTTCCCGTATCCTTCCTGAAATTAATCGAGATTTAACCTGCGCGTAACACAGATTTAACATCCATCCGTATACTCTTTTGTGTAAACAATAGAAACGGGAGTCGCTTGTGAAAGGGAAAGAGCCAGCAAGTAAGTACCGGTGCGCTAAGTGTGGATACATCACACAACGTACGGCGCCCCCTAAGAACTGCCCGATATGCAGGGCCGGTTCGGAAACGTTTGACGACATCGGAGTCGATAGGTCATCGAAGATCAAGGCGATCTATAAAACCCGAAGTTGATTTTACGTTAAAAAGGAGGCAGTAAAATGAAAAAGCTGGCGAGTTTGTTAGTTTTAGTTTCATTATTGTGGGTTCCTTCCCTGGTTTTCGCAACAGCCACCACGCATATCTGGGCCCCATCAACCGATGTCCAGGCTTACGGTGTCATGCATATAACCGGTGATATGTACCTTCCTACCGGAAGGGATTCAGCCGGTAACAGGCCGTCAACGGTCACCAACGAAGGCCTTACGGTCGGCGTCCTGCCGTTCGAGAAGTTCAATATCGAGGCCGGTTTTGACCACAAGACCGGTTTTGGCGACCTGGATGATTATCCCATGTATTTCAACGCTAAAGGCGGGATCCCGGAAGGCGCTTTCGGTGAATATTTCCCAGCTTTGGCCGTGGGCGCCTATGATATCGGCACAAAGAAGAACGCCACGAACTATAACATAGTTTACGGCAAAGCGGCCAAGACGTTCAAGGCGGGTGATTTTGACCTTGGAAGAGTATCCGCCGGTTATTTTTACGGGAACGACAAACTGCTTCTTGACCAGAACGGCAATAAGGACAACGACGGTTTCTTCGGCGCTTGGGAAAGAACGATGTCGGAGATATCTGACAAGCTCTGGCTTTGTGTTGAGTACCAGGGGACCAAGAGCGCTTACGGATGCTGGAACTTCGGCGGTTCGTGGAAATTTTCCGACAATGTCTCAATGCTCGTCGGTTTCGACCGTTACAACAACAGGAACCTTGCCGATACGGTTACGGTCCAGTTCGATATAGACTTCGACGTATTCAGCAAAATGTTCAAGAACAATAAGTAGAGGTGACCCATGTTTAAAAAACTAGCGTTAATACTCGCGGTATTCGCGATAACAGTCGGGACTTCGTGTCTGGCGTTTGCCCAGGACCCGAGCGGCGCCGAGACCCTTGCACAAAACCCGAATTCACCGGTCGATTACGTGTGGGTCCTTGTATGCGGATTCCTCGTCTTCTTTATGCAGGCAGGATTCGCGATGGTTGAAGCCGGGTTTTGCAGGGCCAAGAACGCGACAAACCTAATGGCGAAGAATACGATAGACTTTACTTTGGCTTCGCTCATCTTCATGGCTTTCGGGTTCGCGTTCATGATGGGTAATGATTACAACGGCATAATAGGTACTTCCGGATGGTTTCTCCACGGCGATAACTATGATGTAGGCCGTTACCTCATGTTCTTCTGGCAGCTGGTATTTGCCGGGACGGCGGCGACGATAGTCTCGGGTGCTGTAGCCGAAAGGCTCAAGTTCAAGGCCTATTTCCTTTACAGTATCCTGGTAACCGCCCTTATATATCCGTTGTATGGACACTGGGTATGGGGCGGCGGATGGCTTTCTAAACTGCCCTTCGGAGTCGGCCACGTTGATTTTGCCGGTTCCGGAGTCGTTCACACTATCGGCGGCTTCGTCGGTCTCGCCGGTGCGATAGTCCTGGGGCCGCGCTTCGGGAAGTTCGATAAGAACAGGAAGCCGAAGGCCATACCGGGCCACAGCATTACTCTTGCGGCGCTTGGTACCTTTATCCTCTGGTTCGGATGGTTCGGGTTCAATCCCGGATCCACGTTTTCCGCCCATCAGTTGAGGATAGCGGTGATCGCGGTCAATACCAACCTTGCCGCTGCCGCAGGTGCAGCTGTCGCCTTGTTGCTTGTCTTCATGAAGACGAAGAAGTGGGATGTAGGCATGATGCTTAACGGTTGCCTGGCCGGCCTCGTGGCCATTACCGCGCCGTGCGCGTGGGTAGAGGCGTGGGCAGCTGTTGTTATAGGCGCCATAGCCGGTGCATTGGTGGTTGTTGGCGTCTATTTCTGGGAAAACCGCGGCATCGATGATCCTGTCGGTGCTGTAAGTGTCCACGGCATAAACGGTGTGTGGGGCCTTATAAGCGTCGGTCTTTTTGCCGACGGCACCTATGGCTTAGGCTCAACTTCCGAACCCTTCGTTAAAGGACTGTTCTACGGAGGCGGTTCCGGGCAGTTGATCGCTCAGCTCATAGGCGCTGCTGTGTGCGTTTCGTGGGCGTTCATACTCGGTTTTGCAGGTTTCAAGTTAATGGATAAGATGTTCGGTATAAGGGTTTCCCCGCACGAAGAGCTCAAGGGTCTGGACATCCCGGAGCACGGGACTCCCGCTTATCCTAATTTCTATACGTACAGTAATTAAAGAGGGCCGTGAAAATGAAAAAAATAGAAGCGGTTGTTCGAGTCGAGAAGCTTGAGGAGATCACCGAGGCCCTGGATAAGTTCGGCTATCCCGGAATGATGATAACGCACATTGAAGGGCATGGCCGCCAGAAGGGGCTCTCGGAGCAGTTCAGGGGAAGGGAGTATAAGGTGAATTTCCTTCCGAAGATCAAGATCGAGATCGTCGTAAAGGATGGCGATGTCGAGAAATTGGTAAAGGCCATATCGGGCATAGCCAGGACCGGCGAGATAGGAGACGGGAAGATATTCATATACCCCGTCGAAGATACTATCAGGATACGCACCGGAGAGAAAGGCGAGGGCGCGATTTAGGCCATGTTCGACAAGGAACTGATAGAGAAGATACGCAGGCTGAAGGAAGACAAGGGCTATACTCTCTATGATCTGGCGAAAAGGGTCGACATTCAGCCGTCGACCCTGGAGCGCTGGTTCAAGACCAACCGCATAAACAAGGTGTACGCGGGCGTTGTAAAAGAGAGGCTGGGCATAAAATAATTTTTTGTGCCCGATTTATGTCAGTTGGATACACAATTGAGGCAAAAGGAAAGGAGAGGTAAATGGCGAAAGTCTTGAAAAGTCCGCCGTTCTGGTTCTTTGCGGTATTCCTGCTTTTTACTGTGATAGCAACGGTCGTTGCGGCAGAGGAGGTCGCGCCTTCCGCGGCGGCGCCCTCAGAATTAGCCCAGGTTGATACAGGGGATACCGCATGGTTGCTGACTTCGGCAGCCCTTGTCCTGGTCATGACGCCGGCACTGGCTTTTTTCTACGGAGGGCTTGTCCGCAGGAAGAACATCCTGTCCATACTGATGCAGTGTTTCATGCTCATGTGCATAATAACCATACAATGGGTGCTGTTCGGGTATTCGCTTTCATTTGGTCCGGATATCAAGGGGATTATAGGAGGATTGGGGTGGTTTGGCCTTAAGAACGTCGGCCTTGAGCCCAACCCGGTTTACGCCGCTACGGTCCCTCACCAGGCGTTCATGATATTCCAGGCTATGTTCGCTATCATAACCCCGGCCCTTATCCTGGGCGCTTTTGCCGAAAGGATGAAATTCTCGACCTTCTGCGTATTTTCCGTATTGTGGGCTACGATAGTCTATGATCCGGTCTGCCATTGGGTATGGGGGGCGGGAGGATTCCTCAGGGCCGACGGAGCGCTCGATTTCGCCGGAGGCACCGTTGTGCATATTAACGCCGGTATAGCCGCGCTTGCCAGCGCGCTGGTGCTGGGCAAAAGGCAGGGCTATCCGCACAAGATATCGCCTCCGCATAACCTTCCTTTTGCCGTTCTGGGTGCGGGGTTGCTCTGGTTCGGATGGTTCGGTTTTAACGGAGGCAGTGCCCTTGGTTCGGGTGCCTTGGCAACGAATGCTTTTGTGGTCACGCATATTGCCGCCGCGGCAGCCGGACTTACGTGGGCCATGCTTGACTGGATATTCAATTCCCGGTCCACCGTTTTGGGCATAATAACCGGAGCGGTTGGCGGCCTGGTAGCCATAACCCCCGCATCGGGTTTCGTGAATCCGATAGGCGCTATCTGGATAGGGATAGGTGTCTCGGTGCTTTGCTACATATCTGTTGCAGTCCTGAAAGTGAAATTCGGCTACGACGATTCACTAGATGCATTTGGCGTCCATGGAGTGGGAGGAATATGGGGAGCGCTTGCGACGGGGCTTTGGGCCACGAAGGCGGTCAATCCCGCCGGAGCGGACGGCCTTTTCTACGGGAATCCCGCCCAGTTCTTTATACAGTTCAAAGCGGTTATAATTACGGCTGCCTATTCGTTCGTTGTGACATTTGTCCTGCTCAAGATATTGGATGCGATCATGGGTTTGCGCGCCAGCGAACAGGATGAGAAGATAGGTCTTGATTTGACCCAGCACCGTGAAGCCGGTTACACGGTACTAGATTAAGGAGGAATGATAATGAAATATTTAATTGCCATTGTACAGCCTGACCGGCTCGATGAAGTGCTCACCAGGCTCGAAGAGAAGGAGATACATCTTGTGACCGTCACTCCGGTCATGGGACGCGGCCGCCAGAAGGGTATTTCGGAGGTCTACAGGAGCCATAAAGAGGCAGGCAGCCTTCTTAAGAAGGCAAAACTTGAGATCGCCGTCAACGACGATTTCGTTAAGCCTGCCATAGACGCGATACTGGAAGGCGCCCGCACAGGACATGTCGGAGACGGAAAGATATTTGTCCTGGATATGCCCGAATGCATAAGGATAAGGACGGGCGAGAAAGGCTGTCCGGCAATAGGATAAAACCGCCCCCGGAGATTTAACATTCCCGTAATATGGATTTAACAATAGGGTTGTATACTTTTTCCACAAAATAAAAGGAGGAAGCCAGCATGGCAAAGAAGAAGGAAGTAAAGGAAGTCAAGACAGCCAATCCGTTGGCGAACGGCTCGTTCAATGAGAAAGCCGCCCGCGACGTGATAAAGTTGATCAAGGAAAAAGACATCAAGATGGTCGACCTGAAGTTCAACGACCTTCCCGGTCTTTGGCAGCATTTTACTATACCCGCCTCAGAGATAAAGGAGATGGACGATATCACCCACTCCATATGGGTCGATGGTATAGGTTTCGACGGTTCCTCGATACGCGGTTTCCAGAAGATACAGGAATCCGACATGATCCTTATCCCGGACCCGACGAGCGCGGTGGTAGATCCCGTCTGCGAAGTACCGACGGTCAGCATACTTTGTGATATTTATGACCCGCTTACGCGCAAGCCGTATTCGCGCGACCCGCGTTATATAGCGAGGAAAGCGGAGAAGTACCTCAAGGATACCGGAATAGCCGACAGTATCTATTTTGGGCCGGAAGCCGAATTCTTCCTTTTTAACGACGTGCGTTTCGACCAGAACGAGAATTCAGGCTATTATTTCGTGGATTCCAACGAAGGTGACTGGAATACCGGACGCAAGGAAGAACCGAACCTTGGATACAAGATCCGTTACAAGGAAGGATACTTCCCGGTCCCGCCGCATGACACCCTGCAGGACCTGAGGAGCAGGATGATACTCAAGATGAAGGAAGCCGGTGTCAACATCGAGGTCCATCATCATGAGGTTGCGACTGCCGGCCAGTGCGAGATCGACATAAAGTTCGATAAGCTCACCAAGATGGCCGACAGCCTGCTTATGTATAAGTACATAATCAAAAACATGGCCAGAAAGGCCGGCATGGTGGCTACTTTCATGCCTAAACCGCTCTTTGCCGATAACGGTTCCGGTATGCACTGCCATCAGAGCTTATGGAAGAACGGCGTTAATCTGTTCTATGACAAGAACGGCTACGCGCTCCTGAGCCAGACCGCCAAGTATTACATCGGCGGGTTGCTCAAGCACGCGAACAGCCTTATGGCATTCTGCGCCCCGACCACAAACTCTTATAAGAGGCTTGTCCCGGGCTACGAAGCGCCTGTTAACCTTGTATATTCCGCCCGTAACCGTTCTGCCGCAGTACGTATCCCCATGTACAGCGACAGCCCGAAATCCAAGAGGATCGAGTTCAGGCCTCCGGACCCGTCATGTAACGGCTATATCGCGTTCGCTGCCATGCTCATGGCCGGTTTGGACGGTATCCAGAACAAGATCGATCCGGGCAAGCCTACCGACAAGGACCTCTTTGAGTTGGGAGAGGAAGAGATGTCCAAGATACCGACCGTCCCGTCATCGCTGCGCCGTTCCATTGATGCGCTTGAGGCGGACCACGATTATCTGCTCAAGGGCGGTGTCTTTACCAAGGATGTGATAGACATCTGGATCGAATACAAGAGGAAGAAGGAGATAGACGCCGTCAGGATGCGTCCGCATCCCTACGAGTTCTACCTTTACTTCGATATCTGATAGTTATTCGAGAGGCGGATTATAGGGGCGGTTCTGATAAGGGCTTGCTGGCTCCTCACCTTTAACAGGTGGCGGGACCGTCCCTGATCCACTCCCGGAAAAGGCGAGATAACCTATGAATACCAGATTAACTACAGGAACCAGCATTAGAAGCGCTAAAATCCCCGGCTTGCCCCTTGCCTCAGAGATCCTGTACCACATGTAGATAATTATTGCTACATCCAGCAACGGTACGAGGAGGACAAGCAGCCACAAGTAGTTCAAGCCCCCTATTTTGCACATGAGAAAAAGGTTTGCTATCGGTATCCATGCCAGCCAAGCGGGCTGCGTGCCGGTTTTTATGGCTATCAATTGAAGGCATAAAGCGGAAAAGATATAATAAAACAGAAAGATCGCAAGTATTATACCCAGCAAGACTACGAGAAAAACCGCCGATTCTTTAGTTGTTATTGTTCGGGTATCTTCAGAGCGCAGTTCTTCTGTCTGTGCGGGGGCAGCTTTGACCTCAGGAGCGGTAATCTCAGCAGGTTGCAGGGTTTTTGGTTCGACCTTTACAGGTTCGCCGTTTATCGATTCTATTTCGGACAGGTCGTAGGTCATTTCGGTGACGCCGTATATCTCCATAGTAACGGTATCGCCGGCGATAGATTTGATGTTACCATCAACCGTCTTTCCCGATTTAAAAATAACCGTATCCGCCCAAAGATTTGTGCTGAAGAGTATAGATACAACCGAAAGAATGACTATTTTTTTCATGTGAGTATCCTTTTTTGGTGATTTTATACGTTTTTGGCGCGGAAATCAACAAAATTTCTTTACTTGCTTTTTAACGCTTTTTTGGTATAATAAAAGGCCAAATTAGAGAGGTGAAAATGGACCCGATCCGCTTTGCCATGGCCCAGGTCAACCCTACCGTGGGCGACCTTCAGGGCAATAAGGAAAAGATCATTAAATCCATAAGTGATGCAAGATCATTGGGTTGCGACGTTGTTATCCTCCCTGAACTGGTATTAACAGGGTATCCTCCCGAAGACCTGCTTTTAAAGCCCCAATTCGTAGATGACGCCATGAAGGCCCTCAACGATATAGCGCATAAGGCGGATAATATAATAGTAATAGTCGGCTGCCTCGACAAGGGCAAGGATGGTATTTACAATTCGGCTGCTCTTATACGCGATAAGGAACTGCTCCATATATACCACAAAATACTCCTCCCGAATTACGGTGTTTTTGACGAAAAACGCTATTTTGATGCCGGGAGCGAGACATTCGCTTTCAAGCTGGAAGGGCTTAAGATAGGCGTAAATATATGCGAAGATATATGGGAAGGCGCAGGGCCGGCCAATTTCGCGGCCATGGAGATGGGTGCCCAGGTGATCATAAATATATCCGCTTCCCCGTATCATTCAGGCAAGCTGCAGGAACGCGAGAATATGCTGGTCGAACGGGCTCGCGAGACCTCTTCCATAATATTCTATAACAACCTTGTCGGCGGACAGGACGGGCTGGTTTTTGACGGCGGAAGCATGATAATAGGCTGGAAAGGGTCCGTTCTTGCCAGGGGCAAGCAATTTGAGGAAGATATAATCCTTTTTGACCTCAATGCGGAAGAATACCTCAAATACAGGAAATCTCCGAAAAAGAAGAACGGTGTCCCGGCATATAAGACCAGGGAATTGTCCGTTAAAAGGTGTGAGGTCAAGATCCGCCCTCCGTTCCCTCCGCACAGGACCGAGAAACTTGGCAGTGTAGAAGAGATCTACAAGGCTCTGGTGGCAGGGACAAGGGATTATGTCCTCAAGAACGGTTTTAAAAAAGCCGTTCTTGGCATCAGCGGGGGCATAGATTCCGCCCTTGTCGCATGCATAGCCGCCGATGCGATGGGAAAAGACAATGTGGCTGCGGTTACCATGCCCTCGATGTATACAAAGGAAGAGACCCGCGCCGATGCCATAGCTGTTGCCAGGCACCTTGGATTGAAAGCCATAACTATCCCCATAAATGTATTATACCAGTCATATATGAGGCTCCTTAAAAAAGAATTCAAGGATGCCAAACCTAATATAGCGGAGGAGAACCTTCAGGCCAGGATACGCGGCAATATGCTCATGGCCTTATCAAATAAGTTCGATTGGCTGGTGCTTACCACCGGCAACAAGAGCGAAATGTCCACCGGATATTGCACTCTTTACGGGGACATGGCCGGAGGATTTGCGGTATTGAAGGACGTACCGAAGATGACCGTCTACCAGCTTGCGGAATACAGGAATGCCGTGGCAAGGAAAGAGATAATACCGATTACTACTATCAAGAGGCCTCCTACGGCCGAGCTCAGGCCCAACCAGAAGGACCAGGATTCCCTGCCGCCGTATCACGTCCTCGACGCCATACTCAAGCTTTACGTAGAAGAGGACAGGTCCGCAAATGAGATAATCGCCCAGCGTTTTGACCCGAAAGTGGTAAAGAAGGTCATTAACATGGTCGACAAGAACGAATACAAGAGGCGCCAGAGCCCCCCCGGTGTCAAGATAACCCCTAAGGCTTTCGGCAGGGACCGTAGAATCCCGATAACCAACAGATATTAAAAAAGGAGACGTAAAATGCCAGCAAGAATAGTCAAGGACAAGGAATATGTGTTGAAGATGGCCAAAGAGGCCAACGTAAAATTCATCAGGCTCTGGTTTACGGACATCCTGGGGTTTGTAAAGTCTTTCGCCATAACCGTCGAGGAACTTGAAGGGGCCCTCGAAGAGGGTATGGGTTTCGACGGTTCTTCGATAGAAGGTTTTGCGCGCATAGACGAATCTGACATGATGGCCAGGCCCGATCCGAGCACCTTTGTTTTGCTTCCATGGAGGCCGAAGGATGAGTTTGCCGTTGCCAGGATGTTTTGCGATATCGTCAGGCCCGACGGGACCCCGTTCACCGGCGACCCGAGATATATCCTAAAACAGAACCTGAAACGCGCCGCAAAGCTCGGATTTACTTTCTACGTGGGCCCGGAGCTGGAATTCTTCTATTTCAAGGACAACAACGGGACGGAGCCTCTCGATGCCGGCGGGTATTTCGACTTGATCCCGCCCGATCCGGCTGCCGACCTGAGACGTGATACCGTTCTGATGCTTGAGGCAATGGGGATCGGGGTGGAATACAGCCACCACGAGGTGTCCCCCAGCCAGCATGAGATAGACCTCAGGTATACCGATGCCCTGACTATGGCCGATGCTGCCATGACTTACCGTGTAGTTGTAAAGGAAGTTGCCCAGCGTTTCGGCGTATACGCGACTTTCATGCCGAAACCCGTTTTTGGCATGAATGGTTCCGGTATGCATGTCCACCAGTCATTGTTCAAGGGAGACAAGAACGCCTTTTTTGATGCCAAGGATAAATTCCATCTTTCAAAGATCGCAAAGTCCTATATCGCGGGGCTTCTCAAGCATTCGCGCGAGATAACAGCAGTTACCAGCCAGTGGGTCAATTCTTATAAGAGGCTTGTCCCGGGCTACGAAGCGCCTGTTTATATAGCTTGGGCGAAGAAGAACCGTTCCACGCTTGTCAGGATACCTGAATATAAGGTTGGAAAAGAAAAGGCAACGCGCGTGGAGTACCGCTCTCCGGACCCGGCCTGCAATCCGTATCTTGCCTTCAGCGTGATGCTTGCCGCCGGGCTTGAAGGTATCGAAAAGAACTATGAATTGATCCCTCCGACAGAAGAGAATGTTTTTGAGCTCACTCCGGACGAGAGGGCTAAGAGGGGGATAAGGCCGCTTCCGGGCGATTTGTATGAGGCTATCCTCGAGACCGAGAAGAGCTCTGTAGTAAAGAAAGCTCTCGGGGACCACGCCTTCACCACATTTATCGAAAATAAGAAGATAGAGTGGGACAAATACAGGGCTCGGGTCACGGACTACGAAATAAAGGAGTACCTGTCTATACTATGAAGCGCAAAACTGCGGCAAGGGCACAGAAGCCATCGGCTTACGAGAGGCACATAGAGGCCCTCTCCAAGATAAGCCAGACGATAACCTCTAACCTTTATCTTGAAGATATACTCAAACTTATTGTTATGGTTACCGCCGAGCTTATGGATTCCAACATATGCTCGCTCATGCTTGTTGATGAGCAAAAAGGCGAACTGGTAATCCGTGCTACCCAGAGCGTAAGTGAGGCATATAATAAGAAGCCTAACATAAAAATAGGCGAGGGTATAGCCGGGATGGTGGCTAAAGACGGGAAACCGATAGTCGCTTCCGATGTTCGCGAAGACGAAAGGTATATCAACAGGGAGATAGCAAGGAAAGAGAAGATATGCTCCCTGTTGTCTGTGCCCATGTCCGTCAAGGGAAAGGTCATAGGCGTATTGAACGTCTATACTTCGGTGCCCCATAAGTTCACCAGGACCGAGACCAACGTGCTTACTGCCGTGGCAAACCAGGCGGCGGTGGCCATTGAGAACGCCCAACTGATGGTGAAATCAAAGATAATCCAGGAAGAACTTGAGACCAGGAAGATTGTGGAGAGGGCAAAAGGGATACTTATGCGTAAGGGTCTTAGCGAGGAAGATGCTTTTAGGAGAATACAGAAGCAGGCCATGAGCCTACGTAAGACCATGCGGCAAATAGCGGAAGCTATAATACTGACCGATGAATTGGAAAAGGGAAAATAAAGCTTATTTTAAGGTTGACTTTAATAAGGTTTTATAATATAATCGTAAAAAGATTTTTGTAAGTTTGCCATATTTTTGCAATCGCGGCAAAAAAGGAGCGAAAGATCGATGAGGAGAAGTTTTTTTGTCCTTAGTGCTTTGGCGCTTTCCCTGGTTGTTATAGGTTGTTCACAAAAAAAACCCTCAGCGCCCGCTCCAGAACCCGCAGCGCCTATTGAAGTTCCGAAACCCGAAGTCCGGGAAGAAATCCCCGAAGTAGTTTGCGAAGAAGTCCGTAAGGAAATAATAATAGCCGATTTTGATTCCGGCGCCAAACCGAACAATATCGGAGGGGATTTCGGTTCCTGGGACAAAGACCCAGGGGATACTACCCAAGGTGCCAGTATGGCATTTAATCCGGACCAGAAATACGGAAAGGACGGTTTTTGCCTGGAACTGGATTATGATGTGGATACCCAAAACCCTGCATATAACGGGTTTTGGATGAAATTGAAAGATATTGACGCTTCGGCATATGATAAGCTGGTGATGTATATAAAAGGCGATGATGTCAAAGGATATCCGCAAAAGGTAAAGATAGAACTTAAGAATGCCCGGGGAGAGACCGGTAAGGCGTATATTACCCAAATAAGCGGTACCTGGGCTCCGATAGAGGTCCCTTTTTCGAGTTTTCAGGGCATTAACGATTTCAGTGATCTGACCGAGTTCACCGTGGTCTTCGAGGATTCTGTCTCAAGGCCGAAAACCGGTACCATTTATTTGGATAACATAGGGTTTGCGAGAGACTAAGTCATAATGGATTTCAAATTCACCGAAAACAGCTTCAAACTGGGCCAGGAAGATACCTATATCTATTCGGGCGAGATACATTATTTCAGGATAAAGCCCGAGAACTGGTCATCCCACCTTAAAAAGGCCAAAGCAGCCAATCTTAACACGGTAAGTACGTATATTCCGTGGGATTGGCATGAATATGAAGAGGGAAAGTTCGATTTTTCCGGGCACACCAATCCGCAAAGGAACCTTCTCGGCTTTATCGAGCTGTGCAAGAAGAACGACCTCCAGCTTATAGTCAAGCCGGGTCCGTATATTCTGGCGGAATACATGGACCACGGTTTACCCCAGTGGCTTCTTTCCACTCACCCCGAGATGCTTTCCCTGAACAAGGAAGGAAAGCCGTTCGGGCATGCACGCGTTACCCTGATGCATCCCGTTTACCTTAAGTATGCGAAGCTCTGGTACGATAAGGTTCTTGAAATAGTCAGGAATAACTGCATAAACAAACCCAACGGGATAATAATCGCAATGCAGGTTTGCAACGAGATAGGTGTTTTTACATGGTTGGACAGGGAGGCCGATTATAACCCCGTAGCCCTGGATTATTACAGGAAATTCCTTTCCGATAAATACAAGAAAATAAACAGGCTCAATGTAATATACAAGACTAAATACAAAAGCTTCTCTTCTGTCGCAGCGCCCTCAGGCAGCATATCCAAACTTTCCGAGCTGGCCGCCGACATAGATTGGCACATGTTTTGGCGCTCTTATTATGCCATATACCTTGAATACCTCAGCAAAGAAGCTTCAAAGAGGGGGGTAACCGTGCCTTTCACGCACAATCTTCCCGGATGGGTATGGGGCCGTTCCGTGGAGTTTCCCCTGAATATAACCATGTACCAGGATGTAGCAAAGCTCTATCCTAAGATAATGCTGGCCGTCGACCATATACCGGAGAACATCTCTTACAGGAATTTCCATGATGTATCCATTATCCAGCAGTTTGCCCGCGCCATGCAGGGTAATAAGGGCCCTGTGTTTGTAGCAGAGATGCAGGCGGGGACCAGGGAACATAACGTCGTTACGTATCCGGATGAACTCGAACTGTTCTACAGGTCGTCCATGGCTTACGGCGCCGCAGGTATGAATTTTTACATGTTCTCCCAGGGTAAGAACCCGAAAGGCAAATCCGCCGTCGGACCGACCTTTTATTGGCAGACCCCCCTGGATTGGGAGGGAAAGGAATCGCCTCTCTATCCGGTAATACGCAGGTTCGGGAAACTGGCATCGACGTTCGGGACACTTACCTGTAAGGCAAAGGCGAGATCCAAAGTGGCCCTGCTCTTCTACAGGCCATATTATTGCACCGAGCTTGTCAATTCGTATGACCTTTCGAAGATCGGCCTTAGCTATAACCCTAAGGCTATAAGAGATAACATACTTTATGAGGGGATGGCCAAGGTCCTTAAAATGCTCAATTGCGATTACGACATACTTGACCTGGAGCTGGTCAAGACGAAAGACCTGTCGGAATATAAGCAAGTTTGGGTCATGTCGCTGGAATATATGGATGCCGAATCCCAGAAGGTCCTCTCCAATTACGTTTTGGGGGGAGGACATCTTGTGATATTGCCCAGGGTACCGAAATATGACCTTTCCATGAGACCGTGCGAGATAATCAGGCAGTCACTTAAGATCGGCGAGGCGCAGGAAGTATCCCCGCGCATGCCCACCATAGAATTTTTTGATGTGAAAGAGATGGCGGTATTGAACCCGGTGCAGGTCTTCAACGATTCGACCGCCGAACCGGTAGCACTCCTTTCCGATGACAGCGTTTGCGGTTTTGTAAAGCATTTCGGCACCGGCTGGGCACTGGTTCTTGGGACAGCGTTCGGGTATTCGGTGCAGGAAAATATAGAGGCTTATTCGCGCATCCTGAAGATGGACGATATCCGGGGTAATGCGCTATCGACCAACGGCAGGCTTACCGTACAGGAGTTTTTCGGAAACGGGCACGCTTTTCTTTTTGTCGCGAATTATTACAGGACCCCCGAATCCGGATATATAACTTATGCCGATCCCGTTTCCGGGGCAGAGAAGAAGATGCCTTACGGGAAGGAGATGACGTTAGCGCCCTTGAGCGGGTTGCTTATACCTGTAGGTGTCCCTGTCCAAGGTTCCCGCGCGTCGGATGCCAGGATGATCTTTTCTACATCGCAGGTACTAAGCGCTTTCGAAAAAGGCGGTTCCATATATATGGAACTTCACGGTTACCCGAGGTCGGAGGGCGAGTTGACGGTTGCTTTAAAGAAGAAGCCCAAGCAGGTGTTTGCCGACGGCAAGAAACTCGAGTTTTCCTACAAGTCCGGCGAGGCCGTAATATCCTTCAAGCACAGCGACGAAGGTCCGGTGCTCCTGAAGATCAATCTGGGATAATATCATGGTATCTTTACGTCATATCTTTACGGTTATTTTTGTTTTCTGTATTTTTCCCTTTCCATGCAAGGCCCAGGACGATGCCTGTGTCAGGATACCCGCCGGGTCCGATATCAAGGTGATAGACCATTTTAACGACGGTAAGGACCCTAATGAGATAGACGGCACCCCTTCCCTCGAGTGCAAAAAACCGGCATTCCTGCAAGCCGCATACAGCAATAAGGTAAGGCGCGGGGAAAAAGGTTATTCGCTGGAACTGGAATTTTACATTCCAAAAGGCGGCCAGGCTTCCTGGTCTACAGGCCTTAACGATATAGATATAAGCGCGGCAAATGGCATATCATTTTGGATGAAGGGCTCCGAAGGTTCTGAAAAGCTGTGGATAGCCCTGGAAGACTCTTACGGTGCAAGCAAGCAGACGGATATTTCCCCGATGGTCAAGGCCACAACGGACTGGCAGGAGATAAAGGTCCCTATGGACAGTTTTTCGTCGGTTGACCTCAACAGGCTTGCAAAGCTTACCTTTCTGTTCAAGGGCGATCCTAATGTAATAAGCGGCAAGATATACCTGGACGACATAGCCTTCTACGGCGGGCAGGAGCTCTTCTTCAGCGGTCTTAAGGATAATATCAACCGTTATCCGGATAAAGTAACTGATAATGAGCGCAGGCAGGTTTTATTGACCAGTTCGGATAAAGGGATGCTTATGGGTATCGCGAAAGATACGTGGGGTTTCTTTGACAATGTCGTTGATAAGAGGAGCTGCCTTCCGCTTGATTGGATAGGCATGGCGCCGGAAAGACAGATAGGCGATTACACTTCACCGACGAATACCGGCCTGTATTTCATAAACGTAGTTTCCGCTTTTGACCTTGGGTTCATCACGCGCGAAGACGCCATCAAACGCATATCCGATACGCTGGATGTCATCGAGAAGATGCCCCGCTGGCACGGCTTATGGGATAATTACCATTCTACTACCAACCTTCATGTAACCCGCAGGTACATTTCGTCCGTGGACAACGGTTGGCTTGCCGGGGGGCTTGTAATAGCAAGGCAGGCCTTCGAGAAGGAGCTGGGCCGCCGGTGCTCTTCCATTCTGAAAGAGATGGATTTTTCCGCCCTGTATAACAAAGAACTCGGCCAGCTGAACCTTGGTTACGACAGGGACACCGAAAAATATTCGCCATATAACTACGGACAGCTTAACGGCGAGGCCAGGTTCACCAGCCTTATAGCTATCGGGAAGGGCGATGTCCCGAAGGAACACTGGTATAAGATGGCCAGGACATTCCCGCCCGAGGTAGATTGGCAGTCCCAGAAGCCGGAAGGGAAGATGGTCAAAAAAGACAGGGTAGAATATTTCCAGGGATATTACATTTATGAGGGCGAGAAGATCGTCCCGAGTTGGGGAGGGAGCCTTTTTGAATTCCTCATGCCTTCTCTTATGGTTGAGGAGAAGGAGCTGGCGCCAAAAGGCCTCGGCCTTAATGACTTTAAAGGAGCGCGTGCCCATATAGCTTTTGCGGATAAAAAAGGTTATAAAGCCTGGGGATTTTCCCCGTGCTCCACGCCTGACGGAAGTTACGGAGGCTACACCGAGTACGGCGTGGCGGGCATAGGTTTCAAGGGCTATAAGGACGAAGGCGTTGTCACTCCGCATGTAGTTTTCCTTTCCCTTGCGTTTGTCCCCGAAGAGGCAATATCGAACGTAAGAAGGATGCTTTTTTATTTTGATATGTACGGGGAATACGGGCTGTATGACTCCGTCAATGTCAAGAACGGGAAGGTATCGTATAAATACCTTGCCCTTGACCAGGGCATGATATTACCTTCAATAGACAACTACCTGAATAACGGGGCGATAAGGCAAAGATTCCGCAAGGATCCCATTGCCGTTAAGACAGAGAGATTGTTGAACGAGAATTTTTTTGAATAAGGGGCCGGCAATATGAGAAATTCGAATACCAAGAATGCACTGGCAATCGACAGGGTGCTTTCAGACAAGCAGAGGAAGAACCTGTCAATACTTGAGCTCGTAGTAAAGCACGGGCCCATATCGCGTACCGAGATATCGAGGCAAACGGGCCTCAATATTGTGACGATCTCCAATTATATAAACGAGTTCATAGCCAACGGCCTTGTGGTGGAGAAGGGTTTTGACGTTTCTACGGGAGGAAGGCGCCCGACGCTTGTTGAGCTCAATCCCAAGTTCGGTTACATAATAGGGGTAGGGTTGACCGCGCTGAACATCGTGGGCATTCTCGTGGACCCGAAGATGCAGGTAATTTGCGAAGTAAAAAAGGACAGGCCCGCAGATAACAGCGAGGCGATAATAGACAAGCTCGTTGAGACCGTTGAAGAAGTGCTTAACAAATCCAAGATAGAGCCCGATAAGGTAAAGGGCCTCGGTATAGGGATACCTGGGGTAATAGACGTGGAAGGCCAGACTATAAGATGGCTGGGGGCGATGGGATTGTCCATGGTGTCAATATCCGGCGTATCTTTAAAGGACATATTCGAGAAGGAGTTCGATATCCCCACCCTTGTCGAGCATGATGCCGCTTGCGCCGTTTTCGGAGAACGCTGGTTCGGTTTCGAGTCCGATATAAACGATATGATATATATGTATACAGGCGTAGGCTGCGGCCTGATAATAAACGGGCAGATATACAGGGGTTCTAACGGTTCGGCCGGCGAGGTGGGCATATTCAATGCCACCGAATCCGATTCCGGGTCAAGACGCAAGGAGTCCTTGAACCTCGGGACGTGGGAGATAGATCTCGGTGTGGCATATTCCGCCAGGGAAGCTTTTAACAAGGGCTGCAAGTCGCGGATATTCGAATTAGCCGGTGGGGACCCGGGAAAAATAAATTTAGGCACGGTGATAGAAGCATCCAAGGCGGGAGACAAATTAGCTGCGGAGCTTTTTGAAAATGCCGGAAAGCAGTTGGGAAAGAAGATAGCGTTCCTGGTTAACCTCCTCAACCCGGAAGTTGTTGTCATAGGAGGAGGCGTCGAGCAGGCGGGATCGGTCCTTATGGATTCTGTAAAGAGGACCATCCATTCCTGGTCGCGAGAGGAAAATATCAGGAACCTGAGGATAGTCCCTGCGAGGCTCGGGCATAACGCGGTCGCTATGGGTTCCGCCTGCCTTGTCCTGCAGAGGATATTCATGAACGCATAAAAACAGGAGGCTTTGCGATGAAGGGACCGGTTAAGGTATTGGCATGTTTTATCATCCTTGCCTTTGTATTGCAATTGGCGGGATGCGGTCAACAGCAGGTTGCAGGTAAACCCAAGAAGGTGCCTATCAAGGTCGCTTTCTGGGGGAGCCCCGAAGAGATCGAGATCATAACCGCTACCATAAATAACTGGCAGAAGACCCATCCGGATATCCAGGTAAAGCTTGAGCATATACCGTTTGGCAGCTATGTCAGTAAGATACTTACCGAGATAGCAGGCAGGGCCGCTCCCGATATAATCGCGGCTGAAGTAAATATGTTCGTATCTTTTGCCGACAAAGATGTTTTCCTCGACCTGAACCCCTATATGGAAAAGGACCCTACGTTTAACCTCGGAGACTTTTTCCCGGAGGTGGTCGACAGGTATACGGTTAACGGAAAGGTCCTGGCCATACCCAGGGACACCGCTCCGATGGCCTGCATCTACTACAACAAGAAACTGCTGGATGAGGCGGGTGTCCCGTATCCTTCCGACGACTGGAACTGGGACGACCTCCTGGAAATGGCAAAGAAGCTTACCAAGTACGATAAGGACGGCAAGGTCGTGCAATACGGTTTTTACAGCGACATGTGGCCGAATTTTGTATTGTGCAACGGCGGCAAAATAGCCGATGATATCAAGCATCCGAAGAGATGCCTTCTGGGCTCACAGGCATCAATGGGCGGGTTGCAGTTCCTGGTCGATCTTTCGCAGAAATACAAGGTATCTCCTACCTCCAGCACTTTCCGCAACCAGGGGCTCGGCGTAATACAGATGTTCATGATGCAGAGGGTTGCCATGTTCCATTCCGGCATATGGGAGACCCCTATTGTAAGGAAGATTAAGGATTTCGACTGGGATGTAGCCATGTTCCCGAAAGGTCCGACAGGCGTAAGGAAATTTGCCACGGGAGGTACCGGTTACGGCATACTGAATTCCACGAAATATCCCCAGGAAGCCTGGGAAGTCCTCAAGGCTTTAAGCGGCGATGACGGGCAGATAATGCTTGCCGAATCCGGGCTGGCGCAGCCTGCCAACAAGAAGATAGCCGAAGGCGAACATTTTGCCTTAAGCAATAAGGTGCCGCTTAACAAAAAGATGCTTAATGATGCCGTAAAGATGACGGTATATGATCCGTTCAGCCCCAAATGGAGAGAGATCAGGGACCTTTACATATATCCCGAATTCGACCTGATGTTCAACGGGCTTAAATCCGTCAAGGACGCCGTAGACGCGATAGTGCCCAAGGCCGATGAGCTGTTCAAGGAGGGGAATTAACACAGCAAGATGAAATTCCAGACTGAATACGGTTATTTTACCGATGACGGGAAAGAATATGTCATAACCAGGCCGGACACCCCGCGCCCATGGGTAAATGTGATCTCTAACGGGTCTTATGCATTCACTGTCTCGCAGACAGGCTCCGGTTTCTCCTGGTGGGAGAACTCCAATCTTGCGAGGATAACGCGTTGGGAGCAGGACCTGGTAAGGGATGAGTGGGGCAAATATATCTACGTAAAAGACAGGGATACCGGAGAACATTGGTCCCTCGGCTGGAAGCCCGTATGTCCCGATTTTGACAGGTATGAATGCAGGCACGGTTTAGGTTATACGAAACTCCTGTCCGTATATAGAGGTATTGACGCATGCGTCACTATGTTCGTCCCGAGGGGAGAGCAGGCCGAGCTCTGGAAGGTCACTTTAAAAAATGAATCCGGCGCAGCCAAGTCGTTGTCCCTCTTTACATATTTTGAATGGCTGCTCGGGAACAAAGATGATAATCACAGGGAGTTCCATAGGACATTCATAGGGACGGAATACGATAAGGATACGCATGCCCTTTACGGCACTAAGAGGAAGCAGCTTATGCTTAAGGGGCAGGTCCTGAGCGAGTGGCCGTGTACCGCTTTCTTCGCGTCGTCGATCGAGCCCGAATATTATGAAGGCGACAAGGAAAATTTTATAGGCATGTATAGGACCCTTGCCGCTCCCGAAGCCGTGGAGAAAGGCATCCTTACCAACACCACGGGCAGATGGAACGATTCCATAGCCAGCTTCCAGGTCAATATCTCGCTTGAACCGGGTGAAGCGAAAGAGATGGTATTTATTCTTGGCATGAGCCGGGGGAAAATCAAAGACGCTAAACTGATAAATAAGTATTTTGACATAAAGAACGCTGATTCTGCCCTGACTGAAGTCAGGAAATACTGGGATGACCTGCTTTCAGGCCTCACTGTAAATACTCCGGATGATGCGATGAACCTGATGACCAATACATGGCTTAAGTACCAGGCCGTATCAGGAAGGATCTGGGGCCGTTGCGCGTATTACCAATCCAGCGGGGCCTACGGCTTCAGGGACCAGTTGCAGGACAGCCAGGTTTTCCTGCCCCTTGACACATCATTGACAAGGAAACAGATACTTCTTCATGCAGCGCACCAGTTCAAGGACGGCACGGTTTATCACTGGTGGCATACGCTGGCCGAGTGGGGGCCGCGGACAAAGAAGGTAGACGACCTCCTGTGGCTGGTCTTCGTGACCATAAGTTATATAGAGGAGACCGCTGATTATAAGATACTAAAGGAAAAGGTCAAGTTCGCGGACGGCGGCAGCGCCACGCTTTTAGAGCATTGCGAACGGTCGTTAAAAAAGGTCATGTCAAGGTTTTCTAAGAGGGGCCTTCCCCTGATAGGGGAGGGTGACTGGAATGACGGCATGAATTTTGTCGGGATAAATTTCAAGGGAGAGTCGATATGGATGGCGCATTTCTTCGCCTATATAATCAAGAGGTGGGCGGAAGAGGTCCTTGCCAGCAAGAAAGTTAACAGGAGATCCGACTCCGCCAGGTACCTGAAGAAATACGGCGACCTCAAAAATGCCATCAACAAGTATGCCTGGGACGGCCAGTGGTATTGGCGCGCCACATGCGATGACGGTTCTCTTGTCGGCAGCTCGAAATGTAAGGAAGGCAAGATCTTCCTTAATGCGCAAATATGGGCCGTGTTGGCGGGTACAGGGACCGAAGAGCGGATAAAGAAAGCCCTGGAATCCTGCAGGAAGTTCATATACAGGGATTACGGTGCCATATTGCTTTACCCGGCTTTCCATGAACCGAACGATAAAATAGGCTATATAAGCCGTTATGCGGCAGGCGTGAGGGAGAATGGGGGCGTGTATACCCATGCAGCTACATGGGCGATCATAGCGGAAGCGATTATGAAGAAGCCGGAACCGGCCTTTCAGCTTTACAGCAAGATATGTCCGCCCAACAGGAGTAAGGACATCGACCATTACAAGGCCGAGCCTTACGTTACGCCGGGGAACTCTGACGGCCCTGATTCGGTCAACTACGGCAGGGGAAGCTGGACATGGTATACAGGTTCGGCAGCCTGGCTTTACAGGGCCGGTACCAACTGGATATTAGGTGTCAGGCCCGTGTTGGAAGGCCTGCTTATAGACCCGTGCATACCGGGATCGTGGGGCGGTTTTGAGATGACCAGGAAATTCCGCGGCGCGGTTTATAAGATAATAGTATCCGACCCGGACCACGTTTCTTTCGGGGTCAGGGAGATAAAACTTGACGGCAAAAAGATAAAAGGAAACGTTATCCCTGCCTTCAAGGACAAAAAGATACACCTGGTCGAGGTGATGCTTGGAAGGTGAACTCTTTGCCCTTGAAATGAACCTGTAATTGAGGTAGACTTGTATCCATGCTTTTAAAAGCAGAAAGGGGGATGAGGGTCAAATGAAGAACTTATTTTCTTTTCTGGCCGCTTTTGCGGTAGCTTTACTGCTTGCCGGACAAGCATCAGCGGCAACGCTGGTAATAGCAGATTTCAATGCGGGTGATAAACCGAATAACATAGGCGGGGACTTTGGCGCCTGGAACAAGGATGAGGCCGACCAAACCCAGGGTTGCAAGATGAATTTCAACTCCGGGGAGAAGAACGGGTCTTCAGGTTTTTCGATACAGTTGGATTACGATGTGGATTCCCCGAACCCCGCTTATAACGGTTTTTGGATGAAACTGAAGGACCAGGATATCTCCCAGTATGACAAGTTGAGCTTCTGGGTAAAGGGCGATGCGGTTGCCGGGTTCTCACCCAAGATCAAGCTTGAACTGAAGAATTCAAAGGGAGAGGTGGGCAGGTACATGCTTAGCGACATTACTTCGGACTGGAAAGAGGTAGTGATACCGGTCAGCCAGTTCGCGGGTCTTACGGACCTGACATCGATGACCGAATTTGTCATAGTCTTCGATGACATGACCTGCTCTGCGAAGAAACAAGGCACGATCTATATTGACGATATAGCTTTTGTCAAGTAAGGAATAGTTTTTGGAGTCAAAGGCTTCAGATATACCTATGGGCGGCTTAGAGCAGGGATATGATGGCACGGACTCTGCAGGCCGCCCTTTTATTTTACCCGGAAAAATCAGTATGGAAGAAGATAAATCCAAGATCGAGGCAAAAGTCAGGCGGGAGGTCATGCAGCTCTTCATAGAGGAAGCCAAGATAGAGGCGGAAGCTAAAGAGCAGCATGACAGGCTCCTCAAGGACAAGGAAGAAGAGGAGAAGGTCAGGTCCGCCATGGGTGTCGGACGTACCATTAAGATCGCTCCCGACAGGGAAAGCCTTGAGCTCGATATGGCGGCGATGAGAGCGCGAATGAGGTTAGAAGAGAGGATACGGCTCGAGAAACTTAGGGGCAGGAGGATATTCCAGGCCGCAGTAATATCGTCCGTTGTCATAGTGATAGCCGCATCTTTTTTGATCCTGCAGCAGAGGGATAACATCGTGTACTATGACCTTGGCGCCGTAAGGGACTCCCTGCAGCAGGCGGTCTTGTATCACGGGCAGTTCAAGGTCGATGAAGTTATCCTTTCGAAGGACATGCCTTACGCTACCCTGGACCTGTCTTTTGTCCCGACAACGGAAAAAGACCTGAAAGATTTTGTCGAGAACGTGATAAGGAAGTATTCGATGTTACGCCCGGGAGAGAAGATAAACCTTGTATTAAAGGCGCAAAAACGCGTTTATGCCACCGTTTCTTACCTGCCCAGGAGCAACTCAATAGAGATAGAATTAATGAGGTAATGCCCTTGCTGACGGGATTCACCTTTGACCTGAAGAACAAAGCCCCGCGCGGTTGCCCTCCCGATATCTGGGCCGAACACGACTGCCCCGATACGATCCTTTCGATAGAATCGGCCCTTAAATACGGCGGACACGATGTAATAAGGATAGGCTCTTCCCGCGACCTCATGGCTATGCTTGGAAGGCTGGATTGCGATATAGTATTCAACATAGCAGAAGGGATATCAGGCAGGGACCGTGAATCCGAGGTCCCCGTACTTCTGGATCTTGCGCGCATCCCCTATACCGGGCCGGATGCCCTTACTCTTTCCGTTGCGTTGGATAAGATAATGGCGAAAAAAATTTTAAGTTTTCACGGTATCCTGACACCCTCTTTCTTTGGATGCGAAGGGGGAAGGGAGACCAGACTGCCGCGCGGCATAAGGTTTCCCCTTATAGTCAAACCAAGATATGAAGGTTCTGCCAAGGGCATATCCGCCGGGTCGGTCGTGACGGATCTTAAGAGTTTGAAGAAAAGGGCCCTATTCGTTTATGAAAAGTATAAGCAACCGGCGGTTGTCGAGGAGTTCATAGACGGGTGGGAGTTTACCGCAGGAGTATTGGGAAACGAGCGCATTTCGGCCCTGCCTGTGGTACAAAGGCATCTTGAGGAAAGATCGGGCTTGAGCTGTCACGTATTCGACAAAGACAAACGCGCCGGGCATCTTTCCTATCGCAAGCTTCTGGATATGGACCGGGACCTGGAACGCGATATACAGAAGAGGGCCCTGGCGGCTTTTGAGGCGCTGGAATGCCGTGATTTTGCCAGGTTCGATTTTCGTGTCTCACAAAAAAGCAGGAAGATATACCTGCTTGAAGCCAACCCGCTGCCTTCGCTCGCAAAGGATGACTATTTCGGGATGGTAGCCGAACTGGAAAACATGAGTTATGAGGCCATGGTAAACAGGTTGTTCAACGTTTCTCTGGAAAGGTGCGGATTGAAATGAAGGATGCGTACTCTTATCCGGAATATTGTGATATAGCCTACGATTGGGGCCGCGCCGGCGAATGCGATTTCATAGAAACATGCGCCGCAAAGTTCTCCTCCGGAAAAGGCCGCCGCATACTCGACATAGCCTGCGGGACCGGCATTCATTTAAGGGAGTTTGCCAGACGAGGTTATGAGACCTGCGGGATAGACAGTTCGCCGGAGATGGCCGAGTATGTCAAGAAGCGCTCGGCTGCAGAGGAGCTGGCTGCAGACTGCAGGGTCTCTGACATGAAAGGATTCATCCTCCCCGGAAAATATTCTTTTGCCATTTGCATGCTGGATTCGTTCAGGTATATGCTTACGGACGAGGACATATCGATCCACCTTGGTGCCGTTTCCGAATCCCTGGACAAGGGCGGTATCTACTTTATTGACCTGTGGATGCCCGTTGCCGGGTCACCGGTCGAATGGGAAGACGTCTCCTGGACGCAGGAGAGAGGAGGGACGACGGTCAAAGCCAGATACGTCCAGCACGGAAAAACGTTTGATCCTGCGGTCAGGACCTTCGAGGATGAGCTCATATTCAAAGTAAGCGGCCCGCGGGAACCCCGCACACTGATTTCCAGGGCCATTACCAGGCTGCTTGAGCAGGATGAGTTTTACGGTATCGTCGAGAGGCAGGGGTCTTTCGAACCTGTCCGCAGGTTTTATAATTTTGACTTTGGCAGTAAAGGGGCCTATAATATCAAACAAATCAGGACAAACCTCATCCTAAAGAAACGGAGGTAAGAAATGCCAAATTCGTCGGGAAGGATCACCGCATTCCTCGCGCTGTTGTCGGTTCTGATAGTTATAACAGGCTGCGCCGGCATAGACCCTCCCTCGCCGAAAAAGATAATACAACATCCTTTTGGTACGTCGATGTTAAGGCCCGGACTTACAAAAGACCAGGTGTTGGCGGAGTGGGGCGAACCCGACCTGAAGGAATATGACGATACCGGCAAATGGAAGAACGCCAAGGAAAGATGGACTTATTACGGGCGTTATAATGAACTTCCGGTCGATGAGGGGTACCTTACGAAGACACAGTACCTGTATTTTGACGGCAAATTCCTGGTAAGGTACGGCGAATGAGGCTTAAGGCGCGATGACGTTCCTGACGGTCCTTATCGCCATATTCCTTGCGATGAATGTGGGCGCCAACAACGCGGCGGCGGAAATGGAGGCCGCATACAGGACCGGCGTTCGCACGAAAAAAGAGGCCGTTGCGCTCATTGCGATCTTCGTCATCCTGGGTGCCATAATTTCCGGTTTGCCCGTTCTCAAGACCCTGAGCGACGGCGTTGTGCCTGCAAGGACATTCAAGTCCGTGTTCTATGTAGTCTTTGTAGTCATGGCTGTGGCTGCGGCATTTGATTTTGTATCCAGCCTGTTCAAGGTTTCGATACCAACCTCGTACGCCATAGTCTCCTCAATAGCAGCTACCGGTATATATTTCGAGACCCTGAATACCGAGAGGTTCGTCGATGTCCTCGAATGGTGGTTTATATCCCCTATAGCGGTTTTTGGCATAGCTTTTTTTGCCGGACGGATTCTCGTATCCAAACCGGCGGGGTATTTCAGGTATCTCAAGGATGAGGACAGGATAAAAGGTTTTCTGGGTGCCCTATTGACTTTTTCCGGTTGTTTTGTGGCTTTTGCCGGAGGGGCGAACGGCATCGGGAAAGCGATGGCCCCGGTAGTAGCGGCAGGGTTTGCGGGGAGGGAATGGTCCCTTCTCCTGGGCGGCCTTGGTATCGCCGCCGGCGCCCTGATATTCGGAAAAAGCGCGCTCGAAAAGGGCGAAAAAGAAATCGGGGAGATCGGGCTGGTCAGGGCTATTATCATAGAACTGATATGCGCTGCGGCATTATTAACAGCCTCGATGAACGGTATTCCGTTGTCGGTATCCGTGACAGTGACGTCCGGTCTTATCGGCCTGCGCTGTGCCGATATGGGAATAATACAGAGCCTGAAGCAGCACCACTTCATTAAGATAGCCCTGATATGGGTCGTGGTGCCGTTCCTGTCCTCGATGTTGACCTATTCGCTATTGCGCATTCTTGGCGTAGTGCTGAAATGAGACTTTCATTGGACGGGGCCCACTTGGACGATATCATCCGGCATGCCAGGGACTCGTTCCCGAACGAGGCGTGCGGGATATTAGCAGGCAGGGATGGTAAGGTCTTGAAGTTATATCGAATGATAAATGCCGAAAGAGCGGAGGGCAGGTACTCGTTTTTTGCCGGAGAGCAGTTCGAGGCCCAGAGGCGGATAAGATCCGAAGGTTTTGAGATGTTAGGTATATACCACTCGCATCCGCATACCCGCGCCTGTCCGTCTTTGCGTGACATAGAACTTGCCCTACACAAGGGCTGCTCTTATCTTATAATATCTTTAATGGACACAACGCCCGAAGTCCGATCGTTCAAGATAGCGGCCGGTTCGGTAAGCGAGGAGGTCGTAGATGTCACCTGAACTTTCGGCGGATCAGTTTGAGAGATACAGGAGGCACATCAATTTTTCTGACATAGGCAGGCAAGGCCAGTCCAAACTGTTGTCTTCATCCGCGCTTATTGTCGGGGTCGGGGGGCTGGGATCCCCCGTTGCCCTGTACCTGACATCGTGCGGGGTCGGAAGGATAGGGCTGGTGGACTCGGATGATCTCGACCTTTCCAATCTCCACAGGCAGGTGCTGTACTCTTCCGATGAAACAGGGAAGCCCAAGGTAACGCTTGCTTACAAAAGGCTTTCGTCCCTTAATCCCGACGTGAAATTTACCACTTATAATGTCCGTCTGGATGGCGGTAACATAGATAGCATTATTAAGGGTTATGATATAGTGATCGAGTGTTCGGATAATTTTGCCACTAAATACCTTGTAAATGATGCATGTGTTAAGTCCGGCAAACCCGTTGTAATGGGAGGGGTATACAGGTGGGAAGGCCAAATAACCGTCGTGATACCGGGTAAAGGCCCTTGTTACCGCTGTATTTTTCCCGAACCTCCTGCGCCGGGCATGGTGCTGCCTCCAGAAGGGGCCGGGTTATTGGGCTCTGTCCCGGGTTCTATAGGGGCCATACAGGCTACCGAGGCCCTCAAATTCCTCACGGGCATTGGAGAGACTTTATCGGGAAGATTATTGAGATACGACGCAAAGACCGGGAACTTCAAGCAGCTTAGCGTTTCGACTGATAAGAACTGCCCTGTTTGTTCAAGGAGATAGCATAAATATATGGCCCACGCAGAGCTTTGGTTGATATTTATTACGGTGATATCGGCCATGATGTATTTTGACCTTTTTGTCCTCAACAAGAAGTCCCATGCAGTCAGGTTAAAGGAAGCCCTTGTGTGGGTGGCTGTCTGGGTCTCTGCGGCGCTGATTTTCTGCGCCGGGATATATTTCCTCCTCGGCAAAACAAAAGCCCTCGAATTCCTTACAGGGTACGTAATAGAAGAATCCCTGAGCGTGGACAACCTCTTCGTGTTCATAATGATATTCGAGTATTTCAGGATACCGGATTCTTACCAGCCGAGGGTGCTTAAATGGGGAATACTGGGCGCGATAATAATGAGGGCCCTCTTCATTACGGTTGGAGTCGGGCTCTTCAGGGCTTTTGACTGGATAATCTATGTTTTTGGCGCCCTGTTAATATTTACGGCATGGAAACTCGCGTTTCGCAGGGAGGAGAAGTTCGACCCCGAAAAAAACCCCGTCCTGCGCCTTTTCAGGAAATTTTTCCGGGTAAGCACGGATTACCACGGCGACCGTTTTTTTATTTCTAACGCGGGCCTGTGGTCAGCAACCCCTTTGTTCATCGCGCTGCTGCTTATCGAGTCCAGCGATGTCATATTCGCGATGGATTCAATACCTGCCGTCCTGGCGATAACCACCGACCCTTTCATCGTGTACACCTCCAACATATTCGCCATACTAGGCCTGCGTTCGTTGTTTTTTGTGATCTCCGGCATGATGGGCCTGTTCAGGTTCCTTAAAATCGGTATATCGGTTATATTGTGTTTTGTGGGAATAAAAATGCTTATGTCCAATTTCTATGAAATACCCATAACCGTATCTTTAGCGGCCGTGTTCGGCACCCTTTCTTTATCCGTAATAGCTTCTTTATTGATCAAGGAAAAAGGAGGAAAGTAGATGCCGGAGATAAGGGAAAATCCTGCGACTAAAAGATGGGTTATAATTGCTACGGAGCGCGCTAAGAGGCCCGAAGATTTTAAAAAGTCCATCGAGGCGGCCATCGAACATCCCGCTTATGACCCTAAATGCCCTTTCTGCGAAGGCAACGAAAAGCCCGGCGACGAGGAGATATTTTCTTTACGCGCCCCAGGCACCAAGCCGGGGGAGAAAGGCTGGTATGTAAAGGTAATACCGAATAAATTCCCTGCCCTTGTCCCGCCGCAAGCAGGTGATTCTATCGAAGTCAAAAGGCACAAATCGGGCATGTACCTGCACATGGATGGAGTAGGCAAGCACGAAGTAGTGGTAGAAAGCCCGATACATAATAAGACCATAGCGACTATGAGCATAGAGGAAGTCTCAAGGGTAATAAGAGCCTACCAGGAGAGATATATGGTCCTCGACTGGGACCCCGCATATAAACTCGTGATAATATTCCGCAACCACGGAGGGAAGGCCGGCGCTTCGCAGGTTCACCCGCATTCACAGATCGCGGCTGCCTCCCTTGTTCCTTTGCATATGAGATATGCCCTCATGGAAGCCCAGAGGTACTACGAGGAACTGGGCAGGTGCGTATTCTGCGACATGATTAAGGCGGAACTGGCCGAAAAAGAAAGGCTTGTCATGCAAAATGAAAAATTCGTAGCCTTCGTCCCGTATGCGCCGGTATTCCCCTATGAGACATGGATAGTCCCCCTGGGGCACCAGACGACTTTTGCGGACCTGCAGCCGGAGGATATAGAGCCCCTGTCGCAAATATTACATGATGTCCTTGCGAAATTCTACCGTGGCATGAATAATCCCGATTATAATTACTGCATAAGATCGGCGCCGCATTATTCGTCGTCAGGGCCCTATTACCATTGGCACATACAGATAATGCCGCGCTTGACTACACCCGCAGGTTTTGAGATAGGTTCGGGCATAAGCATAAACGTGGCTCTTCCCGAGGAATCGGCGAAGTTCTTAAGGGAGATCAAAATCTAAATGCGCAAAAAAATCGCTTACATTGTCGTTCTCTTATGTCTGCTGCTTCCGCACGCGTCAGAATCGGCCGTCCAGAATAAAGCATCTGCTCCCGGCATAAAAGGATGGTACCTTATATGGAACGATGAATTTAACGGGGACAGGATAGACAAGTCCAAATGGTATGTCGAAGATGCCGCGCTGGTCAAGAACAACGAACAGCAATATTACACCCCGAAGAACGTTTATCTCAAGGACGGCAAGTTGATATTGAAGAGCGCCAAGCAGCGTATGGGAGGGCGGCCCTATACGTCAGGATTGGTTGAGACGAAGGGCAGGTTTACTTTCCAGTACGGCAGGGTGGAGGTCAGGGCCAAATTGCCCGGGACCAAGGGCCTATGGCCGGCACATTGGATGATGCCCGAACGCGGTTCCTGGCCCCCGGAGATAGACATAATGGAACTGGTGGGAAACAAGCCGAATGTTATACATATGACGAACCATTACGGCGTGTGGCCGCATAACAGGTATGACACCAAGATATACTCGGGTCCGGACTATACCCGGGATTTTCATGTCTTTGCCCTTGAGTGGGACGAGGAAGAGATCCGTTGGTATATAGACGGCGTAAAAAGGTCTTCCGTATCCCGAAACGTCCCGAAAGAGCCTTTTTACATAATCCTGAACACTGCTGTGGGAGGGATAATGCCCGGGAATCCCGATGCTACGACCGTTTTTCCCCAGTACCACGAGATAGATTATGTCCGTGTCTATGCCAAGGAAATACCCGGGACATATTTTCTGATGACGTCATCCGAAAACGGTAAGATATGCGTCGATCCCCGCCTGCCCAGATACGGCAAGGGAGAGAAAGTGAAGCTTACGGCAGTCCCGAAGATAGGCTATAAGTTTGCGGGCTGGCAGGGAGATCCCTCGCTCGGGGCAGGGAACCCTGCCCGGGTAATAATGACGAAGCATAAGAAGATATCGGCGGATTTTACCACGGATCCCGGTGCTCCCAAGCTTATTTCGAGAGGCAAGGAGGCCGCGGCTTCCTCGTCGGAGAACGAGTCCGTGCCGGCGAATTATACTACCGATGGCGATATGAACAGCAGATGGTCATCCGAGTTCTTCGATCCGCAATGGGTGTATGTGGACCTGGGCAAGCATTATGCCATAGAAGCGATACGCCTGGAATGGGAGACTGCCTCGGGCAAGGCGTATAAGATACAGGTTTCCGATGACGCTAAAGAATGGATGACGGTCTATTCCACGGAAAAAGGAGCAGGCAGCACCGAAGAGATAGCCGGCCTTAACGCCGCGGGAAGATATGTGCGCATGTATGGAACGGAGCGCAGCACTAAGTACGGGTATTCACTATATGAGTTCGAGATATTCGGGAAGGAGGACGTGAATTGAAATACCTGATAATTTATACTCATCCCAACCCTAAAAGTTTCAACCATGCCATCAAGGAAAAGATTGAAACTAAGCTGAAGAACGAAGGCAATGAAGTCGAAATAAGGGACCTATATGCCTTAGGGTTCGACCCGGTGCTTAAAGGCGCTGATTTCGTCGCTTTTAAGGCAGGTAAAACGCCCGATGATATTAAGAGGGAGCAGGATCATATAAAAAGTTCCGACACCATTATATTCATACATCCGATATGGTGGTTTGGTCAGCCTGCAACATTGAAGGGTTATATCGACAGGGTCTTTTCATATGGTTTTGCCTATATCTCTGACAAGGGCATCCTCAAAGGCCTTCTGACAGATAAGAAGGCAGTCATAATAAACACGACGGGCGGCACGGAGGATGACTATAGGAATAACGGGTATAAGGATGCCCTGGCCAAGACCATGGATATAGGGATTTTCAGCCTTTGCGGGATCAAAGTAATCCTCCATAAGTTCTTCCATGCAGTCCCCGCGGTCTCCAATGATGAGCGGGAAAAGATGCTCCTGGAGTTGGATAGTATATCGTTCGAATAATGAACGATTTTTGTTGACAGCAGTTTGTCCTCCGTAATATAATCCATACAAAACAGGCAGGTAATGAGACTAACTACGCACAGTGAATATGCTTTGCTTGCCCTGCTTTATCTTAGCCGCAACGCGGCGAAGGGTGAGCTTATTTCGCTCTCGAGGATAACCGAGGAGCAGAAACTGCCGTTCAAGTACATGGAGCATATAATGCACACCATGTTAAGGGCGGGGTTGGTGACGAGCTCAAAAGGGCAGAAGGGCGGCTACAAGCTGGCCAAGAAGCCGGGGCAGATAACAGTGGCCCAGGTAATAAGGCTTTTTGACGGGCCCCTGGCGCCGGTGGATTCGGTAAGCGTCCATTTCTATAAGCCTACCGTAATAGAGAAGGAGAAGAAGCTTACAAAGCTCATGAAAGAGATCAGGGACTATATCTCCTCAAAGCTTGAGAAGACGACTTTGAAGGACTTGGCCTGATTTTTTTAGGCTTCTTATCCTACTAATATAATAGGAAAAGGGGGTAAAATGATAGAAGAAATAAGCATTATAGGAGGCAACGGCAGGAACGGCGAACAGGAACCTGTCCGTTCGGTAAAGTTCAAAATGGGGGATGTCATAAGTATCGTAGGTCCCACCGGTTCCGGAAAGACCACCCTGATAAACGAGATACAACTGTTCGCGGACGGCTTTACCCCGACTAAGCGCAAGGTCCTGGTAAACGGGCTCGCGCCCTTGCAGGAATACAGGGAAGACCCGTCGAAGAACCCGGTGGCGGCCATAACCCAGCATACGAATTTCCTTTCGGACCTTCCGGTGCACGACTTCCTTACCATACACGCCGGGATACGAAGTTCAAGCACGGTACAGGCTGAAGGGATAGTTACCGAGACCCTTTCGTTCGCTAACCAGCTTACCGGCGAGCCGATATCAAGGGATTCCCGCATGACCGAGCTTTCAGGGGGCCAGACGCGCGCGCTGCTTATCGCGGACGCGGTCGTTATAGGCAATTCGCCGATAATACTGCTCGATGAGATAGAGAATGCCGGTATACACCGCACCCATGCCTTGGACCTGCTCAGGAAATACAGGAAGATATTCATTTTTGTCACCCATGACCCGTATATCGCGCTACTTTCGGATATAAGGATAGTGATGCGCAAGGGGATGATGGTAAAGGTCCTGAGATCGAGCGAGGAGGAGAGAACGCTCTCCAAGAAGATACGCATAGTAGACGATGTTATGCATAAACTGCGCGAGAAGATCCGCGTGGGCGACCAATTGATGGATGAAGACCTGGAGGTGGCTATATGAAACTGGTGATATGTGCCGGGACCGCCACGACGGGCAAGACCTCCGTTTTAAGGCACCTGATCCGCAAACTCCTGGCTGACGGTAAAACCGCGGCCTATTTGAAGATAGATGTCCAGTACGCGGACGAGGATGAGATCCTGTCCAAGGAATTCGGTATGCCCGCCAAGAAGACTTACTCGGGTGAGCTTTGCCCCGACCACTGCAATGTAATGGTGCTGGGGGACGCGATGCAATGGGCGAAGCGTGTCGGCTGCGAATTTCTCATTGTGGAGACTGCCGGGCTATGCCTGCGCTGTTCCCCGTACGCGGACGGCGGGCTGGGGATAGTTGTACTTGAGGCCACAAGCGGCATGAACCTTCCAAGGAAGGTAGGGCCCATGTTGAGCCTGTCCGATATCGCGGTGGTGACCAAGATAGACCTTGTGTCACAGGCGGAGAGAGAGGTCTTCCGTGCCAGGATAATGGAGGCCGCTCCCAAGGTCTGGATAAAAGAAGTGGACGCGCTTAGGGGCATAGGCATAGACGCGCTGGTCAGGAGGGTTGAAGAGATGCCCGATGCCGGGGATAAACTGATGCTGCGAGGCAATCCTCCGGTAGGGACATGCACTATCTGCGTAGGGAAGAAGGATATAGGCTGGCAGTCACATTTCGGAGTGGTCAGGCCGCTCGAAGAACAGACATTCTACAGGGGGGAATAACATGGAAGAAAGCAAGTTTAAGCTGCCGTCTTTGAACTGTGGGGCGTGCGGTTACAGGACCTGCGCCGAATTATCCGAGCAGGTTGATCAGAAACCCGACCTGCTAAAAAGGTGTATCCACCTTTCCGAGAGCGCGGTTAAGGCCGGGAATGGACCCGTAAAGCCGGCGCTTCCGGAATCCGCGTGGAAAGATTCTCTAGGCAGGGATTTCGATTTCTTCCTTGAGCATTTCAAGGAGGACCCGGGCCCGAGAGAGATAATCGTACCGCATAATCCTATGATAACGCGCGAACTTGACGTGCAGGCAGGCGACGTGCTTATAGGCCGTCCCCTGGGCATGTCCTGCGGCTGTCCCATAACCCATTGCGGGATAGCAATGAGCGTGGACAAACGTACCGGCGTGATGGTATGGTGCGTAACCGGCCCGCTCAACCCGAGGCAGAAAGGGTATAAGGACCTCGGTTATTATATCGCGGAAGGGTACGAGGGGATGGTGACCGAGGCCCGCTGCGAGCTCAAGATAGGCGCGCGTTATTTCTTCCAGCCCAAGATGTGCATGCTGCAGTGGAGGCACAGCGGTTTGCTCAATTACCTTAACCGCACTGCCGAGGGTTACCAAGTGCGGCTTGAGGGGCTCTGGATAGGCTGATCCTTCCATCGAGTAAATAACACCTTGACAAACACAGGGCGCGGCTGTATAATTCCATATTGAGTGAGCGCTCACTCAATAGGAGAGATATGACGCAGACGGCAGCGGCACATACAGATACAAGGCAGAAGATAATAGAGGCGATGCTTTCGATCACCGCCAGGGAGGGCTTTGATAATGCCACGACCCAGCAGATATCGAACCAAGCCGGGGTATCCGAGGGCATAATATACCATTATTTCAGGAGCAAGGAAGAGCTTTATGTAAATATGATCAAGGAGAAGGCTTCGGAATTCAGGGGAAGAGTCATCGGGAGCCTCTCGGGTATTGATTCCCCGAAAGACAAGCTTGAACGCCTTATAGAATTGCACGTGAAATTCGCGACGTCCGAGGGAAGTTTTTTCAGGATATTGTTTAATAAGACAGGCGGAAAGCCTTTAATGATCAAGCACGGGCTCAAGTTCGGGATAATACCGTATGCCGAGATAATTGAAGGCATTATCAGGGACGGGATGGACAAGGGGGATTTCAAGAAGGTGGATCCCAAAGTGACTTCATACAACATTATCGGGATGATGCAGATAGCGCTGATACCCATACTCCTCGGCGAAGTTTCGTATACAGGCCCGCAGGTAAGGGAGAATATCAGGAAGATATTATTAGGAGGCCTCTTAAAATGAAGAAACACGTTAAGAAATTAGTCATCCTTTTGGTCGTCCTGTCCGCGCTGGCGGCGGGTGTCTCATACATAATGCCGCACCGCCTGCCGAAAGGGATATTCAGGACGACCGGTATTGTTGAGGCGACGGAAGTAAACCTTGCCCCTAAGATATCCGAGAGGATAAGAGAGGTAAGGTTCCGCGAAGGAGATTACGCTAAGACGGGCGAAGTCGCGGTGGTCCTCGATGATCAGAAGAGGAAGGCCGAGTATGAACAGGCCGAGGCGAACCTTGAGGTCGCGAAGGCGAACGTCCTGACCGCGTCGGCGGAGATAGATAAGGCGAAGGTCCGCATAGAGGACACTAAACGCGACCTTGACAGGAACAGCAAGCTGCTGGAGAAGAAACTTGTCGCCCAGAACGACGCGGATAAGGCGCAGACGGCATATGATACCGCCGTAGCTGACCTGAACGGCGCCGAAGCCCGGAAGATCCTCGCTGAGGCCAGCGTAAAACAGTCTGAGGCGGCGCTTAAAGTGTCCAAGACGAACCTGGATGATACCGTGATATATGCCACTCTTCCCGGAGTTGTGACGTTGCGGGCATACGAACCCGGCGAGATGGCGTCCGTCGGTTCCACAATCCTGACGATAGTCGACCTTTCGGATATATGGGTGCGCGTGGATGTGGAGGAGACGGCTGTTTCCAGGATAAAGCTCGGCGATATAGTCGGCATACATATCGATTCCCTCCCGGGACAGGAGTTCAAGGGCCGTGTCAGCGAGATAAACAGCGAAGGCGAGTTTGCCACCCAGAGGGATGTCAAGCGGGGCAGGCAGGATATCAAGACTTACAGGGTAAAGACGAAGATCGACGAGCCCAAGGGCGTGCTAAAACAGGGCATGACCGCCACCGTCGAATTCAAAGAATAAGGGGACGTGTCACTTAGGGACACTCCGCAAATATGGCATACGCGGCAGAAGCGCATAACATAGTGAAAAAGTACCCGTCGGTGATCGCGGTCAACGACGTCAGCTTCAACGTTGACGAGGGCGAGATATTCGGCCTTTTGGGGCCCAACGGCGCGGGCAAGACCACGCTCAACAGGATACTGACATGCCTTGTAAAACCGACCTCCGGGCAGGCAAGTATCCGCGGCATAGATGTCGTAAAGCGTCCGGCACAGGTCAGGAGGAATATAGGCGTCGTCTCGCAGGCGATGACCTCGGACCTTGACCTTACCGCGTGGGAAAACCTCGACATCTACGGCAAATACTTCGATATCCCGAGGAAGCAGCGCCATGAGAACATGAAATACCTCCTTGAGACCGTAGGCCTGACGGCCAGGGCGAAGGACCTTGTCGCGACGTATTCGGGCGGGATGAGACGCAGGCTGGAGATCGCCCGCGGCCTGATACACAAGCCGTATATACTCTTCCTCGACGAGCCCACGACAGGCCTCGACCCGCAGTCCCGGCGCGTCATATGGGAGCTGCTGCAAAAGATCCGCCAGGAGACGAAGTTGACTATTTTCATAACTACGCACTACATGGACGAGGCCGATGTCCTCTGCGACAGGATAGCGATAGTAGACTACGGCAAGATAGTCGTACTCGATTCCCCGTCCAACCTCAAGAGAAGCATCGGCGGGTTTGATATCATCGAAATGACATTGGGCAATTTCTCGCCCGAAGCCGACGCGAAACTTAAAGCGATGCCTATTGTAAAGAATATAACCGAAAAAGACGAGGCGATAAGGGTCTATGTCGAGGACGCCGCGAAATCGATGCCCGTGATAATCGAGGAACTCAGGAAGATGAACGTCTCGATAGATTACCTCGCTATACACGAGCAATCGCTCGAGGATGTTTTTATCCATTATACGGGCAAGACGATAAGGGAGACGGAGGCCCAGAAGGTGAACTTCTTCTCCGGCGCCGGGGCGCCGAAACAGATGCCGGGAGCGCGCGTATGAGAGCGTTAGCCATTACAGAGAGGGACCTTAGGAGGTTCTCGCGTAATCCAATAGTCATAATAGCGAGCATCCTAATGCCTTTGGTCTATCTTATTATAATGGGCAACTCGTTCCAGGGTGAGCTCAAACACCTGCCGGTAGCGGTAATAGACCAGGACGGCGGGCCTTACGCGCGGCGCGTCATCGAACTGTTGCAGGCGATGAGGGACGGGCCGCAGACGATCACCATCGAAAAGATGACAGACCAGAAGGCCGCGATAGACGCGGTAAAGAACGGTTTTTACAAGGGGGCTTTGATAATCCCGCCGCGTTTCAGCGAGGATGTGGTAAAAGACGTTAATCCGCAGATAGGGCTCTTTCTCGATAATACCGACAGTATTTCCGCCGCGGGAGTCTCTAATTCCGTTTCGAGGGCAATGAATTACCTGAAGTCGGAATATGTGTCTGTCCGCTCGACCCTGGCAAAGACACAGTTCAGGGCAGTCGAACTGTATAAGAAGATAGATTACGACGCCTCGCTTGTGCCCGGCATCATAGTCATGGCGATATTCATGGGTACAACGTTTACCGGGGCTTTCAGCATTGTCATGGACAAATTTCTCGGCATACACGAGAGTTACCTCTCGACGCCGCTTACCAGGATGGATATCGTTATCGGGACTATCATAAGCGGTGTTTTTATAACGACAATAATGTCCTTCCTGGTGATGATGGGCGGCATGTTCATAACGGGGATAAAACTTGCCGGCGGCCTGACATCATTCATACTCCTGGTCTTTACGATAGTGCTTACCGCACTCGGCCTCCTTAGCATGATATTCATGGTTTTAGGAAGGGCGGACCATCCGCGTATAGTCGGCGTTACCATCGGTTTCCTGAACGTCATATTTTATTTCCCGAGCGGGGCTGTTTACCCGATAGAAAGCCTGCCGGGCTGGCTCAGGGCGTTCGCGGCGGTCAACCCGGAGGCCTATGCGGTCCATGCCCTCAAGTCCCTGATCCTGAAAGGCACGGGTTTCGCGGCGGTCCGGGGGGATCTCTTATTCCTGGCATGTTTTACGGCGCTGATGCTTTTCCTGGCGACACTGACTTTCAAGAGGACTATGTAATGACATTGATAAGAAGGATCATAATAATCCTTACGCTCGTGTTGGCGGCCGCGCCGTGGGGCTATCCGGACGACCTGCCGGTGCTGACCATTGACGACTGCGTAAAAGCATCGCTTGCCAATAACCCTAAGCTCAAGGAAGCCGCGGGCAGCGCGGATTTCTATAAGGCGATGGTGGGCGTCGCGAAGTCGGCATACATGCCGCAGGTATCCACCTCGGGCGGGTATACGCATTACGATACCTCAAAAATAACTCTCGGGCCCGACAGTGAAGCTATGGCGTCGGCGGGAGGTTTTGCCAAGCGCTACAATATAGCGCAGGAGTCCACGGGGGCCAGCCAGTTGATATGGGATTTCGGCAAGACGCTCAACAGCATAAAACTCGCCAAGGAGAACCTTACTTCGGCGCAGTGCGCCTTCCTCGAGACGCAGGAAAACACTATTCTCGAGGCCAAGAAGGCTTATTACGCAGTGCTCAGGACGCAGCTGATGCTTGCCGTTGCCCGGGAGAACCTAAGGCAGTCGCAGATACACCTCGAAAGGGCAGAGGGCCTTTTTGAGGTCGGCTACAGGCAGAAGTACGATGTAACGAAAGCCGAGGTAGAGGTCTCCAATGCGAAGCTGGATCTCGTTACCGCGCAGAAGGATTATAAACTCGCCAAGGCGTCGCTCAACAGCGTGATGGGCAATAAGGACAGCTCGGATTTCGCGGTGGAAGAATACGGAATGCCGGAACCGCGGGAGACAGATCTCTCCGATGCCCTCAAAACCGCGATGGATAACCGCGTAGAGCTCGTAAAACTGCAATCACAGGCGCGTGCGGCGCAGGCGGATATAGAGGTCAAGAAGAAGGGCAACTGGCCTACGATCTCGGCGGCCGGCGCGCACCAGGTCAGCGATACGGACACCGAAGGCGTGGGCAACGTTAAAAGCTGGAACGCCGGCCTCTCGGTGAATTTCCCGTGGTTTGACGGCCTCAGGACGAAGTCGGAGGTTGAAGCCGCGCAGGCGAGCCTTAAGATGGCGCAGTACGCGATAGAGGACGAATCCCTTAAGATATCGCTTGAGGTCCAGGACTCGGTTTTGGGACTGGCGGAAGCGAGGGAGAGGTTCGATGTTACCGAAAAACTGTTGCAACAGTCCTCGGAGAACCTTGAGATCGCGAACGCGCGCTACGAGGAAGGACTTGGCTCAATTATAGAGGTGACCGACGCCGAGACCCAGCTTGTCGGCGCGAAGCAGAACCGCGCCTCCGCCATCTCGGGTTACCTTACCTCCCGCGCCAAGTACGAAAAGGCCGTCGGCATCATCTCACAAAGCGTAAAGTAGCGGCAGGCAAACGGTTATTGCCCGTTATTATCCGCGTAAAGTTTATCCAACGGGCTCTTCGGCGCGTTAGACATATCGCGTATCACGTGGGTGTAGATCATCGTCGTTTCCACGTGCTCATGCCCGAGCAATTCCTGGACTTCCCTGATATTAACCCCGTCCAACAACAAATGCGTGGCGAAACTGTGCCTTAGAGTGTGGACGGTGGCGTGCTTGGTTATACCGGCTTTTCTTACCGCACCGGCCATAGCCGTTTGAACGTTTTTTTCGCTCATATGGAACCGCCTTATCTTCCTGCAGGCCGGATCGATAGAAAGTTTTGCCGACGGGAAGACGAACTGCCATTTAAAATCTTTACCGGAATTGGGGTATTTTTTTTCGAGGGCGAAAGGGAGGGAGGCTTCCCCGTATCCGGATACAGCATCTTTTTCATGAACGGCCCTGGTCCGCGCGATCCTTTCGCGCAGCCTCTCCCTGACGGCGCCGGGAAGCATCGTCGCCCTGTCTTTATTTCCCTTACCGTCGCGTATGTATATAAGGTTTGAGTCGAAATCGACATCCTGGACCCTTAAGCGCACAAGCTCCATCAGGCGCATCCCGGTGCCGTAAATCAGCTGAAGATATAACAAATCATCACCCGAGGCATTGTTAAGTACTTTGCCGGTCTCTTCCTTTGACAGGACAACAGGCAATTTCGGGCCGCGTTTCGCGCGGACAGTATGATTGAGCTCTTCAAGGCCCGTCATCAGGACGTTCCTGAACAGGAAAAGAAGGGCATTTAACGCCTGATTTTGGGTAGAAGAGGAGACTTTTTGTTCCAGGGCAAGATGGCTCAAGAAATCCCGGACATCGCCGGAATCGAATCCCTGCCTGTTCAGGTCCTTCTTTTTTACGTTGACGGTATATTCATAAAATCTTTCCACCCAGCCGATATACGAGCGCTCGGTCTTATACGAGTAATGTTTTATCCTTATAGCTTCCCGCATGGCCGGGACCAGCCGCTTCTTGTCCGCGGCAAGTTTGTTACTGCCGTTTGCCCTTTCTGAAATTTCAGCCAACCCGTTATTTTCGAAGTGATAGATATACAGTTTTAACGCGTCGCGGGCCTGGTTGACCTGCCAATCGGCGATATTTCCATTTTCAGCCAAACCGGAGAGGAACTCTTCCCCGCGTTTTCCCACGTCCGAACAGTCCGCGGAGTTTATGCAGGATAGGAACCTGCTAACCCAAAGCGCATAGAATGGAGCGTGCCTTTCAGAAGCAAAGCCCTTATCAATAAGGAATTTTTGGAATTCCGGCAGGATCTCGTTTTTAGCGGTAGTTGCTATCATTTTTTCGGAAATTACCCCTTTCGTCTATCACGCTATTATAGCCAAAACACGAAATATGTCAAAATAATTCCCTTTACAAACGCCTAACCCCAATGTAAACTTTAACTTAGGATTTCAAGCCAATAGCACAAAAAACGACACTCGTCTATTAAATGTTAGCTAAGGGAAATGGATAAAATAACAAAAAATAGAACGGCAATATTAATTCACGGCATTTTATCTGCCGTACTATTTGCGCTTATTTTTGCGAAAGAACCGGCGTCTTATGGTGATGCTTCGAAAGCATGGGCGCATGGAGTTACTTATGTTTTGCCGTTAGCGTTAGGTTCTATGCTATTTGGGTGGATCGGAATCATCCGGCTTGTAATATTGGTGAAAAATCTCGGATTGAAAAAAGCATTTAATGACGCAAAAACAATTATTTCAGGAATATTGTTATTACTACCCATATATTTAACAGTACAATTGATTAGAATTATAGTTCTTTCAATGAAATAAACAGCTAACAATTCACTCCAGCGGACTGTCCCGGCCGCCTGTTTTAAGGTGCCAGCCGCTGAGTTCAGACGTTATATGAAAATAAAATGAAAATGAAAATCAAGAAAATAGTCGCCCGAGAAGGGTTAATTATTTTATCAATTGTAATATTAAGTGGAATTGCTTTATCTCTTCCCGAAACCGTTACGATTAAAGAAATAGATAAACCTATAGATCTACTACAAGAAAAAAGACTCAAGATAACTGATACAAAAACCGGAATAATTTATACTGTTATTGTAGACAAGAAATATGTTGAAGAAAAGGCTGATGGTTTTAACTTTACAAAAGCAGACGCATTAAAAGAGCTAGGCAGCAGAGGAAAGCTCGAAAGCATAAAAGATTTAAACATTATTAAAAAAGAGCTACCTATATCAAAAATAAAATTCAATATATTTCTTTGCCTACTTCTTGCTTATCCAGTATATTTGCTTTTTAGATTTATAATATGGGCAATAAAGACCCTAATGACAAAAGAAAGTCATAATGGATAAATTCATAAAAATAACCACGTTCCTTCTTTTATTGATCGATTCTTATTTAAGATTTATTCAAAATTCACAAAACTATTCATTTTTGGTTAAACCCATCTTGAGAATAAACATTTTGGAAATATTTATTTTATTGGCGTTTATATATTTTGCCTATCGCTTATTACCATACGTTAAGAATAGAATAAATATGCAAAATAGATCTAAACATTTTGCCTGTAATTGGGAAAAATATAAAAAAACATTGCTTGATTATGAACGAACAAAAAATGGTGCATTACAGACAATTTATGAAGAGCTAAGGAAGAAAATAATAGACGATCTTTATTTCTTTGGGGCATCTATACAAAAGAGTCAGACAGGAACCCATAGAAATAATACTACTGAGATGATAAGACTACTCGAAGAAGGCTTACAAGTTAATAAAATTAGTGATTGGGGAACAAGAATGAGTTCAAGGATTGGAATAAATGAATTACACGTATTCGATCCCTTTATTAATGGATTAAAGGAATATTATAAAAATCCAGAAAATTATAAAAACATATAACAATTCACTCCAGCGGACTGTCCCAGCGTCCTAGGTTAAGGTGCCAGCCGCTGAGTTCAAATGTTAGATGAGGAGATAAAATGAATAAGATAAGAATAATAGGAATTATCGCAATCCTCTATGGCCTATTCAACCTTATCAATTCCTTAACATTAATAAGAGGCATTCAATCCTCTGGGATCATGATGGGCGCACTAATAATATTAAATCTATTAGTCCTATTAGCCCTTGTTATAGGTGGCATATCATTCATATTAGTTAAAAACTGGGGAAGGATAGTACTTCTTACCTTTCTTATAATAGATATTTGCCTTAGAATATTTGGAATATGCAATTATTTATATGTCTATTTTACCTCCAGCAAGGCTATTATCATTCCCAAAGGCGCTTATGTCATAAAATTAAGCATGATACCGAGTTATATTATATTGACTATTGAAATAATAGTGCTTTATATTATTACCAGAAAAGATATAAAAGAGATATTCAATAAAAAGGGCATCTAACAATTCACTCCAGCGGACTATCCCAGCTCCTTAGGTTAAGGGGCTAGCCGCTGAGTTCAAATGTTAGACGGAGAAGGATAAAATAAAATGTATATACCTGGCGGTTTCATATTGTTCGCCGCGCTCCTCTGTTATTCCGCGGTGTTGGCGATGAGAAAAAAATGGCGCAAATCCTTATTAACATTATTGGTTGCAATCTTGGTAATTTTGCTATTCATATTTGTTGAGCTACAAAGAGTTCGTGTAGAATCGCAATATCACCAGAAATATGGGATACCTGAAGAAATAACAAAAATGAAAGATTGAATCCAAATAAATGTCTAACAATTCACTCCAGCGGACAGCGCCAGCATGTTTTAGCGGGTCGCCGCCGCTGAGTTCAAATGTTAGGTGAGGAAATAATAGGGAGATATATGAAAAAATATAGCAAAATCATATTCTTGCTTGCCATGGTTAGCTTAATTGCTGGTTGTTCGGTGAAATCTAACGCCACTATAAATGAAAAAAAGAAAGAATATGATATAGAATCTCATCATGTTGTAGTCAATCCTGGAGACCTCGGCAAATATTTTTCTGAAACGTACTATATCTATAGCCATGGCTATGTATATGGTGATACTTCATTCGCTATTTTGAATGACGAATTGATAGTCAACGACAAGAAGTATGGTAAACTAGCCCCCGGAGATAGTGTACTTGTTAATCATGGAAAAGTATTTATATCCGGTAACGCCCGCCAAGGCGTTGCCATGACCGACAAGGAAATAATGGATTCATCCGCAGTGAAAGAAAGCAAGAAGGAAATAGGAGGGTATCTAATTACAGTACATCCCGGAAACATATGGGACATGTCAAATGACTTATCCGGGAAACATACATATGATGTTGGAAGATATCATATTTGCATAAGTAAAGACGAATTATCTGTAAACGGCAAATCTTATGGAAAATTAAATAAAGGCGATTCAATAGAAATTGATTTATCCAAAGTGCTTATATCAGGCAAAGAAAGGCAGCCAATAAAATAATAGGCACCTAACAATTCACTACAGCGGACAGCGCCAGAATGTTAGTAGGGGTCGCCGCCGCTGAGTTCAAATGTTATGAGATGAAAATAATAACAAAATATGCACTATCAGCCATTTTTATAATACTGATTTCCGGATGCGTTAGCATAAGGCAAGCGAAAGAGGCCATCGGAGAAATAGGTTATTATAAAGCTCAGGAAATTATTCAAGATAGAATAATTGTGATTATTGCATCATCATATTATCTGAAGGAGGGCAAATGGCCGAAATCCTTGGATGATTTGAAAGAATTTAGCGATAGAGAAATGGTAAGCAAGAGCCAGGGTAAGAATGAAATAAAGCCCGATTGGGATATGTTTTCATCAACAAATCTGAGTGTTTTACAAAACAATTCCCTTAAAATTGAATATGACGCATTGCTTGAAAAAGCATTAGGAGATAACTTTAAATTCACGCCAGAAGCAACGAAATTTACCTTTAAAATAGATGGTTCAGATATAAATGCAAGTATATTTATTGAAAAATATAGAAAAATAATAGAAATTGAGCCACCTAAAAAGAATATTATAAAAAATGGTTCATAACAATTCACTGCAGCGGACTGTCCCAGCGTCCCGTTTTTAGGGTGCTAGCCGCTGAGTTCAAACGTTAGACAAAGGAGATAATAAATGATCGCACTTCCGATATTTGCGCTAATTGCAGTATCGATTATATTATCGGCAATTTTTTTAATTCTATTAATAGTAAAGAGGAAATCTGCCTATCTGAAATTACTTATTGTATTTCTATTAATAATATTGTTATCGTTTCAGTTACTCTCCTGGCTTGCTTATTCAGAAAGAAAGAATATATCTTACAACCAATTTAAAAAAGAGAATTATGCAAAAGTATTTTTTATGCCGGAAGATAGCACAAATATAAATATTGGAAGACGTTATAGTCCCGATTATATACATGTATATGTTGAAGCTACTGTAAATGCGCCAAATATCAAAACAATAATGGATAATAACTTAGCAATCGCAGGAAATAAACCTGCAGATTTAGTTTCACTGAAAAACGTAAATACTCGCATAATCGAGCATGAAATTAATATATTTGATCCTCCAAAATGGTGGATAAATATAAATGATTTTACTGAAAATATAGTATCCTCATGGGATAAAGGGCACAGAGGAATTGGCGTGTTTTATAATTCAAAAACTAATAAACTCAAAATGTTTTATTGGACGGGAGATCCAAAGTTAGAATTTTAATAAAAAACATCTAACAATTCACTCCAGCGGACTATCCCAGCATCCTGGGGTATAGGGGGCTAGCCGCTGAGTTCAAATGTTATAAGAGGAGGAAGATGAAATAATGAAAAAATTTACAGCACCTCTTATTATTATTGGAATTATGATATTTATCGGTCTTATTTGTGTTGTTATATTTTATCGTCCGCGATATGAATCAAGCCATGCTATGAGTATTATTGAAGCAAAGCCTCATTTGAAAATTAATCTCCCTGATTCTGCTAATGAAATATGGATTCTTGATCAAAGTGTCGGTCCTGGTCATTTTCTTTACATGGCCCGTTTTAATATAGATTCTATTGAGGGTATCAGATGGGCGAGGAGTCAAGGAATAGATCAAGAAAAGAAGATAACAAGTAATCCTACAAAGGATCGCGAATCTCCTTCGTGGTTTGATATAGAATCAATTCAGAAAGGGACGCAATTTTCAAATTCAAAAGTACCTATTATTGAAATATGGGTTGATGAATTACGAAATATAGTTTTTTATTGCGAGTCAGATTAGACTTATAACAATTCACTCCAGCGGACTATCCCAGCATCCTGGGTTAAGGGGCCAGCCGCTGAGTTCAAATGTTATCTGGAGAATATAAATGAATAAAGAAAACAAATCAAATGCAATCATTATAATATCTCTCATAGTCTTGGTTATCGCGGTAGCAATAGAGGCGTGTATTCTTTTAAATGTTGCACCTGACTATAAATTCCGCTATACAACTATTGGCGTTGCAATACCTCTGCCGACTTTGATATGCATTTCTTTAAGCGATTTTATTAGAAGGTATTTCTTGTTATTGATGCTGATTATATTGTTGGTGTTAGCGGCGCTAATTATTATGCCATTATTCGGGAAAAACAAAAGTATTTGTGAAAGAATATATCCGGTAATTGCCTGTATCGTTGTTCTTCTAATAGCGTCCAGCATATTTTCATTAAAAGTACCCCTGATAAAGACCAGAAATGTAATGATGAAGCATGGCAATCTTACTTCAAAACAAGCCGACGAGAAGATAGAAATGCTTATTAAACAAAGGAAAGACGAATTAATAAAGCGTCATGAATATATGAACAGATAACAATTCACTGCAGCGGACTGTTCCAGCATCCTGATTATAAGGTACCAGCCGCTGAGTTCAAATGTTAGCAGGAAAAAAATAATGAATCCATACCTAATAACAATGATTGGTATTCCGGCGCTTTTGTCGGGCAGCGCAAGCTTTATAAAAAAGCCAATCATCAAATGGATCTTATTGGTTATTGCGACCGTTGTTTTCTGGGCTATATTACAGAAATACGTTGATTGGGCATACACACATCCGTTTAATCCAAATGACGGAGGGCCAAGAACTTTTGCATATTTATTTGGATGGGTGTACGGGTTAATTATTGTGATTATTCCGACTTATTGGATTTCAAAAGTGATTCAATGGTTGGTTAAAAAAAGAAACAAATAAACCGCTAACAACTCAATACAGCGGACCTCCGGGGCAGCTGGCGCCGCCCCTTCGAGCCGCTGATTTCGCGGCGTTAGGCGTAATATAATAATATGAAAAAATTGTTAATTCCAATCATTCTTATCTTTTTGATTTCGGCAAGTTGTGCTTCCGCGAATGAGGATCAGATAATAAGGGGAGTTAAAAACATACTACCTCAGGGATGGTCTGTGGAAATAGATAAGAATATATCGAATCTTGTAGGGCTTGAAAAAGCTTTATTTCAATTAAGTTTCAAAAATGAAAATGAATATCTTATACGTGAAGTAACTCCAAATAAACAAGTTAAATTTAATCCATCCTTAAAGTTGCTGTTTTACGATATTAAGAATAAGGAAGAAATATCAAAGGCAATAAAGAAAACAGAGATGATGTCTTCGAATATACCGATTTACTATTCTGAAACAAAAGAATATATGATTCTTACTTCTCCCGGATATATTAATGGTGGAGTATATACCAAAGAAGCAAAAGCATTAATTGAACCATTGGACAAGGCGCTAGTAGCATATTTTAGTTCGTTAAAATAAGGCGCCTAACAATTCACTCCAGCGGACTATCCCAGCACGGGGTAGGAGGGGCCAGCCGCTGAGTTCAAATGTTGGAGCCAGTACGATGAAAATATTCAGGATTCTCGGCGCAACCATGTTGATCCTTATCTGCGGGATCTTGCTTTCCGGTCTATCCGAAAATATCATACTGGGAACTGATGCCTCTGAAGAGGCTACCATCGGGATTAAATATTTCCGAGGATTCCCAATTCCCTTTATGACTACCGCCTCCGGATATACTTGGCCGGACTACAGCCTAATTAAGTTTATTGCCAACTCAACGGCTTGGTGCGGTATTCTAGGCGGAATATGGATAGCTACTCGCAAAATCAAAAGGAACAGGAAATGAGCTCCAACCAGCCGTTTCACCCTACGGGACACAAAGTGTCCCGAGAGTGAACTTCACGTTAGATGGAGGAGAGATGAAAAAAAGACGAAAAATCGCTATGCGTTCTGCTATTACTCTCATTGTGTTGTCGGTGGTTTTTATCGGGCTTGCGTTGTTTGAGGACATTGCGACCGGGAAAGTCTTCCGAAATCGTTTTATCAATCCTGATGGAACATGGACCAACATAAGGGTTGACTGGACCGATGAGATGTCCCGGGAAAATATCGCAGAATCTGTCGGTGCCGAGATTCGCATCCTTCGGGCCAACAGGGCTATCATAGATCAGAGCAATATGTGGTTCTCCCTGGCTGCTGTTTCGGGAGTGTCCGCAGCAATTATTGCAACAGTAGCAATGAATTCAGATAACAAAACATCCGAGCGAACTCATTAAGCTCTCCGCTCAATTCGTCGTTAGATGGAGAAATAGTAAATGATAAAAAACAATAAAATAGCCCTCTCGTCATGGATTTACACGGCGGTGTATTTGCTATACGGCGTCTCGTTGTATATTTTAGTGCCTAAATTTACTGAAATATTTAAGGAAATGAAAATTGCATTACCTTCGCCAAGAGGCATAGTTGTATCTACGCCTCCTATTATATGGCTGTTAATTAGCTGCATTGTTGCCAATCTGATTATATTCAGAGATATATCCGGGAAAAGATCATTATTTCCTAATTGGGCGGTTTTGATGATATTGATTATTTCTATGGTCTACTTTATTTGGGCGCTGTTTGCGCCTATATTTATATGTGGGGCGCCAAATATATAAACATCTAACAATTCACTCCAGCGGACGGCGCTGGCATCCTGATATATGGTCGCCGCCGCTGAGTTCAGACGTTAGACATATAAATATATGAGCAATGATACGCCATTTGGCGCAAAAATAATAGGAGTCCTATGGATAATAAACGGTATAGCCGTCTATATAAATATATTACAATATTTTTTAAGACCAATAGATATTAGTGTTATGAATTTATCCCCGTATGATTCCGCGCGGGGCATTTTATATATTTTTCTTGGTATCGGAATTATCAAATTAAAGCAATGGGCAAGATTAGCCGCAATAATTATATCGACAATTGGAATTCCAGTAGCGATTTATATTGTAATATTCAAAGATGCTGGGGAAGGGCTAATTTACGGGATAATCCCATTGATTGCTAATGTTATAGTTTTATATTACTTTATGCGAGAAAATGTAAAATTAAAATACGGAATAGTAAATAAGGAAAAAGAAAAGGTCTAACAATTCACTCCAGCGGACAGCGCCAGCATGTTTATGAAGGTCGCCGCCGCTGAGTTCAAATGTTAGAAGGCGAACAATGTCAAAAA
>DISH01000004.1 GCA_002421665.1 Candidatus Omnitrophica bacterium UBA6215
GAGCCGTCATCCAGACCTACGACTATGATGCCTTCGGCTACATAACCGCCCAATCAGGCGCTCTTACCGCCAAATACGCCTACAAGACCAAGGAATACTCCCCTGAGACGGGGCTTGTCTTCTTCGGCAGAAGATATTATAATCCGCTCATTGGAAGGTTTATTACACCGGATCCGTTAGGGATGGCGGATGGTCCGAATATGTATTTGTATTGTCTTAGCGATTCGATCAATAGGATGGATCTTTATGGTCTTTATTGGGGCGAAAGCGCTATTAATTGGTGGTTAACCGAAGCTGTACTTCCAGGACCGTATGGGCAGCCCGTTTCCGAATGGGGTCCTTTTGGTCCTACGCAATGGGGAGACCCGATGTTTTATACCGATTGTGCCGGAGGTATATGGAAATGGAGCGAAAGAATTGCGGTAGGAACAGCTGCAGCGGCGGCTGCAGTGGCAAGCGGCGCAATGATATACGAGGCCGCAACAAATATAAGAATAGAGGTTCATTTACCGCATGCTAAAGGCCCACATAATTATCCACACCTGCAAGGTATAAAAGGTCCTGGTTGGGGAAAGACTGTGTGGAGGATTCCGTAATGAACATTATAAATATTCAAAGTGTATCTAATTTAAAAAATGTATTTTCTTTGATGCACGATTCAGAATTTGCGGAAAATGACTTTAACTATGATGAGGAAAAACACCTTTTTAACATTAGTACAGTCAGTTCGAAAATGAAATATTCTATGGAATTGTATAATGTGATTGAATGCAAATTCTTTAATCTCGAAAATATTACAAAAGGGAAAGCAACTGGCGGTGTCTTTAATTATGTAAAAATTGAAAATAAGGGGCATGATTTGATGATAGTAAGCCAAGATCTAAGAATAAGTCTCAGGCTGGCAAGCATAAGAGGAAAGTTTAAAGAAGAGAGCGTGTGATGTCCCCGTTAATCAGGGGATTATTAGGCTAGAACCAGTTTTGTTTTTTAGTTCATTGACATACAGCCAACACCTACAACGACGCCGGCAGGCTCACCCACGAGGACAAGAAGGACTCCCAGAACAACGTCATCTTCAGCAGGGACTACGCCTACGACTACGCCGGCAACCGTCTTACCGAGACAAGAGACGCCGCCTCCATTACCTACACCTACAACGTCGCCAACCGCCTCGTCTCGAGGGTCGTCTCCGGTGGTGAGACCATCAACTACACCTACAATAACAACGGCAACCTGATCCAAGAGGTCAGTTCCCTTAATGGCGCCACCTATTACTACTATGACTACGAGAATCGACCATGGGGCGTAATAACCCCCTCGGTCAACATCTACCACGTCTACTCCGGAGACGGCAGAAGGGTCTCTGTCAATACCGGCGGCAATGTGGTAAGATATATCTACGACGGCTTACTCCCGCTCATTGAAAGGGACACCTCGAATAACGTCCTGGTTGCCTACACGAAGCTTCCAAGCGCCCCCGGAGGCATAGGAGGCCTTATATCAAGCCATGACGGCACCAACACCCTCTATTACCACGACTCCAACCTAGGTAACCTCAACCAGGTAACCAACTCAGCAGGCGCCGTCATCCAGACCTACGACTACGACGCCTTCGGCTCCATCACCGCCCAATCAGGCGCCTTGACCGCCAAATACGCCTACAAGACCAAGGAATACTCTCCCCAGACGGGGCTTGTATTCTTCGGAAGAAGATACTACAACCCCCTGATAGGACGCTTCATAACACCAGATCCGCTGGGGATGGCGGATGGACCGAATGTATATTTGTATGTAAGAGACGATCCTGTTAATCGAACGGATTTCTATGGATTGTGGGGCGTATGGTTTGGCGGGCTTCACCTAGGTAACGACAGACCATGGCTTGTATTTGACAACAGCTCTTGGTTTGACCTTGAAAAGGGAGCATATTCCACAATAGATGGATTTATACCATTTTCAGATCCATTTAAGGATAGATATGAAAATGATTGTGGATATAATTACAAACTAAGTGGATATATGGGGGCAACTGCAAGGAATGTGCTTCTTGTCGCGGGAGGGTTAGCTGCGGCTGAGGCGTTGGGAGTAACAAGTATTGGTTCAGCCGATATCGGGTTCAAAGGAGGAGAAATTACTCTTACAAAACCAGGATCGGCAACCCCCGATGTTAGAGTTAATCCGACAGGTAATTCTAAATCAACAGATCCAAGGGGTAAATTACCACATTATCATCGTCGCCCCGGGATCGGTAATCACAGGCCCTGGCAAGGAGGGTTCTGATGAAGATAGTGTTCCCGATTTTTATTCAGGACAAGGATAAATGGATGTATATGGTTAATGGCCCTTTAGCTTTAAATGGTTTAGAAATAATAGACATCGATAACAATGAATACGTTGGATGGGATAAGGATGGTAGACCGATAGGGTTATACGTTGATAATAATGACATAAAAGTGCGGTATTTGTCCGATAAGAAACAAATTGGAACATTGAAAAAAGCCATTATGGATTACGCTGCGGTTACCAGACGTAAAGCGCCTTTTTGCTGCGATGATAAAGGAAACAATATGGTTGCGTTATTTAAGGCCGTTGAACAACATATCAACAATCGTTCCGTATTTAGTGTGTTAAAACGTATTTTAAGGAGCAACAAATAAAATACTAGATTAGCTGAATGCATTAACGGAGGTTAAAGCGTCGGCATTTATTAAACCAGATTTCAGAGACAGATCACTGGAATTAAGGGGTGAAAATATTGATTGGGGCTGTGGCGATATTTGATGAAGAAGGAAATTCGAAATAGAAGTATTTATTTGTGTCGCCGGATAGTTTATGCATAGACTTATGGTTCTTTGACATTATTCTCCATTACCTACACCTATGACTACGCCAACCGCCTCGTCTCGAGGGTTATCTCCGCAGGAGAGACCATCAACTACACCTACGACGACAACGGCAACCTGACCCAACAGGTCAGCTCTCTTAACGGTACCACCACCTACGGCTATGACTACGAGAACAGGCTCGTCTCGGCCGTAACACCTTCCTCCGAGGCCTACTACGGCTACTCCGGAGACGGCAGAAGAACCTATTCCTATATAGACTCCAATGAGGTAGAATATATCTACGACGGCCTCACCCCGCTCATTGAAAGGAATGGCCCCGGCACCTATATAGCCGCCTACACGAAGCTTCCGGGCGCCCCAGGAGGCATAGGAGGGCTTATTTCAAGCTATGACGGCACCAATACCCTCTATTACCACGACTCCAACCTAGGTAACCTCAACCAGGTAACCAACTCAGCAGGAGCCGTCATCCAGACCTACGACTATGATGCCTTCGGCTACATAACCGCCCAATCAGGCGCTCTTACCGCCAAATACGCCTACAAGACCAAGGAATACTCCCCCCAGACGGGATTAATCTTCTTCGGCAGAAGATACTACAACCCCTTAATAGGCCGCTTCATCACAAAAGACCCCTTAGGCCAGGCAGACGGACCGAATGTATACCTCTACTGCAACAATGACCCTGTGAATAAGTATGATCCGTGGGGGTTAACAATAATAATAATTGGAAACAAAAAAGACTACGATGAAGCAATCAAATATCTACAATGTGATGCAGTAATGGCAAAAATTATTGACGATCTTCGAAAATCATCCGTTATTTACACAGTGATTTTAAACGATGATGACAACGACAGCTATGACCCTTCTACAAATACAATTTCGTGGGATCCGCATAGTGCCCTCAAGCTAACAAATGGAGGAAAGCAGAGCCCCGCACTTGGATTAGGGCATGAAATGGATCATGCAAATGCTAATTTCTTTCAAAGAATAGTTGGCGGGATACCATGGCCAGAATACGATAATTTAGAAGAAAGGCGTGTAATTAAAGGCTCAGAAACACATGCAGCGAATACATTAGGCGAAGGAAAAAGGAAAAATCATTCTGGCAGCAGCACTTATCGTGTTCCAACCCCGACCTCGAGGTAAAAATGAAGAAAATAATAACATTAAGTATTATAATGTTCCTGTCAGCAGTAATAGTCCAAGCAAAGGATAATTCAATGGATAACAAAGATCAAATTCAACAAAAGATCAACACTATTGTTACGAAGCTGAATAATTACGAGATCGGTAAAATTGAGATTATAGCTATTCCTGCAAAAATATTGACCAGAACGAATATTACTCCGGAAATGCTGGAAAAACAATATGTTTATAAATTGACCATAAAGGATATAAGGAGTGCAAGCTGTCGGAATATATTTTCCGAAGCTCTTGCATCATTATCAGCGCAGAAATCATCCGAAATATCTGATCTTCGATTGGGCGTAATATTTTATTACGTTAACAATGAGCGCTTTGATGCAATTTATTTTGACAAATCGGGGAAAAATGGTTTTGTTGGAAATAATCCGGTCTTATTTAATGGGAAATTCTTCAGATGGGTAACTAGCAATATTCAGCTATTATCTTTTTAGTGAATTAGAATTTACGCTGTGAATAGAATGTGTTAAATATATCTACGACGGCCTACTATCGCTCATTGAAAGGAATGGCCCAGGAAGCTACCTGGCCGCCTACACGAAGCTTCCGGGCGCCCCAGGAGGCATAGGAGGGCTTATTTCAAGCTATGACGGCACCAATACCCTCTATTACCACGACTCCAACCTAGGTAACCTCAACCAGGTAACCAACTCAGCAGGAGCCGTCATCCAGACCTACGACTATGATGCCTTCGGCTACATAACCGCCCAATCAGGCGCTCTTACCGCCAAATACGCCTACAAGACCAAGGAATACTCCCCCCAGACGGGATTAATCTTCTTCGGCAGAAGATACTACAACCCCCTGATAGGACGCTTTATAACACCGGATCCGCTGGGGATGGCGGATGGACCGAATGTATATTTGTATGTAAGAGACGATCCTGTTAATCGAACGGATTTTTATGGATTGTGGGGCGTATGGTTTGGCGGGCTTCACCTAGGTAACGACAGGCCATGGCTTGTATTTGATAAAAGTTCTTGGTTTGATCTTGAAAAGGGAGCATATTCAACAATAGATGGATTTATACCATTTTCAGATCCATTTAAAGATAGATATGAAAATGATTGTGGGTATAATTACAAACTAAGTGGATATATGGGGGCAGCGGCAAGGGACATTCTTCTTGTCGCGGGAGGACTAGCTGCGGCTGGATCCGCAGGATTAATTGATACTGCACCTCAAGCCAACAATATAATAAGAGTTATTTCTAAACCCGGGAAATGGGGGTTTAGATTGGACAAGGCACACCATGGAAAATGGTGGGGGCATCCTCATTTTTGGAAATGGTAAAAATGTTAATAATCATAATTGGAGGACAAAATGTCAATATTTGTTAAACCAAATTTTAAGGACAAATCATTGGAATTAAGGTATGAAAATAACGAAATATGTATCTACGGCACAGAAGAAGGCCTAAGAAAACTTGGTAATCTGATTTTAAATCTAATAGAAAGGCCAAAGCAGGGGCATATCCATCTCGAAGATTATGAGATATTGACCGATAGGTCTTTAATCGGAGCTTTGGCTATATTTGATAAAGAAGGTAATTCAAAGTAAAACGTTTATCAGTATCGTCATATAGCTTATTTATAAGGTTATGGTTCTTTGATATTATTCATTCAACTACACCTACAATAACAACGGCAACCTGACCCAACAGGTCAGCTCCCTTAATGGCACCACCACCTACGGCTATGACTACGAGAACAGGCTCGTCTCGGCCGTTACACCTTCTTCCGAGGCCTACTACGGCTACTCCGGAGACGGCAGAAGAACCTATTCCTATATAGACTCCAATGAGGTAGAATATATCTACGACGGCCTNNAGGCATAGGAGGGCTTATTTCAAGCCATGACGGCACCAACACCCTCTACTACCACGACTCCAACCTAGGTAACCTCAACCAGGTAACCAACTCAGCAGGAGCCGTCATCCAGACCTACGACTATGATGCCTTCGGCTCCTTAACCGCCAAATACGCCTACAAGACCAAGGAATACTCTCCCCAGACGGGGCTTGTATTCTTCGGAAGAAGATACTACAACCCCCTGATAGGACGCTTCATCACCCAAGACCCGCTGGGACAAGTAGACGGACCGAACCTCTATCTTTACTGCAATAATGATCCTGTGAATAAATATGACCCTTGGGGGCTGAAGGGTTGTGAAACAAATCAAATAAAAGAGGATATTGAGAAGCTTAAGAAGGACATAGAAGATATAAAGAAATTATTAGAGGCGATCAAAGAGTATTTAAAAAATAAATCAATTTCATTTCCAATACCAGCTGGCGTATATCAGGTGAGGGGTTATACCATAGTAGTAAAAGGGCTAGGAACAATTGGAGAAATAACGCTAAACGAACAATTGGCACCCGAGTCATTTAATGCGGAGAATTTTACAGTAAAAGATGCTTATGGCCCTTTTGATGCAGATGTTGAAACATTACATGTAAATCTAGAAACGGGAGAATGGAACGCAACGGGTAGCGTATGGGGGCTCGGTCCTATTAATGTTTCGGGGCAAATTAATGATGAGTAAAATGAAATAAAATAAAGAATCTGAAGGGAGTTATTATGAAAATCATTAAATATTTAAGATCCAAAATATTATTATTCATAGCATTGATTGTAATATTGTGTTCGACCGCCTTAATTTATAAGGGAATGCGGGATAGTTTTGAAAAAACATTAGGAGGATTCGCCAAAGAAATATATATGTTCTTTCGCGGGGATAAGCCTTTGACTATTGAGATAAATAAAATATCTCAAAAAAGAGATAATAAAATTAAATGTAATCATGTGTTTATATATTACAATGATTTATATGGTCTTAGAACTGGTGATAAAGTTAGATATCAAGGCAGATTAGTTGGCTATGCTGAGATATTTTGTGTTAATCCAGAGGAAGATAAAAGATACGAAGTATTAGTTGTATTTAAAGACCCAAAACTTAAAATGAAAAAAAATTCGCAATTCTACATTAATACATCAGGAATTAATAACGATAAATATATAGAAATTGTTTCATCTCCAGACGAAACAGAATATATAGAGAAAGGTTCTTATGTTATGGGTGGCAAATCTTTAGAGCATCTAATGTTGTCACAAAATATAGGTAAATATACATTAGGAAGTAAAGAGGATATTATAAAATATATAGATGAAGCATTAGTTAAAACGATGCTTGATAAAACAATAGTCATATCTATCCCGGATGAAGACGGTTATATATTTGCCGAACCTTGGGAGAGATTTTCAAAAGGGGGAAAAGAGTATAAAAAAATTGATATGAATAATATGGAGAATATTCTAAAGCAAATTTATAAAGATCGAAATTATAGTTATGTGCTTATTAAAGCAGGGAAAAATGTTAGATATGAATATTTATACAACGTCATTGATTCATTTGAAGATATTTTAAAGAAAAACAAATTACTTAGGTGCGAAGAATACGATATGCCAAGATATTTATTTTCAAAACCGTATTGAGTCCCATGATATTTCTAGCTATGGGAAGAACAGAATGGCATAGGAGGGGGAGAGCATGTTTTCGTTTTTTATCTCAGAACTGTCCCCCGAATAGATCTCCTACACCTACAATAACAACGGCAGCCTGACCCAAGAGGTCAGCTCCCTTAACGGTACCACCACCTACGGCTATGACTACGAGAACAGGCTCGTCTCGGCCGTTACACCTTCTTCCGAGGCCTACTACGGCTACTCCGGAGACGGCAGAAGAACCTATTCCTATATAGACTCCAATGAGGTAGAATATATCTACGACGGCCTACTCTCGCTCATTGAAAGGAATGGCCCTGGCACCTATATAGCTGCCTACACGAGGCTTCCAGGTGTCCCAGGAGGCATAGGAGGCCTTATTTCAAGCTATGACGGCACCAATACCCTCTATTACCACGACTCCAACCTTGGTAACCTCAACCAGGTAACCAACTCAGCAGGAGCCTTAACCGCCAAATACGCCTACAAGACCAAGGAATACTCTCCTGAGACCGGACTTGTCTTCTTCGGCAGAAGATACTATAACCCGCTGATTGGGAGGTTTATAACACCGGATCCGTTGGGACAAGTGGATGGACCGAATCTATACCTCTACTGCAACAATGATCCGATTAATAGGAATGATCCGTGGGGGCTGAAGGGAAAAGAGGAAATAGTTAAAGGAGCATATAGATTCATAAAATATGCGCATGACAATTTTCATGGTGGCGAGCACTGGCATGTGCTTAGCAGGGGGGAAAGGTAGTAACTGGAGCAGTTCCAAATAAAGCGGTTAATTTTTTGATAAAATTAGGGAAAATAAATGTCATTGCTAGTGTTATATCATTACTTGCAGAACCAACGGTATTAGGTGCCGATGACATGGTTTATCCCGAAGAAGAAGTCCTTGTGGTTGAGCTCGAGCCCATTAATGTTACTATATCATGCAATGGAAAAATAGTAGACATAAGCGGAAGTTGCCTCTTATTAAAGGTAAAATTAATTATTTTCCAAGCAAACCTGTATGCCCTTGGTGCAAGAAGGCAAAAGTTCATGAGCCTAATTCAATGGCAGTATTGCGTGCAGGCGCGTTATTAAGAAAAAAATCAAGCAATATGGATATTATCTATGCTCCGATAATAATATGTATGGTTTTCTTGAATTGCATTGGCACGAGGCTCATGACAATAAAATGGGTAAAGAAAAAGAAATAGGCCTAATAATGTCAGTTGCAGATGAAGTTAAGGGTGGGGCCTATAGTTTAATGTTTTGCTCAACAAAATGTATGAAGAGTTATTTTAATGCCATTATTGATATGTTTGAAACTAAAGTAGAAAGGCTTAAAACGCTGAATGAACACAAAAAGAGATACCGTTAAATTTGCAATATTAGTATTGATCACGATGTTTAATATCGCAAATGCCGATGAACTGCGTTTTAACGATGGCAGGATATTGACCGGAAAGATTCTCGACCAGGAGGGAGAGTATGTCAAATTCTCCCTTGGGAGGACGGGAACGATCACCACGGAATTCAACAAATCCGAGATCAAAGATATAGTAGTCAAGCCGTTGCCTCCGGAGGAGCCAAAAAAGGAAAAGCCCGTTATCGTTGAGCAGGAAAAGCTTAGCCGGCCTGCTGAAATAGCTTTGCCGAAAAAAGAAACGTCGTATTCCGAATCGCCCAAGAAAATAGTGAAAAAGGCCCCCGAGCCCAAGATCGTCAATGATCCCGCATACATCCTTTATATCCCGGGAGGCTTGAGCAACCAAAAGCGTTATCTGTTGGTGATCGCTCTATCCCCAAGCGCCGACGCCCAGTCCATGATAGATGTCTGGAAACAGACTGCGGATAAGCATAAATGGATAATCATGGCCTCCAAGAAATTTCAAAATGGAATATCTGTAGCGCCGATACTCGGCGAATTAGCCTCCGCGGTGCCTAAACTTTATGGTAAATACCCTGTTTCCAAGACTAAAGTGATTGCTTCCGGTTTTTCAGGAGGAGCTATGGGTTCCCATATGTTTGCTTGCATGTATCCAGATCTGATAAAAGCGGTAGTCATAAATACGGGAATGATCAATGAGAACTATATTTCACAAAAAAGCAAATATCCCAGGAATAAACTGGCGGTATTTATAGCAAGCGCATCCGACTTTCGGTATAACGAAATGAAACGCGACAGGAAATTTCTTGAGGATCTGGGATGGAAAACAAAGTGGACTGAATTCGGTGGCGGCCATATGATCGCGCCTGCCTCGAAGTACGAGGAAGCGGCCGCTTGGCTGGATGAAAATCTTTAAAGGCCCGGATATATGAGGTATAATAGGCATGTCGATTGAAATTTCAATCAAGGAGAAAAATGTCCGCCAAAGACAGCATGCTAATAGGCGAGATGCTTATCGAGGAGGGGCTTATAACGCCGGAGCAGCTCGAACAGTGCCTAAAGGAGAAGAAAAAATCCGGGAAATTTGTCTGTCAGGTTATAGCGGATATGGGTTTTTCCACGGAAGAAAAAATTCTGAAGATCCTTTCCGGGCAGTTGCAGATCCCATACGTCAAAATCAAAGAAAAAAAGATAGATAAGTCCGTTCTTCAAAAAGTACCCGCCAAGTTCGCCATCCATTATAGGTTAATGCCGATAGATTTTAAAGATGGGATCCTTTCCGTGGCGGTTACCGATCCGCTCGATGTCCATACGCTTGACGACGTAAAGCTTCTACTTGGGTATGAAGTTTGCGCTTGTCTTGCCGGTGAGAAAGACATTCTTGAATCGATAAAAAAATATTACGGGATAGGTGCAGATACCATAGAGAATATCATTGCCGAGACCGAATCTTCGGAAAAGCCGGTTGTTTTTTCCGCGGGCGCGGATGATTCCGAGGAACTCGCCGATGACGCCTCTATAATCAAGTTCGTTAACCAGATCATACAGCAGGCATATTATGACAGGGCTACCGATATACATATAGAACCGTATGAAGACGAACTAAAGGTTAGATACAGGATAGACGGTGTTCTTTACGATGCCGCAATACCTCCCACGATCAAATACTTCCAGTCGGCTATAATATCGAGAATAAAGATAATGTCAAATCTCAATATCGCCGAACACCGTCTTCCGCAAGACGGAAGAATGAAGGTTAAAGTGGGGCAGGAAGATCTCGACCTTAGGGTGTCTATACTTCCGACCCCGTTTGGCGAAAGCGTAGGAATAAGGCTTCTTATGACAAAGATGCTTTATGATCTTGAAGAACTTGGCCTGTCGTCGTTTGATTTGAATATACTTAACGAGATAATAAAGAAGCCTCACGGGATAATACTCGTTACCGGCCCGACCGGGTCCGGAAAGAGCACGACACTTTACGCGTGTCTTTCAAATATAAACAATCATGAATCGAAGATACTTACCATAGAGGACCCGATAGAATACCATCTTAAAGGAATCACGCAGATAAACGTTCATCCGAAGATCGGCCTTACGTTCGCTAACGGTTTGCGTTCCATGCTCAGGCATGATCCCGATGTTATGATGGTGGGGGAGATCAGGGATATAGAGACAGCAGAGATAGCCATAAGGATTGCCCTTACCGGACATTTGGTATTTTCGACACTGCACACGAACGATGCCGCCGGAGCTATGACGCGTCTTCTCGATATGGGCATAGAGCCGTATCTGGTCGCTTCGTCCGTAGAGTGCGTTATAGCGCAACGGCTTGTAAGGCTTATTTGTCCGGAGTGTAAACGACCCGTTGACGAAAAGCGAACAGTTTTGGGCAAATTAGGAATAAAAGAGATCCCAAAAGATGCGGGTATATTTGAAGGAAAAGGTTGCGAAGCGTGCAAGCATACCGGATATCGCGGCAGGACCGCGATATACGAGTTTTTTGTACTTAACGAGGAGATACGCCAAATGGTCCTGGACAGGCGTTCCTCGGACCAGATAAGGAATAAGGCTGTGAAATTTGGAATGAAAACATTGCGCAACGACGGTATAGAGAAAGTTTTCAGGGGTTTGACGACCGTTGATGAAGTTGTCAGGGTCACCCCGAAAGAGAACCTGGATATTTAATGTCAAAATTTGCGTACAAGGCGAAGAAGGGCGCAAAAGATATTATAGAAGGCCGGATGGAAGCCGACAATGAAAGAATTGTTGTTTCCCGATTGTCTCAGATGGGCATGTATCCTCTGAGAATTGATGCGGAAAACGGCCCCGTATCGGTTGCAGGGCGGTTCCCGTTTTCCGGCAGGGTAGGTACCAAGGATATGGCTGTTTTTACTCATCAGTTTTCAGATTTGCTCGGCTCAGGGCTTACATTAATGAGCGCTTTGGGAGTTCTTCGAGACCAAATGGAAAATAAGGTTCTCAAAGCCGTGCTTGGGGATGTGGAAGAAAAAGTCAGGGACGGGGTACCTCTTTCCGAGGCATTCGCGGCCCATCCGAAAGTATTTTCCGGTTTTTTTGTGAGTATGGTGAATTCCGGCGAGGTTGGAGGAGTTCTTGAAAATGTCCTCAAGCGGCTGTCGGTCCATTATGAAAAAGAAGACGACATTAAGTCCAAAATACAATCCGCGATGGCTTATCCTTGTCTGGTTTTGGCCGTTGGCATAGGTACGGTTTTTGTCCTTCTTTCGTTTGTTATTCCAAAATTGACGGATATATTTGATGAATTCGGACAGGCCCTTCCGTTTCCCACAAGATTAATGATAGGTATAAGCGATTATTTTGCCCGGTTCTGGTGGTTGATTTTATGTATATCGGCCGCGGTTATTATTATGATTGCAAGGGCTGCTTCTTCGCGTCAGGGTAAATACCGGATAGATTTGTTTATTTTGAGCACCCCGCTTTTTGGCGGTTTTATAAAGAAAACGGAATTAAGCAGGATGACGAAATCCCTGGCGGTTTTGCTCGACAACGGCGTGCCCATTTTACGCTCAATAGAAGTAGTTTCAGCGACTTCCGCAAATGAAGTTTTGAGGTGTGAATTCGAGGTGATAGGCTCAAAGATAAGGGACGGCGCGTCTTTTTCTGCCGCGATAAAGGATAACGCGCAATTTCCGGCGTTTATCAAAAATATGATATCGGTAGGCGAGGAAAGCGGGAATCTCGAGGGGGCGCTTAACCGTATAGGAGATTCTTATGAACATGATGCTGATAGGGCGGTAAAGATTATGACTTCTTTGATAGAACCGCTCATGATATTGGCGATGGGCGCCGTGGTAGCCTTTATCGTAGTTGCGATGTTGCTGCCTATATTTCAGCTTAATCTTATGGTCAAATAAAAAGGAGAGGAATATGAGAAGAGGAGGTTTTACGTTTGTGGAAATATTGCTGGTCGTTGTGATTATCGGGATCCTTGCATCTATGGTGCTCCCGAGATTCGCGGGGAGGTCGGAGCAGGCAAGACAGCAGGTGGCGCTCTCAGATATTAATTCCAGCATTTCAACGGCGTTGGATATGTATGAAATGGATATAGGGGTCTACCCTGATAAGCTAAATGCTTTAATGGAAAAGCCGGGAGATTTGAAGAATTGGAACGGCCCGTATCTCAAGAAAAAGCCTTTGGACCCGTGGGGGCGTGAATACATCTATAAACCGAGTTCCGATAAGAAGGATTATGAGCTTATCTCTTACGGCAGGGATGGCGCTTCCGGCGGAGGGGATGACATTTCCAATAAGCAGGATTTGTCCGGGCAGGATTAATGGCCGCTATTTCGCGAAAAGGCAGCGGCGGTTTTACATTATTAGAGCTTTTGTTTGTTCTTTTTATTCTTACTGTATTATTTTCTGCCGCAATCCCCAGAATGAACAACGCGATCGGTTCGATCGAAACACGGAATTTTTTGTCAGATCTCGTTGCTTTTTCCGGATATGCGAGGGCAAAATCCGTTAGCTCCTCTTTTCAGTACAGAATAAGGTTGGATTTAGATGAAAAGAAGATATTGCTCGAAACTAAGGCGGACGAGAAATGGCGGATTGAACGAATAGGTCGAATTCCTAAAAAATTGCCGATAGAACCGCTTAATGGCGAAAAGTCAATATTGTTTTATCCGGATGGCTCATGCAGCGATTTTTCTGCAAGAGCAGGGAGCGGAGTGTTACGGTATCGCGTAACGACAAATCCTTCATGCGGAGTTGTTAATGTTATTCAAGAACCGTAAGTACGGATATCTGATGCTGGAAGTTATTGCAAGTATAGCGGTTATAGCTATAGGTCTGGCTATTATTTTAAGGTCATTTTCGTATTCTATGAAGGTGGCGAAGATATCCCAGGAGTATTTTGAGGCAATTAGTATTGCCGAAAATGAACTTTCTTCTATGGAGATAGAGGAGAACCTTAAAGGCAGGTTGGAGGTATCGGAAGCTGTCCATAAGATAGAAGGCAAGCCGTATATACTTCGAACGGAGGTAAAACGTCTCGAAGATAACGATGATCTTAACGAAGTTTTGGTTCTGGTCAGCTGGGAGAACAAGGAGCGTAATGAAAGTTTTGAAATCGATACTTATTTGAGCAATAAGTGAAACAAATTACAAAGATTCACTCACGTTCCGCGTTCACTTTTATCGAGTTGATGGCTGCGTCGGCTATATTTGTTATGCTTGCCACGGCGATTTATCTTTCATTCAGCGTCGGTGTGCGTTCATGGAGGAAGATTGAAGACAGCTGCGTCGTGAGGCAGGAAGCCCGTCACGTGCTTACGCTGCTTTCCCGTGAATTAAGATGCGCCATCAGGTCTTCTCTCGTTGCTTTTAACGGAGACGAGCATTCCGTTTCTTTTTGCAGTTCTTTAAGAGACTTTTCATGCGTAAAATACGAGTATGATAAAAGAACCGGCGTTATTAAACGTATTAGCAGGACTTACGCCCAGTATATCTCCGGTGAAGATGGTAAAGTTTCTACGATAGCCGAAGGTATATCGGGATTGGAATTTTTATATTCTTATAATAGCAACGGCAATATCAAATGGCATGATACATGGGGATCGACTGACGGAGAGATACCGTTTGGAGTGTGTATCAAATTATCTTTAAAACCCCGCAGTTTTGCGCCGGGGCAGGAATTGTCGAAAACGGTAATTATCCCTACCGGAATCTTAAGGGAGGATAGCGAGTGAATTTGAGCGGGGATAAAGGCGCGGTGCTGATAATTACCTTGTGGATATTGGCTGTCTTGGCTATACTTTCGATAGGAATAGGCGGTAGAATGGCGCTTGAGCTGAAATTGACGGCTCTGAGCCGGAACAACGCGCAGGCGTTTTACGCTTCAAAGGCAGGAGTAAAGAAAGCAATTGATGTAATTCGCAAACAGGGTGGAGGGGAAAAATCCGGAAGTTTTTCGTTGAGTTGTTCGGAACCTGAAAACAGTGTGTTCTATGTTATTGGAGATGAAAGGTCCAGGTTGAATATTAACAGCGCTTCTTCTGAATTGATCGGCAGATTGATTGCCTATCTTGACAGGACCGGCGATACATCCGATGATACGGTATCAAATATTAAAAATTGGCGGGATCTGAACGGAAAATACGACGCTGTTGAAGAACTTAAGCTGGTCAATGGGGTGGATTCCCGTTTTTTTAACTTGATAAAAGATTATATAACCGTATATCCCGTATCCGGCACCTCTAAGGTCAACGTCAATACTGCCGGTGCGGCTGTGCTATATGCTTTGGGTTTTGATGAATCCGATGCCTTGGAGATTATAAATACCCGTACGGGAGAAGACGGCGTCGAAGGTACCGATGACGATTTTAAATTTAATGATGTTTTGTTTCTTGATTATTTGAGCAAGCTCCCGGAAGAAAGCAGGCAATTGATTTGCTATAGCTCGGACTGCTTTCGAGTGATCTCGACCGGGTACTCGGCGGATAAGGACGTGAGCGAAAAGATAACAGTGGTTGTTTTTGGAGGAAATATTTTATTCTGGGATGAGGGCCGGCATGGCAGTTTTTAGGAAACATTCAAAAATTGCGCTTGAAATACGCGATAAACGCTTAAAGGTATTAAGCTATTTTAAGGGTCAATCCGCAATATCTAAACGGGATATGTTTTGTCTGGAAATTTCCCAGGAAAGTCCTCAAGAAGCAGGAAGGAAGATTAAAACTTTTTTTAATAGCAACGGTATCTGGCCGGATGAGGCGATTCTGGTTATACCGAGGCAGAATGTTACAACAAAAATATTGGATTTGCCGTCGCAAGATCCGATCGAATTGGAAGAGATGGCGGTTCTTCAGGCTATCAGGCAGATTCCGTATCCGAAAGAAGATATCATATCCGGAATAATTCCTATTGAAACCATCCCGGACGGATTTACGAAAGTTATGCATGTTATATGCCGCAAGGATATGGTTGAGCGTTCCGTTGATATTATTAATGAGGCCGGTCTTGTTTTATCTGAAGTAACATTGAGCTCATGCGGATTATTCAACCGGTTTACCGGGAATCAGTCTTCGGTTATTCTGATCGATTGCGATGAAGATAATACCGAGGTAGTCGCAATACATGAAGGCAAATTCGTTTATTCCAGGGGATTGACCTTTGGTTTTAAAGAGCAGGGTTATTTAGAAGGAAAATTGGAAAATGAACTGCGCAAAACGCTGCTTGCGCTCGGGAAAGAAATCCCGGGATTTAATCCCGAACTGGCGGTTTTTACCGGAGTTACCTCGGGAATGACGGATTTCATCAGGTTTTTTTCAGAGGAAACGGGTATTAAGACGGAACTCTCGGATGGGGGGGACGGTTCCATGTCTTTCTCGGCTTTGGCTGGGGCGGTTCACGGACCATGCCGGGTAGATTTGATGTCCGATGAAATGAGGCATAGCCGCAGGACCAAAGCCGTAAATAGGGAAAAAGTTGTTTCTGTTACACTGGTAATAGCGATAATAGCCGTTCTTTCGTTATTGTTGCATGGCCGGATTAAACGCGAAGAACAGAAGTTGTTGTCCGTGCAGGATAAACTGAAAAAAATCGGCCCTGTTGCCGAAGAGCTCGAAAGAATGGAGATGGCGGTAAATATCAAGGATCTGCAATCGGATAAGAATAAGATCGCGCTTGATACTCTTAGCGAAATTTACAGGATAACCCCGCAATCTGTCAGCATCAGCGTCTATAAATTTGACGGCAAGGATATCGAGATAAAAGGCAGCGCCGAAGTATTATCCGAGGTCTTCAGGTATGTAAAATCTATCGAAGATTCAAAAATTTTCCGCAACGCCAAAGTAGAATATGTGACAAAAAGGAAAGCTGGAGACCGGGAATGCGTGGACTACGAAATTTCCTGCTCTATCGACAACAATACGGGAACCGCGGAACGATGAACATTCTCAATATGACGAAACGCGAAAAGATGTTATTTTATATAACCGTTTCCGTTGTTGCTATATGGGCGGGACAAAAATATGTCGTACAGCCCATACTGGACTCGAAAGCAGTTTTTGGTAATAAGTACGCGTCTTCAATAGCTAAACTTGAAAAATATCAGAAGCTGGTTGACGGGGAAAATATCATCAAGGACAAGTTCAGTAAGATCGCTTCAAATGTTGGGGTTTCCGGATCGATAGACGAAGAGATCGCAAAGTTTCTTACGGAGATAGAGTCTATTGCAGGTTTATCCGGCGTGGCAATTTATGAAATTAAACCTGCTTCCGAAGATGAAACGGATATATATATCAAGCTGCAGTCCGATATGGAGATCGAGGGAGATATTTCGGAGATACTCGATTTCATGAGGAAGATAAAAAATTCCGCGAGCCTGATGGCCGCAGAAAAACTGACTCTTAGCGCAAAACAATCCGGTTCAAGCCTTATCAAATGCCGTATCCTGGTTTCTAAGGTTATAATAAATTGAGCTACTACAGAACTCTTAACCTTGAGAAGGAGCCTTTTTCAACCAGCCCTGACCCGTCTTTTTTCTTCCATTCTCAATCTCACGATTCAGCTTTAAAACGTCTTGAAATAGCTATAAGACTTAGGCGGGGGTTAAGTGTTATACTCGGGGATATCGGAACCGGGAAGACAACGCTGCTTAGGACCTTGCTTCAGTCTTTTAAAAATGACGAAAATTATGTTTTTCATATGATACTGGATCCTGCGTATAAAACCGAATTTCAATTTCTTTATTCGCTCGCAAAAATGTTCGATATCAATATGGAATCCGGATCGACGTTTGATTATAAAGAGGCGCTGGAAAAGTATCTTTTCCAAAAAGGGGTCGATGAAAACAAAACCATAGTACTTTTGATAGATGAAGGGCAAAAGCTCAATGTAAACCAGCTTGAACTGTTAAGGATGCTTCTGAACTACGAAACTAATGAGTATAAACTGCTCCAGCTTGTGATATTATCTCAAGTGGAACTTTTACCCCGCATGAGAAGGGTAAGAAATTTCATGGATAGGATAGCGCTCAAATATCTGATCAATCCTTTAGATGAATTGGAAACGAAACAGTTGATAGAATTCAGGCTCATAAAGGCCGGTTATTCCGGTTCGGAGCCTTTGTTTACCGATGAGGCGGTAAAGATTATATTCGAAAAAACTCAAGGTTACCCCAGAAAGATCGCTATGTTATGCCACGACTGCATAGAGAGGCTTGTGATGGATGAAAAGAATATTGTCAAAGAAGATATAGTGAAATCAATAATAGAGGGTGGGGTGGAATAATGCCGGAGGGGCGGATGTCTCCCGAAGATAGGCTGCTAAAGCTGATAAAAGGCGAGTCTAAACCTAAGCCTGCGCCTGGCAAGGATGCCTCTATCAATGCTTACCGTATAACGAAAAAGAATATTACTAAAAAATTGAATACGGTTTTGCTTATATTACTGGCGGCTGTAACAATAGCGTTGTTTATCGATACTGTAATATCCAAAGGTGAAAATTCCCGTTACCAGGCAAAAGTTCGGCCGGCTGCGGAGTCCAACGTGTCAGGCGAAACGGAGAAATTGTCCGGGCAAGATCCGGACATATCATACGTTGAATCGAGAGATTTATTTGAGCCTCAGGCATCCTCGTCACACGGAAAACCAGGCGAATCCTCATTAGATAAATTAAAAGATATTTCTTTGAGAGGGATAATAGCGGGGGATGACCCGCAGGCCATCATCGAGGACTCTAAAAATCAAAAGACTTATTTTCTTAATAAGGGCCAGACGATGAATGGTATTACTGTCAGAGATATTTTAGACGGCAGAGTGATAATCGAACTTAACGGGGAAATATTCGACCTTACCCTATGAAAGGGAGATAAGATGAATATCAGGCTCTATTGCAATAAAGGCATTATTTTGGGTATTATTTTGTCCGTATTACCTGTATTCGCTTACACTGTTCAAGCGCAATCTCCGGTAGCGCCGCAGAAAATAACACTCGATTTAAAGGGAATAGATATAGTAGATGTGCTCAAAATTATATCACAAAGAAGCGGCATGAATATTGTTGCATCAAAGGGCGTCAACGGGAGAGTTACTATATTTCTTAAAGAGGTCGATGTATGGGATGCGTTCGAGATCATCCTGCTTTCCAACGATCTCGCCTATGATATAAATAATGATATTGTGAGCGTGATGACCGGGCGCGAGTATGAATCGATGTATGGCGAACGTTTTAAGGATAAGAAAGAGTTGGCTGTAGTAAAGCTTAAATATGCAAGGGCGATTGATGTCGCGAAATCCCTTGCTCAAGTAAAGACCGCGATAGGCAGGGTTGTTGTTGATGAGGGGTCAAATACTTTAATACTGATGGACAGCGCGGAAAGATTGGAACAAATGAAGAAAATGATAACGGTGGTCGATTCTCAAACTGTGACTAAAGTATTTTCTCTTGAATATGCCAAAAGCGAAAAACTTAACGCTAAGATACAGGATATGTCGACAAAAGGGCTTGGCTCCGTGCGTTTTGACGAGAGGACCAACTCCGTTGTCATAACAGACCTACCTGAAAAAGTCGCGGAAATGGAAAAAGTGATAAATGCTTTTGATGAAAAAAACCGCCAGGTCCTTATCGATGCCAAGATAGTCCAGGTTGAACTTGATGATAAATTGACTATGGGTATTGATTGGAAACTTGCCTTAAAGCATTTAACGGCGGAACAGACGTTGACGGCCGGGCTGACAACGGGAGGCAAAATAACCGTAAGCGCCATACTTGGCGACAGATCGAGAACGTTTGATGCCGTTATAGACGCTCTCAAGGAAGTCGGGAAAACGGAGTTAATATCAAGTCCGAGGATTACCGCTTTGGACGGCCAGGAGGCAAAAATAATGGTAGGGACTAAGGAGGCGTATATTACCGCCACTACCGTTACACCGGCTTCAGGAGCGGTGACGACGGCCGAACAGGTGAATTTTGTCGATGTAGGCATCCAATTGTATGTAACGCCCTGTATCAATAAAGGCGGTTTTGTCACGATGAAGATAAGGCCCGTAGTCAGTTCGGTTTCGAGCAGGATAAAGACAACGGCTTCTCCCGACGGGGTACCCATAGTTAAAACATCGGAAGCTGAAACGAGTGTTTCTGTCAAGGATGGAGTAACGCTGGTAATGGGGGGTCTTATCGAGGACAGAATAGTTAAAACGGAGGATAGGATTCCGCTGTTAGGAGATATCCCGGTTTTAGGGTTGCCTTTCAGAAAAACTCAAAACGAGAAAAAGAAAACCGAGTTGGTGATATTTCTTACGCCCACGGTAATAAGCGGAGAGTATGCCGAGAAAATTCCCCAGATGGAAAGAGAATCTTATTCGGAATACTATGATAATGTCAGAAAGGATATCCAAGCCAAGGATCTATATTACCAATCGGTCAGGGCCAAGATTTTAAAAACAGCGATAAAGTATCATTCAGATGAAGCGCCAAAGGGTAGTGTGGTTGTGGCCTTTTCCATAGGGCCCGATGGAGTTTTAAGAGATGAACCGGTTGCGGTGAATAATACCGACCCTGATTTAGCCGAATTAGCGGAAAGGTGTGTTATAGAGTCCCAGCCTTTTGAACATTTCCCAAAGGATTTCCGGGAACATGCCATATCCGTAAAAATACCCATATCTTTCGAATAAGTCAAAATTTTTGCGTTTATATGGTATAATTAATAAGCGATGAAAAAACTCTACATTATACTCCTTGTGTGTATTTTATCCGTTATATTTCCCGTCACCCTACCCTTATTATCCGCTTCCGGGATACATACTATTCTGGATTTTACGACCCCACCCAACTTTTCGGTAACTTATGACGATTATGTGGATATAGCGATCTCCGCGCCGCCCGATAGCGAAATCGTTTCTATTTATGTTGATAATAATGAAGCCGTCCTTAATAACGGCGTCTTCAGCGTTTCCGGTATCCCTCTCGTTTTAGGCAGAAATGCTTTTGTCATAAAAGTTGAAAGTGCATCAGGAGATCCAAGGAATTATTTGTATACACTTTACCGCAATAAACCTCCCGAGGAAGAGAGTAAAAATATCGGCGAGGAAGAATCTCATGAAGGTGTTCAGGATGACGTTCAGAAAGATAGCGAAGTTCCGACGGACAAATCTGTTTACGAAGAAACGGATCCCGAGCCTGAACCTGCGACTGTTTATAGTTCCGTAGAAGCTCAAAATCCTTCCTCCGCGCCCGCGGGAGGCTTTATTACAACGTCTTCTCCCGTAACCATTTATAAGAGCGTTATTTTATCGGATTCCTCTTCAACCGCATCATCGGAATCTTCCGTGCCCGAGGCAGCCGCGCTCTCATCATCTTTATCTTCGACGGTTCTTTCGGAAGACGACGTTTCATCGCGTAATGATACATCCGTCGTGCTATCTTCTCCTTATTATAAACAGGTTGTAACCGAAAATTCCGTAAAGATAGGAGGTAGTTACGATACTTCAGCCAATATATCGTGCATAAGCGTCAACGGACAACCCTGCACCTTGTTCTCCTCATCGGGGACATTTACCGGTCCCACGCTCGTCTCGCCGGGCGAAGCCCGCAGAAAGGGGGTTACTTCGGATTCCTCCGAATATATAGTAATGGATATAGACCCGAATACTCACTCAGGAAAGAATATTTTGAAATTTTGCTTAAAGGACGATTTCGGCAGAACCGATACCTTTGAGCATGAGTTTTATTATTACCAGATGTTCGTGAGGGCGAATACCTATGGAGAGAGCGAATATAAGTATGACGATGGTACAACTTTCAGCCTGGCTGTGAGGAATACGCAGTCCTATAATAAAGATCTGTTTTATGATCCGCCTTATTCCGGGTGGGTTTATCCGGAAAAGGCCTACCGCGATGAAGATCACTATACGTATCCATACCACTACGACTATTCCGATGATATGAAGGCATTTTATCATGTAGATAATTGCCCTTTTGTAATGCCCAGTAACTATGGCACTCTAATAGGTGTGCGCGGTCATTATTCCGTCGGCACAAAATTGACTCTTCATGCCCCTCCTCTGAGAGATGTCCCGTTTATACTTGTGCTGAAAAACTGCACGTTATTCGAGTACACGCCGATGTTTCTTGCTTCAACCTATCACTACTATATCCCAAATGCGATATCGCGCTATTTATTGAACGGCAAATCGATAATTCCCATAAATTCTCTCGACGGGTATACTCAGTCCGGGTATGTTATTATAGATGAATTTACTCCCGATACGGATTATCCGGTGGAGTTCCAAGTTCCCAAGTACGGAGGAGATAAAGGGATTCAAACATCGGCATTCGGTTATACGAGCCAATATTTTAATCTTGATAATATAGATACCATTTTCGCCGACATCCTCCTGGACTCCAACAACGACGGCTTCCTCGGCGGTGATGATAACGCCCGCGAGATGGTCTCCCCCGGCTGTGTATTCTGGGTGAACGATGATGACGATTATGATGAGTCAAAAGTCCATCCTGACGACCCGAATACTATTTCCGGTGTTAATTTAAATAGCCAGGACGAAAAGACCGGGGAGAAAGGCAGCGGTCATGACTACAATAATGATGTTATCAACGGCATCCGCGATCTTGAAGACTTCATGCCGATTAATATAACCGTTGCCAATATAAAGGAATGGGCTAATAACCAGAGCGTGAAGTTCTACCTTAGGGCCGAGGGAGAAGGGAAGATAAGGGTGTTTGGAAGGGTCAAGGATATGCGGGAATACGGCGCTAAAACATATCTTTGTGATCTTGATAGCTCCATCCAGCAATACAAGCAAGAAATGAAATTCCTCCTCCCCTCCGACACCGACGCCAAGAATAAAGGCGAACTTCTCGATGCCTCATGGTTCGACTCCGACGGCAACTTCTACGGCATATTTGAGGGAGTTAAAGAAGGTACTCTCAAGCTTATCCTCGAGGTAGAGCTTATTAACGGTAAAACTTCGAGGAGGGTTGTCCTTGATGAAGCTTATCTTACTTTGATTAATGTCAAACAAATGTTCAAGGTATATAATACAAGGTATAATTCCAGAGAAGGAGATTGTGAAGGTCCAACAGTCGGAGAAGATGAACTTTTAAGGTACAGATTCATAAGAGAGCAGAAAGGTTATGGCTCAAGATTTCCGGAAGCTCCCGACAGGGTAATTATATGGACTCACGGGTATAATAACTCTGTGAGTGAGTCGCTTAAAAATATGGAGACGTTATTCAAGAGACTTTATATCACCGGATATAGGGATGGTTTTGTAGGTATTGTTTGGCATGTGCATAGATGGCATGATGATTTCGGTATAACCGATAAGATATCTTGGATGGATTTCGACCCCGACTGGGAAAAATCTTATCGATCAGGCCATGTCTTCGCGGATATAATAAGAAACACGAAAAAATCCTATCCCAATGCCAAGCTCGATTTATTTATGCATTCATTAGGGGCGAATTTGGGTTGTTATGCATTAAGAATTCTTTCAGATAACAATGAAAGGATAGTTGATAATTTGATACTTCATGAAGCGGCGGTTCCCGGGGAAGTATTTACTGGTAAATATAAAACAAAGTTTAATTATCCTGGCTTAGACCCTATTTTGGGGTATCCTTTGATTTTTAGGGCGGGTCTATTTGATAATATTTACGGAGATATCTTTAACATCTTGAAAGAGAAAGTTTACAACACATATTGTGATGAAGATAAAGCAATAAGTGTTGCGCTTCCAGCCGCGGGCTTTCTTGGCCTTTCAACCCCTCTCGAGGATGACTATGAATTTTGTAATCTTGCAACAAGAACGGTTGCTAATAGTAAGTATGCAGGACTCGGTTGTTCTAAGGTAGATACGCAAAAATATAGCGATAGAATTGTTAATTTCCACGGGCTGATTGATTCTGAAACACATCCTTATGGGATACGAGACCATGGGAGCCAAACATCAGAGTATTATTTTGACGTTAAGTTTTTCTTCGGATGCATCTACGATCTAAACAAAATGGAAGGATTAAATACTGATAAGGAGTAAATGTATGATAAAGAAAATAGTCTTTTGTACAATTTTCCTAACAGGATTTATGTGGTTTAACAGCAATACCTATTCTGTGCCGATTAAAATTATCCACCCTATCGATGTTTCTGGTAAGGTATTAGATCAAAATGGCAATCTTTTTACCGGTGACGTTGAAATTTTACTTAATGTAGGAATCGGGGTATTGGATTACGAGTTGCCGGATTTACAAGGCCAGACGGAGTACAAAAAATACAAAATACAACTGCATGATGGTACATTTTCCTGGAAAGGCGAAGGTTCGGACGTAACCGTAAAAGCGGTAAAGGAAGGTTACTATAGCACTAAGATAGATGTCCACGAAAGTCCTCTTGGCGAAGATATACAACAAATTATTGATGAGGCGCGCGACCAAGGGTGCGGACCAGATGATTTATTTGAGAAATTTATGCATAATATGGTTGTTAAGCGCGACGATATCGTTATTCATCTTATTCAAAAAGGTACTCCGGTTAAGCTTGAATATGTTGGAGACGCTGATATTCCCAGTATAAATAGCAAAAAATCCTCAGGCAAGCAATGCGGGTGGTCTTTTGACAAGAAATGGTACTTTCCGGTTGATGGGGATGTCCCTGTGGATATCATACGCGGTATCAATGAAAATAAAAAACGCACCTATACCATAAAAGAACCGGGCGGTTTTGTTTATTTCGAAGGATACCCTGTTCTTGAGAGTGAAAATAAGGATTATTATCCATACGCTTCCTTCGATCTGATGACTGAAGCCCCGGAGACAGGGTATATTTCGACATTTACCCCTGCAGAGCATAGGCCTACTTTTAGGGGCAATAGTTTCTTTTGCTATTTTAAGACCCCCGATGGCAAATATGGCAAGATATGTTTTGAAGGTGACTTTAGCTACTACATCAATCCCGACGGCTCAAGGAACCTTGAGGCGGGGGAAGTAGTGAAGAAGTATCCCATAAATCCGATTGAGGCAAATAGACACAAGCGTTAATCTAACATTTCGGTAAAAATGCCACCGCCCGCGAGATGGTCTCCCCCGGCTGTGTATTCTTGGTGAATAATGATTATGATGAGTCGAATGTAAACCCAAAAATTTTTATAAGCGGAAAAAGAATAGAGAAAGAAGGTAAAAATGAAATACAAAATGGATCTCGTAAGCCCCGCCGTTTTCATCGGCAAACAGGGCAAGGGAGTCATAAGTTTCGGTTCCGGGCAGCCGGACCTGCCTCCGCCCAAAGAGGCCATACAGGGAATAGATATCCGTAAGGACCTTAGGTACGGCCTGATACAGGGAGAATACCCGCTCAGAGAGGCGCTGTCCAATGAATACCCGAATTCCACCGCGGATAATTTTGTCATAACCAACGGCGCCTCCGAAGCGCTTGACCTGATCTTCCGCGCGTGGGGCAAGGGGAAAGTGCTGCTCCCGAAGCCGTATTATTATTCTTACCTGCCGCTTGTGGAAATGGCGGGCATGGAGCCGGTATTCACCGATCTTGTAGAAGGCAGGATAGATATAGATGACTTCAAGAAGAAGATAAAAGGCTGCAAGGCGGTCCTGATAAATTCCCCGTCGAACCCTACGGGCCGTGTCGAATTGATAGAGACCCTGAAAGAGATAGAGAAGATAACCGCTAAACTCGGCGTGTATGTCATCTCCGACGAAGTCTATAAGGACCTGATATACGAGAGGGAGAACTACCATATAAAGGGCGGGCACGTCATTACGGTAAATTCCTTCTCTAAGACCTATGCCATGTGCGGGGTAAGGGTAGGTTACCTTTGGAGTTCCGACAAAAAAGTGGTCGATGATGTCATCGAGCTCAAGACCCACACCTCGATGAACACGAACCTCGTCGGGCAGGATATGGCCCTCAGGGCGATGGCCGTCCCCAAAAAATACGTGATAGACCAGAAGGAGATATGGCGCAAGCGGAGGGACAGGATATACAACGGTTTCTGCGAGCTCGGTTTTGACCTGTGGCGGCCCGAGGGGGCTTTTTACATATTCCCGAAATGCAGGAACGCTAGGGAATTCCTCGCCACGCTGTTCCTGAAATATAAGGTGATATTCTATCTGGGGGAGTGGTTCGGCGCACCCGACCGTATCAGGCTCAGCTATGCCCTTGATGAGGCCCAGATAGACAAGGGGCTGGAGTGTATAAAGGCGGCGATGAAGAAGGTACGGTGCCTCTAAGCGGCATAAAGATAGAATGACACTATTAGTCAAGGACAGGGTATTCCCCACCATATTGCGCATGGCCGTCCCGATGCTTGCAGGGACGTTCGCGATAAACGCATATAACCTCGCGGATACCTGGTTTGTATCCCGGCTCGGTACGGATGCTCTCGCCGCTATTTCGTTCACTTTCCCCGTAGTCATGATGATAGGGTTCATAATGCGCGGGTTAAGCACGGGTGCCATGACGGTAGTCGCACACGCGCTGGGAAGCGGCAAACAACGGACCGCCGCGCGCATAACGACCCACGCGGTTTTCCTATCATCTGCGGTATCTTTAGTACTTACCGTCGCCGGTATCCTTACTATAAAGCCGGTCTTTTCGCGGCTCGGGGCTTCGGGGGAAGTCCTCGCGCTCGCGCAGCAGTACATGGGTATATGGTACTGCGGGCTGGTAATACGCGTAGTGCAGGTTATGTTCGCCGATATAATCATAGGGACGGGAAATACCAAAGGCGTCAGCCTTTTGATGGTCTCCGGCACGGTGATGAACTGCATACTGGATCCGGTCATGATCTTTGGCCTGCTCGGTTTCCCCAAGATGGGTATGTACGGCGCCGCCCTGGCCACGGTAATTTCAGAGACATTCGTCCTTCTATTCGCGCTGTACCTTGTCCATAAGAAACACTGCCTTATATTGTTCTCTTCACATACCCGCCTTAGGATAGCGGCGTCATGGCGCAGGATATTGCATATCGGGATACCATCTACGTTAAGCTCCGTCCTTACGCCGATATCGGCGGCTATCGTAATAAAGATAGTTTCCGGGTTCGGCCAGGCCGCGGTAGCCGCGGTCGGCGTCGCCGGAAGGATGGAGATGTTCGCTTTCATGATACCGATGACTGTAGGCATGTCTCTGGTGCCGTTCATAGCCCAGAATTACGGAGCGGGCCGGTTTGACCGGATACAGGCAGTCCGTAAAGGCGCCATGCTGTTCGCATTGGTCTTCGGTTTTGCCGCAGCTTTCGTATTCCTTTTCATCGCGCGGCCGCTCGGCACGCTCTTCTCGTCGGATGCCGAGGTTGTGAATATCCTGGTAAGGTATATATACATAACGTGTTTCGGCTACGGGTTCCTCGAAGTGCACCGTTATGCCACTTTCTGTATGACCGGAATACATAAGCCGGTCTCTTCGGCCATACTCACCGGTATAAGGGTCATAGTATTGATGGTCCCGCTGGCCTATTTCGGCTCGAGGTTTTTCGGCGTCACGGGTGTCTTTTTGGGCAGGTTATTTACCGATATAACCTCGGCCGTTATCGGGATCATATGGACGGGTAAAGTCCTCTCTGGGGCTTCAGGCGTTCCCAGATAATACTTGCCTCTTCCCGTCCGCGGCTATATAATCATTTGCATATGGATAGAAGGTTTGTTGTTATAAAAGAGCATTTCGAGAAGGCCGCGAAAGATTTTGATAAGCATTTTATCAGGTTCGCGCCCGGATACGAAGAGGCCATAGAGGCCCTCGTCTCGGCCATACCTTTTTCCGGCGGGGGCAGGATAAACGTCGCCGACCTCGGATGCGGCACAGGAAACATAGCCGCGGCAGTCCTTAAAAAATACCCTAATGCCCGCATCAGCTGCATTGACCTGAGCGAGAGGATGATATCCCTTGCGAAAGCCAAGCTCTGCGGTTTCAAAAATGTTGAATTCCATGCGGGTGATCTGCGCGGCTATAAATTCACGCGCAAATATGATGCCGTGGTCTCCTCGCTTGTCCTGCATCACTTCGAAGGTAAAGATAAGGAACTACTCTATAAGAAGGTATACGGTTGTCTAAAAAAAGGCGGTGTTTTCTGCAACTCTGACATTACTCGGGGTTCGACGGCGTATTTGCAGGATATGTATATCGAAAAGTGGGTAGAGTTCCTGCACAAAGGTTGTTCCCGGGCAGAAATAAAGAATACTCTTAAGAACCACAAAAGGGAAGACCGTCCCGCCCTCCTCATGGATGAACTTAAGGCCCTCGCCAGGGCCGGGTTCAGGGATATAGACGTGGTTTACAAGCGTTATTATTTTTCCGTCTACGGCGGGGTTAAATGAACCGTTTTTCGGAATCCAGGGGTGTTACGGTAATAAATTATTGTGTTTTAAGGGTTGTTTGTTGATCGGAAAGGAGCCTGCTATGCAGCGTTCGGAAGAGGAAAAGAGTTATGAAGCCCTGAGCCCGTTCGAATTAAAGAACAAGCTGATCAGTATGGCCGAGACGAACCGCGAAAGGATCATGCTGAATGCCGGAAGGGGCAATCCCAACTGGGTCGCGATAGCGCCCAGGGAGGGGTTCCTGCAATTCGGAATGTTTGCGCTATCCGAGTCCCAGCGTTCGCCCCACAGGCCCGGGTTGGGGACGGTCGCGCAGAAAGAAGGGATATCAGAAAGGTTCAGGAGTTTCCTGGCCGGCAAGAAAGGGGAGCCGGGCATAGAGTTCCTGTCCGGCGCATTTGAATATGTCACCGGGGATATGAAGATAAACGGCGACGAATTCCTGAACGAGATGGTCGATGCCACCCTCGGCGACCACTATCCTACGCCCGACAGGATGCTTGAGATCTGCGAAAGAATAGTACACAGGTACCTTGAACAGGAGATGCTGGGTTTTGCGCCTGTCGGAAGGTTCGACCTGTTTGCCACCGAAGGCGGTACCGCAGCGATGGATTATATCTTCACGAGCCTGTCCGAGAATAAGCTCATACATAAAGGCGATAAGATAGCGCTGGGTACGCCGATATTCACTCCCTATCTTGAGATACCCAGGCTTAACGATTATGAACTTGTCGAATTGGAGATAAAACAGGACGAGAATTCGGACTGGCAATATCCCGATTCGGAGATCGAAAAGCTGGCCGATCCTTCCGTCAAGGCATTCTTCCTGGTAAACCCCTCTAACCCGACATCCGTAAGCGTCCAAAGACGATCGCTCGATAAGGTAGCGGAACTGGTAGATACGCGCCGGAAAGACCTTATAATACTTACCGACGATGTATACGGTACTTTTGTTGACGGTTTCAGGTCCCTGGCCGCGGTTGCCCCGCGCAATACGATCCTGGTCTATTCTTATTCCAAATATTTCGGAGCCACCGGGTGGCGTCTCGGTGTAATAGGCATACATGAGGACAGCGTCTTTGATAAGCGGATAGCCGCACTTCCGGCCTATGACAGGGAAGAACTGCATGCCCGCTATTGTACCGTCGAGCTCGATCCCGACAACATGAAGCTTATCGACCGTATGGTAGCGGATTCGCGTTCCGTGGCCTTGCACCATACCGCGGGGCTCTCTACGCCGCAGCAGGTGATGATGGTGATGTTCTCCCTGCAATGCCTCATGGACAAGGAAGGCAACTACAAGAAGTTGACGCAGGATATCGTCAAGAAACGCTTCGAGGCCCTTTATTCCGCTCTTGGGGTAAAGGCCCCGGACGACGAATATGACGCGCGTTATTATACGACTATCGATATACCCGAACTGGCCGGAGTCAGATACGGGGCGGATTTCGCGGATTATATGACCGGGAATTTCGAGCCTATAGATTTTGTCTGGCGCTTGGCGGAAGAGAAATCTATAGTGCTCATGGACGGCGGAGGTTTTGATGCCCCCAATATGTCTGTAAGGGTCTCGCTGGCCAATCTCGATGACAGCGACTATACGCAGATAGGCAAAGGAATAAGCGAATTGCTAGAGGACTATTATATGACCTGGAAAGGGTCCAAAAAGTAGGAGGCCTGTATGTGGCATGATATCCTGGAGATTATGCGCAACAACCCCGAGTTGGTGCTTTTCCTGGCGCTTGGCATAGGATATTTCGCCGGAAAGAGGGTCAAGATCTTCGGCTTCACCCTGGGCTCGACCGCTTCGGTGCTTCTTGCCGCGATATTGGTCGGTCAGGTCGGTATAGCCATACCGCCGCTTCTTAAGAACATAAGTTTCGGCCTGTTCATATTTACCGTCGGGTACAAGGTCGGCCCGCAGTTCTTCGGTTCTTTGAAGAGGGACGGCCTGAATTATCTCTGGCTGGCCGTAGCGGTGGCATTGACGTCGTTGGTAACGGCTTACGCCATAGGAAAGATCGCCCATCTTGACAAGGGGACCACTGTGGGCATGTTCGCCGGTTCCATGACGACTTCGGCGGCCCTGGGTACGGGCAGCGACGCCGTAAAACATCTTGACCTTAAACCGGAGGAGAAGAGCACCCTCGATTCGAATATGGCGGTGGCATACGCCATCACATATATATTCGGCACCGCCGGCACTATAATACTCATAAAACTCTCGCCCGCGATATTCAGGATAGACCTTAAGTCCGAGGTCAGGAAGCTCGAGGAACAGATGGGCGGCTCCCAGTCTGATGATGAAGAGAACCAGGGGACGTTCTCCTGGACGCAGCGGCTTGATATGAGAGCTTTCAGGGCCCTTAACGGCGCGGTAATAGGCAAGAGTATCTCCGGGATAGAGGAACTTTTGCCCGACCGGGTCGCTATCGATAAGATCAAAAGGGCCGACCGGGTGATCGAGACCGCCCCGGAGACGGTCGTCTCACGCGATGACATATTATTGGTGTTGGGACCGACCTCCCGTATGGTGGACGCCGGAGAACTCATCGGCCCGGAGATAGACCGCGCCGCCGTTACCGATATAACCGGCGAGGTCATTGATGTGTGCGTGCTTAACAGGAATGTGGCGGGAAAAACGCTCGGCGAGCTTGGGAAATTGAAACTTGCCCACGGGTTATTCCTTCGAAAGATCACGAGACAGGGCCACGATATCCCGATAATGCCCGGGACGACTGTGCATAAATGCGATATACTCCAGGTAACAGGCGCCAAGGAAGACGTAGAGAAGGCCATATCTTTCCTGGGATATCCCGAGAGGCCCACTACCGTTACGGACCTTGTCACCGTAGCCGTCGGTTGTATCGCGGGTACTCTGATAGGCCTTATAGTCGTTCCTGTCTTCGGCATTCCGATTACGCTTGGCGCGGGCGGCGGCATACTTGTCTCCGGTCTCCTGTGCGGCTGGCTTAGGTCTATGCACCCTACTTTCGGACAGATACCCGGCGGCGCGCAATGGATACTGGGAGACCTCGGGTTGAACCTTTTTGTGGCTTGTGTCGGTGTGACCGCCGGTCCTCAAGCTTTCCACGCTATAAAGACTACGGGCCTGTCGGTCTTCATAGGCGGGATGATCGTAACCACCTTGCCTGTTGTTGTTGTCATGCTGCTTGGCCTGAAAGTCCTCAAGGTTAACCCTATATTATTGTTGGGCGCTGCGACGGGTTCGCACAACTGCACTGCTTCGTTGAACGTGGTCATAGAGGCTTCCGGGAGCCCGTTGGCGGTTTTGGGCTACGCTGCGCCTTACGCGTTCGCGAACGTCCTTTTGACCGTCTGGGGCACTATTATCGTAAACCTTATGTGAACCATTATCAAAGGAGGAAGTATGAAAGCGGTCAAGTGCGCGATATGCTGCATGGTATTTTTAGCGTTATCAGTCCCGGTATCCTTTGCGGAACTGCCGACCGTGGTCATCGTTACTACCGGCGGGACGATAGCCGAAAAGACGGATGCCAAGACCGGCGGCGCAGTTCCGGCCGTTTCCGGCAAGGACCTTATTGCCGCAGTCCCCGGACTGGATAAGATCGCCCGGATCGAGGTGGTTAACCTGTGCAACATAGACAGCTCCCAGATGACGCCCGAAATGTGGGCCCAGCTTTCTAAGACCGTGGATGCGCATCTTGCCGGACCCAAAGTAAAAGGAGCTGTCGTTACCCATGGCACGGATACCATGGCCGAAGGGGCGTATTTCCTGGAACTTACGCTCAAGAGCGGTAAGCCCGTGGTTTTTGTCGGAGCGATGCGCGATGCTTCAGAAGTTTCACCCGACGGCCCGGCCAATATACTCAATGCCGTTACACAGGCATGTTCCGAAGAGGCGCGGGACTGGGGTGTAACCGTTACGCTTAATGAGTATATAAATTCCGCCAGGGATGTCGTAAAGACCAATTCGACCAATGTCCAGACCTTTGACTCGGGTGAAAAGGGTTATCTCGGGTATATAGCCATGGGCAGGGTCATCCGTTATAACAGCGCCCCGCCCGTCCGGAAATTGCCTATTCCGGATAAATTGCCGGATGTCGCGTTTTTGAGCACGTATGCGGGCGATGACGGCTCATTCGTCCGTTTTGCGGCGGACCATGGCGCGAAAGGTATTGTAGTCGAAGCCGTAGGCGCGGGTAACGTGAATGCCGGTGTATATGAAGCCGTAAAATACGCTATATCTAAAGGTATACCTGTAGTAATAACTACAAGGGTATATCACAGCGGGGTATGGCCGATGTACGCAGACCAGGGCGGAGGTGAGACCCTGGAAAAGGACGGCGCTATATTGGCCGGCGACCTGCCCGGACCCAAGGCAAGGCTCCTGCTTATGCTAGCCATAGCGAAGGAAAAAGGCGATACGTCGAAGATAAGGGGATATTTTACGAGGTGATACGGTGCAGGGCCGCGACGGCCTGCATTCTTTTGTCTTTGATATCTTTGCCGGGCGTATTATTCGCAGGGGATTGGTCAGGCCTGCGGGATTCCCTTCGTGACGCAGGCGTAGATATCTCATTGAATTATACCACCGATATAAGCGGCAATCCTGCGGGCGGCCTTGACCGGACCGTCGTGTATTCAGGGTTCCTTTCCCTTTCGACCGTGCTGGACCTTGAAAAGATATTATCCATAGACGGGTTATCGCTTAAGATCGGCAACTATCTCGCGAGCGGTCGCGATATATCCGTTTCCATCGGTTCTTACTACAGCCCGCAGCAAGTCTATACATCCGGCGATTATTATTTCGGCGTGCTGGACCTTTCCAAGTCGATGTTCGACGATAAGCTGGACCTCGAGGCAGGACGCCTGTTTGCCGGGGATGTGTTCGCGGTCTCTCCGATGTTCCAGTATTACCTCACAAGTGCCGTGGACGGAAGGCTGGCCGCCATACCGTCGGACATATTTTTTCCTCATTACCGTTCCACCGCCTGGGGCGCCAGGGCGACTTTCCGGCCGGAGACGGATTGGAGTTTTATTACCGGCATCTATAATGCCGATCCGAGCGTTGCGGACCCCGGGAAGAACGGTTTGGATTTCAGTTTCAGGACGGATAAAGGTTACCTTGCCGTGGGGCAGGTCAATTACAGGAAAGGGCAGGAAAAAGAAAGCCCCGAAGCCCCGGGAGGGATATCTTTCGGCGGATATTATGAATCAAGCAGTTTTGCGTACCTCTCGGACCCGGATGTCCGGGTCCGCGGCAATTACGGGTTTTATGCTACGGCGGATAAGATGATATACAGGGCGGATTTGCACAGAGGGCTGAGCGTATGGGGCGCAGGCATGTATGCTCCGCGGGATGAGATAAACCCGCAGACCTATCAGGCCGCCGCGGGCCTTATCTACCAGGGATTGCCGCCCGGCCGCAGCAATGATGTTACGGCTTTTTGTTTTGTCCTCGGCCATTTCAGCAATGATATGGAAGGACGCTCCGAAGAGATGATAATAGAACTCGACCACAGGTTCCAGTTGACCCCGTGGTGTTATGTTACACCGGACTTGCAATATATCATAAAGCCGAACGGGATGGCCGACATAGACAATGCCCTGGTCCTGGGTTTCGAGGCAAGTTTTGATTTTTAAGCCGGTCCGGTAATTATGTTTGTTCCATCGTGTGCACGTCGAAACTCAATCTCCGCAACTGCCTGGCAAACCCTGCCGTAAGACCGACTATCAATAACGTTACTATCCCTCCCGCGGCTACGCATGGGATGGTTCCTATCCATGCGGCTACCATACCGCTCTCGAAAGCCCCCAGTTCATTCGAGGCGTATATGAATATGCCGCTTGCCGAGGCGATACGTCCGCGCAATTCCTCCGGGGAGAGCAGCCTCAGGACGGAGCGCCTTATCACCACGCTCACCCCGTCGAATACGCCGCTGAAGAACAACGCGGCCATCGAGAGCAGGAAATTCTTCGAAAAGGCGAATACGATTATCGATACCCCGAAGCCGGCTATGGCCAGGAGCAGGTTACGCCCGGCTCGCCCTATCGGCGGATGCCGGGTGGCCATCAGGGTTATTATCAAGGCCCCTAAAGACGGAGCGGCGTTCAACAGGCCGAGCCCCCTGGCGCCGACATGCAATATGTCATTGGCGTATATCGGCAAAAGTATTATTGCCCCGCCGAAGAATACGGAGAAGAGGTCGAGTGCCATGGATGCCCAGAGAGGTTGTGTCTTGAAAAGAAAACCCCACCCGACGGCAATGCCTTTTAATATAGGGTCTTTCCTTTGCGGAATGTGCTGGTGCTTTGGGGGTATCGCAAGAGTAAAGATCCATGAGAGTATGAATCCGGCGGTTATGATGATATAAGAACCCGGGGCGCCCCAGGCGGCGAATATAAAACCTATTGCCGCCGGCCCGATGACCGAGCAGCTTAACCATGTACTGCTTATCCATGAAGAGGCGTTAACGGTCAGGCGTTTCGGGACAACCTGTGCCTCGAAGGCGGTATTCGCGGGGTCCGCGAACCCGCGGGCAACTCCCGCCGCGAATATCATGGCATAGAGGCCGGGCAGCGAACGCACGCTTGCCTGCCAGGAGATCGCGGCAAGCAGTACCGTGCACACGCATGAGACCGCGCGGGTCACGAGTATGATCCTGCGCCGGTCAACATGGTCCGCGACGTAACCCCCGAAAGGAGCTATGGATATGGCTGGTATGGCCTCAACGAGACCGAGCCATCCGAGGGAAAGGGCGCTGTGCGTTATCTGGTATATCTGGAAACCTATCACTACCGCGAGGGCCCGGCTCGCGAGGGTGAAAAACCCTACGGAACCGATGAAGAGGCGTATATCGGCTACCTTGAGGGCATCCGTGAAATGATGTTGTTTATTATGGATGGACATTGCTAATAAGATATACTTTCCGGAGGTATTTTGCAAGCGGTAACGCTTCCCCGGAGGCTTGCGGATAAAATAAATCAGGCCTTGACAAAAATATAAAGTATGCTATAATTATGTAGTTAACTACAAAAAAGGCCGGTGATCATGAGAGGAAAAGAATACCCGTTACGGGCGATCAAGCACGCGAAGACAAGGCTCGCGATAATGAGGGCGTTCATGGAACGGTTGAAAAGAGACCGTTTCGAAAGCATTTCCGTAGCGAAGGTCTGCGAAGACGCTGAAGTCGCACAGGGCACGTTCTTCAACTATTTCCCGGAAAAGATAGATGTCCTGGCTTATTACCTGCGGTTGACTATGGCGAAGATGATCTGGACCGCGGAAAGAAAGTCTGTCGCGGGCAAATACCTTGCGAAGATAGAGGCTGTCTTTTCCCAGGTATCCAAAGAGTGGGAGAACAGCAACCTTTCCTGCCAGATACTTTCCGTCCTGCTCGGGCAGACGGAAAGGCCCAAGTGGGTCGAGATATCCGGTGTGGAGAAGAGAATGGCTTTCCCCCGCTGCGAAGGCATAGAGGATACCGCCGATGAATGTTTTGGCGGATGGTTAAAGAAATGCATATCATCGGCGATAAAGAGCGGGGAATTGCCCCCGAAAGCCGATCAGTCGGATATCCTGGTATCATTGACGACGCTCATGTTCGGGACATTCCTGTCTGTCCGGTTCCATGGCTGCGGACGCCGCGACTATCATTATAAACGTCAACTCCATATTCTGTGGAATAGTATGGGAGTGAAAGGATCATAAAATGAGTACCCGTTCCATGCAGTGCGGTTTTTTGAGCAGGAGTTACATGCTGGTGTTCGCGGCAGTCTTCCTGGTTTCGGGATGTGCCCGCAACGCCAATAAACAAGTCCAGCAGAAAGGCCCGGAGGTCAAGGTCGCTACCATAGAGACGGAGCGCGTTATCCTTACCAGCGAACTGCCGGGTCGCACTGCGGCATCCAGGGTATCGGAGATAAGGCCGCAGGTAAGCGGGCTCATAATAAAACGCGCTTTTGAGGAAGGTTCTTTTGTCCACGAGGGGGACCTGCTTTACCAGATAGACCCTGTTCATTACAAGGCGGCTTATGACCAGGCCAAGGCTGCCGTTTCCATGGCCGAAGCGAACCTTCCGGCGGTGCGTTCTCGCGTAGACCGCTATAAGGAACTTGTCGCGAGCCATGCCATAGGCCAACAGGAATACGACGACGCGCTTGCCGCCTTAAGGCAGGCTGAGGCGCAGCTCGAGGTCAGCAAGGCGGCCCTGGAGATAGCGGAGATCAAGCTTTCGTATACCCCTATCAAGGCGCCGATATCCGGCCGCATAGGCCGTTCAAACGTGACCGAAGGCAGTATGGTCGTTGAGTACCAGCAGATGCCGCTTGCTACCATACAGCAACTGGACCCCATATACGTGGATGTCACGCAGTCGACCGCGGAGATGCTCAAACTCCAGGGGCGCATGAAGGAGGGGACATTCAAGGTCGACAGTGACGGGCAGAGCAAAGTGAAGATAATAAAAGAGGACGGTTCCGTCTACCCTATAGAGGGGATGCTTGAGTTCCGCGACGTTTCCGTCAGCCCGACGACGGGTTCCGTTATCCTCAGGATAGTCGTTCCTAACCCTGACAGCATGCTGCTGCCTGGTATGTTCGTCAGGGCCATACTTATCGAGGGTTATATAGATAAAGGCATACTCTTGACGCAGACCGCTGTCAGCCGCGACCAGAAGGGTCAGCCCTATGTGTGGCTGGTTGACGCTGATGGTAAAGCCGAGATGAGGATAGTAACGGTCGATCGCGCTATCGGGGACAAATGGCTTGTCTCGTCCGGGCTTTCATCCGGCGACCGCGTGATAATAGAGGGGATACAGCGCGTACGTAACGGCGTCCCCGTCGTGATCGCTGCTCCAGAAGCGGCGAAAGCGCAATAACGGGGGCATTAAATGTTATCTAAATTTTTCCTGAAACGACCGGTCTTTGCCTGGGTTATCGCGATAGTCATGATGGCCTTGGGCATACTGTCCATATATAACCTGCCGATATCCCAGTATCCGCCGATAGCGCCGCCTTCTATAGCGATCACGGCAAATTATCCGGGAGCGTCTGCCGAGACCGTCGAGAATAGCATAACCCAGATAGTAGAGCAGAAGATGACCGGTTTTGACGATCTGCTCTATATTTCCGGCACCAGTGATTCTTCCGGTTCGGCGCGCATTGAATTGACTTTCAAACCCGGTACCAACCCGGACTTGGCGTGGTCCAAGGTCCAGAACAAGCTCCAGCTTGCCATGCCCAGCCTTCCGGATGTCGTTCAGCGTTCTGGTGTAAAGGTAAGCAAGTCGACCAAGAACTACCTTATCCTGGTCGGACTTGTCTCCGAGGACGGCAGTATGGACGGTAACGACCTCCAGGACTACGCGGCATCCAACCTCGAAAAAGTGCTCGCGCGTGTCCCGGGTGTCGGAGAAGTAGAGGCCTTCGGCTCGCAGTACGCGATGCGCCTGTGGCTGAATCCCGAAAGGCTTACGGATTATAACATGACGATAGAGGACGTTGCCGCCGCGCTCAAGACCTATAACGTCGAGGTTTCAGCCGGACAGTTCGGCGGCGCACCCGCTGTCGAGGGCCAGAGGTTAAACGTCTCGATCATTGTGCAGAACCTCCTTCAGACCCCCGAGGAGTTCGCCGCTATACCGCTTCGCATCGATCCGGACGGTTCCATAGTCCGCGTAAAGGATATCGGCAGGGCCGAGCTCGGTACCGAGATATATGACATCAAGTCTTTTTATAACGGCAAACCCTCATGCGCGCTTGCCATAAGGCAGGCGCCGGGAGCCAATGCCCTGGATACGGCGAAGGCCATCAAGGAAAAGATAAAGGAACTCGAGAACTATTTCCCGAAGGGTATGAAGGTAGTCTATCCTTACGATACTACCCCGTTCATCGAGGTCTCCATACACGAGGTTACCAAGACTCTCTTCGAGGCGGTCATCCTCGTATTCCTTATAATGTGGCTGTTCCTGGGCAATATGCGGGCCACCCTTATACCGACCATAGCCGTCCCGGTCGTATTGCTGGGAACATTCGCGGTCCTTAGTTTCTTCGGATATTCCATAAATATGCTTACGATGTTCGCAATGGTCCTTGCCATCGGCCTGCTTGTCGATGACGCCATCGTCGTTGTCGAGAACGTAGAACGTATCATGGGCGAGGAAGGTATCTCGCCGATGGAAGCGACAGCCAAGTCCATGGAACAGATAACCCCGGCGTTGATAGGTATAGGCCTGGTCTTGACCGCGGTCTTCGGGCCCATGGCGTTCTTCGGCGGATCCACGGGCGTCATATACCGCCAGTTCTCGGTGACTATTGCCGCCGCTATGTTACTTTCAGTGCTGGTTGCGTTGGTCCTTACCCCGGTGCTCTGTGCTTATATGCTAAAGCCCGTAGCCAAGGGGCATGAGGCTGCTGAGGAGACCACCAGGCTGGTCAAGCCTTTTATGCAAGGGTTCGACAGGGGTTTCTCACACTTCAGGAACGGTTATGAAAAACTCGTGAAGAATGCGCTGTCGAAGAAGAAGCGTTACCTGGCGGTCTTCCTTATTATAGTGGCCCTGATGGTGCTTCTTTATATGCGCATGCCGACGAGTTATCTGCCGGATGAGGACCAGGGCATACTTATGGCCCAGATCCTGCTTCCTACGGGTTCTACCCTTGAACAGACCCAGGCTGTTGCAGATGAGGTCCAGGATTATTTCAAGAAGAACGAGAAGGAGGCGGTCGAGTCATGCCTGACGATCACGGGTACGGGTTTTTCGGGCAGGGCGCAGAATAACGGAATGGTCTTCGTGAAACTCAAGGATTGGAAAGTGCGCAACAAGCCCGGTCTGAAGGTAAAAGCCGTTGCCGGCAGGATGATGGGGGCTTTCGCGAGGAATACCAAGGCTATCGTGTACGCCTTCCCGCCGCCTTCGGTTACCGAGCTCGGTAACGCCAGGGGTGTTGACTTCCAGCTGCTGGATCGCGGCGGTCTCGGCCACTCGGCTTTAATGGATGCGCGAAACCAGCTCCTGGGTATGGCGTCCAAGGACAACCGTTTGGCGAGCGTGCGTCCTAACGGCATGGAGGATGTTCCCGAATTTAGGGTTGATATAGATTGGGAGAAAGCCGGCGCGCTCGGCGTGCCGATAAGTTCGATCCATAACACGATATCGGCGGCCTACGGAAGTTCTTACGTGAATAATTTCATACAGTCCGGCCGCGTGAAAAAAGTCTTTGTGCAGGCGGACGCCCCGTACCGCAGCCAGCCGTTGGACCTGAACAAGCTTTATGTTCGCAACACCTCAGGGAAGATGGTGCCGTTCTCCTCGTTCGCGTCTACGCACTGGACATCAGGATCGCCTCGGTTGGAACGTTTTAACGGTTTTTCGTCAATGAATATCTGGGGCGAGCCCGCTGCAGGAAGGAGTTCCGGAGAGGCGATGAAGGCTATGGAGGATATCGTGGGGAAATTGCCGCAGGGGTTCGGTTATGACTGGACGGGGTTGTCATACCAGGAACGCCAGTCGGCCTCGCAGAGCGGCCCGTTGTACGCTTTCTCGATATTCGTCATCTTCCTGTGCCTGGCCGCCCTTTATGAGAGCTGGCCTATCCCGATAGCGATATTGCTTGTATTGCCGCTCGGCGTAATAGGCGGTGTTATCGCCTCGACGATGCGGGGACTTTCAAACGACGTATATTTCCAGATCGGCCTGTTGACGACGCTCGGTCTTACGACAAAGAACGCCATACTTATCGTCCAGTTCGCGAAAGCCGGGGTGGAGGAAGGGATGGGCCTGGTCGAAGCGGCCGTCGAAGGCACCAGGCTGCGTTTGAGGCCTATTATGATGACCTCGCTCGCGTTCGGTTTCGGCGTCCTGCCTTTGGCTATGGCCACCGGAGCGGGAGCGGGCGCCATGGTCGCTATAGGTACCTCGGTCCTGGGAGGCATGGTTACCGGTACGCTGCTTGTAATACTTTTCGCGCCGCTTTTTTACGTTCTCATAGAGAAGACGATCGGCAAAAAGAAGGATAAAAAGCCGTGAAGATAAAATATTCGATATCTGTTATAGTGTTGTCCGTATTATTGGGCGGTTGTTCGCTTATACCGAAATATACCAGGCCCGAGACGAAGGTTCCGGCCGCGCTTCCGGCAGGGCCTGCCGGTTCGCAGGATGCCCTTTCCGCGCAAGACCTGAAATGGCAGGAGGTCTTCCCGGACGGAAAACTGCAAAAGATCATCGGCATTGCCCTCGAGAACAATATGGACCTTAGGATAGCCATATTGAATGTCGAAAGGGCCCGCGCCCTTTACGGCATACAGCAGGCCAGGCTTTATCCTGCCCTGACCGGTTCCGCTTCCGGGAGCACGCAGCATGTGCCCGCGGACCTTTCCTCGAGCGGCAGGGAAATGTCATATGACCAGTACAGCATAAACCTGGGCATAGTATCGTGGGAGGTGGATCTTTTCGGGCGTATAAGGAGCCTCAAGGAACAGGCCTTGGAAGAATATCTTGGCAGCGAACAGGCGCGCCGCGCAGCACAGGTAGCCGTTATAGGCGAAGTTGCCCGGGCGTATTATGTCTTGGCTGCGGACCTCGAGAACCTGAAGTTGGCCCAGGCTACGCTCGAGACCCAGAGGAGCGTATACGGTGTAATATACCAAAGGTTCGACAAGGGCCTTGCGACCGAACCCGACCTTCGCCGTTCGCAGACGCAGGTGGACACCGCGGTCAGGGATATAGCCCGTTATACCGAATTTGTGATGCAGGACAAGAACGCCTTGAACCTGATCGCCGGTTTTACGGTATCGGAGGATTTGCTCCCGTCCGACTTGGAGTGCGTGAAACCTCCGAAAGAAATATCTCCGGGCTTGTCTTCCGGGGTACTTTTGCGCCGGCCCGATATTATGGAAGCCGAGCACAGGCTAAAGGCTTCTTACGCCAATATAGGCGCCGCGAGGGCGTCGTTCTTCCCTCAGATATCGCTTACGACACTCGCCGGAAGTGCGAGCAGCGATCTTTCGGGCCTTTTCAAGTCCGGGGCGGGCGCGTGGAGTTTTGCCCCCCAGGCGGCAATGCCTCTCTTTGACATGAGGGTGCAGGCGGCTTACAGGGTAAGCGAAGCCGATCGCGATATTGCCGTCGCGCAGTACCAAAAAACGATACAAACAGCCTTCAGGGAAGTCGCGGATACGCTGGCTGCCCGCAGTACAATAGACCAGCAGGTCTCCTCTCAGGAATCGATAGTCGAGTCCGAGCAGATCATATATGATCTTTCCAACAAAAGGTATGTCCAGGGCATTGACGATTACCTTAGCGTCCTTGACGCGCAGCGCTCACTTTATACGGCGCAGAAAGCGCTTACCGAGCTTCGTTATTCCAAGCTGGTAAGCCAGGTCAGGCTCTACACCGTGCTCGGCGGAGATCTGTGACAGGCGGATGGCGTTTCCGATGCTTGCGGGAATGTCCTGAAGAGCGTAACCTTCCGAAAGGCCGTAAAAATTTCAGTTGACATCTCCGGTTCCGGATGATATATAATTTATGAACAGATGTTCATTTATTAGATATCGTTTCGGAGGGTGATATAGAGATCGCATTGAACAGGAAAGAGAGAGACAGGAGGCTGCGCAGGTCGGATATCTTCGTGGCTGCGGAGCATGTGTTCGCCCTCAAGGGCTACCGCGGGGCGACCATAAGAGACATTGCCAAGAAAGCCCAGTACGCGATAGGAACGGTCTATCTGTATTTCAGGGACAAAGACGAGCTGTATATGTCGCTCTTCGCAGATAAGCTGCAGGATATGCTGTCTGTGGTCGAAAAAAAGATATTATCCGCGGAGGACGCGAGAAGTAAGTTCGAGCTGTTCGTGCGTGAATTTCTTGCATATTTCGAGGAGAACCAGAATTTCTTCCGTATGTATGTGATAGAGGCTGATAACATGATGGTTGCCGAGAAGAGCATAAGGAATACGCAGATAGGCCGGAAATTCGAGAAATATATGGAAGAGATAGTCGAACAGGCCCAGAAGGAAGGGACGATAAGCAGGGATTACGACGCGCAGCAGGTCATGGATATCTTTACTGCCATAATGAAAACCTTTGTCCTTAAATGGTTCAGGCAGAAAAAAAGGGGCAGGGGAAGCCTTACGGAGATGTCGGATATAATCTTAAAGTGTCTTTTAAATGGAGTATCCGCTAAATAACAGCCTACCCGTCCGTATAGAAATTAAATACCTTGACAAGACCACAAAGCAATGGTACATTCATTATAATGAACAAGTGTTCAGAAATAGATATGTATGTTCACAAAAATAAAGTCCTTGAATGAGAAATAGAATTCTAATCGCGATAATCTTGTTTCTCATGGCGGTCGTTTCGACTGCGGCCCCCGAAGAGAAGACCGGACGCGTGTTGACACTGCGCGACGGGATATCTATTGTCCAGAAGGATAGCCGTCTCATAAAGATATCCTCGTATGACGACGAGATGGCCTTCCAGAGTTCTATGATGGCCCGTTCGGCGCTCCTGCCGCAGCTTAACGCCGGCGCATCCAAGATCTATAACAGGAATAAATCCGAGATGAAATTCGCAGGTATAGAGGTCCCGACCTCGGACAAGAACACATATTCATTCGGCATAAAAGTCTACCAGACACTCTTCGATTTCGGCAAGAGCCTGTCGAATTACCGCGCCTCTAAGGAATATCTCGAAGCTGCGAAGATCCGCAGTGAAAGCGTCAAGCGTGTAGCCACCCTCGAGTTCATAACCGCTTATTTCGACCTTTTGGAGACTGAGAGAATGATAGAGGTTGCGCAGAAAGAGGTTGAAAGCCTTGCTTCTTACATAAAAGATATGGAACATCTTTATGAACAGGGAGTGATAGTAAAGAACGACCTGCTCCCGGCAAAGGTAAAACTTGCTGATGCCAAACAGAAACTTATAGTCGCACGCAATGGCAGGGAGATTGCTGAGGCCCGTCTGAACAATATCCTTGCTTTTCCGTTGGATGAAAGACTAATCGTCCGCGATATAAATATGAAGCTGCCCCAGTACCCGGGTATAGAAGAAGCGTGGAATACTGCCGAAGGGCAGAGGCCGGAGATATTTTTTTATAACAGTAGGATAAAGTCGTCCGAGGCGAGCGCACGGGCCAAAGCTGTCGAGAACCTTCCGATAGTGTATGCAGAGGGCGGATATACTTACGCGAAGAACAGCTACCAGGTCCACGAAAACAATCTCTCGGGCGGGATTGGTGTCAAGATGAACCTGTATGACGGCGGCCTGGCGCGGGCCGACTTGATGAAGGAAAGGGCCTTGCAGAACCAGATAAAGGAAGAAAAGGGCAAGGTCATAGAAGATATAAAACTGGAAGTGGAGGACAGCCATCTCGGTCTGAAGAATGCATGCGAAAAGGTATCCGTGGCGTCCGAGGCGATCGGCCAGGCGGACGAGAACGTCCGCGCATTCCGTGCGAAATATGCGGCGGGGGTCGCCACATCCACGGATGTTCTGGAGGCGATAACGCTCCAGACGAGGGCGCAGACGAATTATTACGGGGCGGATTACGAGATGAAAAGGGATTACGCGAAGCTTATGTATTCGATGGGTATCGACCTCGCGCTGGTATACGGGACTATGGAGGAGAAAAATGAACCCGCAGAACGTCAATAAGAAAAAGAACATAATATTTTCCGCCGTGATAGGCGTGGTCGTCATCATTGTCGGGGCGAGCGCCTTAAAAGGCATGGGCCGGGTCTCCACGGATGACGCGTTCATAGAGGGCAGGATACACCAAATAGCTCCGAAGATCCCCGGGACGGTGCTGGCGGTCCCGATCGAGGACAACAGCCAGGTCAAGAAAGGGGACCTGCTGGTGGAGATCGATCCCGTAGATTATCAGTTGAGGGTCAACGAGGCCAAGGCGGCCCTGGATATGAGCAAGGCGGCTTACGAACAGGCGGGACGCGACAGGGACCGCGCCGAGTCCCTTTACAAGGAAGAAGTATACCCCAAGCAGAGATATGAGAACGCGCAGACCGCTTATGACCTCGCAAAGGCGCAATATGATACCGCCGAGGCCCAGTTGAATATCGCGCAGCGCAACCTCGAATATGCCAGGATATATGCCCCTTCCGACGGTCACGTGGCGAAGAAATCGGTAGAGACCGGCAATCAGGTACTTCCGGGCCAGGCCCTTATGGCCGTTGTATCGAACGATATGTGGGTGGTCGCGAATTTCAAGGAGACGCAATTGAAGAACGTCCGGCCGGGTCAGGAGGTCAGGATAAAGGTCGATACTTACCCGGGCAAGGTCTTCAACGGTCATGTGGACAGCATCCAGCGCGGGACCGGCTCCAAGTTCAGTCTTTTCCCTCCGGAGAATGCCGCGGGTAATTACGTGAAGGTGGTCCAGAGGATACCTGTCAAGATAGTCTTCGACGGGAACCCGGCGGAAAGGTATAACCTTAGTGTGGGCATGTCGGTCGTGCCTGAGATATCGGTGCGGTAATGGAACAAACGGCCGCGGCGGACGGGACCGAAAAATGGCGCCCGAAGTATAACCCGTGGTGGATCTGCCTTGCTGTTATGTCTGCGACAATAATGGAGATCCTGGATACGACTATCACGAACGTCGCCATGCCGCACATTGCCGGAAGCCTCGCCGTAACGACCCATGAAGCCACATGGGTGCTTACAAGCTATCTTGTCTCTAATGCAATAATCCTGCCTTCCACGGCGTGGTTCAGCGGGTTTTTCGGGAGAAAACGTTTTTTTATGACCTGCATCATCCTGTTCACTGTGGCCTCTTTATTGTGTGGTTTCGCGAATAGCCTCGGATTTTTGCTTCTCGCACGGGTTTTTCAGGGCCTGGGCGGAGGCGCGTTGATGCCAATATCGCAGGCGATTCTTCTTGAGAGCTTTCCAAAAGAGAAACACGGCACGGCAATGGCGGTTTTTGCCATAGGCGTCGTTATCGCGCCTATTTTAGGCCCTCTTATAGGCGGGTGGCTTACCGATAATTTTTCATGGCGCTGGGTGTTCTTTATCAATCTGCCTACCGGGATATTCGCGCTGTTACTGACGAACATGTTCATAGAGGATCCTCCGTATGTCAAAAAAGAAAGCACGATGATAGACCGTATAGGTTTTGCACTGATGGCTATCGGTTTGGGGACCCTGCAGGTAGTGCTTGACAAAGGACAGGAGGTCGATTGGCTCCAATCGGCCTGGCTTTGCAGGTTAAGCATAGTCACCGTTGTCTCGCTTACGGCGTTCATATTCTGGGAATTGCGTGTAAAAAACCCCGTAGTGAACCTGCGTATCCTGAAAGACAGGAATTTTTCCGGCGGGTTGGTGGAGGCCCTGTTCCTCGGCGCGATAATGTACGGAGTTTTAACGCTGGTGCCTCTCTTCTACCAGACGCTGTTGGGTTACACCGCATATTCGAGCGGGCTGGTATTTGCCACTTTCGGGATAGGCTGTCTCATAGGTTCCGTAGCCGCGGGATTTTTGACCAATCATTTTGACGGGCGCATACCTTTTGCCATGGGGTTGGTGGTTGTCAGTATAGGGATTTTTTCACTGGGGATAATTAATTTGCAGATGGCCATGTATAGCAGGTTCCTGTCAAATGTCATCAGCGGTTTCGGTTTTATGACGGCATTCATTCCGTTGTCGGTTATCGCCGTAGGGCACTTGAATAACAAAGATATGGGAAACGGAACGGGGCTTTTTAACCTGATGCGCAATATAGGAGGAAGTATAGGCATAGCCATAACTACCACTATGCTTTCGCGTATGGGGCAGGTCCACCAGACTTTCCTTACCGGACGCCTCACGCCGTACGACCCGGTTTACCAGCAGACGGTCAGGGCGGCAGGTCCGGAGATAGCTAACGGGCTTATTTATAAAGGGCTATTGCAGCAGTCTTCGCTGCTTGCATATATCGATGTTTTCCGTTTTTTCGGGGTTGTCGCCGTTATTTGCGTATTTTTGACCGTTATTTTCCGCAGGGTTAAAAATGCGGGAACGGTTATGGTTCATTAAGAAAGGTTGGAGATATTGAAGAGACATTATTGGATCATAGCGGTTGTTCTTGTCCTTTCCGGATGCGCTACCGTGCGCCACGCGTTGCCCGAAGGGATGCAGGACTGCGCTACAGTCTCCGGCATGAAAGACATAAGGGTATACAGCGGCAACCCCACGGAATATTTCAGGAAAGACCTAATCAGCTTGATAGATGCCAAGGTCCCGGGCCGGGAATACTCCATGCTTGCCATATCCGGAGGCGGCGCCAACGGGGCATACGGGGCAGGGCTGCTTAAAGGGTGGACAAGATCCGGCACCCGGCCTGTATTTACCGTTGTTACCGGCATAAGTACGGGTGCGATCATAGCGCCGTTCGCTTTTCTGGGCGGTGATTATGACGGGGCGCTGGAAAAGTTCTATACCCAATATTCCACCAAAGACATCATGACGATAACACTGCCTTTTGTCAATTCTTTCGCGTCCCCGAGGCCCTTGAAGAAGAATATCGATAAATATTTTGACATGGCTTTATTGAAAGAGATCGCCTCGGAATACAGTAAGGGCCGCAGGCTCTACATAGGTACCGCGAATCTCGATGCCCAGAAGCTTGTGATATGGGACATGGGAAAGATAGCCTCGATAGGTGATGACAGGGCCCTGGCGCTGTTCAGACAGGTGATCCTGGCGTCGTCGTCCATACCGGTAGCGTTCCCGCCCGTGTATTTCAAGGTTGAATCCGAAGGCAAGACTTATGATGAAATGCATGTTGACGGCGGCGTGGTAAAACAGGTCTTCTTCCTTTATGAGGTCGCGCAGGGTATGGGAAAGGCCATAAAAGAGAGACGGTCGGACATCAGAGGTTTTCGTTATAAAATATACATAATAAGGAACGGCTATGCGGATTCGATATGGAAAGAGGTCCCCAATGACCTTTCGGCGATAGCCGAGAGGACTATGGATACCATGATAAACGCGCAAGGGGTGGGTGATATCTACCAGCTTTACGCTTTTTCGAAATTAGGAAACGGGGACTTTAACCTTGCCTATATACCTGCCACCCATATCTCTAACGCCAGGGAACCCTTCGATCCGGTAGAGATGCGCAAACTCTTCGCATTGGGCTATGATGAGGCTGCGGCGGGATACAACTGGAAGAAAGTGCCGCCGGGGTTCAGCCTGGAAGAAACGACTAACAACCCGGAGATACCGAGATGAAACTATTCGACGAGATCAAGAGCATTATAAGCGAACAGATAAACATGCCGCCCGACAGGATAGAACCTAAGTCAATTTTGGCCGAAAGTCTTTTTATGGATTACGTGGATATCATACAACTGGCTATAAAGCTTGAGATAAGATACGGCATCGAGCTGCCCGACAGCGAGATCGACGGCATAGTCACCGTCCAGGACCTGGTCGATCACATAAGCGCTAAGGTCCGGACGCTTCCTTGACATAAAGCCCGTAAAGTTCTAACATATCATTACAATGTCCGGTGACAAAAGGACCATCCTGGTCGTAGAAGACGACCCCCTGAGCATGAGATTGACCGTTGACCTGCTCCAGGCCAACGGTTTCAACACTTTGGACTGCCGCGACGGGACCGCCGCGCTTGAAACGCTCAAGGCATCCTCTCCCGATATGATACTGCTAGATATCAATATGCCGGGGATGAGCGGTTTTGAGGTCCATGAAAAAATAAGGCAGGACAGGCGTTTTGACGGTATCAAGGTCATCGCACTGTCCGCGTCCGTCATGAAAGAGGAAGAGGACAGGATAAGGAAAGCGGGCTTCAGTGATTTCGTCCCCAAACCGCTTGACACAAAAGGCCTTGTCAGGAAGATAAAGGAGTATCTCGGCGAATGAGAGATGACCTGGAGATCCAATACCGCGAACTGATGGAAAATGCCAACAGCATCATACTGCGGATGGATACGAAAGGCAACGTGACATATTTTAACAGGTTCGCGGAGAACTTCTTCGGTTTCAGGCAGGAAGATATCCTCGGAAAGAACGTCATAGGCACGATAGTCGCCCCGGCCGACCTCTCCGGGAAAGACCTGCGGGCCATGATAGATGACCTCGTGCACCACCCCTCCACTTACATGAGCAATGAGAACGAGAATATCCTCCGGAGCGGGAAGCGCGTATGGATATCGTGGACGAACAAGGCGATACTCGACGAAGACGGAAGGCCTGTAGAAGTGCTGGCCATAGGGAATGATATAACGAAGCTCAAGGAAGCCGAGGCGCAGATATTGAAGGCGAAAGAAGCCGCCGAAAGCGCCAATAAAGCAAAGAGCTCTTTCCTGGCGAACATGTCGCACGAACTCAGGACCCCGCTCAATGCCATAATCGGTTTTTCGGAATTAATGAAGGACGGGACTGCCGGGCCGCTGAACGAAAAACAAAAAGAATATATAGGTTATGTATGGGAGAGCGGCAAGCACCTGCTGTCTCTCATTAACGATATCCTTGACCTTTCGAAAATAGAAGCGGGCAAAATGGAACTTGAGCTCGGCGAGTTCGACCTCAGGGACCTGATAAAGAAAAGCCTTACGTTCGTATCCGAAAGGGCAAATAAGCACGGAATAAGCCTTTTGACCGAGATAGCCGGCGGCGTGGGCACGGTCAGGGCCGATGAACGCAAGGTCAAGCAGGTAGTCTTCAACCTGTTATCCAACGCCATGAAATTTACGCCTGACGGCGGCAAGATCGGTATCGAGGCAAAGGAAGATGCCGGCATGGTCAAGGTCTGTGTTTGGGATACGGGCATAGGCATAGAGGACTCGGACAAGGGAAAGGTTTTTTCCGAGTTCGAACAGATAGACAGCGAATATTCGCGCAAATATGCCGGTACGGGTTTAGGTATGCCGCTTAGCAGGAAGTTTATCGAGCTGCACGGCGGGAAGATGTGGTTTGAGAGCGAAGGCAAAGGCAAGGGCACACGTTTTTATTTTACTCTGCCGTTCCGGGCAGGTTAAAAGGAGGTAATGCGATGGCCAAGGTCCTTTTGATCGATGATGATGCAATGTTGCTTAAACTTTATTCCGAGATATTATCGAAAGATGGCATCTCTGTATTGACCGCTAACGACGCGAAGAAAGGGTTTGACCTTGCGGCAGCAGAGGCGCCGGACCTGATACTGCTGGACATAATGATGCCGGAAGTCGACGGGACAAAAGTGCATGAAAGCCTCTCCCGGAATGAGAAGACGAAAGGGATCCCTATAGTGTTCCTTACCGCGCTCGTGAAAGAAGAAGAGGTCGAGGCCGGGGGCGGAAAGATCGGCGGCCTTAATTATATATCGAAATCTACGCCGAAAGGGAAATTTGTCGCCAAGGTCAAAGAGATCCTTTCGGGAAGCAGATAAGACCGATGCCGTTGAGGCGGGTTGCTGCGGTCCTTTGCGCCGCTTTTGCGGTATCAGGCTGCGCGAGCCTTTCCTATGACCCCGGCGATGAGCCGGGGTTCTCGAAAAGACTCATACGCGGCCGTGACTTCATATTGTTCTCATGCATAAAAGTTGAAAGTCCGGGAGAACCGTTGACCGTATATATCGAAGGCGACGGGAGGGCATGGGTGACTCGTTATGAGCCTTCACGCGATCCTACGCCGTTGAACCCGCTCGCTATGGAATTAGCCGGCCGGGACCCTTCGCCGAACGTTGCATACCTGGCGCGGCCCGGACAATACCCCTCGTTGGGGGCTTCCGAATGCGACGCGAAGTACTGGATGTCCAAGAGGTTCGCTCCCGAAGTGATAGATGCCATGGATTCTGCGGTCAGTTCGCTCAAGGAGGCGGCGCAGGCATCATCGGTCTTGTTGGTGGGATATTCCGGAGGCGCTGCGGTTGCCGTACTCGTTGCCGCGCGCCGGGATGACGTAGCTGCTTTGCGGACGGTATGCGGCAACCTGGATTGCTCGGAGGTAAGCAGGTATAATAAAGTAAGCCCGCTTGCAGGTTCTCTGGACCCTATAGATGAGGCGGAGAAAGTTTCAAAGATCCCCCGGCGCCATTTTATAGCATCCTCCGACAAGATAATACCTTTTTCCGCGGCTGAAAGATTTGCCGATAAGTCGGGTGACACTGCGCACAGGAGTATCAGCGTTATCGAGGGGACTACCCATTATTCGGGCTGGGGAGAAAAGTGGCGCCGGCTGCTTGCCGAGCCGCTGTATAAGTTTCCGGAAGAGAGTTGATAGAGGAAGAGGCATGAGGATAAAGACAGTTATTTTTTTATCTGCATTGCTGGCCTTGGCCGCGGCCGGTTATTGCGAATCAGCCCCCGAGGACCTGGTCAGGGCCGCCTGGAAAGGCGACCTTCCGGCCGTTAAAGATCTTGTAAACAAAGGCGCCAATGTGAACGGTAAGGTGAATTACAGCGGCACAGCCGTCCAATACGCTGCAGAACAAGGCCATTTAGATATTGTCGAGTTCCTGATAGATAAAGGCGCCGATATCAACGCCAAGACAGATAACGGTATAACCGCGCTAATCCTGGCATCCCAGAGGGGTCACATTGAGATCGTAAAATTGCTGATAGATAAAGGCGCCGAAATGGATGTAAAAGCGACCGATGACGGTACCACTGCGCTTATATGGGCTTCGCAGCGCGGATATCTGGATGTTGTCAAGGCATTGATCGCCGGGGGCGCGGACGTGAATATCAAAGCGAATAACGGGGCAACGGCCCTGTTTGCCGCGGTCAATAACGGTTACCTTGACATAACCGAGGAGCTCATAGATAAAGGTGCCGACGTGAACGCGCAGCTGAGCGACGGCACGAAGCTTTTGACGGTAGCGAAGGAGAAGAAATATAACGAGATAGCCCAGGAACTTATAAAGGCCGGAACCAAGAAATAGATATGGTATAATAAATAGCCATTGTTGGGTCTATTGGAGGATACGTGAGGAGAAGATCGTTTAGCGCCGTAATATTGGTCGCCTTGTCTGTTGCGACCTGCCAGGCATCGCCTGCTGCCATATCCAGGGGGGAGAAGATATCCTATTGCGTAAGCCCCGCAGGCAACGCGGAATACGAAGACATGGGGCTAGTGGATTACCGCGGCAGGACCTATTGGCTTGTCACTTTTCGGACTTCGCTTACCGGTTTCAACGACCTGGAGAAGATATACGCCGATCCGGATACCGGCATGCCGTTGATAGTAGAAAGGGATGTGCGTTGGCCTCTTAACAGGGAGTTCCTTGTGGAAGAGTATGATTCCCGGAACAATTCCCTTGTGGTCAAGAAATACCAGAATAACAAGATTTCCGATGAGTTAAAGTTCACCTCTAACGGGCCGTACCATAATGCGATACTGCTGCCTTTTTACCTGCGCCGCGTAAAGGACCTTCATGTGGGCTGGAGCATGGTCGTCCGTTTGCGCGAGGAATATACCGTTACCCTGGTAGGTATTGACGAGATAAAAGTCAACAATGCCAGGATGGCCGCTTACCACTTTACGAGCAAACCGGAGAAGTTCGAAATATGGGTAAGCAGGGATGATGAGCGTTTGCCCGTGCTTATAAAAGGAACGGTCGGGTGCAGTCTTTCGATGCTTCGCCATTCCGGCGCGGACTAAAAAAGGACGGGGATCTGTCTATCATGAAAAAACTCTGTATTCCGGCGGTATTAGCTGCCCTTGCGCTGGTATCCCCGGTTGGCGCGGAAATCGCCTTTAACGCCTCAGACAGGGTGCTTGTGCTTGCCCCGCATCCCGATGATGAAGCTATAGGCGCCGCCGGCGCGATTAAACGGGCCGTTGATGCCGGCGCTTCGGTCAATGTCGTTTGCCTGACAAACGGCGATAACAACGAGATAGCTTTTCTTGTATATAAGAAACACCCCGTTCTGTCTTCCAAGGGCCTTATAAGGATGGGAGAGGCCAGAAGAAGAGAGACGATAGCTGCCATGGACTCTATGGGTATCGCCGAGAACAATATCAGTTTCCTGGGCTATCCCGATTTCGGCACTCTTGCTATATTCACCGGATACTGGGGCGATACAAAGCCGTACGAAGCTATGCTTACCAAACAGAAGAAAGTACCGTATCCCGAGGCAGTCTCTTTCGGGGCCCCTTACGTGGGCGAGAGTATCCTTAAAGACATAAAACAGGTATTGACCGGTTACAAGCCGACCGTTATATTCGTATCGAACCCGGCCGATTCCAATTCCGACCATAAAGCGCTCTACCTTTTCTTGCGTGTTGCCTTGTGGGACCTGGAGGGATCAATGGGGCCTGTTAAGGTCTATCCATATATAGTGCATGTTTCCGGCTGGCCGGCGCCGAAGGGTTACCACCCGGCGATGGACCTCAAGGCCCCGGCAGAGTTGAGGAGCCTTTCGTGGGAGACCGTCGGTCTTTCCGGTACCGAGATAGACTCAAAGCATACGGCCATATCGAAATACAGGAGCCAGATCGAATACGACCCGCCGTACCTTTTCTCTTTCGCAAGGAAGAATGAGCTTTTTGGGGATTATCTCCCGCTTTACCTTGGAAGCGGTCTTAGTAACGGTTTATACAGGCTGGCCGGGGACAGGTTATTGATAACCATCCAGCAGGCAAGCGGTGATGATAAGGACAGGGACTTTACCGTGTATTTAGCGGGATACAGGAAGGGAGAGGATTTTTCCCGGATGCCGAAACTTCATATAAGGATAGACCAGGACGGGCTTCATTGCAGGGACAAATACTGCCGTTTATATGCTAAGGATATTTCCCTGACGGAATCGGGCAGGAGCTTGACGATTAGCGTCCCGCTCTCGACCTTGGGCTTTCCGGACCGCGTTCTGGCCCATGTATCGGGCAGGACAGAGAAGATGGCGGCGGATGATACCAACTGGCGCGTTCTGGAACTCGAATGAGGGGCTTGTAATGAAGAAGGATACCAGGGAATACGAGATAGGGAATAAAAACGTGGACAAGCTGATAGACCGGCTTACGTGCGAATCCTGTTCTCGCGAGACCGAATATCTTATCAGGGAGATACTGACGACCGCGGTTAAATTGGGCATGGAGTCCGGCGATGAAGGGGACCTGAAACTTGTAAATAATGCGCTTAAGGAATTGCGATATTCGTTCAAGATATTCACCCCTTACAGGGACGTGAAGAAGGTCATAATATTCGGGTCGGCGAGGACCAGGAAGACCTCGCCGGAGTATAAAACGGCCGAGATCTTTGCCAGGAAGATGACTGACAAAGGATATATGATAGTTACCGGAGGCGGGCCGGGTATCATGGAGGCGGGCAATAAAGGGGCCAGGGCGGGTAAGGAATTCGCGCTCAATATCAGGCTTCCTTTTGAACAGAAGCCGAACCCGTTCATCTACGAAAAGAACAAGATAATCAATTTCAAGTATTTCTTTACCAGGAAACTCGTATTCATCAAGGAGACGGATGCTACCGTCCTGTTTCCCGGCGGGTTCGGTACCAACGACGAAGGTTTCGAAATGCTGACTCTCGTACAGACGGGCAAGTCCAGGCCCAGACCGATAGTCATGATGGAACCCGAGGGTTCCTCGTATTGGACACAGTGGAAGCGTTTTGTACGGGACCAACTGGAAGGCAACGGGTTCATAGATAAAGAAGACCTCAGCCTGTTCCGTATAGCCAGGACCGCCGATGAAGCCGCCGGGTATATCGAGGGTTTTTATAAAGTCTATCATTCGATACGCTACGTTTCGGGTCTTACGGTCCTCAGGTTGAACAAGAAACTCTCGAGCTCCGCGCTGGACAGGCTGAACAGGGATTTCAGGGACATCCTCACCAAAGGGGAGATAGGGCTTTCGCCTCCGACCGATAAAGAGGTCCGCAGCAACGAGTATCTTGGCCTTCCCAGGCTGATAATGAACTTCAACATGCGCAATTACGGAAGGCTCTATGAGATGATAGAGGTCATAAACAGGAGCTGATCCGCAGGGGACCGCCATGGACACCTTAGAAAAGCTTGCGACACTTTCCAGGGATTCGCGCTATGACCTTGCCTGTTCATGCGCTACGGCGGAGAACGAGCACCGGCGCCGCTCGCGCGACGATAAATGGATATATCCGGTCATCCTTCCGGACGGGGGGACCACCTACCTGTTCAAGACATTGCTCTCCAACGAATGCATAAATAATTGCAGATACTGTCCCCTCAGGGTTGGCAGCGACACTTGCCGCTGCTCGATGACACCCGAGGAGACCGCAACGGCTTTTCTGGATTATTATAATTCAGGAAGGGTAACGGGACTATTCCTGAGCAGTGCGGTCTCGCGCAATCCCGACTCCACCATGGAACTGATAAACCGTACCGCATCCCTTCTGCGCAGGTCCGGGTTCAGGGGTTATATACATCTTAAGGTGATCCCGGGTGCTTCCGATGCCGCCATAACGCACAGTGTTTCACTTGCCAGCGCGGTTTCCCTGAACATAGAAACTGCCGGAGAGGAGAACTTCATGAGCCTGAGCGATACCAAGCATTACATGCGCGATATAATCGGCCCTATAAAATTGATAAGCCGCCTGACGGCAAAGGGCTGCCGTTATGATAGGGTCAAGCAGACAACGCAATTTGTCGTGGGGGCTTCCCGCGAGACAGACCGGCAGCTTATAAGCTACTCTTGGAACCTGTACAGGAACCTGGGCTTGAGCCGAATTTATTTCAGCGCTTACCAGCGCGGTTGCGGGTCCCCGGACCTGCCGGGCGAAAATTCCCCCGTTACTAATGCAGAATTACTTGCAAGGGAGCACAGGTTGTATCAGGTGGACTGGCTGATGCGGAAATATGGTTTCCGCGGCGACGAAATACCCGTGGGCGTTGACGGGAACCTGTCTCTTGAGACGGACCCTAAAGAGATGTGGGCCAGGGCTCATCCCGAATTTTTCCCGGTGAACATAAATACTGACGGCAAACAGCGGTTGTTACGCGTCCCGGGTTTCGGGAAGATCATGATAGACAAGATATTAACGGCCAGGGGTTCGGGCTCCAGGATACGTTCTTTGGATCAACTTGGAAAGGTTGGCAGGGTCATGGGCAAGTCCCGGGGTTATATCACGTTCTGAAAAACCTTGCCATAGCGGCAGATAGCCACTATAATGAAAACAGTGGCATTTTTTAAAGGGTCCGGGAACAGCAACGTTCCCGGAGGGATTTGATGGTCGGGCCGCCATCTCTGTTGTAATATAGGGAAGGCGTTTTTTATTTTAGGGAGGTTTTATCATGTCTGAGAAGATCTTAACGAGCCTTAACGGATTATCCGTATATATCCTGCCCGTAGGAGTATGTCTGGTTACGGTCATTCTGGGTTATATTGTCAGGAGCGTGATATTCAGGAGATTCCTGCACTGGGCGAGCAAAACCAAGACCGATATAGACGACATAATAATAATTTCGACAAGGACACCGTTCTTGGTATGGTGCCTTATGCTTGGCATATATTTCGGCCTGGAAGTCTCCCATATACCGAAGGAATGGGTAAGGGTATGCGGCAAGGCCCTTTTCGTTTTGGGTTCCCTCTCGGTCATGATGGTCCTCTCTAATATCTCCGCCAGATTCATAGCGGCGCGGTCCGCCAAGTTCGAATCGGCGCTCCCGGTAACTTCTCTTACCCAGAATGTAAGCCGTATAGTGATATTCGGCATAGGTCTGCTCCTTATACTCAATACGCTGGGCATAGCGATAACCCCGATACTGGCTACTTTGGGAGTTGGAGGTCTTGCCGTGGCCCTGGCGCTCCAGGATTCGTTATCCAACCTGTTTGCAGGGTTCCACATAGTTGCTTCCCGGCAGATCAAGATAGGCGACTACGTGAGGCTCGAAAGCGGGGAAGAAGGCTATGTTTCCGATATAACCTGGAGAAGCACAAAGATAAGGATGCTCGCGAACAACGTGATCCTTGTCCCGAATGCCAAACTGACGCAGGTTATCACTACCAATTATTACCTTCCCGAAAAGGAGATGGCCGTGCTCGTGAACCTTGGGGTCCATTACGGCAGCGACCTTAAGAAAGTCGAAAGGGTTACCTGCGAAGTAGCCAGGGAAGTAATGAAAGAGGTGACCGGAGGCGTAGAAGGGTTCGAGCCGTTCATCCGTTACCATACATTCGGTGATTTCAGCATAAATTTCAGTGTAATAATGAGGGCCAGAGAGTTCGTGGACCAGTACCTTATAAAACATGAGTTTGTTAAGAGACTCCACGAGAGGTATAATAAGGAAGGTATAGTGATACCATATCCGATAAGGGCGATCAATAACGAACAGGAAAGGACCCGGTAGCATGAGACGTATCCTGCTATTCGTTTTGCCTATACTCATAATCGCCGCGACCATATTTACCGTCTTCGGCATCTTCCAGGTCAACTTCGAGGAAAGCAAGCTGATGGATGACCTGCAAAGGAAAGCCAGGACCGTTGCAGAAAGCACCGAGCTCTCGGCCCGGTATATCCTGCTGAACAACGACCTCAGGTCAGCTAACCGTCTTACCGAGAGTTTCCAGAAGAGGGAAAGGCTGCAAGGTTGTGTCATATACGACAAGGCCGGTAATATCGTCTCAATAACCTCAAGGATATCGGATTGGGGCCACAAGGACAAGCCTTACATAAAGGAGACCCTGGAGAGCGGGGTCCCCAGGGCCGCTATGGAGAAGTTCAGGGAATATTCCGTTTACAGCTACGTCCTGCCTATACTCGACGATGATAAGAACGTCCTTGGGATCGTAGAGGTAATATATGACACTTCTTACGTCTTCTCGATCCTGACCGAGTTATGGAAGCACATAAGCACCGCCCTGATAACCCTCGTGGTATCGATAGCCCTTATCGCCCTTTTGCTCCAAAGGCAGATATTCATATTGCCTATCCTGCAGTTGACGGAGTGGTTCCACAGTTTCCAGAAGGGCGAGACCGATGCGCAGCATCCCATAATAAAAGAGAAAGGCGCTTTCGGTAAACTTGCAAGTGAAGTAGAGCAGATAGCCCTGAGCCTGAGGATCGCGCGCAAGACCATCTCCGATAAAGCGCAGGTACGCCTGCAGAAAGAAGAACTCTGGACCGAGGACAAACTCAAGAACCTCGTTCTTGCCAAGCTTGGAGAGAATGCCCTCTACGTGGTATCGAACAGGGAGCCGTATATGCATGTCATCGAGGATGCTACCGGCAAGGCTAAATGCATCCGTCCGGCAAGCGGTGTTGTTACGGCGATAGATCCTATAATGCGCGCCTGCGGCGGGACATGGATAGCCCATGGTAGCGGTAACGCCGACAGGAAGTTCGTCAATTCCAAGAATAAGCTTCCGGTCCCTCCCGAGGACAACCGTTATATCCTGAAAAGGGTATGGCTGTCCAAGGAAGAGGAGCAGGGATACTATTACGGTTTTTCCAACGAGGGGCTTTGGCCGCTTTGTCATATAACGCATACGCGCCCGGTCTTCAGGGACGAGGATTGGGAGATGTATAAGAAGGTCAACCAGAAGTTTGCGGATGCCGTCCTGGAAGAACTGCCGTCCAAGAACCCGTTCGTGTTCATACAGGATTACCATTTTACCCTGTTGCCCAAGATGATAAAAGAGAAACAGCCGAATGCCACCATTGCGCTCTTTTGGCATATACCGTGGCCCAACCCAGAGATATTCGCCACGTGCCCTTACCAAAAGCAGATACTCGACGGCATGTTGGGGTGCGACCTGATAGGGTTCCATGTCCAGTTCCACTGCAACAACTTCCTGGATACGGCGAACAGGTTCCTAGAATCGAGAGTGGATACCGAGAGGTTCGCCATAGTCCGCGCAGGGAAAGAGACCCTTGTCCGGGCGTTCCCGATAAGCGTTGATAACTTCATGGAAGAGAAGGCGAAACAGGATGTAGCGGATGCGAAGAGCCTGATAGAAGAATTCGAGCTCAAGGACAAGATAGTAGCGGTTGGCGTAGAGAGGATAGATTACACAAAGGGTCTCGTCGAGAGGATAACCGCCGTAGACCGTTTCCTCGAGAAGTATCCCCAGTATAAACGTAAATTCGTAATGGTACAGCTCGCGGCGCCCAGCAGGACCCATATCAAGCGCTACCATGACTTGATGGCAGAGATAGACGAGGCTGTCGAAAAGGTCAACTGGAAGCATTCGGACGGCAGCTGGAAGCCTATAATATACCTGAAGAAGCATTTTTCGCCCGAAGAGATAAAGCCTTATTTCGCAATGGCGGATATATGCATGGTCAGCTCGCTTCACGACGGGATGAACCTTGTAGCAAAGGAATATGTCATATCGAACAAGGAAATGAACGGTGTATTGATATTGAGCCGTTTCACGGGCGCAGCAAAGGAGTTGGCCGACGCGGTCCAGGTAAACCCGTATTCCATCGAAGAGTTCTCGGACGCGATAAAGACGGCTATAGAGATGCCGGCCGAAGAGAAGAGGAAACGCATGGAGAACATGCGCAATATAGTAAAAGAGAACAATATATATAAGTGGGCCGGCAGCATAATGACCGAGCTAACCTCTTTGAAGAAGGAATGATGGTATATCTTTTCTCGCGCGAAGAAGAGATAAGGAAACGGATAGCAAAAAATTTCGTCTATCTATTCCTGGATTACGACGGCACGCTTACGCCTATAGCAGATACGCCCGACAAGGCCCTGTTACCCGATGGTACGCGCAGCCTGTTGCGCGAGCTATCTAAGGTGCGCGGATGCAGACTGGCGGTAATAAGCGGAAGGTCTCTTAAAGATATAAAGAGGATGATCGGGCTGGAAGGCATAGTGTATTCAGGTAACCATGGGCTCGAGATAGACGGGCCGAAGCTCAAGTTCGAAAGCGTGGTTCCGCCCGGTTTCAAGAAGCTGATCAAGGATATAAAGTCCGCGCTGCGCATCAGGCTTGCGGGGGTAGACGGGCTGATATTTGAAGACAAGGGCCATACCTTAAGCGTCCATTACCGTATGGCGGACAGCCGTCAAATGCCTTTGGTGAAATCGGTTTTCCGTGAGATTACGGCTTGTCATTTGGCCGGCGGCAAGATAAAGATAAAGACCGGGAAGATGATGCTGGAAGTCCGGCCTCCAATAGAATGGGACAAGGGCCGGTCAGTAATGTGGCTGCTCGCGAGGCAGAAGTTCATATCGCCGGAGGAACCGGTGATGCCGGTATACATAGGCGATGATGTGACCGATGAGGACGCGTTCTCTGCCCTGGGGAACAGGGGGTTGACGGTTTTTGTCGGCAAACCCGGTAAGTCCGGAGCGAAATATTACCTGAAAGACCATAATGATGTAACGAAATTCCTGGGGTTGGTCAGGGACATCAAGAAGGCGGGATAATATGCAGGAACTGCAGAAAGCTAAAGAGCCGTTCGTATTTTATACCAGGATGCACTTATCCGAGCTTACGGGCCTGAGGGCTTCGACGCTCAACCAATTGTTACAGCTGGTCAAGGAGGTCAACGGTTCATGCATTTACCATCATACCCACAGGTTCCTCCAACAGCACCAGCACCTTTCTCCGGAACCTCCCAACGATTTTGCCTACTGGGTGACCGAGGTCCTGGGTGAGGATGAACTTGGCGAGAAGCTGGCCAGCATAGACGTGATACAGTTCAACACGATCCGCAGCCTTAGGGAAAAGATAGCCGAGACCATAGAATCATACCTTGCCGAGAACCCGATGGCCAAGGTCAGGTTTTCGAAAGAGAACGAGGAATTCCATTTCATGAAATCGATAAGTTTCGTCATGCCTACGAAATATGTCGCCCATGACCTTAACGATTTCGTGGAGATACTCGGGAAGATAACCATAGATTCCATATATTACCATATCTTCGAATCACGCCTAAGGCTCGAAAAGAACGCGAACGATTTCAGCAACTGGTTCCTGACCTCTCTGGGCGATGACCGGCTTGCCGCGGAGATATCGAAACTTGATCCTTACACGTTTACGCTTGAAGGGCTGAGGAACAGGGTCATACGCATAGTCAAAATAAGGATAGATTCCTGAAGATGGCAAAAATAGAGGAATATATACCTATAGTCGGCCAGCCTATAATAGACGACCTGAGGCTGTTGGCCGAGAAGCTCAGCGGCAAGGTGGTCCAGAACATCAACTCCACTTCGGTCGGCGGCGGCGTAGCCGAGATACTTAACAGGATGGTCCCCCTGCTTAAGGAGCTGGGTGTCGACGCGCGCTGGGACCTTATAAAAGGGGGAGAGCAGTTTTTCGAGGTTACCAAGAAATTCCATAACGCGTTACACGGGGTGAATATCGAGGTCTCGAAAGAGGATTTCGACGTTTTTCTCGAGACAAGCCGGACGAACATGAATGAGATGAACCTTTACGGGGATATAGTTTTTGTCCATGACCCCCAGCCCGTGGCGCTTGTCGACAAGAAACAGGACAAGAAATGGGTCTGGCGCTGTCATGTGGACGTATCCGAACCCAGCGAGGAGGTCTGGCAGTTCCTCAGGGGCTTTATTGACAAGTACGATTCCGCGGTATTTTCGGCGCCGGCGTTTTCCCAGAAGTTGCCCATAAGGCAGTTCCTGATATCTCCTTCGATCGACCCGTTGAGCGACAAGAACAAGGAACTGCCGCAGGAGACGATCGACGCGGTTCTCAGGAAATACGGCATCCCGTCCGATAAGCCTATAGTAACCCAGATATCGCGTTTCGACAGGCTAAAGGACCCGTTGGGCGTCATTAAGGTGTATAAACAGGTAAAGAGATATTCCGATTTCAGGCTCATCCTTGCCGGAGGCGGCGCCACTGACGATCCCGAGAGCGCCGAGGTCCTTTTAGAGGTCAGGGAGGCTGCGAAAGACGACCCCGACATACACGTCCTGCTGCTGGCGCAAAACGACATAGAGATAAATGCCTTACAAAGGGCCTCTACCGTAATAATGCAGAAGTCCATAAGAGAAGGTTTCGGTCTGACCGTTTCCGAAGCTTTGTGGAAGTCCAAACCTATGGTTGCCTCGAATGTCGGCGGCATACCCCTGCAGATCGCCCACAAATATTCCGGCCTGTTATGCAATTCGATAGAAGGGGCAAGTTTCGCCCTCAAACAGCTGCTCAACAGCCCGGATTACGCTCGCAGGCTCGGCGAGAACGGCAGGGAGCACGTAAAGAACAATTTCCTCATAACCCGCCATCTCAAGGAGTACATGCTCCTGTTCCTTTCGCTTTACCACGCCGAAGATGTAGTCTACTTATGACAGTAACAGGGTCCGCCGATATAGCCGTTATAGGCGCGGGCGTCGTAGGACTTGCTGTATCCTCGAAACTGGTTTCGTCGGGCCGCGAGGTATTCCTTATCGAGAGGCACGATTCCTTTGGCCGCGAAACGAGTTCCAGGAACAGTGAAGTTATACACGCGGGTATTTATTATCCCGCGGACTCCCTGAAGAGAAAAACTTGTGTCGAAGGCAATAGGCTGCTTTACGAGTATTGCGCGCAGAACCGCATCCCGCACAGGAAGACAGGCAAGCTTATAGTTGCTGCCAGCGAAGACGAGGTGCCGGACCTCAAGGCCCTTTTAGAGAAGGGCATAGGCAACGGCGTTGCAGGGCTGGAGATGCTCTCCAAGAAAGATATAGGCGGCATGGAGCCGGAAATTCGCGCTGCCGCGGCGATATTTTCCCCGGATACAGGCATCATCGATACGCATTCTCTCATGAAAGACCTCGAGCGCAAATTCAAGGGCGGCGGGGGGACCCTTTCCTATAATACCGATGTCCGTTCCATAGAGAAGACAAAAGGCGGATATAAGGTAACCGTAAATGATGCCGACGGCAGCTTGACCGTCCTGCAGGCCAGAGTCCTTGTCAATTGCGCAGGGCTTGATTCGGGGAGGATCGCCGCAATGACAGGACTTGATATCCCTGAATACAGGATAAGACCGTGCAAAGGCGATTATTTTCGCCTGAACCCGTCGAAGGCAAAGCTTATCGGCCGCCTTGTGTATCCCGTGCCAAAAAAGAAAGGCGCCGGCCTGGGGATACACGCGACACCCGATCTCGGGGGAGGGGTAAGGTTGGGTCCGGACGAGGAGTATGTCTATAATATAGATTATAAAGTAGATGTTTCGAAGAGCAATGATTTTTACGAAAGCGTAAAGACTTTCCTTCCGTTTATTACGCCGGACGACCTGAGCCCGGACACTTCGGGAATAAGGCCGAAACTCCAGGGACCGGGAGAAGATTTCAGGGATTTCGTGATAAGGGAGGAATCAGACAGGGGATATCCCGGCCTGGTCGACCTTATCGGTATAGAATCGCCCGGCCTGACCGCGTGCCTTTCCATAGCCTGCATCGTCAAAAAAATTCTTGATACCATAGATTGAATTCACTATAATATCACCTATGTCTACACCTCTGAAAAAATGGGTCGAAGAACAAGCCAAGCTCACCAAACCCGACAGGATAATCTGGTGCGACGGTTCCGAAGAAGAGACCCGCAGGATACTTGAGATAGGGATCAAGGAAGAGAAGATCGACGGGCATCCCGTCTTCAGGGAACTTAACCAGAAGACCTGGCCGGGCGCTTATTACCATATGAGCCACCACACGGATGTCGCTCGTACGGAGCACCTGACCTTTGTCTGCCATCCCGATAAGGATACGGCCGGCCCTAACAATAACTGGATGGATCCCGGCGAGGCCAAGGCCCTTTTGACCAAAGTCTCCGACGGCTGCATGAAAGGAAAGACGATGTATGTCCTTCCTTACATGATGGGCCATCCGGATTCGCCTTATGCCAAGGCATGCATCCAGATCACAGATGTCTCATATGTCGCGGTAAGTATGCGCATCATGACCCGCATGAGCAAGAAGGTCATAGACAAGATAGGCGACCGCCACGATTTCGTCAAAGGTCTGCATTCGGTAGGTGACTTCGACCCGGCAAAAAGGTACATAATGCATTTCCCGGACGAGCATTTTGTGTGGAGCATAGGTTCCGGTTACGGCGGCAACGCCTTGCTGGGCAAGAAATGTTTTTCGTTAAGGCTCGCGTCGTGGCTGGGTTACCAGGAAGGATGGCTTGCGGAACATATGGTCATCCTGGGAGTCGAGAGCCCGGAAGGGGAGACCACTTATATTACGGCGGCCATGCCTTCGGCTTGCGGAAAGACGAACCTTGCTATGCTCGAGTCCGCGCTGCCGGGTTACAAGATCCGGACCATAGGCGACGATATTGCGTGGCTCAACATAGGCCCGGACGGCAAGCTTTATGCAATAAATCCCGAAACGGGGCTCTTTGGGGTCGCCCCGGGGACATCGAAGAAGACCAACCCTAATATGCTTAAGACCCTTAAGGGCAGAAAATTCTTTCCTACGCTTTTTACCAATACCGCTTTGGATACCGATAAGAACGAACCGTGGTGGGAAGGCCTTGACGGCCCCGTACCGGATAACCTGTTGGATTGGCAGGGGCATGCCTGGAAGCCCGGCAGTGAAAAGAAGGCCGCGCACCCGAATTCCCGTTTTACCGCGTCGATATATAATTGCCCGATGCTTTCGAAAGAATTCGACAATCCTTCGGGAGTGCCGATATCCGCAATAATTCTCGGCGGGCGCAGGACGCATCTTATACCGCTTGTTACCGAGGCGTTGAACTGGGAGCAGGGCGTGTTCCTTGGCGCCAGGACGGGTTCCGAGACTACAGCCGCGGCCGCGCATAAAGTCGGCGTGCTCCGCAGGGACCCCATGGCCATGCTTCCTTTCTGCGGATACAATATGGGCGACTATTTCAGCCATTGGCTGAATATAGGCCGTCGCATGCATAACCCCCCGAAGATCTTCGCCGTTAACTGGTTCAGGACGAACGATGAAGGCAAGTTCATGTGGCCGGGCTTTGGCGAGAATATACGCGTCCTGAAATGGGTGATCGAGAGGGTAAACGATAAAGTAAAGGCGAAAGAGACCCCGATAGGCCTTGTCCCTTACGCGAAGGACCTTGATTTGACGGGCCTTGATATATCCAAGAAAGACCTGAATAAATTGCTCGAGACGGACGCAGATGAGTGGGGAGCCGAATTGGACGACATCGAAGCCTTCTTCAATAAGTTCGGCGACCGGCTTCCTGACGAGTTACGCCGGCAGCTCAAGGCATTAAGGGCGGCTTTCTGATATCTTAAATCTGAGGTCATGACCTAGTCCCGCTATTATAGAGGCAGCGGGACATCCAGACCCTCTCTCTACAGGTCATGATAGTACTTATCCAATTTGAAAATTCCCCTTTACTTTTCCGCGATCCGGTCCGCGTCATAACCTGCCGCGACCCTTCCTGCCTTTTTGATTCTTTCAAGCGCATAGAAGAGGCCGTCGCGGGCGGATATTACGTCGCGGGCTATCTTTCCTATGAGGCGGGTTATTGCCTGGAGGAGAGCCTTGGGGCGCATGTTCCCGGAAGTTTCCCGTTGCTGCAAATGGGGGTATACACCGGTCCTCGCGTCGAGCGGGTCCCGAGCCCGCCGCCTCAGCCCGCAATATCGTTCTCGGATATTCGCCTCAATATCTCCTATGATGAGTATTTCTCGGATATATGCGCCATACGCGAACATATTTCTGACGGAGATGTCTATCAGATAACTTATTGCATAAAATTCCTTTTCGGTTTCCGCGGGGACCCGTTCACGCTTTACAGGCTGCTGTTAAGGGAACAACCTGTGCCTTACCCCGCGTATATAGAAGCGGACGGCCGTTATATACTTTCATTGTCGCCGGAGATGTTCATAAACAAGAGAGCCTCGAGGATCGTGACGAAACCCATGAAAGGTACATGGCCGAGAGGGATGAATGCCGTCTCGGATATCATTGCCGGTATCCGCTTCAAGCGCGACGGCAAGAACAGGGCCGAGAACGTGATGATAGCCGACCTGCTCAGGAATGACCTCGGCAAGGTCGCCGGTAAGATCAAGGTCCCCAGGCTATTCGAGATAGCTAAGTACAGGAAATTGCATCAGATGACCTCTACCGTTACCGGTGAAATGGACAACCGTGCGCCTTTCATCGACATCTTCTCGTCGTTATTCCCGTCCGGCTCTGTTACCGGCGCTCCCAAGATACGGGCGATGCGGATAATAAAGGAACTCGAGAACGAGGAGCGCAGGATATACACGGGGACCATAGGTTATATAACCCCGCAAAGGGATATGTTCTTTAATGTGCCTATACGCACTTTGCTCCTGGAGGACGGCGCAGGGGAGATGGGCGTCGGAGGAGGCATAGTCTGGGATTCTACCCCTAAGGGAGAATGGGATGAAGGGCTGCTGAAGGCAAGGTTTCTTACAGATTATGCGAATAATATGCTATAATACATAAATGAAATATAATCATGCTTTATTCCTGAATCCTTATATCGAGAGCAATAATACCAGTATCATGAAACTTTTTCCCCCAACAGGGCTCGAATATGTTGCGACGAGTGCCAAAGGGCTGGTCAAAAAGATCACCTTGCTCGACCTAAGATACGAAAAAGAACTATCCGACAGCAGGAAACTGTTTGATTTTATCTCGAAAGAGATCGATATAGTCTGCGTCACTATCGGTTGGGACCGTCAGTTCAAGGAAATATGCGAACTGCTTAACCGGATGCCTTCCGGTATCCCATTGATTGTCGGGGGGTATAAGGCGACGGAGATGGCGGATGAACTCTTTAAGATATGCCCGGGCATAACGGTCATTGTCCGCGGAGAGGGGGAGGAGACCATCAAAGACATATTTAACGGTCTTCCCTTAAAGGACATCCCCGGAATATCATACAGAGAGTCCGGAAAGGTGGTCCATAACAAGAACAGGATACTGGCGGATATAAATGATATATCATCGCCTGACAGGTCCCTTAGGGCTAACCGGTACAGTCTCTCGGTAAACGGGATAGCGGTTACGGGCCTGACGTTTGATTCCATATTGAGCGCGAGGGGCTGCCCGCATAATTGTAAATTTTGCACGTTCAGCCTGAATCCCCTGGGTCAACGCAGGACCTATACTGCGCGCAGCGTGGACTCGGTTATCAGGGAGATAGAAGGCATATCCGCAGAGGTGATCCTTTTCAGCGACGATAATCTGTTTGCCGATCCGGTAAGGGCCGAAAGGATCTGTGACGGGATTATCAGCCGGGGCATCAGAAAACGTTTTATTGCCCAGGCGCGTATAGAGATATTCAAGCATTCTTCGTTACTGGATAAAATGGTCAAGGCAGGATTCAAGGCGCTTTTGATAGGTATCGAGTCGCCGAATGACCGCATACTTGCGCAACTCAACAAGGGTTTTGATTCCGCTACGATAAGAAAAGCGTTTAAAGTGCTTAAGCGCTACCCCATGTTTTATAACGGTTATTTTATTTACGGGAATATCGGCGAGACGAAGGACGAGATGTTGTATATACCTGAATTCGCGAAAGAGATAGGATTAGATTTTATATCGTGCAACAAATTAAGGATAGAGCGGTTCTCGCCGTTAAGGGCTATAGCGGAAAATACCCCAGGGTATCATATTACGGAGAAAGGTGAGCTCTATTCAGATACCTATAGCCACGCGTCGCTCAAGAAGATAGGGAGGACAATAAAATTTTCTTTCTATACGCCGGCGCGTTTCATAGGAGTATTTTGGAAGTGTATTTTCAGCAACAGGTTTTTATCGTTCTGGGAGTTGATTTCCCTTGTCGGGGTAATGCCCAGGATTATTGCAAGCGCAATAGTGCGTGATTTACGCAAGGGTAGGCTTACGGATTCGCTTAAAAGGACTTTCGTGATCAACAGGGCCTGATGGACACGGGGCCAGGGGGAGCCGGAAAATGCATAAAAATATCCATAAAGAAGGACCTGAGCAGCCAGCGCGTAGTTTTTACGGCCTGGGGATAGCCCCAAGGATACTAAGTATACTCGAGCGCATGAAGTTCAGCGTGCCTACGCCTATCCAGTTCAAGGCTATACCGCTGGCCATAGAGGGCAAGGATGTAGTTGGTATAGCCCAGACCGGGACAGGCAAGACCCATTCATTCGCGATACCCATGGTACAGCGTCTCGCGCAGGTAAAAGGCAAAGGTCTTGTCCTCGCGCCTACCCGTGAACTGGCATTGCAGATCGACGAGGTCTTTAAGGTGCTCGCGCACGCTTTCGGCATGAAGACCGCCTGCCTTATTGGGGGAGCCTCAATGCACGAACAGTTGCGCGCGTTACGCAGGAACCCGCGCATCATCGTAGCGACGCCGGGGAGGCTCTTGGACCATCTCGAACAACGCAACCTGTCGCTTGGCGATGCCGGAATGCTTGTCCTTGACGAGGCGGACCGTATGCTCGACATGGGATTTGCCCCCCAAATAGAAAAGGTATTGCGCTACCTTCCCAAAGAGAGGCAAACGATGCTCTTTTCCGCGACACTTCCAAGGGAGATAATGCAGATGGCTTCCCGGGCCATGAAGCTTCCCATTTCCGTGGAAGTAGCCCCGTCGGGGACAGCCGCGGAAAAGGTTACGCAGGAGCTTTTTATAATACCTCAGGAATCCAAGATGATCCTGCTCGGGAAATTAATGGAACAATACCATGGTTCCGTGTTATTGTTCTGCAGGACCAAGCATGGCGCGCGTAAGATAGCAAAATCGGTCAGGAATATGCGGATAAGCGCGGCCGAGATACATTCCAACCGTTCCTTGGGCCAGAGGAGGGAAGCCCTTGAGGGTTTCAAGTCCGGGAAATACAGGGTCCTTGTCGCTACCGACATAGCTGCCAGGGGCATCGATGTCGCGGGGATAGAATTGGTGATAAATTATGACATTCCCGAGGATGCGGGTAATTATGTACACCGGATCGGCAGGACCGGCAGGGCCGGGCATAAAGGGCATGCCATATCATTTGCCACCCCGAGCCAGAGCAGGGATGTGCGCAATATCGAAAAGCTTATAAGGTCTACACTTATGGTTTCCCGCCATCCTGAGATTGCCCATGCCGAATTTGAAAGCCAAAGCCCAATGGCTAAGCCAAGATACGTCTTCAAGCAAAGGAGATTCAGGCGTTACAGCCGCAGGCCCTGATTTAATATCTTGACGCGGCGGCGTTACTTATCTATAATATTTTTTGTTCAGGCCCGATATATATGACAATAACCGTCCTTTTTCTGATCCTGCTCGCATTATTGTTCGATTTTTTGAACGGTTTTCACGATTCGGCTAACTCAATAGCTACGATCGTGTCAACCAGGGTCCTTTCGCCGCGCCACGCAGTATTGTGGGCGGCGTTTTTTAATTTTGTGGCTTTCCTTTTCTTCGGCCTTCATGTAGCCAATACCATAGGCAAGGGTATCATAGACATTGCCATAATAGATAACGGCATCATTTTTGGCACGCTGATCGGCGCCTGCGGATGGAACATCATAACCTGGTATTTCGGCCTTCCGACCAGTTCGTCGCATGCCCTTATGGGCGGGCTTATAGGGGCCGGCATGGTCAAAGCTGGGAGCGGCGCGCTGGTCTGGAGCGGCATAATGAAGACAGCGGCATTTATAATCGTCTCCCCGGTACTCGGGCTTGTGCTGGGTCTTCTGTTCGGTGTCGGGGTTTATTGGGTGTTCCGCAAGAGCGCCCCGCTGAAAGTAGACAACATATTCAGGAAGGGCCAACTTGTGTCCGCGGCAGCTTACAGCCTCGGCCACGGAGGCAATGATGCCCAGAAGACAATGGGTATCATTGCCAGTCTCCTGTTCAGCGCCGGGCTCCTCGGCAAGGAGTTCCATATACCCTTTTTCGTGGTCATAATGTGCCATGCCGCGATAGCGCTCGGTACCATGTTCGGCGGATGGCGTATTGTCAAAACGATGGGACAGAAGGTCTCCAAGCTCAAGCCGGTCGACGGTTTTTGCGCAGAGTCAGGCGCGGCCATTACCCTGTTCATGTCTTCGGCGCTGGGTATACCGGTAAGTACTACCCATACCATAACAGGAGCTATAATGGGAGTAGGTTCCCTTAGGCGCCTTAGTGCCGTGCGCTGGGGCGTTGCCGGACAGATCGTGTGGGCATGGATACTGACGATCCCGTGCTCGGCGCTGATCTCGGCTTTGGCCTACAGCCTGGTCAAATGAGATATTACCATTCCCTGTTCGGCGGTTTCCGAGCCAAGGTCACCATAGCGTTTGTCCTGTCTCTTTTCTTCGTCGCAGTCCTTAGCAATTTCCTGCTTTACAGGTACAGCTATAATTCCCGCTTCTCGCAGTTAAGGGAAGAACTCGAATTTGTCGCCCAGACCGCTGCCCTCGGGGTCGACGAGAAAACCCTCACGCAGGTTCCGCTTGACCGTAAAGGCATAGAAAGCCCCGAATACGAAAAGATAGCAGGGCAGTTAAGGAGGATCAAGAATTCCAATCCCCAGATAGTCTTCATATATACCATGACCGCGACCGGAGAGGACGGTAAATGGCGGTTCATCGTAGACCCCGATCCTTCCGGCAGGGAGAAGAGGGAAGACGGGCCGACTGCTTATCCGGGAGATACATATGACGTTTCGCGTTTCCCGGATATGAAAAAGGCCCTCGAAAGGCCGTCCGCCGATACTAAGCTTATGGAAGATGAGTGGGGTGTCACGCTTTCAGGTTATGCGCCAATACGCGATGACAGCGGCAGAACGGTAGCCATCCTCGGCATAGATATGAGCGCTAACAAGGTCAGGGATATGGCCAAAGACCTGAACCGCAGGGCCCTGTTGGTGCTCCTTCTCGGGATATTCGTGGCGGCGGTGCTCGGCCTGCTGGTGGGAAAGAGTACCACCGACCCGATCAGGAAACTCGAGGAAGCAACCGAGAGGATCTCCTCCGGAGATTTCAAGTACAGGGTAGATATCAGGGGCAATGATGAGATCAGCCGTCTCGGAAAGGCCTTCAACCGGATGGCCGAGAGCATATCGGAATCGAGGAAAGCCCTGCAGGATTATTTTTACAGGATAGTCCAAACCCTTGCGCGCAGCATCGAAGCCAAGGATACATATACCAAAGGCCACTCGGACAGGGTCGCCGAGTACGCGAGGAAGATAGCCGTGGAGATGGGTCTCTCCGAAGAGGAAGCCGAGATGCTCAAGAGCGTAGCCGAGTTGCATGACATAGGAAAGCTCGGTATCGAGGAGAGCATATTGAACAAGGACGGAAAACCGTCTCCGGAAGAATGGGAGATAATCAAGGAGCATCCCAAGACAGGCGAAGAGATACTTACGCCCGTCTTTCTTGACAAGAAGAAACTGGCCATAGTAAGGTCGCATCACGAAAGATATGACGGCAAGGGCTATCCCGACGGCCTAAAGGGCGACGAGATAGATATACTCGCCCAGATAGTCTCGGTGGCCGACTCATATGATGCCATGACCTCAAAGCGTGCTTACAGGAATTCCCTTGGCAAGGCCGCCGCGATAGAGGAATTGATGAAGAACAGCGGGACACAGTTCAACCCCAAAGTGGTCGAGGCTTTCCTCAGGGTTCTCGAAAGGGAATGACCTACCGCAGGATATGGTGTATAATGGCAGACCATAGAAAGTTCATGGGAGAGGCGGTGAAGGAGGCCCTCAAGGGACTTAGAGAGGGCGGTATACCAATAGGTTCCGTCCTGGTAAAAGACGGGCGTATAATAGGCCGCGGGCACAACAGGCGCGTCCAGAAGAAATCCGCCGTACTTCACGCCGAGATAGATTGTCTTGAGAATGCCGGGCGCTTAAAGGCCCGGGACTACGGGAAATGCGTTTTGTATTCTACGTTGTCGCCTTGCGATATGTGCACGGGCGCCATCCTGTTATATAAGATACCCGTCATAGTGATCGGCGAGAACAGGACTTTCAAGGGTCCCGAGGCGTATTCGAAGAGGCGGGGCATAAAGGTCGTCAACCTCGATATGAAGGAATGCAGGGATATGATGGACAGGTTCATCCGGGAAAACCCGCGTCTTTGGAATGAAGATATCGGGGTCTGACCCTTAACTAAGGAGAAATAGAAGTGTTCAGGGAAAAGATAAAAGTTCTCGATTGCACTATAAGGGACGGCGGACTTATAAATAAGCATGATTTCGACTTCAAGTTCGTCCGCGCGGTTTACAAGGCCCTGTCAGAATCAAAGATAGATTACATGGAGATAGGGTACAAGAATTCAAAGAAACTCTTCTCGGACAAGGAATACGGGCAATGGAAATTCTGCGATGACGACGTTATAAATAAGGTCATAGAGGGCATAGAATCCGACACGAAGGTTTCCGTAATGGTGGATGTCGACCGCGTTGACATCGATGACATTAAACCCAGGAAAGAAAGCCCGGTCTCGATGGTGCGCGTAGCATGTTACGTAAAGGATATAGACAAGGCGATATATCTTGCGAACGTATTTGCCGATAAAGGTTATGAGACCACGATCAACATAATGGCCATATCCAGGGCCCCCGACAACGAGCTTACCGAGGCGTTCCATCAGCTTGAGGAGGAGTGCAAGGCCGGGGTTATCTATCTTGTCGACAGTAACGGCGCCCTTTACCAGGAGACGACAGAACTGCTGGTCAAGAAGGCCAAGGGCATAATAAAGACGAAAGAGATAGGCATTCATGCCCATAACAACCAGCAGCTCGCTTTTGCCAATACCATAGAAGCCGTTATCCACAACGCGAATTATATAGACGGCACGGTATACGGCCTCGGAAGGGCGGCGGGCAACTGTCCCCTCGAACTTATACTGGGTTTCCTTAAGAACCCCAAATTCGATATACGTCCCGTCCTTGAACTGATCTCCAAAGAGTTGATACCCCTGCGAGAGAAGATGGAATGGGGATACATCATACCTTATGCTATCACCGGCATCCTGGACGAACATCCCCGCGCTGCCATGGCGCTGCGCAACAGCGAAAAAAAGGATGATTACAGGGAGTTCTACGAAAGCCTGATGGGGCATGGAGAAAACCAGTAATATATCGAAGAAGAGGATAAGGCTTGTCGCCCTGCTATTTATCGGCGTCTGCATTTTTTACGTTCTTTTCTGCCAGGCCGTCAATAAATTCCTCATACCGCGCGTAGTCATACCCAAAGTCAGGGAATACCTTGAGTCCGGGTTGACGGCCCCGTTCAGGGTTTCCGTAGGCGACATTAGTTTCGAGCCGGTCAGCGGGTTCCTGCTCAAGGATGTCCGCCTTTATACTTCACAGGGATCCCCCCTTAATTACGTTGCCGCATCTGAAAAAGTCGATGTAGACCTGGAATGGTATAAGCTTTTATTCGGACGGATAGAGATAAAGCGATTCGACATGATGGGAGCGGATTTTGTGGTATCCCGCGATTCCAGCGGGGCCTGGGATTTCGCTCCGCTTTTTGCCGTGGATTTCGGCAGCGACAAGAAGTTCCGTAAGTTCAACGTCTGCGTAAAGGAGTTCAGGATGCTCGACGGCACCCTCAGGTATTCCGACCGCCTTATTCAGGGCAATACCATCGACAGGACTTTCGGGATAACGAGGGCCTCGTTCACGGGCGACAGGAACGGCCATTACAACCTTGTCCTGCTCTGCACATCCCTTGACGACAGGCAGGATTCCGTATCGTTCCTCATGGATTACATCCCTCGCGATCGTTCGGGAAAAGGCTCCATAGGGATAAGGACCTCAAGCATAAACGATTATTGGGACTATTATCTCGACGATATATTTAAGCCATGGTCTATGCGCGCGGGTATAGCCGACCTGAAAGCTGATTTCAGTTTTGATGTAAGCGGCGTAAGCCTCAAGGGATCATACGCGATCAAGGACGGGGAATTGAGATACGGGGACTTCCTGGCTAAATGCGAAGTTTCTGTACGGCACGAGCTGGATTGCCCGCCGAAAGGCGCTCCGCTGTCTTGCGCGCAGGCGGTATTGACCGGGATCGAGATGTCGGCGGGGAAAAATACTTTTTTCACCGGAGGCAGATGCATCGCTTCGGTCAGCGGCGGGCAGATAGAGGTGGCTTCGCTTACGGGCAGCCTTTTTGGCAAACCTGTCTCCTATAAGGGAAAGGTGTCAGGGGAAGAGCCTATAAGCGTCGACATGGAGGGCGATATCTGCGGTTTACCCAACGCGATCGATATGCAATTCCCCGGCCCGGGCAAGGCCAAAGCGCAACTCAGGGTCCTGACCTCGGGATCAGCGCTTATCGTGGACGCAGATACGGGCAGCCTTGATAACCTCGAATTCCGTTTCAAGGTCTCCGGAGGAGCAGAGATTTCGGAGATAGGACCGGTATTCGGCATCAGCAAAGACGATATGTCGGGAAAGATTACCGCCTCCGGCGAGCTGACGGGAGAGCTTGACCGCGCCGAGACCTTCAACGGCAGCCTGGGCCTCAAGTTGAACGATTTCTCCGTTCTCGGTATAAAGCCGAAGGACTGTTCATTCTCTTCGAAGATAGAGAACGGGTTGTTTGACGGGAGTATACCGCAGTTCGACTTCTATGGAGGCACAGCCGAGGCGCAAGTCAGGCTGGATTCCGGGAAGTGGGGGTTTGAATTGGACCTCGATAAGTGCGACCTCGAGGAGGCCTCGCATGACAGCCCGCATCTTGCGGGAATAAAAGGCGTGGTAAGCGCCAACCTGGCCTGCATCGGCCGGTGGGACAGGTCAGAACCTGCTTCAGGCGGCGGTTATCTCAATGTTTCGAATTGCAGTTTCAAGTCGGCCCCGATCTTTAAAGCAGCGGAGCAGGGTATAGGTTCGGTTGTCGGCGGGTTCAGCATGCCGGATTTCAAACAGATAAAGACCGTATTAAAGATAGCCAACAGGAAAGTCTCTATCCAGGGGGACTGCAGCGCTCCACTTATGAGGCTGGAGATATCCGGTACGTATGACATCAACGGATCGGTCGAGATGACGGCCGGCGCCAATGTTTCGCAGATGAACCCGATAAGGACGGCAAGGCAGATAATACTGCCGGTAACGATAAGCCTGGACATGGTCAGGGACGGTATAGTGGTCCAGATAACCGGCAAATGGCCCGACCTGAAACAGCAGACCGTGATAAAGCCGCTCAGGGGTTTTGGGGAACTTTTCGGGTTTATGAACAGCCTGTCATTAAAGAGGTATAAACTTGATGAGCTCTGGGCACAAGAGACAGCACCTTCTAAATAAAAAAATATACTACCACGATACCGATTGCGGGGGAGTGGTGTATTACGCGAATTACCTGAAATACCTTGAGGAAGGCCGTACGGAGTTTCTCGGGTCTCTTGGTATAAATGCTCCCGATTACGCGCGCAAGGGCGTAGTTTTTCCGGTGGTGCGCATTGAAGCCGATTACAAAGCCCCGGCCCGTTACGGCGACAAGATAACTGTCTTGACCTCGCTTGAAAAGGCGGGCAGGGCTTCGGTCATGTTCTGCCAGCAGGTAAAGAGGGATGACATACTGCTTTTTTCCGGAATCGTGACATTGGCCTGCGTAGACAGCCGCATGAAGACCCGCCCCATGCCCGCAGAGATAAGAGAGAAGATCGAAGAATGGATATCAGCAGGCGCATAAAAAAACTTTCCCTCGTATTGGCAGTAGCCGCTATCCTGGCGGCGATAAGCTTTCTGGCATGGCTCAACCACAGGGATTTTGAGCGGGCCATGTTGAAGCAGGCGCGGAAACAGCTGCATATCATAGCGAAGTCCGAGGCCCAGAGCATAGAGGAATACATGAGCGACATCCACCGCGAGATGGAGATACTCTCTTCCGAAGGGATAGTCCGGTCGGCTGTCAGGGGCAGGGACGTTGATTCCGCGGTTTTTCAAGAGGTCCTTTCAGGCGCTTATGAAGATACCAAGTCGCTCGTGGAGGCCTTATATCTTATGGATGCGGAAGGCAGGATCATTGCGTTTGCCCCGCCGGGGATCAAGCCCTCCGAGGGCGGTCTTTTATCGTGTACCGACGTAAAAGAGATGCTCTCCGGGAAAAGGTCGTTTACGACCGGAGTATTCATGCAAGCGCCCCGGGACAGGGTCGTGGCGGCGCTTTGTCCCGTGTTTGACGGTCCGGATTTCGCCGGGTTCTTGAGGGCTGTCATATCCGTGGACAGGATAGAGGCGCTTGTTGCGCATATAAATACGGAAAAGGATATCAACATAGAGATCTTCGACGAGAACGGAATGGTCATAAATTACGTCGGAGAGAATGTGATAACCCGCCCGGTCTCTGCTTCCGTACCCATAAAGGTCGGTTCCGAGAACTGGTCTGTAAAAGTAACTATGGATTACGCTGCCATAGTCAATCCTATAAATAAGAACGCGCGTGATAACCTGATCTTCGTGTGTTTTGTCCTGATAGTCCTGGGCGCAGCCGGAACGGTTCTCTACCGGATAGAAAAGAGGAACGCCGAGCTGTCCATATCCAAGACAGTGGCCGACCTGATAAATAAGCAGCTGCATCTGGAGATCGATAAGCGCCGCGAGATAGAGAGAAAACTCAAAGATTGCATGAGGGGAAGGCAGTAAAGATAGCCCTTGACACCGGATAACGGTTATATTATAAATAGAAATGTTTTCTATTTATAACCTGTGGGACAGGAGGTACGTACCATGCGTTGTCTGCCGTTATTGCTATTGTCTGCCGCTCTATGCGCGCCCAGCCCTTTATACGCCGACGAGGCTGCCGTCATGGACAGGCTGAAGGCCCTTGAGCAGAAGATCGACGTCCTGGAGAAGAAGCTTTCAGACCAGGAAAAATGCATGAAAGACCAGGAGTCGTGCATAGCCGACCAGCAGAAGAAGATCTCGGAATACGAGGCGAAATTCAAGGACATGGACCAGCAGCTCCACAGGCAGACCGGCCCGGAGACCCTCGTTACGGACGGGCTTAGGATAGGCGTGGGGGCTACAATGGTCGTCCAGGGTACTGATAACACGAATGCCACCGAAGAGAAGAAGAATTCAAAGGCAGACGCATCTTTCTCCGAAGACATAACAATATTGAAAGAGTTCGAAGGCCTCAACAGCCAGGCCTTTATCCATCTTGAGGCGGGCCAGGGCGCCGGGCTGACCAACGACCTTTCTCTCTACAGTAACGTGGATTACGATGCCAATGACGAGGAAAATGTCACGGTATCGGAAATATGGTATGAGCAGGGCCTCTTTTCGGACAAGGCCCTCCTGACTTTCGGAAAACTTGACCCGACGGCCTATTTCGATAACAACGAAGCGGCCAACGACGAGACCACCCAGTTCCTGAGCGACATATTCCGCAATAATCCCGCTATCGAGTTCCCGGATAACACCCTCGCCATAAGGGCGGCGGCCATTCCGGTCGATTGGCTCGAGCTGAATTACGGCGTATTCGACGGCGACAGCGACTGGGACGATATAGGCGATAATCTTTTCAATGTCGGCCAGGTTACCTTCAAGACCGGGTTCTTCGGACTCCCCGGCAATTACAGGTTCTTCGGCTGGTCCAACAAGTCGCGACATACGAAATGGCTTGATCCGGCAAAGGAGAAGGAAGGGGCCTATGGTTTCGGCTTAAGCTTCGACCAGAAAGCCAACGATATCATAACCCTCTTCGCGCGATACGGGTGGCAGAATCCCAAGGTATTCAATCCTGACATAACGGCTTCGGGGGACCTGAATTACTCGCTTAAGCATTCATGGAGCGCGGGCCTTCAGATAGAGGGCAAGCCCTGGAATAGGGAGAACGATGTTTTTGCCCTGGCGGTAGGCCAGGCGATACCTTCGAAAGATTACAAGAGCGCTTTCGATACTCCGCTTGAATGCAAGAGCGAAGGCCACCTGGAAGCGTATTACAGGTTCCACATAAACGACCATCTTTCCGTTAGCCCGGACCTGCAATATATATGGAATCCTTTCGGAAAGGACATAGCCGACGACACGGAAGGAATATTCGTCTACGGGTTAAGGACGCAGGTGGATTTTTAAAGTTAGAAGGCCTGATCGCAGCGCAAATCCCAGGTAAAAAAATACTTGGGATTTGCGTTTTTTGATGTATAATTTACCAGTAGTTCCCGACACCGGCCAAAGAATGGGGAGGTCCGCATGAAAAATAAAGCCTTGATCCGCGGTGCAGTGGTTTTGTCATTGTTATTCTGCATGAATTCCATTTTTGCTTCAGACTGGTTCGTCAGTAAACAGGACAGGGTCGCCAAGAGAGACCTGCAGCTCCAGGAACTGCAGGAGAAATTCCATTGGTGGCCTACCGATGCCCAGCCGTCGCCTGTAAAAGACGCGGACATGGGAGGTTACTGGTGGATGCCAACCCAGCCCGGCGCTTCTACCCCGTGGGGAAACAGGGGTTATATATATGTATATAAGCTCATCTATGATTATAAGGCCGATGAATTGCCCCCGGCACAGCCTAAGGAACTAAGGCCTTCGCTGCTTATAAAGAACATAAAGAAGAACGTCAAGATATATTTCGATTATGACAAGGCCGCCATACGCGACGACGCCAGGAAGATACTGGATAATGCCGTATGGACCCTCAAGCATAACCCGGAATGCAGCATTCTTATAACCGGAAACTGCGACATACGCGGCAGCGAGAAGTATAACGAGAAGCTTGGGCGCCGCAGGGCCGAGGCGATCAGGCAGTACATGGCCGATAATGGCATATCCGAAAGCTCCATCAAGATAGTCAGCCGCGGAAAACTGGATGCCGTTGCCCCGGTAACGGACCTGGTCGGTATGCAGAAAGACCGCAATGCCCAGTTCATGATAGCCGAGGTAGAGGAGGTCATGATACCGGCCCCCGACGAAGCCCCCGTGGAGATATCCGACGCGACAAAAGTCTCTGAAAATAGGTACCTCCTGGAAGAAGAGAAGAACGTGGAGAGCAGGGTCAGGGTTTCCACGAGGGAATACACGGTAAAGAAAGGGGATACCTTATCCTCGATAGCCAAACAAGAACTTGGCAAGGCCAATAGGTGGAAATATCTTTACGAGATCAATAAAGACAGGATCAAAGACCCGAACAAGCTTAAAGCGGGCACAAAAATAATCATTCCCATAGAATGAAATTTATCGAAATTGTGAACACTCCCCGGTTCCGTCTTCGCCTGCTGTTGGCCGTTTTTGCGGCGCTGGTTGCCGCTAGATTAGCGGTCCATGCCTTCGGGGTCTCTCTCGGCTATCTCTATCTTATACTGATATGCCTTGGGGGTCTCTGGTTCGGGTACAAGGGCGGCATCCTTTCGGCCACCGCCGCTTCCGCCGTATTCCTCTTCGAGATAAGCCTTTACCGCGATTGGCCCCTCAGGGATGCAGTGGCCGGAAACTCGCTTTCGCGGATATTTTTCTATTACCTGGGCGGCCTGGTCATGGCAATGCTCGCCGATGCCGAAAGGCGGTTCAGGAGCGGCAACCTCAAGAAATTCCTGTCGGCGAAGAAAAAGAAGATATTCACAGATGAGCCCCTGTCCACCAGGGACAGGTTCCTCGATGTAACTTCATCGAACAAATTCCGCATATGGTTCCTGATATGCGGTTTTCTGGTATTTGTCGGGATAAGGCTGGGTTCGCACGCTTTCGGGTTTTCTCTGGGTTATCTCTATCTTACACTTGTCTGTCTTGCGGGGTTTTGGTTCGGGCTGCCGGGGGGCCTTATCTCTGCTGCGGCTGCATCGGCCATATTTTTCGCGGAGGTAAACCTTTTCCCCGATTGGCCCCTCAGGGATGTCGTTGTCAAAAGCATGTATCTTAGGATGCTCTTCTTTTTCGCGGGCGGTATCGCGATGTCATTCCTGTCAGAGATGGACAGGCAGTTGAGGGAGAAGCTCAAAGAACTCGCCAGGTACGATGAGCTCACCAATTGCGTAAATTTCAGGTGGATAATGGAGATCCTGGCCAGCGAAATAAACCGCTGCCGCCGTTACCATAAAGAGATGGCGGTCATAATGATGGACATCGACCATTTCAAGGATATAAACGACAAATTCGGGCATGTCGCCGGCAACAAAGTTCTCAGGGAGTTCGCTGCGACCGTGAAGGCCAATGTGAGGAACGTGGATATAGTAGGCAGGTACGGGGGAGAGGAGTTCCTTATCGTCCTGCCCGAGGCCAACCATAAGCAGGCCCTCAGGGTCCTCGAGAGGGTAAAGAGCAAAATGGTTGAGATGAAATTGCCTTTTAATATGGCCGAAGATGGGCTAAAGCCTGTCCTTCATTTCAGCGCAGGCATCGCATCCTTCCCGCTTAACGGAAAAGGCCTTGAGGAGATAATTAACGTTGCCGACAGGGCGCTGTACCAGGCGAAATCCGGAGGCCGGAACCGCATAATAGTCGAGAGGAGGAGGTTCATCAGGATAAAGCCCCTGTCGAGCCTTAACGTGGAATTTTCGGAACCCGTATCCGATAAAGATCTTAAGGTAGTGGAGATAGTCAATATCTCCGAGAGCGGGATACTGGCCGTCTTAGGCAGCCAGACTCAATGCGAGGAGATCATCTGCAGGATACACCTGCCCGGCAAGAATTCCAAGACTGAATTGAAGTGCAAGGTTGTCCATAAGGAGCGTCCCGATAAAGACCTCTACCTTATGGGGATGTATTTTATGAATGCCGATCCTTCCCTGAAGGAGGCGCTCTCCGCCCTGGCAGGCGTCAAATGATCAACTTCCGGTCCTTAACCAGAGGGTTTTCCTTTATTTCCTTAGATACTGATTCGCTCAGGCCGGGTTTGCCCAGTTTAAAATACATGTAATTCTTGTATCCTTCCACACCGGGCTGGTCGAAAGCATTTATCCCCAGGAGCTCGCCTTCAAAAGCCGTGGCCATTTCGAAGAAGAAGAGGAGCGCGCCCCAATGGTAAGCCGACACTTCAGGCATTATGACGGTGCAATTCGGCCTGGATTCCCTGACAAGCGCCCACTCGGTGGCTTCCTGCGCAAGACCCATGAGGCCGGAGTACTTCTTGCCCGATAAGATACCGTTGCCTGACGGTATCCTCAATTCCCGCGCGAACTTTTCCACTCGGATAAATGTAACCGCCTTATTATTCATTCCCTCGATGTTATTTTGCTGTATCGAATGCAGGTCATTTGTGCCGCGCGCGGATATCGGGGTACGTCCGACGTTGACCGTCCTGCCGTTTTCATTTATCCACGCTTCTCCGCCGTCCCGGGATTTTTCCACTTTCCTGGCGTATTTTTTCCCGAGGCTCTCGGCCAGCATCTGTATATACCAGTCGGCGGTAGATTTCAGGGTTTCGGAGAAGGGCATCAATATAGCTATGTCTTTGCCTTTCATCCTGTAGAGTATCGTGTGGAGCGCTGCATACATATATGCCGGGTTCTTGTATACGTCCGGAGTTGAGCAACGCTTTGACATATCCGCGGCGCCCTTCAGGACCTTGCGTATATCCACGCCTATTATTGCCAGGTGGAGCAGGCCCATATTGAATTCCGAGAAACGCCCTCCGACGCCCTTCATAAGAGGCAGGCTCCTGAAGCTTAGCCTGTCTTTTTTCTGTTCGGCATCCACGGTTTTCCTGAGACTGCCGGAAGCCGGGTCGGTTATGGCGAAGACCTGCCTGCCGTAGCGTTTGCCGATGCTTTTCCTGAGCCATTCCTGTACGGCTATGAAGGCCGCTTTTGTCTCGGTCGTCTCTCCGGACTTGGATATTACTACCACGAAAGTTTTCTTGGGGTTCAGGTTCTTCAGCAGGACGCTTAAGGTGTCCGGGTCAAGGTTGTTTCCCTCGAAGTATACGCGCGGCCTGTTTCCCCTGGCCCCTGCGAAATCGTTATAATAGGGGGAGCAGAGCGCGTCCTGGGCGGCCTTGAGCCCGAGGTATGAACCGCCTATGCCGAGCGATATGACGTTCTCGTATTTTTTTGCTATTTCATTACCGAGTTTCCGGATCGCCTCGACGGTTTTTTCGTCCTGGAAGGGCAGGCGCGCCCACTCCAGGCCTATGCATATCCTGGAGGCCTTGTCCGAAAGGACGCCGCTTAAATGATCGTGCGCCTCCTTGATAGAGTAGGAGAGGGCCTCGAGCTCGGATTCATCGACGCCGTGCCCGTTCCCTACACGGGCCCCGAACATATTATTGAAGTCAAACCTGATCTTGTCCATGGGAGGATCCTTTCTGTTTTTGGTTTGCCTATTTTACTACTCTTTGATACAATAAATCAACAAAAAGGAGTCTCGCCTTGACGATAGAAGCAGGGAAGAAACCTTTATTGTTCACCTTCCGGGCCAAGACAGCGATACTTATAGTACTGTCGATGGTCCTTGTCGTATCCGTTACGAACCTTTTCGTATACCGCTACCTGCTCGATTCGGAAATGAATTCCATGCGCAACGACCTCAGGACCATTGCGAGGTCCGCGGCGTTCAGGATAGATGCGGAAGCCTTAACTAAGATCCCTCTTAATCCCGGCGGGGTCAATACCCAGGAATACAGGATAGTATCCGAAGAGCTGAAGAGGATCATAAGGCAGAACCCGGACATAAAATATATCTACACCCTTACTTCTTCCGACAGGAAAGGCATGCTCAGGTTTATCGTTGACCCTATATTGCCGACCCGCGAACAGCAGAGCAGGGGGTTGTCTTCCAAGCCGGGAGATCTCTACGACGCTTCCAGGTATCCCGAGATGCTCAAGGCATTTGAGGGCCCTACCTCAGACAGGAAGATAGTAATAGACGAGTGGGGGGCCGCTCTTTCCGGATACTCTCCCATATTCGACAACGAGGGGAAAGCCGTTGCTATAGTCGGCGTTGATATAACCGCGGACGAAATATACGCCAGGCAAAAAGAGGTGCGCAACCGCGCCATGACGGCAATGGCTGTCGCCGTGGCGTTCTCCATCCTATTGGCGATATTCCTCTCGAGGAGAATATCCGGCAAGCTCGTCAAGCTCCTGGAAGGTTCTCGCCATCTGGCGAGCGGCGACCTTGGGTACAAGATAGACCTTGAAGGCGCCGACGAATTAGGAGAACTCGCAACGTCTTTCAACCAGCTGGCTTCCAAGCTCAGCGAGTCCAAAAAAGACCTTTTATCGTATTTCTACAGGGTAGTGCAATCGTTTGTCCGTATACTCGAGGCAAGGGACAGCTATACCAAGGGCCATTCCGAGAGGGTCGCCGAATACGCCGAGAAGATAGCCCTCAGGATAGGCCTTCCGAAGGAAAAGATAGAGCTGTTGAAGAAGGCGACTCTCCTCCATGATATAGGTAAGCTGGGCATCGAAGAGAGGATACTCAACAAGAGGGAACCCCTTAGCCAGGCCGAATGGACCGAGATACGCAAACATCCCGTTATCGGAGAGAATATACTTAAACCCGTCCTTTTGACAGGGGAGATGCTCGACATAGTCCGCAGCCACCACGAACGTTATGACGGCAAGGGCTATCCGGACGGATTAGCCGGTGACAAGATAAACATCCTGTCCTCTATAGTTACCGTTGCCGATTCCTACGATGCCATGACCTCCGCAAGGGCTTACAGGCCTCCGTTGAACAGGCAGCAGGCCATAGATGAGCTCAGGAGGAATAAGGGCTCGCAGTTCAATCCAAGGGTCGTCGATGTCCTTATAGAGATCCTGGAAGAAGAGAAGCGCGGTCAGGACAAGGCGCGGAAAAATAACGATTGATAAAAGGTCCGGATGGTGATAGAATCACTTTCCTAAATCCTTCATAAAACCTTCAAGGAGCCATAATGTTCGATCTTATTCTAAAAGGCGGCCCGCTCATGGCGCCGATAATCCTGGGTTCGGTCGTGGGTTTCGCTATCGTCGTCGAGAAGTTCATGGAATTGAAAAGCCTTAAGACCGATTCCTACAGTTTCATACAGGAGGTCTTCCATTGCCTTAAGGCCAACAGGGTACAGATGGCCCTGGACCTTTGCGAGGAGAACAGCAAATACCCGATAGCCGCGGTCTTCAAGGTAGGCATAGAGCGGCGCTATATGGCCCCGCAGAGGCTGGAGAAGATAATGGAGCAGGTGGGCAATAACCAGATACAGAAGGTAGAAAGATACCTTGGAGCCATGGCATCGATAATCAGCATCGAACCGCTCCTGGGTTTTCTCGGTACCATAACAGGCCTCATACAGGCCTTTATGAGCTGGGAACGTGCCGGGGCCAACATAACCGTCAGCGCCCTTGCGGCCGGCATCTACCAGGCCATGATAACCACAGCAGCCGGGCTCGCGATAGCCATACCGCTTTTCCTTTGCTACAACTATTTCATAAGCCGTATTAAGTATATGTCGAACGAGCTCACCAACCATTCCGTGCAGTTCATAGAGCTCATGATAGAGATGAAGGAGGCGGGTAAGCTGTGAAGATCCGCGGCAGGAGGGATTTCCTCTTTAACCTCGAGAACGTGGCCATAACGGATATCATTATGAACATGTTCATCTTCTTCTTTATCTCCTTTAGCCTCCTGTATACTTTCAGCCCGCAACGTATACAGAAGCTTGACCTTAAACTTCCCGAAGCCAATAACATAGTCCCGCTCGAGGACAAGGGCCAGATCAACGTATCCATAACCGGCCAGGGCGCCTATTACGTGGATAAGGACAAGGTTACCCTGGACGGGCTCAAGGAGAAGGTGGCGGCCAAATACAAGGCCAATCCCAAATCCGCCGTTATACTGCGCGCCGATAAGGCCGTGCGTTTCAAGCAGATAGTCAACGTGCTGGATATACTTACCGAACTTAAGGTCTCGCGCCTGAGCATAGCGGCCATAAGCGACAAATCCGGCGTAACGGTAAGCGAGTGAAGCAGTGAGCGTTGTTGCCGTTTTTGCCGTAGCGGTTGGTTTGGCTATGGATGCTTTTGCCGTATCGGTTGCCAGCGGTGCGGTAATAAAACGCCGACGTTTGCATAACGCCGCCAGGTTCGGACTGTTCTTTGGCGGGTTCCAGATGGCGATGCCAGTCATCGGATGGGCTTTGGGGGTGCATTTCAGGAAGTTTGTGGGAGGAGTGGACCACTGGGTAGCTTTCGGGCTCCTGGCTTTCATCGGGTTCAGGATGATATACAACTCATTCAAGATAAACGGTCCGAAAGCGGACTGTAATTTCGGCCCGGAACGCATGGTCCTGCTTTCAATAGCCACGAGCATCGATGCCCTTGCCGTCGGGATAAGTTTCGCGTTCCTGGATATCTCTATAGCGGCGCCTGTAGCTGTAATAGGCGCCGTAGCTTTTATCTTTTCATTCGCCGGATTTCTGATAGGGGCAAGCGTGGGTAATTTTTTCGAGAACAAACTGGAAGCGGCGGGCGGTATTATACTGATAGTAATAGGGATAAAGATACTGTTGGAGCATCTGTGCTGAGATGAAGACCTTAAAGCTTAAACCCATAGATGTCACACAAAAGATACTGCTCAAACTCGAAAATAAGGGCTTGATCAGGACGTTGCGCCCTACCCTCAAGATACTGCGGCGAAAGCACAGGGACGGACTGGTGGATACCATATATTCGTCCCCGGTCGAGCACGGCACCCATAAGCTCATATGCATACGCTCGGACAATACCTCAAGAATAATGCTCAACTCGCATCCTCACCACGAGGAATTCATAATGATAAATAACACGGGATTGAAGCTCAAGCCCGTGTGTATGGTCATCGGACTTTGCAAACACCGCGAAATGGAGCGCAAGGCCGGGCAGGGGAGGCTGGGGCCAAAAGATTTCCTAATGCTGCGGCTTAAATACAACGACCATAAGACCTGCATCTTCACGATGCTCAAGGAGACCCCTCACTGTGAGATCTCCGAGCCGGGCAGGGGCAGGCCCTCTATATTCTTCGTAAGCGAACCGACCAATCTTCCCATGCACCACCTCAAGCTGGAAGGCTACAGGTTCGAGGTTGGACGTAAAAGATGAACATAGACTCCCAATCTATCCTTAGCGCGGTGAATTCCCATTCATTCTCGACTTTTATCGTGGTATTCTGGGCCGCCGCTGTTTTGAGCCTGGTCTCGTGCACTATTATAAGGATACCCATCGTCGTAGGCCTCATAGGCGGTGCGGTCGACTCCAAGAAGAAGGCATTCCTGCTGACATTGTCGTTCGTGGCCGCTCTCGTGCTCAGCTATACCATGCTGGGCATACTGTTGGGGTATATAGAGAGCTTTGCCGCAAAGATGATCGGGATCAGCCGTTATATCTATTATTTTGCCGGTATCGTTATACTGGCGGTAGGCCTGCGGATGGCTGGCATCCTCAAGGCGAGGTTCATCGAAGTGTTCGAGGCCAGAGCTTTCGACATACGCCAGAAGGGTATCGCGGGCGCTTTCATATTAGGTTTTATGTTCGTGCTATTCGAGGCTCCTACATGCCCGGTCTGCGGGCCTTTCCTTATAATTATAGTCGGGCTGGGGGTAGTCAAGAGCAATTTCTGGTATGCCGTCGCGCTTTTCTTTACATACGCCCTCGGCCAGAGCCTGCCGATATTGCTCGTGGGTATCTTCAGCGGCATAGTCAAATACCTGCATCCCAAGGTAGAGGCGGTCGAGCGTGTTGCGCCGGTGATCGGAGGGAATATACTGATAGCCGCGGGGATACTTTTACTTATACTGGGTTGACGATGAAACTTCCTGAGAATGCAAAGAGGATATTGATGACGCTCGCGGTCATGGCCGTGCTGTTCACCGTCTCGCGGCCTTATACAGCCTATCTCCTTTATAAGAGGGCCGGTGACTATATGAGCGCTTCGCTTATACTTGATGCCGCCAGGTCATACAGAAAATCCCTCGCCTTTGACAGCAGGGACGTGGATGCCCGTACCTGGCTCGCTTATTGCTACAGCCTTCTCGGCATGACCGATAAGGCCCTGGCCGAATATAATACCGCGATAGCCCAAGACCCGGACAACGTCATGGCATATTTTGACCTGGGAGTCATATACAAGGATATGGGCGAAACGGAGCTTGCCAGGAAGATGTTCATTAAGGGCAGGGATTGCCGCCAGAGCGTCAATACTATCGATCTCAACTACAGGTTCTATACCAGGTCCTGCCGCCATATGCTGAATATAATGGACAAGACATCCGCGAATACCGAGCCCTGACACTTGACATACTCCCCGGTTTATGCTATATTAACACCATCGTTCCCCACCTAAAGCCTAAATTAAATCAAACTTCGGAGAAAGAAGCTATCATGCAAGAAGAAAAATTATCTGCCGATATCGAGAATATCGTCAAGAAATGGGAGGGCAAGAAGGGCAGCCTCATAATGATCCTCCACGATATCCAGAACCTTTACGGATACGTCCCGCGTTCGACGTCCCTGCAGCTTTCGAAGTACATGGATGTCCCGCTTGCGAGGATCTACGAGGTTATAACCTTCTATCACTTCTTTAAGCTGGAGCCGCCGGGGAAGCATCTTGTCCAGGTATGCATGGGAACAGCCTGCTACCTGAAGGGAGCTTCCGACCTGCTTCTCGAGCTTCGCAACATACTCGGCGTAAATGAGGGCTGCACGAGCAATGACGGCCTTTTCCACCTTGAGGTGGTAAGGTGCCTGGGTTGCTGCGGCCTCGCGCCGGTAGTAAAGATCGACGAAAAGGTCTACAGCAAGGTCACCAAGGACCGGATCGCCGACATCCTGGCTGAATATGAGGAGGAAGCGGTCGCGAAATGAACAAATTAACCAAAGAATCCCTTGATAATATAGCCAAGCAGTCCCGTAAGGAAGAGAAGAACTGGATAAAGGTCGGTATGTCCAGTTGCGGAATAGCCGCCGGTGCAGACGAGGTCCTAAAGGTACTTATAGAGGAAGCCAAGAAGCGCAATATCCAGGTTAACATCAAGAAATGCGGTTGTGTCGGCATGTGCTCCGTAGAACCTCTTGTCGAGGTCAATGTCGAAGGTATGCCGAGGGTGACCTACGGCAGGGTCAACAAGGATGTAGCTATCCAGATACTCGAAGATCATATACACAACCACAGGCTGGTCAACGACCACATATACGACATACAGGTAAAGAAATAATGGAAAATAAGATAATATACGTAAGAGATACGGGTTTGGTTTCACCCGACAGGACGAAAGACGTCCATACCTTGCTGCTCAACGGCCTCAGGGACCGCGGCATGCAGGCATCGGTCCAGGCGGTAAGGGTATCCGACATCGGGGTCTATAACCAAGGCGTGGTCATAAAGGTACTTCCCGACGTGACATATTTCAACGTCAAGGATGAAGACATCGGCAGGATACTTGATGCGATCAAGCAGGACAAGACCATAAGCGAGCTTGCTTCACGCAGGGAACCCAAGCAGTTGAGGGTAGTCCTGCGCAATTGCGGCGTTATCGATCCCGAGAGCATCGAAGAGTATATTGCCCACGACGGTTACCAGGCGATAAAGAAGGTCCTCTTCGAATTCAAGACCCCCGATAAGACCATAGATGAGATGAAGAAGAGCGGGTTGAGGGGGAGGGGCGGCGCGGGTTTCCCGACATGGATGAAGTGGATCTTTGCGAAGCAGGTAGCCTCCGACCAGAAATATGTCATCTGCAATGGCGATGAGGGCGATCCAGGTGCATACATGGATAGGAGCGTCCTTGAAGGAGATCCTCACTCCGTAGTCGAAGGCATGATGATAGCCGGTTTTTCTATCGGTGCCACAAAAGGATACTTTTATATCAGGGCGGAGTACCCGCTTGCCGTTGAGAGGGTCCAGAAAGCTATCGACCAGTGCTACGAGGCAGGATTGCTCGGTAATAATGTTTTGGGAAGCGGTTTTAATTTTGATCTCGAAGTCAGGCTCGGCGCGGGCGCTTTCGTCTGCGGCGAAGAGACCGCCCTTATCGCTTCGATAGAGGGCAGGAGAGGCACCCCGCATCCGCGTCCGCCGTATCCGTCGGTCAAAGGACTCTGGGACAAACCGACCGTTATAAATAACGTCGAGACGCTTGCCAACGTTCCTTATATAATCCTGAAAGGCGGGGATGAGTTCGCAAAAGTAGGAACGCAGACCTCTAAGGGAACCAAGGTATTCGCTCTTACCGGAAAGGTAAAGAACTCCGGCCTCGTAGAAGTGCCGATGGGCACCAGTATCCGCGAGATAGTCTTCGATATCGGCGGCGGCATCCTGAACAACAAGAATATCAAGGCGGTCCAGTCGGGCGGGCCTTCGGGCGGAGTCATACCCAAGGACTACATAGATACACCCGTCGATTACGAGAACCTCCAGAAGCTCGGTTCCATAATGGGTTCGGGCGGCATGATAGTCATGGATGAGGATGATTGCATGGTAGATATCGCCTGTTTCTACCAGAGGTTCTGCTACGACGAATCCTGCGGCAAATGTTCGCCGTGCAGGATAGGCACCACCCAGATGCTCAATACCTTGTGCAAGATCACCGAGGGCCTGGGTGAGTTGAGCGACCTGGACAATTTAAGAAGGATAGCGCAGGCCATGCAGAGGGCGGCTTTATGCGGCCTTGGGCAGACGGCGCCGAACCCGGTCATATCTACGTTAAGATATTACGAGGACGAGTACAAGGCCCATATAATCGATAAAAAGTGCCCGTCCAAGAAGTGCCGCAACCTGTTGACATACAAGGTTATCTCGGAAAAATGCAAGAAATGCGGTCTTTGCCTGAAGAATTGCGAGGCGAAGGCCATAACTGGCAATAAAGACGACGGTTACATCATCGACATGAACAAGTGCATCCGCTGCGGCAGATGTTTCGAGGTCTGCAAGTTCAAAGCGGTAAGCAAGGAATAGACAATGGCCAAATTAATACACGCAAAGATAAATGATATACCGGTTGAGGTAAACGAAGGCACGACCATCCTTGAGGCTGCGAAGAGCGTACAGATCAAGATACCTACGCTTTGCAAGCACCCGGACCTTCCGCCGTCAGCAAGCTGCGGTATATGTATCGTAAGGGTCAAGGGCTCGAACAAGATGTTGAGGGCCTGCTGCACGCCGCTCGAGGAGAAGATGGAGATAACCACGCACGACCCCGAGATAGTCGCTATCAGGAAGAGCGTGATAGAACTGATACTTTCGAACCACCCGAACGACTGCCTTACCTGCGGCCGCAACGGCAACTGCGAGTTACAGAAGCTGGTGGCTGATTTCGGCATTACCGAGGAATATTTCCCGAAGATAAAGAGGGACCTTCCTAAAGATGACTCCACCAAGGCGATCATCCTTGAACCGGAGAAATGCATCCTTTGCGGACGCTGCACCTACGTGTGCCAGGACATGCAGGATGTGTGGGCCCTCTCGTTCCTGCAAAGGGGTATAAAGACCAGGTTCTCCCCCGCGGGAGACATACAACTTTCCGAATCGCCGTGTATAAAGTGCGGCCAGTGCGCAGCGCACTGCCCGACCGGCGCCATACTTGAGTACTATGATGTCCCGAAGGCATGGGCCGCTCTCCAGAACCCGGACAAATATTGCGTGGTCCAGATCGCCCCGGCTGTCAGGGCCTCCATAGGCGAAGCGTTCGGCTATCCCGGGAAGAACTTTACCGGTAAGCTTTATTCGCTGCTTCGCAGGCTCGGTTTCAAGGCCGTCTTCGATACCAACTTCGCGGCGGACGTAACCATAATGGAAGAGGCCAGCGAGTTGAAGGAGAGGCTGTTGGAAGGCAGGAAGCCCCTTCCTCTTATCACGACCTGCTGCCCGTCGTGGGTAGACTTCATGGAGAAGTTCCACACCGATATGATAGACAATTTCTCCTCGTGCAAGTCGCCCCATGAGATCCTGGGCGTGCTTTCCAAGACATATTACGCGCAGAAGAACAAAATTGACCCGTCGAAGATCGTCATGGTATCCATCATGCCTTGCACCTCCAAGAAGTATGAGATAGGCAGGTGCGATGAGATGCATGCCTCCGGCTACCAGGACGTGGACATAGTCCTTACGACCAGGGAGCTCGCCGGCATGATCAAACAGGCGGGTATAGACTTCATCAACCTACCGGACAGCGAGCCGGATTCGATACTCGGCGATTATTCGGGTGCCGCCGTAATATTCGGAGCGACTGGCGGTGTCATGGAAGCCGCTGTCAGGACCGCGAACTACCTGATCACAGGCAAGGAACTTCCCAAGGTTGACCTCGAAGCCGTAAGGGGCCTTGAGAAGGTCAAGGAAGCCGAACTCGAGATAGCCGGAAAGAAGATCCGGGTTGCGGTAGCGCACGGGATGGCGAACGTCGAATACGTACTTAACAAGGTCAGGGAAGCCAAAAAGGCAGGCAAGGAGCTTCCTTACCACTTCATAGAAGTAATGGCATGCCCCGGCGGTTGCGTCGGCGGCGGCGGCCAGCCCTACATGGTGACCGACGAGGTCCGCATGATGAGGGCGAAGGTCCTCTACGAGGATGATAAGGGCAAGGCGGAGCGCTGCTCGCACCAGAACCCTTATGTAAAGCAGCTCTACAAGGAGTTCCTTGAAAAGCCGTTGAGCGAGAAATCGGAAAAACTCTTGCACACGACTTATAAAGGCGTGCCCGTCTACAGAAAATAGGGGACGTGCCGTTTTGGGACAGGTTACTTAAATAAATACCTGCGGCCAGGTACAAGTTACTGAAGCCAAGGGGACAGGGATGTAAATACCACCCGGTTCCTTCGCAGGAACCGGGTTTTGTTTTATAAGCATACCGGGAGGATAAATGGAAAAAAGACTTGGGTTCATGGGAATAATCGTGACGGACAGGAACAAGCAGGCCGGCGAGGTCAATAGGGTCCTTTCCGAGTTCGGCAGCATCATACTGGGCAGGATGGGTATCCCGTACAAGGAGAGGAACTGTTCGGTGATAACGATAATTGTCGACGCGACAACCGATGAAGTAGGCGCGCTTACCGGCAGGCTTGGCCTAATCAAAGGCGTCTCGGTCAAGTCCGCATTATCGAAAGGATAACGTTTAAATGCGTTACAGGACGGAGAAGGACATTATCGGCGAAAGACAGGTCCCTGAGGACGCCTATTGGGGTATCCATACGCTAAGGGCTTCGGAAAACTTTCCTTTGAGCGGTTACAGGGTAAATCCCGCCTTACTCAAGGCGATAGTCTTTGTAAAGAAGGCCGCGGTACTCGCGAATAAAGAGCTCGGATATCTCGATGCCCCCAAGGCCGACGCCATTATATGCTCCTGCGACAGGATCTCCGAAGGGATAGAGAAGCGGTCTTTTCTCCCGGAATTCCCGGTTGACGCGCTCCAGGGAGGTGCGGGCACCTCGACAAATATGAACGTCAACGAAGTCATAGCAAACTGTGCCCTTGAAATTACGGGGAAAGCAAAGGGCGATTATGTGTCAATAGACCCCATAGAGGACGTAAACAAGCACCAATCCACGAACGATGTCTATCCTACGGCGCTCAAGATCGCCTGTATATACGGGCTCAGGCGCCTGAGCGCTGCAATAGAAAAAACTCAGGGAGCATTCCAGGCCAAGGAGAAGGAATTTGCCGGCATTGTAAAGATGGGCCGCACCGAGCTGCAGGATGCCGTTCCGATAACATTAGGCGCTGAGTTCTCGGCGTTTGCCGAAGCTTTCGGCAGGGACAGGTGGCGGACGTTCAAGTGCGAAGAGCGCCTTCGGGTGGTCAACATAGGCGGCACCGCGGTCGGCACAGGTCTTACCGCCCCAAGGGACTATATTTTCCTCGCGATAGAAAAATTGCGCGAGACGACCGGCCTCGGGCTTTCCAGGTCGGAAAACTTAATGGATGCCACGGCTAACCAGGACCCCTTCGTGGAGGTATCGGGAATGTTAAAAGCTCATGCCTCGAACCTGGTAAAGATCTCAGGAGACCTGCGGTTGATGGGCCTTTTGGGCGAGGTGATCCTGCCCAGGATCCAGGCGGGCTCTTCGGTGATGCCCGGAAAGGTGAATCCCGTGATACTTGAGGCCGCTGCCCAGGCCGGGATGAAAGTCATTGCGAACGATCTTGTCGTAACGCAGTGCGCTATGAAAGGCAGCCTCCAGATAGACGAGTTCATGCCGTTATTGGCGCACTCGATCCTTGAATCCATAGATATAATGGCCGGTATCAATACGGTCCTCTGCACGCATATAGGCGGCATAGGAGCGGATCCGGTAAAATGCCGCGAATACCTCGATAACAGTCCCGCGGTCATAACGGCTTTCCTGTCCGTACTCGGTTACAAGAAGGCCGAGGAACTGGCAAAAGGATATTCCGCCGGACGGGGGAAAAGCATAATACGGTATCTTGAGGAAAAACTCGGGAAAGAGGCGGTGGAAAAGGCACTCTCGCCGCAGAATCTTACGTCATTGGGATACAGGAATGATAAAAACACCTAAATCGCTCAGGCTGCAGATAGGCATCTTCGGCCGCACCAACGTCGGCAAATCAAGCTTCCTTAACATGGCGGCGGGCCAGGATGTTGCCATAACTTCGCCGGTAGCCGGCACCACGACCGATGTCGTAGAGAAGTCTATGGAGCTCCCGCCTATAGGCCCGGTCGTTTTTCTTGATACGGCCGGCATTGACGACAGGTCCGAACTCTCATCTGCGCGTCTGGGAAAGACCTCGAAGATATTTGACCGCGCTGATGTTGCCGTCCTTGTAGTAGAACCGGATACCTGGTCCGATTACGAGGATAACGTTACCGCAGAACTCAGGAAGCGCGGCATACCGGTCATCATCGTGGTAAATAAGGCAGATATAAAGGCCCCGCGCGCGGGTTTTGCTGCGGATAAATCGGACAGGGTGATGCTTTGCTCGAGCGTGGACCTTTCCGGGAGGGACAGGTATGTCACAGAGCTCAAGAGGCACCTGATAGAGGCCTGCCCCGAAGATTTCCTGAACCCGCCCGCGCTTATCGGGGATCTGCTTCCGGCAGGGGGGACGGCCGTGTTGATAGTCCCCATAGACCTGCAGGCGCCGAAAGGACGCCTGATACTGCCGCAGGTCCAGACGATACGCGACGCCCTCGATAACGACGCCTCCGCAATAGTGGTAAAGGAAAGGGAATTTGTCGCGCTGCTTGGGAAGATGAAAGTACTTCCCGATATAGTAGTCTGCGATTCACAGGTAGTGCTAAAGACGGTTGCGGATACTCCCGCGCAAGTCAAGTGCACCACTTTCTCGATATTGTTCTCAAGGTATAAAGGCGACCTCATAGAAGCGGCAAAAGGCGCGGCCGTAATAGATTCGCTCAAGCCCGGTGACAGGGTCCTTATCGCCGAAGCATGCAGCCATCACGCCATCGAGGACGACATAGGCCGCGTGAAGATCCCCCGATGGCTCAGGCAGTATGTCGGGGGCGACATCAAGATAGACGTTTCTTCGGGCAGGGATTACCCGGAGGACCTGGAGGAGTACAGACTTGTGATACATTGCGGGGGATGCATGATAACCCGGCGCGAGATGCTCAGCCGCATCGAGAAGGCCGGACAGGCCGGTGTCGCGATAACGAATTACGGCCTGGCCATATCCGTATCACAGGGAGTGATAAAGCGCGTGCTCTCGCCGTTCCCGGCGGCGCTCGACGCTTACCTGAAGAGTTCCGAGGATAAAAAGGAGAAGAGATGAAATACATAGATGAAGCAAGGATCGAGGAGCTTTTAGGCAAAAGCGCCGGTACTTGTGCGGCGCGCGTGGAAGAGATACTCGGGAAGGCCCGGACGCTCAAGCGGCTCTCGCTTGAGGAGACCGCCGTCCTGCTTGCCGTGGAAGACCCATCGCTAGTAAAAAAGGTCTTTGAGGCGGCCTTGTTCGTCAAGAATGCTATCTACGGCAACCGCATAGTCCTGTTCGCGCCTCTATATATATCGAACCTTTGCCAGAACCAGTGCCTCTATTGCGCATTCCACGCGGGGAACAAAGAGGTAAAAAGGAAATACCTGAATACCGAGGAGGTACGAGGCCAGGCAGAGTGGCTTCTCAAGAGAGGCCACAAGCGCCTCCTGCTGGTCGCGGGCGAATCGGGAGTGCCCGGCAAATCGGCCGTTGATTATTATATCGAATCGGTCGAGGCGGCATATTCCGCGCGTTCAGGGCCCCATTACATAAAGAGGGTAAATATAAACTGCGCGCCGCTTTCGGTGGAGGATTTCAGAAAATTGAAGGCGTCGCATATCGGGACTTTCCAGCTTTTCCAGGAGACGTACCACGATGCGACTTACAGGAAGTGCCATGTCAAGGGGCCCAAGAGCGACCCCGACAACCGCCTCGATGCCATAGACAGGGCTTTCGCGGCCGGTATAGACGACGTGGGCATAGGACCCTTGTACGGACTTTACGATTACAAGTTCGAGACGCTCGCGATGATGATGCATATCGAGCACCTCGAAAAGAAATTCAACGTCGGACCGCATACGATATCCGTTCCCAGGATAGAACCGGCCGTCGGTTCGGAGCTTTCCATGCGCCCGCCTTACCCGGTATCCGACGACGAGTTCAAAAAACTCGTTGCCGTCATACGCCTGAGCGTTCCCTATACCGGGATGATACTTACTACCAGGGAGCTGCCGGCTATGCGTGATGAAGTTATCAGGCTGGGTATCTCACAGGTGAGCGCGGAATCCAGGACCTCTCCGGGCGGTTACGGGGACGACGAAAAATGGGACGCGCAATTCGTCAACAGCGACAGGCGCAGCCTCGACGACATGGTAGGGATGCTGATAAAGAACGGTTTTGTCCCCAGTTTCTGCGCGGCCTGCTACAGGCGCGAAAGGACAGGAGAGAGTTTCATGAGCCTGGCCAGGCCCGGGCTGATAAAAGGCATGTGCAGCGTCAACGCCCTTGTGACGCTCAAGGAATACCTCGATGATTTTGCCAGCCCTGCCGTAAAAGCTGACGGATACAAACTTATAGAGAGCGAGACCGCCAAACTCGATCCCGGTTCAAGGGAACAGGTTTCCAGGCTGTTCTCGGCCATCGATGCAGGAATGAGGGATGAATACGTCTAAAAACCTCGATTATTTCGAGAAGATACTTTCATTGGAAGGGGAAGAGGCCCGTAAGCTCTACGACCGCGCCGATGAAGTCCGCAGGCGCTATGCCGGGGACAAGATACTCCTGCGGGGGCTTGTCGAATTCTCTAACCATTGTGCAAGGTATTGCTATTACTGCGGCCTGAATACGGCCAATGCCTCCCTGGAAAGGTACCGCCTTACGCGCGAAGAGATACTCGAGAGCGCGGCAAGGATAGCTGCCGATAACATCAAGACGATAGTCCTGCAATCAGGCGAGGACCCGGCTCTGGACCCTGCCTGGCTTGCGGAGATAATAAAAGAGATCAAGTCCCGCCATAATATGGCCGTGACGCTATCTGCAGGTGAAAGGCCGCGGGCCGATTATGGATTGTGGAGGAGATCCGGTGCTGACAGGTATCTGCTTAAGATAGAGACATCCGATAAGAAGCTTTACGACTCACTGCATAAGGGTATGAGTTTCGAGAACCGACTGCGCTGCCTGCAGGACATAAAGGACCTCGGGTATGAGGCGGGTTCGGGCATAATGGTAGGGTTGCCCGGGCAGACGTTGCGAAATATCGCGGAGGATATCTTGTTTTTCAAAGAGTGGAAATTTGACATGATAGGCATAGGGCCGTTCATCCCGCATGAAAAGACCGAGTTGGCCGGCAAGCCTGCCGGCGGCGTTGAGATGGTATTGAAGACGCTCGCGCTTACGCGAATAGTTATGGGGAGGGTCAACCTGCCTGCCACGACCTCTCTTGGGAGCATGGATAAGGATTACAGGATAGAGGGGCTTAAAGCCGGTGCGAACGTTCTTATGCCTAATTACACCCCAGATAAATACAAGGTATTATACGAGATCTATCCTAATAAGAGGTGTATAAGCGAATCTGCAGGAACCTGCGCGCCATGTATGGCATCGCTTGCCGCGTCGATAGGCAGGTTAGTCGCGTGATCTTTTGAAACCGAGCAGGCCTATAAGTCCGGTGCCGAAAAGGAGGAGGGAGACGGGTTCCGGGACGGCCGCCACTTCGAAAGTAGCCGTATCCCCGCCGGTCAATATGATATTCGGCGTTATCCCGTTCAAAGTATATATAGTATAACCGCCGTACACTTTCCAGTCGCCGGGCTGTTTTAAGACATCCCAGCCGTCAAGTTTTACCCAGGTGTTCTGAAAACCGTTTGGATAAAATTCCTGGTCGAATCCCTCCACGTCTTCGAACGTTTCTTCTCCGTTATCAATGTGGAACCATGCGGCCGAAACGGACAACTTCGGGTACATGCCCTGGGCCCCGCTGAAACCCGGGACATTGATATACAACCACGGGGTCTCATCATATCCGAAAACGGTTTTCTCGATAGTACTGCCCGATGATCCCACGGTCTTAACGCTGAAATCGGCGTGCGCGTCTGTTAAAAACGTTTCGAACGCCAGGAATAAAAAAAGGAAAATAATAAATTTATACGACTTTCTTGGCATCTATTTATGCCTCCATTGAAATTTGACTAATTATACACCATATCATAAAGGGCGTCCAGAGTAATTTATTGCTATTTGTGGGGATTGAACCGACAGCCGGCTTGACAAACGGCCGGTTTAGTCCTATAATATCAACAATCAAAATAAAATAAAATGCAACTTGCCGGGAATTTCGGTGATCTAAGTGGGGACTATTTGTCCCTGTTTTTTCTTTTTACGATACTGCTTATATCTGTGCCTGCGGCTGTCTATTCCACGGGCTACATGATGGGGGAGTACGGCGGTAAAAAGAAGGCCGTACTATGGGCATTATTAGCCGCGTTCGTATCATCTATGGCGCTTGTGGTCCTTACGGCCAATGCATTTGTCTTCCTGGTGGCTTGGGAGCTGATGTCGCTCCTTTCGTATTTCCTCGTTGTCTCCGATTTCAAGCATGAAAAGTCCGTAAAGGCCGGGACCATCTATATCGTCATGACGCATATCGGCACGGCGTTCATGACAGCCGCTTTCCTGGTGATGTTCAGATACTCAGGATCATTCGATTTCTCCGCTTTGAAAGAAGCCTGTTCCACGATGCCCCCCGAGATCAAGAATATCGTCTTCCTTATGTTGCTTGCCGGTTTTGGGACGAAAGCCGGGCTGGTGCCTTTGCATATATGGCTGCCATACGCGCATCCCCAGGCGCCGAGCCACATATCAAGTATAATGTCAGCTGTCATGATAAAGACCGCCGTCTACGGCATGCTCAGGTTCGTATTCATGATATTGGGCATAGGTGCGATCTGGTGGGGCAACCTCGTGCTTGTCCTGGCGCTTGTCTCATGCCTTGCCGGCATAATGTACGCGCTTACCGAAAATGACCTTAAGCGCCTCCTGGCTTATTCGAGCGTCGAGAATATCGGTATCATCATGCTCGGAGTGGGCGCGTCTATGGTCTTTATGAAGATGGGCCTGCCTGCCGTCTCGCTCCTGGCGCTTTGCGCGGGGCTTTTCCACCTGATCAATCATGCTGTGTTCAAGGGGCTGCTTTTCCTATGCGCCGGATCAATTTATAAGGCAACCGGGACACGCAATATTGAGCACCTCGGCGGGCTTATCAAGAAGATGCCTGTTACCGCAGCGGCTTTCCTTGCCGGTTCGATAGCCATATCGGGCCTGCCGCCTTTTAACGGTTTCGTCAGCGAGTGGCTCACCCTGCAGGCGTTGTTCACGGGCGCGGTAAATACCGGCGGAAGCTACAAGATCTTCCTTTGCGTGTGCGCGGCGCTGCTTGCGCTTACCGGAGGGCTTGCGGCCGCGTGTTTTGTCAAAGCGTTCGGTGTCACTTTTCTGGCCGTACCCAGGAGCAGGGCAGCCGAAAGGGCGGGGGAAGTCCCGCTTTCAATGAAAGCCCCTATGGTGTTCCTTGCTGCGGCAGCCGTGCTCCTCGGCGTCGGCGCGCCCTCAGCAATAAGATGTATTTCGGCGGTTGCCGATTCGGTGATAGCCGCGCCTGCCGGGGGTATAACGCTTTCAGCTTCCTTGAATACGGTAATTATCGCCTCTGCGATATTCACCGCATCCGCGGCGGCCTTTTATTTTATGAGGCCGAGAAGGACAACCGAATGCAATACCTGGGATTGCGGATATTACAAGCTGGGAGCGCGCACCGAATACAGCGCGACGGCATTTTCCAAGCCTCTGCGCATAGCTTTCGGTTTCTTCCTGTTGCCTTACAGCAAGACAGAAAAGATAAGGGATTCTTTCTATCATGTCCGGTCTTTTAAATACGAGGTCTTTACTACGCCCGTCTTCAGGGATTATGTTTATGAGCCGGCGGTAAAATTGGTCTTCATGGCGGCGCGCCAGGTCAAGAAGATACAACCCGGCAGTATCCATGTCTATGTGGCATATATTTTTGCGACCATAGTGCTCCTGGTCATATTTATGGGAAGGTTCTGATGAAATACTTATTGGTGGCGCTGCAAATAGTCGTGCTTATCGCGGTTTCGCCGTTCATAACCGGTCTCATAAAGAAGATTAAGAATTTTATCAGGCTAAGGAAAGGTCCCGGTGTCTTCCAGCCGTACTACGACCTGGCCAAACTGGCCGGGAAGGAAGAGGTCATCTCCCGTGATACGTCGTGGATATTCGCTTTTGCGCCTTACGCGGTCATCGGGTCCGTAACGGCGGCTTTGCTGCTTGTCCCCGCGTTCGGGCCGGGGATATCGCTTAACCGCGCCGGCGACCTGATCGCCATGATATTCATCCTGGCGTTCGGGCGGTTCTTTATGGCCCTTGCCGGCCTTGATGCAGGCAGCGCGTTCGGCGGTATGGGATCATCTAGGGAGATGTTCATCTCAAGCCTTGTAGAGCCGGTGGCGCTGCTTTCCGTTTTTGCCGTATCTCTTAACTGCGGCTCGACCGACGCGCAGGCGGTCGCCTCGTACGGGACATTCAGGTTCTCCACGCTGGTCGCCACGGGCGCGCTCTTCGCGGTCACTATAGCCGAAACCTCCCGCATACCGGTGGATAACAGAGAGACGCACCTCGAATTGACTATGATACACGAAGCGATGGTCCTTGAATATTCGGGGCGTTCGCTGGCCCTGATAGAGCTTGCCTCGCATATAAAACAGGTATTGTTCTTTTCCGTGATCGCGGCGGTAGCGGTGCCGTTCGGGAATTACGCGGTCAAGATGCTCGTTATCGCGGCTGCCGTGGCCGCACTCGAGGTCTCGATGGCCAAGATGCGGTTGTTCAGGGTGGTGGATATGATGAGTTTCTCTTTCGTGCTTTCCGTAATAGCGGTGGTCATCTCCGCGATGGGGTACTGATATGGCAGTCGGGCTTATACTTTTCGGGATACTGGTGATGGCGTTCGCGATGGTCGCCGCCAAGCGGCTTTCCGCGCTGATATTCGGGTTCAGGGCGCAGTCTTTTTTCCTGTTCATGCTTACTTTTATACTTGCCTGGAGGGAGAACTCCACCCAGCTCTATATTGTCACTACCATGTTGTTTGCGGTGAAAGTGGTACTTGTGCCGAACTTCCTTCAGAAGGTTGCGCGCAGGATCAAAGCCGATGAAGACCTCGGGCTTTCGGTCAACCCGACGGTATCCATGTCGGCCGCGGTGTTGTTGTCGTATATGGCCTACCTGTTTACAGGCAAGATAGTATCCATCCCGGGAGAGTTCGAGAACAGCGCGTTGTTCATTTCGCTTTCGGCCACGATGATAGGGACTTTCCTTATGATAACCAGGATGAAGGCGCTTGCCCAGATACTTGGCTTGCTTGTAATGGAGAACGGGATATTCCTTGCCGCTGCGAGCGTATCCGGCGGAATGCCGTTCATAGTAGAGATCGCGATATTCTTCGATATCCTGCTGGTGGTTATCATACTCGGGATATTCGTGTTCAAGATAAACAGGCTTTTCACGCATATAGATGTCGACAAACTTACGGAATTGAAGGGATGATATGCAGATATTCGCGATATTACTGATACCGCTGGCGCTTTCGGGGATCGCTGTCCTTCCGGGAAAGACCAGGAGCTTCGGAGTATTTAACGCCGCAGGGCATTTCATTAATGCCGTCCTTGCAGTATGGCTGTCGCTCGACCTTCTCAGGACGCGCGAGGCCGCGGCGTATCTCGGTTTCTTCTATGCCGACCTGCTGAGCGCGTTTTTTATATTGACGATATCCGTCATCAATTTCATCGCGGCGCTCTATTCTATAGGCTATATATCCTCGGATGTCAGGGACAGTACTATGAGCGAGAGGAAGGCAAAGGCGTATTATGCGCTCTTCAACCTGTTCACTCTTACGATGCTTAGCGTTCCGGTTGTAAGTAACCTCGGCATGGTCTGGGTCGCCATAGAGATGACGACCCTTGTCTCCGCGTTCCTGGTCGGATTCTATAACAGGAAAGAGTCCATAGAGGCGGCATGGAAATACATAATAATCTGTTCGGTAGGCATTACCCTGGCTCTCTTTGGCACGATCCTGTTCTATTACACGGCTTCTCGCGACGGCGGAGTCTCAAGCCTGAACTGGACAGACATGGCGGCGGTAGCCGGCGATCTCAACCCGTCAATACTTAAAGTGGCTTTCCTTTTCATAGTTGTGGGTTACGGCACGAAAGCCGGGTTCGTCCCCATGCATACGTGGCTTCCGGATGCCCACAGCCAGGCCCTGGCGCCGATAAGTGCGCTGCTTTCCGGGGTATTGCTTCCTACGGCGGTCTACGCGATAATAAGGTTTGCGACGGTCATCAATATCTGTATAGGCACTTCATACACGGGAAACCTATTTATGTTCTTCGGACTCATGTCGCTGGGCATCTCCGCGGGGCTCGTGCTTGTACAGAGGGACATCAAGCGGCTCCTTGCCTATAGCAGCGTAGAGAATATCGGGATAATATCGATCGGCCTGGGTTTCGGGGGGACATTCGCGATTGCAGGTGCTCTGTTCCATGTCTTCAACCATGCCGCGGCGAAATCGCTTATGTTCTTTGCCGCCGGCCGCGCCGTAAAAAAATATAATTCACACAGTATAAGGGACATTCGCGGAATGATAAGCGCGATGCCGTTCGCCGGCACTATGCTTATAGTCGGGGCATTCGCGCTGACCGGAATGCCGCCGTTCTCGGCTTTCTTCAGCGAGATAATGATAATAATATCCGGTTTCACCGGAGGGTTCCTGTTCCAGTCGTCGCTGCTGCTGTTTTTCATGGCCGTCGTCTTCTGTGCCATGATACATAATATAAGCAGGTCGGTCTTCGGGGAGAAACCGTCGGGTATGGCCGCGGAAGGCGAGCCGTTAAGCGGTAAACTCGCTTTCGGCATCCTGATGCTCATAATTTGTACTGCGGGCATCGTAGCGCCGGGATTCTTCAAGGAACTATTGACTGCCGCTTCGGAAATAATCAGGGGTGCATGATGGACATTAACAGGGAAACATATATAGAAGCGGCCCCGGAGCGGTTTGCGGCGGAGTGCCTAAGACTGCACAAGCGGCTCGATTCCGCCGTCATGACGTATTTTGCCGAGGACCTCAGGAAAGAACTCGGCATATTCCGCCTGTATTGCGTGTTCCTGGATAAAGAGAAAAAGGCCTGGACGGTCGTAAGGACAGGCCTCCCCGGCGCGGATGCAAGGATGACATCGCTTTCGAAAGAGATGTTCTCCGCCGGCCTTTTCGAGCGCGAGATGGGGGAGATGTTCGGCATAAAATTCGAGGAAAGCCCCGATACCAGGCGTTTGTCGCTCCACGACGAGGTTTGGCCAAAGGGATATTACCCCCTGAGAAAGGATTTTTCGCCTGATGATGCCGCAAGAGCGGCCCCGGAAGGCGATTACTGTTTCAACAGGGTCGACGGGGAGGGCATATTCGAAGTGCCGGTCGGGCCTGTGCATGCCGGTATTATCGGTCCGGGGCATTTCAGGTTCAGCGCGGCGGGTGAGCCTGTCATAAATCTCGAAACGCGGCTTGGGTTCACCCACCGCGGCGTCGAGAAACTGTTCGAGACGATGGATGCGGACAATGCCGTATCATTCTCGGAAAAGGTCTCCGGAGATTCGGCGTTCTCTTACAGTTGCGCGTTCTGCCGCGGCATAGAGAGTATATACGGCCTCGAGGTCCCGTTGAGGGCAAGTATAATAAGGGCCATATTCATCGAACTTGAGAGGATGTATAACCACGCAAACGATATAGGCGGGATGGCCGTCGATGTAGGGTTCGGCTATCCCAATGCCCTTGCCTCGACGGTCAAAGAAGACTTGCTCGCGCTTAACAGGATGTTGACCGGCAGCAGGTACCTTAAAGGTGTTAACAGGATCGGCGGCGTAAACGCGGATATCTCCGGGGAAATGAAACCGCTCCTTTTGGATTCGGTCTTGCGGGCGCGGGAGATCATGAACGAATTGAACGGCATATTGCATTCGAGTGTTTCGTTCATGGACCGCGTTGACGGCACGGGGATATTGAAAAAGAAGACTGCGGCAGACCTCGGCGTGACCGGGCTCGCGGCCCGCGCGTCCGGGATCCGCTGCGATCTAAGGGAGATATTTGACGGGCAGGTATACGGCGCTTGCAGATTCAAACCTGCCGTTCAGGAGGAAGGCGATGTCCTGGCGAGGCTTAACGTGCGCTTTGATGAATTCGAGGCCAGCGTCGGAATGATAAATAAAATGGCGGAAATGCTGGATAAGGCGGGCAAATCCGGTTTGAAGGCGGAATATATCCCGAAAGCCGGAGCGGCTATCGGTTCCATTGAGGCATGGAGGGGGCCCGTCATTATATGGGTCAGGACCGATCCGTCCGGCCGTATTGAAAGGTGCAAGATAACAGACCCGTCATTCAAGAACTGGCAGGGCCTTTGTTTCTCCGTCCTTGGTAATATCATCCCGGATTTCCCGTTATGCAACAAGAGCTTCGACCTTTCATACCCGGGTAATGACCTATGAACAACATATTAAAGAGCAGGTTAAAGAGGGGAATATTGACGAGGCGTATAGATGCCGGCGGGCCGGTTCCTCCGGAACTGGAAACCCTTGGCGCCGAGATGAGAGAAAGGATAAAGAAGAGGTTCGGAAGGTCGTTCCATATCAGGCAGGTCGATACCGGCTCCTGCGGCGCGTGTGTGTCCGAGATAATCGCCGCGACGAACCCTATCTATGACCTGCAGCGCTTTGGTGTGGATTTTGTCGCGTCTCCGCGCCACGCGGACGCGCTACTGGTTACCGGCCCGGTCTCGAAGAACATGGCTGCCGCTTTGCGCAAAACCTATGACGCGGCGCCTGAGCCCAAGATAGTCATATCGGCGGGTGATTGCGCCCTCGACGGCGGCGCGTTCAAAGGTTCATATTATACCGCAGGAGGGGTCCGGCAGGTCCTTCCGGTGGATCTTCACATCCCGGGATGCCCTCCTTCGCCCGAAGAGATCATAAAAGCGCTCCTTGCATTGCTAAAATAATAGTTTACATTTACGGCTTTTGAGGGATAATAACCTAAAAAGGAGGTATGCTATGGCCATAATAGGGATAATAGCTCTCTTATGGATGAGCCTTTTACTTGCGGTAAGCTATTTTGTCTTTCTTACGGCAGAAAAGGCGCCTGAGGGCGTAAAAGGATACGGAAAGCTTATCGGCGTTGTGCTGGTCGCGACAGCGCTGGTCATAGCGATAAGCGGCATAACGCTGCTTATCACGAACACCAACCCTCTTTGCGGCCCGAATTCGGCCTGCCCCATGATGCGCGGTATGTCCGGCGGCATGAAAGACATGGGAATGGGCGGAAAGATGGGCAAGGCGGGCAGGGGATCCGGCCCGGGTCCATGCGGTACTATGGCGAATCCTGCTCGCGGCAATCTCCAGTAATATCCGAGAGGGCGGTAAAAGCACGATTTACCGCCCTCTTTTTTATTTGTAAACCTTTTATCCTCCCCGACCGTCTAATTGATAAATAAAGGGAAGAATTATATCTTGACAATCTGAAAAGTATGATTTATCATATATATCATACAATTCGGAGGTAAAGATGAAGGAAAACGCGATAGAAGGTCCGGCGGGGGATTTCCATAGCGTCGTGACGATAGGCGAGAGGGGGCAGGTCGTAATACCGGCCGATATACGCAAGATGCGCAATATCAAGTCCGGCGACAAGCTCATCGTCGTCTCCAAGCGAGGAGGGCCTATCGGCCTTATCCCGGCGCAGGAATTCAACCGTTTCCTGACGGAAGCAACAAGGGTAATGTCAAAATTAAAGAGCCAGATCTGAAAATTGAAGAATAGAGCACCGTTACTTATGATTTTCGCTTCGCTGGCGCTTGTATGCGCTTGCGCTCAAGCGGAAGAGACGCTTACATGGGAGGATTGCGTCCGCGAGGCCGCGAAGAACAACCCTGCGCTCATCTCCTCTAAAGAATCCGTAAAGAGCACGGAAGCCGCCAAGTCGATAACCGCCAGCGGGCTTTTCCCGCAGGTGTCCGCAAGCGCGGGAGTTGCCAAATCCAAGACGGAGACTTCAGGCTCATCGGGCGGGGACGGGAATAACGGGGGCGGCGGCTCGTCAAATGACAGCTCCGTCAATAATTATAATTACGGCGTAAGCGGGAACCAACTTATTTTCGACGGCTTCAAGACCGCGAACCAGGTGAACGCCGCTTCCGAAGATATAAAGGCAGCGCAGGAAAACTATAAGTTTACTTCTTCGGACGTGAGGTTGAGCCTGCGTACCGCGTTCATCGAATTGCTTAAAGCGCAGGAGGGCCTGCGCATAAAGGAAGAGATATACGAGCGCCGCAGGCAGAACTTCGAACTCGTCACACTGCGTTACGAGTCAGGCCAGGAGAATAAAGGTTCCCTGCTGACCGAACAGGCCAACCTTATCCAGGCGCGTTTTGATGTCACCCAGGCGGGGAGAGATATAGACCTTTCCCGGCGCAAACTTTCCAAGGAGATGGGGCGTTCCGATACCTCCGAGATCACCGCAAAAGGCGATTTTAAGGTAGCAGAAGAGGTGCGCGAGATGCCGGATTTTTCCGTAATAGCGCAGGATAACCCGTCTTTGAAACAGCTTATCGCGCAGAAGAATTCCGCTATATTCAACCTGAAGTCTGCCAGGGCGGAATTTATGCCGGAGGTTACCGCCAGCGGCAGCGCGGGACGTTCCGATACGAACTGGCCTCCGGAAAACAACAACTGGTCTATAGGCGCATCGGTCTCGCTGCCCATATTCGAGGGCGGCAAAAGGCTGGCGGATGTAAAAAAGGCGACAGCCCAGTTGAATAAGGCAGAAGCCGACCTGACCGACGGGTTGAACAGCGTGGTAGAGACCTTACAGGACAGATGGACATCCCTGCAGCAGGCGCTCGATAACGTTTCCGTCCAGAAAGAGTTCCTTACCGCCAACGAAGAGCGCGCTAAGATAACCGAGGCGCAATATTCGATAGGTTTTGTTTCGTTCAATGACTGGATAATAATAGAGAACAACCTCGTCGACGCAAAGAACTCGTACTTAGAGGCGCAGGCCAACGCGCTCGTCGCGGAGGCTAACTGGATACAGGCAAAGGGAGAGACAATAGAAAATGTCGAAAAATAAAAGCAAAATATTCTTGATCACGGCGGTCATAATAGGGATAGCCGCTTTCTTTATACTTAGACCTAAGAAGAGCGCCACTACCGAAGAAGCCGCGAAAGAGGTGAAGCCGCAGGCAGGGACGATCGAGACATACATCTCCACTACCGGTACCGTCCTGCCGCAGAACAGGCTTGAGATAATGCCGACGGTCGCCGGACGCGTAGAGCAGATACTCGCGAAGGAAGGCGAAAAGGTGAAGTCAGGCCAGATACTCGGATGGATGAGTTCCACCGAGCGCGCCGCGCTGCTCGATGCGGCAAAAGGCAAGGGAGAAGAGGTCTTAAAATATTGGGAAGACGCTTATAAGCCCATACCGCTCCTGGCGCCGATAGACGGCGAGGTCATAGTATCTACTATACAGCCCGGCCAGACGGTAACTACCAGCGACGCCGTTTTTGTCCTGTCGGACAGGCTGATAGTGCGCGCTCAGGTTGACGAAACCGATATAGGCAAGGTCAAGCTCGGTCAGGAGGCCATGATAAGCCTCGACGCCTATCCGGACGCTAAGGTCAGCGCTGTCGTAGGCCATATATATTATGAATCCGAGACCGTGAACAACGTCACCATATATAAGGTAGATATGATACCCACGGTCGTCCCGTCGTTCTTCCGTTCGGGCATGAACGCCAATGTGGATTTCATTGAGCAGAGTAAGGCGAACATCCTGACCCTGCCGCTCGACGCCGTAAGGACCGATAAGGACGGTTCGTACGTCTTCATCAACCAGGGCCCGGGTAAACCGCCGGCACGCCGCGCGGTAACGACCGGCCTGGCCGATGAAAAGAACATAGAGATAATCTCGGGAGTCACCGCGGACGACACCGTGGAGATAAGGTCCGGGAAGTTCGTTCTCCCGATGAGCGCTTCCACGGGCTCTAACCCGTTCATGCCTCAAAGAAAAAATGATAGAAATAAGGAAAATAAGTAAAACATACGCCAAAGGCGAAGCTGAGGTCCGCGCTCTCCGCGAAGTCTCGATCAAAATAGAGGCGGGGGAGTTCGTCGCGATAATGGGCGCTTCCGGATCGGGCAAGTCCACCCTTATGCACCTTATGGGCCTGCTCGACAGGCCGGATTCCGGGTCCTATATGCTGGGCGGGAAAGATGTCACAGGGCTCTCCGACGACGAACTTGCCGCCACGCGCAACCGCCTGATAGGTTTCGTATTCCAGCAGTTCCATCTCCTGCCAAGGATGACCGCGCTCGAGAACGTTGAACTGCCGCTTATCTATGCCGGCAACCGCCACCTCAAAGACAAAGCATTCGACAAACTCAAGGACGTCGGGCTGGAGAGCCGCACGCGCCACCGGCCGAACGAAATGTCGGGCGGTCAGCAGCAGCGCGTGGCCGTTGCCAGGGCGTTGGTCAATGACCCGCTCATAATAATGGCTGACGAGCCTACCGGCAACCTCGATTCCAAGAGCAAGGAAGAGATAATGGCGATCCTCAAGCAGCTCAACGAACAGGGCAAGACGCTCATCATAGTCACACATGAGGACGAGATCTCCCGCTACGCCAGGAGGGTCATCCGCATGCGCGACGGCGAGATAATTTCCGACGAGCTCAACCGCGCGGAACGGACAGACCGCAAACCCGCGGCGGACGCTAAGCCGGCCGATGAAACCCTTAACAAAGCGGAGAAGTTCTCGCGGCGCGCGGAGTTCGTCGACTACATGAGGCAGGCTCTCAGCGCCATGGCGACTCACAAGCTGCGTACTTTCCTTTCGGTGCTCGGCATACTTATCGGTGTCGCGGCGGTCGTGGCTATGCTCGCGATAGGCCAGGGCGCGCAGGAGACCATATCCAAGCAGTTGTCATCGCTCGGCTCGAACCTGCTGCTCATTATGCCTGGGTCTACGCGCCTGCACGGCGTGGCGACGGGTACCGGCGCTTTCACGAGGTTCACCTTCGAGGATATCGACGCGATAAAAAAATTGTCCGATGAAGTCAGCCGTGTGTCGGCATCGGTCCAGGGCAAGGGGCAGGTGGTCTACGGGAACAAGAACTGGAATACCACTGTTGACGGCCAGGGCCTGGATTATCCCGAGATGCGCGCGTCCGTGCCGGACATCGGCAGGTATTTTAACGAGAAGGAGATGAGGTCCAGGGAGAAGGTGGCGGTCATCGGCAGGACGGTCGTGCGGGAACTTTTCGGCGACGAAAATCCCGTCGGCAAGAATATCAAGATCAACCTGTTGAATTTTAAGGTCATCGGCATATTGCCGGAGAAAGGCGCTTCCGGCTGGCGCGACCAGGACGACACGATAGTCATCCCGGTAACCACCGCGATGTACCGCGTCTTCGGCAAGGATTATATAGATACCATATCGGTCGAGGTCAAGGAAGCCGGACAGATCGAACAGGCGCAGGAAGATATCAGGAAACTTATAATTAAGCAGCACAGGCTTACCACCAAGGACCAGCAGGATTCTTTCCAGATAAGGGATATGTCCGAGTTCAAGAATATGCTCACCTCGACGACGAAGACCATGTCGCTGCTCCTCGGTTCCATCGCGGCCATATCGCTGCTCGTAGGCGGTATCGGCATCATGAACATCATGCTCGTCTCTGTTACGGAACGCACCCGCGAGATAGGCCTGCGTAAGGCAATAGGGGCGCGTAATGTGGATATAATGATCCAGTTCCTTATAGAAGCCGCGCTTATAGCTTTCATCGGCGGGATAGCAGGCGTCGTCCTCGGCGCGGGCATATCTTCGCTGATCGCCGCCGTCGCGGGATGGGCGGTCAAACTTTCCGCTTTCTCCGTAGCTCTCGCGACGGGTTTCTCGCTCGCGATAGGCGTATTGTTTGGAAGCTGGCCCGCGCACCAGGCCTCCCAGCTCAACCCCATCGAAGCGCTCAGATATGAATAAGAATAAGGGACGTGTCACTTTGGGACAGGTTACACGGGCGGAGTGTCCCAAAGTGACACGTCCCCTTTTGTTCGGGAATACTTTCAGGGCGCTGAAATACCCGAACTTCCGGCTTTTCTTCACGGGCCAGAGCATATCGCTTGTAGGCACGTGGATGCAGTCGGTGGCGATGAGCTGGCTCGTATACCGCCTGACGGGTTCGGCGCTGCTGCTCGGTGTCGTGGGGTTCGCTTCCCAGATACCCGTATTCATATTCAGCCCGTTCGCCGGGGTGTTCGCCGACAGGTATAACCGCCACCGCATAGTCGTGGTAACGCAGGCCCTCGCCATGATACAGGCGTTCATACTTGCCGGGCTCACCATTTGGGGAAGGATACAGGTTTGGCAGATACTTTCGCTTGGTTTCTTCCTCGGATGCGTCAACGCCGTAGAGATACCCGCGCGCCAGGCGTTCCTGATAGACATGGTCGAATCGCGTAAGGACCTTTTGGGAAACGCCATAGCGCTGAACTCCGCGATATTTAATACCGCGCGTTTCATAGGCCCGACGCTCGCCGGTATCATCGTGGCCATAGTAGGCGAGGGGATATGCTTCCTCGTAAACGCCGTAAGTTTCGTAGCCGTGCTCGTCTGCCTGCTTTTGATGAAAATAACGCCCAAAGAGTTCAAGCCGTCGGGTAAACATATCTTCGATGAGCTCAGGGAAGGCCTCGCCTATGCTTTCGGTTCCCGTCCCATACGGATGATACTGTTCCTGCTCAGCATCATAAGCATGCTCGGCATGTCTTATATTGTCCTTATGCCGATATTCGCCGCCGAGGTCCATCACGGAGGCTCAAAGATGCTCGGGTTAATGATGGCGTCGGTCGGCGCAGGAGCTCTTTCCGCGACGCTGTATCTGGCCTCGCGCAGGGAACCGCCCACGCTCGAGAAATTTATCCCGGCGGCCGCGGCGCTCTTTTCATCGTCGATAATCCTCTTCGCGCTCGCGCGCGCTTTCTGGGTATCTATGCTGCTTTTAGCGGCGACGGGCTTCGGGTTCCTCCTTACGACCGCCTCGAGCAATACGATAATCCAGACGACGGTCCAGGATGACAAGCGCGGACGCGTGATGGCCTTTTACACGATAGCTTTTCTCGGCATGGCACCCATCGGAAGCCTCCTGGCGGGCGCCGTGGCCAATAAGATAGGCGCTCCGGACGCCCTCCTGCTCGGCGGGACGCTTTGCCTCTTCGCAACGTTCATTTTTTACCGCTTGACACACCCCCGCAACTAACGTAAAATATTCACTTACTTACCTTTATATAGAACGGACCATTACTCTATGGTAAAAAAACCAATAATAACTTCTATAATATCGTTGTGCCTGTTCATATTCGCCTCCGCGGCGGATGCCAGGGTATTCAGGTTCGGCCAGGCCGAGGTCATGTTCCGCGGTTCGGTCTTCGAAACCTACGATGATAACATCACCTATGTCAAAGATAACAAGATCTCCGATTACATAACCAAGCCCTCGGTCGGAGGCAGGCTCACCTATGACGGCAAGACAACCACGGCCTCGATAGACGGGAATTATTACCACGAATTTTACGCCGACAATTCCGGTTTCAACAACAATTCGGGCGAGTTGACCGCCGAAGTCAACTCCGAGCTGTCGAAATACGACAGGTTCACCTTCAGGGATAAATATACCAAGACATATGAGCCGCGCAGCTTCGAGGACCAGTTCGGTTTTATCGGCGGCCGTTACAGTTCCGACCGCAACCGCATCGACGTCGGTTACGCGAGGGACGTCTCGCAGCACTTCGGGTTTTCGGCGCGTTACTCGAACGAGTATAACAGTTATTCCCGCGATGATATCGCGAAGTCTTTCCTCAACTCCGGCGGGGTGGAGGGGGCGTATATAATCAGCTCCGATTTCAGCCTTTTTACCGCCTACGACTATACCCGCAGGGATTTCGATGACGGCCCGCACGCGACCGTAAATACCTGGTCCGGAGGTTTCCGCAAATACCTGACCAAGCAGTTATATGTCGACGCCTCCACCGGCGTGGATTTTATCGGGGCATACGGCGGCGGCACCGATTACACGAAGCCCTTCGGCCTGATATCGCTTACCGACGATATCGACGACCGCACCGTCCTCAATTTTCTCTTCTCGAAACGTTACAGCACCATTTCCTATTCCCAGGATATATTCGACCAGTGGCAGGTATCCGGCACGCTCAACCGCGAACTGACTCCCAAGCTCGCGGGGACGATATCCGCGTTCTACGGTAAGGGCAAGTATATCGGAACGGGGGAGGAGGACGACTTCCTCGGATCGAGCGCCGGGCTCGAATACGAGATCAACGATAAATGGAAGGCCAGGGCCGCGTATTCCTATTCCAAGCAGGATTCGAATTCCATTTTCAGCGAATACCGTAAGAACACTGTTACTTTAGGGATCATGGCGGAATTTTAGCGGTATGCTCAGACAGCATTCGGATGTTTTCAGGAAGCTGTTGATATTTGCCGACATTTGTCTGGCGGCAGGTACGTTCACCGCGGCGTATTTTTTAAGCAACGAGATGAGGCAGTTGTACCCCCTCGATGATTACCTGCGGCTTATGCCGTATTTTGTCCTTGTGTGGGTAGGGCTGTTGTATTTTCTCGGGATGTACAGCTCTTTCAGGACAAAACCGCTCCCGGACGTGGTATCGATAGTCTTCGAGACGGCATTCTTCGGTTTTGTCCTCTTCAGCAGCGTCGTTTACATCGTGAAGCTGCATGACGTAAGCAGGGCTTTCGTCTTCATGATAGTAATCGTGTCGACGGCGGCTTTTATCTTTGAGAAACTGCTCATTGTCACGGTGTTCAGGTATTTCCGCAGGAAGGGATACAACACCCGCAATATCCTTATCGTCGGCACCGGCCGCAGGGCGCAGAACTTCGCGAAGTCGGTCGAGGGCCACGGCGAATGGGGTTTTAAGATCGTCAGGATGATAGACGAGGACGAGTTCGCGGATATGGCGGGCATACTCCACAAGAATGTGATAGACCACGTTGTCTTCGTCGTACCGCGGTTGTGGTTCGAGAAGATCGAGGACCTCATACACCTTTGCGAGACGGAGGGTATTCCCGCGAGTGTTGTCGTCGACCTTTACGAGCTCAAGTTCGCGCGCGCGAAACAGACGGATTTTTTCGGGACGCCGATGCTGACGTTCCAGTCGGCCCCGGACAGGCAGTGGGAGCTTTTGCTCAAGCGCGTATTCGACCTTGTCTCGTCCGCCGCGGGGCTGGTGGTATTGTCTCCGCTGTTCCTGACGCTGGCGGTGATGATAAAAGCGACATCGCCCGGGCCGGTCTTCTTCAGGCAGAAGCGCTGCGGGCTCAACGGCCGCAGGTTCGCGCTTTATAAGTTCAGGACGATGGTCAAGGGCGCCGAGGAGAAACTCGCGGAACTCCGTAAGTTCAACGAGATGGACGGTCCTGTATTCAAGATGGACAATGACCCCCGCGTTACGAAGATCGGCCGGTTACTAAGGATGTTAAGCCTTGACGAACTCCCGCAGCTCTGGAATGTCTTGAAGGGGGAGATGAGCATAGTCGGGCCTCGTCCGCCTATCCCGAGCGAGGTCGATAAGTACGATAACTGGCAGCGCCGGCGCCTGAGCATGAGGCCGGGTATCACATGCCTGTGGCAGGTCAGGGGACGCAGCGAGATAACGGATTTTAACGAATGGATGCGTCTTGACCTTGAATATATAGATAATTGGTCCATATGGTTGGACCTGAAGATACTGTTAGCTACAATACCCGTGGTCTTAATAGCGAAAGGAGCAAAGTGATGAAAGGACTGGTAATAGTTATTGTTATGGCGGCTTTATTCGTATTCGCGCAGCCTAAAGGGATATCGGCCCCTCCCGCGGAACCGGCGCCCGAGACGGCGGCGGAAAGCGTCCCGCAACAGGCGGCCGCTTCGCAGGAATATAAGATCGGGAACGATGACATCATCGATATAGCCGTCCTGCAGCCCGAACAGTTGGCGCTCACGGTAACGGTATCCCCGGACGGGTCGATAACGTTCCCGTATATCGGCAAGGTCGACGTAAAAGGCAAGACCCCTTCCGAGGTGCAGGAGGAGATCCAGACGCGCCTGTCCGACGGTTACCTGAAATACCCCGTCGTATCGGTCGCGGTCAAGGAATCGCGCAGCAAGAAATTCTATGTATACGGCGAAGTCCTCAAACCCGGCACGTATTTTCTCGAGGATAACATGACCGTCCTTAAGGCGATATCGACCGCCGGCGGTTTCACTAAGTACGGATCGTCGAGCCGCGTGAAGGTCCTTCGCCCCAAGACCGGCGCGGCCGGTTATGAGACCATCAAGGTCAACATGAAGCTTATAATGAACGGTTTATCGAATGATATCGTCCTTGAGCCGGGGGACATAGTACAGGTAGAAGAAGGCGTATTCTAAGCGGAGTGTCCCAAAGTGACACGTCCCCTAATATCCGTTATTGTTCCCGCGTATAACTGCGGGGATGTGCTGGGAAGGGTAATCGGCGCTTTAAAGCTCCAGGGTGGTATCGCGGCGCGGGACGTCGAGATAATTGTTATAGATGACGCTTCAACCGACTCCACGTGCGAGATATCCGAAAATTTCGCTAAAGACGGTTCGATAAAGTTTTTCAGGAATAAAGAACGCCTCGGTTCCGGGGTTGCCCGGAACAGGGGGATAGACGCCGCGACGGCGCCTTGTTTGTTGTTCCTTGACGCGGATAACGTTCCCGGAAAAGATTGCCTGGCGGAACATCTTGAATTCCACAAAAGGTTCCCTGGCCCGCAGATAGCGGTACTCGGAAACCCGCTGCCGCCGGTTGACGTCAAGACGACGCCGCTGATGAGGCTTGATGACGTAGGGCTTGCGTTCAGGGGCCTCAAACACGGCGAGCAGTGCCCGTGGCAGGATTTTTCCTCTATGAATATCTCGCTTATGAGGTCGTTCCTTGACTCTGCGGGCGAGCGGTTCGACGAGAAGACCTTCGCCAGGACGATAGGTTTCGAGGATACCGACCTGGGTTTACGGCTTTACAGGAAAGGCCTTAGGATAATATATAACTCTAAGGCGGTCTCATACCATTACCACTTCAGGACGCCGGAACAGTTCCTCGAAAAGGTCCGCAGGTACGGCGAGGCGTTCCGTCTCTGGCTTGACGCCGCGGATAAGGACCTGTTGAAGGAGACGGCTTTTATATCGAGGTTCCTTCCCGAGAAGGGGCCTAAAATTTCGATTCGTTACGCGAGGTACGCCTTACAAAAGGTCTTTATCAACGCCCTTACGATAGACCCGTACCTGGCGCTGACGAAAAAATTAGAGCGCCGCAGCGAAACTGTAAGCTCATTTTTATATAGACGTTTGTTCAATTATTATTTCCACAAAGGATACTACGGAAGAAAACCGTAATAAAAGGAGGACGCAGATGGACCGTTACGAGATGAGTGCGCGTGACAACCTCAGGATCATATTCAAAAGGAAATCGCTGCTTCCGATATTCGCGGTGCTTTCCCTGGTTTTTACGACGATATTCCTGTCATTCTTCCTGCCGAAGTACAAGAGCGAGGTAAGGCTGCTGGTCGCGAGCCTTCCGCAGGTCGAGTCGCCGTATTATTCCCCTATACCGGCCTTCAGGACCGTTGATATCGCCAGCACGGTCAGCGAGGTGATCAAGAGCCGGGACCTTTTGAGGGAAGTGACCGTTACCCTCGGGTTAGACAAGCGCTCGGATGAACTTAAATTTTCCCCGCTGGGGTGGAAGTTCGTGAAACTTACCATGAATTACGTCATCGACCCGGTAGTCTCCATATTCAAGAGGCCTCCGACAGAATCCGAGAAACTCGAACTTTCGATAAACCGCCTCGCCAAGCAGGTCAAGGTCGACAGCATTGAGAGGACGGACGTCATACGCGTGGCGGCCATAGATTACGACCCGCAGATGGCGGCGAAGATCGCCGACGCGCTCACGAAGCGGTACATACTCTTCAATATGATGCAGCAGATGGACGAGTACCGCACGAAATACGGCGAGAAGCATCCTAAGATAACTATACTCGAGAACCAGATAAGCGCCATCAAGAACGAGATCTCCTCGGGCACCCTGGGTTTCAGCGAGGCGATGAGCAGCGGCAACGTCAAGGTCATAGAGCAGGCCTCCGTACCGGCATGGCCCTCGACACCCAACAAGAAGATAGCCTACCTCGTCACGCTCGTGCTTTTCATAATATTGAGCGTGGCGGGCATGTTCGCCATGGAGATACTCGACCACTCGGTCAAGACTCCAATGGAGATAGAGAAGTACCTCAACCTTCACGTTCTCGCGTCCATACCCTCGCTCAAGGCGAGGATGGCCGGGGACCTCAGCCCGGACATGAACGACGCCTATTACGGCGCGTATGAGATGTTCGCGGGCCGCCTGCAGATACTCGTAAAGGACAGGCATCCGTTGTGCGTTGCAATAACCAGCACCGAGAAACAGGAAGGCAAGAGCCTCACCGCGAAAGACATCGCCGTCATACTCAGCAAACGCTCGCACGCCAAGACCCTCCTTATAGACGCCAACGTCAAGTCGCCGTCCGTAAATAAGCTCTTCGGAGTCCCGGAGAACCCGGGCCTGAGCGACGTGCTCGACGGTATGGCCATAGAGAAGGCCAAGAACACCATCAACGAGAACCTCGACGTCATAACCGCCGGCAAGACGGATACGCGCGGCGCGTTCAAGGCCGAAAAGATACGCCATATGATAGACGAGGCGAAGAAACATTACGACCTCATCATAATAGATACGCCTTCGATGAAGAGCTCGGCCGCGGCCCTGCTGGTGCTCAAGCAGGCCGACCTGGGCATAATGGTCGTCAAGGAGAGCGCCACGAGGCGCGAGGTAATAAGGGACGTATTGCGCAAGACGGAGAGGGAGGGTATCACCTTCCTCGGCGCGGTCCTGACGAACCAGAGGTATTTCATACCGGCGTTCATATACAGGCATGTTTAAGGAGAAGAACGACAGTTTCAGGAATATAGTCTTCTCGCTGCTGGTTTGCACGGCGATAGGGGCGTTGTCCGCGATAACCGGGCTCCTGCCCCTTCGTTTCGTGCTTACGATCGGCGCGGGCATACTTATCCTGATATTCTCGCTTTTCTTCCATGACAAGAAGCTGTATTACCTGATACTTTACGTATTCTTCCTGCCCATCAACATCAACAAGGCGATATTCAGGATAGATAACCCCATACCGTCGCTTTGCGACGTCCTCCCGTTCTTCGCCACCGACGTCTTCCTCGCCATATTGTACGGTTTCTGGATAGTCAGGATGGCGCATAACGAGAAGAGGAGCAAGACCATCTGGATGACCCCGCTGATGTTCATGATGATGGTCATGATAGCCGCGGATATCCTCTCGATGGTCAACGCGGTCAGGTTCGACCGTTCCTATATCGAGATCGCGATGATGATAAAGGTGGTCCTGACCTATTTTTACCTCATAAATAACATACACTCGATGAAAGAGGTGAAGATAATGGTGGGCACCCTTGCCGTGGGGCTCATACTGCAGACCGCCATAGTCATAACGCAGGTCTATTTCCGCGACACCCTCGGTTTTATCTACCTGGGCGAGCTGAAGTCTCCTTACCTGTCTTATGAGGAAGAACACCAGATATTCAGGCCGTCCGGGCTCTTCGGGCACCCGAACCTCTTCAGTAATTATCTCGAGTTCCTTATACCGCTCATGTTCGCGATGTCTTTTATCCGCCATAACGGCGGGCTCCGCAAACTATGCACCGTCGCGTTGTTCGCCGGGGGCGTGTCCCTGATACTTACGCTCTCCCGAGGCGGGTGGATGGGAGTTGTCACGTCGTGTTTCTTCCTGTTCTTCGTCATAACCGCGCGCAATATCTACGAGCAAAAATTCTTTTTCAAGACCCTGGCGATAATCCTCCTGGCGGTAGGCGTGCTCGCGGCCTTTTCGCCGAAGATATACAAGAGGGTAACTTCCCGCGACAGGGGCGCCGCGCAAGCGAGGGTCAGCCAGTATTATGTGGCCGCGGAGATAATCACCACGCATCCGATCATAGGGGTAGGCATCAATAATTACGTCGAGGTCATGGAGAATTACGACGAGACGACCTCGCGCATCTCGCGCGGCTTCAAGTTCCCGATACATACCGTCTACCTCGAGTATTACGCGGAGACGGGCCTGCTCGGCATAACCGCGCTTCTTTCGTTCTTTCTTATAATAGTCATTACCGGGGTAAAGAACATCGCGAGGGCGAGGGGTTTCCTGTTCAGCCTCAACGCGGGCCTGTTCTTCGGGTTTATCGCCTACGGCATACACGCGATCTCCGACATGAACTACCCGTCGAGGCTTACCGTTTTCGCCTTCTTTGCGGCGATGTTCACGATAACGAATTACGCCATCCGCGACAGGATAACGCTCATCGATGGCTAAAAGCGTCGCGAAGAACGCTATGGCGCTGGTGGCCTCCGAGGCCTTCAATATGGCCTGCGGGGTCGCGCTGGTCATCGTGCTCGCGAGGGCGCTGGGCGTGGCCGACCTCGGGCTATTTTCCTTCGCGTACTCGACCGCGACGGTAATATATTTCGCCAGTTTCTTCGGCATGAACGATTTCGCGATAAGGGCCGTCGCCAGGGACCCGCGCAAGGCAGGGGAGTATTATTACAATATCCTCGTCTCCCGCGCGGCGCTGATGGCTGCGGGCATCATAGCATTGGACGCCGCGCTAAGGATCTCGGGTTACCCGCCCGAGAAGAGGACGGTTGTATATCTTGTAATGTCTGCCCGGCTCATAGAGTCGCTGATGTTCTCGTTCTTCGCGTATTTCAGGGCGTTCCAGAAGATGCTCTATGAGGCTGCCATACGCGGTTCGATGTACCTTACGGCTACCGCGGCGTCGATCTTCGTGATATTCAAGTACAGGAATATAGGGATATTCGCGCTGACGCAGATGTCGGTCTATGCGGTGTTCTTTCTTATAGCTTATATAGCCTCATCGCGTTTCGTCGCGTCAAAGGCAAAATTGAGCCCGTTCTCGGCGCGCGCGAGCGCGGCGTTGTTCAAGGGCAGCGCCCATATCTCGGTGATACAGGTGCTTTTGGCGGTATATGTCCAGACCAACACCATACTGCTTAATTTTTTCAAGGGCGACGAGGCTACCGGCATCTACGCGGCCGGCTTTCGTTTTGTAAGCGTATCGGGCATTTTGGCGGTCAGCATGACGCAGGCGATATTCCCGCACCTGTCCAGCCTGGCTTCCGGAAAGGACGCGGCGCGGCTCAAGGCGGCGATAGGCAGGGCGCGCAAGTACCTTTTCTGGTCGGGCCTGGCGATAAGCGCCTGCATATTCGCGGCGGCGCCTTTCCTGGTGCGGCTTGTCTACGGGGATAAGTTCAGCGCGGCGGTCATGCCGCTTTATATAATGGCCTTTACGCCGGTTTTCCTGTTCCTTAATACGGGCAATAATTATTTTCTCTATGCCCTGGACAGGGAGAAGTCTTACCTTAAGGTGCTTATCGGGATATTGCTGTTCACGGTAGCGATAAATCTCGTCCTGCTTCCGAGGTTCGGAGCCGCGGGCGCGGCCGTCACGACGTTCGTGCCGGAGGCGTTGTTCTTCGCGGTATTGAGCGTAAGCGTAAGGAGGGCCGTTAGGGCGGCATGAACGAGGCGGAATTCTGGGACAGCAAGGCGGCAGGGCCGTTGAATTATTACAAGGGGCTTGTAAATAACCCCGACGAGAAACTCTACCGTATGCACGTATACGCGCTCTCGCTTTTGGGCGATGCCAAAGGGAAGGCCGTCCTTGACATGGGCTGCGGGCCGGGCGGCAATTCGGTATACCTGGCGAGGAACGGGGCGAAGGTAAGCGCCATTGATATCTCCCCGGCTAATATCGCCAGGACGAAGGAGTGGGCGGACAAAAACAGCGTAAATGTTGACGCCAGCGTAATGGATTGCGAAAAACCGGGGTTCGCCGATGCCTCCTTCGACATGGTTTTCGGTTCGTTCATTTTGCATCATATAGATATAGGCAAGGCCGCGCCTGAGATCCGCCGCGTATTGAGGCCGGGCGGCAAGGCGGTGTTCATAGAGAACTCGGGAGATAACCCGCTGCTTATGTTCTTCAGGAACAGGGTGCTTCCCGTATTCGGGCTCAGGAAGAGTTCGCCTTCTGAATACCCGCTGACGGCGAAAGAGATACAAGCCGCGGGCGGATGTATCGGTCCCGTTAAACAGTATTACCCGGAACTGGTTTTCTTCCGGCTGGCGGCCTCGTATTTTTTCCGGGACGCGCATTGGGCGCGCGCGTTCTTCTCGGCGTTCGATGACGCGCTTTGGCTGTTCCCGCCCGCGAGGCGGCTGTCATATTATAAAATACTGGAGTTCACGCTCAGATGAAGAGGACTACGCTTAAAGAGACTTTCGCGAATATGTGGGGCGATTATACCTTCTGGCTCACCCTTAACCACAAAAAAGCGGGACCGGCGTCATGGGTAAGTTTCATATTGCTTCCCGGGACGTGCGCCGTATATATCTACAGGATCGCGCGCTGGTTTGACGGCTTGAGCATACGCCTGGTCAGCAGGATACTGCAGAATATCGGGATAATGCTCACCGGGACCGACTTGAACCCGCGTTCCGATATAGGCAAGGGGTTCATAATTTTCCATACACCGGCCACGGCGTTCACCGGAAAGATCGGCGAGAACGCAGTCTCGGCCGGCGCGTTGAAGGCGGGAGGGGACGGTTCGGACCTCGATATCGGAGCGGGCCCCGGATTGCCGGTCATCGGCGATAACGTCCAGTTCGGCGTCGACATATTGATACTCGGCCCCGTGAAGATCGGGGACGGCTGTTGGGTACTTTCGCGGGCCTCGATATTCAAGGATATCCCGGCCGGTTCGATAGTGGCGGGCACGCCGGCGCGTGTCGTAGGCAAAGCGGAACCCGGCTCAAACATGTTCGAAAGAAAATGTCACTCAAACAACTTATAACATATATTCTTGAGGATAACCGCCGCAGGCGCGTATACATGCGCAAGAGCGTCTCTTTCCTTGGCCTGTTCTCGGGCCTGTTCTCGCACATATCCGTTGCGACGGGGATATACAGGCTCTCGCATTATTTCTTCACTAAACGGCTGGGGCTCGTATCGAAATTCTTTTATGTCCTTAATATCACGCTCTTCGGGCTGGATATCTCCCCGATGTCGGAGATAGGCCCGGGGTTCGTCATATGCCACCTTACGGGCAATATCATACACGGCAAGATAGGCAGGAACGCCCTGCTGTACGGCCAGAACGTGCTTGGCGGCGACGGCTACGACAGTAAAACCGGCTGGTACGGCGGCCCGACTGCGGGCGACAACCTGGTGATGTATATCGGCTCCAAGATACTCGCCCCCGTGAAGGTCGGCGACAACGTCGTAATCGGTGCGGCCTCCCTGGCGCTCGATGACATCCCGGACAATAAAGTCGTCGTAGGTTCTCCGGCGAAAATAATCAAGGATAATAATGGCCAGGGACCTTTCGGTCATAATAGTTAATTGGAACGCGGGCGGCCTCCTGCGCGACTGCGTGGAGAGCGTATACCGCGAAACTCTCAAATATTCCCCGCAGGTCATCATTGTTGATAACGCCTCCTCCGACGACAGCGTCGCGCGCGTCGAAAAAGAATTTCCCGAAGCCGTAATAATTAAGAATGCCGCCAACCTCGGTTTTGCCAAAGGCAATAATATCGGCGTCGAAGCGGCGGAGGGAAGATACGTTGTCCTGCTCAATCCCGACGCCAGGGTAACCGACAGGGCGCTCGATAAGCTCTGCGGCTTCCTTGAGTCCGCAGGCGCGGAGACCGGCGCCGCCGGGCCTGTTTTGCTGAACGGCGACGGCAGTTTCCAGACCCAGCAGGGGAGCCGCTTCCCGACCCTCGGCACCGCTTTTTCCCAATATCTTTTCCTGGGCAGGATATTAGGACTTCCCGGTATCTTTATGAACCGCGCGCCCTCGTCCGACGGGCCGAGGCGGGTAGATTGGCTCTGCGGCGCTTGCCTGGCCTGCGAGACGGAAGTTTACAGGCAGGCGGGCGGCCTCGACGAGAAGTTCTTCCTATACGCCGAGGACATGGACTTCTGTTACCGGCTGGGGGAGAAAGGGCTGAGCAGTTTTATCCTTCCGGCCGCAAAGGTGATCCATGTATCCAAGCGCAGCACATCACAGCAGGGCGAGGAGATCTCCAAATACCAGGTAGAGAGCCTTAAAGAATTTTTCAGGACGAAGAACCCTTCGTGGAAATTCACCGTGTTCAAGGGCATACTTTTCATCGGGCTGGCGGCGCGTTTCCTCGCGCTGTCATTGGTATCGCGCGAAAAAGCCCGTTCAATAAGGGTACTATTAAAATATGTCTATTCGTGAGGTGCGCAACGACAGGGATCGTTTCCTGGCCGCTGCCGCCGACATAGTTTTGAGGCCGTTGGCTTTCCTGCTCGGCGCGATAAGGGGAGGGGAGAAGCCGCCCGTTACCGCTCCGCAGGACGTCAAGAACGTCCTGGTGATGCGCGTCGATAACATCGGCGACGTGGTCATGGCGACGGCCCTGATACACGAACTCAAGAAGGTGTTCAGGAACGCGCGGGTAGACGCGCTCGTAAGGCCTGAAGCGGCCGCGCTTCTCAAGAACGACCCTTCCATAGGCAATGTCATCGCGTTCGACGGTTACCGCTGCCTGCCGAAGGTGCGCGCCAACGGTTACGACGTTGCCATCGAGCCGCGCGGCGACATAAGATATATTTTCTTCCTGTTCCTGGCGGGAATAAAGCGCAGGGTAGGCTTCGACCGAGCCGGCGGGGCATATATGCTGACAGATGTTGTGCAGTTCGACCTGTCAATGTCCGTCACTGAAAGGAACATGGCGATCGTCAAATACCTTGATAAGGACGCCCGGCCGGACGGATACACCGGGCTCTTCGAGACCGATAAGGGCAAAAGCGAGGCGGAAGAATTGTTTCGCGAGGTGCCCGCGGGCAAGAAGGTCATAGGGATATTCCCCGGTTCTAAGTTCGCCTCCAAGGAATGGCCCGCTGAAAAGTTCGGCGCGCTGGCCGCGAAAATATCGGACGACGGTTTCGCCGCGGTTATCTGCGGGAGCGTGTCCGACGCCGGTAAATGCGAAAAGGCCTGCGGCGCTTCCGGCTGGAAGGCCGTAAACTGCGCCGGGAGGCTTTCGCTCGAGGGGCTTGTAAGCTTAATTAAGAGGTGCGAATGCGTCGTCGCCAACGACAGCGCGCCCGCCCACATAGCCGAGGCGCTCGGAGTTCCCGCGGCGGTGATCTACGGGCCCATGGACCCCGGCATCGTTAAGCCCCGCCTCAAGCCCGGAGCGAAGCACATTGCGGTATTCAAGCGCCTGCCATGCTCGTTCTGCAACAGCATAAAGGTCCTTCCCGCGAAGTGCAGGGGGAAGGCCTCGCCCGAATGCCTTGAGGAAATCGGCATAGATGATGTATACTCTTCATTACGCGGGCTGATGACAAAATGACGGACGTTACGGTATCCATAGTAAATTACAACAGCAAAGACGACCTGATCGGATGCCTGGACTCACTCGGGAACGCGTTTCCCGCAGGCACGCGGGTATCGGTGGTCGATAACGCTTCCCGCGAGCCTATCCGCGGCCTCGAAGGCAAGTACGAATGGGCGCGTTTTATCTTCAACGAGAAGAACACGGGCTTCGGCGCGGGCAATAACTTGGTGCTGAAAGAAGCCAAGACAAAATATTTTTTGGTATGCAACCCGGACATACGTTTCAAGAAAGGATCCATCGAGGCGCTCGGGGAATATATGGATGCGAACCCGGAGACCGCTATCGCCGGGCCGAAACTGGTAAATACCGACGGGACTATCCAGTACTCGTGCAGGAAGTTCCCTACGGTGGCGACGTTCCTCGCCAGGGGATTGTTTCCCCGGGAAAAACCTAAGTTTATGAGGGATTACCTTATGAGCGGCTCCGGCCACTCTCGCCCGATGGACGTAGACTGGGTGCTCGGCAGTTTCATGTTCGCGCGGACAGGGGCGCTCCTGGAATTAGGCGGGTTCGACGAAAGCCATTTCATGTATTACGAGGACATAGACCTCTGCTACCGCGCGAAAAAAGCGGGATGGAAGGTCGCTTATGTCCCGCGGGCCGAGGCGATACACACATACATGCGCTCAAGCGCCAGGGGATTTTTTAACCCGCTTAAGATACACCACACAATAAACGCCATACGGTTCTTCGCCAGGTATTTCGGCGACAGGAAATGGAGGACGTTCATATGAGGGGTTTGCCGGTACTTTTGATCGCTTTGACCGCGCTGGCATGGGAGGCCTCGGCCTCGGACGGCGCCGCGAGGCTGACGGACAAGAATTTCGGGACATACATGGGCGGAGTTCTCGGGGTATGGGCCCCGATAGAGACCTACCAAAAAGAGGTCCCTTACGTGAAAGACCTTAACATCGGGATAACGCGCCTGAACACCGACTGCTGGGACGAGCTCGAGCCGTCGCGCGGCAAGTACTCGTGGGACAAACTCGACAAGATAGTCGACCTCCTGCGCGCCAACGATATCGACATACTTTTTACCGTGCCGATATCCGCGAAGTGGAACGCGAGCGGCGGTCCGGTGCGCGTGAATAATTTCGATATCGGCACGACGCATTTCCCCGCCAAGGACCCGCGGGACATAGAAGACTTTTGTTTCGCGCTCGCCTCGCATTTCAAGGGAAGGATAAAATATTATGAGGCGTGGAACGAGCCGGACCTTTTTATCTTTTGGAAGGGCAAGCCGAACGTCGATGAGTACATCGAGGTCCTGAAGAGGATGTATACGGGCCTCAAGAGGGGAGATCCCGATTGTAAAGTCCTCGTCGGGGGTATCGCTTACGCCCTCGATGACAGCTTCATGAAAGGTCTCTGGAAGAAAGGCGCCTTCGATTATTTCGACATCTTCAGCATCCACATTTATACCAAGAGCACCTGGGACGCGCAGAGGGCGCTGACGAACACGCAGAATATCATAAAGTGGTCGGGCAAGCCGAAACCGCTCTGGGTAACGGAACTCTCGACGACGCCGGATTTCTTCAAGAGCAACGACCGGGCCGGGGAAGAGAGAGAGAAGGCCGAGCTCCTGCCGCGGTTCTACGACATGTTCTTCAAGCAGGGGGTGGAGGCCGTCTTCTGGCATACCCTGCGCGATTGCGGCACCGAGATAGGCATGCCGAAGGACTTCGACTTCGGCCTAATGACCTCGGACTACAAAAAACTCCCGGCATACGACGCTTTGAAGAAATACACGGACAACGCCGTAAAAGGTGAATAGGTATGAAGGCCTTCGATAAAAGGATACAACTCGCGGTCATCGCCTTATGCGACCTCGCCGTCATTTATGTGAGCCTGGCGCTGGCGATATGGCTGTCTTACAGGACGGGGCTTATCGGCGAGGAACGGCTCGGCGTAAAACTGCCGGAGTTCCTTTTTATGGGGCCGTATTTCATCTTCGTTTTCAAGAGCGTGGGGCTGTATAAGGAAAAGACGGGTATCCTGCACATCAGGGAGACGATGGCGATATTTAAGGGAGTCTTGTTCGGTTTCCTTTTCGTCTTCATGATCTTCTTCCTTTTCCCGGGGCTTTCGGGCCTGCACAAGTCGCTCTTATTCTTTTTCGTTTTTATGATGGGTTTCATGCCGCCGGAACGCCTCTTCCTGCGCAAGCTGACCCAGGGCCTCCACGAGAGAGGGGTAGGGGTCACCAATACGCTCATTATCGGCACGGGAGCCGTAGCCAAGCGTCTCGCGATAAAACTCCACCAGATGCCGAAGATAGGATATAAACCCGTCAAGATCATCGCCGCCGCGTCCCAGCTCAAGGATGCCGTTGAGAAGAACGATATCGGCGCGGTCTTCGTCGCAGACCAGGACCTGCCCTATGACCAGGTCCTGGCGATAATGAACTTCTGCTCGGACAGTAAAGTGCCTTTCAAATTCGTGCCTTATATCTATAATATGCCCATAGACCTTATCTCCATGGACGATATAGAGGGCATCCCGGTCATCGGGCTGCGCAAATACAGCCCGCATTCGCTCTACGCCGTCTTCAAGCGCGCCGCCGATATAGCCGTATCATCGGCCCTGCTGCTGATCGCGCTTCCCGCGGGGATATTGATAGCCCTGGCGGTCAGGATGGACTCCCGCGGTGCCGTGATATTCAGCCAGGAGCGCGCCGGCCAGAACGGCAAACCGTTCAGGATAATGAAATTCCGCACGATGTTCGTAAAATCGGCCAGGTACGAGTTCTCCCCGAAAGATTCGGGAGACCCGCGCATAACCGGGGTAGGCCGGTTCCTGCGCAAAACGGGCCTGGACGAGCTTCCCCAGCTTCTGAACGTCCTGAAAGGCGACATGAGCCTTGTAGGGCCGCGGCCTGAGATGGAATTCATCGTGAAAGAATACAGCGAAATACAAAAAGAACGCCTTAAGGTAAAACCCGGCATCACGGGTTTGTGGCAGATAAGCGAACACCGCAGGGCGCCCATCCACGAGAACATGGAATACGACCTTTACTACATAGAGAACCAAAGCCTGCTTTTAGACCTCGCCATACTCCTTCGTACTTTCTTCTCAGTTTTTGGCCTCAAAGGCAAGTAGAATGTGGTATAATTATAAATTGATATGTTCAATAGGTTTAGCACAGACAAGAAGCGCCTGGCAGGCAATTTTTTCAGCCTTTCGGCGATAGAGGCGGCAAACTACCTTTTGCCGCTTATCACGGTGCCGTATCTGGTGCGCGTGCTCGGTCCGGCGAAGTTCGGTCTGGTAGCGTTCGCGCAGGCGCTTATACAGTATTTTATCACGTTCACCGATTACGGTTTCCAACTTACCGCCACGCGCGCGATATCGGTGGCGAGGGAAGACGCAGGGAAGGTCTCGCGCATCTTCTCGGCGGTAACGCTCATTAAGGCCGGTTTCATGCTGGCGAGTTTCGCGGCGGTATCGGCCATAGTATTTTCCGTGCCGAAGTTCAGGCAGGACGCTCTTTTATATATTTTCGCTTTCGGGATGGTCATCGGCGACGTTCTATTTCCGGTGTGGCTCTTCCAGGGCCTTGAGAAGATGAAGTTCATAGCGGCTATCAACCTGCTTGCTCGCACAATATTTGTGCTCGCTATATTCGTCTTCGTCAGGAAAGAGTCAGATTACCTTTACGCGCCGCTTATAACCTCGGCGGGGACTATCGTAGCGGGGATAGTGAGCATGCTTGTCATTACCTCGCGGCTCGGGATAAAGTTCACAGTGCCGGCGCTTTCGGAGATCGCGGCGCACCTTAAAGAGGGCTGGAACGTCTTTATCTCGATGGTCTCGATAAGTTTGATCACGACGAGCAACACGTTCTTCCTCGGGCTCTTCGCGCCCAGCGAGATAGTCGGCTACTACTCGGCGGGCGAGAAGATAATAAATCTCGTCAACAAGGCGTTCAACCCGATACTGGTAGCGGTATACCCGCATATCGCCAAGACAGCGGCCGAGGCGCGCGATATAGCGCTGATAAAGCTAAGGAAGCTCTTTGTGCTCGTGATGACGGCGTCTTTTGCGGTGTTTATCGGGATATTCGCGTTCAGCGGCCTGATAGTGGCGGTGGTGCTCGGCCCGAAGTTCGGGCCCACGGAGGCGGTGCTCAGGGTATTGTCTCCGCTGGCTTTTGTGATACCCATAGCGTACATTTTCGCGAACCTCGGGCTGCTGCCGTTCAAGTTAGACAGGTATTTCGCGAGGATATACATATTCGGCGGCATACTGAATATTTTACTTTTGATAATACTGGTGTATTTCTTGAAAACGGGGGCTATCGGCACTGCCCTGGCCGTGCTCGTAACCCAGACGTTTATAACGGCGCTGATGTGGAGGGTCTTGGGCAAGCACGGGATAAAGATAGTGAATATGGACATACCGCCGCTGTTGGCGGTATTCAACAATAAGGCGATAATAGACAATTAACAGGAGGTCGGAATGGACGAGATAACTTTAAGAGATTACCTGAAGGTCCTTTTCAGGCAGAAGTGGGTGGTCATCACGTCGATAGTTACGGTGACGGTCGTTACGGCGCTCGGGATCTGGATAAAGACGCCCACCTACGAGGCGACCGTTACCATGCAGGTATCGGCGCAGAAGGGCGTTGAAGCGCCGTATTACATGCCGCTTATAAATATGCAGAACATGCAAGTGGCGCTCAGCCAGAGCGAACTGGTAAAGTCCAATCCAGTCCTGGAGCGCGCCCTAAAGGCGATAGGCCTAAAGCCGCTCGATTTCGAGAAGAAGTTCGCGAGCGAGCCGAGGAAGAAGTTAATAAGCTGGCAGGTCGCCTCAATAAACAAAAAGATCGAGGAGATGAGCGCGAAGATAGAAGATCCGAAACTCGCCGAACAGCAGAAGCAGAATATCCTCTTTCGCATGGCGCTTAAAGAACTCGAGGACAATATAAAGGTCGAGCCCGTTCGCGATACCAACCTTTTTACCATTTCATACAGGGATTTCGACCCCGGCGTGGCGGCGGCAATCGCGAATATCATCAGCCGTTCGTATGTCATATTTGACCTCGAACAGCAGTTAGCCGAGATGCAGGTCAAGTACGGAGACAAGAACCTCGCTGTCATACAGCTAAGCGACAGCATATCGCGGATGGAGCAGAACCTCAACGGGCAGCTGCTCCCGAATATAGAGGCGATAGGCCCGGCGAGCGTCAAGATAGTGAACCAGGCGCTGCCGCCCATGAAGCCCACGGGCCTGCCGAATACGGTCATGCTCGCGCTCGCTATCTTCATGAGTGTATTCCTCGGCGTCATGCTCGCCTTCGGGTTCGATTACCTTGACCAGTCTTTTAAGACGCCGCAGGAAGTGGAGGCGACGCTCGGCATGCCGTTTCTGGGCGCCATACCCATAAAACCCAAAGCCAACGACTACGAACATATCTCGGACCAACTCTGTTTCGAACTTAAGGACAGGAAACTAAAGTCCCTTATGATATCGGCGGCGTATCCCAAAGAGGGCGCCACCATGGCGATAATGAGCCTGGCGAAGAGCGTCTCGGCAAAGTGCAGGCCGAAGGTGCTGGTGGTAGACGCCAACCTGCGCAAGCCTGCCATGCACACGGCCTTCAAGATAGCCAACAAGGCCGGGCTTGTGGACGTGCTGGAGGGGAGCGTTTCATTCGATGAGGCGGTCCATAAGGTCACAGAGAACCTCTCTGTTTTGACAAGCGGCAGGATAAACATGAACCCGGGCACTTTGCTCGAGTCGCAGAAGATGGCGGTGCTTTTGGAACACGCCAAGGAAAAATACGACATTGTCTTTGTCGACTGCGTGAACCTCAGGGAGGCTAAGGACGCGGTGGTATTGTGCCGCCACGTGGACAGCGTTGTCTTCATGGTAAAAGAAGGCCATACCCGCCGCCAGACCGCCAAGGAAGCTGTGGAGCTTCTGGCAAAGGCCAAGCCGGTATTTTTGGGCGCCATACTCGGAAGCAGGACGTATGTGATACCCAAGGCGATATACGAAAGGCTATGAAGATGATAAAGAAACTGAGCGTCTTAGCGGCATTCGCCATGTTCCCGTTCGCGGTATCGGGCAATTACGCCGAGGTAGCCCAGCCGAGGATCATCTCGCCGACGGGCACGGTGGATATCTCTAACGGCGCGGTAGAGTTCAAGTGGTATTACAACATACGCGGCACGCAGGGGCAGGGGGGCAGTTATGAGATAGAGGTATACAAGGCCGGCATGATGGTCCAGAGCAACATTGTATATGAACAAAAGGTCCCGTTCGGGCAGGACAGCCTGCAGGTAGACGCCAAGCTCTTCCAGCCCGGGCAGGGGTATTCGTGGCAGATAAGGTTCATCAAGTACGACCTAAGGAAGAGTGATTGGGTGACGGGGAGTTTCAAGGTATCGGATGGGAGTAAATGAGTTTAAAGCAGAAGACAATAAAGGGCCTGTTCTGGTCTGGGGCGTCCCAAGCCGGCAAACAGATAAGCCAATTCATCATAACCGCTATTCTCGCGCGTCTCTTATCCCCGAACGATTTCGGCCTCCTGGCGATGGCTACGGTATTTATCAACTTCGGGATGATATTCAGCGAGATGGGCATTAGCAGCGCCCTTATCCAGAAGCAGGATACCCACGACAGGCATTTTTACTCGGCGTTTTGGCTGAATGTTGTTGTCGGCGTGGTTTTAACGCTCATTTTTATCGCTATTTCACCTTTGATCGCGTGGTTTTACAAGAAGCCGGAACTGCAGATAATATTGACGGTAATATCCGTAAATTATTTCATTTCATCGTTCGTTGTCATCCAACAGACTATTCTTACCAAGGAGATGGATTTTAAGAGCCTTGCCATAAGGGATATCATTGCCATTATCCTATCCGGCGGCGTCGGTATCTTCATGGCTTACCATGGTTTTGGGGTTTGGAGTTTAGTATTTCAATCTGTTGTATTTACGTTATCGAATGCTATATTGTTGTGGACCTTATCATCTTGGCGCCCGAAATTTCAATTTGCAAAATCTGACATTAAGGACATATTTAAATTTGGTGCTAATATTACAGGATTTAATATTGTTAATTATTTTGCAAGAAATATCGATCAGCTGTTAATTGGTAAATTTCTTGGATCACAAGCATTGGGTTATTACTCTCTAGCGTATAAAATTCTATTGTACCCATTGCAATTTATGTCAGGAGTGATTGTAAGAGTGGTATTTCCTGCTTTTTCTAAGTTACAAAATAACATTGATAAGTTACGAATTTCATATATGAAAATGATAAAATTTCTGTCTTTGATAACATTCCCTATGATATTTGTATTGTATGGGATTTCAACAGAGTTTATATTAACTATTTTTGGAAGTAAGTGGGCACCAGTTATTACCTTATTCAAAATATTCGCTTTCTGTGGACCTTTTCAATCATTGATAACGGTAAATGGTACGATTTACTTATCAATTGGCAGATCGGATGTACAGTTCAGAATGCAGTTGATAGGGACTTTAGTTACCACTATATGTGTTATATTTGGTCTCCAATATGGAGTTGTAGGAGTCGCTTTTGCATATACTATACAGTCAATCTTATATTTACAATATGCTCTATTTGTATCTAGGAGCATGATTTGTTTAAAATCAAAGGATTTTTATTCTCTTCTAAAAGCGCCGCTACTAATTAGTAGCATAATTATTATTTTATTGTATATATATAAAATTATCTTTAGTCATTTCTCTTATCCTCAAATTGTGTATACATCATTACCATTGTGTTTAATAGCGTATATAGTATTGCTGTTCGTTTTTAAGGAAATTGGGGTAAAGAATAATAGAATTAAAATACAACTGATAGAGTCTTATTAATATGAATTCAACTAAATTATGCGAATATATAATTAATTTAACTAACGATAGTATAATAAAACAAAATCGGGATGGGAGCATGCCCGCCGGTCACAATGGGCCTTGGAATAATATAGATACTCCGGTTAGAAATACGGCTCATTGGGCAATAACATTTTGCGAAATATACAAATTGACTAAAGATAATAGATTTTTGGAGGCTGCATTTAAGGCTGCAGAGTATTTACTATCGAAACAGGCACGGCCAGGCGGAGTAGCTTATTTATGCCGCATTGATGAAAATAAGAATTTTTCAAATGGCTTAATTGGACAAGCATGGGCAATCGAATCCTTATCACTTTTATATAAGTGCTTAGGTATCGAAAAGTGCAGGATTGTGGCCGAAGAGGTATTTATTAGCCATCCTTTTAACTATAAATTGGGTCTTTGGAATGCCATAGATATTTATGGAGAACCTCTCCCAGTTCATCGCACTTATAATCAACAATTATGGTTTGCCCTTTCTGGCATACTATTATTAAGTAGCGGTATAAATAATGAGTTGATTAAGGAAAGAGTGGGTATTTACCTTTCAAATCTAGTTCAGCATACATATTTAGAGAAGGACGGTGTAATTAACCATCGAATATGGTTTACAGATAAACACGCAGATTTAAAACGGAAAATAAAGGGAACATTAACAGATATCTCCTTGCGTTTAGATAAAAATTATTCAGAGATTTCAGCTGGTTACCATTCTTTTAATTTATATGCTTACGGGATGATAAAAAAGTATTATTCCGGATACGTTAGTTTTTTTGATTCAAATATATTTAGACAAGTTAAGAGCAACTGTCTAAACAATAACTATCTGAGTTTATTAAATACAAACAAATTTGCTTTTAAGTATAATCCAACTGGTTTTGAAATAGCATATTTTTGTGAAATGTTCGAGTTAAATAAGAACGGCAACGAGATTATGGCAAAAGATTTATTAGAAAAACAGCTTTGTTTTTATAATGATAAAATTGTTAGTTCAAATATTGATTACGATACCTTGTTTGCTAGAATTTATGAAGCAACTCGATTAAATGAATTTAATCTGCAATATATTAATGGTGAGTCATGAAAAAGGATCTTCCGTTAATAAGTGTTATTATGCCTGCCTATAATGCGGAAGAAACAATTGAGAAGGCAATATTATCGTTACTAAATTTAAACTATCCAAAAGAAAGAATCGAATTATTAATCGTAGATAATAATTCTAGCGATTCTACTGTAGATATAATTGGCAAATATCCGGTGACATTGCTTCAAGAATGCGAAAAACAAAGTTCCTACGCAGCAAGAAATTTAGGTGTTAAAGTTGCAAAAGGAGAGATATATGCTTTTACAGATGCTGACTGTATTGTTGATGTAAATTGGGTTATGATGGGTATCGAAGCTTTACAGAAAGCCGATTTAGTCGGAGGCAAAGTTGAATTTATATATTCTGAGAAAAAAACGTCATCAGAAATGTATGATTCGCTAATTAGTATGGATAACGAGTTGTATATATTGAGCTCTAAGGGAGCTACAACGGCCAACTTATTTGTTAAATCCAGTATTTTTTCTAAAATTGGTTTATTTGACGATACTGTCGTTTCTGGTGGAGACATGGAGTGGACGATAAGAGCTAGCAACTCAGGATATAAAATAGAATATTCCAACGCTGTTATAATAAGGCATCCGTCCAGAAAGTTTAAAGATTTGATGGCCAAAGGTTTTAGAGTTGGGACGGGATTTATTAACATATGGCGTAAAAGCGGTCTATCGAGTAAACAGATATTAAGTAATATTTTTAGATTGTGCATACCGACGAGGCCCTATTATATAAGGAAGATGGTAAAAAGGCGCGGGACAACAGATATGTACAATAAAATAGCTCAGGTATGGTTAGTAGCATATTTGAGCAAATTGTCCCGAATCACAGGGATATTATTTTCACTTGTTTCCAGAAGGAATAAAAATTGTTTGGGCCTAAAATGAAAATATTACTAACAGTTTTAATAGCTTCAATAGCATTTTTAGCGGTAATATTCTTTCCAAAATATTTGTTGTATATATCAGGCTTATTGCTATTTGGTTGGTATGCAATATCGCCTGATTTAAAAAAGCTCGCCATTCTTACAATAGCCGTTACTGCGTTAATTTCACAGGGTTTATCAGAATACGTGCTTTCAATTAGACTGCTCGGATTCAATATTCATATTATTGAAATTATGATCGTTGTTATTTGGGCTGGTTGTTTTATAGCTGCATTGCGCGTAAAAGAGCAAATAAATGAGTTTCCAAAAGAATATTATTTTATGATTGTGTTTTATTTCATTGTTTTTATTTCAATATTTAGAGGTGCTGATTATTCAATCAGCCATTCATTTTCTGCTTCTAGAGAGTTATTTTATTATTCCGTAGCTTTTATCGCATTTATTAAAATTAAAAAAATGGAAGATGCCAAATTTGTTTTAAATGCTTTTTACTTAGGTATAATTTTATATTCAATAGAATTAATATCTGTCTATATTTGGAAGGGAAATCCTCTAAGAGAATTTATTAACCAGCAAGGTATATGGGGAGCGGGAAGAATTTCGTTCAGGAACCACCAATTATTACTTATATCTTTATCAGTTAGTTTTGCGATGTTTGGACTGAAGAAATATTCAAATAGATTTTTGAATATGGCAATATTTTTTATCAGTCTGATTTTTATAACGCTTGGAGAAAGTAGAATACTATTACTATGTGCAATTACATCTATAATAGCCGTATTTGTTTTATCGTTAATTAAAAGAAACTCAAATATTGATGTATCTAAATATTTTATTTTGTTTGCGGTTATTCTATCAATAACTGTTTCCAGTCTAACATTATTGTTCTATGGAGATGCCGGAACTAAAGGAATTCCGTACGAGCTTAAGCAGAGGATTTCTAGTGTAAATAAGTTAAACTTGGATAGCTCTTATAAGTTTAGGGAGCAGCAGTGGTTTAGAGAAATTAACAAAATAAGGAATTATTTGTGGTTCGGACAGGGTACAAAAGCATTCTATAATGAGTTTGATCAAGACAATTTTGAAAATATATATTGGGATAATACCAATACTTTATTTATTAGAAAAGTCGGTTTGTTGGGTTATATTTTTATTTTACTATTTTGTTTTTGTATATTTTATAAATTAATATATATCTATGTAACTTCTAGAGATCCATATATTTTGGCTATCACCATTGGTTTATTATCTATTATCCCTGGTTTTGTCATAAGGTTATTTACTTCTCCTTTTATGATTCAGCATAAAGGTATAGTTATATATGCAATATTGATGGGGTTGGTGCAACGAGTTTACTTAATAACGAAGTATGGCAAAATCAGTTGATAGGTCATAATGAAAATTTTGTATATAAACGAATGCATAAATAGAATTGATGGAAGTTCTGTTCATGCGAGAAGCATTATTAGGGAACTGCAGAATAAAGGAATAGTATTATTAACAATCCCAAACAAAAAAATTCTGAATCGTACATTTGAGCCAGGAGGTACATATAGACTTGAATTATCTTTACCGGTTTTATATCGGGAAATTCTAGTGTTTTTAAAAAGTGTGTTGAAATGTATATACAACATAGCCCTCGTTTCATTTAAAATACCTATATTTAAACCAGATATAATAATGATTAGAACGGTTCCTTATGATTTTTTACCTCTATTTCTTAATTTTGTTGGGGTCAGAAAAATAATTTTGGAGGTTAATGCGCCTCATTATATAGAAAGAGAGATGTATTATAAAATTCAATACGATAAAAGCGTTCATTTAAGTTTAATGAAAAAAATTGAAATTGTATCGTGGAAATCCGTTGATGCTTTATATGTTGTGTCAAATGAACTGAAGGAAATGATTGAACATGAGGTTGGGTCTTGTAATCCGATCATAGAGGTTATCCCCAATGGTTCAGATCAAATTAATATAGTTGATGTTAAAGTAAATTGTGATATTGTAAAAATAGGATATTCAGGGAGTTTTCATAAATGGCATGGGGTTGAATTATTAGTAGAGGTTGCCAGAAAAATTCTTAAAGAATCGGATCGTATTGAATTTTATCTAATAGGAGACGGCGAAAATAAAAAGGCAATAGAGAATATTGTAAATAACGATAGCTTATTAAAGGATAAAATTAAATTTACTGGATATTTAACACAAAAAGAAGTTTTGGACATCATGGTTACTATGGATATTTTAGTTGCACCATATTTAAACATGGAAAAATTCTATTTTTCTCCGATTAAAATTATGGAATATATGGCCTGCGGTAGAGCCATTATAGCTTCGAGAGTTGGGCAAATTTCCCAAATTATTCAAGATGGGGTAGATGGAGTACTAATTCCTCCAGGTTCTAGAGACGACCTAGTGATAGCAATTAAAACATTGGTTACGAATCCTGAATATAGGTTGAGTTTAGGGAGAATGGCATTAGAGAAATCAAAAGAACATACTTGGGAAACAGTTGCATCAAAAATATTATTGCTTACAAATAAAATAAATGAAAAAAATAATAATATACAACGATAGTAAAATCTTCGGCGGACATGAAGTAATGTCTGCCGAAATTGCTAATGAATTGTCAGAGAAATACACTATTTGGTATGTTAGTTATAGCCGAGATATAGAAAGCCATTTGAATAATTCAATCAAATTTGTAAAAACAAACGTTAAATCATGTTTAACAATATTCGGTTTGGGTAGTTACAGTATCTTTGACATAGTTAAGTTATACATATTATTTAAACGAATACAACCAGATTTAGTTATAATTTGTCAAGGTACTATTGAAGTGGGTCTTAAGGGAATGTGGGCATCAAAACTCTGTAGATATAAAACAATCAGCTATATTCCATTATGCTACAGTTTTAGTGAAATTAAATCTTTTATGGGATGCTGGAGGGATATCATAGCTAGTTACTATTATAGGGTTTTTGATGCGATTATTACTATTTCTGGGGAACAAAAAGAGCTTCTTTCTCATAGAGTGGATAAAAAGGTATATATTTTAAACAATGCTGTCGACGGTAAATGTGATAATGGATATCTGTCTCCACTTAAAAAAGATGAACCGGTGGTTATCGGTATCATAGGTCGAATATCATTTGTTCAAAAAGGTCAAAATAAAATAATTGGCATAGCAAACAAGGTTAAGAGTCTTAAAATTAATGTTATATTTAGAATTATAGGTGACGGTGAAGATGCTGATAATATGAGAGCAAGTATACGCGCGAATGGATTAGACAAAATGATTTATGTTGATAATTGGGAAAAGGATAGGCGGATATTATATAAAGGAATCAATATTGTACTTATAACATCAAACTATGAAGGCGTCCCATTAGTTATGCTTGAATCGATACTATTTGGTAAATATGTAATAGCGCCAAATATGGGGATATTCAAAGAATATTTGGATAAGGATTTCTTGTATAATTCTATTAATGATGCTGCGGGAATTATATGCAGAGTAATTGAAAATTATAATGAGTATAGGTATAAATTTGATAAATCATATAGGTTGGTTATAGAAAATAATAACAGAGAAACTTTTAGAAGCAATTTATTTAGCATTATTGATGAAATAACATCAAATTAGATATGAAAATTATCCATATAGTAAGACAATTTTACCCATGTATTGGCGGAGTTGAAAATTATATTTACAATTTGTCGAAAACACAGCTTGCGGCTGGGAACGATGTTACGGTTTTAACTCTAAACAAGAATCTTTGCACTAAAGAGGATCTCTCTGATAACGAAATAATAGAAGGAATTAAGATTAAGAGGATACCATTTACGGGCAGCAAAAGATATCCAATCGCTTTATCGAGCGTTACTAATTTAGACGGTTGTGACATTGTTAACATTCATTGTGTTGATTCTTTTATTGATTATCTAGGAATTTTAAAACCGTTTCATAAAAAACGAATTATTCTTAGCACACACGGAGGTTATTTCCATACAAAATGGCTTAAAATCCTTAAGCAGGTATATTTTTATACGGTCACAAGAATAATTTTGTATAGTTGTGACAAAATTATAGCAAACAGTAATAGTGATCATATTTTATTTAAAAAAATCAGTAATAATGTAGTAAGAGTTGATAATGGCGTGGAAGTAGAAGCATTTAGTTCAGTTAGCAAGAATATAGAGTTCGGTTATCTTTTATACATTGGTAGATTGGATTCCCACAAGCGTATTGATAATTTAGTCCGTACGATCCCTTTTTTGCTAAAAAAGAATATTAATGTTAAATTGGGAATCATAGGACCAGATTGGAATGATACAAGGAAGGGGTTAGAACATATAGCCAAGGGTTTAGGTATTAAAAATTCAATAAATTTTATGGGGAGCTTGAGCAGGGATAATCTGCTTAATGAGTTGTCTAAAGCTCATTTGTTTGTTTCCGCATCTGAATATGAAGGATTTGGAATTTCAGCGATTGAAGCAATGGCTTCTGGAACACCCTGTGTTTTAAATGATATTGCGTCATTCAGGGATTTCATTGCTACTTCAAAAGCTGGTGCGCTTGTCAATTTCAATGATCATGAACAAGCTGCGCGGGCCATATCGAATATTATATGCATGGATAAAATTAACTATGATCTAATGGCATTAAATGCTAAAAAGAAGGCAAAAGAATATTCCTGGGAAACGGTTGGTAAGGCGGTGATGAAAGTATATGAGGATGTTTTATATCAAAAATGATACTATTCGGAATTGAATATGAAAATATCAGTAAGGCTGTTGCTTTGGAGAAAATATTCGGCCTGCTAAGCACTTCTTCTAAATCATCCGTCTATTTCTTAAATGCAGATTGTCTCAATATTTCTCTTAGGGATGGGCAGTATAGAGATATTCTTAAATCAGCAAGTTTAGTATTGCCCGATGGAATTGGACTTAAAATTGCTACTAAAATATTTGGCGGTAAGATGGAAGAAGATTGTAATGGGACAGACCTCAGCCCTTTGATAATGGGAAAAGCAGCAAAGGATGAATATAGAATTTATTTGCTGGGGGGAAGAGAGGGAGTAGCTGAAAAGGCCGCCAAAAATATTAGTAAACAGATCGCGGGTATTAAAATCGTAGGCACTAATTCAGGTTATTTTAGCGAAGACAGCGAAATAATTAGTGATATTAATAATTCAGGGGCTGATATTCTTTTTGTTGCGATGGGTGTGCCATTACAGGAAAAATGGATTGCTAAACACAGACAAGATCTGAATCCTCGTTTATGTTTGGGGGTTGGAGCCCTTTTTGATTATCTTTCAGGAAGGATACCGCGCGCGCCGATATTTATGCGTAAAATTCATCTTGAGTGGTTGTGGCGGATATTTATAGAACCCAAGAGGATGTTCAAAAGGTATATTATCGAAGGCGCAAAATTATTCTGGTGCATTTTGAAGTATAGACTTACTGCAAAGTGTTCTGAATTAAAATAGGCGAAGTTCCCCACTCGTATTTTCCGGAAGTACTCCAGCCGCTTCCTGTATTTTTAATTTGACGTACGATAGGTATTGCGGGGTTATCTCCTTCAAGAAATATCCTGCTTCCATAAGAGCATAATATTAACTGTTGGGAATTAGCGCTAATTTCGAAATAATTTTGTATATAGTTAAAGCAATCTTTTGATTCCCACCCTCTTCCAAAATCAAACTGGAACAACCCGTCCCAATCTTCCTGCCTGGCTGTCTTGGCGAGCAGGGTAGGGGTTTCATAAGCGTATGGGTTTGGATAGCAATGGTTCCACTCGCTTATGACATAGGGCATATTCTTCGGCGCGCGTTTCTTGAACTCGCCTATTATCCCGAGGTTTTTGTCCGCCAGCAAAGACTTATTATGCATACGGAAATCATTCATGTCCCATGATTTATTCGGGAATTTCGGATGGTCCCAGTAGCCGTGCTTGTCAACATAATCAAGGCATTCCCGCTGAAGCTCCAACTGCTTGTCGTTCCAATGGCCGCCTATTCCAATAGGGACTTTGACCCCTACCTTATTCCTTAAATAGTCCCTCATATCGAAAAGATAACGTTTCTCAAGGTCTGGCAAAGGGATCTTGCCGTTATCCGATAGGGTCTTTAATTCGTTTTGGTAATATTCGGGTAACTTGGAAGGGTTAAGTTCGACAAGGGTGTTTTCGTTATTTATCTCGACCAGGCAAACAGCCGGGTCATCGCAATAGCGCAGCTTTGTGTATGGGTTCAGGTGCGTCAGGAGGTCCTTCGAATACTGTTTCTGGAGCTCTATAATGCGCGCGTCGAACAATGAGACGGGCTTGGCGGCCATGCCGAGTTTTTCGGCGTCCCTGACGCCGTCGGCCTCGGTAAAGAAACGCGAGACGAGGGTGTTGATATTTACATAAATGCCGCGTTGTTTGAGCTGGTAGATAAGATAATCGAGCTTGTCTAATTGGCGCGGGCTAAGGTGCCCGGTAGGTTTCAACTGCTTGTTCTTGTAAGCCGGGGCGGTGTCCTCAAATATCCCGTTCGGCTCAAAGAAATAATCCATATGGTGCAGGCGCACAGCATTGAACCCGAAATACGCGATGCGGTTCGCCATTACCTCGGCGTCTTTGTGCTCGGGGAAGCACGCACCGAAGCAGAGATTCGTTCCCCAGAAGCGCGCGCGGGTACCGTCCTCGAAATAAAAATGGCCGTCCTTGACTTTCACGAAGCCATGCTTGCCCGCGGGAGGGTCCAGGACGTCTTTGCCAGCGTTGAACGCCGTTGCCGGGATACCCATGTAATCCGGCGCCTTCGCCGGGTCGGCGGGGAAGTAGTAGGGGAACCAACCCTCTTCGGCGTGTGCCGTGCCTGACAAAAATATAAGTACAAGCAAAAACAGGAACTTTTTCATATTAAGATTATATCACGTAAAAATAATATAGATGAAAGAAAATCGTATTAAAATTGACAATGCCGGAAGTAGATGTCATAATTTCATTAAGCTGTTTTGTAGTTTTAAAGTGAAAAGGGGCATGGGTAAAAATCCAAAATGAAAATTATTAATTCCGATATCTATGATAATACGAATTGGATCTGGTACCTTAAAGGCTGTGCCATATTAGGTATAGTTCTATTTCATTGGTTTTCTTATTATTTAAGCGAAACGTGTGTATTTGCGGTTAATTTCGGAGGGCAGGGAGTACATGTATTTATTATTTTAAGCGCGTTTGGTATTTATTTATCATATGAAAAATCACATCCTAAGTGGGGTATCTGGTGCCGCAAACGTTTTTTCAAAATAATATTACCTTATTATTCCTCCATATTACTTGTAGTTTTCTCAATATTGATATTTGGTGTAGTTTCCGGTAATGTTGGAAGATATTTAGGAATGTCAGGTCTCAGCATAGGATCCTTGGTTGCCTCAGTTTTACTATATAGAGCGTTTATAGATAAGTATGTATTGATAATTAATTCCCCGTGGTGGTTTATCGTTACGATCTTGGAGTTATACCTGATTTTCCCATTGTTATATCGTTGCTTTAAGAAATATGGTTGGATGATTATATTGGGTTCCTTGGTCATAACGGTAGGTTATGAAGTGTATTACGCTGTTATCTTAATGTCGGATAGCGTTGTATATAGCAAATTCTTTTTAGCGTTTCTTTTTGAGTATACCAGCGGGATAATTCTGGCGGACATTTATATAAACAGGATCGCTGTTTTTAAGAAAATTACCATAGGGCTTGTTCCGTTTATGTTTGGTTTGCTTATGGAGATGATTGGGATAATCCTAGCTTTCCATGGGCCAAAAGGCAGAGCTTTTAACGATGTTTTTAATTCTGTAGGATATTTTTTGATTTTAATAAATATAGTTAATTATTTATGCAAATATAAAATTATAACCCGTTCCTTTTATTGGCTGGGTAGATATTCTTTATCGATATTCCTTGTCCATGCTCCTTACATATACTTGATATATAACAATTACAGAAATGGCGGTATTAAAAGTAGCTTGGTATATTTACCCGGTTATTTGATCGTCGTGGGCTCCATTTCATATATATTTCAGAAATGTCTGTCAAAATATAGCAATGTTTGATTGTAATTATTTTTAAATAAGGATAAGGAAAGCGAGCGGGGTCTTTAAGTTTGACCCAGTGATCGTTAAGAGCATCACAAAACTGGGAACAGGGGAGAAGGCGTCCTAAGGGTCCCGCAATGGCGTTGCTTAAAGTAGCTGAAGCCGCGCCGGACGCAGTGACGAAGGCGTTAAATAGTTGGAAGAAAATTCTTCCTCAGGTGTCCATAAATTCTACCCTAAAAAGACAAAATATTTCATTTGACTTTTTCGGCATTTTTGGTAAAATTATCACAATGCATTGATGTGCACCCGCCTGTTAAAATTCCAATGACGGAATAGGTTTTTTGGTACAGATATGTCTTGTAATTTCACTGCCTTACAAAACAGGAGCAGCAAGATGTTGAAGTCATTTATTACTTTAGCCGCGGTAATGGTGTTTTTGTTCTCTTTTAACGCCGCCCGCGCCGATTTCGAGGTGCACATAGTTGATTCTCTCGGCGAGAACGTGAATTTTCGTGACGGGGATACTTTTCAGTTGAGCGAGACCCCGTATTTGTATTTCAATGTGCCGGATTTCAATCCCGCGTGGCAATATATAACCTTTACCGGTTCTTACTGGCAGGACCCGGAGAATGCTTTAACCGCTACTTTACCGGTAAGCCCGAATAGCGACGGCGATGTTTGGGTAACTCTTGATTGGGATTCGATATCAAAGACCGCGGGTTTGTGGAATGTTTCAGGCTGGTACGCGGCGCCAAGCGGCGCTGTGGGGAGCGATTCAACCACTTTCAGTTATGCCGCTGTCCCGGAACCCGTGGCTATGGTGTTGTTCATAACCGGAGGTTCGGTATTGATGGCTCGCAGGATGAGAAGGGGCAGGAAATAATGAAAAAGGTACTTATATTAGCTTCTATTATATTGATGGTTTCCGCGGCGGCTTCGGCCGACGTGGTCAGTTTTGTATGGAACTCAAGCGGCGACACCATACAGGGCGTTGACGGCGACACCTCGTGGTGGTCGAGCGGTGACAATATGGTGAACCTCGGAAGTTATTATTTGAACCTCCTTGGCGGCAGCGCCCAGGCGGTCGGCTATGACGGGACGAGCAACGGCTGGCTTACCCAGCGCGGAACCCGCGGCCTTGGTATCTACGGCAGTGAGAACGACGAAATAGACAGCTACGATAAGGTCGAGAAGCTTATCATCAATTTTGACGCCCCTGTTTACCTTGATTCTTTCCAGGTCAGGTCGCTTTATTATGAATCAAGCCTTTTGACGAACGGAGATCACAAAGAGAGGGGTATAGCGAATTTCTATCTTGACGGGACGAGCATATATACCCAGAACTTGGTCGGCGTGGAGAACATCAATGCCGGCGGCGACGGTATAGTGGATTATTCATACAGCGAACCCTTGCTTATCGATAAGATAGTCTTCAACGTGCCTTCATGCAAGTGGTATACCTACCAGAGCGAGTTTTCGGTCGCTAAGATGGATGTTTCTACGGTCCCGGAACCGGTAAGCACGACATTATTCATACTTGGCGGGACCACGCTTCTTGTCCGCCGCATCCGCAGGAGAAAGTAAAAAGTGAAGAGACTCATATTCGCGGTAATAGTAAGTCTGCTTGTTTGCCCCGCGGTTTTCGCGGACGTTGTTTTTAGCGATGATTTCAGCGCCGACACCATCGGCACCCTGTGGACGGTGAATGTTTCCGGCGCGAATAACTATGCCGGGATATCGTCGGATGGTTACGTGACATACAGCCTCGTCAACAGCGGATACGCTTACCTCTATTCTTCGTCCTTCGCGGCAACAGGCGATATATCATTTTCCGGCCAGGTTTTTGCCGGCAGCTATACGTCTTACCCGGCGATCACGCAGTCGAGCGAGATAGCGATATTCAACAGTTCCGACTCTTCAAAGTATTATAAGGTTTCCTATGAAGCGGGCTCCAATACGCTTCGTTTTGTGGACAGCGGCACCCTGGTAGACGAGATCTCCTGGGCCGACCAGCCGTCCTTTAACTGGAAAGATTATTCATTGCAGTTCAACGGCTCCGAGTGGGCTTTTTACCAGGGCGGGTCTTCGGTATGGTCGCGTGCCAGTTCCACGATGGACGGCGTCGGCTCGTACTTCCTGGGCATCGGGGCGTCGGATGTTTGCTCCAACAATAATTTTACCCTGTTTGATAATGTCTCGGTCACGGCTAACACCGTGCCGGAGCCTGTAAGCACCACGCTGTTCATACTTGGCGGTTCGGTGCTGGCGCTAAGACGTCTGCGCCGCAGGAAATAGATTTCGGGCGAGAGAAAACAATTAGGGGGATGGGAAGATGAAATACTTTGTGTTTGCGGTGTTGTTTGTGGCGCTTGCCGCGGCGCCGGTATTCGCCGATGAAGCGAACATGGTGTATAACCCGGGATTCGAGATGGCCCTTAACGGCTGGGGCACCGGCGGAAGCGGGGTTTGGCTGGGTGCCGACGGGCAGGCCAGTGCCAACGCGGCCTATGCGTGGATCGGCGGGTACGGCTGGCAGGATATCACGATAACCGACCCGTTGCAGGCATTGAAGATAAGCGGTTGGGTTTCCGACAGTTCGGATGATAAGCTCGGGACCGGCGGTTATGTTTCGTTCCGCCTTGAGTTCAAGGATGATGATGGCAACATACTCAACGAATGGGATTCCGATAAGATCTACGGGACCGGCCTTGGATTGAGTTGGACGGAGCTTTCGGGTATCGCCACTCCCGGTTCGGGTGTTGCGAAAGCGACGCTTGTCTGGGAGACCCAGGGAAGCGGCAACGGGACGGGCAAGTTCGATAATTTCAGCGTTAGCGCGGTTCCGGAGCCTGTCAGCACGGCCTTTTTCCTTTTGGGCGGCGTGACTCTCTTGGCAAGGCGGCTGCGCAGGAAGTAGCTATTTTCCGAACAGGTATTCCGCTTGTTCGGGAGAGAGGCCGCGGGAAAGGTCTTTAACGAAGTCGCGGGCGAGGCGGAGGGAGACCTCCGAATTTCCGACGCGCGTAGGGATATCAAGCCGGACCATGAGTCCGGCTTTTTTCTTGTGCAGTATCGATGACCAGAGTTCTATCATCTTCTGTTCCGTCCAGCCGACGATCTTTTTGTCGATGCATATCCAGTAGACCATAGTAAGCCCGTCTCCGCCTTTTTCCATATAAAGCGCGTGGGCCATGAATTTCTTTCCGCCCGCGTCGAGTTCCAAGTCCTCAAGCTCGGTTATCTTGTATCCGGAACTTCCGTAACAGACCTTGGGGTTGTGGAAGTTGCCCGCGTCGAGGACAAGCATCAGCAGTCGCTCGCCGAGATAATTGACGTATGCCCTCGCGAAGACATCGCCGACGAAATTGTATACTTCCTGGTCCTTCATCTTCGACTTCATGCTGCCGGAGACGTCTATGCTTTGCCAGTCCTTCATCTCCGCGGGGATATTTACCTGCAAGAGCGTGTCCGCGCCCCGGTATTTCCATTTAGGCAGGGCGAACGCTATCACCATCGCCGCGATCACCAGCATGCATACAATTAGGGGACGTGCCGCTTTGGGACGTGCCCTTACAGGACAAGTCATTTTGGGACGGACCTCACTTTATTCCTGTCTTCGGCCTTCTCGAGCAGGAACTCCAGGATGAGCAGACCGACGATCATTATCACGAATATCACCCCGCCGCTGAAATAATGGAAGAATCCCTGCGCGATCTCCTCGCCCTTGTAAAATGTCAGCAGGCAGAGGGTGATGACGCGGATGAGGTTTCCAAGGAGCGCCAGCGGGATTATCGCCGCGACCAGGATGATCTTCTTCCAGATGGAACCCTTTATCACGTAAACGTAGAATATGCCGAGAGAGAACATCGTGATGAGCGACCGGAATCCGCTGCACGGCGCGCCCATGAAGATCTCGTGTCCGCCGAGGTAGATCATCAACCCTTCCCGGCTGACAGGGTAATGCAGGGCGTTGAGTATCGCGACCGCGGCCACCGATATGCCGTGGCGCATCGGTATGGTTATGGCGTCGAGGACGCCCAGCGGAGGCGGTACCATCAAAAGCAGGTAGAGTATCGGGAAAGAGAGGGCCTTTGCTGCCGGGCCGCCGTATAAATATATTATTACCCCGAAAAGCAGGGGGATCGCCGAGATCGTGGTTATAAAAAGGAAATCGAGTTTCCATCCGAAGACGAACATTATCAGGCCGAGGACGATGAGCGAGGGGGCGAATACGTTAACGGCTGCGTTCAAGGGTTTATTTTCGAGTAACCTGTCCCTAAGTGACACGTCCCCTATTTTTTTCCAGACGAGGAAGAGCGAGAGGGGGAGGATGAAGTAGGCGTGGGTGTAATCGATCATCTCCCAACGCGACCTGTATAGCTGGTAGATGACCGGCGAGTAAAGGGCGCAGACCAGTCCCCAGACGACCCAGTTTAACATGGGGACATTATACCAGATAATAAAGTGTTGTGTCCCGATAATTATTTGATATAATACGGATTGGGAGCGATCACAACTATGGACTTGTCGATAGTAATAGTCAATTATAAGACGAAGGATCTGACCTCCGGATGTATAGATTCGGTCATACGAAACACGAAGGGCGTATCGTATGAGATCATCCTCGTGGACAACGCCTCGAATGACGGCAGCTGCGAGTATTTAAAGAGCAGGTATCCGGGGATAAGGATAATAGAGAACAGCGGGAACCTGGGCGTCGTTAAGGCCAATAACCAGGGTATCAAGGCGTCGAAGGGCAGGTATATACTTATGCTTAACAGTGATACCATCGTCCTGGGAGACTGTATGGCAAAATGCCTTGAGTTCGCGAAAAGCAGGAGCGATGCCGGTATAATCGGCTGCAAGGTGCTTGATAAGGACGGGGCTTTGCAGTATTCGTGCTATCATAAGCCCAACCTGCTCACGGAGCTGGTTTGTTTTACGAAGGATATACTCAAGCCCAGCTGGGACCCGGTGAATTATTTTAAGTATATGCTCTATTGGAAGCATGACAGCGTAAGGGAGGTCGAATGCCTTTCCAGCTGTTTCTTCTGGATAGATAGGCAGATAATAAAGGAAGCCGAGTACTTCGACGAGAATATATTTATGTATTACGATGATACGGAATACTGCGTGAGGCTCAGGGAGCGGACCGGCTACAAGGTTTATTATTACCCTTTCGCCGAAATAATCCATTTGAAGGGGTCGCGTTCAAGCGATCTGCGATACGACTCGATGACGCCGGTGAACCTGTTCCGTTCGGCCAGGTATTATTTTGAGAAAAATTACGGCGTTTTTTACAGGGACCTGTTCGTGAAACTGTGTTCGTTTGCCTGGAGGGCAGAGAAGCTGGCGCTCAGCCCGTGCAGGTCAAACGAGAAGGTGGAAAAAAAATACAGGCTGCTGGACGAACTTATAGGGCGCTGCGCATGAGGATACTTATTCTTGCTCTTGTCTTTGCGGTGCTGGCGGTTCCCGCGGCATTCGCTCATCCGCCGTCGCTGGTCGATATTTCTTTGACGGATACCGGCAAGGTGCAGGTCATGGTCACCCATGCGGTGGGCAATCCCAAGGAGCACTACATCGAGAAGATAGAGCTGTTTATCAACGGCGTGAAGTTAGAGGAGAGGGAATACGCGTCCCAGTTGGGCAACCAGCAGATAGATGTTTTTAAGGTCCCCGGCCTGGCGGCCGGAGATAAGATTTCAGCGCGCGCGTATTGCAATAAAGGCGGCGAGCGCAGCGGAGAGATGATAATAGAGCAGCCGGAGGAATGAACGGAGGGGTAAATGGTCAACCTTCAGAAAGCCATAATGATATCGGGGATAGCGGCGTTCATCTCCCTTATTGTGACTGGTTATCTCGGGGCCAAAGGGACAAATATCGAAGCGCATGAAAAGGCGGCTATGGCGACGTTCGCTTTGGCGCTTGTCCACGTAGGGTTTGTCGTCTATAAACAGGCAAAAGTCCGCAGGGCCAAAAGGCAGGCGGGAAGATGAAGAACTCTTTACTGGTAACTTGTGCCGTTGCCGCGGCAATGTTGGCGGCTCCTGCTGCGATGGCCTTGAGCCTCTCGGGCGTCCTTAATGCCAATAAGGTCCCTAAGCTTGAGAAGATGAGCAGTCAGGAAGAGCGCGAATACATCGAAAAGAACAACCTCGGCAATAACTATACCGTAAAAGTGACCACTAAAAATCAGGACCGGTTCGACAGGGATGGGGACGGCTATTTGAGCGGCGATGAGCTCAATGATTATTTGAGGAAATACGAAAGATAACCACCGGAGGGGAAAATGGTCGATTTCGGGGCGGTAATTGGCGATTCGGTGAACTGGACCAGGAAGATGCTTTTCAGACCGTTCAACCTCAAGAAATGGCTTATCCTGGCATTCGTCGCCATCATGGCGGGAGCCATGTCCAACGGCTGTAATCTCAATACCTCCGGCGGCAATGATAACCATTATGAGTCTTCGCAAAGTTGTTCCTCGCCTGCGGCCCCTTCTGACTGCGGCCAATTGGGTACGCCCGAAATGGCGGTTGTCTGGACGGTTCTGGGGATAGCGATACTTTTTGTTTTGCTGATAGTTGTGCTTTTCACATGGCTGGCCGCGCGGTTCTCGTTCGTCTTTATCGAGGATATAGTCAAGGATGACGCATCGGTCAAAAAGCCGTTTGCGGACAACGCAGAAATAGGCAACTCTTATTTTAAGTTTGCGCTGCTGTTCATGCTGACTTTCTTCGCGTGCGTGGTCGCCATGATAGCCCTGGGGATATTTATATTTGCCAAGAGCGGGCTTATGGCTGCGTTCAGCTCGCCCGAACCGAGCGGTTCGGCCATCGGCGGATTCCTGCTGGTATTCATACCGTTCCTTGTCGTGTTTGTGATAGTAGCTGCCGGCGTAGGGATCTTCTCGACGATGGTAGTGGATCTCGCCCTGCCGATAATGTATAAGGACAAGGCAAGGGTTTTGGCGGGTATCGGGAAGGCCTGGGATATAGTGAAGGCCAACAAGGGCAACTTCGTGGTCTACCTGCTGATAAAACTTGGCTTGGGGATAGGCGCGGGAATCGCTTACCTGATAGTTTTTATATTGGGCCTGTTGATAGCATTGGTGCCCATGATATTGCTGGTTGCTGTCCTGTATTTCATATCGTTGGCCCTGCCGGCGGGCGCGTCCCTGGCTTACTGGGTGGCCGCAGGGATAATATTGACGCCGGTGGTGTTCTTCCTGTTGTACTGCCTGCTGGCATTGAATGTGCCGTTCGCGGTATTCTTCAGGACAATGAGCATGAAGTTCCTTGAAAGGATGGACCCGACTTATGCCCTCATACCTTCAGAAAAACAAGTGGCGCCTCAACAGTAACCACGACCTGGAATTTACGGTAACCCAATCAAAGGGCCTCGGAAGCGTCGAGGCCCTGAGTTTGAAAGGGGAGATAGCAGGGGCGTCTTCGGACCAGCTGGTTGCCGTTGTAACCTCCAAGAAGGTCGGGGGCGTGGAAGTGACCCGTATCGTCAAGCTTAACGGCAGGTGGCAGGCCGACGACAGGAACCGCCTGTGTTTTGCTGTTTCGAAGCAGGACGGCAAAAAGGACGTCCTTGTCTTCGACGGGAAATGGGAGATCGGCAAGGACAACGAGATAATTTACAGGTATAGACGGACCGATCTTGTCCGCAAGAGGAAAGAAGAACGCGCCATAATTTTAAGGGGCGCATGGCGCGTCGACGGGAAGAATAAGATATCTTACCTGCTCGATACGAGCGGGGAGTCGGGTTTTGTATTCAGGGCCCAGTTCGAGAGTTCAGGCGTGGTCAACGGCCTCGGGGCGCTGAAGTTCAAGGTGGGTATAGGGGTTTCGAGGTATAAAAGGCCGGTTGAGCAGGTGGTGAAGGTGCTTGGGACGGTCCGCTGGAACATGACCCGTAAATATGCCATTGAGTTCGAAGCCGTCGGGGCGAGGGGACGCAGGCCGGGAATGGGGGTTACCCTTAGCCGTAACCTGTTGGGGGGAGAGGCCTTCCTGAGGTTAAAGAGGCTTGCGGAGGAGAAGAAGGCAGAAGTCGGGCTTAAGTTTAAGTGGTAACCTGTCCCTAAGTGACACGTCCCTAAAATATATTGACCTGGCGGCAAGTTTGTGCTAAAATCTCATTTCTAAATACGGGCCGCTAGCTCAATCGGTAGAGCAGCAGACTCTTAATCTGTTGGTTGAAGGTTCGAGTCCTTCGCGGCTCACCATAGCGCTGTTTTTTTGTTTCGCGCGGATGGCGGAACTGGCAGACGCGATAGCCTTAGGAGCTATTGGGGAAACCCGTGGAGGTTCAAGCCCTCTTCCGCGCACCAGTTTTGGGAGTGACATAAGCGGGTGTAGCTCAGTTGGTAGAGCGCTACCTTGCCAAGGTAGTTGTCGACGGTTCGAACCCGTTCACCCGCTCCATTATTCGCGAGAATTCTTTTAGGAGGAAGCCGTAATGAAGATAATGGATTTTCTTAACCAGGATGCTGTGACCGCAGATCTTCAGGCAAAGACCAAGGAAGATGTGATAAAAGAGCTTGTTGACCTTTTATCCAAGTCGGGCGCCGTAAGGGAGAAAGACAAGCTTACCAAGATACTCATGAGCCGCGAAGCCCTGGGTTCGACGGGCATCGGTTCGGGTGTCGGCATACCCCACGGCAAATGCGACGGAGTTAAAGAGTTGACGGCGGCGTTCGCCATATCGCAGAGGGGAGTGAATTTCGATTCTCTCGACGGCGAACCGGTGCACATCTTCTTCCTTCTGGTAGCGCCTCAAGATTCGGCGGGTCCTCACCTCAAAGCTCTGGCGCGGATTTCGCGCCTGCTCAAGGACAGGGTTTTCCGTGAATCCCTCAAACAGTGTAAAGACGAAAAGAGCATTCTGCGGCTTATCGAAGACGAAGACACGAAACGCCACTAATTTTTTTCCCTTAGAAGTATCCGTAGTCTTTATTGAAAATAAATCTTTGAAAAAAGGATAAACAATGCGGTGGTTTAAGTGGTTATATCCGGGTATGAGGATAAAGAGGTGGATCTTCCTCTTTACGCTCGGTATCGTCGCCGTGATGTTCGCCGCCGGCTTTCTCTGGTTCGGCTACGCGAAATACCTGGATACGCATAAGGCGAATTTGCTGGTCTTTGGCACGCTGCTCTTTATGACGGGCATAATAATGATGATCATCGGTATAAGGAAGATGGTCAAGTCTTTCGTCACGGTCTTCCTGCCGCGCCGCGAGAAGGACCTGGTGGATATAATGTTCAAGCAGCGCCAGCTCTCGAAGGGGCCGAAGATAGCGGTCGTCGGGGGCGGGACCGGGCTGTCGGTCCTGCTGCACGGGCTGAAGGAACTTACATCGAACATAACGGCTGTGGTGACCGTAGCCGATGACGGCGGCAGTTCCGGAAGGATCAGGGCGGATTTCGATGTCCTGCCTCCGGGCGATATCCGTAACTGCCTCGTGGCCCTTGCCGATGCGGAAGGCCTTATGGGCGAACTCTTCCAGTACCGTTTTACCGAAGGCGAAGGGCTCAAGGGGCACAGTTTCGGAAACCTTTTTATCACGGCTCTTTCTAAGATCACCGGCGATTTCGACAAGGCGATAAAGGAATCGAGCAAGGTCCTGGCGATACGAGGAAGCGTGGTGCCTTCGACACTCGATAAGGTGACGCTTGTTGCCAGGCGCGCGGACGGGACGCAGACATCGGGGGAGAGCAAGATACCCGCGGAGAATCCGGTCAGCCCGATAAAAAGCGTCTTTCTCACGCCGGACAACGCCAGGCCTACTCCGGAGGCGCTGCTTGCCTTGCGCGAGGCCGATGCCATAGTCTTCGGGCCGGGCAGCCTTTATACGAGCATACTCCCGAACCTGCTCATTGACGGCATCGTCGAAGAGGTGTTGAGGTCCAGGGCGGTAAAAGTATATATTTGCAACGTCATGACACAGCACGGTGAGACGGACGGTTTCAATGCCTCCGACCACCTCGATGTCCTGCTCAAACATACGCACCACGCGCTCGTAGATTATGTGCTCGTAAATACCGCGAAGATACCCGAGCGCCTGCAGGAAAAATATAAGGCGGAATCGGCCTACCCGGTGGAAGCGGACGTAAAGAAGATACGCGAGCTCGGCGTAGGGGTAGTGGAGGGCGACATGACATCCGTCGACGGTTACGTCAGGCATAATGCGGACAAGATCTCGAAGAGGATAATGGACCTCATCTATGAGGTGAAGGGTATAGGGGTTTAATGGGGAGAAGCACCATAGATCTTTTGATGGCGGTACACTCGCACCAGCCGGAAGGCAATTTTGAGTGGGTATTCGCCGAAGCATACGAAAAGTCGTACCTGCCTTTTTTGGATCTGCTTTACAGGCACCCTAAGTTGAAGGCGTCGCTGCATTATTCGGGATGCCTTTTGGATTGGATAGCCGGTAAGCACCCGGAGTTCATCAAGATGCTCAGGGAGATGGTCGGCCGCGGACAGGTCGAGATGCTGGGCGGAGGTTATTACGAGCCGATACTTTCGCTCATCCCGGAGAGGGACATTCTCGGCCAGGTAAAACTGATGAACGAGAAGCTCAAGGCGTTCACCGGCAAACCCGCCGCAGGAATATGGCTGACGGAGAGGGTCTGGGAGCCGGCGCTTATAAAGCCGTTGGCCAGGGCAGGGGTGAAGTTTGCGATAGTCGATGACTGGCATTTTACGTACGTCGGCCGCAACCCCGATGAGCTTACGGGGTATTATGTGACCGAGGATGACGGGGAGAAACTTTTTATCTTCCCGGGCTCGGAGAAACTGAGATATTTGATGCCCTTCAAGCTTCCCCATGAGACGGTCGATTACATGAGGGGGCAGAAGGACGCGGGCGTGGCCTCAAAAGTTTTTGCCGATGACGGAGAGAAATTCGGCGTATGGCCGGGGACCCATAAATGGGTCTACGAGGAAAAGTGGCTCGAGAATTTCCTCGGCGCGTTGGAGAACGATTCGTCCTGGCTAAGGACGACGACATTCTCCGAATATATAGATGTGAACGGGCCGAGCGGCAGGATATACCTGACATGCGCCAGCTACCGCGAAATGATGGAATGGAGCGGGGGTTATTTCAAGAATTTCCTCGTGAAATATCCGGAATCGAACGGGATGCAGAAGAAGATGCAGTATGTCAGCGGGCTTGTTTCGCAGGCCAAGTCCAAGAAGGCGCTGGATTACCTTTATAAGGGCCAGTGCAACTGCGCATATTGGCACGGCGTCTTCGGGGGGCTTTATTTGAACCACCTGCGGTCGGCGGTTTATTCGAACATAATCAAGGCCCGTAAGGAACTCGATAAGATCGCGCATAAATCACAGGACTGGGTCGAGGCGGTAGAGACGGACCTCGATTGCGATTCACACGATGAAGTCCTGGTATCGAATTCAAAGCTTGAGTTGGATATCTCCCCGCATAACGGCGGGACGATCTTTGAGCTGGACTTTAAGCCGCTTGCGCTGAACGTCACGAACACCCTGGCGCGGCGCAAGGAGCCGTATCACCAGAAGGCGCTCGAGAAGGCGAAGGCCGCACAGGAGGCTAAGAAGGGCGCAGGGATAGACTCGATACACGATATGTCAAGGGCTTCCGATGCCGAACTGGTCGCCGACCTTAGCTATGACTGGTACAGGAGAGTTTCGCTGATCGACCATTTCCTGAAGGACGGCACGAAGGCAAAGGATTTCGCCGTGTCGAAATACGGCGAAGCGGGAGATTTCGTTGACGGGTCATATAAACATTCCGTAAAGAAGTCTAAGGGATCCGTCACGGTCGAGATGTCACGCGACGGCAGTTATTACCCTTCTGCGGGCGGCGCTGTGCCCGTCAGGGTCACGAAGTCCGTGAGCATGAAACCCGGCAAGGCTGCCGTTGATATCGAATATACCGTCACTAACCTCGGCAGCGGGGAACTCGATGCCAGGTTCGGCGTGGAATTCAGCTACTCGCTGAAAGACCCGCACCTTAACAGGATAGGCGAGGCGGACGGGGTGAAGAATATATGCGTCAACGACCAGTGGTACGGGGTCAAGGTTGACCTTGGATTTTCGAAGGAAGCGTCGTTCTGGTATTTTCCGATAGAGACTGTTTCCGATTCGGAACAGGGGCTCGAGAGGACGTATCAGGAGGTCGCACTGCTGTTCCACTGGGGGCTAAAACTGGCTCCCGGCGGAAAATGGGATGTAAAGATGACTAAAAACTTAAAGGTTGAGGAATAAAATGATAGCGGAAAAAAAGATAACGATAAAGAACAAATCGGGGCTTCACGCGAGGCCTGCCGCTGTCTTCGTGCAGATCGCGAATAAATACGATTCTGAAGTCACGGTGAAAAAGGGCAAGCTGGAGGTCAACGGTAAGTCCATCATGGGCATACTCATGCTTGCCGCCGGCAAGAACAGCCAGGTCACCCTGAAGATAGACGGCGGGGATGCCGAGGCTGCCATGGTCGAGCTCGAACAGGTTTTGTCAGGCGATTTGGATGCGCCCGAAGCGGGTAAGGTACGTTAATGCGAAAGGAAATGCATGCTTCTTAAGGGTATTGCGGCATCGCCCGGTATCGCGATCGGTAAGGTCTTTATTTTAGACAGCGAGGCCTATACCGTAATAAAGAGGGAGATCTCGGAAAAAGACCTTCCGAGGGAGATCGCCCGCTTTGAGGATGCCCTTATCCAGACCAGGCAGGAGATACTCGGAATACAGGAACGTATCTCCGACCAGCTCGGAATAAAGCATGCCGAGATATTCAATGCCCACCTGCTTGTCCTTGAGGACAGGACCCTTATAGAAGAGGTCATATCGAGGCTCAAGAAGGACCTTGTCTGTGTAGAGTATATCTTTGATGATGTCCTAAAACGCTATATGTCCGCGTTCCAGAAGGTCGAGGACGAATACCTCAAGGAGCGCGTCGCGGATATTCGCGATATAGGAAAGAGGGTGCTAAACCACCTTCTCGGCAAGAAGCGGGAGACCCTCGCGGACATAAGCGAGAAGGTGATAGTGGTCGCTTATGACCTTTCGCCCTCCGATACCGCTTCGCTCCACAAGAAGAACGTCATAGCCTTTGCCACCGACGTCGGCGGAAAGACATCCCATACCGCCATCATGGCCAAGGCCCTTGAGATACCTGCTGTAGTCGGCCTGAAATCCATTACCAGGAGCGTGAAGTCCGGCGATACGCTGGTAGTAGACGGTTCCAACGGTGTGGTTATACTCAACCCTGACCAGGAGACCCTTTCCAAATACGAGCAGGAGAAGACAAAATTTGCGGAAGTCGATGCGTCCCTTGTGCAGTTGCGCGACCTTCCCTGCGTTACGCCCGACGGGCGTAACATCCAGCTCGCCGCAAATATAGAGATCCCCGACGAGATAACTTCGGTAAAATCCCACGGCGCCAACGGAATAGGCCTTTACAGGACGGAATTCTTCTACCTCGACCGCACCGATTTCCCGACGGAAGAGGAGCAGTACCAGGCCTACAGGAGCGTCGCGGAACAGATGTCGCCTAATGCAGTTATTGTCAGGACGCTGGACCTGGGAGGCGACAAATTCATGTCGCAGCTGAAAGTCCCGAAAGAGGTCAACCCTTTCATGGGCTGGCGCGCCATAAGATTTTGCCTTGCGCGTCCGGATATATTCAAGATACAACTTAGGGCCATCATGAGGGCGTCTGCCCACGGGAAGCTCAAGATAATGTACCCGATGATATCCGGGATAGAAGAGGTGCGCGAGGCCAACAAGATGCTCTCCGAAATAAAGGACGAGCTCAGGCGCGAGGGGGTGCCTTTTGACGAGAACGTCGAGGTGGGCGTAATGATAGAAGTGCCTTCCGCCGCCCTCACGGCCGATATTCTTGCGAAAGAAATAAGTTTTTTCTCGATAGGGACGAACGACCTTATCCAGTATTCGCTTGCGGTTGACAGGGTCAACGAAAAGATAGCTTACCTCTATGAACCGGCCCACCCGGCTGTCCTGCGGCTTATAAAGAATGTCATAGAGACCGGACATAGGCAGGATATATGGGTCGGCATGTGCGGTGAGATGGCAGGCGAGCCCGCGTTTGCGCTTATCCTGCTGGGCCTGGGCCTCGATGAATTCTCTACGAGCCCGGTTAACATACCGAGGATCAAACAGATAATAAGGTCGGTCGATTACAAGACCGCGCAGAAATTGGCCGAAGAGGCCCTGGAGCTGGCTACCGGCGCCGAGGTAGAGGAGTTCGCTAATCTCAAGCTCAGGCAGTTGGTGCCCAACGTCGTATAGGGGAGAAGATGACGATACTTGACGATATTAACGGGATGAAGGGTGTAGATAAGTCGAACATGTTCGACTTGATAGTTAATTTTCCCGAACAGTGCGCTAGGGCATATTCGATAGGGGCGGATTTCCATGTGCCGCAGTCATACGTGGGCGCCGGATATAAGAATATAGTATTTTCAGGGCTCGGCGGATCCGCCATAGGCGCCGACCTGATGCGTTCATACCTTATAGATGACATAAAGATACCTATATATGTAAGCAGGGACTATACGCTGCCGCGTTTTGTGGGTAAGGATACCCTGTTCCTCGCGTGCAGCTATTCGGGGGATACCGAGGAGACCCTGTCTTCGTATGCCGAGGCAAAGGAGAAAGGCGCCAGGATAATTGTTATATCTTCAGGCGGCAAGCTCGAGGTCCTTGCCAAGGAGGACAAGATACCCGTGATATATATACCCAAGGGCCATCCGCCGAGGACGGCTTTGGGGTATTCATTCTTCAGTTGGCTGGACGTCTTTTATAAGATCGGTTTTATAAGCGACAGGGGCAAGGATGCCGAGGAAGCTATAGCCGATATGAAGGACCTCATGGACAGGGCTATAGGCCCCGGGGTTCCGGCCGACAGGAACGAGGCTAAGAAGATAGCCGGGCAGATATGCGGCAAATACGTAATAATATACGGAGCGAACAAACACCTGGATTCTGTAACGCTCAGGTGGAGGGGGCAGATAGAGGAGAATGCCAAGACGCTTGCATCGACCCACGTCTTCCCTGAGCTCAACCATAACGAGACCGTGGGCTGGGAAGGCCCGAAGGCGTTGCTTAAGGATTTTGCGGTGGTATTGCTGCGGGACGAAAGCGAGCACCCGCGCGTAACGAAAAGGATAGAGATAACCGGGGCCATGATAGGCAAAGATTCAAAGGTCATCGAGGTGCGCTCAAAAGGCAGGAACCTGCTTTCCAGGATGTTCAGCCTGATATATACCGGCGATTTCGTGAGCTATTACCTTGCCCTTCTTAACGGGATAGACCCGACCCCCGTAGAGAGGATAGCTTCTCTCAAGAAGGAGCTGAGCAAGTTAAGATGAAAGCGCTTATACTCGCCGCCGGATACGCTACAAGGCTGTATCCTCTTACAAAAGACAGGCCGAAGCCGCTGCTTCTGGTCGGCAAGAAGACCATAATGGATTATCTTATCCAGAAACTCGAGAATATCCCCGAGATAGATACGATACACATCGTTACCAACGAGAAATTCTACGGGGTTTTTGAATGCTGGCTCAAGACCTGCAAATCAAAAAAGAAGATAGTCATAGATAACGACGGCAGTACTACCAACGACAACAGGCTCGGGGCTATAGGCGACATAAAACTTGTCCTCGATAAGAGGCAGTTATTCGACGATATGGTAGTCCTCGCCGGGGACAACATGTTTGATTGGGAGCTCAAGGCCTTTACCGATTTTGCGAAAGAGAAACCGGGTTCTTTTGCTTTGGGCGCTTACGATATAGGCGATAAGTCCAAGGCCGCGAATACCTACGGTGTCGTAAAGGTCGACGTGAACGGCGATCTGGAGGATTTTCTTGAGAAACCCAGCGACCCTCCGACGTCGCTTATCGCTACCGGCATTTATTATTTCCCGCAGGATAAATTGAGCCTTATAGCGCAGTACCTTAAATTCGGGAACGAAAAAGACGCACCGGGACATTTTATACAATGGACAAGCAAGGATAACGAGGTCAGGTGTTATGTTTTCAGGGGAATATGGTATGACATCGGGGACCTCGAGTCTTACAGGAAAGCTAATCTGGCTTTCCAGGACAAATAGGAGAAAAGATGGAAAAAAAGGATTATCTGTTCACGTCTGAATCTGTAACAGAAGGGCATCCGGACAAGGTATGCGACCAGATCTCCGATGCCGTGCTCGATGCGGTCCTTAAGAACGACCCGAAGGGTAGGGTCGCCTGCGAGACCTATGTGACCATGGGCCTTATAATAGTCGGAGGAGAGATAACGACGAGGACCTTCATACATGTCCATGACCTTTGCCGCGATACCCTTAAGGATATAGGGTATACGCACCAGAAATACGGTTTCGACTACCATACCTGCGCGATATTGAATGCCATACACGCGCAGTCTCCGGATATATCGCAGGGTGTAGACAGGGGCGGCGCCGGGGACCAGGGAATGATGTTCGGCTACGCCTGCAATGAGACGAAGGAATTGATGCCGCTTCCCATAACCCTTGCACACAAGCTTTCGCTTAGGCTTGCCGAGGTCAGGAAGAAAGGGATACTTGGTTATCTCGGGCCTGACGGCAAGTCGCAGGTGACGGTTGAATACGTCAACGGGAAACCGAAGAAGGTGACCAACGTCGTCATAGCCGCTCAGCACACGGAGGAGGCCGTTTCCAAGAACGAGTTCTCTCTAAAGGCGCGCAAACAGATAATAGAGAAGGTAATAAAGCCGGTCGTCGGCGATTACCTGACCAAGGATACGGAATTTTTCATAAACCAGACCGGGGTCTTCCTGATCGGGGGGCCGCAGTCCGATACCGGCATGACGGGCCGCAAGATCATAGTCGATACCTACGGCGGTTCGACCCCGCACGGCGGCGGCGCTTTCTCCGGGAAAGACCCTACGAAAGTCGACCGTTCGGCCGCTTACATGATGAGATACGTGGCCAAGAACATAGTCGCGGCGGGGCTTGCCGAGAAATGCCAGCTCCAGATCGCCTACGTTATCGGGAGGGCGGAACCTGTTTCGGTAAACGTCGAGACTTTCGGGACCGGGCAGGTCTCCAACGAGAGGCTCGTAAAGCTCGTGAGGGAGAACTTCGACCTTACCCCGAAAGGGATAATAGAGAAGCTCGAGCTCAGGAAACCGTTCTACAAAAAGACGGCTGCTTATGGGCACTTCGGCCGCGAGAACATGGGCTTTACCTGGGAGAAGACCGATAAGGCCGCGGTACTCGCGAGGAAAGCATGAAATATCATATAAAGGACATAGGCCTTAGCGGAAAGGGGAAGCTTCGGATCGAATGGGCGGACGAGAATATGCCCGTCCTTAAACTTATACGCAAGAGGTTCATGAAGGAAAAGCCCCTCAAGGGCGTGCGTATAGCGTGCTGCCTGCACGTCACGACGGAAACGGCTAACCTTGCCAGGACCCTCAAGGACGGAGGCGCCGATTGTGTAGTGTGCGCTTCGAACCCGCTCTCGACTCAGGATGATGTCGCGGCTTCGCTTGTGAAGGATTATAAGATACCGGTCTTTGCCATCAAGGGCGAGGACGACAAGACCTATTACAAGCATATAAATGCCGCTCTTGACCATAAGCCGAACATCACCATGGATGACGGCGCTGACCTCGTTTCCACGATACACCAGAAGAGGCGCGCCCTGGTAGACCATATCTTCGCCGGCACGGAGGAGACTACCACAGGCGTCATAAGGCTCAAGAGCCTTGAGAAGAACGGGCTGCTTATGTTCCCTGTCATAGCCGTAAACGACGCCCTTACCAAACATATGTTCGATAACAGGTACGGCACGGGCCAGTCGACCGTAGACGGGATAATCAGGGCGACCAATGAACTTGTGGCGGGCACGAATTTTGTGGTTGCCGGCTACGGCTGGTGCGGCAAGGGCGCCGCTTCACGCGCCAAGGGCATGGGAGCCAACGTTATCGTTACGGAGATCGACCCGTTGCGTGCGATAGAGGCCGTCATGGACGGTTTCAGGGTCATGCCGATGAAAGATGCCGCGAGGATCGGCGATATATTCGTCACTGTAACGGGCGATTGCAATGTCCTGCGCGCCGAACATTTCAAAGCGATGAAGGACGGTTCGATAATTTGCAACTCCGGGCATTTCAACGTTGAGATAGACATTCCCGCGCTCAAGAAGATGAGCAAAAAGACAAGGATGATAAGGGAATTCGTCGAGGAGTTCACCATGAAGGACGGCCGCAGGATCAACCTCCTGGGAGAAGGCCGCCTCATAAACCTGGCAGCCGCCGAGGGACATCCCGCGCAGGTAATGGACATGTCTTTTGCCAACCAGGCGCTTTCCGCCGAATACGTGACCAAATATTCGAAGAAACTCCAGAATAAGGTCTATGCGGTCCCGAAAGACATCGACGAGAAGATAGCCGCGTTGAAACTTGAGTCTATGAAGATAAGGATAGATACTCTTACGAAGGAGCAGAGGGAGTACCTCTCCTCGTGGGAGATGGGCACATAAAACAAGGAGAAGAAGATGGCGTTCATATCATCGAAACCGCTCTTCCAGAAGGCATATAAGGAAGGTTATGCGGTAGGAGCTTTCAATATTAACGACATGGAGATCCTCCAGGGTATAACGGAGGCTATAGCCGAGGAGAAAGCCCCGGTAATATTACAGGTGTCCGCTGGCGCTCGTAAATATGCCCGCCACCAGTACCTGATACACCTGGTCCAGGCCGCGATGGAGTGCACCGGTATAGACTGCGTCCTGCATCTTGACCACGGCGAGGACTTCGAGGTCTGCAAGGCCTGCGTCGACGGTGGTTTTTCGTCGGTCATGATCGACGGCTCGAAACATTCCTTCGAGGACAATATAAAGCTTACAAAGCAGGTTGTAGATTACGCTCATGCGAAGAACGTGCCTGTCGAGGCCGAACTCGGTAAACTTGCCGGTGTCGAGGACAATATCTCGGTTGCCGATAAGGATGCTATATATACCGATCCGGACCAGGCGGTGGAATTTGTCAAGAAGACCGGATGCGATTCGCTGGCCGTTGCCATCGGCACGAGCCACGGCGCTTACAAGTTCAAGGGCGAGCCGAAGCTCGATTTCGAGCGTCTCGAGAAGATCAAGAACCTCCTTCCCGGGTTCCCGCTCGTGCTCCACGGCGCGTCATCGGCCCCGGCCGACCTCGTGAAGGTCTGCAACGATTACGGCGCGAAGATACCCGGAGCCAGGGGTGTCCCGGAAGAGATGATATCCAAGGCGACCAAGATGGGCGTTTGCAAGGTCAACATAGACACCGACCTTCGCCTGGCAATGACCGGCGCCATAAGGAAAGTATTCGTGGAGAGCCCCGCTGAATTCGACCCGAGGAAATACCTGGGTCCCGCGCGCGATGCCATCAAGCAGGTTGTTAAGAGGAAGATAGGGTTCCTCGGCTGCGCCGGCAAAGCTTAGGGGACGTGCCACTTTGGGACGTGTCAAAAAGGGACACTCCGCAAAGAAATAGCTGAAAGAAAATCCCTCTTTTTTACGTCTATACGTAAAGAGGAGGGATTTTTTATGCCCAGGATAAAACGCGATATAGTAGACGGAGGTATCTATCATATTCTAAACAGGGGTCATAATAAAGATAAAATATTTGCCGCCCCGGAAGATTACAATACGTTTAAGAAGATAATCGAAAGATATAAGGAAAGATTCTTCTTCGATCTTTATCATTATTGTATTATGCCTAATCATTTTCATCTCTTAATAAAAATAGCAAATGCTGAAGACATGTCCCGTTTGATGAAAGGGGTCTGCCAGAGCTACGCGAATTATTATAAAATGAAGTATGAACACATAGGCTATCTGTTCCAAAACAGGTATAAGAGTATTTTAATCGATGACGATTCGTACCTGCTTGAGTGTGCGAGGTATATTGAGAGAAACCCTGTGAGGGCTGAAATCGTTGAGATAATTTCAGATTACCGGTGGTCGAGTTACAATTATTATGCCAGCGGGTTTTGCGACAGCCTGATCACTGCTGATCCGTTATTTGGGACATTAGCTGATTCTACGACCACAAGAAGAAGCTCTTATGTTGAGTATGTATCAAAGCCCAGGCCTTACGAGGCGATTGTTGATGAGAAATTATCTTCTTTTAAATAGTAGAGTGTCCCTTTTTGACACGTCCCAAAGTGACACGTCCCCTAGCTTCTGATTTTAGAGAGAAGGTGGATGCCGAGGGCTGCGAATGCAATATTAGCAGCCCAGGCTGCTATTAAGGGGGGCAGGAGGCCGCCTTTTCCGAGGGCGAGGGATACGGCGTTGGCCCCATAGAATACCACGGCTATGATCAGCGCGATGCCCATACTTGCCATCGCTTTGGACCTCGTTCTCTTGAGGGCGAAGGGGATGCCTATGAGCATAATGACCACGCTCGTGAAAGGTGCGGCAAGCTTGTAATGCAGGTCTACCAGGAGCTTCCTGGCCGTGGACTTGCTCTCAAGCGAAAGCAAATGTATGTAATCCCTCAACTGGGCATAATCCATAAAATCAGGCTGGGTCTGTTTCTTGAGAAGGCTCTCCGGGGTCTCATTGAAATCTATTAGCTTCGGGGTCCTGAATACCGCCGGCTTGCCGAGGACGTTTCCTTCCTTATCGAACCTGAAAGAATCCGCGCCGTAAAACCTCCACTCATTCCCGGTCCATTCCATGCGCTCGGCCGTGATCTTTCTCTTGAGGACCTGGTTGTTCGAGTGGACGAGTATGACGACGTCCTTCAGCGTTTTGGTCTTAAGATCGAACTCCCTGGCGTAGAAGAGCTTTCCGTCCCTGCCAAAGACCGTTATGTTATCGAGCCTATCCCCGCGTTCCGCGCGGTTCCTGTCGAAATACAGCTCCTTTACGGTATTGGCTGTAACAGCCGAATCAGGGACGACCTTGTCGTTGACAATGAACACGGCCAGGCTTATTGCGCAGCCGATCAGGAGAACGGGGCTGATTATCCTTATGGTATTGATGCCGCCGGCCCTGAGCGCGATTATCTCGTTATGCCGGTTCAGGTTCGAGAAGAGGAATACGCATGCGAGAAGGACCGCGAACGGCGTAGTCTGGACGAATATGAATGGCAGCGAGGCCAGATAGTAGGTCCGGACTATCTTAAAAGGTATATTCTGTTTTACCAGCGCGTCGAGGTGGCCAAGCAGGTCGCCTATGATATAAAGGAACAGGAAGACGAACAGGCAGTAGAGGAACGGCCAGATGAAGCCCCTGGTTATATATTTGTCTATTATCTTCATTGTTCAGCCATCCAGAATATCATAACCGGACCTATTACACCGAAGACTATATTCGGCAGCCACATCCCCAGGGCCGGGATCATTACGCCCTTGATCGCGAGCGCTTCACCGGCGAGCTGCAGAAGGTAGAATGCCGCTATGACGAAAACGCTGAGGACGAAACCTATCGATTTTTCGCCTCTCTTGGCCATGAGGGCAAGGGGGATGCCTATGAGTATGAATATCAGCGAAGAGAACGAATACGATATCTTCTTGTGTATCTCGATAAGAAGCGGGGTGATATTGACCCCCTCGGCCTTGAGTTTCTTGATCTCCTGTGAAAGCTCGTCAATGGACATGTCGGATTTCTTCTTATCGAAATCGAGGTTGCGGCCTTCCCTTAGGTCGAGGGTCATGAAGTAGGTCTTGAAGTTAAGCTTGTAGAAATTGCTCGGGTCCTTGGGGTTCGGCTCGTCCACGGTCCCGTTGATCAATTTAAGCCGGACCGCGTCGCGTTCCTTAATATATTCGATCTCGCCTTTTTGCGCGATTATGGTGCGCGTCGGACGTCCTTCCTGCGGCTGGTAGATCCTTATATTTGTGAGCTTGTTCTTGTCTATGCCGTATATGAAGACTATATAGCCTTTGAATGCTTTGATGAAAGTCCCTGCCTCGAGGTAAGCAGTAGGGTTCTTGGCGCCTATTTGGGCGATCAGTTTCCTCGTCTCGAAACGCAGGCGGGGCAGTATCCAGTCGTTGAGCTCGTAGGAGATAAGACTTATCACAAGGCCGAGCATAATGAGCGGAAAGACGAGTTTGTAAAGGCTTATCCCGCTGGCGCGCATGGCGATGATCTCGTTGTCCGAGGAGAGCCGTCCGAAGGTCAGGAGGGTAGCGGTGAGGACGGATATAGGCACCGTGAAAGTGAAGAGCCACGGGAGCATATAGAAGAAGAGCTTGCCTACCGAAAGAAGGTCTACTCCCTTGTTCACCACGAGATCGGCGAGCTTTATCATGTTGCCGGCCATAAAAGCGAAGGTCGTAACGACGAAAGCAAAAAGAAAAGGGCCCGCGAGCTCCTTGAGTATATATCTTCTTAATATCTTCATGTCAAATGCCCCTGGCGAGGGTATACGCGAATACTTTTTTAGCGCCGGCCGATTTTATCGCTTTGGCGCATTCATGGAGGGTGGCGCCCGTTGTCATGACATCGTCAACGAGCAGGACGCTCTTGTCCTTGAAATCAGAATCGCGCCTTACGAGGAAAGCCCCTTTGATGTTCCTGAGGCGCTGTTCCCTGGAGAGACCGGCCTGCGCAGGCGTATATTTTATCCTTTTTATCCAGTCGTTCTCGAGTTTCTTGTTGAACCTTTTCGCAATATGTCCCGCGATAAGCTCTGATTGGTTGAACTGCCTTTCGCGCAGCTTGACGGGATGCAGCGGGACAGGAACAAGCAGGTCTATGTCATCGATCCTAAGGTTCCTGGCGGCATATTCGGACATAAGGTTCCCGAGAGGCTTGGAAAGGTCATGTTTGCCGTCGTATTTGAGCAGGCAGATGCATCTTTTAACGATATCCTCATATCCGGCAACATGGTATGCGGCATCGAAGGCGAGACCCCTTTCGGCATAGCTCCAATGGGGCGTCTCGACGTATCTCATTATCCTGTCATGGCATGGGCCGCATAACCTCGCAGGTTTGACCTCGCGTATCCTGTTACTGCATATTAGGCAGTCCTGCGGATACAGGAGGTTAAGCAGCGTAAGACAAAAGTTGCCGGTCGAACCTAAAATTGTCCTTAACATTGGGTATAAAATAGCACAATATCGACGGGGTGTCAATTGACTTCAAAGCGTACGGGGGATATAATAACCTAAAGGGACAGGAGGGCTAAGATGAGAGAAGTCATGTTCAGGAGAAGGAATTATTTCGTGAACCCGGGCCTCCAGCTGCGTTACATGGCAGTCCTGGTGTTGTGTATGGTATTGGCCTCTTTTTTGACCGGTTTCCTGATGTATTTCGGCATATGGGGTGCCGTGATACCGGAGTTCTCGGAGCCTAAAATTGCCGAGAAGCTTGAGATAGCTTCCAGGCTCAGGGATTACGACAATGCCAGGATGGGCGTAACCTCCGAACAGGCCCCGTTGTCATTTTTCAAGGAAGCGCGCCTCCTGAGCGCCCACGAGCAGCAGACGGTCTCCTATATACTCGACAGGACGAATCAGCACCTGGCCCCAAGGATCGTTGTGATAATATTGGTTATAGGCGCGGCGAGCGTATTCATCTCGCACAAGATAGCCGGGCCTATGGTGCGAATAGAGAAGTCCCTCAACAGCATGGCCAACGGGGACCTGACATCTAATTTCGGTCTTAGGAGGGGCGATGAGATGAAGAGCCTTTCCGGGATGCTCGATAACATGGCCGGGATATTCAGGCGCAAGATAGAAGATTCCGTCCATTCGCTGGATGAGATCATAAAGGATGCCGACAAGTTTTCACCCGATCAGGTCAAGGCAAAAGCGGAAGAGGCAAGGAAATATCTGCTGTATTTCAAGACAGGAGCATGAAAACAACCGCATCCGTGATCCTGGCATTTTCTATCGCGTTCTCGCCTGTCTGCGGCGCGTTTGCCGCTTCGGGAAAGACCGTTGATCCGGATGATGCCTTCGTAGACAAGATAGAGAAGGATACCTTCCGTTATTTCTTGGACATGGCGGACCCGGATACCGGGCTTGTCGCGGATAATTCCTCATCGGGCGCCCCGTGCAGTATTGCGGCGACGGGTTTCGGTTTGGCCGCATTGTGCATTGCACACAGCAGGGGTTGGATAACCTACGACGAAGCCTACGACCGCGTATTCAGGACCCTCAAGACCTTCAAGAATACCCTTAAGAGCGAGCACGGTTTCTATTACCATTTCGTCGATATGAAGACCGGCAGGAGGGTATGGAACTCCGAGCTCTCATCTATAGATTCGGCGATATTCTTTGCGGGAGCATTGTTCGCCGCGCAGTATTTTAAGGGCACGGAGGTTGAACGCCTTGCCAATTACCTTTATCTGCGCGCCGACTGGCCGTGGATGATGAACGGCAGCAAGCTCCTCTGCATGGGCTGGACCCCGGAGAAGGGTTTCCTCGGCGCTTACTGGGACTGGTATAACGAGGGACTCATAGCGTATATACTCGCGATAGGGTCGCCTACATATCCTGTTCCCGTTGAATCGTGGAGGGCCTGGAGGAAACCTGTCGGCGAATACGGCGGTTATAAGGTGGTCTATTCATATTTCGGCAGCCTGTTCACTTACCAGTTCTCCCAGGCATGGGTAGATTTCAGGGGCATAAATGATAACGGGATAAACTACTGGGACAATTCGGTAAACGCCATCAATGCCAACAGGAAGTTCTGCCTGGATAACGCCTCTTTGCATGAAGGTTACGGGGAGGACGGGTGGGGGTTGACGGCGGGTGACGGTCCGGGAGGCTACAAGGGATACGGCGCCAGGCCGGCGGAGCATATCGTCCAGGACGGGACCATCAACCCTTACGGCATAGCCGCGTCTATGCCTTTTTGCCCTGATATCTCCAAGAGATCGCTCAAGAACCTTTACGGGAAATACGGCGACAGGATATACGGCCGGTACGGTTTCAAGGCCGGGTTCAACCTGGACAAAAGATGGTGGAGCAATAACTATATCGGCATTGACCAGGGGATAACGGTATTGATGATAGAGAACTACAGGACGGGGATGATATGGGATTATTTTATGCGCAACCGCTGCGTGAGATCGTGGATGGATTCCTGCGGGTTTGAAGTTGAAGTCCCTTGAACGGCGCCGCGTGTTATGAGATAATACCGGAGTGTTCCCAATCTCAACAGGAGGTAGTGATGACAAGGATAGAAGATAAGCTGTTCGTCAACAGGTTCAAACTGGGTCCCGAGCCGCATATAAAGGTAAAGAACAAGGACCTTTGCCTCAAATGCAAGAAGAAGCAGTGCTCGATAGGCTGCCCGTCGGACTGCTGGAAGATCAACGACCAGGGCATCGCTGAAGTCAATGTAGACGGCTGCCTCGAATGCGGCACCTGCCGCGTCATCTGCGATGAGTTCTCCAACATAGATTGGAATTATCCACAGGGCGGGTTCGGTATACTATACAGATACGGCTGATAGGAGGAAAAACCATGTCAAAAAAGGATGTCAGGATACTGGAATCTGCGGTCAGGATGGAACTCGATGGCCGCAAGTTTTATCTTAAGGCGGCAAAGACAGCCAAGAACCTCATAGCCAGGAAACTCCTTGAGTCGCTCGCGGAGCAGGAACTGGCGCATATCGACCGGATCAAGGAGATAAGCGAGGGCCTCAAACATGAAGAGGATTGGGCTGATTTTGCCGGGACTATAAACAGCCAGGCGAAGAAGAAATTGGCGCTTGTCTTCAAACCCCTTACCGCTGCCGAGAAGAAGAAGCTCAAAGCGGACCCTTCGAACGTCAAGGCGATAGAACTGTCGATGAAAAAGGAGACTGACAGTTACGATTATTATGACAAACAATCCAAGCAGACCGGCATAAGGATAGCCAAGGTCTTCTATAACAGGCTCAAGAAGGAAGAAGAGCACCATTACGAACTCCTCGAAGAGGCCCTGCAGCTGTTGACCGACACGGCTTCATGGTTCGTCAAGACCGAAGGAAGGGTAATGGAAGGCTGAAAAGGAAAGCAAACCGCATGGATGCCGTAGAGATAAAGAAAGATATATACTGGACCGGAATAACGGACTGGAACGTAAGGACATTCCACGGGCATACCTATTCGACGGCCAGGGGGACCACTTATAATTCTTACCTCATAGTTGATGACAAACCCACGCTGATAGACGGGGTGTACGGCCCGTTCGCGGAAGAGCAGGTAAAGAAGATAAAGGATGTCATTGCCCCCGAAAAGATAGAGAACATCATCGTCAACCACATAGAGACGGACCACTCGGGCTCATTGCCGGAACTTGTAAGGACATGCCCGGGGGCGAGGTTATACGGTACTCAAAAGTGCAAGGAAGGCCTTGGCAGGCTTTATTACGGGATGAAGGATGTAATCGACGATCCGGAACGTTTCCGGGTCGTCAAGACCGGCGACAGGCTTAACATCGGAAAGAGGACGCTCTCGTTCATCGAAGCACCGATGATCCACTGGCCCGACAGCATGTTCACATATTGCCCTGACGAGGAGCTGCTTTTCTCCAATGATGCGTTCGGGCAGCATTACGCGACTTCCGGGAAGTTCGATGATGAGGTCGACATGTGCGCCCTTATGGATGAGGCTACTAAATATTATGCCAATATCCTGTGGCCGCTTGGTGCGATGATCGACAGGAAGATAAACGAGATACTGGGCTCAGGCATTCCTATAAAGATGATAGCCCCGAGCCACGGCGTGATATGGCGCAAGGACCCGCTTAAGCCCGTGAAGGCGTATATGTCATGGGCAAAGAACGAGACAAAACGCAAGGCCGTTATCGTATATGAGACGATGTGGGATTCTACCGCGAAGATGGCCAGGGCGATAGCCGACGGGCTGATAGAAAGCGGAGTAGATACAAAATTATTCGATATAACGGCCTCGGACAGTACAGAGGTTGCCAGCCAGATGCTTGACGCAAAGGCCTTTATTATAGGTTCGTCCACCCATGACAACGACATGCTTCCGTCTATAGCCGCTTTCCTTGAGCTCTTAAAGGGTTTCAAGGCAAAGAACAGGATAGCGGCGGTCTTCGGTTCTTACGGGTGGGCCGGCGGCGCGGTGAAAGAGATAGAAGAGGTCCTTAAAGAAGGGGGGATCGAGACGGTCCTGCCCCCGGTTTCGGTCAAGTTCGTTCCCGATGAAGCCGACCTGAAATGCTGCCGGGACCTCGGGACAGAGATGGCTAAAAAGATACAATAAAAGGAGACTTTTAAATGGATAAATATCGTTGCACTGTATGCGGATACATATATGACCCTGCGGCAGGCGATCCGACCCAGAACATTGCTCCGGGAACGTCTTTTGACAAACTTCCGGATGACTGGGTCTGCCCGTCCTGCGGTGTCGGCAAGGAAATGTTCGAGAAGGTTTAAGCCCTCCTCAATGAAGGTAGCTATCGTAGGGAACGGTATCGCGGGTATTACTGCCGCGAAGTCGATATCCGAGAACCTGCACGGTTCGTCAATAAAGGTCTTTACGGACGAGGACTACAACTATTACCCAAGGCCTTTGCTCGACAGGCTGCTTTCGGGCACTCTCGGTCTTGAGGCCATGTTCCCCTATGATGATAATTGGTACAAAAGCAGGGGGATAGATATATCTCTCGGCGACAGGGTGACTTCGATCGACGTTAAGTCGGGGAGGCTTAAGGCGGCGCGGTCAGGGACTACGGATTTCGACAAGGTCCTGCTTGCCACAGGGGCCTCTCCTTTCATGCCGCCTATAGAGGGTATATCGGCAAAAGAAGTTCTTGCTTACAGGAACATAGCCGATGTCATGAGGATACGTTCCTTTGCCCGGGGCAAGAATAAGGCCGTTGTCCTCGGCGGAGGCCTGCTTGGGCTTGAGACCGCAAAGTCGCTTACGGAACTCGGCCTGAAAGTCACCGTGGTAGAACATAATTCGCGTCTGCTGCCCAGGCAACTCGATGATGAGGGCGCCGCGATACTTAAGTCCATGGTCGAGAAGTCCGGTATAGAGGTAGTACTTTCCGGGGCGGCGGAGGGACTTGAAGCGGATATCTGTATAGTGTCTGCCGGCGTCAGGCCGAATGTTGGATTGGCCAGGGCATGCGGCATTGGAGTGGAAAAAGGCATAGTGATCGACGGGTTCATGCAGACGACCTGCCAAAGCGTTTATGCGGCAGGGGACTGCGCGGAATTCAATAAGACGGTTTACGGTATAATACCCGCCGCGATAGAGCAGGGGCTCGCCGCGGCCTCCAATATAATGGAAAGGCCTTTTGAGTACAAGGGGACCACTTTCCAGGCCACGCTCAAAGTCATAGGCATAGATCTTGCTTCGATAGGCAAGGTCAATCCCGAAGGCACAGGGTATGAGGCGGTCTGCCGGAAGGACCCGTCAAGGGGCCTTTACAGGAAATGCGTGATCAAGGACGGCAGGGTGGTGGGCGCCATTGTCATAGGCGAGAAGACGGGTGTTGTAACGCTGGCAAGGATGGTAAAGGAAGGGACGGACGTATCCGGGAACAAGGAAGCGCTTATGGGGGATGACGCGGCGCTTTCCGAGGCCTTTTTGAAAGGACCGCAGGTTTGAGGGATGCCCTTTTAGCTTCATTCATAGCGAGTTGTTTTACAGGTTTGGGCGCTATACCGATCTTGCTCAACGATAAGGTATCGCATAAGCTTTATGATACCCTTTTGGGTTTTTCGGCCGGTGTGATGATAGCAACGGCTTGCTTCAACCTTATCGAATTGTCGCTTAAGACAGGAACGCTGGCGCAATCGGTCTTCGGCATAGCGTCCGCGACAGTCTTCCTTTACCTTGTGGAAAAATCGATCCCGCACCTGCACAGCAAATACCCGCATTTCAAGGACAACCCGATGAGCATAAAGCTCAAGAACGGGATACTCATGGCTGTGGCCATAACCGTCCACAATATGCCGGAAGGCCTTTCGGTAGGCGTAGGTTATCTCGCATCCCCGAAGATCGGGCTTATGCTCGCGGCTGCCATTGCACTGCAAAACATGCCGGAAGGGCTCGTAGTGGCCGCGCCCCTCAGACAGGCCGGGGTCTCAAAGGCCAAATGCTTCTTGATGGCCACGCTCTCCGGTATAACGGAACCTATCGCTGCTTTTATCGGGATAATACTCTTCGGATTATCTAAGGCCGTCCTGCCTTTTGGGCTTGCCTTTGCCGGAGGGGCAATGCTCTATGTGACCTTTGATGAGATAATCCCCGAATGCCACAGCCACGGCAATGAGATAGCGGCGACATTCGCCGCGATAATAGGGTTTATAGTGTTATTGTTGCTTAACGCCGTTTTCGGCGTATAAAGAAAGGAGGACAAAATGGCTGAAGGAAAAGACCTGGGGAAGACCACTATAAGTATGGAAGCTAACCTTGCTGCGGCGTTATCTTATGTCTTCGGATGGGTATCAGGGCTGATATTTTTCCTGCTGGAGAAGGAGAATAAGTTCGTAAGGTTCCACGCAATGCAGTCGATACTGTTCGCGGTAACGTGGATGGCTTGCATGATAGTCCTGGCCATAACCATAGTTGGAGCGTTCCTTATACCGATCGCCGCCCTGGCATTCTTTGTCCTTTGGATAATATTGATAATAAAATCCTTCTCGGGAGAGATCTTCAAGCTTCCCGTATTAGGGGAAATGGCGGACAAATACAGCAACATTAAGGTCTGACAAGCGGGTAATAGATGAACCTATTTGAAGCTATAGTGTTGGGGCTCGTCCAGGGGTTGGGCGAATTCCTTCCGATAAGCAGTTCAGCGCACCTCATCGTATTCCCGTGGCTGTTCGGTTGGCCCGAGCACAGCCTGGCGTTCGATGTAGCGTTACACGCCGGAACGCTTATAGCAGTGGTAGTGTATTTCTGGAACGACTGGTTGAAGGTCCTGAAGAGCCGGATGATATGGTACATAGCCGTTGCGAGCGTCCCGGGGGCCTTGATAGGCAAACTGCTTGAGGACAAGGCCGAGGCGGTTTTCAGGTCGCCTCTACTGATAGCGGTAACCATGAGTGCCTTCGCGGCAATATTCTTCCTTGTCGACAGGTATATCTGGAAGGCAAGGACGCTTAAGTCGCTCGGTTTCCTCGACGCTATTGTAATAGGGCTTTCGCAGGCGCTTGCCATAATACCGGGTGTTTCGCGTTCCGGGGCGACGATGACCGCGGGAATGGGCATGAAACTGGACAGGGAGTCGGCCGTGAGGTTCTCTTTCCTTCTTTCGGCCCCGATAATATTGGGGGCGACGGTACTTAAGCTCAAGGACATAACCGCGCTGGCTTCAGGGGGAGAAGGGGCATCGCTGGTTGCCGGTTTTTTGGTATCCGCTGTCACCGGTTTTCTTTCGATAAAGTATCTTTTGGGGTATGTCAAAAAGCATTCGTTCAACGTTTTTATCGTGTACAGGTTAATGTTCAGCGCGGTGATATTGGCGGTGTTCTTACTAAGGAAATAAGACCGGATGAAGACAAAAGCTATACAGAACATAGAACGCAGGATGGAAGGGCTCGAGGAAGGTTCCATCCGCTACAGGGTGCTCAGGAGTGTCGTGGATTTCAAGACTTCGTGGATCGACCTGGGGCAGTCTCTTTACTCGGTCTGGAAGGACAAGCTTTACAGGGAATGGGGTTTCCTGTCGTTCGAGGCCTACTGCGCTAAAGAGATAGGCGTCAGAAAAGATACCGCGATGAAACTCCTGCGATCGTATTATTTCCTCGAAAAAGAGGAGCCGCAATACCTCAAGCGCGATGAAGGCCCGGACGCCCGGGACGCGGCGAGCATACCGAGCTATGAATCGGTCAACCTGCTTCGTATGGCCAAGGGCAAGAAAGAGATCGGCGAAGAGGGCTATGAGTCCCTTAAGAAGAATGTCTTCGAGAAAGGGAAGGATTTCCGCGATATCAAGAAAGACCTTACGACTCTTATCAGGCAGAGGGAAGAGCTCGATCCGCAGGAAGCCAGGGACAGGAGGAGATCTGCGGCGATCAAAAGGGTCGTGGCTACCCTTAAGGGCCTTAGGAACGATATAGAGATCTCGAAGTTCCTTCCGGCGGCTACTATAAAGGATATAAAAGACCTTATCGATAAGCTTGAATCGGAGATAACCGGGTGAAGCGGCTGCGGATACCGGTCCTTTTGTTACTGTTGCTTGCCTTATGCGGCAGGGTTTACGGAGACGGGACATTTATTACGCGCCATAAATGTACGGACCTCAAGGGGAATTTCTTATGGGAAGCCGCGGTCACGATAACACCGTCCGGCAGCGACCCTGATACCTATATCCTTGTCGAAGAGGGCAAGGGCAGGTTCAGCGGATATAAGGGAGAGAGTTCCCGTAAGTCTGAGATGCGTTTTATAAGTAAAAGCGGTTCCATAAGGCCGCTTGAAATGAAAAGCTCGGTGTTTTCACCGGAAGGCAGGCTTATAGCAGAGGCCAAGCAGGAATTTGACCCTTCGGGGGGCTCAGTAGCTTGCTGCGCGAGGGACCTCGTTAAAGACACATGCCGGACGAGATCATTCAAGCTGAAAGGTGATACGATAAACAGGCTCTTGACCGGGCTTTATGCCAGGCAGATGATAGAGGAAGGCGGTAAGGAAAAGACCGTGAATATGTTGAGCGAAGAACCGGCCCTTTACCGCGTGACGCTCAGGGTGACGGGAAAAGAGACGATAGAGGTCAACGGCCGCCGGCGAGAAGCGTTCAAGGTATGCATAGACCCTAATATAGGCCTCTTGACCCCGGTAAAGTTCTTCCTGCCTAAGAATTATACCTGGTTTTCTTGTGAACCCCCTTATGAATGGCTTAAGTTTGTCGGATTGGAGGAGTCGATAGATTCCCCGATGGTAGAGATAACCACTTTGGATAACTGAAGATGATCCCGGAAAGGTTCAAGACAGAATACAAAAATGAGCTCAGGCGCATATTCGACCAGCGCATAAACCTTTTTTGCTATATAGTCATAAGCGCTTTTTTTGTCGAGATAGTACTGGCGAGTTTCTGGTTCAGGAGGCTGCTCAGCTCAAAGGATATACCGGGGGTGGCCGGCGGCACCATCCTGGCCGCCATAATCCTGTTTTCGGGTAAGATAAAGGTAACAAGGGGCCTGTTTATCCATAAGTTGAGGGGTTTCTTCTTCAGCATATTCCTGGTGTCGATAGCGATACTTGCGGCGGCGGCGCACCCGGATGTCATAGCCAACCTCGGCATAACGCTTGTGCTTATAGCCCTGTTCGTCAGCGTGCTGCTACTGCCTTGGAATGTCCCTGAAACAGCCGTTCTCGGCGTATATACGCTTGTAAGTTTCATAGGCGTATACGAGATGTCGAATACTTACGTGAACTACGAGATATTCGGCATAAACATAACCCTTCTGGTTACCGCGACGATCATCTGCATGGTGGTCAAAAAAAGCGAAGAGGTCATGAGACAGAAGGATTTTGTGCTCAAGAAAGAGATCGAGGAGAAGAGCAGGATCATGGTCAAGGAGCTCGAGATCGCCAATAAGATACACAGCGGGCTCATGCCTAAATCGGTCAAGACCGACCTTGTGGATATCGCGGTGGATTACAAGCCGATGCTTTATATGGGAGGGGATTATGCCAGGTTCCATTTCATGGAAAAGGACCTTTTGGCGTTCATGATAGCCGATATCACCGGGCATGGAGTTTCGGCAGCCTTGCTCGTCAACAGGCTGCATACAGAGATCGAGGAGCTGCTGAGGATTAAGCTTGCCCCGGGCGAGATGTTGAAGCGCCTCGACGGTTTCATAAAGTCGGATTTCGGGAAGATGAGCATATTCTTGAGCGCGTTCGGCGGCCTGCTTAATTTCAGGGAGAGGAAACTTATATATTCGAATTTCGGACACCCGCCGCAGATATTGTTCCGGAAGGCGGATAACAAGATAATATATATGGAATCGCAGACCTTCCTGATGGGGATCGGTATGGACGAGGCCAGGGTATACCAGATGTCGCTGGATTTCGATAAAGGCGACAAGATATTCCTGTTCACGGACGGGATAATAGAGGCGAGGAACACGGCGGGGGAGCAATACGGGAACAGGCGTTTCGAGGATTTCGTTAAGGATAACGGGGGCCTCGATGTCATGACCTTCAACGAGAAGCTGATGTCCGAACTGGAAGATTTCCAGGACGGAAAGCAGGGAGACGATATCTTCCTGCTTTCGATACAGATAAAATAGGGGGGCAGGGTAATTGAGAGGTTTCATTCTTACTTGGGTAGTGAATATAGCGGCTATCATAGTTGTCATCAATATGGTACCGGGCATACATTCCGAAGGCAGGCTGGCGACGGTCCTTGCGGCGCTGGTATTGGGGCTGATAAACGCGACTTTGCGGCCGATAGTCTTTGCATTAACCCTGCCGTTGACCGTGCTGTCCTTAGGGGTCTTTACACTGTTCATGAATGCCGCGTTCTTCTACCTGGCCTCATGGCTTGTAGAGGGTTTTGTCGTAGCGGATTTCTGGGCGGCTTTCTGGGGGGCATTGTGTTTCAGCGCGGTGAGTTTCGTATTGAACCTGCTTGTGAGCCCCCAGGGCAGGTTCAGGGTATACAGGTTCGACGATCGCAGGACTCCGCCGCCTTCATCCGGCAGCGGCCCGGACATAATAGACGTAGATGCGGAAGTAGATGATGATCAGGAGGAAGATAATGGCTCGAAGTAGCCCTTTGCTGCTTTATGGCAAGAATGCCGTGGTCGAACGCCTGAAGGCGAACATGAGGGGCGTCAGGAAAGTTATAATCTCGGAAGAATTTGAGGATGCCTCTGCGCTTGAATTGATAAAGGCAAGACGGATCCCCGTACAAAAAGTCTCCGCCAAGGATATGCTCAAGATGAAACGGACCGAAAGAGCCCAGGGGATAATCGCCGAGGTAGATCCGTTCAGGTATTCGCCGTTCGAGGAACTTATCCTGGCTCCAAAGGAGGAGAGGCTTTCCTTTATATTCCTCGATGAGGTCACGGATCCGCAGAATCTCGGGGCGATAATAAGGATAGCGGCCTGTTTCGGGGGATTCGGGATAGTGATACCCGAGAGGGGCGCCTGCGAAGTCAACGAGACCGTGCTCAATATCGCCTCAGGCGGGGATAACTACGTTCCGGTCTGCAGGATAAACAACCTGACCAATGCCCTGATACACGCCAAAAAGGCCGGATACTGGGCGGCAGGGGCGGTTGTTGAGGGAGGAGAGGACCTTACAAAAGTTTCTTTCCCGTTCCCGCTGTGTATAGTGATGGGTTCGGAAGGCAAAGGTATACATTATGGCGTAGAGAAGCATCTGGAGATGAAGGTAACATTGCCGATGAAAGGTGCGGCGCTCTCATTCAACGTGGCGATGGCTTCGTCCGTGTTCTGCTATGAGATATCGAAACAGAAAGCCGGGACGAAGTAAAGAAGATATATGAAAGCGGTCTTTAACGAATTACCGCAGGTATTCGTAGAGAAGATAAAGGCGGCCTATCCCGCTTCCTTCCCGAAGATATGTGAGACGTTCCTCCATAAGAAGGAGCAGACTTTCAGGGTGAATTTCCTTAAGACGACCCTCGGGTGCCTTAAAGAGGATCTTGACAGGGAAGGTATCAGGTACAGGGAGCTCCATTGGCCTAAAGGCGGTTTTATATTGAGGTCGCAGAATAAGGAGCTCCAAAAGAGCAGGATATACGCGGACGGCGAAGTCTATATGCAAAATGTTTCAAGTATGATACCTCCGGTCCTGCTTGGCCCGAATCCGGGAGATAAGGTCCTGGACCTTTGCGCCGCGCCCGGTGCCAAGACCAGCCAGATAGCTTCATTAGGAGGCAGGGATATCGAGATAGTGGCTTTCGAAAAGCTTGAGATCCGCTACCAGAAGCTCCTGGCCACGCTTAGGATACAGGGTGTGGATTTTGCGAAAACCGTACCGGCTGACGGAATGGAAGCGGGCAAGAGCTATCCGGGTTATTTTGACAAAGTCCTCGTGGACGCGCCTTGTTCCGGAGAAGCCCTTTTCTATATGCGAGATCCTAAGACATTCAAGCCCTGGACCCAGAAGAGGGTACGCGACCTTTCGCATACGCAGAAGGTCCTTATATATTCAGGCCTAAGCGCGTTGAAAGAAGGCGGAGAGCTTGTATATTCCACATGCACGTTCTCCCCGGAAGAGAACGAGGAGGTTGTGGACTGGGCCCTCGGAAAATTCGAAGGCCTCAGGCTGCTGCCCGCGGATATCCCGGTGCCGAATAAGGCGCGCGGGCTTTTCTCGTGGAACGGGAAAAGATTCCATAAGGATATGGGCCTGACAGTCCGCGTCCTGCCGAACGAGTATATGGAAGGTTTTTTTATCGCAAGGTTCAGGAAGGAAAAATCGTGAAAAGGTTGGCAGTAATATTGGCGTTTGCAGCGGTCATAACTGCCGGTATCGCAGCCAGGGTGGGCAATATAGATGAAGACGGAAACAAGAGCCCTGACGAAGCCGTATATACCGCCCAGGCAAAACGCCTTACAGGCGATAAGATCGCAGTTACAAGGGACCTCGTCAAGACATACAACGCAGATAAGGACAAGTGGCTCTATCCAAATCCAATGAGGATAGGATACCTGTGGCCGTTGTCGTATTTCATGGAGGCTTCCGGTTTGCGCGATTACCGCGCCGGGTCCTACGTCTCGACCTTCTGCAGCGTAGTATCGCTTATCCTTATCGTTTTATTCGGCTTGAAGTATTTCAACAAATGGATAGCGTTTTATGCCGCGCTTGCCCTGGCCGCTTCCCCGATGGAGCTGGCGGTATCGATAAGGGCCTGGCAGGACGCGGCGTGCGGATGCCTCGGCCTTGCACTTATTTTTCTTACCGCCGGATGCGTTAAAACGAAAGGCAGGTTTACGCTGCTCATCCCGTTCGTCCTGGCCGGGACCTATTATTTTATGGTTAAGGAAGCCGGTGTCTTGCTGTATATGCTGTGCTTATTATGGTTGTTATCGTCATTGGCCCGGGAAAAGATGTTCTGCAGAATGTTGTCGGCGTTTATACTGATGCTGATCTCGGCGGCGGCGGGCGTCTCTTTTATGGCTTATGCGATGGGCGGGGCCGGTAACATGCTCGAAGTGATAAAACACATATCGGAAGCGATGCCTTTTAACGATTATGCAGTATGTTACCAATCCGGTCCGTGGCATAACGTTATCTATGGTTTATTCATCCTTAGCCCGGTGAACGTATTATTATGTTTTGCAGGGATCTCCGGATTCATTTTCTGCCGGAAACGGTCCTGCGGGGAGGACCTTGATCGCGGGGTAACCTTTTGGCTTATGGTAATACTGGCCGTATACGTAATAGTCATGACATGGATGCCGTTCTGCCAGAATATAAGGTATCTCAGCCCCGTTTACGGCGTTTTTTATCTTGTGGCCGGTATCGGCGCGTGGTATATATACATCTATCTTAAATCTAAATTGAAAGGCGGTGCACTTAAGACTGCCGTCTGCCTGATAGCGGCGATAGCGGTATATTCAGCCGCCGGTGATTACGCATATTTCAGGAAAGCGCTGCATAACATGAAGATAGTCGACATTACTCTAAAGGCCCTCGAATCGAGGCCGAGGTTTTAACGGAAAATATGGTCGAGACAAAATGTGACCTTTGCGGTTCGGACAGTTATTATCCCGTGAGGACGGTCCAGCCTGCCGGTGATATAAAGATGAGGTTCGTGAAATGCCGCCGCTGCGGGCTTGTATACGCCAACCCCAGGCCTTCCGATGAGATCATTTTCGGGAGATTAGGCGGGGGCATGCACCGCGGTACCAGGGCAGACGCGCTCGCCGTTTTGAATACCCTCAAAAGCATAAGGAAGAGCGGTCGTCTTCTGTACGTAAGCTGTGCGGATGAACCCTTTGCGGCGCAAGCGCGCAATGCCGGCTGGGATATCGTCATCTCGGGTCTTTCGCAGGCTGCGGGTGCACGCAAATACCCGGATAATTACTTTGATGCCGTAGTGATCGAGGCCGTTATAGCGCGTATCCCCGACCCGAAGGCCGTCTTGGAGGAACTCAGGAAAACCTTAAAGGCCGACGGTATACTTTATGTGAACTGCAAGGCCGGGGATGGGGCGATATATTATTTTACCAGGGCCACGCTGGCAGGGCTGCTTGACAACTGCGGTTATTTCCCTTTGAAGATAAACGGTATTGCAGGATTGTTCCGCGGCAAGGTAGAGGCGTATTGCAGGAAGGCGCGAAAACTCGAATACCTTGACGAGCTCGAAAAACCCGCTTATTCGGACAGGAAAGATGGCGCCAGGATAATGGCCGTGCTTCCGGCTTATAACGCCGCCGATACGCTTGAAAAGACCGTTGCCGATATCCCGAGGGACCTGGTAAGCGATATAATACTCGTTGATGACGCCAGCGGCGATAATACCGTAGAGATAGCCGAAAAACTCGGGCTCAAGGTCTACAGGCACAAGAATAGGACCGGCTACGGCGGCAACCAGAAGACATGCTATGAGAAGGCGCTTGAGCTTGGCGCCGACATCGCTATAATGGTCCATCCCGATTACCAGTATGACCCCAAGATCATACCGGAGCTGGTCGAGCCGATAATCGCGGGCAGGGCTGACGCGGTATTTGGTTCGCGCATGATGAAGGGCGGCGCCCTTATCGGGGGAATGCCTCCCTGGAAACACAACGCTAACATACTGTTGACCGCGGTCGAGAACGTGGTCTTTGGCACCTACCTTACAGAATACCATTCCGGGTTCAGGGCCTATTCGAAGAAGGCGCTTTGCGCCGTGGATTTCAAAGAGAACAGCGATTCGTTCATATTCGATACCGAGATAATCGCACAGCTTATTGCGCATAACCTCAAGATAGAAGAGGTCCCGATCAAGACAAGGTACTTTGACGAGGCTTCCTCGATAAAACTCATTCCGAGCATAGCTTACGGTCTCGGGATACTTTGGACGCTGTTAAAGTTCTGGTTACATACCCATACATTCGTCAAATTGCGCCAGTTCAAATGAAATTATCTATCATTATCCCGATATATAACGAGCAGGATACCGTGGCGGACATCCTCGGGCTGATCAAAAAGGTAAAATTCCCCGTCGATCACGAGATAGTTATTGTCGATGACGCTTCAGTGGATGCCACATACCAGACCGTGATGTCCCTCGGGGACCCTGCCGGACACGAAGTGAAGGTATTCAGGAATGATGTTAACAGAGGCAAGGGATATTCGATAAGGAGAGGCATCGCGGAATCCGAAGGCGATATCATAATAGTCCAGGATGCGGATAATGAGTATGACCCGAATGACATCCCCCGCGTAATAGGGCCTATTACGGAAGGCGGACAGAAGGTCGTATACGGCAGCAGGTTCCTGGACAGGCGCCGTCCGGACGGGATGGCCATGCCTAATTTCATCGCCAACAAGTTCCTTACTTTCATCACATGCCTGCTCTTCGGTATACGTATAACCGACATGGAGACCTGTTATAAGGCATTGAGTTCCGATATAGCGAGAAGACTTAAACTCAGGGCCAATAGGTTCACTTTTGAGCCGGAGGTCACCGCGCAGATTGCGAAACTCGGAGTAAATATCGCGGAAGTCCCCATCTCATACCATGGAAGGAGTACCAAGCAGGGCAAGAAGATAAAGGCGCGGGATTTCTTTTATGCGGTCGGTGTCCTGATATACCAGAGGTTGTCAAGATGAGGTCCCTTGCTGTAGTCGTGTTTGCCGCAGTGGGTTGCTACTCGGTGATTAACCTGCTTATCGGGGCAGAAGGGTCTAAAGCATGTTTTTCGGATATATCGGCGATAGAGAACGAATACCGCGCATTGAAAAGTGAGTTGCCGGGAAGGGGAACGGTCGGTTATGAGGCCGGCGGGGCCGGCAGTAAAGAATATTTCGTCGCCGAGTATGCTCTTTGCCCGCTGGTCCTGGACAGGGACGGACCGCACGAATATAACGTCAGGGTAGACGAGGGGCGGGCATCCGTAGTAAAGAACGAAGGCGCAGCGCGATGACAGGATATATAGTGTCGTTATTTATTGCCTATGGCATCGGGCACATGGTTGTCAGGATCGCTGCATCGGGCGTCCCCAGGGTCTTGCGGATTTGCCTGTCGTTTGGGACAGGCATAGGCCTGACGTCGTGCCTGTATTTTTGGTGGCTGTTGTCGGGCGCCTGCAAGTACGGATTTACTGCGTATTTTGCGGCTGAACTGCTGGCGATACCGGTACTGTATGCCCTGGGCCCGCGGCCCGCGGTAAAATGCGCCGGTGGAACAGCAAAAGGCCGCGCAGTTTTCAGGTTTGAGCGCAAGCGCGCGGCGGTCATGGTCTTGACGGTTATTTTATTTGTTGCCGCTCTTATTTCTTCCTTGGCGGTCTTCGTCATTTTTTCTTCTGTTATTCCGAACGGGGAGTGGGATGCCTACTCAATATGGAACCTGCACGCGCGTTTCATGTTCCGGGATCCTGCGGCATGGAAGGATATGTTTAACAGCGCTTTGGAATGGAGCCATCCCGATTATCCACTCCTCATTCCGGGTTCCCTTGCCCGCTCCTGGCAGTATATAGGTTCGGAAAAACTTTTCGCCGGTCAGGCGCTATCATTCTTATTTGTCTACGGCATGATCACTGCGGCAATTTCCGCGGTTTGGCGCTTGAAAGGGAAGATGCAGGGCCTGTTGTGCGGCTTTGCGCTGCTCTCGGCCACTTATTTGTTCCAATACGGGTTAATGCAATATGCCGACATGCCGCTTGCTTTTTATTTCACGGCATCCGTATCGGCTTATTTACTATACAATGATTCCCGCGATAACCCGCGGTTGCTGCTATTGGCCGGGCTTATGGCCTCGCTTGCGGCCTGGACAAAGAACGAAGGAATAGCTTTCTTTGTGATTTTTGCGCTTCTTCTCCTCATTTTGGAAAAAAAACGTTCCGACCTCAAGTATTTTGTTGCGGGCGCGTTACCGGTTATCATTACGCTGACCTGTTTCAAGATCACATGCTCATTCAGTAATGATATATTCATGGGAGCGTTTTTAGACCCCGGTAACCTGTCCCGGCTTACGGACCCGATGCGATACCTGGTATTGTTGTTCACGCTTTTTAATTATTCATATTTCGGGGGCTATATAGGGAAATTCGGTCTTCTGATATATCTTGCCGTTGTCGGAATCTCGATGACCGCTGCGCTCAAGAAAGGGTTATTATTCGCCGCGCTGATTTATGCGGCCATGGCCGTGGTTTATTTCATGATATTCGTTATGACCCCGGCTAATCTGGAGTGGCTGGTTACCTGTTCCATGAACAGGATATATGCGCAATTGCTGCCTATACTGTTAATGTTGTTGTTTCTCGCTGCGCGTCCGGCGGATGAGATCTTATCGGGGGGCAGGAACTGAAGATCAAGCGTACGGGTACTTTCTATGTATATATAGTCCGCTGTTGCGACGGCACCTATTATACCGGTTACACGCCGGACATAAAAAAGCGCGTAGAACTGCATAACAAGGGAAAGGGGGCAAAGTACACCCGCGACAGGAGGCCCGTAGAGCTTGTCTGGTATAAGGAATACAGGTATTTCAAATTGGCGTTCATGGAAGAAAAACGTATAAAGACATTGACCCGCAGGAAGAAAGAGGAATTGATCTTTGGGAGACAGAACATGGATTCCCGCGCCGAACCCGTTACTTTCAAGTACAGTTTTTGAAGCTTAACCCCAGAAAGCAGAGAGATGCCGGACGAGAATATCATTAAATCAATACTGCGGTTCCAAAGGGACGAAATAACCGAGGCGCGTATATACCGCAGACTTTCCGTTATGGCGAAGAGTCCCCATAACCGCGATGTACTCGCGAGGATAGCCGATGAGGAGACCGCGCATTACGGGGTATGGAAAAGCGCTTCCGGTATGGATGTCAAGCCGGATGGCGGCAAATACATCTTTTATGTCCTGGTCTCCATGGTCTTCGGCGTTACCTTCGGGATAAAGCTCATGGAAAGAGGGGAAAAAGGCGCGCAGGAATCTTACGGCAGGCTTTCCGCCACGGTCCCCGAAGCCGGCCGGATACAAAAGGAAGAGAACGGCCACGAGAATCTGCTTATAGGGATGATAGACGAGGACAAGCTCAAGTATATGGGTTCGGTCGTCCTCGGTCTTAATGATGCCCTTGTAGAATTTACGGGGGCGCTCGCGGGGTTTACCTTCGCCTTGCGCGACTCCAAACTGATAGGCATGGTAGGCCTTATAATGGGGTTCTCGGCGTCGCTTTCAATGGCCGCGTCTGAATACCTTTCGACGAAGACCGAAGGGGAACAGAAGAGCCCGCTAAAAGCCTCGTTATACACAGGGGTCGCGTATGTCTTTACGGTCATCGCGCTCGTGCTGCCGTATTTCGTGATTAGCAATTGCTATATCTCGCTTATTCTTACGATCGTATTTGCGGTCGTACTTATCTATTTCTTTACTTTCTATTACTCTGTCGTAAAGGAGATACCGTTTGCCGCGAGGTTCATAGAGATGTCCGCGATAAGCCTCGGCGTTGCGGCGTTAAGTTTCCTTATAGGGCTGGCTGTCAGGAACGTGCTGAAGGTGGATATATGATATCTTACACGGATAGATTAAGGGAAAAAGGGCTTAAGCTGACCCCTCGCAGGAAAGCGATAATCTCCCTTTTTGAGGATTGTAAAAGCCATTTGACGGCCGAAGAAGCATGGAAAAGGCTGAAAAGGAAATTCGACCGTTGCGGTCTTCCCGGTGTCTATCGCAACCTGGAAAGCCTTGTCTATTGCGGGATCCTGACGAGGGTCCAGCAGTTTGACCGGAGGAAGCATTATGGGTTATGCACGGCTGAACACGGCAGGCACCACCACCACATTGTATGCGTAAAATGCGGCAAGGTAGAAGAAATGCCGGGTTGCGGTTTTGCAGGTAAGAAAAAGATAAAGGGATATACGGTGGTCAGCCATTATATGCAGGTCAACGGTGTCTGCGGCAGCTGTTCTGAAAAATAATTTTTTGCCATTATACAGAAATTATTTCCATTTATACCCAAAGACCAGGAGGTGCCATATGTTAAGGCGTGCTGTTGCCTGCGCGTTGTTTGCGCTGGTGCTCTTTGTCCCTGCCGCTTCCGCCAGGGACAGCAAGGGGAATCTCGAAGTGGTTACTACCTTATTCCCTACGTATGATTTTGCCAGGCAAGTAGGAGGGGACAAGGTTGATGTCACATTACTGCTGCCGCCCGGGGTGGAGCCGCATACCTTTGAACCGAAACCGCAGGATGTGGTAAGGATCAATAAGGCGGATGTGTTCATTTATACCGGAAGGTATATGGAACCTTGGGCAGAGAACCTGATCAAAGGCCTTTCGGACAAAGGCCCGGAAATAGTCGACGCAAGCTCCGGCATTAAACTGATGGACGAGGAAGACGAGGAAGACGAGGAAGACGAGGAAGAACACGGCCATCACCACCACGGGGGTAAAGACCCTCATATTTGGCTTGACCTCGGGAACGCACAAATAATGGTTGAGACCATTGCCGGGGCATTCGCCGGAAAAGATCCTGCCAACGGGGCTTATTACCTGAAGAATGCCGGGGAGTATAATGCGAAACTGGCGGACCTCGACAGGCGGTATAAAGAGACGCTTGCCAAGGCGAAATATAAGACTATAATATATGGCGGGCATTTCGCTTTCGGGTATTTTGCCAGGAGATACGGCCTGGAGCATGATTCGCCCTATGAGGGTTTTTCCCCGAACGCCGAACCCAGCCCGAAGGCGATCGCGGAACTGATCAAAAAACTCAGGGAGTCGGGGGTAAAATATATCTATTACGAGGAATTGCTCGATCCGAAGGTGGCCAGGACCATATCGCAGGAGACGGGTGCGAAGCTTGAGTTGCTACATGGCGCGCACAATGTCTCGAAGGACGAGCTTAAGGCGGGAGTGACTTACATCAGTATAATGGAAGATAACCTGAATAAACTTAAAGTGGGGTTGGAGTGCCGGTAAAGATAGTCGAGATAAAGAATGTCAGTGTCCGTTACGGCGGAGTAGAGGCCCTTTCCGGGGTCACTATCGATGTCGAGGCGGGCGATTATGTAGGGATAGTCGGTCCCAACGGCTCAGGCAAGACGACATTGGTCAGGGCAATACTGGGTCTTGTGCCGTTCGAAGGGAAGATCCTTTTTGGCGGGGGCAGGCGCTTATTCGAATTCACATCAGGCCAGCATATCGGATACCTGCCCCAGAAGATGTCGTCTTTGGACCAGCGTTTCCCGGCTACCGCGATGGAGATAGTCGTCTCCGGGGTATATTGCTGCAAGCGTTTTCCCAAGCGCCTTACGCATGAGGACTACATGGCTGCGGGAGAGGCCATGAAGGCGCTTGGCGTCGAAGATCTCGCCGGACGCAATATCGGGAAACTTTCCGGGGGTCAGCAGCAGCGCGTACTGCTGGCAAGGGCATTGGTCCACCACCCGAGGTTATTGATACTTGATGAGCCTACCGTCGCGCTCGACTCGCGCTCGAGAGAATCGTTCTACTCTACCGTCGAATACCTCAATAAGCAGCAGGGCGTTACCGTAATTATAGTTTCACATGACCTCGATACGGTGCGCAAATATGCGACCAAGATCATACACCTGGACAGGGAGGTACTGGCGGCATGACGGAATTATTGGGACAGGTCAGGGAAGCCGTCCAGTACGGGTTCGTCCAGCGCGCGGTGATCGCGGGTTGCTTTATGGCCCTCGGGTGTTCTTTCCTGGGGGTATTTCTTGTCCTGCGCAGGTTCTCGCTTATAGGCGACGGTCTGGCCCACGTAAGTTTTGCGACCGTGGCTATAGGTCTGCTCTTGCACGCGCAGCCGATGGTCGTTTCCATACCGTTGGTGGCGCTTGCGTCATTGGCGATACTGGAGCTCAACGAGAAAGCGAAGGTATACGGCGACGCTGCCATAGGGCTCGTGTCATCGTTCGGTATCGCCCTTGGCGTGATCATCGCTTCCACGGCCGGGGGGTTCAATGTCGACCTTTTCAGCTACCTTTTTGGAAATATCCTTTCGGTGAGTTCCTTCGAGGTACGCTTGACCGCGGCGATCTCCGTGATCGTGGTCCTTGTTACGGTATTGTTCTACCATGACCTGTTCTCCATAACTTTCGATGAGGATTACGCTCGGGTGACCGGCATCAAGGTCAGGGCTGTCAATAAGCTGTTGATCGTGCTGACCTCGCTTGTGATCGTTCTGGGGATAAAGATAGTCGGGACCATGCTTGTCTCGAGCCTTATCATCCTGCCGGCCATATCGGCGTTGCAGGTAGTGCGCAGCTTCAGGGCGACGATAGCGCTTGCAGGGATATTTGCCGTCCTATCTGTGTTGATCGGGATCTTTGTTTCGTATGTGCTAAATTATCCTTCCGGGGCTACTATTGTAATGGTGAATTTCGTGTTTTTTATCGGGTCCTTTCTTTATGGCAAGATCAAAGGTTAAGGTTTTCGATCTGCTGCTTATCCTTTTACTGGGCCTTCTGGTACGCCTGATCCCCCTATTTAACGCCATAGATTGGACGGATCTTTACGGGCGGCAGGCGATGCCCATACTCGACCACCTTAATATTTACAGCTCAACAAAAAGGGTTTTTCCGTATTCGCCTGTTTCTATGTTCCTGCCGGCCGGATGCGCGATATTATCCACCGCGCTGGAGATTCCGTTCTATATGATCATGAGGTTGCCGGGCATTATCGCGGACATATGCATCGGATTGTCGTTATATTTAACACTGGCCGGTGCCGGCAAGGAGAGGGCGGCTCTTTTCGCGGGATTACTCTACGTCCTGAACCCGGTATCGATATTGATATCCTCCTTCCACGGTAATGTCATGCCTATTGCGGTATTGTTCTCGTTCCTGGCATATACGGTATTGTTGAAAGGAGAGGAAGAGAATTACAGGTTGTCCGCGCTGCTTTTGGGGCTGGCTATCGGCTTCCGGGGCTACCCGGCGCTCCTCCTGCCGCTGTTCCTTATTAAGTTGAGACTTCCCGTAAGCAAGAAGGTAAAATATGTCCTCTATTCAACCATTCCTACGGCGTTATCATTCGTGCCGTTCCTGCTTTTGGACTACAGGTCGGTTTTTAGAGAAGTATTTTCATATACGGGTTTCCCGGACTACGGGCTGGGCGCTTTGTTAAGGGCGTTCTATTCACTGCAAAATTTTGACATTTTCGTCAATTTTCCCGGAGGATTACTGCCCAGGCTTTTGATCTATACAAAAGCGTTATTTATCGTTATCTATATATTGATATTGGTTTTTGCGCGAAGGAAGAGGCTGGTATCATTAGTGCTTGCGGTTTTCCTGGCGTTCTATTGCGTATATTCCGGCATCTCATCACAATACCTAATTTGGTTGCTGCCGTTCGCTTTCCTGGCGGGGGACAGGATGTTGAAATACTACATAATAATCGCCGCGTGGGCGATGGTCAATTTCTATTATTTATATCATCCCTACATAATTTTCGGTAAAGTATCAATGACGAATATGCCGCTCGTTGGTTTATTGAAAGGGCAGATAATTTCGCTGGGCCTGCTTTGGCTGGTGTGCGCGGTATGGCTGGTCCTTATCCTGGCCGAAAAAGGCCGGGTGGCCGGGCGGGATCTTTTATGAGGAGGCGGGCGGATGTTCATCAGGTATATTAGGTCATTACGGTTATCGGAGAAAGCGATCATGAGTTTCTTTCTTATCCTTTATTTCGTTGAGATAGCGTATATCTTGACGATGGCTAAATGAATGTATTGTGATAGAATAGTTGCCGATGGGAGAGAAGAGAGTATTAGGGTTTAGGGACATTACGCTTTCCGTCTTCTACTCGATATTCGGCCTTGAAGCGATATCGGCTTCGGCGGCTATCGGGAATTCGGGAATAAATGGGCCGCCAGAGGCATATGGTTTTATCGGATATCCCTTAGTTATCGGGGAGGTAATTGTCAGGAGAGTCCGCGCGCAAAATTAAAAAGGAGATTGACATGCCGGAATTCGGGACAGCGTTATCGGGATTGGCAAAGGACAGGAAATTGACCAAGGCAGAACTGATAAGGGCCATACGTTTCATGGTCGCGGCGGAATACGAGGCCATCCAGCTGTACATGCAGCTTGCCGAATCCACCGACGATAAACTGGCACAGGAAGTCCTCAAGGATATCGCGGATGAGGAGAGGGTGCATGCCGGGGAGTTCCTGAGGTTGTTAAAGGAACTGGCTCCCGATGAGCAGAAATTCTACGATGAGGGAGCGGGAGAAGTGGAAGAAGAAATAAGGAAAAAATAAAAGGTAATCGGGATTATTTATAGTGTGGACTAAATTTATTCGAGGTTTGCTATCGGAAAAAACAGACCGATATGTTTTTAATAGATGTTCCCGGGATGACAAGGATTATTCAAATTGCCGGGCAATAGACCTTTATGTTCATATACCTTTTTGTAAAGGTTCATGCCGGTATTGCCCCTATATAACCCAACCATTCGATCTGAATTCATCGAAGCTTTACCGGGATGCTTTAGTTTCGGAACTGGGGCATTATGCGGACCTGCTAAAGGATAAGCCCGTCGGTTCCTTGTACATCGGCGGAGGCACCCCGACGTTAGATCTAAGTTTGGTCGGCGATTTGCTAAAGCACTTGAGACAAATAGTCACACCAAGCGGGCCGATTGCTATTGAAACGACCCCCAGCGATATATCCTGTTCCAAGATCGATGAATTGAAAAAGTTGGGCATCGATTACATAAGCCTGGGCGTCCAAAGTTTCAATCCCGGATATCTGGCGTTGTTAGGGCGGAATTATGAAGCGGAAGACGCAGGAAAAGCGCTTAGCGAATTGATGGAGTCGGGCCTAAGCCTGGTCAACGCCGATATGATCTTCGCTTTTCCCGGTCAAACGCTGCGTGAATTCATGGAAGACCTGGGTAAGCTTATGCAATGGTCGCCTCACCAGGTGACATGTTACCCGCTCTTTACTTTCCCGTATTCTTCCGTTGGGCGGTTCATGAGGCTCAAGAGGCTAAAAATGCCCGATGTTTTTGTACGCAGGAAAATGTATTATGAAATGACCGGTTATTTTCAAAAGTGCGGTTATAAGCAAACATCCGTTTGGTCATTCACAAAGAACGAAAATAGGCACAATTATTCATCGGTGACCCGTGACCACTATCTGGGATTGGGGGTAGGAGCCGGTAGTTATACGGGGAAAGGGTTTTATTTCAATACATTCTCGACAAAAGAATATATGGACAAAGCGGCATACCGGCGTCCGACGGCGATCAAGATGGATATCACCGAAAGGATGGAAAAGCTTTTCTGGCTTTACTGGCGTTTTTACGAAACGGAGATAAATGCGGTGCGTTACCATAGCCGTTTCAACAACGGTATTGACGAGGATTTCGGCAGGATGCTGTGGACGGTCGAGAAGATGGGCATGCTTAGGTTGGACGGGGCTCGATCCAGGATATTGAACGAGCGGGGCGCTTTCTGGATACACTTATTGCAAAATTATTTCGCGCTCAATTACGTGAATAGGGTTTGGACCGCGGGATTAGCCGACCCCTGGCCCGAAAGAATAAGGTTATAATGTTGAACAAACTTGCTTATTATGCGAAGTGGTACTATCTGTGCCGCATAAGGAACCGGAAAATACCTCTTAACAGTTCTCTTATTCTGACCGATCAATGTAATTTAAAATGTAAACATTGCACCGTATCCGGGCTGGGATACCCGGCGAGAAGCTTCCGGGAGGTTACTGGAGATGTCCGAAAATTATATGACCTCGGGTCCAGGGTCCTGGTCATTACAGGCGGGGAGCCATACGTTTGGGCCGATAAGGAATATACGGTAGAAGACATCGTCCGATTTGCAAAAACGGTTGGATTCTTCCGCGTCGTCATCTGCACGAACGGGACTTATGACCTGCGGTCATCGGCGGATTATCTGTGGGTCAGCCTCGACGGTTTCAGCTTACAGCATACGAACTTGAGGGGGGATGTGTATGAACGGGTGGTGCGGAACATAGAACAGAGCCGGCACGGAAGTATATATATAAATTTCACCATCAGCCGTGAAAATCATGATATATTCGAAGAAGCCGCCGAAGAGATATTGAAAATAAGGAATATACGCGGTATCTTATTTCATATTTTTACCCCTTATAAAGGTTCGGACCCGGACTTGAAGCTCACTGCCGAAGAGAAGGACCGGGTTTTGGGCCGTTTGTTAAAAATAAAAAGAAAGCATCCTGTTAGGATATTCAATACGTTTGACGGATTAAGAGCGATGCGGTCTAAGGATTGGGACAGGCCCATCTGGGCAAGCATTGTCAGCAACCGGGGCCAGATCGGTCCGTGCTGCTGCCGAGAGGGCATATATGACAAAGAAATATGTGAAGAATGCGGGTGCACTCCGGCAGTCGAAACATATGTTCTGCAGGAGGGGAAGGTCCTTGCCGGCATGGAAAATTTGAGGTTCATTTAATAATTAGGAAGGTAAGTATAAACTATTTTTGGAAGAGGTATAGCATATCATGAAGCGGGATGTCAAATTGATTTACATACGCACATTCGGCTGACCGATGGAAGCAGTATTATACGACTATTCTGACGTATCTGAGCAATATCTGGTAAGCGGAACTCGTTGAACTATTGAAGGTTAAGGAAGGCAACAGGGATTAACAAGGATAAAACAGGATTTGGCAAAAGAAGGCGAGAAAAAAGTCTGAGTTTACAAAGTAAACTTAGCTAACGCATCAGAAATAAAATTCGATAGGTTAGAAAAGTTTATTAAGAGTAGAAATACTCCTGGGGTTTAATTACTCGAGAGAATGTAGGACATAATTTGGGGTGGATAAGTTCGTATCAGCAATGCATAAACTAAATAGAGTCAGTATAGGTATATGGGAATGAGAGGGAGTAGAAATGTATTTAAAAAGCCTAAAAATAATTAATTTTAGAAAATTTGGAGAATTGAACAATGTTGTGGAATTTGTAGGCTCAAAAGGTGCCCAACCAAAAACTGAGGGAATTAACATAGCTTTATCTACAACTTTAATTGTGGGGAAAAACAATTCTGGTAAAACAACAGTAACAGAAGCGCTAAAGAGACTAATTCACGACAGAAAATTTAAAGCAAATGACTTTAATTTCATGTATTTAAACACGCTGCTTGAGGAATACAAAAAAGGCAAATTTGAACGTTTTCCAAAACTCGAGTTTGAAATCACTGTAAGGATTGATTTTAGCAGCGATTCCGACTTGGTTACAAATATTGCTCCATTCATGAGTATAGAAGGCGTGGCGTCAGCAGGCAAGAAAAGCGATTTTCAAGTTCTCATGAAATATGAAATAAAAGAAGAGACAAGTTTTGAGGACGAAGTCCTGTCTATTATTGGAAAGTATAAAGATGAAACATTATTGTTTCGGAAATTTTTGGAACTCATTACCAATACTGAGTTCGAATTTAATTACTATAATTCAGAAGATGTGTTGATAGAAGATAATAAATTCAAGATTAGTGATTTGTTGGAAATCAAAGTAATTAATGCTAACAAAGATATTCATGGGAACTGTTTGTCTAATATTTTTAATAGGATAATTAAGCTGCTTTGCACGAGCGGGAACAAACCGGTTGTTCCTGATGGTATAGCTTCCGAGATAGATAAAATTAATAAGACGATAACAAAAAAAGTGTCAGCGCCGCACGCTACGACTGTCAACAGAGCATTGAGTAAAATTGAGTCAAGTGACCACATGGAAGTTAACTTAAGGCCAGATTTAACTTTTGATAATATTCTTTCAACAATTATCCGATATGAATATAAAGAAGGGAAATTTCATATCCCCGAAGGACAGTTTGGTCTTGGGTACTCGAACCTCATGATGATTATTGGAGAACTGATTGAGTACATTGAGAAGTATCCTAAGCAGGAGCACCACAGTAAGATTAATTTGATTTGCATAGAAGAGCCGGAAGCTTTCATGCACTGTCAGATGCAGGAATTATTCATAAAGCATATTAATGATGCTGTTGATTTTCTCTTGAAGGATAGAGAGAAAGAAATTAACAGTCAGCTAATAGTGACGACGCATTCCCCTCATATCTTAAATAGCAAGATTCATAGTGGAAATACTTTTGACAATATAAGTTATAGTACCATTGTCGATGATTTCGCAAATGTTGTTAATCTGAATGATGTCAACGTAATGGGGGATAAGTCTGCTGATGAGGGAAAAGGTGATGTGGCGGCAGAAAAGAAAACCGCTGATGACCTTAAGTTCCTAAAGAAACACATCAAATACAAAGTGTCGGAGCTGTTCTTTTCTGATGCGGTAATCTTTGTTGAAGGAGTGACAGAAGAAACACTGCTATCTTATTATATTGACAAAGACAAAACATTAAATCGTTATTACATTTCAGTCTTTAACATTAATGGCTCACACGGTCTTGTTTATCACCCACTGATAAAGCTTCTTAAAGTTCCCAATCTAATCATAACCGACTTTGATATAAGAAGAGAAGAGAAAGAAAAAGATGACTGCCTTCAAATCAAAGACCTAAAAGATAGGGAGACTACAAATAAAACCATTGCCAAATATAATCCTGACAAAGAAAAAATCGGAAATCTTAAAGGATATTTCGAAGATGAAAACATATATGTAATATTTCAGCGTGAAGCCATCGAAGGATATTATGCGACTAGCTTTGAGGAAGCATTTATTCTCACTAACTATAATAACGACATACTGAATAACGCTTTATCTGTTGTAAAACCTGGAGTCTATAAAAAAATCAGTGGGGAGCCAATAGATAGAAATAGGCTCAAGGACGCATCCTATAAGTTGCAAAGCAGCCTTTCTAAAAGCAAAAGCGACTTTTCAAATGAGCTGCTATACGAAATCGTAGTTAGCGAAGATGCAGGAGCCATACCGAAACCGCCGAAATACATAACAGACGGGTTGGTGTGGTTGACTCGTTCCGTTAAGAAGCAAGCAAAAGGGGGGAATAAATAATGAGCCTATCAAAAATATCCCCTACTTCCGAGAAGGAAGAGCTCGCTGTTCAAGACCTCGTTAATTCATATATTGACAGGAACGAAAGCCTTGTTTTTAGCGCAGGAGCAGGAGCAGGAAAGACTTATGCCTTAACTGAGAGCTTAAAACATATCGTAAAAGTGCACGGCGACAGGCTGGTTAGGCATAACCAAAAAATAATATGTATTACATATACGAATGTCGCAACAAATGAAATCAAAGAGCGTCTTGGCAACTCAGACCTTGTCAAGGTTTCAACTATTCATGAAAGAGTTTGGGATTTAATTAATGATTATCAAAAGGAGCTTATTAAGATACACGTTGAAAAAATTCAGGAAGATCTTGTTAAGTTGCAGTTTGACTTGTATGACAGTAACGAGGAAAAAGAAGAAAGCTTGTATAAGGCTTACCGGGGGCTTTCAGATAGCGAAAAAGCTGAATTTAAAAGCATGATGATTGCTAAAAAGAAAGAGTTTTACAGATTTTACGATAAGCCTGCTAAAGAATTTAAGTTTGCAATGGGAGATTTTATTGGTGGATATGCGAGCCTTTTGAGCAATGTTGCAAATTTTAAGAAAACAGTAAGTATAATTTATAAGATTGAGAATTATAAAGAGTGTCTGGGGAAAATCAATGAAGGACATGCGAAATACGCTGAGGTTAAATATGACGACAGATATAATTTTGACGTCCTTCATCGAATGATAATAAGTCACGATACGCTTCTTGAGTATGCTCTTAAGATGATTAAGACTTATGATTTGTTGAAGCGTGTTATATTTGATAGTTATCCGTACATTCTCATAGACGAATACCAAGACACTAATCAAAACGTAGTTGAAATAATGAAACTTATTGAAGATCACGCAAAGAGCATTAAGCGCAAACTTTTTGTGGGTTATTTCGGTGATTCAGCACAAAACATCTACGAAGACGGAGTAGGGAGTGGCCTTGTCAATATTCATCCAGAATTAAAGGGCGTGAATAAACAATTCAATCGCAGGTCTCATTCAGAAATAATCGATGTCATAAATAAAATCAGGAATGATGAAATAAAACAGAAGTCCATATTTGAGGATTGTACTGGCGGAAGTATTGAGTTTTACGCCGGAACGAATGAAGTTAAACATCTATTCATCGAAGAATACAGAAAAAAGTGGAATATCAACTCAGAAAATAAACTTCATTGTTTGGTTTTACTGAATAAATTTGTCGCAGAATTCAATGGCTTTCCCGATATATACAGATGTTTTGCAGATACTTCTTATTACAAAATAAACTATGACCGCCTAAACAATGAAATACTCAGCAATGATCTATCCAAGCTGGGAGACATCCCAAACCTATTCTATAGAGTTCTCAAATTCATTGACAACTTAAATAACCTTAATACTTCTGTTGCCAACATAGTCGATAAGGAAACCTATTCCAGAATGACGTTTCTCAAAATAAAAGAGCTTACCACTATATTCAAGAACCTCAAAGGTGTTACTTTAGGAGAGTATATAAAAGACATATTTGAAAAATACAGCAATTCTGACAATAACTATTATAAAAAAGTCATTCAAAAACTGATTGGCATTGAATATTACTCATATCACGATTTTACAAATTACCTCCTTGACGAATTGTTTTTCAATATAGGAAACGGAAGGTGGGAAGAATTCAAGCTTACGGTTGTTGAATTGACACAGAATGATTTATCTGCAAAGACAGACGAAAAGGAATTTAAGCCATTTAAGCTAAAATTGGACAATTTTCTTTCTGGAGAATATTTTTCTTATCTCGACATTCAGGAAGTAAACGCCTTTAAACAAAGGCTCGTTGAGTTCATAAAAGAACAAAAAATAACAAGCATAAAAACCAAAGATATGGACTCTTTCATGGAAAAATTGGACCAAACATTTCAAAATGAAATAATAGCCCTAATAGATAAAGATGAGGTTGAAGTCGCTAAAACAAAACTCGATGAACTCCTAAACATAAAATTAGACCAGTGGAAAATCTGGTACGATTTCATAAACAATAAACAAAAATCCGAGATTGAGTACCATACCTATCATGGAACAAAAGGCGCCGAATACGATAACGTCATAATCATTATGGAAAACGATTTTGGGCGAATGAATAAAGATAAATTCTCATCTTTTTTCAAGCATTACAAAAATCCTGATTCTTTACTTGAAGAAGACAGAGTTAAGTTTAATAATACAAAAAACTTGTTATACGTATCTTGTTCCCGCGCAATTAAAAACTTAAGGATTTTATATCTTGACGATATATCTGAATTTCGAGAAGGAATAGAACATATTTTTGGAACAGTAAACCCTTATAAACCAAACTTAATCTAAAGGAGATGCCCATGGGCGGTTTTAAAAAAGGATTTGGACGGCAGCGAAGAGCAATGGCGATATGAAAGATTTATCGAGATAATATTTGAAGCAGATAAAAAGTGTTTAGAACAGCATATAGAGGAACGAAGACTCAAAGAACAGGCGATAGATAACCAAATCAGAAAGGTTGATGCAAAACATTTTCAGAAATGCGCGCAGTGGTCAGGCAAAAAATACAACCTAACGCAAACAGCGAGAATTTTAAGGGTGCATCGGCAGACGTTATATCATTGGATTAAGAAGGGTTGGTGCAAACCGAAACGTGATTACAGGAATTATCCTGTTTTTACAGTTTTAGACATTGAAAACCTGATGAAGTGGAGAAACACGATAAAATCGGGATGAAAAAGCATCAAAAACGCCTTTTAGTCGTATACATTCATCTACTTAGACAGTTTTAGACACTTGGGCGTAATATCATAAGGCACTAGTATGAAAGAAGATAAGAAAAAAATTTACCTTCGCAGTTTTGGATGCCAGATGAACTTCCGTGATTCCGAAGAGATCGCCGGGCTCATGATGGAAAAGGGCTGGGAGCTTACGGATTCCCCGGAAGAAGCCGATGCCGCTATATTCAATACGTGCGCCGTGCGCAAGCACGCGGAGGACCGCGCGATCAGCAATGTCGGGGCGCTTGCACCTTTCAAAAAGAAACGTCCCCGGCTGGTGATAGGCGTTGTCGGCTGCATGGCCAAGGCTCATGGCAGGAATATCATCGACAGGGTACCGATAGTGGATTTTATCGCCGGGCCGGCAAATATCTATGACATCCCGGCGGCGGTTGACGCTATCATGGCGCGGAGGAAAGACCCGGTCATCTCGACGGACAAGGTCTCGCGTCCGTATATCGGAAATATCGCCTACCATAATCCCGGCATAAGCGCGCTGGTTACTATCATGGAAGGGTGTAATAACTTCTGCTCGTATTGCATCGTGCCTTATGTCAGGGGCCGTGAAGTCGGAAGGCCCGCGGATGACATAATAGACGAGATAAAGGCGCTCGCCGATAAAGGGTACAAAGAAGTGACCTTGCTGGGGCAAAATGTTAATTCATACGCGGATAAGAGCGGAGTGTCCCTAAATGACACGTCCCAAAGTGGCACGTCCCCTTTTACGCGGTTGCTGGAGAGGATCAATGGGATAGAGGGGATAGAGCGAGTCCGCTTCCTTACCAGCCACCCGAAGGACGCAAGCGAGGCGCTCTTCAAGGCGATGAGGGACCTGCCGAAGGTATGCGAACATCTCCATTTGCCCTTGCAGTCGGGTTCTGATAAAATATTAAAGTCGATGAACAGGGGCTATACAGCCTCGGAATACCTGAAGAAAGTCGAACTGCTGCGCAAGTATGTGGCGGATTGCGCTCTGACAACGGATATAATAGTCGGGTACCCGGGTGAATCGGATGAGGATTTTCGCATGACCGAAAAGGTGATGCGGGAGGCCGGGTTCAATTCGGCATTTATATTCAAATACTCTCCGCGCCCTCCGGCTAAGGCGAGCGGGTTCGATGATGATGTGCCGAAGAAGGTAAAAGAGGAGCGCAACCAGGCGTTGCTCAGGTTAAGGGATAAGATGTCGAGTGCACTCGACAGGGAATTCATAGGCGGTGAGACCGAGGTCCTTGTGGAACAGATATGCAGAAAGGAAAAGCATAAAGTGTCCGGACGCAACAGGCAGAACATCAAGGTTGTCTTTGAAGGCGGCAGAGCGCTTATAGGAGCCATAAAAAAGGTGAAGGTATCTTCCGTTGTCGGCCATACGCTAGCGGGAACGGCGCTGCTGGCGCTATTGGCGGCCGGGTTGCCTTTGATGCCCGCCGCGGCGGAGACCATAGACGAATATTTCGTGAGCGGCGATTACGAGAATACCGTCAGGGAAGGCGTAAAGCTTGTGCAATCATACAAGGAGAAGGATAAGCTTTATTACATGATCGGCACAAGTCTCAATAAACTGGGCCGCTATGACCTCGCCAGGAAGAATTTCAATATACTTATGGATACGGCCCCAAAGAGCAGGTTTGCGCCGTTGGCCCAATTGGGTATAGCCGACAGTTACTACCTGAGCTCGGACTACAAGAATGCCAGGGCCTGCTATGAAAAATATCTTTCAAAGTACCCGAAATCGGAGGGGGGAGCGGTCGCTTATTTCAGGCTGGCAAAATGCGCCCAAAAAGAAGGTAACTGGCAGTCGGCGAGGAATTATTACCAGAAAGTAAAGAGCGAATACCCGATGAGTTTTGAAGCTCAGACGGCCTCGGATGCGCTCAGGGACGAGATACTTTTCTTTACGGTACAGGTCGGCTCATTCAATAAGAAGGCAAATGCCCTCAGGTTATGCGATGAACTTGTCAAGAAGGGTTATGACGCCTCTATTGTGAAATCGAGCGGTGACGCGGAAGAATCTTATAAGGTAAGGGTCGGCAGGCTCGGCGACAGGGATTCGGCGGAAGCGCTGGCCAAGAAATTGAGGGCCGAAGGCCTTCCAACGAAAGTCCTTCCGTAATTTATGGCTGACAGGATAATCTTTATCGTAGGCCCCACCGCAATAGGCAAGACCGGCTTGTCTTTTGAGCTGGCCCGTATCATAGACTGCGAGATAATCTCCTGTGATTCAATGCAGGTCTATAAGAGGATGGATATCGGGACGTCGAAACCCGCCGCGATGCTGCTTAATGCGCTGCCCCACCACCTGATAAATGTAGTCGAGCCCTCCGAAGAATTTTCCGTGGCTCAATACCGCGAGCTGGCAGTTAAGGCGATCGAGGGCATAATATCAAGGAAGAAGACGCCGCTGGTGGTCGGCGGAAGCGGCCTTTACGCGAAGGTGCTTATAGACGGGATATTCGAAGCGCCGGTTACCGACAGGCGGCTCAGGGAGTCCCTGCAGGAAGAGGCAGAGGAGTTCGGCCCGGAAGCCCTGCACAAGCGGCTGGCCGGGGTGGACCCGCAGGCTGCGGCTAAGATACACGTGAATGACCTTCGAAGGATAATAAGGGCCATCGAGGTATACGAGAAAGCGAAAGAGCCTATATCCGAGCTGCAGAAAAAGACCTCGGGCCTGGGGGAGAGATATGATGTCAGGATATTCGGCCTTACTATGGAACGAGCGGCGTTATACAGGAAGATAGATGAAAGGGTGGATCTCATGTTCTCCGGAGGGCTGGTAGGCGAAGCCGAGGCACTTATGGCCGGAAAGCTGAGCCTGACGGCTTCGCAGGCGCTCGGATATAAGGAGATATTCGGCTATCTCGCCGGCGAATACGGTCTGGAAGAAGCCAAGAGGCTTGTAAAGAGGGACACCCGCCGTTTCGCGAAACGCCAGCTTACATGGTTCAGGGGGGACGAGCGCGTGGAATGGATCGAGCTTGATGAAAATTTTGATACGGAGGCGGTCGCAAGGGATATATGGAAAAAGCTCTCTTAGTAACGGTCGAGTTCTTCGATAAAGCGTATAAAGATTCCTGGAAACTCGATGACATAAATTTTGAACTTCGCGAATTGGTTAAGTCCGCGGGCCTCCAGGTCGTAGACCTGGTAGAATGTTTCAAAGACAAACCGGCGCCGGGGCACTATATAGGTAAAGGCAAAGCAGGCGAGATAAAACTTATATGCAGGGACAAGGGCGCTGATGTTGTTATTTTTGGCGATGACCTTTCGCCGACACAACAGCAGAACCTCGAAGAAGAGATAGGCCTGAAGGTAATAGACAGGACGCAGTTGATCCTAGACATATTTGCCGGCAGGGCGCATTCCGCCGAGGGCAAGGTACAGGTCGAGCTTGCCCAACTCCAATACCTTCTGCCCAGGTTGAAAGGAAAAGGCGTCATGCTTTCAAGATTGGGCGGAGGGATCGGCACCAGGGGCCCCGGCGAGCAGAAGCTGGAGATGGACCGCCGCAAGATAAGGGAGAAGATCTCGAGGCTCAAGGAAAGCCTTTCTAAGATACATGAACGCAGGGAGGGGCTTCGCAGGAAACGCCGCGAGGGAGAGGTTGCTATAATATCCCTCGTCGGTTATACAAACGCTGGAAAGTCAACCCTGCTCAATGCTCTCACCGATTCCGAAGTACTTTCACAGGACAGGCTCTTTTCCACACTGGACCCTACCGCGCGCCGGCTGGTGCTCCCGAACAACCAGAAGGCGGTATTCGTGGATACAGTCGGCTTCCTCCACAGATTGCCGCACCATCTTATCGAGGCCTTTAAGGCGACCCTGGAAGAGGCCGCGGAAGCGGATATGCTCATACATGTCCTTGACGCTTCAAGCCCGATAATATACGAAATGAACCAGGCCGTGCATGAGGTCCTGGAGGAGCTCGATATCCGGGACAAGACGGTCATAACGGTCCTCAATAAGATCGACAGGGTTGAGGATATGGCCGTAATTAACCGGCTCCTCAGGGAGTTCGACAATTCGATCGCCATATCGGCCCTGAACAGACAGAACCTCGAAGAGTTAGTACAGCGCATCTCCATGATACTCTTTGCCTCGCTGGTATACGTAAAAGCCGCCATACCCCAGTCCGAAGGCAAACTCCTGAGCCAGATATATAAGGAGTCCAGTATAATAAGCCGCGACTTCAAGGGGGAGCATGTCTACATTGAAGCTGACATGCCTATACGTTTAAAAAATTTACTTGACAAAAGAGGTTTTTGTGATAAACTTTGATTAGCACTCAACTTAAAAGAGTGCTAATGCAGCATCAAAATAGGTGTCCAATATGGTCGTAACTAATTCATTATCAAGGAGAAACAGCATTTTGGAGGTAGTGGTCGATTCATACGTCTCGACCGCAACCCCGGTTGGTTCCCTTGCAGTGTCCAAGAAGCTCAGGGAACACCTGAGCCCGGCTACGATCAGGAATATCATGTCCACTCTTGAGGAGATGGGGTACATAACCCATCCGCATACCTCGGCGGGCAGGATACCGACCGATAAGGGTTACAGGTATTTCATAGATTCTATAATGGAACCGAGGCGCCTTACCCAAGATGAGAAGAAGTCGGTTGAAGGGACGCTCAGGGAGGACGCCGAGGAGCTTGAGGAGTTGATAAAAAGGGTCGCCAGGATAGTATCCGGATTGACCGGGCAGACTTCCATAGTGAGTTACCCGCGCGCAAAAAGGAGGACTTTCAAGAGGATAGAGCTTATTCCCGCGACCAGGACCAAAGTATATGCGCTCCTGTTCACCGCGCAGGGGTTGGTGAAGCATTCGATGTTCGAGATAAGGGAGTCTGTAGAAGAGAGTGAACTTTCGAGGGTCTCAAAATTCCTGAACGATGAGCTTGACGGCCTGCAGTTGAGTGACGTTACCGGTTATCTGCTCAGGAAGATGATGGGCGAAGGCGACCCGCTCTACCACCTGCTCAAAGAAGCCAGCGAGTTGTTGAACATGTCTCATATACTCGATGACAGCGACGAGAGGATACTTCTTGACGGAACGCATTACATGATAGAACAGCCGGAGTTCCGGGACGCGGCCAAGGTCAAGCATCTTATAAAGGTCCTCGAGGACGAGGATGAAATACTCGATATCATGGACGGCGACCTTAACGAGAATAAAGCGAGAGTTCATATAGGTTCCGAGAACCCTTTTGACAACATGAAGGAATGCAGCCTGGTGATCTCCAATTACAGGATAGGCGACAGGAATGTCGGAAGCATAGGCGTGATAGGCCCGACCAGGATGGACTACCCTCGCGCGATCCCGGCGGTAGAGTTCGTCAGCGATGTTTTTAGCAGCCTTCTTACAAGACTGAGTGAATAAATGGAAGAAGAAAAGAAAGAAACGAAGATAACGGAAGAAGAGCTTCTCGATAAGATGCTGCGGATGCAGGCCGATTTCGAGAACCGCAGGAAACGCCAGGAGAGGGAGAAGCAGGATTTTGTGAGGTTTGCCAACGAGTCGCTGATCTCGGAGCTGCTCAGGGTCATGGATGATTTCGAGCGCGCGATCGATTCGGCGAAGAATACAAATGACGCCAAGGTGCTGGTGCAGGGGATAGAGATGGTCCGTGCCGATTTCCAAGGGATATTGAAGGATAACGGTTTGAAGGTCATTGACCCGCAGGGGCAGCCTTTCGACCCGGAAAAGCATGAGGCGGTCGAGCATGTCGAAGACGCGGAACACCCCGATAATACGGTCTTGGAAGTATTGAGGAAAGGATATGAGCTCAACGGCAAAGTCTTGAGGCCGGCGGCTGTTAAGGTTTCGAACGGGAAAGAAGAGATAATAGAAGACAAAGAAGAAGAGAAAGAGGAGGACAAATAAATGGCAAAAGCGATAGGCATAGACTTAGGTACTTCGAACTCGGCGGCGGCGGCCATGGAGGGAGACCGTCCGGCGATAATCCCGTCCGCGGAAGGCGCGGGTGTGGCGAGCGGAAAGGCGTTCCCGTCTTATGTGGCTTTCACTAAGGACGGCCAGCGCCTGGTAGGCGAGCCGGCCCGCAGGCAGGCGGCCATCAACCCCGAGGGCACGATACAGGCCGCGAAGAGGAAGATGGGTACGGACTATAAGTTCGGGGTATTCGGTAAGGAATATACTCCCCAGCAGATATCGGCTTTCATACTGCAAAAGATCAAGCAGGATGCCGAGGCCTATCTGGGCGATTCCGTGACCGAGGCGGTCATAACCTGCCCGGCGTATTTTAACGATAACCAGCGCCAGGCTACCAAGGATGCCGGTGAGATTGCCGGACTTAAGGTATTGCGCATCATAAACGAGCCGACGGCCGCGTGCCTTGCTTATGGCATTGACAAGGCCGAGAAAGAGATGAAGATAATGGTCTTCGACCTCGGCGGCGGCACGCTTGATGTCACGATAATGGAAATGTGGTATGACAAGGAACAGAAGGCCAGCGGATTCGAGGTGCTCTCGACCAATGGCGATACCCAGCTCGGCGGTACCGACATGGATAACGCTTTGATAGAATACCTCGTCGGGACGTTCAAGCGCGAGACGGGCATAGACCTTAAGAGTGATAAGATGGCCGTGCAGAGGCTTCGCGAGGCGGCGGAGAAGGCGAAGGTCGAACTCTCAAGCACGCTTCAGACCGACATCAACCTGCCGTTCATTACGGCCGATGCCTCAGGGCCTAAGCATTTCACGCATACGATAACCCGCGCGAAACTTGAGGACCTGGTATCGCCGATAGTCAACAGGTGCCGCGCCCCCATGGAAAATGCCGTAAAGGACGCGAAACTGACGATGAACGACATCTCGAGGGTAATACTCGTCGGCGGCCCGACACGCATGCCGATAATCCAAAAGTTCGTCGAGGACTATGTCGGCAAGAAAATAGAGCGCGGTGTAGATCCGATGGAATGCGTCGCTTTAGGCGCCGCGATACAGGCGGCCGCGTTGAGAGGCGAAATAAAAGACATACAGCTTTTGGATGTTACCCCGCTTTCGCTTGGTATCGAGACACTTGGCGGCGTTTTCACTAAGTTGATCGAAAGGAATACCACCATACCGACCAGGCAGAGCCAGGTATTCTCTACGGCCGCGGACAACCAGCCCGCTGTTACCGTGCGCGTATTGCAGGGAGAGCGCCAGATGGCCAACGACAATACAGAGCTTGGGCGATTTGACCTTGTAGGTATCCCGCCCGCGCCGAGGGGCATACCGAAGATAGAAGTTACCTTCGATATAGACGCAAACGGTATCGTCCACGTTAACGCGAAAGACATGGGCACCGGAAAGGAGCAGTCGATAAAGATAACCGCTCCGACGAAACTCTCGAAGGAAGAGATAGACCGCATGGTCAAGGAGGCCGAGAAGTTCGCTTCCGAAGATACCAAGAAGAAGGAAGAGGTCGAAGTGGTCAACCAGGCCGACAGTCTTGTCTATACGACCGAGAAGTCGCTCAAGGATTACGGCGACAAGGTCAGCCAGCAGGAGAGGGCGAATATAGAGACGGCCCTTAATGACCTGAAACAGGCGATAAAGGATAAGAACGTCGACCGCATCAAGAAGTCGATGGAGACTCTACAGCAGGCCTCGTACAAACTTGCTGAGGAGATATACAAGGCGAGCGCGCAAAAACCCCAAGGGGGCCAGGCCGACGCGGGTCCGCAGGGTGGACCACAAGCCGGGCCGGAGCAGCCACAGGGCGACGCTTCCGGGGACCAGACGGGTGAAGCCGGTCCCAAGAAAGACGACATCATCGACGCCGAGTTCAAGGCGGACGACGACAACAAAAAGTAAAGAACAGGGGACGTGTCACTTTGGGACACTCTACTACAGTAACCTGTCCCAAAGTGACACGTCCCCATAATAAATATGGCTACGAAGAGAGATTATTATGAGATACTCGGCGTTCAGAAGAGCGCCGGGGCCGATGAGATAAAGAGCGCCTACCGAAAGTTGGCGCTCAAGTATCATCCGGACAGGAACCCTAACGACAAAAAGGCAGCGGAAGAGAAGTTCAAGGAGCTTTCCGAGGCCTATGCCGTTCTTTCCGATCCGCAGAAGAAGGCGCAGTATGACCAGTTCGGCCATGAGGGTATAGATTCGCGCTATACCTCCGAGGATATATTCAGGGGCGCGGATTTTTCCAGTGTGTTCGATGACCTCGGCCTGGGCGGAATTAACCTTGAGGATATACTGGGCGGCATCTTTGGAGGGGGTGGCGGCGGGATGTTCGGCGGCCGCAGGGGCTCCGGCGGAAAGCGCCGCGGTTCCGACTTGCAGTTTGACCTGGAGATAAGTTTCAACGAGGCGGCTTCCGGAGTATCTAAAGAATTTGTTATCCCCAGGCACGAAGTCTGCCAGGGCTGTAAGGGCGAAGGCACGGCCCCGGGGTCGAGCAGGCAAACCTGCCCCAAATGCGGCGGGTCCGGCCAGATACGTTCTTCACAGGGTTTCATGGTCTTTTCCCGTCCATGCGATAAATGCGGCGGAGAGGGCAGCATAATTTCGAAACCCTGCCCGAAATGCAGGGGCAGCGGCAGGACGGTAGTCGACAGGAAGATAACCGTCAAGATACCTGCGGGCATAGAAAGCGGTATGCGCCTGCGCGTTGCCGGTGAAGGTGAGGCCGGAATGCGCGGAGGCCCGCGAGGGGACCTTTATGTCCTGATATATGTCAGGCCCCACGAGATATTCGAACGCCATGGCAGCGACATACTTTGTGAAGTGCCCGTATCCATGGTTGACGCCGCGCTCGGGACCGAAGTGGAAGTCCCCACCCTTAAAGGTAAAGTGAGGATGAAAGTCCCGGCCGGCACCCAGAGCGGCAGGATATTCAGGTTAAGGGCGGAGGGGATGCCAGACGTGCACTCCGGCATACGCGGAGATGAGCATGTGCGCGTTATTGTAGAGACCCCTGCCGCGATGAATGAGTCCCAGAAACGGCTGCTCAGGGAATTCGCGAAAGCCTCCGGTGAAGAGACCTTCCCCAAAGCCGCCTCATTCATCAGGAAGATCAAGAGTTTCTTCAGGTGAATCCGTCAGCACGCGGACCCTTCCTGCGGTTCCTTATTTTTTGGTTCCCAGTAATAGCATATTGTGCTATAATCTTCATCGGTTCCGCGATGGAGCATCCGCTTCCCGAAACGCAAATCCCGCAGCTCGATAAATTATTGCACGCGGTCGAGTTCGGGGCCCTATGTTTCTTATTGATAAGGGCGTTAAAAGGGAGTTTTACCGGGTTAAGCGGTTTCAGGCTATTGGCATTCGCGGTCATCCTGACAACAATATATGGAGCCACCGATGAGATCCACCAGCTTTTTGTCCCCGGAAGGGTCAGCAGCTTTATCGACCTTTTCTTTGATTTTCTCGGGGCGCTGGCGGTGGGCTTTTTAAAAAGATGACGATAATAAAACCTTTCAAGGGCTACAGGTATAATCCCAAGGCGGCAGGGAAGCTCTCAAGACTCATAACCCCTCCTTACGATGTTATAAGCCGTGAACAACAGGAAGGTTACTACCGCAGCAGTCCTTATAATTTCATCCGCCTGGACCTTGGAAAGGTCTTTGCCGGAGATAACCGTCGCGACAACAGGTATACGAGGTCCGGCAGGGTCCTGGAAGAGTGGCTTGCCAAAGGGATCCTGGAAAAGGAGAGTGAAGATTCGGTTTATGTATACAGCCAACAGTACAGGATCGGCGGCAAAGTAAAGGACAGGATGGGTTTCATATCGTTGGCCAGGCTTGAGGAAGACCGTACGAAAGGTTTTCTGCCTCACGAGAAAACTTTTAAGGGGCCGAAGGCGGACAGGCTTGAGCTGATGAAAGAGACGCGAGCGAACCTTAGCCCGGTATTCTCGATAGTATTTGATGAGGACCGTAAGATATTGAATATCCTAAGGAAAGCCGCTTGCAGTTCCAGGCCGGTCATAGATACGGTATTCGAGGGGACCCGGAACAGGATATGGCGCATTACGGACCAAAGGACGATAAAGACGCTTTCCGGCCTGATGTCAAGGAAGAAGGCCCTGATCGCTGACGGGCACCATCGTTATGAAGTTGCCCTTGAATACAGGAGATTCAGGCAGGCTGCAGCCAGAAAAGCAGGACCTGCTGCCTGCGATTACCTTATGATGTATTTTGCCCCCTCGGATCCCGGGGGGCTTTCCATTTTACCCACCCACCGCATGGTAGAGGGACTCGCGGCGTCTGCCGTACTCAAAAATCTGGAAAAAGTAAGCGGATATTTTGATATAATAAGGGTCAACGGCAGGAAGCAGATGGAATCGCTTATAGGCTCCGGCGGCAGACATATAATAGGCGCTTATCTCGGAGGAAAGAACTACCTGTGCCTTAAGTTGAAGCGTTCTGATGCAAGCGGGCTTATAGATTCCGGGAATTCGTCCTATTGGAGGAATTTGGATGTCGTGATCCTGCACCATCTGGTATTCGAGAAAGCGCTCGGCCTGAAGGGAAAAAAGGCCGAGGAGGCTATAACGTTCACAAGGGACCCTGAGACAGCGTTCAGGTGGGCCGCTTCAAAAGCCAAACGGGCGGCTTTCTTCCTTAAGCCCCCGGAGCTCAAGGATATTTATAATATAGTCAGGTGCCGCGAGAGGATGCCGCACAAGACCACTTATTTTTATCCCAAACCGCCGTCCGGTCTTTTAATAAACAGGTTCGAATAAAAATGTTCGGAAAATCCAAATATACCATAGTCAAAGTGGCTAAGAAGAAAGACATTCCCGAAGGCCTCTGGACTAAGTGCGAGGACTGCGGGGAGATAATATACAATAAGGCCCTTGAGGAGAACATGAAGGTCTGTCCCAAGTGCGATTATCATTTTGTCCTCAACGCTAACGAGAGGATAGCGATGCTTCTCGATGAGGGTAGTTTTGAGGAACGTGACGCCGCCCTGAGGCCTATGGACCCGCTGCTTTTCAAGGGCCCGAGGTCCTACGAGGACAAGCTCAAGGAAGACCAGATGGCGACCGGCCTCAATGAGGCCTGCATAAGCGGCAGGGGCTCCATAGAGGGCAAGAGGGTGATATTTGTAGTTACGGATTCCCGTTTCATAATGGGATCCATGGGTTCGGTTGTCGGAGAGAAGATCGCCAGGGCAACGGAGCTGGCGACTAACTTGAGGCTCCCTCTCGTGATCGTTTCGGGGTCGGGAGGAGGGGCAAGGATGTATGAGGGCCTTTTTTCGCTGATGCAAATGGCGAAGACCTCGGCTGCTATTGCCAAACTTCACGAGGCAGGGGTCCCGTATATATCTGTCCTTACAAACCCGACCATGGCCGGGATAATGGCGAGTTTCGCCTCCCTCGGCGACGTGATAGTCGCCGAACCCAAGGCCCTGATAGGTTTTACTGGCCCAAGGGTGATCGAACAGACTATAAGGCAGAAGCTCCCGCCGGGGTTCCAGCGCTCCGAGTTCCTTTTGGATCACGGTTTGCTGGATATGATATTACACAGGAAGGACCTTAAAGCCGGGATAGCCCGGACAATAGAGTACCTTACCCCTTAAGGCCCTTTAAGTACTGTTGACAGCATTTAACTTCTATTGTATCATTGGTTTAAATATACCCAAGGAGGTTTAAATGGCGCAGGTCAGTCTCAGGCATGTCTCGAAAATATATTCCGGCAATGTCAAAGCTGTTTGCGATGTTTCACTGGGCATAGAGAACAAGGAGTTCGTAGTATTCGTAGGTCCTTCCGGGTGCGGTAAATCTACTACTTTAAGGATGATAGCCGGGCTCGAGGAGATATCGGAAGGCGAGATATTTATCGGCGACAAGCTTGTCAACGATGTCCCGGCCAAGGACCGTGATATAGCGATGGTATTCCAGAATTACGCCCTTTACCCGCACATGACCGTATATGAGAATATGGCGTTCGGATTGAAGCTGCGCAAATATTCAAAGGCTGAAATTGACCAGCGTGTAAAGGAGGCGGCCCAGACCCTTGGGATAGCGAAATATCTCAACAGAAGACCTAAGGAGTTGTCAGGCGGCGAGAGGCAGAGGGTTGCAGTCGGACGAGCGATAGTCAGGAAACCGCTCGTCTTTTTGTTTGATGAGCCCCTTTCGAATCTTGACGCAAAAATGCGCGTACAGATGAGGACCGATATCAACAAGCTCCATACAAGGCTGCAGTCAACCATGATATATGTTACCCACGACCAGACGGAAGCCATGACCCTCGGCAACCGCATCGTAGTAATGAAGGACGGCGTGGTCCATCAGGTTGCGGACCCGATCTCATTATACGACAAGCCTGTCAATAAATTCGTCGCGGGTTTTATCGGCAGCCCGCCCATGAACTTCCTGAACGGCAAGGTTGTAAAGGTCGACGGTAAATATTATTTTGATGAAGGGACCTTCAAGGTCAAGATCGTTGACGATATGGTCCCAAAACTGTCATCCTACGAAGGAAAGGACGTGGTATTCGGGGTGCGACCCGAGGATATCTATGACAAACTCTTTGTGCAGGAAGCTCCTCCCGAGAACACGGTAACGGCAAGGGTAGATGTTGTCGAGCCTATGGGTTCGGAGGTCTATCTGCACATGGCCACCCCAAAGCAGTCGTTCACCGCGCGTGTCGGAGGCCACGATAAACCTGAGGTCAACCATGATATTGACCTTGTCTTCGACATGAGCAAGATCCATTTCTTCGATAAGGACACCGAGAAAGCGATCATCTAGTTTGAAAAAAGCGAAATTCTTTTCAGGGATACTTGCGATAGCAGGTTTTCTCTTCGCATCTACTCTCATCGTTTCAGCCTGCCATCAATACCCTATTGAGTATTGGATATACGGGGTAGCCGGGTCGCTCCTTATCCTGATCGATTTCCTGATCCTTGCCGCTTGGCTCGCCTTCGGCGAATGGGGACTGTGGATCTACGTAGGCCTTTCTTCCGTCCTTACGCTTTTCGTTACCCTCGTTACCAACGCCAGGTGGCTTAACATCCAGATACTTGTCTTCCTGACGCTCGGCGCTTTCGTCACCATATTCAAGAACAGCATGGTCTCGTATATACTGTCCGTGGACAGGCAGATCGGCAGCCTTGAAGAAGAGCGCAACGCGCTCCAGGCCGAATATTCATACATGCAGGGGACCAATGATGCCCTGAAAGAGAAGGTCATCAGGTACGCGACGCTCAAGGACCTTACCAGCAGGTTGAGTTCTACGCTTTCGCTTGAAGGCGTAATAGATATAGTGACCGATAATGTAAGTGACCTGGTCGAGAAGGCCGACGGCTGCATACTGTTCCTTGTGGATGAGGATGCCCATGAGCTTGCACTTAAAGCCGCCAGGGCCAAGGACGGGCCGCTGTCGGTTAAGTCCAAGAAAGGGGATATATTCGACTTTTGGGTGTTGAAACAGCGTCAGCCGCTGCTGATCTCGGATACCGATAAGGATTTCAGGTTCAACCTGGACCTTGTTCCCCACGAATTCAAGAGGGAGTTCAAGTCCCTGATCGCCGCGCCGCTTATCTCCCAGAAGAAGGTTATAGGTATTCTCAGGGTAGAGTCGAAAGAGGCCGAGGCGTATGTCTCCGACGACTTGAGGTTGCTTACTATCCTCTCGGACCTCGCCGCGATCGCGCTTGAGAACGCCAAACTTTACAGGCGTATCGAAGACCTGGCGATAAGCGACGGTCTTACCGGGTTGTATTGCCAGAGGTATTTCAAGGAGAGGCTGGACGAGGATACCGTCAAGGCGGCAAGGTTGAAACAGCCGCTCTCGTTGTTGATGCTCGACATAGACGGATTCAAGACCTACAACGATAAGTACGGCCATACCGCAGGCGACATAGTCCTCAAATCCATAGGCGAGATATTGAAATCTTCCATAGAGCTTGGCGACCTCGCGGCAAGATACGGCGGGGAAGAGTTCGTGCTGATACTTTTCGGAAAAGGCAAGTCCGAGGCCAGGACCCTTGGCGAAGGGATACGAAAGAAGATAGAATCGCAGAAGTTCGTACTGAGGCAGGTGGATACCCATGTCACCGTTTCAATGGGTTGCTCGTCCCTGCCCGAAGATGCGGTAACCAGGGACGAATTGATCAGGACAGCCGATGCCGCGCTATATGAAGCGAAATCGGGCGGAGGGAACCGCGTATGCCTGGCGTAGTCGATTCACGCAGGAAGTGGATATTTTCGGGGAAGGGAATATTTTTTCTGTTCTTCTTCCTTGCCTTGGCCAGGCCGGTCTATAGCGTTCTCTTTACTCCCAAGGCGACATACTTCCTTTTAAATGTGAACCTTTCCGTGATCGCGATAATCCCCGTGGCTTTTGAGTTCGGACCGGCCCAGGCCTATGTGATATCCGGCTGCGTAAGTGCGCTTACCTTTGTCTCGATGTTCTTTAACAGGGGTTCGGAACTGCCCTACCTGGCGTCGATACTTTTCATAAACCTCGTTCCGATGATACCGGTTTATTATAACAGGATATACAGCGAATTCTTCGCGAAGAAGAACGCTTCATACGCGGAATCCCGCGCCTCTTATGATGAGTTCACGACGGAATTGAAAGTGCTCAAGGACCTGAACATATCCCTCCAGAACCAGGTGCACGACATACTGGACCTTTATGAGGTTACAAAGAAGATGAGCGCCTCCCTGGAGATGGACGATATGTTGAGGATATTCAGGGAAGCGGTCAATAAGATATCGAAATTCGTGACCGCCGAGGTCATACTGCTCGACGAATCCCAGGAGGCCGCGACCGCCAGGATAACCTATGAGATACACAATCCCGCATCGAGCAGGCCTGTTACCGCGGATGTCCACAGCGGCCCGCCGAGCAAGTTTGACCAGCTGTTGGCCGAGACGGTGTCATCGCGCAAAGAGGTTATATATCTCAGGGCCCCGATAGACAATAGCCATCCTTTCAGGAAGCACCTGGGAGACGGCAGCAGGTCATTTATAGCCCTTCCTTTGCTGTCGGAAGGGATGCCCATAGGCATACTTACAATAGACGGGATAGACGAGGAACATACCGAGAGCTTCTCTATCCTTGCCGAACAGCTTTCGCTTGAGCTTAAAAAGATAAGCCTTTACGAAAGGGTCCAGGCTTTAGCCATAACCGACGGCCTTACCGGTATATATGTAAGGAGGCATTTCCTTGAAAGGTATGCTGAGGATTTCGCAAGGTCGAAAAGGCACGGTCTTAAACTGTCGGTCCTCATGATAGACCTGGACCATTTCAAGCAGTGCAACGACACCTACGGCCATCTCGTGGGGGATATAGTCCTGAAGGAAATAGCGAAAATAATGAAGGGCTATGTCCGGCAGGTTGACCTTATAGGCCGGTATGGCGGCGAGGAGTTTGTCATAGCTTTGCCCGATACGGACAGGAACTCCGCCATAGCGGTCGCAGAGAGGATAAGGCAGGAGGTAGAGAACCATAAATTCAGAGCATACGACGAGACCATAACGATGACAATAAGCATCGGGATAGCCACTTATCCCGATAACGGTGATGATGTCCAGATGCTTATAGACAAGGCCGACCAGGCACTTTACAAGGCCAAGGAAGAAGGCAGGAACAGGGTTATATACTGGCCCTGAAATCTGTTGAAAAATAACCCGTTTTGAGTTAATATTAAACCCTCAATGACCAAAAACGCTATAGGTATAGATCTGGGCGGTACTTACACAAAATTAGCCCTCGTAGATTCCAAAGGAAAGATAAAACACAGGTCAAGGCTTTCGACTACGGATTATGATTCGAGGGATTCTTTGCTGGAGGCTATTGCCTGTGAAATTCGCGCCCTTATCCAAAAGGCAGGGCTGACTCCCGGGAATATAGAAGGAATCGGGATAGGGGTGCCCGGTCTTGTCGATTTTAACAGGGGCCTGGTCTACGGCCTGACCAATGTCCGAGGGTGGAAAAATACCCCGCTTAAACTCCTTCTCGAAAGAAAACTTAAGATCCCGGTCCTTGTAGATAACGACGTTAACATAATGGCCCTGGGCGAATGCAAGTTCGGGGCGGGCAGAGGTGCCCGCAATGCCGTTTGCATAACACTGGGTACGGGCGTGGGCGGAGGCATTATCATTGACGGCAGCCTGTACCGTGGTGCGACTTTTTCGGCGGGCGAGGTAGGCCACATGCCCCTTAAGGAAGACGGCCTGGCATGTAATTGCGGAGGTTACGGGTGCCTGGAACGCTATGTAGGTAACAGGCATATAGCTTCCGAGATGAAGTCCGCTATTAGGGCAGGCAGGGCGCCCGGAGTAAAGGCGATGGTAAAAGGCGACCTCTCATCGGTTACTCCGGAGATCGTCAGCAAGGCGGCCCGCAAGGGCGACAAAGCGGCCATAGCCTTATGGGAGAAGATAGGCGGAAGGATAGGGACTACCCTTTCGGGTATAGTGAACCTTCTCAACCCCGAGATGATAATAATCGGCGGCGGCGTGGCTGATGCGGGCGAACCGTTATTCAGGCCCGTAAGGCGGACGGTTAAAAGGCGCTCGATGCGCATACCGGGGCGTGCCGTGAAGATATTGAAAGCTAAATTGGGCAACGACGCAGGGATGATAGGCGCCGCAGCGCTCTTCTTTTAAAAATGAAAAGGCAACCATGAAGATATTCATCGATACCGCCAATATAAAACACATAAAGGACGCCGTCGATATGGGTGTTGTCGACGGGGTGACCACCAACCCGACGCTTGTCTCGAAGGAATGCAGGCCCCTGATGGAGATCGTCAAGGATATTTGCGCCGTTGTCGACGGCCCGATAAGCGTGGAAGCCGTAAGCCTGGAATGCGCAGATATCGTCAAAGAAGCAAAAAAACTTGCGAAGATAGACAAGAACATAGTGGTGAAGATCCCGCTGGTTAAAGAGGGCCTTAAGGCCGTCAGGATACTGAGCGAAGAGAAGATAAAGACCAACGTAACATTGTGTTTCTCTGCCCCTCAGGCGCTCCTGGCTGCGAAGGCAGGCGCTACTTATGTCAGCCCGTTCGTGGGAAGGCTTGATGATATCGGCCAGCCCGGAATGGAGCTTATAAGGGATATGCGCAAGATATATGATAATTACGGCATCAGGACTCAGATAATCGTGGCTTCAATACGCAATCCTTTGCACGTCATAGAGGCCGCTAAGGCCGGCGCGGATTGCGCCACGATACCTTACGAAGTCCTCATGGGGCTCGTCAAACATCCCCTTACCGATATAGGAGTAGAACGTTTCTTGAACGATTGGAAGAAGGTACCAAATTGCTGAAGAGAGCACTGCTTATAGCGCTTTTTACTTCTTGCGCGGCGGCGCTTACCTGTCCTTCGGCGGCGGCTTTCGATAAGAATAAGCTGCCTGCTTTGAATTTTGACAAGGAGAGCAAGGAGCCGGTCGTCATAAACGGCGATACGGTTGAATACAACGAAGGCGGCAAGATGGCAAGCGCTAACGGCAACGTCATAATAACCTACCAGGACCTCAAGGTGACCTGCACGAAGGCGATATTCCATTCCGACACAAAGGAAGTAGTCGCCGAAGGCGACGTTGTCCTGACCCAGGGCAGGAATTTTTTCAAGGGCGAGCGCGTTATATATAACATAGAGACAAAAACTGGGACTGTCCTCGATCCGAACGTATACATCGAGCCGGTTTTCTACGGCAAGGGCGAAAAGGCGGAAAAGCTCGGACAGGATGATTACTATATAAAGAGGGGATATGTCACTACATGTGACCATGAACATCCCCACTACAGGATACAGTCCAAGCAGCTGAATATATACCTGGATGACAGGGTAACCGCCAAGAACATTTTATTCTTCGTTGGGGATGTCCCCATAATGTATTTCCCTTATTACAGCCATTCCCTGAAAGACTACCACCCTGGGGTGACCGTTGTTCCCGGTAAAAATTCAGACTGGGGTTATTTCGTGCTTACCTCATGGCGTTATTACATAAACGAGAACCTCAGGGGCCGCATCCATATCGATTACAGGGAGAAGAGAGATTTTTCTTACGGCATTACCACGAATTACGGCACCGAGAAGTACGGGAGCGGCCTGTTCAGGTTCAATTATTTCGACGAAAAGAAATACAATATATGGAGCAACCGCCCGTATGAGGAGTCAAATTCTCCCAAGGGGAAGGATATCGAACGTTACCGCGCCCAATTAAGGCATAAGTGGCAGATGGATCCCGTGACACAGGCGGTGGCCGAGTTCAATAAGATGTCGGACCCTAACGTCATAAAGGATTATTACATCCGAGACTACCAGCGCGACATGGTCAGCAACAATTACGCGTCCGTGATCAGGACGGATGCGTTCTACACCACCAGTTTCCTCGTGCAGAAGAGGATGAACAGGTTCGATTCGGTGGTCGAATATCTTCCGCAGGCGAAATTAGAGACCACGAGCATCAAGTTCGGCAAATCGAATTTCTATTATGACGGCGAGGTATCCGCCGCGAACCTTAACAAGGTGGAGGCTTCTCCGGTTAATTCGGTGGCTACCACCAACAGGTTCGACACCAAGAACCAGCTGTCTTACCAATCCAACCTGTTCGGATGGCTCGGGGTCAGGCCTTTTACCGGGACGAGGCAGACGTATTACAGCAGGGATCTCGAAGGCCAGAACGACCTGATAAGGGGCAATTTCTTCACCGGCGTGGACTTGAATACGCGTTTCTATAAGACCTACAACATAAATTATAAAGGTATGAACATGGATATAAACGGCCTTAGGCACGTGATCTCCCCGACCGTCGAATATTACTATTCGCACAGGCCTACGGTCAACTCCAGCAAACTTGGGCAGTTCGATGAGATCGATGAAGTCTCTTTTGCCAATGTCATATCGCCTTCGCTCGAGAACAAACTCCAGACCAAGAGGATGGTCGGAGACAAGATGGAGACCGTGGATATAGCAAGGTTCGTGGTGGGCACCGATTATAATTTCGGGTTCGAAGACGATAAAGGCGGCAAGCTCGGCAACTACTCGCTTTCCCTGGAATCGAAGCCTTATAATTGGCTGCGCATATTATCCAATTCCGTGTATAACCCGCATAGCGCGAGGTTCGATTCTTTCAGTTTTAATTTCGTGGGGAACCCTGAACTGGATTTCGACAACCAGGACCTGAGGGAGACCGTATATACGGATTTCAGGAGGAAGACCTGGGGATATGCCGGTGGTTACAGGTGGGATAACGATCTTGGAAGCCTCCTGGAAGGGCAGTTCATGTTCAACGTGACTCCCAAGTGGAAGGTAACGGCTTACCACAGGTTGGACCTTAAGAGGTTCGGCACGGCCCCGGACGGGACCCCGAAGAAATACATAAACAGCATGGCCGAACAGGAGTACAGGCTCAGCCGCGACTTGCACTGTTGGATAGGCGATTTCATGTATAATATATCGAGGGACCACGGGCATACTTTTATGATAGTCTTCAGGCTGAAGGCTTTCCCGGATGTTCCCGTCGAATTCGAACAAAACTATAACCCGCCGATGTTCGGCTCGTCGCTGCCGCCGGGTTAAGAGAGGGGAGATAATGAAGATAGCCGTGGTAGGAGCGGGATATGTTGGACTTGTTACGGCGGCATGCCTTGCAGACCTGGGCAACGATGTGGTTTGCAACGATATAGACGCCTCTAAGATATCTAAGCTCAACAGGGGCATTATACCCATATATGAGCCAGGACTCGATGACCTTATTAAGAGGAACAGGAAAGAGAAGAGGATCAAGTTCACGACGAACCTTAAGAGCGCGGTCGAGGCCAGCGAGGTGACTTTTATTGCGGTCGGCACCCCGCCAAAGGAGAGCGGAGAGGCGGACCTGACATATATCGAGGCTGTCGCAAGGGACATAGCCCGCCATATCAAATCTTACCATCTTGTCGTCGAGAAATCCACCACGCCGGTCGAGACCGGTATATGGATACGAAGGACCCTCGAGGCTTATGCCCGCAAGGGTGTTAAATTTGACGTCGCTTCCAACCCGGAGTTCCTGAGGGAAGGTTCGGCGATAGGCGATTTCATGAACCCGGACAGGATAGTGATAGGCGTAGAGAGCAAAAAGGCCGCCGCGATACTTACGGAACTTTACAGGCCGCTCGGCGCCGAGATAATAGTTACCAATATCAACAGCGCGGAGATAATCAAGCATGCCTCCAATTCTTTCCTCGCCACCAAGATCTCATTTATTAACGCCGTGGCGAATATATGCGAGAAAGCGGGAGCCGATGTGGAAGAGGTTGCAAGGGGAATGGGTCTCGATAAGAGGATAGGGAGGTCTTTCCTTGACGCCGGCGTCGGTTTCGGGGGATTCTGTTTTCCCAAGGACATAGAGGCTTTCATACACATATCCGAGAAACTCGGTTATAATTTCGAGTTGCTCAAGGCTGTCAAGAGGATCAATGATTCGCAGAAGGCGCTGCTGGTCAGGAAGATAGAAAAGGCCGTATGGAACATCAAGTCCAAGAAGATAGCGGTACTGGGTCTCGCTTTCAAACCTAATACGGATGATATGAGGTTCGCTCCTTCGGTGGGTATAGTAGAAAAACTCAAGTCTGAAGGAGCGCATATTCAGGCGTACGATCCGCAGTCGATGACCCGCGCAAGGTCGCTTCCTGAGTTCAAGGGGGTTAAATTCTGCAAGGGTTCCTATGAGGCCCTTAAAGGCGCCGACTGTGCCGTGATCCTTACAGAATGGAATGAGTTCAAGGAGATAGACCTTAACAGGGTCAGGAAGATGATGAGGCAGCCGGTGATCGTGGACGGCAGGAACATTTATGACCCGGCTAAGATGAAACAGGGGGGATTCAGGTATAGCTGCATAGGGAGGGCACAGCAATGATAGAAGGTGTAAAGATAAAGAAACTTAAGGCTATTCCCGATGAGAGGGGAAAGCTCATGGAGATACTGCGCTGCGACGACGGGATCTTCGAGAAGTTCGGGCAGGTATATTTCACGACGGCATTCCCGGGAGTGGTAAAGGCCTGGCATTTTCATAAGAAACAGGATGACCATTTCGTTTGCCTCAACGGCAGGATCAGGCTGGGCTTATACGATGCCAGGGAAGGTTCCGGGACCAAGGGCGAGGTCAACGAGTTCATCCTTTCCCTCGAGGACCCTTTTATGGTTAAAATACCCAAGGGGGTATACCATGGATTTAAATGCGTAGCCGACGTGGAATCGATGATACTTAATGTCCCGACAATGCCGTATAACCCAAAGGACCCGGACGAATACAGGGTTGACGCCTACGACAACGATATCCCCTTCGATTGGAGGAAATAATGGGGCTCAGGGGCGTTATCCTCGCGGGCGGCCTCGGGACCAGATTAGATCCCCTTACGAGGATAACCAACAAGCACCTTTTACCGGTATACGACAAGCCTATGATATATTATCCCATACAGACGCTTGTCGACGCGGGGATACGCGATATCCTTATTGTTACCGGAGGCAATAACGCGGGCGATTTCCTGCGTCTCCTGGGCAACGGCTCGGAGTTCGGCCTTAAGCACATCAACTATACTTACCAGCGCGGCGAGGGCGGGATAGCCGAAGCGCTCGGCCTGGCCAGGCATTTCGCGCAGGGAAACAAGATAGTGGTAGTGCTTGGGGATAACCTAATAGAGAAGAGCATAAAGAAGTATGTCGACGATTTTACCTCCCAGCCCGAAGGGGCAAAGATACTTCTCAAGAAGGTGCCCGATCCGGAAAGGTTCGGTGTCGCCGAGATCAAGGCTGGCAGGATAACCGGGATAAAGGAAAAACCGAAGTCGCCCAGGTCTGACCTGGCGGTCACGGGTATATATATGTATGACCCCAACGTCTTCGATATAATAAAACCGCTCAAACCTTCTAAGAGGGGAGAGTTGGAGATAACCGATGTCAACAATGAGTATATTAAACGCGGCGAGATGACATTCGATATCCTTGACGGCTGGTGGACGGATTGCGGGACTTTCGAATCGCTTTTCCGCGCCGGCAAGCTCGTAAAGGAAGGAATAAGGAGGAAGACCGGAAGCAGATGAAGATATTAGTCACGGGCGGCGCTGGTTTTATAGGTTCCAATTTCATAAGATATGTTATGTCCAGGAATCCCAGCTGTGAGATAGTCAACCTTGATAAGCTCAGTTATGCCGGGAATCCCGAGAACCTCAGGGGAATAGACGATAACCCCAATTACACTTTTATAAAAGGGGACATATGCGACCATTCCGTCGTGGAGAAAGCGATGGAGGGCTGCGATTATGTGGTAAATTTCGCGGCGGAGAGCCACGTTGACAGGTCCATACACGGGGCGGATGAGTTCATCATCAGCAATGTCCTCGGGACGAACGTCCTTCTGGAGAAGGCGCGGTTGAAGGGGATCTCTAGGTTCATCCATATATCTACAGATGAGGTATACGGTTCCATTGACAAGGGATCATTTGACGAATCGAGCTTGCTTGCCCCGAACAGTCCGTATTCGGCGAGCAAGGCGGCGGCAGAACACATGTGCCGGGCGTATTATATAACATGGGGCTTGCCGGTAGTGATAACGCGCAGCTCCAATAACTTCGGGCCTTACCAGTACCCGGAGAAGTTCGTCGCGCTAAGCGTTACTAACCTGGTTGAAGACAAGAAGATACCTCTTTACGGCGACGGCAAGAATGTCCGCGACTGGCTTTTTGTCGAGGACAATTGCGACGGCATATATTTCGTTTTAAATAAGGGCCGCGCAGGGGAGGTATATAATATTGCCGGCGGTTACGAGATGATGAACATAGATATGGTCCACGCCATACTAAAGGCCATGGGCAAGGGCCCCGAGATGATCGAGTACGTAAAGGACAGGCTGGGTCATGACCGGAGATATTCCCTCGATGATTCCAAGTTGAGGGCCATGGGTTGGAAGCCCAACCACACCTTCGCGGAAGCCCTGGACAAGACTGTAAAATGGTATTCGCAGAACCGCGAATGGTGGATGAAGATCAAACATAAAGACTCATACAAGTCGTATTACAATAAACAGTACAAGGCCTGAGCATGAAGGTGATGGTAACCGGGGCCACCGGGATGCTCGGCCGTGATCTTTGTGAGGCTTTTTTGCCGGGCAACGAGGTCTTGGGTATAGCAAGGGGGTTAAAGTCCCCCGGAAGGCTTGGGCCGTCCGTAAAGTCTGAGCCTGCCGATATAACATCCCGCTCGGAAATGTTTGCCCTGGTCGAGCGTTTCAGGCCGGATATCGTAGTCAATTCCGCGGCTATTGCCGATGTGGATTATTGCGAAAGGAACCCGGATGACGCTTTCAGGGTGAATTTCGAAGGCGCTAGAAATGTCACGGACGCGGCGAAGTCGGCCGGAGCGGCTATGGTCCATATCAGCACCGATTATGTGCTTGACGGCGAAAAGGACAGCGCTTATTCGGAAGATGACCCGACTAACCCGCTTAGTGTATACGGCAGGTCTAAGCTGGAAGCCGAGAAGTATATTTCCTCCGGGGGAGGAAGCTGCGTCATAGTCCGGTCGAGCTGGTTATTCGGCAGGCACGGGAAGAATTTCGTAGATTTCGTTATGGACAGCGCCGGGGAAAAGAAGGAGATCAGGGCCATATGCGAGAAGGTCGGCGGACCGACATATACTTTCGACCTTTCCGCGGCGATCCGCGGGCTTTCGGAGAAGATATTGAATGCCGAAGCGGCCCCGGGGATATATAACATATCGAATGCGGGTATTTGCACGCGTTACGATTTCGCGAAGGATATATTGGATTGCTGCGGTTTAAAAGCGGATGTAGTTCCGATAACCGCGAAAGAAGCCGGCGGTCCGGCTTTAAGGCCCAGGAGGACCGAACTTGATAATTCGAAGATAGGCAAGGTGCTGGGCCGGAGACTCAGGGATTATAAGGAAGCGATCAGGGAGTACATAGACAAAAAAGGGGAAAGGCAGAAATGGTAAGCAAGTTCAAGGACAAGATAAAGACGAAAAAAGCCAAGATAGCGGTCATAGGGCTGGGCTATGTGGGCCTGCCCCTGGCGGTTGAGTTCGCCAAGAAAGGTTTCTTCGCGCTTGGCGTGGACCTGGACAAAAGGAAGATATCGTCGATAAACGCCGGGAAATCGTATATATTGGACATACCGTCGGAGGAGATAGGGCCTCTGGCTAAGGAAGGCAGGCTCAAGGCGACGAGCGATTATTCAAAATTAAAGGAAGTCGACGCCATAATTATATGCGTTCCGACACCGCTCAGGAAGTCCAAGGACCCGGACATGTCGTTTATTGTTTCCGCAGCGGGAGCCATAGCCAAGAACCTCAGGAAGGGCCAGGTCATTGTCCTCGAATCAACGACTTACCCGGGGACGACAGAGGAGGTCATACTCCCGATTCTCGAGGCGACAAGGCTTAAGGTCGGAAGGGATTTTTCTCTCGGCTTCTCCCCGGAGAGGATAGATCCGGGCAACCCAAGATATATGACGCATAATATCCCTAAGGTCGTAAGCGGTATGACGAGGCTCTGCAGGGAGAATATCGCGCTGCTTTATTCCCAGATCGTAGACAGTGTCATTCCCGTGTCTTCGGTAAAGGTCGCGGAGATGGTCAAGCTTCTCGAGAACACGTTCAGGTCGGTCAATATAGGACTCGTCAACGAGCTCGTCCTGATGTGCGACAGCCTTAAAGTAGATGTCTGGGAGATAATAGAGGCGGCCAAGACAAAACCCTTTGGCTTCATGCCGTTCTACCCCGGGCCGGGCCTTGGCGGGCATTGCATACCGATAGACCCTATTTATCTGGCATGGAAAGCCAGGATACACGGTTTCGAACCCAGGTTCATCGACCTTGCGTCCAAGATCAACGCCGACATGCCGGAGTATGTCGCTGACAGGGTAGCGAGGATGCTCAATAATAAGTTCGGCAAAGCCGTGAAAGGTTCAAAGGTCCTTATAATTGGCCTTTCATATAAGAAAGACGTGACGGACACGAGGGAATCACCTGCTTATGAGGTGATCGAGAAGCTCAAGGAAAGGGGTGCTACGGTCTCATATTATGACCCGTTCGTGCCGTCGTCCGATTTCGGCGGGCACAGCATGAGGTCTGTGGCTTTGAGCGCCTCCGGGTTGAAGAAATATGACTGCGCGGTTATCGTGACCGACCATTCGAACGTAGACTACGATTTTATAGTCGATAACTCGAAATTTGTGCTCGATACCCGCAACGCGTTAAGGGATGTTAACAAACGCGATAAAATTGAGAGGCTTTGATCTATGGCTACGTATCTTGTCACGGGCGGCGCTGGTTTCATAGGTTCAAATATTACGGATGAACTCGTGCGCAGGCGCGAGAATGTGAAGGTCCTTGACGACCTTTCTTCCGGTAAGAGGGAAAATCTCGAACAGGTAAAGGATAAGATCGAGTTCATCGAGGCCGATATCAGGGATCTCGAGGCCCTTATGAGAGCGTTCAAGGGCTGCGATTATGTAATTCACCAGGCGGCGCTGAGGTCCGTGCCCAAATCGATGAAAGATCCTGCGCTCTACGACGAGGTCAACGTCATGGGCACCCTTAATGTGCTTTCAGCGGCGGTACGCAATAAGGTAAAAAGGGTGGTTTTTGCCTCTTCCAGTTCGGTATACGGCGACTCGGAGAAGCTTCCCCAGAGTGAGAGCCAGGTCCCGCAACCCATATCGCCCTATGCCGCCACAAAACTCGCAGGGGAACATTACTGCAGGGTTTTCGCTAAGTCTTTCGGGCTTGAGACCGTTGCCCTGAGGTATTTCAATGTCTTCGGGCCGCGGCAGTCCCTCGAATCCGAATACGCGGTCGTTATACCCAAATTCATTACATGCATTCTCAAAGGCGAAAGGCCCCCGATCCACGGCGACGGGAAACAGAGCAGGGATTTTACTTACGTCGATAACGTTGTTGACGCCAATCTTACGGCTGCCGTCCGCGAAGGCGTGTCGGGCGAAGCCTTCAATGTAGCCTGCGGGAAAGGTTACGACCTGCTTGACCTTGTCAGGATACTCAACGAGATAATCGGTAAAAAGATCGAACCTGAATTCGGACCTTCAAGGGCGGGTGATGTAAAACACACCCTTTCGGATATAACGAAGATGAAGACCATGTTGAAACTCGATCCCAAGGTGGATTTTGTCCTTGGGTTGAGGAAGACGGTCGAATATTTCAAATCGAGGCAATAAAGGATAAGATGAGAGTAGCGTTATTCGAACTGATGCGCCAGTATAGCCGCCTTAAAAGCGAATTGGACCCGGCGATATCGCCTGTCATGGAAAGGGGTTCTTTTATACTCGGCGAGAATGTCTCCAGGTTCGAGGAGGAGGTCTCGGAATACTGCGGTGTTCCGCATGCCGTTAGCGTGGCTAATGGTACCGACGCGCTGGAATTGGCATTGAAGGCTTTAGGCATCGGCGCGGGCGACGAGGTTATAACCGTACCGTTCACTTTTATTGCCACGACAGAGGCTGTCTGTCTTAACGGGGCCAAGCCTGTGATGGTCGATATCGAGCCGGCTACGTTCAATATCGACGCTTCCCGGATAGAGAAGAAGGTGACTTCAAAAACCAAGGCGATAATACCTGTCCACCTTTTCGGACAGGCTTGCGATATGGATTCCGTATTGGACATCGCCGGCAAGCACGGGCTTAAGGTCATAGAAGATTGCGCGCAGGCTATCGGCGCCGAGTATAAAGGCCGCAAGGTCGGCTCTTTTGGAGACATAGGATGCTTCAGTTTCTTCCCGAGCAAGAACTTGGGTTGCTTCGGCGACGGCGGTATGGTCACGACATCCGACAAATCCGTGGCGGACAGGTTAAGGATGCTGCGAGTGCACGGCCAGGCGCAAAGGTACCTGCATGAGATCGAAGGCCGTAACAGCCGTCTCGACGAACTCCAGGCGGCGGTATTGAGGGTTAAATTGCGCCATCTCGAGGAGTGGAACGCGGCGCGCAGGAGCAACGCGGCATTTTACGATAAAATGTTCGCGGGTCTCGCGGAAAAGGGCAGGATAATTTTGCCTTGCGAGGCGGAAAGCCGCAAGCATGTTTATAATATCTATAACGTCAGGACTGCCGACAGGGACGGATTAAGGAAGTACCTGTCGTCCAGGGAGATCGGGACGGCGATATATTACCCCGTGCCTTTGCATCTGCAGCCCGTATATAAGAATTTCGGATGGAAAAAAGGCGATTTCCCCGTAAGCGAGAAGGCTTGCGGCGAGGTTTTAGCGATCCCGGTTTATCCTGAACTTAAAAATGACGAGATCGAGTACACGGCTGACTGCGTTAAAGATTTCCTGGAGGGGCAGGCATGAGGATACTTATTACCGGAGGTGCGGGTTTTATCGGTTCGAACTTTTGCGGTTTTCTAGTTGGCAAGGGCCATGACGTTATCTGCATGGATAACCTGATAACCGGAAAGTCCGAGAATATCGCCCACCTTATGGGTGACAAGAAGTTCAGTTTCATCGACCATAACGTATCCAGCCACATAGATATTGACGGACCGCTTGATTTCGTACTGCATTTCGCGTCCCCGGCCAGTCCGGTGGATTATCAAAAATACCCGATACCTACACTAAAGGTAGGCAGCCTCGGTACGCATAACGCGCTTGGCCTTGCCAAGGCGAAAGGCGCTAAGTTCTTGCTCGCGTCCACAAGCGAAGTTTACGGGGACCCGTTGGTCAACCCGCAGCCCGAGACCTACTGGGGCAATGTTAATCCGATAGGCCCGAGGGGAGTATACGATGAGGCCAAGAGATTCGCGGAAGCCATGACCATGGCTTACCACAGGGTGCACGGACTCGATACCAAGATCGCGAGGATATTCAATACTTACGGTCCGAGGATGCGCAGGGACGACGGGAGGGCTGTGCCAAATTTTATTACGCAATCCCTTGCCGGAGAAGATATTACGGTATACGGTAAAGGCAGGCAGACAAGGAGTTTTTGTTATGTCGACGACCTGGTGCGCGGTTTTTACGCTCTGATGTTCTCCGGCTTGAATGAACCCGTGAACCTGGGTAACCCGGTTGAGGTCTCTATCCTCGATATCGTCAAGAAGATAATCAAGATAACAGGCAGCAATAGCAGGATAAAGTACAAAGAATTGCCAATTGATGACCCTAAGGTGCGCCGGCCTGACATAAGCAGGGCGAAAAACAGCCTGAAATGGACCCCGGAAGTGCCTCTTGAGCAGGGGCTCAGGAATACCGTAGAATACTTCAAAAATACGCCCTGATTTTACCCGCCCGGCGTATTTTTTCCTATTGACACAATTGGGGTTATAACGTAAAATATAATCGTTCATATTTAGAACGTTATGCCCTCAAACGACAGCTTCCAAAGACCAACAGAAGACTTGCGTAATCTTCAGTTGCTGGAGGAGATCTCCAGGGATTCCGGTGCTTCCCAGAGGAAACTTTCCGAGAAGCTTGGCGTAGCCCTTGGCGTAACCAACGCCTGCCTTAAAAAGATGGCTAAAAAGGGATACATAAAGATAAAGGGCATTAATCATAAACGCATATCATATTATCTTACCCCTGAAGGTTTCAGCGAAAAGACCCGCCTGACGTACCACTTCTTCGAATACGTAATAAGCTACTATGGCAACCTGAAGAAGAACCTTTCCGACAAACTGGAGGCGATCTCCAAGGAAGGATACAGGAAGGTTGTCTTTTACGGCGCGGGAGAGGTGATGGAAGTCGCGTTCGTGATCTGCCATGAATCGGGAATGGAACTCCTCGGGATAATAGACGATGATCCGCAGAAACAAGGTACGAAGAAATTCAATTATATAATAGGCGGGGTCGACAAGATCAAGGAGCTTAAGCCCGAAGCCATAATTGTCACCTCCATAAGGTATAAGGACAAGATAGTCAAGAACATCAATTCTGATCCGGGATTATCGAAGATCCCGGTCTTTTATTTTTAGGGTGGGATATGATAGCTCCTGCGCTTAATTGGTACGCGATACGAACACGGTCCAACTATGAGTTTAAAGTCAGCAATCTTCTGGGCAAAAAGTCCGTAAATACATTCTATCCGTCCGTGCTTAAATGGAGCAGGAGGAAGGACCGGAAGATAAAGGTTGTGCGGCCGCTCTTCCCGGGTTATATTTTCGCGGAGTGCCCGGCTAACCCGAGGGATTGGCTTGAGATAAAAAAGACCGAAGGCGTGGTCAATATACTCGGGACAAAAGATGCGCCGCTCCCCGTTCCGGGCGAGCAGGTCGAGAACGTCAGGAAGATAGTTGAATCGGGGATAGACCCGCTGCCCCATCCCTTCCTGAAGGAAGGCGAGAGGGTAGTGGTCGTCGACGGCCCCATGAGGGGCGCGGTAGGTATTTTCAACGGGTTCAACGAGAAGAAGGGCGCGCTGGTGATAACCGTCGATCTGCTTGGGCGGTCACTGGCGGCTGAAGTGGACAGTTTCAGCGTAGAAAGGCTTTAAAGAGAGGCTATAAAATACAAAATATGATGTTAAGTTACAGGAATGTAACCGAAAGGGCGGAGCTATGATCAGGCTTGCCTATCCCGACATGTCGTTCAAGGAAGTATCGGGAGAACTAAAGAAAGTCATCGACTCAGGATGGCTTACCAAGGGGCCGAAGACGCAGGAGCTTGAAGAAGCCGCGAGGAAATATCTTAAGGTCAGGGAGGCGATATCGGTCAGTTCCGGCACCGCAGCCCTTCACCTGTCGCTGCTGGCACTCGGCATAGGCGCGGGCGATGAGGTCATTGTCCCGGATTTTACGTTCCCGGCCGCCGCAAACGTAATCGAGATAGTCGGGGCCAGGGCCGTCCTGGCGGACATAGATAAAGATACCCTTAATATAGACCCCTGCGAGATACGCAAAAAGATCAACCGCAGGACGAAGGCGATAATACCCGTGCACCAGTTCGGGTATCCGGCAGAGATGGGCGAGATCATGAAGATAGCCCGCAAGAACAGGCTTTATGTGGTCGAGGATGCCGCGTGCGCTTTCGGATCCAAGATAGGTTCGAAGATGTGCGGTTCGATCGGGGACTTGGGTTGTTTCAGTTTCCATCCGAGGAAGATCATATCCACGGGTGAAGGCGGGCTGATAACTACCAACGACCCTAAATTAGCCAAAAAGGTCAGGAGGTTCAGGGAACACGGGATGGATATATCCGGGAACGACAGGATGTTCTCCGAAGCGGGTTTCAATTACAGGATCTCGGAGATATCGGCGGTGCTGGGTATCGCGCAGGTAAAAAAGATCGAGAAGATAATACGTAAGAGACTTAAGTTGGCCGGGAAGATGCGCAGGGCTTTGGGAGGACCCAAAGCCCCGGCAGGTCTTCGCGTAATACCGGCTTCCGTGGATAAAGGGTTGCGGCATATATACCAATCTTTCATAGTCTCGGATGATTCCTGCAAGGATATAAGGCCGCTTATCTCATTACTGAGGAAAAAGGGCATCGAGGCCACAATAAGCAATGTGGTGATACACAGGCAGCCGTATTACAGGAAGAAATATGCCTTGAAGGACAGGGGCTTTCCTTCGTCTGTCTGGGCATACGAGCATTGCCTGGCGCTGCCGTTCCATACGAAATTGACCAAGGCAGATATAGGCCGTATCGCTGAAGCCGTCAAGGAGGGGATATGATAACTTTAGCTCAAGCAGGTCTGGGCAGGTGGGGGCAGAACCATTTCCGGGTCTTCTCCGGGATGAAGGATTGCCGAATGAAGATGTGCTGCGACAGGGACAAGGCTGCACTTGACAGGGTCGGTAACGATAAGGTCATAAAGACCTCGGATTACTCGGATATCGTAAAAGACAGTGAGATAGACGCTGTCGTGATCTCGACCCCTTCCGAGACCCACGCGGAACTGGCTTTGAAAGCGCTCTCTTCCGGCAAACACGTCTTTGTGGAGAAACCCCTGGCCCTTAAGGTCAAGGATGCCGAGGAGATGCTGAAAGCAGCGGAGAAGAACAAGAAGATCCTTATGGTAGGCCACCTGCTCCTTTATCATCCGGCTGTAGAAAAGATCAGGTCATACGTGGAGAAAGGCGAACTCGGGGACCTGCTCTATCTCTATTCCACGAGAGTCAATCTCGGACAGGTCAGGGCAGAAGAGAACGCCTTATGGAGCCTTACCGCCCATGACATATCCGTGGCCATATACCTGACCGGTAAAATGCCGGTAGAGGTTTCGACCACGGGCAAGTGTTACATAAGGGACTATGTCCAGGACGTAGTATTCGTCTCTATGGGTTTCGGAGATAAGCTTATGGCGCACATTCACGCCAGCTGGCTCGACCCGCACAAGATAAGGCAGTTCACTGTTGTAGGGACGAAGAAGATGGTCGTATTCGATGACGTTGAAGCTACCGAGAAGATAAGGGTATACGATAAGGGCGTGGACTGGAGCAAGAACTGCGGAAGTTATGACGCTTTCCTGACAGTCCGCCAGGGCGATATCTATGTTCCCAGGGTAGACATGGTAGAGCCCCTGAAGGTAGAGTGCAAACATTTTGTCGATTGCATAAAAGAGGGCAAGAAACCCCTGACCGACGGTGAGAACGGACTCAAGGTTTTAAAGGTACTCGCCGCGGCTCAGGAATCGCTGGAACAGGACGGGAGGCCGGTAAAAATTGGCTAAGAAGAGATATTCGGTCCATAAGTCTTCGTATGTCGACAAAGGAGTAAGCATAGGCGCGGGCACGAAGATATGGCACTTTTGTCATGTGCTTGCGGGCTCTCGCATCGGAAAGAACTGCAAGATCGGCCAGAATGTTGTGATAGGCCCGGATGCGGTAATAGGCGACAACGTCAAGGTCCAGAACAACGTATCGGTCTACAAGGGAGTGGTACTAGAGGACGGCGTTTTCTGCGGTCCGTCATGCGTATTCACAAATGTATTTAATCCCAGGAGCGCGGTGCCCAGGATGGATGAAGTACGGCCGACCCTCGTGAAGAAAGGTGCCTCGATAGGCGCCAATGCCACTATCGTATGCGGAAACGAGGTAGGCAGGTATGCTTTTATAGGCGCGGGAGCGGTAGTAACTGGTAATGTCCCGGACCACGCGCTGGTTTACGGCAATCCCGCCAGACAGCGCGGTTGGATGTGCGAGTGCGGGGAAAGACTGGTATTCAATTCAGGAACGGCAAAGTGCAAAAGTTGCGGCGCGGAATATAGAGCGGCCGGTAAAAAGATAAGGAGGAAGAAGTGAGGATTATCAGGATATCGGGGTTCTTTGCGGCGGCCTTTATTGCAGCGGTATTTTCGGTGAACGCCGGCGCGGAAGAAGTGACCATGAGGATAGGATACTTCCCGAACATAACACACTCCCAGGCTCTTGTGGGCCTGTCCAGAGGGATCTTCCAGAAAGAGCTCGGGAACGACGTTAAGATTGATACGAAAGTTTTCAACGCGGGCCCTTCGGCCATAGAAGCATTGTTCGCAGGCGAACTTGACCTGACATACATAGGTCCTAACCCGGCGATAAACGGTTACGTCAAATCGAAAGGCGAGGCCCTTAGGATAGTGGCCGGCGCGACAAGCGGCGGGGCAGGCCTTGTGGTGCGTAATGATTCCGGAATAAAGACGTCCAGGGATTTTCATAACAGGAAGATATCCTCTCCCCAACTCGGCAATACGCAGGATGTTGCCCTTAGGAGCTGGCTGAAGAAGAACGGATATAAGCTTAGGGAGAAAGGGGGCGATGTCCAGGTATTGCCTACTGCCAACCCCGACCAGCTTACTCTCATGCTCAAGAAAGAGATAGACGGCGCATGGACGGTTGAGCCGTGGGTCAGCCGTTTGATAAAGGACGGCAACGGCAAGCTCTTCCTGGATGAGCGTACCCTTTGGCCCGGAGGGGAGTTCGTCACCGCGCATATCATCGTGAGCAAGAAGTTCCTCGATGCCCACCCCGGACTTGTAAAGAAATGGCTTAAAGCCCACATCGAAACTACCGAGTGGATAAACAATAATCTCGAGGAAGCCAAGAGAACGGTTAACGCGGAGATAAAAAGGATAACTACCAAGGCGCTGCCCGATGACATAATCGATTCCTCTTTCAAGAGGTTAAAAGTGACCTATGACCCGATAAAGGGTTCTTTGATGGGTTCGGCGAAAGGCGCTTATGAAGAAGGCTTCCTGGGTAATAAGATGCCCGACCTTTCCGGGATATATGACCTGAAATTGCTCAATGAAGTCCTGTCGGAAAGGAAACTGCCGCAGATAAAATGACGGCAAAGCTTAAAGTAGACAACGTATCCAAGGATTTTACCGGGCGCAACGGGAAGCTCCAGGCGCTCAGGGATATCCGTCTCGATATAAACGAGGGAGAGTTCCTCTGCATTGTCGGCCCTTCTGGATGCGGCAAGACCACCCTGCTTAACATAATAGCGGGGTTGGAGAATGTTTATAAAGGCCGTGTGGTCCATAACGGTGAATTCATCAATTCAACCGGCCCCGACAGGCTTGTGATATTCCAGGAGCTCGGACTCTTCCCGTGGCTGAGCGTGGTAAAGAACGTGGAGTTCGGGCTGAAGATGAAGAAAGTGCCCCAGCCCCGCAGGAGGGAGACGGCGCTCAAGTACCTGGACATGGTAAACCTCCTGAAATTCAAGGATGCGCATATCCATGAGCTTTCCGGCGGTATGAAGCAAAGGGTGGCGCTTGCCAGGGCGTTCGCGATGGACCCCGAGGTCCTGCTTATGGATGAACCCTTCACTGCACTTGATGCCCAGACAAGGGACATGCTGCATGACGAGCTCCAGAAGATATGGCAGGAGACCGGGAAGACGATCATATTTGTTACCCATAATGTCCGTGAAGCTGTTTGCCTGGGGGACAAGGTAATAGTGATGTCTTCGCAGCCGGGGATGATAAAGACCGAGTTTAGGATAGATCTTCCGCGACCGAGACATATCGAGGACGGCGGGGTGATGGATATGGTAAGGCCCATACTAAAAGAGCTGAGCTTTGAGATAAAGAAGTCGTTCGAGGAGGAGTACGATGCGAAAAAAGATAATTAAACAGGTCGTCTTTTACCTTTGCCTCTTCGGGCTTTGGCAGCTTATTGTGGCGATGAAGATCTGGCCGGAATATGTCTTCCCTTCGCCCATACAGGTATTCGGTACCATTATAACGGGCTTTAGCAACTCGACTTTCATTGTGGCCATAGGCATCAGCCTCAAGCGCATAGCCATTGGATACGGGATATCGATACTCATCGGCGGATTCCTGGGGATAATGATGAGTAAGTTCAAGACGGTCGATGAGACCCTGGGCAGTCTTGTGCTTGGCCTCCAGACGCTCCCGAGCATATGCTGGCTGCCGCTGGCTCTCTTATGGTTCGGCCTTAATGAGCGCGCGATAATATTTGTAGTTATAATGGGTGCTTTATTTTCCATAACCACCGCTACGGATTCGGGGATAAAGCACGTATCGCCTATATACATTAAAGCGGGCAGGAACATGGGAGCCAGGAGATACACACTTTTTTTGGAAGTCATAATCCCCGCGGCAATGCCTTCGATAATCTCGGGATTGAAGCAGGGATGGTCGTTTGCCTGGCGCTCGCTTATGGCAGGGGAGCTTCTTTTCGTTAACCTGGGTTTGGGCTACCTGTTGACCGTAGGACGCGAGCTTAACGATATGAGCCAGGTGCTGGCGGTCATGATAATAATAGCGCTTATAAGCATATTGGTGGACAAGATCGTATTCGGAAAGATCGAAGCCAACATTAAACGTAAATGGGGCCTTTCGGCCAAATATTGAAAGGGAGGAAGAGATAAGATGGGTATTATGAACAACAACGATGACCTGAAGGTTCTCGTGGAGAAGCTTAATTTCAAGGAGAAGGTGGACAGGTCCCTTCATCTTATCAGCGAGGCCTATAAGAAATACGGTGACGCGCTTGTAGTGGCCAACAGCCTTGGGAAAGATTCCGTCGCGGTCTGGGACCTGGCTAAAAAGGTCAGCCCCAAGATCCGCGGTTTTATCGTGACCACCAGGTTCAAGCCGAAAGAAACGGTAAAATTCATGAACGATACCGTCGCGGAATACCCGGAACTTAAGGTTTACAAGAGCGACGTAAAGATAGACGGCGAGCTCTATAAGACCGACCCTGATAAATGCTGTGACCTGCTCAAGGTCGTGCCTACCCGCCAGGCCATCGATGAGATGGGAGTGGAGTGCTGGGTGACAGGCCTTCGCTGCACCGAGGGGCGCACCAGGGTGGATTTCAAGGAAGTTGAGGAGAGGGACAGGGGGCTGATAAAACTCAATCCCATATTGATCTGGAAGGAGAGGGAGGTCTGGCAGTACCTGGCGATTTACGGCGTCAAGGTAAATCCCCTTTATGCCGTAGGTTACAGGTCGCTCGGGTGCCTGCCGTGCACGCATATAACTAACGATGATAACGAACGCGCAGGCCGCTGGATAGGTACAAGCAAGTGCGGAGGAGAGTGCGGCATACATACAAGGCCGCTGAAGACCTCCGCCAGGAAATAAGATGAAGATCAAGGGCGGGAAGGTACTGGTCACGGGTGCCTGCGGGTTCATAGGCAGCCATCTCGTCGAGCGCCTTCTTAGGGAAGGCTGTGACGTAAGGGCGTTCGTTTACTACAACTCCTTTAATTCATGGGGTTGGCTGGATGCCCTTGGCAGGCAGAAGCTGCGCCGTATCGAGGTTTTTAGCGGGGATGTGCGTGATCCTAACGGCGTAAGGCAGGCCGTAAAGGGCGTCGATGCCGTATTCCATCTGGCCGCGCTGATAGGTATACCGTTCTCGTACCATTCGCCCGACTCATACGTCGATACGAATATCAAGGGTACTTTGAACATATTGCAGGCCGCGAGGGACTCAAAGGTATCGAGGGTCGTAGTAACATCTACGTCGGAGGTATACGGGACAGCCAGGTATGTCCCGATAGACGAATCGCACCCTCTGCAGGGCCAGTCGCCTTATTCCGCGACGAAGATAGCCGCCGACAAGATAGCCGAATCTTTCCATCTCAGTTTCGGCCTTCCCGTGACGATAGCCAGGCCTTTCAACACGTTCGGCCCGCGACAATCTGCCAGGGCCGTCATACCGACGATAATCTCGCAAGCCATGTCTTCGTCCAAGAGCATAAAGCTCGGGAGCCTTGAGCCGAGAAGGGACATGAACTATGTAGAGGATGTCTGCGACGGGTTTGTCAAGATTGCCGGATGCGATGAGGCCGTGGGCAGGGCCGTCAATATATGCAGCGGCTGCGAGATATCTATAGGGGAACTGGCGCGCTTTATACTCAGGAAGCTTCGCTCCGGTAAGCCGATAGCCAGGGACCCCGCCAGGATCAGGCCGTCAGGCAGCGAAGTGGAAAGGCTTATTGGCGATAACAGCCTGATATCCTCCCTTACGGATTGGAAGCCGCGCCACACTCTTGAGGAAGGCCTGTCCGAGACGATACAATGGTTCTCCGCGAAAGATAATATCCGCAGGTACAAGGAAGGCATTTACAATATATGAGGCGAATACCCCTTTCTGTCCCGGTCATAAAGGGAAATGAGTGGAAGTATGTAAAGGACTGCCTGGATACGGGCTGGGTCTCTTATGCCGGAGCCTACGTAGAAAAGTTCGAGGAGAAGGTCGCTTCATACCTGGGGGCTAAATACGCCGTGGCGACTGTTAACGGGACAGCGGCCCTTCATATAAGTCTTTTGGTCAGCGGTGTACGCGCGGGAGACGAAGTTATCGTGCCCGCCCTGACTTTCGTGGCCCCGGCTAATGCGGTCAGGTACTGCGGCGCCGAGCCGGTATTCATGGATTGCGATCCCGATACGCTTTGCATCGACGCGGAAAAGACCGCGGAATTCATTGAAAAAAGCGCCATCAGGAAGAGGGACGGATGTGTTTACAATAAAACTACAGGCCGCAGGATAAAAGCGATCATACCGGTGCATATATTCGGGCATCCCGCCGACATGGATCGCTTAAACGATATATGTTCGCGTAAAGGTATAGATGTCATCGAGGACGCTACCGAGAGCCTGGGCTCGGAATATAAAGGGAAGAAGGCGGCTACTCTCGGCCTTGCCGGATGCCTGTCGTTCAACGGTAATAAGATAATCACTACCGGCGGCGGCGGTATGGTAGTGACAAATGACCGGAAGATAGCGGAAAAGATAAGGCATATAACGACACAAGCGAAGAAAGACCCGTTCGAATATTACCACGATGAAATCGGTTATAACTACCGCCTTTCGAACGTACAGGCGGCCATCGGTGTCGCCCAGATGGAACAGATTAAAGACTACGTGCGCATAAAGAGGGCCAACGCAAAACTTTACAGGGCCGGGCTCGAGAATGTGTCCGGTGTAGAATTCCTTGGTGAAGCTGCCTGGGCAAGGAGCAATTTTTGGTTCTACACATTAAAAGTCGCGGCGGCCGACAGGAAGCCCCTCATGGAGCATCTCTTGTCAAAAGGTATACAGGTCAGGCCGGTATGGAGGTTGATGAATACCCTCCCGATGTTCAGGAAGAATATCGCTTACAGGATCGAGAACGCAACAAGAGCGTATTCCACTTGTATTAACCTGCCTTGCAGCGTTGATCTTAAAGCGGCGGATATAAAATATGTGGTTTCCCAAATTAAAGGGTACTTTGCCTGATGCCAAGACGTTCTTTGGTCATACTCGGCGGAGGGGGTCACGCCAAAGTGCTTATAGACGCCATACTCTCCGGCGGTAAATACAAGATAAAGGGTATATTGGACCCTTTGATCGAGGCAGGTAACAAAGTCTGCGGCGTGGAAGTTCTTGGTACGGAGGACTTGCTGACGCGCCTGACAGGGTGCGTCCTCGTGATTGGCGTCGGGACGGTAAAAGCCTCGGATAAACGTAAAAGGATATTTGAAAAATACAGGCACAAGGATTTTGTTTTTCCCGCGATTGTCCACCCGTCCGCGCATATATCCCGTAGGGCGAAGGTAAAAGACGGAGCGCAAGTACTCGCAGGAGCCGTGGTGAACGCGGAAGCGGTCATAGGCGAATGTTCAATTATTAATACAAGGGCGATAATCGAGCATGATTGCGTTATAGGTCCGTATTGCCACGTCGGCCCGGGGGCCATCCTGGGAGGGGCGGTGGAGACGGGCCGCTGCGCTCATATAGGAATGGGGGCTAAGATATTACAGGGAATAAAGATCGGTTCCGGCGCTACGGTAGGGGCTGGAGCTGTCGTTATCAGCGACGTTGCATCACGCAGGACCGTTGCCGGCGTACCCGCGAGGCTGATATGAAAAAAGTATTTATAATAGCGGAGATAGGCGTAAACCATAACGGTTCGATGAAACTGGCGAAGAGGCTTATCGATGAGGCTGTTAGGGCTGGTTGTGATGCGGTAAAGTTCCAGTCTTACAAGGCTGAGAACCTGGTCACACCTGACGCGCCGAAAGCCAAGTACCAGATGAAGGGCGCGGCGGCTTCCGAGTCCCAATACAACATGCTTAAAAGGCTTGAACTTTCGGCCGGCGACCACAGGACGCTGATGGATTACTGCAGGAAGAAAAAAGTTGAGTTCATGTCCACGCCGTTCGATGAGCAGAGCGTGGATTTCCTTGATAAGCTCGGCATGAAGACGTTCAAGATATCGTCCGGGGAGATAACCGACAGGCCTTTGGTCAGCAAGATAGCTGCGAAGAAGAAGCCCATAATACTTTCAACCGGTATGACGGACCTTGGAGAGATCAGGACCGCCCTCGGCTGGATAAGGCGTGAATGGAAAGGGATGAAGAAAAAGCCGTCCCTGACCCTGCTGCATTGCGTCTCAAATTATCCGGCTAGAGTTGAAGACATGAACCTCTCCGCCGTCAAGACCTTGAAGACCGTCTTTGGGCTCCCGGCAGGGCTTTCTGACCATACGCTCGTCACGGAACTGTCAATAGCCTCGGTTGCCCTCGGCGCGGAAGTGGTCGAAAGGCATTTTACCTTAGACAGGAAGATGGAAGGGCCGGACCATAAAGCCTCCCTCGAGCCCGCGCAGTTCAGGTTAATGGTTGATGCTATCAGGAACGTCGAAAAGGCGCTTGGCGACGGCGTCAAGAGACCCGCTTCAAGCGAAACGGAAATAAAGATAATGGCCAGGAAGAGCATAGTAGCGGCCAGGGATATATCCGCAGGGGAGGTCCTTAAGGCGAAGGATATAGTTTTTAAGAGGCCGGGCACGGGAGTCCCCCCCGAGCAGGCTCACAGGCTGCTTAACAGGACGGCAGTAGAGAATATAAAGAAGGACACCCTCATAAAAGAGAAGAGTTTTTTAAAAAGAGGAAGGAAGAAAAGATGAACAGGGAAGAGATAAGGAAATACCTTATATCGCCGGATTCCTCGCTTAAGGTTGCCATGAGGACGATGAATGGCGTCAGCGGTAAGGTGCTTTTTGTTACCGATGATTCCGGCAGGCTTCTCGGTTCAGTCACGGATGGCGACATCAGGAGGGCCATCCTTAACGGCATAGCTTTTGAGCACCCGGTTTCGGAGATGATGTTCAAGTCCCCCCGGTCTGTAAGGATATCCGACAGGGACCATGAGGAGAAGGCCAGGAGGCTTGTCAGCGACAGCAGGATATACGTAATACCCGTTCTGGACGATAAAGGAAGCGTGGTCGATATACTCTTTTGGCGCGATTTCTTCGAGGTCCATCCTCATGAAACGGCACCGGCGGAACAGCTTTCGAACAAGGTAGTCATAATGGCCGGCGGCAAAGGCGAACGGCTCGATCCTTTCACGAAGATACTCCCGAAGCCGTTGATCCCGATAGGCGAGAAGACCATCGTAGAGAAGATAATGGATAATTTCAATAAAAGGGGATTCTTCGATTTTACCCTTACGCTTAACTATAAGAAGGAAATCATAAAGATGTACCTCAAGGAGAACCAGTTCCCCTATAACGTCGACTGGTTGGAAGAGGAGACATATCTCGGTACGGCCGGAAGCCTCGGGCTCTTCAGGGGGAAGATCAAGCAGACGTTCTTCGTAAGCAACTGCGATGTCATACTTGAAAGTGATTTCAAGAACATACTGCTGTGGCATAAGGGAGAGAAGGCTATTGCTACGCTCATAGGCTGTCACAAGGAGATGGTGGTCCCTTACGGAACGCTCGAAGTAAGCGAAGGCCAGCTGAAGTCGATAAGCGAGAAGCCTACTTTCGACATGATAATCAACACAGGTGTATATATATTTGAGCCGGAAGTGCTCGACCTGATCGGCAAGGACGAACGCCTGGATATGGATCAACTCCTTGGCAGGATAATGGCCAAAGGCAAGGTATCGGTCTATCCCGTATGCGACGGGTGGTTCGATATAGGCCAATGGAAGGAATACAAGGACAGCCTTTACATGCTCCAGGACGATAAGAAGTGAAGAAGATAGCCGTAGTTACAGGTTCGCGGGCAGATTACGGGTTGTTGTTTCCCGTGATAAAAAAGATATCCGAGGATCCCGGGCTTTCACTGTTGCTGATGGTCACGGGTTCGCACTTATCCGGAGCGCACGGCATGACGATAAAAGAGATCGCAGCCGACGGTTTCAGGATAGCCTCGAAGGTAAAACTTTCGCTGGATGATGACAGCCCCGAATCTACGGCATTAGCGGTAGCGCAGGCGGTTAAGGGTTTTGCCCGGGAGTATTCGAGGCTTAAGCCGGACATCATAGTGGTACTGGGCGACAGGTTCGAGATCTTCGGGGCCGTTGCAGCGGCTGTTCCCTTATCGATACCCGTAGCTCACCTGCACGGAGGGGAGAAGACACTCGGGGCATTTGACGAGATATTCAGGAACTCGATAACGCAGATGAGTGACGTACATTTCCCGGCTACACGGCAATACGCCGATAGGATCATCAGTATGGGAGCTGACCCGCGCAGGGTTTTTTGCGTCGGATCACCTGCGGTTGATAATATACTGTCAGCGACTTTAAAAAGCAGGACGGGACTGTTCCGTGATCTTGGGCTGGACGGCGCCGCAAGGGTCGGGATAATGACCTATCACCCCGTTACCATGAAGAAGGACGGCGGCCTTGGGGACCTCGACAGCCTCCTTAGGTCGATAAGCAGGCTAAAGGATATTTTCTGGGTCATCACCATGCCAAACTCAGATCCCGGCAACTCGGCAATAAGGCAAAAGATAGCGCGTTACACCGGCAAGTATCCGCGTTCTGCCAAGGCGTTCGATTCGCTTGGCAGGATAGGTTACCTGTCTCTGATGAAATGCGCTTATGTGATGGCGGGCAATTCTTCAAGCGCCCTCATTGAAGCGGCGTCATTCGGCCTTCCGGCGGTCAATATCGGCGACAGGCAGAAAGGCAGGATAAGGGGCGGGAATGTAATAGATGTCCCGAAATGCACACAGGCGGCTCTCAATAGTGCCTTTAAAAAGGCGCTTAGCAGGGATTTCAGAAATTCGGCGGCGAAGACCGTTAACCCCTACGGCTCCGGACATTCGGCCGCCGGTATAGTAAAGGCGCTCAAGGCATACAACGGATGAAAACAGTAAGGATAATCCCGCGGCTGGACATAAAGGGCCCGAACCTGGTAAAGGGGATACACTTCGAGGGCTTGCGCGTGTTGGGCAAACCGGAGGATTTTGCGCGATATTATTATGAAACAGGCGCGGATGAGCTTATATACGTAGATGCCGTGGCCAGTCTTTATGAGAGGAACAGCCTGTTGGAGATAATCGAGCGCACATCCAGGGAGATATTCATCCCGCTTACGGTCGGAGGCGGGTTGAGGACGATAGATGACATACGCACGGTCCTGAGGGCCGGTGCCGATAAAGTTTCAATAAATACCGCTGCCATAAAGCGGCCGGAGCTTATAAGGGACGCCTCGCACAGTTTCGGTTCTTCCACCATAGTTGTTTCGATAGAGGCCATCAAGAAACCCGATGGCAGTTACGAGGCCTATACGGAGTACGGCAGGGAGAGCAGCGGGGTAGATGCCGTTGAATGGGCCAAAAGGGCCGTGGACCTGGGTGCGGGAGAACTTGTGGTTACATCGATAGATCGAGAAGGGACCGGCAAGGGTTTTGATATAGGCCTTACAAGGATGATAGCGGAATCCGTTCCGGTGCCGGTAATAGCGGGCGGAGGAGCGGGAGACGCCGCTGACATCTTATCCGTCATAAAGGAAGGCAAGGCGGATGCCGTAAGCATTGCCTCGGTCCTTCATTATAATTATTTCAGGAAACTCAGTTACGGAAAGAAGGAGTTTTCCGATGAAGGCAATACCGAGTTCCTGAAGAGGGGCAGTGACCGTTCGGGTATCGAAGGGCTTACGATAGGCGGGATAAAGGATTACCTGGCCTCGAACGCAGCGGGTTGCAGGATATGATAGCGATAGTCGACTACGGGCTCGGGAACCTCTTTAGCGTAAAACATGCCCTGAATGCCGTTGGCGCGCAGGCGGAGGTTACCTCGTCATGCGACGATGTGATGAAGGCGGATGCGGTTGTTCTTCCCGGTGTGGGGGCTTTCGGCGATGCCATGGATTCGCTCAAAAAAATGGGTCTTACGGGTGCACTTAAGGATTTTGTATCTACGGGAAGACCGGTAATAGGCATTTGCCTCGGGATGCAGCTTTTGATGTCGGAGAGTTTTGAATTCGGCCGTCATGAGGGCCTGGGGTTCATATCCGGCAAGGTCGTGCGTTTTGAGGACCCCAAAGACGGCGATGACATACTTAAGGTCCCTGAGGTAGGCTGGAACAGGATAAAGGTCCTTGAAGGCCGGGGTGAAAAGGTCTATGAAGGGGTCAAGGACGGTTCGTATATGTATTTTGTCCATTCATATTATGTGGTCCCGGAAGACGCGGCCGTGGCGATGACCGTAAGCCGTTACGGGAACATGGAGTTCTGCTCAAGTGTCAGGAACGGCAACATAATAGCTTTTCAGTTCCACCCGGAGAGGAGCGGCAAGGACGGGCTTGCCATTTACAGGAACCTGATGACTATAATATATGAAAAAACGAAAGGAAAACAAGGATAGATGGAAGATAATCAGGGAACATATTTTGGGTTGCCCGAGAAGGTTGCGTTCTGCCAGCGCTGTGTCATGTCGAACCAGAGGCCCTGTTCATACCCGGAGTTCAAGCATACAAAGGACAGGAAGACCCCCACGCTGCACATAGACGAGGAAGGTATTTGTGATGCGTGCCATTATGCCGAGAAGAAAGAGAACATAGATTGGGACGCGCGCGAAAAGGAACTGGAACAGATCCTCGATAAGTTCAGGAGGGACGACGGCTATTATGATTGCGTTTGCCCTGGTAGCGGCGGTAAGGACAGCGTGCGCGCAGCGCATGTCCTTAAATATAAATACGGGATGCATCCTCTTACGGTCACGTGGCCGCCGATACTCTATACGGATTACGGATACAAGAATTTCAAGAATTGGATAGAGATAGGGGGTTTCGACAACATAACCTTCAAGCCGAACGGTAAGGTCCACCGGCTGCTTACCAAACTTTCGATAGAGAACCTCCTGCACCCGTTCCAAACATTCATACTCGGCCAGAAGAACCTCGCCCCGAAGATAGCCATGCAGTACAAGATACCGCTTATAATATACGGCGAGAATGAGGCGGAATACGGTAATCCTATAGGGGACAATGAAAGCTCTCTGCGGGATAAGTCATATTACACTATGAAGAACCTCGATGAACTCTATCTCGGGGGGGTGTCGATAAGAGAGTTGAAGGAGAAGTATGGCCTGTCGCTCAACGATATCTCGGCTTATCTTCCTCCAGATTACAGGGAGCTCGAGTCGGCCAGGATAGAGGTACGCTACCTGGGATATTACCTGAAATGGACGCCGCAGGAAAGCTATTATTATGCGGTCGAGAACACCGCGTTCGAGGCCAGGCCCTTCAGGACTGCGGGAACATACAGTAAATACAACAGCATAGACGACAAGATAGACGACCTCCATTATTATACGACATTCGTGAAATTCGGGATAGGAAGGGCAACGTATGACGCCTCGCAGGAGATAAGGAACAAGCACCTTACCAGGGAAGAAGGGGTGGCCCTTGTCAAGAAGTTCGACGGTGAATTCCCGGATAAGTATTTCAAGGAGATAATGGATTATCTTGAGATGAAGCTGGAACACTTTCATGAGCTGTGCGACAGTTTCAGGTCGCCGCACCTGTGGACCAAATCAGCCGGCAAATGGAAGCTTAAACATCCCGTCTGGGAGAAATAAGAAAAGATGAAGATCCTGGCAGTCATACCCGCCAGAGGCGGGTCGAAAGGTCTCCCGCGCAAGAACGTGCTGGAGATATCCGGCAAACCCCTGATAGCCTGGACAGCGGGAGAAGCCAAGAAAGCAAGGGGAATAACCCGGCTTATATGTTCGACGGAGGACGATGAGATAGCAGCCGCCGCGGCCGCCGCAGGTTGTGAGGTCCCGTTTAAAAGACCCCCTGAGCTTGCTAGCGATACCGCGAGGACGGCGCAGGTGGTAATGCATGCCGTAAAGTTCTTCGAAAACAAGGGAGAGAGGTTTGACGCGGTCATGTGCCTTCAATGTACGACCCCGCTGCGCACCTCTTCCGATATAGAGGCCGCTATAAAGCTTTATGAGGGGAGCGGGGCAAAATCGCTTGTGAGCGTGTGCGAGGTGTCGGAGTCCCCGTATTGGATGTATACCATCGACGCGGGCGGGAAGCTTTCGAAATTAATAGACAGCGATTATTCGTCCCAGTCCAGGCAGGGGCATCCGAAGGTCTTCCGGCCGAACGGGGCGATATACCTGATAGATATACAGGCATTCGAGCGGACAGGATCGTTTTATGATCCCGTTCCCGTCGCTTTTGTGATGGACGTGCGTAATTCGGTCGACATAGATTATGAGATAGAATTTAAGCTGGCGGAGTGTCTTTTAAAAGAGAGGACAACAGGAAAGGAAGGCAGATGAGGACAGTTAAACTCGGAAATTTTACATTGGATGACGCGAACCCTCCCGTATTCATGGCAGAGATAGGGACATATTTTAACAATGATACGTCCCTGGCCATCGAACTGGTTAAGAAGATAAAAGACGCCGGCGCCGATATCGTAAAGGGCGAGATACTGCATAGCCCGGAGATCTGCCTCGATGACGACAGCGAAGCTACGTATATAACTCACGAGAAAGGCAGCATAAAGGAGAACTACCGCGCGATGATCGAACGCAAGGTCGTACCGCTCGAGCATTACAGGGAGATATTCTCCGCCTGCGATAAGCTTGGCATGCCTTTTGTTGTTTCGGTCTATGATTTTAAAGGCGCCGATTTCGCAATAGAGATAGGCGCATGCGCCCTGAAGATCGCGACCTCGAATATAGTCCACGCACCGCTGATAAGATATGCCGCTAACCTCGCGAAGGCCAACGGCAAGCCGTTATTCATAGACACAGGTAAATCCACCCTTGAGGAGATAACCAGGGCCGTAGAGTGGGCCAGGTCGGAAGGCTGTAAAGACCTTGTGGTCGAACATTCCCCGGCTGCCGCTCCGAACCCGTTGTCAGAGCACAACCTCAGGATGCTTTTTATGCTCAAAGAGGTATTCGATGTCCCGACAGGGCTCTCCTGCCACCATTCCGGGGAGGAGATGATGCATGCAGCCGTCGCGATGGGTGCTAACATCATAGAGAAGGGTGTCTGCGCCGATCCCCGTAAGCCCGACCAGGACTTCTATTGGGCGATGCCGATCGATGACCTGAAAGGCGCGGTGACCAGGTGCAGGAATATTTACCTGGCTCTCGGTAAGAGGATGCGCCGTATACCAAGCCCCCGCCAGGTACCGAATGACCGCATGGGGCTGGTCGCGGGAAAGGATATCAGCAAAGGGATGAAAGCGGATTTCAATACCGTTTCGTTCGCGCTTCCCGCCAAGGGTATACCCGTGGAGAAGTGGGACTCGGTGGCGGGCCGCAAGTTTATCAGGGACATAAAGAAGGGCCGGATAATAACCTGGGCAGATGTCGACCTTAACGAAGATAAATAAGCCCGCGTGGCCCGGGATGTTGCGCCCGGCGGACATTGATTTCAGGCATCTTGTGCCGGGCCGGGTCTCCGGTTATATTTTCGGCATCATTGCTTCGAACTACTCGGACGGCGGTATCATAGCGTCAGGATGTATGAGCCTTGCCCCTGTTGATCCCGAAAAGCCTATAGGGCATTTCAGGGCCGATATTGTCGAAGGCGGCGGCAGGCGGCGGACACTTTTCGTAAGGATCTCTTCTCCGTGGCCTCCGGCAAAGAGCAGGATGATAGCTTCGGCATCGGCTTACCTTGCCTCAAAAGGCATTGGATGCGAGGAGTGGATCCCCCGGGTGGACGGCAAAGGGCCTTTTATCGTAGACACAAAGACTTTTAGCGTGCCGGTGCAGTTTTCGCTGGCGCGGTTTGAGGATTTGAAAGTCATAGGCACAGGCAGGCAGGAGCTTCGCGAGCTTGGGACGCAAATAGGCAGGCTCCATAAGTTCCTGAAAAAGATGCCGCTGGCAGCTTCAGTAAAGCGCAGGTCGGCCATGCGTTCGCGCGAGCTGTCGGGTGTCCTCTCGCGGCTTAAGAAAGCCGTCAGGACAAGGGACCTCAGGCAGGGTTTTTCCGACAGGGCCGGATGGATACACAAGAACAGGGTTTTTATCGACAACCTGTTGCGTGAGTACAGGCCGGACTTCAGGCTGAGCGGGGACCTTCGTTGCCAAGTCGTGCATGGTGATCTGAACGTGGGCAACGTTCTGCGATCGGGAAAGGGTATAGTATTTCTCGATTTCGAGGAGATGGACCATTCCTACCTGCCGGCCCTGGCCGATATCGCTATGGCCGTGGAGCGTTTCATAATTTTTGATGAACCGGGAAAAGGGCTCTTGCGAGATAGGATGTCATCTTTTATCAGGGCCTATATGCGCGAAACCGACAGTCCTTTTTCTCGCAGAGCGGGGATTCCGGCCGGCGGCCAGATCGCGGCCATGATCAGGCAGCTGGATTACCACGCGGTTTGCGTGTTGCTTTCGATGAATGAGGATGAAAGACGTGCTTTCCCGGAAGAAGAGTGGGATAAGTTCATATTACTTGAATCGAGGTCCCGAAGGATTGAAACGGACTGACGCGACGATCCTGTTCACGTGCCGTGACGCAGGAGCTGCACACCAGATTAAAGAGATAATGCCGGCTTTCAAGGCGCGCGGTTTAAGGACCGTGCTCGCGGCCAGCGGCGCGGCTCTTGTCATATTAAAAGATGCCGGGCTCAGGCCCAAGAAATTCGATGAACCCGGTGATGACGAAAAGCTTATTGATAAGTCGCTTGTCCTTTTAGCCGGGTCCTTGCCTTCAGCGGTATTCTGCGGGCTGACTACCATAGGACATGGCATAGACGAGGCGGTTTTGTATTGGGCCTCCCCGGAGAGATTGGACATACCCTCGTTCCAGTTCCTGGATTCATGGGGGACTTTCAATACCATGCGCGGATGCGGGCCTTCGGTATATTTTGCCATGGACAGGGATTTCGCGCGATTCGCGAAGAAACCTTCGCCGCCGATCGTAGTAACGGGTTCACCGAAACATTACGCGTATTCCGGCAGGGACGTATATTCGATGAGGCTCAAGGCCAGGAAGATGCTTGGCCTGGCGGAAGGCGAGAAACTTGTGGCGTATTTCGGGCAGATGCCGTCGGTTCCCGGACATTGGGATAACTTCAGGATCTTGGCGGATGCCTTCAGGGACTGCGATGGCGGAAAGGCCTGTAAATACAGGTTTGCCTTGCGTCCTCACCCGGCTTACAAGGAGGATTACCGTCCTTACAAGCGTTATCTGGAGAAGAACAAGGTGCAGTATATAGACGCGAGCCGTTTCAGGAGGGTCGAGGAACTTATATGCGGATGTGATGTGGCCGCCACATGCTATTCCACGTCCGCCATAGACCACGCATACCTAAGCGCTTATTCCTCCAAGCCCATAGGGACGGTCTTATACCTTTTGGCGGGCAAGAGGATAAAGAGTTACCTTAACAAGAATTTCGGATATGTCCGCAATCCGTTGCTTGAAAGGGGAATAGGTTATTGCGTGCAGGATAAGGATGAGGCGGTCCCGTTGCTGTCGTCACTCCTGGACGGAGAAGCCCCGGCGGTAAAATATTTTAAGATGACAAAGCGTTTGTCGGTTAAAGAACCGTGTTCGAAGATAGTTGATACCGTATTGGACCATATCAGGAGGCGGTATGGCGGGTAAAGGCCTGACGATATGGATAGAAGAGGTCTGCCTTTCCTGTATAACAGGCGTATTTGTTTCATCGTTATCCGGGGATACTGTTACGGTCAAATACCTTAAAGGAAGGCCCGGTGCGGTTTTGTTCCTCGGTTTATTATTGAGATTTTCAGGGAGGAAAGCCGTTCTTGAAAAGAGCGATCCTTACCTTGGGGATATGCCTTGCGACGGATCGACGCTTGGCATGAAATTCCAGTTCGATCTTCCCGAGCTGTCAAAAGAAATAGCTGCCGGCATGAGACGGTCCGGACCCTATGCCGGGATCATCGGCATGCTGCCTTCGGAGAACCTTGACCTGTTTACCGAGATGAAGGTCTCGGAAGAGATATTCTACGGTCTTAAACTCATGCTTATGGCCGGTTCGGAGCAGTCTTCAGGCAAAGGCGGCAGGAACATCCTGTTCCTGCGGTCGTCGAAGACGGGGAAAGCGCTTGCGTGTGCCGCTGCCAAGCGAGGCATATCCGCCCGCTTTTACGGTTGCTTATTTGACCTGAGGTTTTTTGTTGTAACGGTGCTCAAGTGCGCCGCCAAGGGACTGACTTTCTTCAAAGACCTTTCTGTGAACGAAGGTTTTGCCGCGGGACAGGGGCCTTTAGTAGCGGTCCATTATGCGGAAGGGTTGGATACAAGAAAGCGTTCCGATATATTCTGGATAAAAGGCAGCGGTATCGATCCTGCCAGGATCCTCGTGTATATAGATACAAGTAAAAGCTCAAAAGCCCCCGTGGAAAAAAGCGATTGCGGATATATCCGGGGCTTGGGTGCATCATGGGTATCCCTGAACGACGCCGCCATCTCGCGAGAGGTGCCGAGGACGCGTATCGGCGGCCTGAGGCCCAAGGCAGGTATATGGAAATTCATAGCGGCCGGATCAGGCGCCGACCTGTGGTACCTTGCTACGGCGCTGTCCTTGTATACGGAAGCCGCGGCATGGGAAGCATTTTACAGGAAGTTCAATATCAAGGCTGTCATAGACATCGGGGCCCAGACGAGCAGCGGGATAGCACAGAATGCCGCCCTGAAACGTCTCGGCGGCGTGAAATTCGGAGCACAAAGGTCATCGCTGTCTTTTGATTATTGCCTGCCTTTCCTGGTTTACAATAGTAACGATGTTTTTTTCATATGGGGAGAGCTTACTTCGACGCACCGGGGAACGAGCAGTCTTATCAAGGAATTCGTGGTATCGGGGTATCCGTTCGATAACGCCTTCAGCCACGCGAAGATCGAATCGAAAGAACTGGCCAAAAATCACGGGCAAGGGAAGTTCACGATAGCTTTATTCGATAACGTATATTCAAAGGAGCTGCATTATTCCGCCGTGATGATAAAGGAGTTCTACGGCAAATTCCTGGATTGGCTGCTTAAGGATGAAGGTATTGTCGTAATAGCCAAGGAGAAGAAAGCGGGATATCTTGACAGGATAGGAGGGTTGGGCCCTAAACTGCGCGAAGCCGCCGCGACAGGACGTTTCGTGCGTTTTGAGGACCCTTTGGGTAAACTCCCCGTGACCGCCTCCGAAGGCGCGGATATTTCCGTAGGGGTGGGTATATCCTCGGCTGTAATCGAGGCGGCGATAGCCGGCGGCAGGGCTGTACACTGCGACATAGCCGGACACGGTTTCCATCCATATTACAAGTGGGGCAAGGACGAACTTATTTTTGATGATATAGACAGGTTGATAACGGCGCTTAAGGGATACAGGGATTCAGGCAAGGGCTCATCGGATATAGGTAATTGGTCGCGATATCTTGACAGGATGGATCCGTACCGTGACGGGCAAGCAGGGAAAAGGGCAGGCAATTATATAAGGTTCGTGCTGGACGCGTTAGGGAACGGCGATAGCCGGGAAGGTGCTATTGATTCCGCGAATATCTCCTACGCGGAAAAATGGGGGAACGAAAAGATAATAGAAATGAGAGGGGAATATGAAGCGGCTTAATGTCCTTGTGGTGGGTACGGGAATGTACGTATGCGGGCGCGGGACCGATACTTTTGGCACTATTATGCCTGCTGTACTTAAATCGTCCGGACAGGGGAAGATCGGCAAGATATTTGTTGCGGGCAGAAGCCCGGCCGGAGTAAAGGCTGCCGGCAGGAAGATACGGTCGTTGGCCCGGGCTATGGGCATTTCCGCGGATATCTCATATTATTCGGATTCCGCGAGCGGGGCGAAAGGGTACATAAAAGCCCTGAAAGATATTCCGAAACCCGCATGTGCGTTAATAGCCGTTCCCGACCGTTTGCATAAGGAGATCGCTTCAGCAGCGATTTCCAAAGGCCTGCATACTCTTGTGGTCAAGCCGTTTGTTACCACGGCGGCTGATGCCGAGGCCCTCGAAAAGATGAGAAAGAGGAAAGGGTTGTACGGCGCGGTCGAATTCCATAAGAGGTTTGACAGCGCGAACCTCAAACTGAAGGAATCGGTCGAGAGCGGTGATATAGGCGACCCGCTGTATTTTGCAGTTGAGTTCAGCCAGAGGAAGAGTATCCCTTCAAAGGTTTTCAGGAATTGGGTTGAGACAACGAACATCTTCCAGTACCTGGGCATACATTATGCCGATATGGTCTATTTTGTTACCGGCGCCTCGCCTAAGAGGGCCATGGCGATAGGCCAGAGGAACTGGCTGAAGTCGAAAGGGATAAATACTTTTGACGCGGTCGAGGCGATGATAGAATGGCAGCTTCCCGGAGGCAAGAGATTTGTGTCTTCGATATTGACTAATTGGGTCGACCCCGAATCTTCTTCGGCGATGTCCGACCAGAAGATAAAGGTCATAGGGACAAGAGGCAGGTTTGAGTCGGACCAGAAGGACAGGGGGATAACTATTGTAACGGATTCCGCGGGGATATGCCAGCCGAACCCGTATTTCTGTTCCGCATACAGGTCGGGCTCCGGTATCTCTTACGCGGGTTACGGGATAGACAGCGTTACCACTTTCCTTGGGGATGTACTGGATATAGAGGAGGGAAAGAGGAGAGTATCGTGGTTTGAAGGCAGGAGGCCTACTTTCAAGGATTCGATAGTTTCGACCAAAGTCCTTGAGGCCGTTAACAGGAGCCTTAAGACGGACGGTAAATGGGTGGAGATAAAGTAGCGATGGGCGGCGTAAAGATATCCGGGAAAAAACTGCACTGCTTCATTAACAAGACCCTTATTAAGGCCGGCGCAAGGAAAGACGTGGCCGGCTATGTGTCCGGAGGGTTGATACAGACTTCCCTGCGCGGTGTTGATTCGCACGGTGTGAGGTTACTGCCCCATTACATTGCTTCGATGAAAGCCGGCAGGATCAACCCCGATCCGAAATACAGGTTCAGGAAGACATCTTTTTCCACGGGGACCCTGGACGGCGACCATACCTTCGGTCATGCCGCAGGAATGGAAGCGGCAAGGAAGGCCGTAGAGTTGGCTCGAAAATCCGGCACCGGCCATGTAGCGGTCTGTAATTCCACGCATTTCGGGGCAGCCGCATATTATTCCCTCGAAATAGCGAAGCATGACATGATAGGCCTGAGTTTTACCCATGCTGATTCGCTTATGAAGACCTACGCGGGCAAAAGGGCTTTCCTCGGCACGAACCCCATCTCGTTCACCGCGCCGATACAGGGCGAAGGTCCGCTTTGCCTGGATATGGCAACAACCCTGTATAACTTCAACAAGGTTAAGCAGCTTAGGGAACATGGGCTTGACGCGCCTGAAGGTGTAGGGGCGGATGAGGGCGGTTTTGACACTACGGACCCCCACAAGATCTCAATGCTTTTGCCGATAGGCGGATACAAGGGTTACGGTTTGAGCCTTATGGTCGAGGTCCTGTGCGGTATCCTTACGGGTATGCCTTATGGTCCTCATATATCCAGTATGTTCAAGGCGCCTCTTAGCCAGAAGAGGTTCTTGGGTCATTTTATATGCGCTATAAAGATCGATTGTTTCCAGGACAAGAAGGTTTTTAAGAAAAGGATGGCCGCCCTGGTAAGGGAGCTGCGCAGGGAGCCGTCCATAGAAAAAGGCCGTCAAGTCCAGGTTGCCGGGGATCCGGAGAAGAAGACCTTTGCGCGAAGGATGAAAGAGGGTATTCCTTTGAGTGCGGCTGAATTCGAGGATTTCAACAGGCTATCGGATGAATATGGTGTTAAATTGGAGATCATATCGGATTGATTCCTGCGGCCATAAGTAAAGCCGATTTCGTCATCATAATACCTCCTGCGGGAGTTAAGAATACCGTCTATCCGCCTTACGGGGCAATGTACATAGCCGGCGCAGTCAGGAGGATGGGACTTATCCCGGCGATAATCAACGTCGACACCGAGAGGATATCGAACGAAGCTATAATCGACCGGGTCAGGCAGATCTCCCCGAAATATATAGGTTTCAGCGGGATAGTCGCGCCGTCGTATAAATATATAAAGGCTTTGAGCCGTCAGATAAAGTCCGCGTTCCCGGACAGGGTCCAGATACTCGGCGGCGGCCTTTCCAGCGCTGCAGGTCCGGTATTAAAGAACACCCCGATAGATTACGTTGTTGCCGGGGAAGGCGACAGGACAATAGTAGAGCTTCTAGCTGCCCTTGAGAATGGGGTCTCCGCCGACGGTGTCGCCGGGATGTATATCAGGGACGGGGAAAATTTCAGGCATACCGGCACCAGGAGACTGATAGCCCGCTTAGACGAGATCCCGTATCCGGCCTTTGACCTTGTCGATATGGACAGGTATATGCCCGACGGCGTTGAGTTCATACGCAATTTTATCCCGGGTATCAGGGATAAGAGGATACTTGATCCGCGCAGGAAGAGTAAGATGATGACCATTCCCACGAGCAGGGGCTGTTTCGGGAAATGTTCTTTCTGTTTCAGGGCTTATCCCGGGATAAGGATCAATTCGATAAAGTATGTCTTTGACCTGATAGAATATTGTATGGACAAGTTCGGGGCAGGTTTCTTCTCGCTGGGAGATGAATGTTTCGCCCCGAATAAGGAGAGGAACTGGGAATTCATTGAGGAATACAAGAGAAGGAAGATGGATTTTGTTTTCAGGATACTCGGGATGCGGGTGGATACCGTTGACAAGGAGATACTGAAGGCTTACAGAGAGATAGGCTGCTGGATGATCGAGTACGGTTTTGAGGCCGGTAACCAGAAGATGCTTAACGTAATAGATAAGCGTGTTACGGTCGAACAGAACAGGCAGACTGCGCTCTGGACCAGCCAGGCCGGGATATACACTTCTCCGACGCTTGTCCTCGCGATGCCGGGAGAGACGGACAAGACGGTATCCGAATCCGCCGATTTCATCAAGTCCCTGGGGCTCGGTTATAAGCAGTACCAGTGGTCATACGCCTTGCCTATACCCGGTTCGCCCCTGTATGAGTTCGCGCGGCTTTCAGGTGCTATTGAGGATGAAGATGAGTATCTTGATTCTATTGACGGCAAGGTTGCAGGTGCTGGCGTCTTCCACGTCAACCTTACGGATGAGCCTGATGCCGTGGTGGCTTCATGGGCGGACAGGATAAAGACCGAGATAGACGATGATTGCCTCAGGCGCCGATACGGATCACGTGTTTTGGCGGCTTTCATGGCGCTTGTCAAAAAAATAGGTATTCACTTGGCCAACGGGGATTTAGGCGCGGTGATAGCCGATAAAATGCGTTCACTTGCTTCCCCTGCGTCTCCGGTTAAAACGCCGGAAGGGTCCGTAATCAGGTTCAGGAAGAAGAGAGAGATGGTTTTTGAGGATCTAATAAAGGATATGGATTATAAGGCGATAAACAGGCAGATGGCGCTTTGCGAAGTCAATGCGCGGCTCAGGGAGAGGCGGAATGGGGCTTAGGATCGAAGCTGTCGGGATGATAAGGAGCGCGCTAACGCTGCTTCCGAAAGGAGCCTCATGCCTCGTTATGGGCGCCCTCGATTGTGATTTCAGCCTGAAGGACCTCATACGCAAGTACCCGGAATACGGGAAGGTGTTTAAGCCTGCCGCGGGGGATCCGCGCTCCTGCGAACTTAAGGCCGTCCTCGGGGCGCTAGGGTGCGGGGATGTCAATACGATCGATATTAACGAAAGGGCCGATATCAAGACAGACCTTTCATCAACCGTCGAAAGTTCTTTAACGGGGAAGGCCGATCTCATACTGGATTGCGGGACCCTGGAGCACATATTTGACACCAAGTCCGCCGTTGTAAATATGAACCTTATGCTCAAGAAAGGCGGGATAATAATACATATGAGCCCTGTGTCGTTTTACGGGCACGGATTCGTAAATTTTAACCCCTCATATTTCGATTCTCTATACGCGGGATCCGGATATGACCAGATTTTTAGGATGATGAACGTGACCGTATATAATCCTTTTTTCGTGATAGACACTTCGCGGTTGTCCGCGTTCCCGGCATTTATATGCAAGGCCGTTAATAAAATTATGGTAAGGGCCCCGCTCTTCAGGTTTAACGTAAATTTGCCGTTGCGAGGGCAGAAGAAGAGATTTTCGTTATTTGAGTCCGCCATATCGCAGTTCGGCATGCCGAAGAACCTGGTGTATTGCTGCGTGTACAGGAAGACGACGGAGGCGCTTAAGATACCCTATGACGTGTGGGAGTGAACATGCGCGTCGCTAAGAACTTATTGGGTCCCGACTACTGCTATGACCCGTCAAGGACAGCGGATACGCTCAACCCGGGGCAGAAAGAGGCGAGAGAGGAGTTCTTGAGGGAGATAGACTCAAAGGGACTTTATACAGTACTCGAGAGGTGCCCTTTTTGCGGCAATGAAGCGTGTACACAGATCTCCGAAACGGATGCCAGGGGTCTTCCCTGCGCTATCGCGGTATGTGACAGGTGCGGCGGTTGTTTTAAGCTTAAGGTTTTTACGCCTGAGGCCGCCGCGTTTCATTATGGAAAGATATCATACCGGCTAAGGGGTAAAGACCCGTGCACGCGGGCGGTTGAGAAGCTGTTTTGGGACAGGGTGAAGATGTTCGCCTGTCCGCGCTACAATTTCATAAGGCGTTTCGTAAAACTTGAGCCCGGCAGGGACCTGGTTGCGGAGTTCGGGTGCGGTGACGGCGCGAACCTGATGCCATGGAAGAAGAACGGGTTCGATGTGCTCGGGATCGAATATGATCCGGCTATGTGCAGGTTCGGGCGCGAAAAAGGGATGGACCTGGTACCGGCTGACTTTATGACCTATGAATTCGGAGACAGGAAGCCGAATCTGGTGATACTCTCCCATTTTCTCGAGCATGTGCCGGATATATCTGCGGTGCTCAGCCGATTGCGTTCGGTAGCCGGGCCTAAGGGAAAAGTTTTTATCGAGGTACCGGGCGCAAGGGTCCACGGGATAAGGAAACCTCTGTCGGGATTCGACGTGGAGCATAACTATTATTTTGATCTGGGCTCGCTCTCAGGAGTTCTGGAAAAGAACGGGTTTAGTAAGGATTACGGCGATGAGTTCATCCGGGTTATGTGCTCCTCGACTTGCGCCCGGCCGGCAGCCTTCCCTGCAAAACCGGGTTACAGAAGGCTCGGTGATATCATGAGAGATGCAGAGGAAGGCAGATTGAGGATAAAGCTGCTTGATAAATTCAATAATGTATATTACAGGCTGCGCTACGCGGCCATATCCGCAGGAGCCAAATTATGAAAAAGGCAGGGACTATAGCGATGATACCCGCGAGGATGGGCAGTACGAGATTGGCCATGAAGAACCTCGCTTTGGTAGCCGGAAAGCCTATGATCTATTACGCGATAAAGGCCGCGAAGGATTCACGCGTTTTCGACAGGATAGTAGTTAACTCGGAGAGCGATGTTTTTGCGCGAATAGCGAAACGCTACGGTGTGGATTTCTATAAAAGGCCGGAACAGTGGGCCGGTTCGACGGTCAAATCTGATTTTGTGGTCTACGATTTTATTTCAAATAACCCGTGCGATATGGTAGCCTGGGTGAACCCGACGTCGCCGTTGCAGCAAGCCGATGAGGTAAGGCGCGCGGTTGAGCATTTCAAGAAAGAAAAGCTCGATTCGATGATAACGGTCAAGGATGAGCAGGTCCATTGCGTTTACCGCGGTAAACCGGTCAATTTTGACATTAAAAAGGTGTTTGCACAGACCCAGGACCTACTTCCCGTACAACCTTTCGTGTATTCGGTGATGATGTGGAAATCTGATATATTCAGGAGCGAGTTCGAGAAGAGAGGTCGAGCTTTCTTTTGCGGAAAGACGGGATATTTTCCCGTAAGCAAGCTCTCGGCCGTCATAATAAAAAGACAGGAGGACCTTATGCTTGCGGATTACCTGTTGAAGTCATTGTCAAGAGGCGCTGCTTACAGGGTCCGTTACGATAAACTCGCCGTAAAAGGCAGGAGAGGTTAAAGTGGGAAAGCTTGTATCTATCATAATAAGGACTAAAGACGAGGAACGTTGGATAACGCAATGCCTTAACAGCGTATTTGAACAGGAATATAAGGATTTTGAGGTCATACTTGTCGATAATGAGAGCCAGGACAAAACGCTGGAGAAGGCGAGACAGTTCAAGCTGGCGAAAGTGGTCAAATGCAGCGACTACCTTCCGGGCAAAGCGCTCAACATCGGCATAAATGAAGCCAGGGGAGAGCTTATCGCCTGCCTGTCAGGGCACTGCATCCCGGTAAACGGCAATTGGCTGGGCAGCCTGGTCAGGGACTTTGATGACGACAAGGTCGCGGGCGTATACGGTCGCCAGGAACCTATGAGCTTTACCCCTGACATGGACAAACGGGACTTGGCGCTTGTGTTCGGGCTGGACAGGAGGGCGCAGGTCAAGGACAGTTTTTTCCATAACGCGAACAGCATGATACGCAGGGATATCTGGCAGAAGGAACCCTTCGATGAATCGGTGACGAACATCGAAGACAGGGTCTGGGCGCAAAAGGTGCTGCAGGCGGGTTACCGTATTATCTACGAGCCCGACGCGAGCGTTTACCATTATCACGGTATCCACCAGGACGGCAACAGGGAAAGGTGCGCGAATGTCGTGAGGATACTCGAGAACCTGCACGCGGGTTATAATTATAAGTCCATCGATGCCGCCAAGCTTAATACCGTCGCCGTTATACCGGTAAAGGGCGAGATTAAATATCTTGCCGGTAAGCCGCTGGCGGAATATACGATAAGGCGCGCGCTTGAATCTAAATACATAAAAAACGTAATCATTTCAACCGACAACCCGGAATTGGCGAAAATAGCCCGCGATATGGGGGCCAAGGCTCCTTTCCTCAGGGATGCCTCGATGTCCAAGGAATATATAGACATCGGGCGGGTCCTGCAGTATTCCCTGGGCAGGATCGAGGAGGGAGGTATATTCCCCGACCTCATTGTGAGTCTTGAGATAACTTTTCCGTTCAGGCCCGAAGGCCTGCTTGATGACATGATCCTGCAGTTGACGCAGAAAGGCCTCGACAGCGTCATCGCGGTCAAGCCGGAGAATAAGACCGTATGGAAAGAGAATGACGGCAGGCTCATGCAGATCGAAGGGAGCCTTACTCCCAGGCAGTTCAAGGAACCGAGTTTCCTTGAACTTAAGGGAATAGGCTGTGTTACGCATCCTGAGTTCTTGCGCGAGGGCAGTCTTTTGGGGGAAAAGGTCGGTATATATGAAATTGACAACCCGTATTCATCCATAGAGGTCAGAGGTGATGAGGATTTCAAGCTGGCGGAAAAACTCATAAAGGGGTGGTTCTAAAGTGAATGTTTTCATAGGCCGCGAATTCGAGAAGTACTATGAGTCTTCTCCCCTGGTCCTGGTTGACGCAGGCGCCAGGGGAGGTCTCCAGAAGAATTGGAAGCGTGCGCGTAAACATCTTGAGATGATAGGATTTGAGCCCGACACCGCGGAATTTGAAAGACTTTCCGCTTCAAAGCCGCGCGCGGTGAGATATATAAATACCGCGCTGTACAGCAGGAAAGCGCGGATAAAATTATTCCTGACGAGGAACAGGGGTGTTTCTTCGATATACAGGCCCGACGCAGCCTTTCTTGGAAAGTTCCCCGATAAAGAGCGTTATGATATAACCGGCGAGATCGAGACAGATGCGGAACCTCTTGACGGTGTCCTTGCTTTGAATGGCATACCTGATGCGGATTTCTTGAAACTGGATACTCAGGGGAGCGAACTTGATATACTTAAGGGAGCTTCCGTGACCGTTGATAAAAAACTTTTTGGCATAGAGGCGGAAGCCGAAACCGCACCTGTATATGAGAATCAGCCTCTCCTGGCGGATGTAGACGCTTTCATAAGGTCCAGGGGTTATTTTCTTTTCGATATAAGACCGTTTTACTGGAAGAGATCCGCAGGGGTTTTTTACGGCGGTTCTAAGGGGCAAATGATCTTCGCGGACCTGCTCTATCTCAGGGAGCCGGCAAGCCTTGCGTCGATCATCTCAGGCATACCGGGCGAGGACGCGCGGAGGTCAAAAGTGATGAAAGCCGTCTCCATCTGTGTATTATACGGTTACATTGATTATGCTATGGAGATATTCGATTCTTTCGGAGATATGTTCGGCGCCAGGGAAAGAAAGGCTTTCGAGCGCTGCACTCGCGGGAGAGTAACTATAGGAAGAATTATACCGGGTTTCAGGGGAAGGGGCAGGCTGGCTGACGCCATACATGCCGTATACAGGATAGTCCATCCTGAATCCAGGGGATGGGTCAAACAAGGCCGCGCGCTCGGCAATACGGAATAATCAACGGAGATCTTGATGGAAAAATATGAATGCTGGCAAACCGGAGACCATCCGGTCCTTTTTGATTCAAAGGTCTATTATCCTTCTTTCTGCCTTGGCAGGGTTTATTCGTTATTCAATGAGTTCAGATTGATGGAGCGCTTTATCGGGCAAGCCGCGTCCGGGACATTGTTAGAGGTCGGATGTGCAGGAGGGGAGCTCTACAGGTATTTTAAGAATGTATACCCCGGGCTTAAGTATACCGGCGCCGATGTCTCCAAGACTGCGGTTGAGATGGCCGGGAAGAAATATCCCGAAGGCAGGTTTATCGCCACGGATACCGACCTCGCCGCCCTTAAAGGAACCGGGCCGGAATACCTGTTCTCCAGGGATGTTGTACTGCATCAGGATAAACCTTTTGATTTTCTCGGGAAATTATGTTCGCTGCCATCAAAAGGGCTCTTTATCAGGTTGAGGACCAGGGACAAGGGACCTACCGAGAACGACCCGGAGAAGTCTTGCCAGCGTTACCTGGGAAGCTGGATCCCTTACATGATAATGAATTGCGATGAGCTCATGAATTATATACGTTCACTCGGGGTTGCTTCCGAAGTCCATATCGTAAAGAACTATATGGTGCTTGGCGGACGAAACAACCGTTATCTTTCGAAAGACTGTTACCTGGAGTCGACGGGGACCTCCGAGACAGCGCTGTATATTAAGATCGGCAGATCCGCCGGGACGTCTTTTAGCGCGACATCGGCGAAAGAGGATGCGCCCATACCGGTCGTTGACAGGGCCCTCTATAAATTCATGAAACACGTCGTCAGACCGAAACCTGACGCCAAGGTTTGGTGGTGAGCGGCCGCAGGTACTTATGCGGCCTTGGCAGGAAAGTTTTCCTGCCGTCGAAAGACGACGGTATACTGTCCAGGATCTCGAGGAAGATCTTTGACCTGCGCTTTGTTCTTTTGGACCAAAAGTCCAAAGACCGCCTGAGCAGGGAAATCTGGAGCGGTGATGCCGGCGGAAGCTGGATAGAGTTCAAGCGCGTAAAATACTTAAAAGGAGAGATGGGCGGTTTCCTGCGCGATGTCCGCGGGCCGCTGGAGGCTATGGCGACGGATTACTTGAAGAATAACATGCGTTGCGGGAATGTCATTGATATCGGTACCGGCAGCGGTGAATTTTGTTTTGCCCTTGCGGGGAAGATCCCGAACGTATTATTTACGGGGCTTGACCTTAACCGCGAGGCCGTAACAAAAAACATGGCTGATGCCTGCTCTAAGGGTCTCATGGACAGGATCGGGTTCGAGTGCGCGGATGCCGTTGAATGGTTCAAGTCCCGGCCCGGGGCAGGAGAATTCCTGGCGTTATCGGTCGGCACACTAAAATTCTTCGTCCCGGCGCGGCTGAAAGAGCTGATAAAGGCGATGAAGATGTCATCAGGAAAGTTCGCTTTGGGCATCTGTGAAGAATCTGCCCCCGGTTCAACGCGTTCAACATATTCCGGTACCATGGGTTACAGGCATGATTATATCTCGCTCTTTAAGCGCGAAGGTCTCGTTCTCGTTTCCGAGAAGAGGTTTTTTGCGGGCGGAACGCCCATATTGTGTGCACTTGCCCGCTACGAGGGAAGATGATGATTTCTGCTGATTTCAGACACGAGGTCCTTGGAGTTAATAATGCTGAAGACTGGCTAAATGTCGCCGGCGAGTGCGCTTATGCCCCGTATAATGTCTTTGACCCGGATTTTATAGAACGAAACACGCGGGAGGGCTCTAACGCGTTGAGCGTGATAGTCTATGAAACCTCAAGCGGGAAACCGGCGGCCATATTCCCCGCCGAACTCTATACGAAATCGGCATCGTTGATAATTATCAGGATCGCTAAATCTTCCGCGTACGGAGGACTTATGATCGCCGGCGGGTATATGCGCGAGGCCGGTTCGATAAAGAGATATTTTTATGAAAATATCATATCAGGTTATTACCGATGTAAGGCTATTGACATGGTTGAGGTTATCCCGTCCCCTCTGCTGGAGATAGATTTTCCTGGGCTTACGCATGCTGCGGTGCCGTTCTATCGGGCGGAGGCTGAAATAAATTCTTTGCTGTATACCGACCTGAAAGGCGATTTTACCGAAAAACTCGGTTATAACGTCAAGAGGGAATCGTTTAAGGGTATGGATGCCCTGAAAAGCCTTAAGGTGATGACAGGTTCTGAAGAAGGCGCTTTTGGGCTGTTGAAAGGGCTTGAATGCGGGAAAGCCGCGACGTTAAATGTTGAACCTATACCTGGGCGGGTCCTTGAAAAAATGCTGGGTTCACGGATGGTGGCGACAGTTATCGCGGTTTCCGGTGGTAAGGCGCTGGCCGCCGTATCTTACAGCTGCCGCGGGAAACTGGCCACTTTGCATTATAACGCGAGCACTCCGGAGGGGAAGAAGTCATTTGTCAACAAGGGTCTTATGCTTTGGTGTATTCAGGATTGCAAAAATAAGGGCGCTGACTATTTTGTGCTCGGCAACGGATGGGAACAGGGAAGGGATAAGAAAGAGAGCGAGCAACTCGAAAGGATGGCTTTTTTCAAAAAGAGTTTTTCCACTTCCGAGTCTTCCACCTTCAGGTTCAGCATGCCGCTTACTCTTAAAGGTCTCCTGGCGCAGGCGGGCAACCGCGCGATAAAGAGACGATGATGGAAAAAAAGAAAATGGAAACGGTATTTCTTGCTACGGCTTCCGAAGCCTCTCAATTCCTTGCCCCCGGAGAGTCGGACGCGGGCAGTTCCATAATTGCCATGAGCCCTTCCGTAAAGGTTTTATTGGAGAAGAACGGGCTCAAACCCGGAAGCTCGGGCTGCTATTTCGATACAGGCTCCCATAAAAAACTGCTTGAGAAGTCCGATGAGATAGTAAGATGGATAAAAGAGAACGCCAGGTTCGAGGATATGGGCCTGGGCACGGCGGAAGGATACGAAAGCTCCTTTATCTATTGGACGAGGTTCTCGGTACATCATTGTATGTGGGCAATAGAGGTGGTCTCAAGGGCGGTTGAGGACCTCAAACCGGATTCGCTTGCCGCGTTCGGTATCCCGGAAGTGCCCGTACCGAGTTTATATTTGGAGAAGGAAGATAAGGTGGCCGGCAGGCTGGCGGAAAGGGTGGCCTCTAAAAACGGACTTACCTTCAGGGAATTATCCCGCAAACCCCGCAGGTTCACCCGGCAGGTTTTGTCATGTTCTATTTACATAAATTCCGCTGTCAGGTTCCTGCTTGAGACATTCAGGTTTTACGCCTGGCTTTTAAAGAATTCATACGGCAAGGGAAAAAAGACGGCGGTTTTTACCACCTCATCCTACCAGATGGATAAGACTGCGCAAGAGATGGTAAAGGAGCGTCCCGGCCTGCGTTGTGTTATGCTCATCTATCCGATAGATACGCTTTTTTATATCCCAGGACCGCTTTTTTTTCTGGACTCTCCGACCGCAGGCATGTATATAAAACGACAAAGGGAACATTTTGCTGCGCTCGCAGAGAAAATCGAATCCGATAAGGGTATCTTTTCTTACAGGGGGATATTCTTCGGTGATATAGTGGCCCAAAGGCTCAGGATGAGCGTTTTTAACTATATTACAGGTCTTCAGATGTGGACGCTTAAACTTAATACGGCTATAAGGACTATCAACCCCGGCATTGTGGTATCCAACGGCAATCGTGACGATGATATAATAACCGCGAAACTTTGTTCGGGGATGGGCATCGAGTCTTTAATAATCAGCCATGGTTCTCATGTAAAGCCGGGGAATTTTTACGAGAGGACGGAATGGTCTGAGCTTGGGGCAAAGCTTATAGGCGGGCCTTTTTCCTTGGTTGCCATGCAGTCCCCGTTGGCGGAGGGTTATCTCGGGGAGTTTCCGCCGCGCGGCAGACCGGTAAAGACCGGTCCTTTGATATGGGGCAAGCCCGTTGACAGGAGCTCCGGAGAGTCTTTTGCCGCTCAGGTATTGGGGGATAAGTATGTGAAGGGGAAGACCAGGATCATCGTTCATGCCGGTACCCCAAAGCCAAGCAAGAGCCTGAGACTTTATGTTTATGAAACCCCTGAGGAATATATTAATGCCATTAGGGAATTGGCGGACGCGGTCGAACGGGTATCGGACGCGGTCCTGATAGTGAAGTTCCGTCCAAGCCCGGAGATAAGCATAGAGGATATTAAGGCGTCGGTGCCTTTTTCGAAAAAGGTTATATTGAGTGTAGGGGAGCCTTTCCTTAAGGTTCTGGCTATGGCCGACCTTCTGGTAAGTTTCTCGTCTACTACGATCGAGGAGGCCGTACAGAACGGGGTGCCGGTCCTGCTGTACGGCGGGCAGGGGAGGTATTCGCACATCCCGGCTTATGAGGTTGAAGACAGTTCTGCGCCTGTCGAAAGGAGCGCGGCGTATCATGTACGCGGCCCGGGCGGACTGCTGCCGGCCCTCGATGGCATCCTTCGTCTGGGCATAGACGGACAGGGAAGGGACAAAGGGCTTTTTGACAAGTTCATATACCCGGAAGGGGAACGCATCCCATTGGAGAAGATAATAGATGAAGTCAGCCGATAAACGTTCGTCAGCCATGTGGTTCTTCCTGAAACGTTACAAAAGGATATATGTCGCCCTTTTCCTGGTTACCATTACTTATGCGGTCCTCGAGAGCATAAATATATCCATACTGCTGCCCCTGTTCGATACGGTCCTTAATAATACCGGCCGGGAAGGAAGACTTTTCGCGTTCATAGATGCCGTTATTTCGCATATGCCGTTCAAACAGCCTTTTATGAATGTCTTTTTGCTGGCGATCCTGCTCGTAATTTTCAAGGAGATTGCCGCTTTCGTAAGGATAAAACTTGTCGGGTACGGTGTAGGGAAGGTCGTATGCGACGTCAAAGAGGAGGTATTCGATAAATTCGCGTTTTCCGATTACCAGTTCTTCCTGGATAATAAACAAGGGAAGTTGATCTATGACCTGCTGACCGCTTCGGGCAGGCTGGGCAATTGCCTTCAATTCTTCCCGGACCTCGTTACCGCCGTTTTGATGACGGTCACCATAGGCGTGCTTCTTTTCTCCATATCCGTCAAGATGACCATCTTCCTTATGATCGTAGGGGTGATTTACAGCGTAGCAATGCATTTCCTCGCGCAGAGGGTTTCGTACAATATAGGGGCCGAGAGGGCCATGGTCAGCACCCAGGCCAACGTGATAGCTAATGAGCTTATAGACGGCGTAAAACATATCAAGGTCTCCGGCTCATTCGATATATGGAGGGGTAATTTCCGCAGGGCGGTAAGGAAGTTCAAAGACCTGGTAATAAGGGATTTTATCTGGGTCAACGTTCCCGACAGGATGATACAGGTAATACCCGTCGTGATACTTACTGCCATCGCGTTCTACCTTTACAAGAGGGCGGATGCGGTGGAATTCCTGACCGGGAACCTGGTGACCATGGGTGTATACATATATGCGTTTTACAGGGTCAGCCCGTACCTGGCTTCTTTCGGAAGGCTCAGGATGCAGATAATGGGTTCCTTGCCGGACGTGGAACTTCTTTATGAGGACCTGTTAAAAGAGACCAATTTTATAAAGGACGGCACGCTCGACATAAGGGATTTCCGCAGGGAGATAAGGTTTAGCAGGGTCAACTTTGCCTACAAAGGCAGTAAGGAAGTGTTAAGGGACATCGACCTGAGCGTGGAAGCGGGCAAGACTACGGCTGTAGTCGGTTCTTCGGGCAGCGGTAAGACTACATTGATCAACCTAATGGTACGGCTCTTCGACCCGGATAGCGGCAGTATCACGATAGACGGGGTTGACCTCAAGGATATCAGGCATTCCTCCCTTATACACCTTATAGGCATGGTCAGCCAGGACACGTTCATATTCAACGGGACCATAAGGGACAATATTGTCTTCGGCCTTGAAGGTATCGCGGAGGACAAATTGGTCGCGGCATCCAAGCTTGCCAACGCCCACGGTTTTATCGAAAGTTTCCCGTCGAAATATGATACGGTCGTCGGGGATAAAGGTCTTAAGTTATCCGGAGGTCAAAGGCAGAGGATAGCCATAGCCAGGGCGATATTGCGCGACCCGAAGATACTGATACTCGACGAGGCCACGAGCTCGCTTGACTACCACTCAGAGGTAACGGTCCAGCAGGCGATAAACACGGTATCCAAGAACAGGACGGTGGTAGTTATAGCCCATCGGTTGTCCACCATCATAAACGCGGATAAGATAATCGTCCTTGACAGGTTCAGGATAGCGGACCAGGGCACGCATGCCGAACTCATGGGCCGCGAAGGGATATACAAATCACTTTATGAAAGCCAGGGGAAATTGCATAATATACAAACCGGAGGTAATGCCAGCGATGAGTGAGCGAGGATACACGATACAGAACAAGGAGATAAGGTTCGAGGTTACCAACATGTGCAACGCGAACTGCGTTATGTGCCCCAGGGAGAAGATGACGCGCCCGCAGGGCATACTGGACATGGGCCTCTATATTAGGACGCTGGATGAAGCCTGTTCCATGGGCGCTACGGTCGTCAGCCTCGAGAATTTCGGTGAGACCTTCATGGATCCGCTGTTCTTCGAAAGGGCCGCGTATGCCAAGGGCAAGGGTATGAAAGTCCTTACCATTACCAACGGTTCGCTCTTCAACAAAAAGGCCGCGGAAAGGTCCCTGTATTTCATAGATAAAATAAGGTTCAGCGTTTACGGCACCACAAAGGAAGTATACGAGTCCATACACAGAGGCCTCAAGTACGACGCGGTGGTAGAGAATATCGAATACCTCCTTGACCTGAAAAAGAGGACCGGCAGCGCCGCCCCGAAGGTTGAGGTCTATTTCCTGTATATGGACCAGAATAAACACCAGGCGGAGGAGTTTAAGGAGAAGTGGCTCGGCCGGGTCGATGACATAGCGATGTGGAAGCCCCACAATTGGAGCGACGGGCGCTCATACAGGCAACTCGATGGTGATAAGAAAAAGGTTACCTGCGGCAGGCCTTCCAGGGGGCCTATACAGGTGCAGTGGGACGGTCTTGTGGTCCCGTGCTGCTTCGATTACAATTCCAGCATTGTTCTCGGCGACCTGAATAAGCAGACGTTAAGGCAGGTTCTGGAAAGCAAAGATTATGATGACTTCAGGAAAGCTCACGCAAAAGCTGAATTCTCGCTCTACCCGTTCTGTGACAGCTGCGACCAGTTGAGGAAAAGGGAAGACGTCCTTGTCTTTACCACCATAAAAGACGCCAAGGTAGGGGCGGTCAATACGACCTACGAAAAAGTGGACTGATGCCTGACTCGGCCGGCGGCACAATACTCTTCAACCCGGTAAGCGTTGTCCATTACAGGAACGTCCCGCGTTTTGCCGGGGGGCTTCCCGGTTGGAAGGTCAAGAAGATAGTCAACCCGGACATGCCCTGGTCGTCAAAGATGATCGATGATGACGATATCCGGTTCGAGCGCGGAATACTTCCCCGGAAGGCGCTTGACGGTGTCAGCGCCGTAGTAGTATTTTCCTCGCAGCCCAGGGTTCCTTCCGCTTCGCTGATAACCGGGGCTGCCGTCAGGGGCATACCCGTTATTGCGGTAGAGGAAGTGCTGCAGATGATGCTTGAACAGGGGTATGTTAACGAGTATTTCCTTCCCGTGGACAGGCTTTACGCGGGTTCCGATTACGAAAAGAATGGTTTTACGGATTTTGGGATCCCCGGTGAGGCGGTGGAATCGGCTGGTAATGTCTTCGGGCATGTGGAGCCGGGGGAAGTCCCGGAAGAAAAGAAGGACGCGATCAGGCGCAGGTTAGGCATATCTCCGGGCAGGAAGGTCGCGGTATTGAGCCTTGCTTACCAGACGCCGAGCGGAGAAACGCTCGAGGTCAGGAGGCGCCTTATCGAGACCGTATCCCGCGGGTTGCCGGCGGATTATGTTCTTGTAGTAAAGCCTCACCCTGCGGAACAAGATGCGGGGGTATGTGATTTTATAAAAGAGTGCGCCCCTTCGGCCGCGGCGGCGGACCGCTTTACCCCTATAGGGGACATACTGGCGATAGCAGATGTCCTCTTAAACCGGGGGAATTCGCAGGTAGTTATCGACGCCTTTAACAGGAGAGTGCCGGTAATTGTTGTCCCGTTGGGGAGGAGGACATTTTTCCACGGGTTGCTGGACGGCGTGATAGCGGATGATGAGCAGGGGATAAAGAAAGCGATCGAACTGATAGGCCGTGAGGGTTTCAAGCTTTACGGAGTTGTTACATCGCTCTACGCCGGGTCTTCAGCCGATGATGTCCTGCGGAATGTTTGTGCGGGGATAGCGCAGGCCGCGCGATCACGGCAGGTATTTGAGCGGACGCAAAGGCTCTGCGACCTTGCAGTGTATTGGGCATGGATGGGATATCCCTCGCAGGCGGCCAGGATATTGCGCGAATGCGGCCATATAAGCGCCCGGCCGGCCCTGTCGAGGCTAATAGCGTCCAGGGCAACGACGGCGGATTTCGAGACGCTTAGGGATACTTGGGCTTCACGAAGATACAGGGCATGGCTGCTTAAAAGCATGCGGATAAAGCAGGCTTTTGATTCAGGAGAACGCCTGGATGACAACCAGACGGGGTGGCTGGCCGACTATCCTCCGCGGATGAACAGGGAGTATTTCGTGGATTTTGCCTGTATGCTCTGCTGGTGCCTGCTCGGGTCCGGCAGGACGGCGGAATGTGCGGATATATTCGACAAGATAAGGGAAGAATACGGATATTTGAAGTTCGTGCGTTGTATTGGGGCCGCTTGCGCCCGCGGCAAGGCGGCGCCCGATCTCTCGTTATGGAAGACCTGCGCGGTCTCCGGACTGAAACGTAGCGCAAGGAATGCATTGTTTGAGATGAGGATGGCGATAAAAAATATATGAAAAAGAACAAGATAATCCTGGTCAACCCCGGAGTGCATTTCCTCGAGCCGGTGGGATACGGCATGTATCCCAACACGGCTATAATGATATTGGCAACTGTACTTAAAAATGCCGGGTTCCTTGTGAAGGTGATTGACGGCAGGTACCATCCGATAGATAAAGCCGTCGGGCTTATCCGCTCGGAGATCGATGATGACCTGGCGTTCGTGGGTTTTTCAGTCATGACCGTCCAGGTGCCGTGGGCTTATTATGTATCACAAGCGATAAAGGCCGAGGACCCCGGCTGTAAGATAGTGTGGGGGGGTGTACACCCTACACTCTTCCCGGACCAGACCGTGGAGGATCCCGCTATTGACGCCGTTGTAATAAACGAGGCGGCTTCTACGTCCGCGTCCCTGGCGGCCGCCTATGCCGAGGGACGGATGCCTTCCGGCATACCCGGCGTATATTACAAGGAGGGCTCGAGGGTATTCAGGAACAGTCCTAACCGTGAAGGCGATACCTTCGATAACATACCATACATAGATTTTAACCTTATAGACCACAGGCGTTATTCGAGGAATAACAACATAGCTATCGAAGAGTTCTACGCCGAGAAATATAAGGATTGCAGGGTATACCCGATCATTACATCGCTTAGTTGCACATACAAATGCACGTTTTGCATAAACGTGATACTGGACAGGAAGTACTGCTTCAGGTCGGCGCCGGAAATAGTTGACAGGATCAAGTTCCTTAAGTCCTCGTACGGCGCGGATTTCATACAGCCGATGGACGAGAATTTCTTCATAAACAAGAAGAGGACCTTCGAGTTCCTCGATATGCTGGAAAAGGAGGACCTGGGTATCAAATGGCGCCCGCAGGTCCGCGCGGATTATTTTAACGAGAATTACATAGATGTCGAGACAGCCAGGAGGCTAAGCCGTTCCGGGATGATCGTAGCGGCAATGGGTGTCGAGAGCGCCTCGCAGGATATACTTGATAAACTAAAGAAGCAGATGAAGGTCGAGAGCATCATGAAGGCGGTTGAGGTGCTTTCAAAGACGGACATTGTTCCCAAGATGAATTTCATGGTAGGCCTACCCGGAGAGACAAGAGAAGAGATAGAAAAGACCTATAAACTTGCCGTAGAGATACGCAAGAAGGCAAAGAAGAGCTGTGTTACTATCTCGCCTTTCAGGCCGTACCCGGGCTCGCAGCTTTATGAACAGTGCATAAACGAATACGGATATAAACCGCCTTCGAGCCTGGCCGAATGGGCCGCGCTTTCACGGGACGACCTGGTTGAGGGCAGGGGATATGAGTCTTTTGAGAATTACAAGTGGATAAAGGACCCGGTACGGCTCAAGGCCATGCAGGGCATATATGAGGAGATAGCCTGGTACAGGCCGCAGAGGGACGAGAGGTGGCACGGGAAACTGCGCAACCTGATAGCGTATTGGAGGTTCAAGACGGGTTATTTCGGCCTCGTGCGACTTGAAAAAGGGTTTTTTGATATGTTGTCATCGTTAAAACGGTTGTTGTCGCGCGGGAGGGCCGGTGTTGCCTGAATTCAGCGTCCAGGTCTGCTGTTATAATTCCGAAAGGTACCTGGATGAGACCATAAGGAGCGTGATCGCCCAGACATTCAAAGACTGGGAGATGGTCATAGTCAATGACGGTTCCACCGATGCTACCGAGTCCATAGTAAGGCATTATATGGATAAAGGTGTCCCGATAACGTATTTCAGGCAGGAGAACAGGGGTTTTGCCGCTGCCAGGAACAAAGCCGTTGAGCTTTCCAGGGGAAGGTGGATCGCCATACTCGACCATGACGACGTGTGGTATCCGGGCAAGCTTAAGGCGCAGAGCGAGGCGATAGACCGTTATCCCGGGGCCAAGCTGCATTTTGCCAATTCCGAATGGTTCCTTGATTCCGGAAGGACGGTCAGGACTACCGTGGAGGGCGGCAGGTTTAAAAGCGGCATCCTGGACAGCGCTTTTACGAGGCTGCTTACCGAAGGGTGTTTCATAGATTCGGAGACGGCGGTAATAGATAAGCAAGCCTTGCTTGAGTGCGGCGGATTCAATGAAAGGTATGCTTATATAGTCGATTACGATGCGTTCATAAAGATATCGAGGTCGAACCCCGTTTGTTATGAAGATGACATACTTGCCAGGTGGAGGATGCACGAGCGCCAGGCAAGCAGCGTAATGAAAGCGACGATGTTCGAGGAGTACGTTCTCATGTTCGAGGAGATACTCGACAGGTATGACCTGCCCGGCGATGTGCGCAGGCGCATCAGGGACGAGATCACGAGCAACTCGGTTAAATATTCGGCGTTGAGGTTAGGCGAAGGCAGGATAGGAAAATCTCTCTCGTTCGCGATAAAGAGGCTCGATCCTTATTCGATGGCGCGCTTCGCGGCGATAAAAGCGCCAAGGGCCGCCTATCGTAAGATCAAAAGTATCACGAGAAGGAAGTGGGAATAGCAATGGAAACAAAAAAAGTATTCGAAGCTGGAGGTGGCGGTTTAAATTAGGCCTCATTTGATGAATTGGTTATATTTACGGGGCATGAGCTGCAAAATGCATATTAGGACAGTTGTTATAATAATATTTATTTGTGCGGCAATTTTTGCGTTATTTCCCTTCGCGATGCTAGCGAACAAGAGCACGGCGTATTTCGCGTATAAAGAGATAACATATAAGACGATGGCCGATAGGATTGCCTGCGGCTCCAAGGCGCCGGAAGAGACAGTGCTGCGCATAGGCGAATATTTCCATCGATATTTGTTCACGCCTTACGGGGCAAAAGCCGTCGATAAGGACACTTATAATGACTTAATCAGGGGTATAGCATATTGTGACCAGAAGGCATGGGGTATGTCGGCGTTCATTGCTAAAAAGGGAATTGACAGCAGGATGATAATGACAGTGAATCCCAATGGCCAGTCAAACCATACCGCATTGGAAGCGTATATTGGAGGAAAATGGAGGTATCTCGACCCGCAATACGCGCTTGTCATGCGTAAAAAGGACGGCGAACTAGCCTCATATTTGGAGGTATGTGAAAACCCGTCGCTTTTGGTTGATTCTCCAAGGATGCGCCTGATGAGGAAGGTTTGCCCGGGAGAGTTCGAGGCCGTAAGCAGGTACCTCGCAAGGAACGTTTATAATCGAGGATCAAGACCGGTTATATGGAATAGCCCTGGCAGAAGCAAGGGGAATATAAAACGCGCCATATCTCGCGTATTAGACGCATATGTCACGCTCTTCGGAAGGAGATTCTCCTATCTTTACCAGGACGCGTACATGGGTATCTATTCCGCGGAAGGCGGCCATAATACAGATTATCTTCTGGCAAGGAATTACGATATCTACGGAAGATACGACAGGTCGGTTTATTATTACAGGAGATTCCTCGAAAGTTCCCCTTCGGACGACAAAAGGTATCCCGCGATGCTGTACCTATCGATAATATATACAAATAACAGGGACAATAAAGCTGCGATAGAAATTCTCCGGGTTATGATGGCAGACCCGGAGTCATCAGAATGGGCGCCATACGTATATTATTGGCTCGGTTATAATTATGAGGCACAGAATGATGCGGGAAAGTCGGCCGACTGCTTCAGGGCCTCCATAATGGAAAGCACGAAGGCGGAGGAACCTTCTGCCAAAATAAAATTACTGGAACTTGATTCATTCGAAGGGTTTGCCAAATATAAATGAAGATTAAATCGCTCGACATGTCTTCTTTGGTATATGCTATGACTATTATGAGGACGGTACGGTCACGGCGCTCTTCAAGGACTGGTACCGTTTTACGATGATCCCGTTCACGCATGTGTTCATGGGGGCCGGGATTGCGTGGTTGATATCGAAGGCGCGTGACGCAAAAACAGGGAAGGCAAAAGCATGATAAAAGGCAGCAGCATATTCATGACGGGCGGGGCCGGATTCATCGGCTCGGCACTGATAAGGCGGCTTATCGAGAATAACAGGGTTACAGTATATGATAACCTGCACCGCGACGCGTTAAAGCATACGGGGCTCGCGGAACACCCTAACCTGAAGTTCGTGCACGGGGACGTGCTCGACGCGGCGAGCGTCGACAGGAGCATCGGCGATTCTGATATCGTGGTGCACCTGGCGGCTATCGCGGGGGTCGATACGGTGCTTTCGATGCCGGTCAGGACGATGGAAGTGGCGCTCATAGGCTCGTATAACATGCTTAAGGCGTGCGCCGGCCGCAAGGGGATAAAGAGGTTCATCGATTTTTCCACGAGCGAAGTATACGGCGCGGTAGCGAGGGATGTGAAGGAGAGCGACGCGACACCGGTCGGCGCCGTAGGCGAGGCGAGATGGACATACGCGGTAAGCAAGCTTGCCGCCGAGCACCTCGCGTTCAGCTATTATTTACAGCAGAAATTGCCGGCCGTATCGATAAGGCCTTTTAACATATTCGGACCCATGCAGGTCGGGATAGGCGCCATACACCTGTTTGTCAAAAGCGCCCTTAAAGGAGAGACCCTGCGCTTGAACAACGGCGGAAGCCAGGTAAGGTCGTGGTGTTATATAGACGACATTGCGGACGCGGTCCTGCTATGCATGGAGAAGGAGGCCGCCGTCGGAGAAGCGTTCAATATAGGCAACCCGCGGAACACCCTGAGTATCAAAGAGCTCGCCGGGATGGTGGTCAGGATATCGGGCTCCTCCTCCGGGATAGTCGACGAAAAGAAGGATGCGCCGGATGTCGAGATCAGATGCCCAGACATATCCAAGGCAGAACGCATCCTGGGGTTCTCGCCTAAGGTCGGATTGGAGGAAGGGCTTAAGAGGACTATCGATTGGTACAGGGAGAACTTAAATGGTTAAGAAGCCTAAGAGCCACGGGACAGGAAGATTCAGGAAAAAGGATTTCGCCAAGATAGGCAGGAATGTGGTTTTTGAAGAAGGCGCCCTCGTATTCCACCCGGAAAATGTCGAGATCGGCGACAATGTCTATATAGGCCATTATGCCGTCATAAAAGGTTATTATAAGAACAGGATGAAGATCGGCGGCGGGACATGGATAGGCCAGCATGTGTTCCTTCACAGCGCCGGCGGGCTTGAAATTGGCAGGGATGTGGGCATAGGCCCCCATGCAGTTATAATCACATCCGTGCATAAGAGCGGGAACAAAAAACGTCCGGTCATGCATAACGAACTGGATTTTAAACCGGTGGTCATAGGTGACGGCTGCGATATAGGTATTGGCGCCATGGTCCTCCCCGGAGTGAAGATCGGAATGAACTCTATAATCGGAGCCGGGGCTGTTGTAACAAGGGATATTCCCGCGTATTGCGTAGCGGCCGGAAACCCGGCAAAGGTCATAAAGAAGAGGATATGAAGCCTGTCTTATCGGTCTTCCTGATGGCGTATAATGAAGCCGGGTCCATAGAAGCGACGGCTTCGGAGATGATCGGCGGGTTGCTCAGCCTTGGACAGCCGTTCGAGTTCATTATAGTAGATGACGGCAGTACGGATGAGACCCCGGAGAAGGCGGAGATTATCGCATCCTCGTACGAAAATACCCGAGTAGTGCGCCATGGCAATAATATGGGCCTGGGAGGCGTGTATCGTACCGGTTTCTCCGAGGCGGAGGGGGAATTCGTGACGTTCTTTCCCGCTGACGGGCAATTTCCCGCGTCGATAATCGGAGAGTTCTTCGGAGCGATAAAAGATAACGATATGGTTTTAGGATACATCCCGGGACGGAAGAGCTCTATTTTGGCGAAGGGATTGTCTGCGGTCGAGAAAGCCATATATGGGATGCTCTTCGGAAGACTGCCTAAATTCCAGGGCATATTGATGTTCAGGCGGAGCCTTCTCGACGAATTCACTCTCGTCTCGTCCGGCAGGGGATGGGCCGTCCTGATGGAGCTTATAATCAGGACCAAAAGGGCAGGCAAAAGTATCAAATGTATGCCGACGTCTATGAGGCAAAGGGGGAGCGGCGTGTCCAAAGTCAATAACCTCCCTACGATATTCGACAATTTAAAACAGGTTATAGCCTTGCGCAGGTATTTATGAGGAGCATTTCAGTAAAGAAGAGGATATTCTTTGTTGCGGCGTTACTTGCAATCGGCCTGGCGGCGCATTTTCTGCCGTTCGAGAGAGCGGCCCTTGCTCCGGATGATTACGCTTCGCTGGTCAGGTCGCTTGGTCCGGGTTCCGGTTCTGCGGCATACGATGAAAGACCCCTGAACAGGCTTTTTCTTATGGCGCAGTCGGCTGCGGCAGGGGATAATGCCAACGCAGGGTTCGCGCTCCTGCTCCTGTCGGATGCCTTGCTGGTCATATCGGTCTATATGCTTTTGGACAAGCTGCTTAAGGATCCCTCGCTGTCTTTCCTCGCTTCGGCTTTCTTTTGCGTCATGCCCAATACATTGGAGATATACCAGTCGGCAATATACGCCAACATCGCCGTCGTTTCCGCTGTTTACGTCCTGTGCCTGCACCTGTTCCTTAAGTATATCGACGGCGGGAACGCATGGCTGCTGGTGTTTTCCGCAGCCCTTTATACCGCGGGGATATTCTGGTACGAGACAGGATTTTTTACTCCTGCGATCGCTGCCGTTGCGGCTTTAGGGACCAAAGGCGGAAGGAAGCATTCCTGGCTTGTGTATATACCCTTAATGGCCGTTTACGCGGTCTACCGAGTTGCATCGGGGACAGCATCCTCTGCCGGTGTTGAGGCGCATGCGGTTTCGGTATCAATGGTCCCTTTCAATATAATGGAAACGATCCGGCATTATGCGGGAAGGTATATTGCGCGTTCGGTCATATACGGGTTTTACCGATTTGCGGCCATGGGGTTACCGCTATTGGCGTTATCTTCATTGCTGGCGCTGGCGTTTGGATATCTTGCGGCAAAGATCTCGGGTGCATGTGAAATGTCCCGTCTTAACCGCAGGCAATTACTCCTTTCTTTTGCCATGGCGGTATTTTGGCTGCTGCCGATACTGCTTAATTCCAGCGGGGGAGTGGGAGGAAGGCATCTCCTGCTGCCGTCGGTCGGAGTATCCGTGCTGGGTATCGCCGTGCTGGGTTTTTCCGGCCGCTACAGAAAGGTTATGACCGCAACGGCGTTCATATTGTTGATGGTAATTTCGCAGGGGAACGCCTGGTCTCAGGCTGTTGCTTGCAGGATAAACGCTGCCGTATACGATTACCTTAAGGAGAACCGCGCTGCGCTTTCCAATGCGAAGTGCGTGGTGATAGATACGAAGAGTTTTGCGGAGAAGATCCCTTTTACTCTCGTGAAAGGCGGTTATAATGTCCTGAACACTTATTACGGTGCGCAGGCTTTCGAGGACTGGGGACTCAAGAGCATGGTGAAGCTTGCCTCCGGGCAGAAGGACAAGGCGGTCTATATTGCCATAACAAGGCCTGAGCGTTCGCCCGAGGGCACTTTTTTTGATATAGGCGGGTATAAGGGTTACCGTACGATAGAGCCGGAGCATGTAGATATAAAAGGGGATTGTTTTATAGTTGATTATGCAAACGTATACGACAAGGGTTTCAGGGATGGGTTGAACGCGAGATGAAGATCAAAACATTTTTACTCTTGACGCTTGTATTGTCGGTTTCTATCATGTTACCCGGATTTGCCGCTGCCGTTATCTCGACTTGGATCCTGTTTATCCTGATAAGGCGAGCTACGCCGGAACGCGACAGGGGGACGTTGACCGGGCTGCTTAGCGCCGCTCTTCTTATGCGGCTGGCGCTTTTCATAATACTCCAATACCTCGTTTTTTCCAGGGGCATGACGGACATATTCGGCGATGCCAGGGATAATATCATCCAGGGGACCATCTTTGCCGATTACTTCAGGGGTGAATTCGATATAGGCAGGGTCCTGTCCGTGGACAGGTATAATACCCACAGCATGAGCGTATTCAACGGCCTTTATTTTCTGATATTTGGCATGGATATAATATTCTTAAAGTATATCAATATGCTTGCTATGCTGGCGGCAGGCTGGCTGATATACGATTTCCTCAGGCGTACGTATTCCGCTACAGCAGGACTGACTGCTTGCGCAATAGTACTTTTTTGGCCGACGCTGGTATTCTGGTCGATAACCGGTTTGAAGGAGGCGCACCTGATCTTTTGCCTTGCAGCCATATTCTGGGTGATCAGGAGATTGGCAGACGGATTGCGGTGGACCGAAAAGTTACTGTATTTGCTGGCGCTTGCGGCATGCACAGGTTATACCGTACTCCTGAAATACAAGATGATGTTCCCTATATTGTTTTTGGAACTTGTGTTACTCGCCTGCTATTACATTTTGCGTAATCGCCGGACGGCGAGGGCAAGGGGGAGGCTGGTATTCTTTGCATCGGTTCTTTTTGCGGCCGGGGTGTTGACCTTCCACGGCCTTGTCTTCCAGAAACTGAAAGATCTCTACGGGGTAGTATTCAGCTATTATGTGGGGTCCTTGAATACTCTCGGATGGAATTATGTTATAGTCCCGCCGGACAGCTCCCAGATGTATAACCCTGCGTTCATAGTAAAGTACTTCGCCGGGGCATGGTTGCATTTTCTTGCGGAACCATTTCCGTGGCATATGTATTCCCCCAGCCTTCTGTCAACCGTGCCGGAGATGGCGGTTTGGTACATGCTGCTCCTGTTCTCGGCAGCGGGCCTTATTAAGCTTAAGCGCCGCGGCAAGATAGCAGATTTCGTCCCGATGCTCATATTTTTTGTCTTGTATGTCTCCTCGCTGGGAATGTCGGTTGCGAATATAGGTACGGTCATCAGGTTCAGGGACGCCGTCATGCCGATAACGGCCATACTTGCGGCTTGCGCTTTCTTTGAACCTTCGGGAAGGACGGCGGATGGAGATTAGCGAGCGTTTTCCCGGGAAGAAAGTATTTCTTTTTGCCCTTGGCCGGAATGCGATGTATGCGGCGTGTACTTCTGCCGGGCTGAAGGAGGGCGATAAAGTGCTTACTCCTGCCTTTGACTGTGACGGCTCCTTGCAGCCGTTCAGGGTATTGGGCCTGGAACCCGTTTTTTACAAATCCGACCCCCGCACCTTCAGGGTCGATATGGAAGACCTGGCTGCGAAACTAAAATGCGGGGTTAGGATCGTCCACGTGATAAACCATTTCGGGTTTCCCCAGCAATGGGAAGATATCATGCCGTTGTGCCGTAAAGCAGGTTTGCCGGTCCTCGAGGATAATGCGTATTCGTTGTTTTCGGAACATAACGGTTCGGTCTTCGGTTCATTCGGAGATTTTTCTATCTTCTCCCTCAGGAAGAACCTGCCGGTCATCGATGGCGGGATGCTGGTAATAAATAACGACAAGTACAGTTTTTCGCCGGAAAGAAAAACCGTCCCGCTCTTTTACCGGGCCGAGTGGGCTAACGTCCTTACCCTTATAAAGTCGTCGCTCGGTTATTATAAGGCCCCGGAGGGGCTCAGGCGGATCATGAGGATGGCGAACCCGGCAGTAGAGCCTCCCGTGCCGTTGTACTCGGAGGGGGATAAGGGCCATCCGGATTGGCCGTTGCGCGATCGAATAGGCGAAGAGTTCATGTGCGATTACCTAAGGCCCATGTCCAGGCTGGCGCTGCGCCAGCTGAACGGTCTGCCCGGCGGTTATCTTGGCGAGGTTTCGCTGGCAAAGCGGGCATACTATTCGCAGATCGCCTCTGCCCTTGAAGGAGCGCAGGGTATAAGCCTGCTGTGGCGGGAACTTCCTTCGGGGATTGTCCCGTTCTGTGTGCCATTGTTCCTTGAGGCAGGCAGGGACAGGATCTTTGGCCGTCTGAGGAAGAGATATGATGTCATGGTATGGCCTACGCTGCCCGGGGCCGTGCTCGATGAACTTGGGAAGTATCCGGATGTTGAGATGCTTGGCAGGAAACTGCTCCAGGTTAACCTGCCGGCATCGAAGGTATTGAGAAAGGATTTCCTGTCATATGTCATGCGGCTTACGGAAGAATTGAAATCCTTGGCGGGGGAATAGATGGATTACCGTTGGATAGAGGATATCGATGAGTTCTCCGGGATAGCGGATGAGTGGGATGCGCTTGTTGCTTCAAGTGATCCCCAGCCGTTCCTGCTGTCGGATTTCATAATAACATGGTGGAAGCATTTTGGTAAAGGCAGGAAGCTCAGGATATTCGTGTTGCATGAAGGAGCAAAGATAAAAGGGGGGCTTGCGCTCTGCATTGAGAGGGGCGGCGCAAGGGAGGGTTTTGCGAATATCCTCCGTCACATCGGGGGCGTGGCCGCTAACTATACAGAACCGCTGTATGCTTGCGAAGACGCTCCGGTCCTTGCCAGGCTCGTTGGCGCTCTTTCCCTGCGCAGGGATTGGGATGTCCTTTGTCTTACGGATATAAGGGAAGGCAGCAAGCTGCTTGCCGAGATAGCCGCCCCTGCCGGCGGCAAAAAATTTCCGGTATCCGCCGTCAACGACCATATGAATTACGCCATAGACCTAAGTATGGGGCTTGATAGATATCTCTCGGGCCTGTCGCCTAAGCTCAGGAGGGACCTCAGGTCCAAGAGGAAGCGCCTTACGGAAAAATTCGGGCAGGTCAGGCTTTCGGAGGTGAAGGGCAGAGAGGAAGTCGACAGGTGTGCGGACCTTTACAGGGATTTTTCACGGGCCGCTTTCGCCGCAAGGAACAGGAAAAGTAATTTTGAGAATGACAGGTATGCGGATTTTTTCAGGGAATTCCTTATTCTTATGGACGGCGCGGGCAGGCTGGATGCGCATCTCCTTGAGGCCGGTGATAAAGCTATTGCAATAAGTTTCGCGTACAGGTTCGGGAAAGGGTTTAACTGGGTGCTGACCGCTTTCGATTATGAGTATAAATATTACAGGCCGGGCTATATCCTTATAGAGGAGCTGCTGAAAATGATATCGGCCAGGGGAGAGGCCTGCTATAACTGGTACGGACACGGCCGGTTTTACAAGGACCAGTTGTGCAACCGGTTGACTCCGTTATACAAGGTAGTCATGGCAAGGAAGACGCCGGGAGGGTTATCGTTCATCCTTGCGCAGAGGATCAAAGATATGCTTAAATCCGTAAGAAAGGCGGCGGATGCTAAATAGTGCCTTGCGGAATTTTGCCAGGGTAAACTACCACGGGATAAGGCGCGCGGTCCGGCACGCTAAAAATAAATTTACCGACCGCGCCCCTAAGCTTATAGTTCTGGCTTACCATAGGGTCCTTCCGGAGACCGGAGATAACCTGCTCAATACGGCGGTCTCAGTAAAGACTTTCTCGAAACAGATCGAGAGCATATCCAAGAACATGAAGATACTTCCCTTGTCGGAGGCCGCCGCGAAATCCGGGGGCCGTTTGCCGGGCGACGGGATTATCGCTGCCTTGACTTTTGATGATGCCTATTCGGACAATTATTCCGTTGTGTTCCCCTTATTGAAGAAGAAAGGTATCAGCGCCTCTTTCTTCGTGCCGACCGGTTATGCCGGCAAGGACATACCCATGTGGGATTACGAGGTCGTAGAGCGGATATCGCGCAGCGGGGTCGAACGTATAGAGGCAGGTGATTACAGGCAGCAAAGGCGCGTGAATGAATCCGGGCTTTCCTTTGCCTTCAGGGTTTTTAATGACCTTAAGTCGAGAGATTTCCATATTATTGATGAAGCGTTGACCTTTCTCAGGCGCAAAACCCCCGGGATAGGCCCCGGTATGGGCCGCTGTATGTCCTGGGAAGAGATAAAAGAACTTTCCGAGGCGGGCATGGAAATAGGTTCACACGCGGTAACGCACAGGTCCCTGGCGAGGATACCTTTACCTGAGGCTGCCGGGGAGATAAGAAGGAGCAAGGCGGATATAGAAGAGAAGACAGGTGCCGCGTGCCTGCACTTTGCTTTTCCCTTCGGAAGCCGTCTGGATTATAACAGTGCCCTGGTAGATGAGGTGAGGAAGGCCGGATATTCCACCTGTATCTTGAATATCCACGGTTATAACAGGGCAGATCCCGGGATATTCACTTTTAAGAGGATCATCATGGAAGAACATACCGATACCAGGTTCATACTGGGTTGAGCGGATATATGTTTCCGGAGATAGATATAATAGTGCTCAGCTACCTGGAATCCGACCGCCTGATCAAATGCGTCGACTCGGTGCTTATGTCCACCTATCCGAACATACGGGTCTTTATAGTGGATAACGGATCAGGGCCTGAGGTCACGGCGAGGATAAAGGACAGGTACTCGGGCCGGGCCAAAGTGGTCCTGATAGAGAACGGCAGGAACCTGGGTTACGCCGGAGGAAATAACATAGCCTTGAAGATAGCCGAGGGCAGGTATTGCGTAATGCTCAACAACGACGCGATTGTCGACTGCAACTGGCTGGAACCTATGGTTGAGCTTATGGAGAAGAACCCCGGTGCCGGCGCCTGCCAGCCGAAGATACTGAATATAAATGACCCCGGAAGGTTCGAATATGCCGGCGCGGCAGGGGGCTATATCGATATATACGGTTATCCTTTTATGAGAGGCAGGATTTTTGACACAATAGAATCTGACAACGGACAATACGATGATAATGCCGAATTAGACTGGTGTTCGGGAGCCGCTTTTATGGTAAGGACAGACGTTTTTAAAAAGACGGGATTTTTTGATCCGGCTTTTTTTATGTATGCGGAAGAGATAGATCTCTGCTGGAGAATAAGGCGATGCTCATATCGCATCCTGTTTGTCCCAAGGTCAAAGGTATATCACGAGGGGATGGGGTCCATAAAGAACAGGCAGATATTTAAACTGCATCTGAATTACAGGAACAACTTGATATTGCTGCTAAAGAACTACAGTTTTATGCATTTACTTAGCAGGATGCCGGTGAGGATGATTTTGGATTGCGTGAGCGCGGTTTATTTCCTGCTGAATAAGCCTGCGAAGATGCGTTTTCTCGCCATATTGTGGGCCTACGGCGAACTTATCATCATGCTGCCAAGGATCATCTATGCGAGATATTCCGTTCAGCGGTTGTTCAAAGATCGCTGTCCTGAACCCGTGAAGTACCCGCTTTTTGACGTGAACATAACGTTTCAGTACTTCATTTTAGGTAAAAAGAAGTTCAATGAATTGATCTTAAGGAGGAGATGAGATGGGTAGTTTTATGTCCTTGGTTATCCCCGTTTATAACGAACAGGACAACCTGCAGTATTTGTATGAGAGGATAGTGAAAACGCTCGATCCGCGTAAAAGTATTTTTGAGATAATTTTTGTCAATGACGGCAGCACAGACGGTTCATTGGATATATTGAAGGACCTTCACGGGAAAGATGCGCGCGTTAAAATAGTGGACCTGTCAAGGAATTTTGGACACGAGATAGCCACGAGCGCCGGGTTGAGATATGCAAAAGGAGATGTTGTAGTTGTAATGGAATCCGATCTCCAAAGGCCTCCGGAATTCATTCCCGTGCTTTTATCAAAATATGAAGAAGGGTTCGACGTAGTCTGCGCTTTGAGGAAGCAGCGAAGGGCGGAATCGTTTTATAAAGTGGTGGTATCCAAACTGTTCTACAGGCTGATCAACAGGATAATAGAGATCCGGTTGCCGCAGGATTCTACGGAATTTATATTGCTTAACAGGAAGGCGGTTGATGCGATATTGAGGTTTGACGAAAACATCCGATTCTTTAGGGGGATCGTATCGTGGATCGGGTTCAAATCCGCGGTTGTATACTACGAAGAGGATTCGCGCTACAAGGGGCGGTCAAAGTATGATCTTTCAGGCCTTTTGAAATTGGCGGTTGATATTATAACGGGCTATTCCATCAAGCCGCTGGCTTTCGTTACATATACCGGTTTCACGGTATTTTTGGCCAGTTTCGTCATGATCCTGTATTATTTTATCAAGACCATAGTGAGCGGGATATCCTTTCCCGGTTATGCCTCTCTTATGATCACGATATTGATGATAGGCGGAGTTCAATTGCTTTCCATAGGTATAATAGGACAATATATCGGCAGGATTTATACGGAAACGCAGAGAAGGCCGCTTTATCTTGTAAATGATCTTATAGGGATAAATGATAAAGATAATGCGCGTTAAAAAGGCGTTCTTTGTTCTTGCGGCCGTAGCTGTGTTGGCTGCCCTGCACTTTGCTTCCGTTGTGTCCAAGATGCCCAATAAGTTTGACAATGAGCCTTCTGCCGGCGCCTTCGGAGGTATCCGCCTGCATTACTTGAACGTACTTAATTTTGACTTTTCGCGCGGCGTCTCTTCCCCGGAGGGGACTTCGCACATACTGGATAATTTTTTCAAATCGGCCGTAAGCGGGACCCATGGCCTCCTGGATTTCGCGCACTGGTATATCTATTCGGGAATATACGACATGTTTGGGATACCCGTGAACGAGTTTTGGATGATTATGGCCCAGGCCATCGCGATGTTCACAGGTGTGCTTATCATGTCGTTCTTGGTTTATAAAGTTTATGATAGTGGAATTATAGCGTTGTTCTTTCTGGCTATGTCGTCGGCATTGTTTGTGCATCATTCGATAAATTTCTATATAATACCGGTTAACACCTTTTACGAAGGCCTGTTGTTGCTGGTCCTGTATTATTATGATTGGAAGGGACCTTCGGCCCGGGCCAGGTTGTTTTTACTGTTCACGCTCCTCGTAAATTCAGCATCGGGTAACGTAATCAAGCTTCCCTTATATGCCTATTTTGCCTGGTCGGCCGCCTATAAGCGCGACGGGTATGGGATCGTCCGTTCTTGCGGCGAATACCTGGTAAAGAGGGCCGCGAACCTCATTGTGTTATTCCCGGTCGGGTTGGCCGTTGCCGCACATCTTTATGTTTACAAGCGCATCGGAGACAGCAACCTGGGGCTTCTCGGGTGGGTATCCCAGAAGGTGGGGATAGGGGCGCCTATGGTCTCAAGGTTTTCAGCTTTTGGAAACACCATCTCGAGCATGATATTCAACAAGACCTGGCAATGGTGGGTATTTGTCGTGGCAGCGGTCTTCTATGCCCTGGCCGTCATCAGGGGAAGAAGGAAAGCGCCTCTGCTGCTCTTTCCTTTCCTTTACTATGCTTATATAATAAATTTCGAGCCGAATTCGGCTCTTCTGCCGCTGCTGGTCCTCATGAGCATAGGATCGGCCCAGATGTTCGTTATGGCCCGCGGCATAAACAGGCAAGGGGCCCTGAGATCCCTGTGTATTGCCTTTTGCATGATATTTACCGTCTATATGATCGCGGCGCCGATAGTATCGGATATATATTCCATGAAGGCGGCGGGGAACCGTACACCTAATTATCTTAAGGCGGCCGGATACTTCCTCAGGGAGCATATGTCTGCAGGCGACAAGATCGCCAGCCTTCTTGATGAGAAGCAGAATATCCTGAACGAATATTATTACGGAAAGAATTTCTTCAAAAGCCCGGTTTACGGTAAGTATATATACGACATGAGGAACATTACTGAGCCATTCTCGCCTTCGAACCCGGTTGAGCGCGGAGAGATCCCCGGGACATTCGCTTTCTATGTGATATCTCCGTACCTTTACGCCTCCGACGGCGGTTACCGGGCGTTTGTGGACAATGAGATAAGGGCTCATTCTCTGAAGAAAGCCGCGGATATAGCCGACGGGAAAACGGTATACCTTTGGATCTATTCGTCAGGGAAACCGGGCTATGAAAGGGTGGAAGTCTCTGAAGCCAACAGGTTATTTGACAGCGAGTACGCCAACCTGAAGAACCTATTCTATAACAGGCACGTGGGCGTTGCCTCTACCTGGGGGTTCTATTGATATGGCAAAGATAAGCGTAATCATACCTACTTACAACAGGGCCGCTTACATAAAAGAAGCCATAGACAGCGTGCTTGCCCAAATTCACGAGGATATCGAGGTCATAGTCGTTGACGACAGCTCCCGCGACGGCACCGCCGGGATCGTCTCCGCTTACGGGGACAGGGTCAGGTATATACTCCAGGATAACAGGGAGAGGGGCGCGGCAAGGAATACCGGCATAAGGAATTCTACGGGCGAGTATATAGCGTTCCTCGATTCGGATGATTCATGGCTTCCCGGACACCTGGCATCCTGCCTTGAGACGCTTTTGCGCGTTCCCGGCGCGGGCGCGGCTTATTCGGGCTCGTACATGACGGATGAGACCGGAAAGATAATCGGGAAACTGCCCGCAGCGGCTTTCGGCGACGACCCGCTCAGGGAGATCGTTTCGGGTTTTTCCTCGCGCGGATGCAATGCATCATCCGTGCTTGTCAGGAGGCAGGTCTTCGAAAATGCCGGTATGTTCAGCGAGGTCAGGGATCTCTCGGGTTCCGAGGACTGGGAGATGTGGACCAGGATAGCGGCCTGTTCGAAATTGGCATTCAGCGGGAATTTTACGGCGAAGATACGGTTCCACGGCGGGAAATCTTCAATAGATCCGGTCAGGATGGAGAAGTCCATGAAACTTGCCATGCACCTGGTTTTTGCGAACCCATGCATCGCCCCGAAGGCAGAATCCTTAAAAGGAAAAGCCTATTCCGGCCTTTATACCATAATAGCCGTGAATTATTATGCGGCAGGGAGGATGAAGGATGCCAGGCATAACCTCATGATGGCCCTTAAAGCGCGGCCGTCGTCATTATTGAGCAATCCGTTGTTGGCCTATACATTCCTGAGGAGCCTGACAGGCCGCGGGGTATCTGCAACCATGAGGAAGATGAAATGGGGATTAGGGGCGAGGCTGGGAAGATGAAAACCTTATTCATAACATATAACGGGGCTACCGAACCCCTGATAAGGTCCCAGGGCATCCCGTATCTAAAGGGCCTCTCGAAAAACGGGATAAATTGTGTTATCATGAGTTTCGAGAAAACCTCTGCCGACAAGAAAGTCCAGGAAGAGATAGAGAAAGAATTACATGAGGCAGGTATCGAATGGGTAAGTTTGCGTTATCATAAGAGCCCTTCGCTGCCGGCCACGTTTTTTGATATTATCTGCGGCGTCGTCTACGGTACCGGACTGGCAGTTTCCAGGGGCGTGGACGTTATACACGCAAGGGCTACGGTCCCGGCAGTAATGGCTTTTTTCATATCCCGGCTTTCACGTAAGAAGTTCATATACGATGAAAGGGGATTGATGGCCGAGGAATACGCCGACGGCGGCATGTGGAAGCGAGGCGGTCTCCTGTACAAGGCGGCAAGATATATAGAAAGAAGGTTGCTTGTAGGAGCCGATTCGGTCATTGTCCTGACGCAGAACATAAAGAAGTTCCTGACGGAAGGCAGTTACCTTCCGAGTGTACGCCGTTTGCCGCCGATAGATGTCATAGCCTGTTGCGTGGACCTGGGGAGGTTCTCCTACCGGCCTGAATATAAGCGCCAGGCGAGGGAATCTGTGGCGCCAAGCCTGGGGGACGGGTTTGTGTTCATATATACGGGTTCCCTCGGGACGTGGTACATGCTTGATGAAATGCTTGATTTCTATGCCGTCGCGAGGCGGGTTATTCCGGGAGCGCGCCTGCTTATCGTTACGCATAGCGACCGCAAGACGGTAGCCGCTTCGGCGGCCAAGCGGGGGTTTGCTCCGGATGAGGTAATTGCGGTCTCCGCCGGTTTCGACGAGATGTCTGTGTATCTTAATGCCGCCGACGCAGGCCTGTTCTTTATAAAACCGGTACTTTCCAAGAGGTCGTCATGTCCCATAAAGTTTGCGGAATATCTTGCCTGCGGACTTCCCGTGGTAATCAATTCCGGCATAGGGGATACGGCTGCCGTCGTCAATGACGGTCCGCTCGGCGCGGTGGTTAAAGGTTTCTCGCGCGCGGAATATGAAAAGGCGGCGCTTGAAATCGTAAAACTTACCGGGGACGGCAATACCCCGCGTCTTTGCCGCTTGGCCGCTGAAAGGATGTTTTCGCTGGATTCGGGTATAGAGAAGTACCAAGAGGTCTATAACAGGTTGTCGATCACGGGAAAGGGATAGATACATGGCAAAGAAAGTGCTTGTTACCGGCGCCAACGGTATGTTGGCGGACGCGCTGTGTCCGTTGCTAAGGAAGGCCGGTTATGATGTAGCCGCTACCGATATAAACGGGGACAGCGGTATCATCAAAAGCGACATCAGGCAGGTCAACAGCATGCTCTCAGTTGTAAAGGAACACCGGCCGGAGATAATATTCCATCTTGCCGCCGAGACCGACGTCGATAAATGCGAGTTACAACCCGAGCACGCATATAATACGAACTGGCAGGGCACGGAGAACATAGCCACCATATGTAAGGAACTCGACTTGACGATGGTGTATATAAGTACCGGCGCAGTATTTGACGGAGGGAAGGAGGGCGGTTACATAGAAACGGACAAGCCGGATCCCATAAGCATATACGGCATGAGCAAGCTTAAAGGGGAAGAGGCGGTACGCAGTCTTTTGAGTAAATACTACATAGTCCGGGCCGGGTGGATGATAGGCGGGCATAACAAGGACAAGAAATTCGTGTGGAAGATCGTGCAACTGCTCAACTCCAAGCCGGAGATATCTGTTGTTACCGACAAGACGGGCAGCCCGACGTTCACATCCGATTTTTCCCGGGGAATAGTTGACATCGTAGGCAGCGGAAAATACGGCCTTTACCATTGCGTCAATAAAGGGATATGCACCCGTTACGATATAGCCGTCAAGATAGCGGAGTTCCTGGGAAAGAAAGAGGTCGTGATAAAGCCGGTTACTTCGGATGCCTTCCCTTTGCCTGCGCCAAGAGGCAAGTCCGAAGCTATGCTCAACCACAACCTGTCCAAACTCGGGCTCGACAAGGCCAGGCCTTGGCAGGAAGCCCTGAAGGAATACCTGAAAAACATATAATGAAGATATTATTCCTGGAGCCGTATCCTACGCAAGGCCCTAGCAGCAGGTACAGGGTGGAACAGTATATCCCTTACCTGAGATCAATGGGTATAGAATGCCTGGTGAGCCCTTTCATCAGCCCTTCATTTTACAGGATCCTGTATAAAAAAGGTATGTATGCCAGAAAATGCGCCTATTTTTGCGCAGGGGTCCTGAGAAGGGTCGTAGACCTGTTCAGGGCCGTTACCTGTGACGCCGTTTTTATACATCTTGAGGCCTTTCCGCTCGGGCCTCCCGTAATGGAATGGCTGTTATCTGCCATGGGCAAGAAGATAATATATGACCTGGATGACGCGATATATCTCGGAGTGGCCAGCCAGAACAACAGCTTCCTGAAAAAGCTGAAGTGCCCCTGGAAGATACCCGTTATAATATCCATGAGCAGGCACGTGATAACCTGCAACGAACACCTCGCGCAATATTCCCGGAAATTCAACAAGAACGTAACTATAATACATACATCCGTCGATACGGACAGGTTCAAGCCTTCAAGCGGCGTTTCGCCCGGGCCGTTGACGATCGGCTGGATAGGAAGCCATAGCACGGCAAAATATTTCGAATCGCTTAAAGAGGTTTTTGCGGCGCTCCATGCCCGCGGGCTTGGATTCAGGGTAAAGGTAATAGGGGCCTTTCGTAAGGTCTTTGAGATCCCCGGCGTGGAGATAATTTACAAGGACTGGAGCCTTGAGGATGAGATAACCGAGTTCCAGTCACTGGATATCGGGGTCTATCCGCTTCCTGACGATGAATGGACCGCAGGGAAGACGGGTTTCAAGACGATACAGTACATGAGCGTGGCGGTCCCTTGCGTGGCCTCGAACGCCGGCCCTAACCGTATGATAATAGAAGAGGGGATCAACGGTTTCCTGGCAAAGGACACGGGGGAATGGGTCGATAAATTATCGGCTTTGATCAGCGATACCGGTTTGAGGGGCAGGATAGGCCGTGAGGGGCGAAAGACGGTCCTGGAGAAATATTCGCTCCAGGTGAACGCGCCAAAGATATTGGAGATAATACGTTCGGCGGCGGAGGCGAAATAGATTGTGCGGGATATGCGGTATAGTCGATTATAGCGGAAAGCCCGTTGAGAAAGGCGCCGTAGGGAGGATGTGCATGGCCCTTGAGCACAGAGGTCCTGACGGCGAGGGGATATATATAGACCCTCCGGGTTCAGTCGGCCTGGGGCACAGGAGATTGAGTATAATAGACCTTTCTGACGAAGCTTCACAGCCCATGCATAACGAGGACAGCAGCGTATGGCTTGTCTTCAACGGCGAGATATATAATTTCCATGAATTGCGTCCCGGATTGGAGAAGAAAGGGCACCGCTTTGTGTCCCACTCGGATACGGAGACGATAGTGCATTTATACGAGGAATACGGGGAAGATTGCGTGAACCGTCTGCGCGGGATGTTCGCTTTCGCCATCTGGGATGCCGGCAAGAAGAAGATTTTTGCCGCAAGGGACAGGGCAGGCAAGAAACCTTTCCTATATTCGTGGGATGGGCAGCGTTTTGTGTTCGCTTCGGAATTTTGCGCGATGCTTGAGAGCGGCAGCGTCCGCAGGGACATAGAGGAGAACGCTGTCAGCTATTACATGAGCCTCGGGTATATACCGGCGCCTATGACGATATTCAAGGGTATAAGGAAGCTCATGCCTGCGCATACCCTTATCGCCGATGCTTCGGGCGTCAGGACCCGGAAATATTGGGACCTCGATTATACCTCTAAATTGCGCATAGGAGAGGACGAAGCTGCGGAGAGGTTCCTGGAACTTTTCAGGGAAGCGGTAAAGATAAGGCTCTATAGCGATGTGCCGCTCGGGGCTTTCCTAAGCGGCGGCGTAGATTCAAGCTGCGTTGTCGCGATGATGAGCGAGTTTACCAGGGTAAAGACCTTCTCGATAGGTTTCGAGGAACAGGATTACAGCGAGATAGAGTACGCGCGCCAGGTATCACGCATCTTCGGGACAGAACACCGCGAATTCATAGTAAAGCCCGACGCCCTGGATATAATAAGCCTTCTTACGCAAAGGTACGGCGAGCCGTACGCCGATTCCTCGTGCATACCTACGTATTACGTGTCGCAGGAAACAAGGAAATTCGTAACAGTTGCCTTGAACGGTGACGGAGGCGATGAATCGTTCGGCGGATATGAGCGCTACCAGGCGATGAATGCGGCGGATAAGATAGGCAGGCCGGGCCTTAGGGATATTTCGAGGGTTGTTTCCGGCCTGTTGCCGGATTCGACGGAACCCAAGAGTTTTTCTAGAAGGGTAAAGCGTTTCCTTGGGAATGCCGGGCTTCCTGCGGCAGAAAGATACCTAAGGTGGGTCGGTATATCCGGCGACATACGGTTGGCAGACCTCTATTCGCGTGACTTTGCGGCAAAGACGGATATTAACGCTCCCCTGGAGTTATTGAAGCCGTATTTTTCTATGCCGGGAAAGATGGACCTGCTGGACAGGCTTCTCAAGGCCGACGTGAACACCTATCTTCCTAACGATTTGCTCGTGAAAGTGGATATTGCAGCCATGGCCAATTCACTGGAAGGGCGATCTCCTTTCCTGGACCATATGGTCATGGAGTTCGCGGCCGGGCTGCCGTCGTCATACAAGATAAGGGGTTCGATCAAAAAATATATAGTAAAGAAAGCCTTTTCAAACAAGCTCCCGGGCGCTATACTGGGCAGGAGGAAGATGGGCTTCGGCTTGCCCGTAGGCAGGTGGTTCAGGGGAGAACTGAAAGATTACCTGCGCCAGACATTGCTTTCGGAAACTTCGTTGGGCAGGGGATATTTTGACCGGGACAAGGTCAGGTCGATGGTCGATTCCCATACGGAAGGCCGCCGCGACCTGTCTTTCCAGTTATGGGCCATGCTTATGCTTGAGCTCTGGCATAAAAAATTCATCGACGAGAGGACCGTATGCTGAAGAACAACGACATCATATGCATATCATCAATAGATTGGGATTTTATCTGGCAGGGCCACCAGGAGATAATGTCGGTTTTTGCCGCCAATGGCAACCGTGTCCTCTTCATAGAGAACACCGGGGTCAGGTCCCCGGGCATAAGGGATATATCCAGGCTTGGCAAGAGGTTCAGTAATTACTTCAGGGGTGTCAAAGGGATACGCAGGGAATCCGAAAACCTCTACGTATATTCCCCGATAGTCCTTCCTTTCCCGTATTCAAGGATAGCCAGGTGGATAAACAAGCAAATACTGCTTTCGGTTATAAAAAGGTGGATGAAGGCGGTCCGGTTCTCCGATCCGATAATATGGACGTTCCTGCCTACAGGTACCGCCCTCGATATTATAGAGAACATAAACAGGAAACTCCTTGTCTATTATTGTATAGACAGTTTTGCGGCCAGCTCTTCATCTGCCAAAAAGATAAAAGCATACGAGAAGAAGCTGATCTCATCCGCTGACCTTGTCTTCGTGACATCGCAGGCTTTGCATGATTATTGCTCGCAGTTCAGCTCCAGCGTGAGCATGTTCCCGTTCGGCGTTAATATCACGAGTTTCGAGGAAGTCAGGAACCGCGATACCGTTGCACCCCAGGGGATGGAAGGGATAAATGGTCCGGTCATAGGCTATGTAGGCGGTATACATAAATGGATAGACCAGCGCCTCGTCAGGGAAGCTGCCCTGAAGCATCCCGAACATACTTTTGTTTTCGTCGGGCCTGTTCAAACCGATGTATCGGAGCTTTCTTCCCTTGCGAATGTAAGGTTCCTGGGGGGCAAGAAACATTCCGAGCTGCCGTATTACGTGAAATACTTTTCGGTTTGTATCATACCCTACCTTATGACCGAATATACAAAGAACGTATATCCCACGAAACTGAATGAGTATTTGTCAATGGGCAAACCGGTCGTTTCCACGGCGCTCCCCGAGGTAATAAGGTTCAACAATGAGAACGGCGGTATAGTCTCCGTAGGCGATGGTACGGACGGGTTCATATCCAGTATAGAGGAGGCGCTTTTGCCCGGGGCTTCCGCGCTTACAGGCAGGCGCATGGAAGCAGCCGCCCTCAACAGTTGGAACAGGAGGATAGAGGATATGAGCGGGCTTATAAATGCCCGCATGGAGAGCAAAACCTCCTTGAACGCGAACAGATGGAGAGAGGAGCTGGTATCCTTCTATAAGTCGGCTCGCAGCAGGTTTATAAAGATCGCCGCGGCCATCGCGGTCCTTTATGTCGCGGTCTTTTACACCCCGCTGGTATGGTACGTGGCCGAGCCCCTGAAGGTCTCGGATGCTCTCGGGAAGTCTGATGCCATAGTCGTGTTTGCGGGAGGCGTAGGAGAATCCGGACGGGCCGGACAGGGTTCGATGGAGAGGCTCGGCTATGCGGTGAGCCTCTACCATGAGGGTTATGCGCCTTACCTTGTGTTCTCATCCGGCTATACCAACGTGTATAGGGAGGCGGATGTGATGAAGGCCGTAGCGGTATCCCTGGGCGTTCCTTCCTCGCGCATAATCCTCGATGAGGACGCAAGCAATACTTATGAGAACGTCGAGTCCGCCGATGAGATCGCCCGTAAGATGTCCTGGCGAAGGATCATGGTGGTCAGTTCGCCTTACCATATGAGGCGCGTTGTCCTGACTTTCAGCAAAAGCGCACCGGGGCTGGATGTAATATGTGCACCGGTACCTCAGAGTTCTTTTTATTCGCACCGCATGATAGAAGGGCTTCGGCAGACGAACATCAGGCAGATTAAAGCTATTTTACACGAATACCTTAGTATAGTATATTATTGGGCGAAGGGTTATATTTAAACAGGTAACCGGAGGTTCCGATGGTAATTGACGAAAGAGGAAGGTTGTTCGGAAAATTCAACGTGATAGATATTGCCGTTGTCCTGATCGTATTTGCGATGGTTCCGATGTTTATCATCGGAGGTAAGATAATGGGGGCCAAGAAGGTTGAGTCCGAGGTCAAGCATGAGACCCTTACGGTCGCTGTCAAGTTCACGAAGATAATTCCCGAGCTTGCCGGTGTCATGAAGGAAGGGGACGTAGAGAAGGCCGAAAACAATAAGCCTATAGGTAAGCTGGTAAAGATAATTAGTAATGAGCCCCAAAAGTTGCTGGCGATAGACGTGAACATGAGCGGCGACAAGCTGGGACTTGCCACCGACATGAGTTATCGCGAGATAAAAGCCCTTTTCGAGTTGGATTGCGTTGTGGATAAAAGGGCGCCTGTCTACCGCGGTTACGTGGTCAAAATAGGCAATTCGCTTACTTTTTCCACGGACTTGTACAGCCTTCAGGGAACGATAACCGAAATAAGGAAATGACATCCTGTGTTCTGCTCCGACAGAAGCACTTCCATAAGCATCCTTGTTTTCTTAAAAGCTAAGTACCTTTCAGCCGAAGAGACGCTGGTATCTTGCTGCCATTCAAGCGCCGCAGGCGCTTTGGCGAAGTCGCTGGCGGCGATATCGGCAAAAACTTTTTACGGCTGTTTCCTTAGCATACTTTCCGAGGAACGCAGGTATTCCGAGTTCTTCTCGGGCAGTCTGGCAGTTCAAAAGTTAAGAGCATTGTTTTCCCGGACGGCAGGTATCCTCAAAGCTGCCTGCGTATCAAGTAAGGCATGCGGCATGGTATCTTCCGCGAACCGGGCGGTGGGCGCCGTGGGTTGGAAAAAAGCCGTGAATGAAAGTTTTTTCTTAGGCTGGTTATACCGTGTCTGACGGCAAAACCAGGATACTCAGGATCATCGCGCGTCTCAATGTGGGCGGCCCGGCCATACATACCATCCTTTTGACTTCCGCCTTGAACGACGACGCATATGAATCCGTTCTCCTTTGCGGCAGGGTGGAAGATGATGAAAAAGATATGTCGTACCTTGCCGAAACAAAGGGCGTGAAGCCTGTCATGATAAGCGGGCTGGGCAGAAAGATAGACCCGATGGGCGATATCAGGGCTTTCGTGCAGATATACAGGTATATAAGGGATTTTAAACCGGATATAGTACATACGCATACCGCTAAAGCCGGTGCCTTAGGCCGTATTGCCGCGGTCCTGGCAGGCGTGCCGGTAAGGGTCCACACTTTTCACGGGCATATCTTCGACGGTTATTTCGGCAGGGTAAAGACATCGATTTTCCTATCGATCGAGAGGGTACTCGCGTTCTTTACCCGTTATATTATAGTCGTAAGCGACGCGCAAAAACGCGATATATCAGGTAAATACGCGATCGCCGGAGGGGATAAAGTAAGGGTAATAAACCTGGGGCTGGAACTTGAGGAGTTCGCCGATGACGATTATCCCTCCGGGATAAGAAAAAAATTTGGGATAGGCGCCGGCTCAATAGTGGTGTCCATCGTAGGCCGGCTTGTCCCCATAAAGAACCACAGGATGTTCCTTGATGCGGCGCGCAGGTTGGTTGCACAGGCCCCGGGCTTGGATGTAAAATTCCTCGTGGTAGGCGACGGCGAACAAAGACCGTTTCTCGAGAGATATTCATCGGAGATAGGGCTTGGCGACAGGGTCATATTTTGCGGCTGGGTAGAGGACATGCGGGAAGTATATTCAAGCTCGGATATAATAGCTCTGACATCTTTGAATGAAGGCACACCGGTCGCCGTGATAGAAGCCATGGCGTCAGGCAGGCCGGTGGTCGCTACCGATGTAGGCGGGGTCAGGGATGTCGTGGAAGATTCTGTTACGGGTTATCTCGTGCGCTCCGGCGATGACTCCGTTCTTTCCGAGAAGATCATGGAGCTGGCTTCCGACAAGTGCAAGAGGGAATCGTTCGGAAAGGCAGGCAGGTCGTCAGTAATAAGAAGATATTCGAAAGAACGGTTGGTAGATGACATAAAACGGCTTTACAGGGAAGCGCTTATAGACTATAATAAGTGCAAAAAAGGAGTCTAAATAGTGCATTATCTTATAACCGGCGGAGCCGGTTTTATCGGTTCCCACCTTTCTGACAGGCTGATAAGCGAAGGCCATAAGGTTACCGTTCTTGATAATTTTTCCACCGGCAAGTCCGATAACGTAAAGCATCTCGAGAATAAAGCCGGGTTTGAACTGGTCGTGGGCTCTATACTTAACGAATTCCTGGTGGATAAGCTCGCGGAACGCTGCGACGCTATTTTTCACCTGGCAGCTGCTGTCGGTGTCGAGTTGATAGTCAACCATCCTTTGGAATCACTTACCACGAATATTAAGGGCAGCGAGATAGTCCTTAACATGGCATTCCGTTATCACAAGAAGGTCCTTATAACCTCGACCTCCGAGATATACGGAAAGAACACGCAAGGGCCCCTTAAGGAGGACCAGGACCGGATACTCGGTTCACCGCTGAAATCAAGATGGAGCTATTCCACCGCTAAGGCCGTCGATGAGATGCTTGCCTATGTCTACTGGAAGACAAAGGACGTGCCTACGGTCATCGTGCGTCTTTTTAATACCGTTGGTCCCAGGCAGTCCGGCGCCTACGGCATGGTAGTGCCCAGGTTCGTCAGGCAGGCCCTCGAAGGAAAGGACATAACTGTATACGGTTCCGGCAAGCAGTCGAGGTGTTTCCTGCACGTGAAAGATGTGGTGTCAGCGCTGCCAAAACTCATAGAGAATCCCAAGGCCTATGGCCAGGTCTTTAATATCGGAAGTCAGGAGGAAGTAACGATAGAAGACCTCGCCCGCAAGGTGATCGAAATAACCAAGAGTAAATCGAAGTTGGTCAATATACCGTATGAGAAGGCGTATGAAGAAGGATTCGAGGACATGGAGAGAAGGATCCCGGACACTTCCAAGATACGCGACCTTATAGGGTTCAAGCCCACGGCCGACCTCAAGGCTATCATAGAAGACGTGGTAAGCTACACGAGGGAAAACAAGTAACCGTGAATCATGTTTACCTTTTTATCTCCGCATTCCTGTTGTCTTTTCTCGCCACTCCCGCCGTCAAGGCTGTAGCGGGAAGCCTCGGCATAGTAGCAAAGCCCAAAGAGGACAGATGGCATAAGAAGGTGATTCCCCTTATGGGCGGTATAGCCATATACCTTGCCTTTACGGCTGTTTATGTTGTTTCGACCTGGGGCGGCAAGATGAACCCGGGTCTCCTGATAGGCGCTACCTCCATATTCATCCTCGGGGTTATCGATGACATAAGAGGCCTGAGCCCGCAAACCAAGCTGATCGGCCAGATCGTGTGCGCGTCCCTTGCCGTAATTTTCGGCGTTACCATAAAGGTCATACCTTTTGCCGCTATATCCGTGCCTGTTACCATTTTGTGGATGGTAGGGATAACCAATTCGTTCAATCTGCTAGATAATATGGACGGCCTTTCTGCGGGTGTTGCGGCGATAGCTTCGATGACGCTCTTCGCCTGTGCCGTGGCCTTGAACAGCCCGGAGACGGCTGCGGTATCGGTCATACTGGCCGGGGCGGCCACGGGTTTCCTTCCGCACAATTTCCATCCGGCCAAAATATTCATGGGCGATTGCGGCGCGATGTTCCTGGGTTTTTCGCTTTCGGCCCTGACCATAATGGGTACATGGAAAGAGGCCTCGCACCTGTTTATGGTCCTGCTTATACCGGTGCTAGCATTGGCGGTGCCTATATTCGATACGCTTTTCGTTGCTATAACCAGGACCATTGACGGCAGGTCTGTAGCAAAAGGGGGGAAGGACCATACCTCGCACAGGATGGTCTTCCTTGGCTGGCAGGAAAAGAAAGCCGTAACGGCCCTTTATCTCATATCCATACTTTTCGGCGCGGCCGCGTATATATCTCTCCATGTCAAGGTCTATGTCAGCGCGATAATAATGTCATTGCTGGTAATGGTGGTATCCGCTTTTGCCATGTTCCTGAACCACTACACCAAGGCTAAGCGCACGCAAAAGGACGGGATGTCAAAGGATGTCTCGTATTATAAGAACGAATCGGACCTGATCGAGGCGTTGATAAAATACAAGAGAGTGATCTTTGAGGTCGTCTGCGATTTCGTGCTCATATGTATTGCCTATATCTCCAGTTACATAATTCGTTACGACGGCGTCGTCGACCATTACAATTTCGGGCTTATTGCCAAGTCCCTCCCGATCATTATCGTGATCAAGCTGACGGCGTTTTCGGTCAGCGGTGTCTACGGTAATATATGGAGATATATAGGGCTTAACGAACTGCTTAATATAGTAAAGGGGATCCTCATCGGTTCCGTTACTTCAGTGGTCGCCCTGCTGGTTGCATACAGGTTTGTGGGTTTCTCAAGGATGATATTCATCCTTGATGCAATGGTCCTGCTGATACTTATGTCCTCCGTGAGGATAGCTTTCAGGATATTCAGGGAACAGGTCTTCGTCTCCTTCGACGACGGCGGCAGAAGGGTATTGATCTTCGGCGCCGGCGATGCGGGCGACGCCTTCCTGAGGGAAGTCAGGAAGAACAGGTCCCTTAGCTATCGTCCCGTGGGTTTTATCGATGACGATATCTCCAAGCAGGGTAGGAGGATACAGGGTATACCGGTCATAGGAGTTCGTTCGGATATACCCAGGCTTTCCGTAGAGAAGAAGATCGACGAGATAATATTGGCTATTCCCTCGGCTGACCGCAAGACAAAGGATGATATTGAGGCCATATGCAGGGAGAGCGGGGTGGAATATCACCAGATAAGCGGGATATACCTTAAGTGAACACGCGCGGTAACAGGATCTGTTCGGGTTGCGACAAGTTCATAGAATACCTCCTTTATACGCTTTTCTTCTTCATATCTTCTTCAAAGAGCGTCCTGGAGGTATTTGCCACCATAGCCATACTGCTTTGGTTCGTAAAGAAATTCATAGAGTTCAGGGATTTGGCGGCGGTAAGGATATCGGAGTATAAGCCTTCCGCTACGGGAATCAGGTCTTACGCGGTTTTCCTGGCCTCGGGGCTAGCTACAATGGTGATGGTCTACGCCGCCATAGTCATGACCATGGGCGTGGTGTCTAAGCATGTTGAGCATGGCTATAACCTTTTCGCCCCGCATGTGTTCATACCAATAGTGCTGGCGAGCGCCCTGCTTCTTTCGCTATTCTGCCTTACCATATTTTCGATGGTACACTCCAGACAGTTAGGCGCTAACTTAAAGTTGGCTTCCCTGGCGTTCCTCGCGGTAAGCGTTATTACCGCTGGTTTTACGACTTCCAATATAACCATAAGCGGCGGGACCCTGATATTCAAGACGATGGAATATTTCCTGCTGTTTTTGGTTATAGTAGATGTCATCAACACACGAGAGAAAGTGGCCAAGGCTGCCATAGCGTTCATTGCGCAGGTTTTTATCGTAGGCCTGGACGGGATATACCAGTATTTTTCCGGTCACGATATCTTCAGGCATTTCCCTTTATTCGAGAACATAAAGGTGACCGCTACCTTCAAGTTCTCCAACAGCGCGGGCACTTTTTTTGCAACCGTCTTGCCGGTCCCTCTATCGCTGGTGCTTTTTAATGCTGTTGGCCGCAGGAAGAAATTGCTGTTGCTGCTGGTATCGTTTGTCGTTTTTGTTTCCCTTCTTTTGACACAAGCCAGGGCGGCTTGGTTAGGATTTTTTGTCGCGTTCCTTTTTATGTGCGTTCTGGCGGGCAGGAAGAAGTTCTTTTCTATTATAGGTGTGTTATCCCTGGTCGTTGTTTTAACGGCCCTATTCGGACCCCAGGGCATAAAGGACCAGCTTAAGTCTTTTGCGGAAATAGGCAAGGACCAGTCGAGCCAGGACAGGCTGATAATTTGGGATACGGGGTGGCGGATGTTCACGGACAAGCCTTTGTTCGGCCTTGGCCTGGGTACTTTCATGAACGAATTCGAAAGATACCGGCCAGCCGGGTATTCGGAGATAGTATATGCCCATAATTGCCTGTTACAAACAGCCGTCGAGACCGGAATAACTGGTGTGGCCGTGTCTTTGTGGATCGCAGCAGGCATTTTCCTATCGGCCCTAAGGAGATACTTCAGCCAGAAAGATGTTTTTGTGAAAGCTGTTTCCATAGGTTTCTTGGCGGGAGTGGCAGCGACTCTCGTTAACAGTCTTTTTGACACTAACCTTTATTCCCTTCCTTTGGCCGTTCTCTTTTGGTCGGTCGCGGGATTGTCGGTGACTAAAATACAAGATAAGCTGCCTGACAATTGAACCCTAAAAAAATCTTGCTCATAAGGACAGACAGGATCGGCGAATTGATCTTGACGGCGCCAGCCATAAACTCTGTCCGCGCCGCGTTCCCGGAAGCGGAGATATCGCTTATAGTCTCGGCCTCTTCATTCGAGGCGGTTGAGGGGATGCGCTCAGTAGATAAGGTCTTGGTTATCGATCCTGCCTCTGAATTCTCGTCCTTAAGGAAAGTGTTGGAGTTCGTTCTCGGCCTGAGAAAGAAGAACTTCGACATGGCCGTGATATTCAATCCTTCCAAGCTTATGAACTTGGCCGTATTCCTGGCAGGTATCCCTGTAAGGGCGGGATACGACCGGAAGCTCGGTTTTTTGCTTAACAGGCGTATAGCCGACAGGAAATTCCTTTGCGAAAAGCATGAGGTTGAATACAACCTGGACCTTATAAAGGCGTCCGGCATAGAACCTTTGGGCAAAGACCTTTCTTTCGATGTCTTTCCGGCTGATGAGGAAACTGCCGGAGTGATTGCCCGTACCGCAGGACTGTGTTCCCGGAAAAAGTTCATTGTCGTGCATGCGGCTACCAGCAACCCCGAGAAAGTCTGGCCTGCCGACCGTTTTGCGACACTATGTAATATGGTTGAAGCCGGGCTGGGAGTGAAGGTGGTTTTGGCGGGAGGGAAGGATGAGGAGCGGGTATCGCAGGAAGTCAAGGATAAGGCAGGGAACCCTTTTTGTGACCTTACAGGTAAATTGGATTTGAAGGAATTTGCCGCTCTTTTGAGGATGGCGATCCTGCTGGTCTCGTGTGATTCCGGCCCGGTGCATGTCAGCGTGGCCGTTGGGACGCCGGTAGTCGCACTGTTCGGCGAATCCAGGCCCGGAGGTTCGTCGCGCAGGTGGGGACCATACGGCACCGGACATACGGTTGTAGGAAAGCCTGCGGTGATCGATATATCCGTTGAAGAAGTCTTCGAGGCCGTAAAAGCAAGGATATTACAATGAGCGGCGGCGGGTACCTTATAATCAATCCTTTCGGGATAGGCGACGTTCTTTTTACTACTCCCGTGATAGAGTCAATAAAGGAAAGCGGACGGGACAGGAAGATAGGCTACCTCTGCAACCGTAGGACGGAGCCGCTGTTGAGGGCGAACCCTAATGTCAGCCGGGTATTTGTGTATGAAAAAGACGAGCTCAGGCAGCTCTGGAAGGCGTCGAAACTTAGATTTGTCTCGAAAATGCTGTCGTTTATATCTGAAATAAGGCGCGAGAATTTTGAAACGGCCATAGACCTTTCCCTCAACAGGGAATACGGTTTCATATGTGTTTTAGCCGGGATAAAGAACAGGATAGGTTTTAATTACAGGAATAGGGGTATATACCTGACCAAGAAAATAGATACAGAAGGTTACTCCGGAAAACATATAATAGAACATTACCTTGAATTGCTCGAATTAGCCGGCATAAAGCCTTCAGGGAAAGAGGCCCGTCTTTACATACCTGATGCGGATATGAAATGGGCGCGGGATTTCCTTATGCTCAATAATGTCTCCGAAGACCGGATACTTGTCGGCCTGGCACCGGCAGGCGGTGCCAGCTGGGGAAAGGATGCGCGTATCAAGCACTGGCGAATAGACGGTTTCGCCGAAGTAGCCGACAGGATAGCCGACTCCTTCGGCGCCCGCATAATTCTATTCGGCAGCCCAACTGAGGCCAAAGCCTGCGAGAACATGGCCTCTGTCATGCGTAATAGCCCCATAAATGTTTGCGGGAAAACGTCGCTGATGCAAGCGGCGGCGCTTTTGAGTAGATGCAGGCTGGTTATAGCTAATGATGGCGGCCTGTTGCATCTAGCGGCGGCAGCCGGGGCAGGGACGGTGGGTATATTCGGGCCGGTTGACGAAAAGGTCTACGGACAGTATCCCTGCGGCCCCGCCCACAGGACCGTAAGGGAGGAGGTCTCGTGCCGTCCGTGTTACGTGAATTTCAGGATGAAAGATTGCCCGGACAGGATATGCTTGAGCAGGATAGAACCGGACATGGTCTTTAAAGAGGCATCGGAGGTCATTTTACTGAAATGAAGCTGGCGTTGATATTCAATAAAGACAGGGAAGATACCATAGGCTGTTATTTCGAGAACGCCGCCGGCGCCCTCAAGCTGGATTACGGCCATTTTTGGACGAATGATCCGGCAATACCCGCAGGTTATGACCTTTATCTGCGCATAGACCACGGGGATTACAAATACGACATACCGGATCATCTCAAACCTTGCGCGTTCTATGCCATAGATACCCATCTGGAAAAACCTTACCGCAAGATCCGCGCCCAGGCTGCCCACTATGACTACCTGTTCTGCGCCCAGAAGTCAGGCGCAGAGAAGATAAGCCGTGACACAGGCAAGAAGGCTTGCTGGGTACCTATAGCCTGTGACCCCGAAACGCATAAGGATCTCGGGATAAAAAGGCGCCTCGACCTGGCTTTCGTGGGGACGGAGGGAAAAAAGAACCCGCGGGGGGAATTACTTAAGGCGTTGTCCCGCAGGTATACGAACAGTTTCATAGGCAGGGCCGAGTCGCGGCTTATGTCCAATATATACAGCAGCGCAAAAATAGGGTTCAATTATTCGATAAATAACGATATAAACATGAGGATGTTCGAAGTCATGTCGTGCGGTGCGCTCCTGGTGACCAACAGGATCAGTGACAACGGTTTCGAGGAGCTTTTTTCCGAGGACGAGAACGTGATCGTATATGACAACAAAGATAGTCTGTTCGCCAAGATAGACCGTTTCCTTTCCGATGACAAGGCCAGGGAAAAGATAGCCGGGGCGGGCAAGCGCCTGGCTGTATCCAGGTATACGTATACGGACAGGTTAAAGATGATGCTGGAGGCTTGCGGATGGAAGTAAAATGCGACCTTATACTCTTGAGTTGGAATAACCTGGATATCCTAAAAAGATGCGTCGGGTCCGTGCTCAACTGCACTCGGGAACGCTGCCGCCTCATCATTGTCGATAATGCTTCTTCGGAGCGCGGAATCAGGGAATATCTTTGTTCGCTGAAAGGGAGCCGAACGGTTGATATAGAGGTAATGTTCAATACGGTAAATGAAGGTTTCGCGCGCGGCATGAACAAAGGGCTCATGGCTTCAAGAGCGCCGTTCGCCTGTATAATGAACAACGACCTTATTGTGACGGACAGCTGGCTTACCGAGATGATAAAGGTAGCGGAGAGCGATTTTTCCATCGGGCTGGTCAACCCCTCGTCGAACAATTTCGGCCTGAGACCGCCCAAAGGATCGAGCCTTGAGAAATTTGCCTCCGGACTGGCAGGGGAGTCCGGACGGTGGACCGAGATGAATGCCTGCGTCGGGTTTTGCATGCTGATAAAGAGGGAAGTGATAGATAAGATAGGTTACCTGGACGACGAGTTCGGGTACGCGTATTTCGAGGATACCGACTACAGCAGGAGGGCGCAGGCCTCCGGTTATAAATGCGTCCTTGCAAGAGGCTGCTATGTGTTCCACGAGGAAGGAAGATCGGGCGTGTTCCTCAGGAGCAAGAAGGATACCTTTGACAGGAGCGCGAACATATTTGCGAAAAAATGGGGTAAGGTATTACGTGTCGCGTATGTGCTTACAAAAGTCGGTCCCGACCTTCCGGTAAAAGCTATGAACAGCATAAAGGGCGAGTTGGACGGGCATAATCGCGTCTGGCTATTTGTAGGGAAAGGCCTGGATACAGGTTCTTTGCCGGATCACCTGGACCTTATGGTAGAGTCGAAGCCCATTAATTTCTTTAAGTTGAGGTCGTTTTGGAATATCATAGTAAAGAAGAAAAAGTTCGATAGGATATATTGTGCGGACCCCGTCCTGAAAACGGCGCTTTCGGGCTACGGGTTCCTGCGAAAAACGCAGATAAAGAGGATATGATCATGCCTTCAATAAAGTCACCGCTTTCCGTGGTGGTCATCGTCAGGAACGAGGAGAAGAAACTTGATGCTTGCCTCGGGAGCGTTACATGGGCCGATGAAATAATCGTGGTCGATGATATGAGCACGGATAACACCATCGCTATAGCGCGGCGTTATACCGACATGATATTCACGCGCAAGATGGATAATGAAGGCCGGCATAGGAATTGGGCGTATGCCCAGGCGAAGAATAAATGGGTTTTAAGCCTCGACGCCGATGAGGTTGTGACCCCTGAACTGAAGGATGAGATAGCGTCAGTACTTTCCGCGGATCCCGTAGAGAACGGTTTTACAATCCCGAGAAGGAACTATATCGGGAGCCACTGGGTCAAATACGGCGGGTGGTATCCGAGCCCGCAATTGAGGCTTTTTAAGAAGGACAATTTCAAGTATGAGGAGGTTGGTGTTCATCCGCGGGCTATAATGCCCGGCCCCTGCGGCCACCTGAAAAGCGATATGCTTCATTTCTCCTATGATGATATCGCCGAACTCGTGAGGTCGCTTAACGGGCAAACGACCAAGGAAGCCGAAAAATGGATATCCGGCGGCAGGAAGATGCGGATGTCTAAGGCCATTTGGAGGGCTATTGACAGGTTTTACAGGGCTTATATAGGCAAAAAAGGCCGTCGTGACGGGGTCATCGGACTTATCGTTGCCGTTAACGGCGCGATGTATCAGGTGCTTAGCTATGCGAAATATAGGATAAAAAATGCAGAACCAAAAACTTAGCGTAGTCATACTGACTAAGAACGCCCAAGATTGCGTGGAAGCCTGCCTCGAGAGCGTAAAATGGGCCGACGAGATCGTCGTAATAGACGGATTCTCTACCGATAAGACCTTTGAGATATGCAGGAGGTACACCGACAGGATAATCAGAAGCGAATTCGAGGGTTTTGCCCTTGAAAGGAACAAAGGGATCGATAACTCTACAGGCGATTGGATACTGCAACTCGACGCCGATGAGGTCGTTACCCCCCGGCTTACCTCGGCGCTTAAAGAGGCGATGGCTTCCGGTTCAAGCGCCGTCGGGTACAAGTTCAGGAGAAAGAACTATTTCCTGGGCCACCCCATGAAATACGGCGGGTGGTACCATTATTCAGCCCATTTTTTTAAGAGAGGCTGCGGCAGGTATGAGGGCCTTATACATGAAAGGCTCAAGCTTACCGGGCCTCAGGGGGTCATCGAAGCGGAGATAGAGCACAGGCCGTTCAACTCCATGGAGCAATTCCTGGAAAGGCAGAACAGGTATACGGGTTACGAGGCAAAGGACATTTTTAACGAGAAAGGCGTTCTGCCGCTGAAAATAGTACTATATAACCTTAAGGTCAAGCCGCTTAAATTGTTCTGGAAGCTCTATATAAAGAAACAGGGTTTCAGAGAAGGCAGGATAGGCTTCATATTCTGCATAATGTTCGCATATGTGCATTTCATGAAATGGGCAAAATATTGGGAGCTCACCTATGGTGAAAAGGCAGGATAAGGTAATATTCCTCGACAGGGACGGCGTAATAAATGTCGATCCCGAATTCATAAATGATTACAGGTATGTCACTAAGTGGAATGAGTTCAGGTTCCTGCCGAGGGTAAAACGCGCCATCCGCCGTCTTTCCGGGAACGGGTATGCAATATATATCATATCGAACCAGGCGGGCATCGGAAAGGGGTATTTTACGTTAAAGGACCTTAAGGACGTGACGGACAGGATGAAGAGGCAGATCGAAAAGGCGGGAGGCAGGATCGCGGATGCTTTTTACTGTCCGCATCGGCAGGAAGACAACTGCGCCTGCAGGAAGCCTAAGGCCGGCCTTTTTAAGAAAGCTCTCAAACGCGGTAAGATAGATTTCAGCAAGACATATTTCATAGGGGATAATATACGGGATGTCGAAGCAGGCCATGCCATAGGTTGCAGGACAATCCTGGTGTTGTCCGGGAAGACCAGGAAGAGTGACATAAGCAAGAGGGCGTGGAATGCAGGATCGAAGCCGGATTTCATAAAACAAGACCTGTTCGATGCTGTCGACCTGGTACTCAAGGGAGATAAAAAGAACCGATGAAAATATTCATTGTTCACGCGCCGGCAGGGGCCGGCCATAAGAGCGCGGCATTCGCGATAAAAGATGCTTTTGATAAGGCAAAGACCGGACATGACGTGAGGGTGATAGACTCCCTCGAATATACCAACGGGCTCTTCCGCTGGATGTATATATGGGGATACAATTTTATGGTATCGAAAGCTTCGTTCCTTTGGAGCTTCTCGTTCTATATTACCGACTTCAAGCCTATAAGACCGCTTATCAGGTCATTCAGGCGTATGGTGAATTTCGTCAACGGATACGCTTTTTACCGCCTGGTGAGGAAGGAGAGGCCTGATTGTATCGTGACCACGCATTTTTTTGCTACGGAGATAGTATCGAACCTTAAACTTTCCAAGATGTACGCCGGCGAACTGGTCACCGTCATTACCGATTACGGCGTGCATGATTTCTGGATATCTTCCCAGGTTGACATATATGCGGTTGCCTCCGAATATACGAAAAAAGAACTTATCTCAAAAGGGATACCTTCCGAGAAGATAAGGGTGCTTGGCATACCCGTACAGGAGAAATTCACCCGCAGGTGGGAAAGGACGGAAGCGGCCCGTAACCTGGGCCTTGAGGAAGGTTTGTTCACGGTGTTGATCATAGGCGGAGGTCTTGGGGTCGGGCCGATAGCACAGATGGTCGAGACCATAGCGCATACACAGGAGCCTTTCCAGCTAATGGTGGTATGCGGCAAGAACGAATCCCTTAAAAAAGAGATAGAAGAGATAGCCTCTAAAGCCAGGACCCCCATGAAGGTATACGGTTTTGCGGATAATGTCAACGAGCTCATGGATGCTTGTGACGTCATGATATCCAAACCGGGAGGGCTGAGCATATCCGAGGCTATGGTAAAAGGGGTCCCGGTAATAGTGAACACCTTTATCCCCGGCCAGGAAGAGAATAACCTGAACTTCCTGGAAAAGAACGGCGTCGGCGTGGGTACGAAGACGATCGCCCAAACCCTGGACAAACTCGAATATCTTTTCAGACATAAGGAACTTCTCGACGGAATGAGGGCAAAGGCCAAGCAGCTTGGCAAGCCGTCTTCGGCCAGTGATATTGTCCTGCTGGTATTGGAGACCGTAGAAAAATGAGTTCTCAGGAGCATAAGAAGGAGTTGATGTCCATACTTAAAGATATCAGGGCATATGTGGGTTCCGAAAAAGCCTGCGGCATAGAGATGCTCACGATATCGGGAAGCACTGGATGCAAGAAGGGTGTTGACCGTATTTCGGCGTTGAAGGAAGAAGTTCTCTCATGCCGCGCCTGCCCGCTTCACCGGACTAAAAAGAATTATGTCTTCTCGGACGGAGACCCCCGCGCCAAGCTTATGTTCGTCGGGGAAGCCCCCGGAGAGGACGAAGATATCCAGGGCAGACCTTTTGTCGGACGCGCAGGCCAGCTGCTTACAAAGATGATAGAAGCGATGGGCCTCAAGAGGCAGGAAGTCTATATCTGCAATGTTCTCAAATGCAGACCCCCCAATAACAGGAGCCCGCAACCCGAAGAGGTATCTGCGTGCAAAGGCTTCCTTTTGCGCCAAATTGATATAGTTTCACCCAGAATTATCTGCTGCCTTGGCAAGCATGCCGCCCAGGCTTTACTTGATATGGAAGTCCCTATAACTAAGATCAGGGGAAAGGAGATGGATTTTTACGGCAGGATAATGATACCTACATACCATCCCGCTTATCTGCTCAGGAACCCTTCAGCCAAGAAAGAAGCCTGGGACGACCTTAAGAAGATCATGAAGATGCTATCGGAGGTTTGATCTTGTCCGAAAAAGATTACGTTGAGATCGCTATCGGGCTTCCGGTAAGGAAGCCTTTTCATTACAGGGTGCCCGAGGGCCTTAAAGAGAAGGCCTTCCTGGGCAAAAGGGTACTTGTACCGTTCGGCCCCCGAAAGGTTGTGGGTTATATCGTCGGGTTCCCCGGGAATACGGACGTGGAGACGGTCAAGGACATCATAACCGTGATAGATGAGGCCGAGCCTGTCCTTGATGCTGAAATGTTGTCTTTAACGAAGTGGATATCAGACCGGTACCATTCTTCATGGGGTGAGGCGATCGAGGCAGCCCTTCCCGGACCGATAAAGAAAGGAAAGATAAAAGCCGCTCCCAGGCATCCCGAGCCGGAAGATAACTACCGGCCGACCAGGCGGCATGAGCCTACCGGAGAGCAAGCCGCAGCACTAAAACCGATTATAGCCTCTCTGTCAAAGGATGGCGGCGATATCTTTCTGTTACACGGAATAACGGGAAGCGGGAAGACCGAGGTGTACCTGCAGGCGATCGAGGCGGTTCTGAAGATGGGCAGGTCATCGATAGTCCTTGTCCCTGAGATATCGCTTACCCCGCAGACCGTCGAATGGTTCAAATCCAGGTTTGGGGGGATCGTTGCAGTGCTGCACAGCCGGCTTCTGGATACCGAAAGGTTCGTAGAGTGGAAAAAACTCAAGGACGGTAAGGCCCGTATAGCGGTCGGGGCGCGCTCAGCGGTCTTTGCGCCCGTTAAAGACCTGGGCCTGATAGTTATCGATGAAGAACAAGAGACCTCTTATAAACAGGACGAGACCCCCCGCTATAACGCCAGGGATGTGGCGGTCGAGAGGGCGAGGATTTCCGGGGCTACCGTCATATTCGGCGGGGCAACCCCTTCGATAGAGACTTACAAGAAGGCCCTTGACGGTGAATACAAATTGCTCAGGATGACGGAGAGGATAGAAAAGCGTTCTCTTCCGAAGGTAAGTATCATAGACATGCGTCAGGAGATGATAGACGTAAAGGGATCGAGGGTATTTTCCAGAGCCCTCGAACACGCGGTCTCTCAGGTACTAAGGAAAAAGGGACAAGTCATGTTGTTCATGAACCGCAGGGGTTTTTCGACTTTCATAAATTGCAAGAAATGCGGCCATGTTGTCAGGTGCAAAAATTGCAATGTCTCGCTTACCTATCATTTTGACACCAAGAAGTTGAGCTGCCATTATTGCGGTTATCAGGCCGACCCTCCGCTAAAATGCCCCAGATGCAAGAGCGAAGATATCCGTTATTTCGGCGCCGGCACCCAGAAGATAGAGAGTGAGGCCGCCAGGCTCTTCCCCGAAGCGCGAATTGCCAGGATGGATACGGATGCCACGGCAAAGAGGGGCTCGCATAAGCAGATACTGGGGGATTTCAGGAAGCACAAGATCGATATCCTTATCGGGACGCAGATGATAGCCAAGGGCCATGATTTTCCGTGTGTCATGCTCGTCGGCGTCATATCGGCGGATACGGCCTTGAACCTTCCCGATTTTCGGGCCGGAGAGAGGACATTTAACCTGCTTACGCAGGTAGCCGGAAGGGCCGGAAGGGGTGAAGAACCCGGTAAGGTGATAATCCAGACTTTTTCGCCGGCGCATTATGCCATCGAAAAGAGCGTGAACCATGACTACAAGGGATTTTTTGATGAGGAGATAAAGTTCAGGGAAGAATTAGCGTATCCTCCTTTTACGAGGATCGTTGAGGTGAAATTAAAGGGGAGAAATGAGGAGAAGCTTATAAAGTCTGCCCATGACCTGGCATCGTTGATATCGGCGCTTATCCCCGGAACGGATACCGAACTTGTCGGTCCGGCGCCCGAGTTTATATCCAGGATGAAGGGACAGTTCAGGTGGGCTATGATGCTTAAAGGCAAAGACCCGCGTGCCATGTGCGAGGTTATAGATAAAGCGCTTGGTTCATTGAAGGGGAGGTCCGGCGTTACGATAACGATCGACGTGGACCCGCTCGGGCTTTAGATGTTTTACTGCTGGTTGTCGAAGCTGCCCTTAAGGGTCTTTATGGCATCGAGTTCTTTTATCCCGTGCTCGGCATCCATGTCGTTCGGGTTTACTTTAAGGGTTGCGCTGAAGAAAGCCCTGGCTTTATCGTAATTCTCTATACTCTTGTAAAGCTCCCCAAGCCTCTTTAAAGCCGCGAAATTCTTGTTATCCATTATAGGAACGCCCTCAATGATCTTGATCGCTCCCATAGTATCCCCTTCACTTATAAGGCAGTCGGCTATGGCGTTCAGGATGGCAGGGTTTGAAGGGTCTGCCCTCATAGCTTTTTCATATTTGTATACAGCCTGGGATGTCTTTCCCGTTTTTTGAAGGGAGAACGCCTGCATCATGATTATAAAGCCGGTGACCTTACCTATCAGCATGGATATGACGTTGGAATGGCGCTTGCTGTTCTCCCAAAGCGAAAGCCAAAGATAATAACGGGCTTCTGCAAAATCCTCTTTCAGGGCCAGGGCGGCGCCGAAGAGTTCTATGGCATACGCAAAATTCTCTCTCTGTATTGCCGCTATGCCTTTGTCGTAATAGTCTTTGATCTGTTTTGGAAGGGCATTGAGGGAACCTTCTTCCATCGGAGTTCTCCTTTTTTAGAATTATAGAGCATAGGTAAGCAAGGTGTCAATCCTTTTTTGGATTTGGAATTTATCGCCGTTTATAGTAAAATAATGCCATGGCAACACTAAAGATACGTAAATATCCCGAGCCTGTTCTCAGGAAGAGGGCGGCCGAGGTAAAAGCTTTGTCCGATGCCGACAGGAAGCTCATCGATGACATGATCGAGACGATGAAGACCTCCGACGGCGTGGGGCTTGCAGCAAACCAGGTTGGGGTCCTCAAGAGGATCATAACCTATAATCCTTCGACAGACGGTTGGCGTGCGGACGCGCTGATCAATCCTTGCATAGTAAAGAGGCGCGGGAGCGAGACGAAGGAAGAGGGTTGCCTGAGCCTTCCGGGAATTAACGGGTCGGTCCGTCGCAGCCTTTCCGTGGTCGTCGAAGGTATCGATATCAAAGGCAAGCCTGTCTGCTACGAGGCGACAGGGCTTCTTGCCAGGGTGTTCCAGCATGAGATAGACCATCTTGACGGTATCCTTTTTATAGACAGGCTGAATCCGTTGAAACGCATGATGGCAAAGCGCAATCTCAAGAAAGAGTCTAAATGAAGATAGTTTTCTTCGGTACTTCGGGATTCGCGGTGCCGAGCCTTGAGAGGCTAAGCCAGTTCCACGGTATCGAGGCGGTAATAACAAAGCCGGACAAGCCCCGGGGCAGGCGGCTTATAAGCGCTCCTTCGCCTGTAAAAAAAGCGGCCGCGGGTTTGGGCATTCCAGTAATGTCGATCGAGGGGCTGCCGCTTGCCGAATCCGAGAAGCTGTTAAAGGATTATTGCGCCGACCTGTTTGTAGTAATAGCTTACGGCCGGATCCTTCCGCTTAAGCTACTTTGCCTCCCAAAGGTATATTCGATAGGCCTGCATGCGTCGCTGCTTCCCGCTTACAGGGGGGCTTCTCCCATAAACTGGGCCTTGATAAACGGCGAGAAGGAGAGCGGGGTCAGCGTATTCCGCCTTAACGAGAAGATGGACGCGGGCGAGGTCGTGATGCAGAAAAGGACGGATATATCGCAGGACGACAACGCCGAGACTCTTTCCGGCAGACTTGCAGCCATAGGTTCGGACCTGCTGGTAGAAGCGGTAGATGCCATTGCCGCAGGTACAGCCGTGCTGTCATTGCAGGACGAATCGAGGGCAACGGTGACCCCAAAGCTAAAGAAGGATGACGGCAGGATAGATTGGGAAAGATCGTCGGGCGAGATACATAACCGTATAAGGGGCATGTATGGCTGGCCGGGGGCCTTCTCAAATCTCGGGAACAAGACCATTAAGATATGGTCATCAATCCCTGATGATACCTCGGATAAGGGGAGAGCAGTCCCCGGGGAGATAACTGCGGCAGGCTCGGGTGTAATAAAAGTCGCTTGCGGCAGGGGGACCCTCGATATACTGGAGATACAGGCCGAAGGCGGAAAGAGGATGAAGGCTTCAGAATACGCTCTCGGACATGCGATACGGCCGGGATCAAAATTTGTCAAATGACTTGCATTGACGCCCGTATATGATATAATATCAAACTGTTTATCCTAGACCTACTTATATGATCAATAATAAAGTCGCGCCAAGCGAATTAATTCGTCGGGATTTCCAGCATCTTAAGGAGACCGAGGAATTATATACTACAGATGAGATAGCGGACCTTCTATTCGTCCAGTCGCTGGAGGGAAGGGCCCACAATGGGGCCGGTGCCTTCCAGAAGAGTTTTTATGTAAACACGACGATAGATGATATCGTGCGTGCCCTTAAACTCGACCCGGACGACGTGAAGACGCGCCGCCAGATGCTGATAGACGACATCGCGGTTTTCGTGGATGATACTATAAAGGGTAAACCCCGCAAGAGGCTGGTTAACGCGAAGGGAGAACCGTTCATAGGCGTACCGGCCCTGCGCGATATAGAAGTCGATGCCGGGGATGTGCTCAAGGGTATCTATATAGGCGGCCTTAGGGATGATCCCGGCCCCCGTGCCGCAGCGGAAAAGAAATACGGTATCACCATCGGTTACGGTAAATGTTACCCCGTTAATATCGAGGTCATGGAGAGGATGTCCCTTGACGGGGAGATACTCGCCCACCGCGAGAATGCCGGGTCGATAGAGGCCTTCAAGAGGGCCGGATTGATCCTGGCGGAAGAGAACCTCAGGTCAATTCCCGCAGATAAGGTGAGGTACCTTTATATCAGGCATAAGATCGGACCGGGACAGTCCGACGACGGCGCTATAGTAGCCAGCGGGATGGTCTATAATAAGGACGTTGCACTTGGCATATTCCTTGCAGATGCCATTGATACGCTTGAGAAATATGTGCACGTATACAGGGACCAGGATGACGATCTTGGCTACAGGATCCAGAAAGAATACCCTGACCTCGGGGTTACAATGGACCAGGTCCTTGAGATAACATACCTGGCGGCGGTCCCGGAGGAGCTTGATGCGCAGACCCCGGACAGTTCATTGAGATATTTTCTTACAATAGACAGGCAGGTAGGCCAATGTGCTTTGCAAAGCCATTTTAACTTTATCGAAAAGAAGCCGTATTTCCCTATGTTCCTGAGCTTTAACAGGTCGTTGTCAACGGATTTTTATGCTTATATAAGGAATAAGGTCGCCGGACTCAAGAACTTGCAGGCGGTAGTGACCTCCGACGTAGTCCTTAAAGGTTTGGAGGCGCCGGTAGATAATTTCCTTAAAAGGCCCGCTGTAATAGTAAAGCCTGGCGTTTCGCTTAAGGATGCTGTCGCTAAGATGCGTTCCAGCGGCGCGGAGTTCCTTATAATCCAGGATGACTGTAATTCGGTCCAGGGCGTTATATCGATGAATGATCTTCTTAAGCTGATGATGGAGAACGGCAGAAGAGAGAATAATGCCTGAATTCAGGAAGGATCCTATCATAGGCAGGTGGGTTATTGTAGCGACCGAGAGGGCGCGCAGGCCGAGCGATTTTGTGCCCCATTCCGTTTCGGACGAGAGGTCCGCGGAGATACCTTGTCCGTTCTGCGAGGGTAAGGAAGACCAGACGCCCCCGCCGGAAATATTTGCCATCAGGTCCCAGGGCAGCAAGCCGAATACGCCAGGTTGGCAGGTAAGGGTCGTACCCTCCGTTTCGCCGGCGCTCAAGATCGAGGGCAAGATAGAGCGGCGCGGAAGAGGAGTATACGACGTCATGAACGGCATCGGCGCGCATGAGATAATAATCGAGACCCCTCATCATATATATAATTTAGCCGATCTTCCGGAAGAACAGATATCTGCTTCGGTGAACGCCTATATCGAACGCATGACCGACCTGAGCAAAGACCCCAGGTTCAAATATGCGCTCTTGTTCAAGAATTATGGTTTGGCCGCCGGGGCAGGCAGGATCTTCCACGCCCATTCTCAGCTTATAGCTATGCCCGTAAATCCCATAAGGCTTAAGGATGAGTTGGTCGGTTCAAGGCAGTATTTCGAGTATAAGGAGCGCTGTATTTTTTGCGATATCATAAGGCAGGAGATGGATTCAGGAAAGAGGATAATCGCCGATGTGGACGGGTTCATAGCCTTTGCTCCGTTCGCGTCCAGGTTCCCGTTCGAGATCTGCGTTTTGCCGAAAAAGCATAGCGCGGATTTTACGAGCCTGCCTAAGGACAAGAGGCTGGATTTCGCCAGGATCCTGAAAGTTGTCCTATCCAAACTTAAGAAGGCCCTGGTAGACCCGCCTTATAATATCATATTGCATACGGCGCCTTTCAGGGTCCCAAAGGCGGGCTACTGGAAGACTATTGACGAGGATTTCCACTGGCATATGGAGATCATGCCGCGGCTTACGCGCGTTGCCGGTTTTGAATGGGGCAGCGGGTTCTACATAAATCCCACGCCGCCGGAAGACGCTGCTAAATACCTCAGCGAGATGGAGTAACGTATGGCCGAGCTCAGGCGAGACCCTATAACAGGCAGGTGGGTCATAATCGAGATAGATAAGGCGAAGAACCCGTCCGATTATCCGGCCGAAGAACATACGAAGAGGGGAGGCATCTGTCCTTTTTGTCCCGGGAACGAACGTATGACGCCCCCGGAGATATTCGCCTACCGCGACGAAAAAACGAAGGCGAATACTCCCGGCTGGCAGACACGCGTAATACCCAACAAGTTCCCCGCCCTGAGGGTCGAAGGCAACCTCGACAGGATCGGCATCGGGATGTACGACATGATGAACGGCATCGGCGCGCACGAGGTCATTATCGAGAACCCGGACCATGACAGGGAGCTCTGTGACCTGATGGACGAGGAAGTGGAGCGGGTTATATGGGCATACCGCAACAGGTGTCTTGACCTTAAAGGCGACAAGAGGTTCAAGTATATCCTCGTTTTCAAGAATTTCGGGCTTTCGGCCGGGGCCTCGCTTGAACACCCGCATTCGCAGCTGATCGCCCTGCCGATCATTCCCAAGAGGGTGATAGAAGAGTTGCGCTGGTCGGAGAAATATTACGATTACAGGGAAAGGTGTGTTTTTTGCGACGTTATACACCAGGAGATCGAGGAGAGGGAGAGGGTCATCACGGAGAACAAGAGCTTCATAGCCTTCGCGCCTTTCGTATCGAGGTTCCCGTTCGAGTACTCGATATTCCCGAAGATGCACTCAGCGGATTTCAGCAATATACAGAAGGAGGAGGTCACCGACCTCGCGAGGATACTTAAGGAGACGCTCATGAGGATGAAGCTTGCCCTTAATAATCCTTCATATAATTTCATAATTCATACTGCCCCCCTGGATTCCAGCGAGAGGGCGGATTACCACTGGCATATAGAAGTAATGCCCAGGATGGGACGGACCGCCGGATTCGAATGGGGGACGGGATTCTATCTTAACCCCACTCCCCCGGAGATAGCGGCTTGGGCTTTGAGGGAAGTATCACTTTAACGAAAAGACAAAACAAATAAACAGAAAGGGAGGGTTAGAAATGGCTGTAAAAGTCGGTATCAATGGTTTTGGAAGGATAGGTCGTCTTGTGGCGAGAGCCATTCTTGAAAAGAAGAGCAAAGATCTTGAACTCGTAGCGATCAACGATATCACCGATGCGAAGACCAATGCATACCTTTTCCAGTATGATTCCGTTCATGGAAGGTTCCCCGGCGTGGTAAAGGCCGTTTCGGACGATACGATCTCCGCAGACGGGAAAACGATCAAGGTCCTTGCGAAGAGGGACCCGGGTGAGCTTCCCTGGAAGGAACTGGGTGTTGAGATAGTTGTGGAGTCGACGGGCCTCTTCACGATAAAGAAGGACGGCGTGAACAAGAAGGGCAAAGAAGTGAAAGGCGCCGAGAACCATATAACCAAAGGCGGGGCAAAGAAGGTCATTATATCTGCGCCCGCGCAGGACGAGGACATCACGATAGTCATGGGTGTGAATGAGGACAAATACGATCCGAAGAACCACAACGTCGTATCCAACGCATCGTGTACGACCAACTGCCTCGCGCCTGTGGCAAAAGTCCTTCACGAGAAATACGGTATCGTCAAAGGTCTCATGACGACGATACACGCATATACGAACGACCAGAGGGTCCAGGACCAGGCGCATTCGGACCTGCGTCGTTCGCGTGCCGCCGCAGTATCCATGATACCGACAACGACCGGCGCCGCGAAAGCTATATCGCTGGTCATCCCTGAGCTTAAAGGTAAGCTTGACGGATTCTCAATGCGGGTCCCGGTAGCGAACGTCTCGGTTGTGGACCTTTCCTGCTCGCTCGGCAAGAAAGCCACTGCCGAAGAGATCAATGCCGCCATGAAAGAAGCCTCTGAGGGCAAACTCAAGGGCATACTCGGCTATACCGAAGACCCGGTCGTCTCGGTAGATTTCAACCATTGCTCGCTAAGTTCTATTGTTGACGCGAAGAGCACCAAGGTTATCGGTGATGATTTCGTCAAGGTCCTTTCGTGGTATGACAACGAATGGGGCTACTCCAACAGGGTCGTTGACCTCTGCGAGTATATGGTAAAGAAGGGTCTTTAAGGAAAGGAGTCCTGCGATATGAACAAGCTTACGATAAAGGACCTTGACCTTAATGGCAAGCGGGTCATAATGCGTGTCGATTTCAACGTTCCGCTTGACGGGAACCTGAAGATCACCGACGATACAAGAATAAGGGCTACGGTCCCTACGATAAAATACGCTCTCGATAAGGGCGCCAGATTGATATTGATGAGCCATCTCGGCAGGCCGGACGGCAAGGCAGTTGCAAAATACAGCCTTGTCCCGTGCGCGCAAAGACTTGGCGAGATACTCGGCAAGCAGGTCAAGATGGCCAAGGACTGCATTGGGCCGGAAGTAAAAGCAATGGCAGACGCCCTTAAACCGGGTGAATGCCTGTTGCTTGAGAACCTCAGGTTCCATGCGGAGGAGGAAGCTAATGATGCCGGTTTTGCGAAAGAACTCGCAAGCCTGGGCGATGTCTACGTTAACGATGCTTTCGGCACCGCGCACCGCGCCCACGCATCGACGGAAGGCGTTACTAAATACCTTAGGTCCGCTGCGGGATTCCTTCTTGAGAAAGAAATAGAGTATCTTGAGGGCAAGGTCGGTAATCCTGCGAAGCCGTTTATCACCATCCTCGGCGGCGCGAAAGTATCCGACAAGATAGGTGTTATCGAGAACCTTCTCAATAAGGTTGACGCTATCCTGATCGGGGGAGGCATGGCTTATACGTTCTATGCAGCCCAGGGAAAACAGATAGGCGCTTCCAAGGTCGAGAAGGATAAGATCGATGTAGCGAAATCCCTGCTTGAAAATGCGAAGAAGGCGGGGGTCAACGTTGTTCTTCCAGTCGATAATGTCATAGCCGACAAATTCGACGCGAACGCGGATTCCAAGCTTGTCGGCGACCAGATACCCGATGGTTGGATGGGCCTGGACGTCGGCCCGAAGACCGTCGAGGCGTTCAAGGCGGTACTTAAGGACGCGAAGACAATAGTGTGGAACGGCCCGCTCGGGGTGTTCGAGATGGACAAGTTCTCAAAGGGGACAGAGGAGGTCGCTAAATACATCGCTACGCTCAAGGCCATATCCATCATCGGCGGAGGCGACACTGCGGCAGCCATAGCAAAATTCAAGCTTGAGGACAAGATGACGCACATATCTACCGGAGGCGGTGCTTCGCTCGAGTATCTTGAGGGCAAGGTCCTTCCCGGTATAAAGGCATTGACGGATAAATAATGATGAGAAGACCTATAATAGCAGGCAATTGGAAGATGTACAAGAACGTCGGCGAAGCTCTGGAACTTGTTGACGGGCTTAAAAAAGAATTGAGTGCCGAGGCCTCTGTCGATATAGCGGTTTGCCCGCCGTTCACGGCGATATCTGAGATCGCAAAGGTCTTAAAGGGTTCCAACATCGCATGGGGCTCCCAGGATATCTATTGGGAGGAAGAGGGCGCATTCACCGGCGAAGTGGCCCCCAGGATGATCACGGACCTCGGTTGTAAATTCTGTATAGTGGGACACTCGGAACGCAGGACGTATTTCGGAGAGACGAACGATACGGTCAACAAGAAAGTAAAGGCAGCCTTGAAGCACGATCTTACGCCCATCGTGTGCGTAGGCGAAAGGCTTGAAGAGCGCGATTCCGGAAAAACCTTCGATGTGGTTAGAAGCCATGTAGAAGGCGGTTTGTCCGGGTTGTCGAAAGATGATGCTTCACGCATCGTGATTGCCTATGAACCCGTCTGGGCGATCGGTACCGGCAGGACGGCTACTCCCGAACAAGCGCAGGAAGTGCATAAGCATATACGTTCGCTGCTTGCGGGTATGTTCGGGGACGAAGTCGCCTCGAAGATAAGGATACAGTACGGCGGAAGTGTCAAGCCCGATAACGTTAAGGCTATCATGGCCGGACCGGATATCGACGGCGCGTTGGTCGGCGGCGCCAGCCTGAAAGTCAAGGACTTCGCCGAGATAGTAAAACTGAGCAAAAAGTAAAGGAGCAGCGTAATCCGATGTATGCAGTATTGATAACTTTGCATGTAATATCGTGTCTTGTCCTGATCATGGTGATATTGCTGCAGGCCGGTAAGGGCGGCGGCATATCAGAGACTTTCGGAGGCAGCGGCGGCCTGCAGCAGATGCTGGGGACCAAAGCTTCCTCTTTCCTTACGAAAGCCACCGCTGCGTGCGCGATCCTGTTCCTTTCAACATCGTTGACGCTGGCACTTGTGTCCATGAATAAGGGCGGATCCGTGGTAGAAAGGGAATTGTCGAAAGAGCCGGCTGCTCCGGTTTCTCAACCGCAGGCCCAGGAGCAGGCGGGTACGGCTGGGGAGAAGTCCCCTAAACAATAGACAGGAGACAGATATGCTTAAAAAAATATCCCGGACGATCGGGATATTTTTTTTAGTTTTTGTTTGTAGTCTGTGCGCGCCTCTCGAGGCATCCGATTACGGCGACGCCATAATTACCGCCTCGATCGGGGATGCCAGTTCGCTTATACCCATATTGGCTTCGGACGGTTCTTCGGCCGAGATATGCGGCCTTATATATAACGGCCTTGTCAGGTACGACAAAGACCTTAACCTTGAAGGCGAATTGGCCGAGAATTGGGAAATATCGGGCGACGGCCTTTCTATAGTATTCCACCTTCGCAAGAACGTGAAATGGCACGACGGTGCGCCTTTCACTGCCCGGGATGTCGAATTTACCTACCAAAAGCTCATAGACCCTGAAGTTAAGACCCCGTATGGCGGTGATTTTGAGAGGGTTAAGTCTCTCGACGTCATCGACGACCATACCGTTAAAGTCACTTACAAAGAACCTTTTTCTCCCGGCCTGTCAAGCTGGGGGATGGGGATCATGCCTAAACATCTCCTGGAAAATGAGGATCTCGGGAATACGAAATATTCACGTGCGCCCGTAGGTACGGGTCCTTACAGGTTCAGGGAATGGAAGACCGGAGAGAAGATAGTGCTGGAGTCAAACCATGATTACTTCGAGGGACGTCCTTACATAAACCGCTACGTCTACAGGATAATACCGGACCAGGCGACCATATTTCTGGAACTTCAGACACAAGGTGTAGACGAAGTTACCCTTACCCCTTTGCAATACAGCAGGCAGACCGACACGCCGTTCTTCGTCAGATATTACAGAAAATACAGGTATCCCTCGTTCGGCTATACATATATGGGGTTCAACCTCAAGGAACCCTTGTTTGCCGACAGGAAGGTGAGGCAGGCGCTTGATTACGCCATAGATAAGGACGAGATAATAAGAGGGGTGCTCTTAGGACTGGGCAGGGTCTCTACGGGCCCGTTCCCGCCGGAATCATGGGCATGCGACAAAAATATCAAGCCATTGCCTTATGATCCGGCGAAGGCCAAGGTTTTGCTGAAAGAGGCCGGTTGGGAGGACCATGACGGCGACGGCTGGCTCGATAAGGACGGCAGGAAGTTCAAGTTCACTATAATGACAAACCAGGGAAACGATACCAGGAAGACCACGGCCGAGATCATACAGAGGCGGTTGAAGGATATAGGGATAGACGCCGAGGTCAGGATAATAGAATGGGCGACTTTCCTTTCAGAGTTCATAGATAAGGGAAAGTTTGACGCCGTCATAATGGGGTGGAGCCTGTCCAGGGACCCCGATTGCTATGATATCTGGCACTCTTCCAAGACTCGTTCCGGCGAGTTCAATTTTGTCGGCTATGCCAATAAAGAAGTCGACACGCTCCTTTTGCAGGGGCGCAGGGAGTTCGATCAGGGAAAGAGGAAGGAGATCTATAACAGGATAAACAGGCTGGTGTTCGATGACCATCCGTACGTATTCCTTTATGTCTCGGACGTTTTGCCTATTGTCCATGAAAGGTTCAAAGGCATAGTTCCCGCCCCTGCCGGTATCGGATATAATTTCATTAAATGGTACGTGCCAAAGGCGCAGCAGAGGTATACCAGATGGTAGGTTATATATCAAGACGTCTTATAGGAATGCTTCCCGTCCTATTCGGGATAACGGTGGTGACCTTTTTTGTCATACATCTTTCTCCGGGTAAGCCTACCCGCCTTCAAGCGGAAATGTCGCCAAGGATATCGCTTGAGGCAAGGGAGAGGCTGGACAGGCTATACGGCCTGGACAAGCCCGTCCATGAACAATATTGGCAATGGGTTAAGAGACTGGCGAGGTTCGACCTGGGCAGGTCTTTTGTCGATGAAAGGCCTGTTTCAACCAAGATAATCGAGAGGCTTCCCATAACCATTGCTATAAACGTCCTGTCCTTGGCACTTATATTCTCGATAGCAGTACCTATAGGAGTGGCAAGTGCCGTAAGGGAGGGGTCTCTATTAGACAGGGTCTCTACCGTGGTCGTTTTTATCGGCTTTGCGGTGCCGACCTTTTGGCTGGCCTTGCTTCTAATGAGTTTCTTCGGTGTCCATCTGGGCTGGCTTCCGATATCCGGGATAAAGTCCATAGATTTTGAAGAATATAACATTATCGAGAAGTGCATAGATATGGCAGGACATCTGATCCTCCCGGTCTTTGTCTCAGCTTTTGCAGGGCTAGCTGGAATATCGAGATATATGCGCACAAGCATGCTGGACGTCCTTAACAGAGATTTTATCAGGACGGCGCGCGCCAAGGGACTTCCGGAAAATAAGGTGATATATAAACATGCGCTCAAGAACGCCCTCCTGCCCATAGTGACCATCGTCGGCCTTTCCGTTCCGGGGTTGATAGGCGGGAGTGTAATATTCGAATCGATATACGCGATCCCGGGGATGGGCAAGCTTTTCTATGACTCGGTCATGGCCAGGGACTACCCGGTAATCATGGGCATCCTGTTCATCGGCGCCGTGTTGACACTGGTCGGAAACCTCCTGGCGGACGTGATATATGCATGCGTCGATCCAAGGATAAGGGTCTCCGGAAGATGAAAAAGTTCAATAAACTGGCGGTATTCGGATTTGTGGTAGTAGCGGTGATGGCCTCGGCTGCTGTCTTTGCACCATTCATCACCGGGTGCGATCCCGGGGCTATAGACCTTGGCAACAGCCTTATGCCTCCTTCAATACAGCATATAATGGGTACGGATTCCCTTGGCAGGGACCTGTTCAGCAGGATGGTCTATGGTGCGCGCATATCTTTGAGCGTCGGCTTTGTGGCGGTGGGTATATCGGTCGTTGCCGGTATCATCCTCGGATCACTGGCCGGTTATTACGGAGGCTGGGTCGACAGCGTTATATCCAGGTTCATAGATATCATGCTCTGTTTCCCGACTTTCTTCCTTATACTGGCTACCATAGCGGTACTTGGTCCCGGGATATGGAATATAATGGTGATAATAGGCCTTACCGGATGGATGGGCGCCGCCCGCCTTATCAGGGCCGAGATATTGAGCCTGAAAGAAAGGGAATTCGTGGAAGCGGCGAGAGCAGTAGGGGCAAGCGACCTGCGGATAATAGCCTGCCACCTTATACCTAACGGCATCGGGCCGGTCCTTGTCAGCGCTACACTGGGAGTTGCCGGGGCAATACTTACCGAATCAGCTTTAAGTTTTCTCGGGTTGGGTGTCCAGCCGCCTGTTCCAAGCTGGGGCAACATATTGACGGAAGCCAAGTCGACCCTCGGTATCGCCTGGTGGATAACCGTTTTTCCGGGCCTTGCCATATTGATAACGGTGCTCGGTTATAATCTTCTCGGAGAAGGGCTCAGGGAACATTTTAATCCCCACAGGAGACAATGAGAAAAGAACCGCTTCTTGAGATCAAGGACCTGCATATCGGTTTTTCGCAGGCTGCAAAGGAAAGCGTTCCGGCTGTCCGCGGGGCGAACCTAAAGTTATACGAAGGCGAGATCCTGGGCCTGGTAGGGGAGTCCGGTTCCGGTAAATCGGTGACCGCGCTTTCTGTTACGCGCCTTCTCCCGGGATCGGCTAAGGTTATCTCGGGAGAGATAACCTTTGACGGAGCGGATATGCTGGACTTGCCGGAAGAGGACCTCAGGAAAGTACGCGGCTCGAGGATATCTTATGTTTTCCAGGATCCCGCGAGTTCGCTAAATCCGGTATTTACCGTAGGCGAGCAGATCATCGAGACGATAACGCTTCACAGGGGGATATCCCGCGGCGAGGCTTTCGACCTTGCCGTCGGGTCGCTTTCAGATGTCGGGATGCCTGCGCCTTCCGAGATAATGTTCTCTTACCCGCACCAGCTATCAGGAGGCATGAGGCAGAGGGCGATGATAGCCATGGCGATATCGTGCCGGCCCCGGCTCCTGATAGCCGATGAGCCTACGACCGCTCTTGACGTGACCGTCCAGGCGCAGATACTGGACCTGCTTTCGCGGTTGAAAGAACGCCTGGGATTGACCGTCCTTTTGATAACCCATGACCTGTCAATAGTATCCAGGGTCGCGCAGAAGACCGCCGTTATGCAGCAAGGCAGGATAGTTGAATATGGCGATACCGAACTGATATACAAAAGGCCGTCGCATCCCTATACAAAGGGGCTGATAAGTTGTATACCGAAGATGAGGAACCCCTGATATGCCTTTTATACTATCCGTAAAAAATATAAAGAAATATTTTCCCGTGGAGAGGGGTTTTACCAGGAAGGTTATCGGGACAGTCCGTGCCGTCGACGGAATATCTTTCGATATCGAAAAGGGCAAGACCCTGGGTCTTGTCGGAGAGTCCGGTTGCGGGAAATCAACCCTGTCGAGGCTTATTTTGAACCTGCTGAAACCCGATTCCGGAGAGGTGATATTTGAGGGGACCAACGTCAGCGGGTTGACCCAGTCGCGCATGCGGCCGTTAAGGAAAGACCTGCAGGTTATATTCCAGGACCCTTATAACTCGCTTAACCCTAGGATGAGGATACAGCAGATACTTTCCGAACCTCTGTCTGTGCACGGGATGGCAGGCCCCGCTGAATGCGCGAAAATGGCTGCCGAAATGCTCAGAAGGGTAGGTTTGAAATCCGAGCACCTTTCCAGGTATCCTCACCAGTTCAGCGGAGGAGAGAGGCAAAGGATAGGTATCGCGCGTGCCCTGATGACCAAACCGAAACTGCTGGTATGCGACGAACCGGTCTCCTCGCTCGACCTTTCCATACAGGCCCAGATACTCTCGCTCATGAAAGATCTGAAAGAGGAACTGGGGCTTTCATACCTGTTCATATCGCATGACCTGAGGGTCGTAGAGTCAGTTTCGGATGAAGTGCTGGTAATGTACCTCGGCAAGCCTTTCGAGGTAGCTTCTACGGGTGAACTTTATTCTTCGCCTATGCATCCTTATACTGAAGCACTCTTTTCCGCAATAAACTCCGGTAAACGCGTGTTTTCCGTGAAAGGGGAGCCCCCTTCGCCCATTAAGCCTCCTTGCGGGTGCAAATTCCACCCGCGCTGCCCTTATGCGGAACAGGGATGCAGGACGGAGGAACCTTTGCTTAAAAAAGTTAAGCCCGGCCACTTCGTAGCTTGTCCTCCGAGGGTAAAACAGCTTCTCGGCAATTGAGATTGCTTTTTGCCGGCTCTTCCTATATAATAGCAGAAAAGGGGAATGGATATGATCGGCGGGATGTTTAAATTGTTGGCGCCTATAGCGCCTTTTATCCTGACTTTTATACCTTTATTCGTGGCGGTGAACGCTTTCGGCAATCTCCCTCTGTACCTGGCCTTGACCGAGGGGATGAAGTCCGAGACCCGGCATAAGATAGTGCTTAACAGCATTATTGTCGCCAGTGTCATAGCCGTACTGTTCATGTTCTTCGGCAATCTGCTGCTCAGGCTCATGGGTGTCACGGTCCCGGATTTCAGGATAGCAGGCGGTGCGCTGCTACTGGTCCTGGCCGTTCACCTTTTGCTTCCCGGAGAGGATAAAAGGGGTAAACCCAGCACGGATATAGGGGTGTTTCCTCTTGGTACGCCGCTTATAACCGGTCCGGCCGTACTTACCACGATACTTATATTGCGCGAGGCTTACGGTATCATACCTACGCTGGTGGCATTGGCGCTTAATATGGTATTTATTTGGCTGGTTCTCTGGAAGGCCGACTTTTTCATAAAAGTGCTCGGCAAGGGCGGCGCCCGCGCGGTAGCGAAAGTTTCGGACATATTCCTGGCGGCGATAGCCGTCATGATGATGAGGATAGGGATAACGGAGATCGTAGCGGTTATCATGTCGATGAAGAAATAAAATGAAAGACGTCATAGCGTTCATAATGGCCGGAGGTAAGGGAGAGAGACTTTATCCGCTTACCAGGGATCGCACCAAGCCTGCCGTTCCGTTCGGCGGAATATACAGGATCATTGATGTTACCTTGTCGAATTGCATAAATTCCGAGATACGCAGGATACATGTCCTCCTGCAGTATAAGTGCAATTCGCTTATCAGGCACCTCAGGCTCGGATGGAACATATTCGACGCGGAACTCGGCGAATATATAGACATCGTCCCGGCGCAGATGAGGACCGGAGACACCTGGTATATGGGTACAGCGGATTCTATATACCAGAACCTCTATTTTATCGAGACAGAAAGACCCGAGCATGTCCTTATACTCGCGGGCGACCATATCTACAAGATGGATTATTCGGAGATGGTCGAATACCACAAAGCGAAAGGCGCAGATTGTACTATAGCCGTTGTCGAGATAAACAAGAGGGATTCGAAGCATTTCGGCATAGTGGAGGTCGACCGCAATGAGAGGATTACCGGTTTCGAGGAGAAGCCGGCAGTCCCCGCCAAGACCATTCCCGGGGATTCTGAGCACGTATATGCTTCAATGGGAGTGTATGTTTTCAGCACGAACGTGCTCAAGGAGGAACTGGGCATAGATGCCCTCAAAGCGGACAGCAAGCACGATTTCGGCAAGAACATCCTGCCTTCCATGGTCGCGAGGAAAGCGAAAGTATTCGCGTATAATTTCAAGGATGAGAACAAGAAAGAGGCTAAGTACTGGAGGGACATAGGAACCCTCGACGCTTACTACGAGGCTAACCTGGACCTGGTCAATGTCACGCCCATATTCAATCTTTATGACAGCGAATGGCCGATAAGGACATACATGGAGAAATATCCTCCGGCAAAGTTCGTTTTCGCCGGCGGCGATGACGGTATGCGCATAGGCGCGGCTCTCGATTCCATGGTTGCCAACGGGTGTATAATCTCGGGCGGCAGAGTGGAGCGTTCGATACTTTCCAATAATGTAAGGATCAACAGCTATTCGAGCGTCATGGATTCTATCATAATGGAAGGCGTTGACATAGGGCGCAATGCAAAGATACGGCGCGCCATAATAGATAAGGATGTGAAGGTCCCGTCGGGGACCGAGATAGGTTATGATATCGAGGAGGACAAGAAGAGGTTCGCGGTGACTGAGTCCGGCCTGGTAGTTGTAGCCAAGGGAACGGTCATAGAGAGATAGATGCCCTCTGGTGTTTCAAGACAAATCCGCAGTATAAGGCGGTTGCTGTTCAAGAGGTTCGGCCGGCTGGAAGTGAGGCCGGAGAAGGATGCCGTCGGGGAATTGGTAAAGACCATCCTTTCGCAGAATACCTCGGATGTGACGTCTCTTCGAGCCTTCGATAACCTGAAAAAAGGCTTCAAGGACTGGGACAGCCTGAGAAAGTCGGGCGCGACTTCGATCAAGAAGCGGATCAAGTCTGCCGGGTTGTCCAACATAAAAGCTCCCAGGATAAAGGGTGCTTTGAACGAGATCGTCCGGCGCAGAGGGGCGCTGGATCTGGGTTTTCTCGGCGGGCTGGATACGGGCTCAGGATACAGGTTCCTGAGATCGATAAAAGGTATCGGCCCGAAAACCGCAGCTATTGTACTGTTATTTTCATTTGGGAAACCGATAATGCCCGTAGACACGCACATATTGAGGGTAATGAAAAGGCTCGGTCTTATAGGCCCGAAGACAACCAGGGAAAAGGCCCAGGATTTCCTTACCGAGAAATCTCCTAAACACGCCATCAAGGAGTTCCATTTACACCTGATACTCCACGGCAGGGAGATATGCACGGCCCGGGCCCCTAAATGCCTGTTATGTAATTTGAGGTTGTTGTGTAAATATTACGGAGACAGATATGGCGGGAACAACGCTAAAGATAGGAAAAAGAGAGTTTAGTTCAAGACTGCTTGTCGGGACCGGCAAATATTCGACGTTCGTGGTAATGGAACAGGCCCTTGAGGCCTCAGGCGCGGAGATAGTGACCGTGGCGATACGCAGGCTGGACCTGAGCGACCCCAAGAAAGAGTCCCTTCTTGACCATATAGACAGGAATAAATATGTTATATTACCCAACACTGCGGCCTGTTATACGGCCGACGATGCTATACGCATTGCACGGATGGCCAGGGCCATGGGGCTTTCCGATATGGTAAAGCTTGAGGTCATAGGAGATGAAAAGACCCTTATGCCGGATACCGAAGCACTCCTGAGCGCTACAAAGGTCCTGGTAAAGGAAGGTTTTGTTGTAATGCCCTATACCAATGACGATCCAATAATGGCCAAGAAACTTGAGGATGCCGGGGCTGCCTGTGTAATGCCATTGGCTTCACCTATCGGTTCTGGGATGGGGATATTGAATACCGTCAATATCAGGTTTATCAAAGAGGCTGTAAAGGTTCCCGTGATAGTCGACGCCGGCGTAGGTACCGCTTCGGACGCGGCCATAGCCATGGAGCTGGGCGTAGACGGCGTTCTCATGAATACGGGCATAGCCGGGGCAAAGGATGCTGTAGAAATGGCCAGGGCGATGAAGCTGGCTGTTGAGGCGGGCAGGCTGGCGTTCCTGTCCGGCAGGATACCAAAAAAGGAATATGCTTCTCCGTCAAGCCCGGCAGAAGGTATTGTCAAGTAATATGGTCAGGAAGGCGCGGGTTAAGGATATCAGGCGTATTCATGAGTTGATAGGATTTTACGCCGCAAAGAAGGATCTTTTACCGCGTCCGGAGAGCGAGATATCCGAAGCGGTAAGGGATTTCTTCGTCTTCGACAGCGGATCGAATATCCTCGGCTGCGCCGCTCTCCATATATATTCGGACAAACTTGCCGAGATAAGGTCGCTTGCCGCAGACAGCGCTCATCTTAATAAGGGAATAGGCGGCAAGCTTGTCGATGCCTGCCTTGAGGAGGCCGCTAACCTTGGGATAAAGAGCGTGTTTGCCCTGACAAAGAAGACGGAGTTCTTCGGGAAGTTCGGTTTTGTCCAGGTCAGCAAGAATAAACTTCCGCAGAAGATATGGAATGACTGCAGTATATGTCCTAAATTCGCAAAGTGCGACGAAGTCGCATACATCAAGGAGTTGTAAATGGGTTATACCATAACTGAAAAAATATTGATGGCCCACTCGGGAAAGAAATCCGTTTCCCCGGGGGATCTTATTGAATGTAAGGTGGACCTTTGCTTAGGCAACGATATAACTGCGCCTATAGCGATATCGGAGTTCGAGAAGACGGGTCTTGAGAAGGTCTTCGATAACAGGAAGATAGCGCTTGTTCCCGACCACTTTGTCCCGGCAAAGGACATTAAGTCAGCCGAACAGCTCAAGGTGCTTAGGGAATTCGCAAGGAAGCACAGGATCGAGCATTATTTCGAGGTCGGCTGCATGGGTATCGAACACGCGCTTTTGCCGGAACAGGGGCTTACGATGCCCGGAGACCTTATAATAGGCGCGGATTCGCATACGTGTACTTACGGGGCATTAGGCGCTTTTTCTACCGGGGTCGGTTCTACAGACCTTGCGGCTGTCTTCGTAAGGGGGAAGCTTTGGTTCAAAGTTCCCGAGTCTATCAGGTTTGTTTTTAAGGGAAAACTCAATAAATGGGTCGGAGGAAAAGACCTTATACTTTATACCATAGGCGATATCGGTGTTGACGGGGCTTTATACAAAACCATGGAATTCACCGGAGAAGCGATAGAGCGCCTTCCGATGGACGACCGTTTTGCGATGTGCAACATGGCCATCGAAGCTGGAGGCAAGAACGGGATAATCGCCGCCGACGATATCACCTTGAAGTATGTAAGGCAAACGACCAAAAAATCTAAAAGGAAATGGAAGGTCTACAAGAGTGACAAGGATGCCAGTTACTGCGAAGTGAAGGAATACGATGTTTCCGGGATAGAACCCATGGTCTCGCTTCCGCCGCTTCCTTCTAACGCCAAACCTGTCAGCCGCGTCAGGGGGATCAGGATAGACCAGTCAGTCATAGGTTCATGTACGAACGGGCGGATAAGCGACCTCAGGATTGCTGCCAAGGTACTCAAAGGCAAGAGGGTCCATAAGGACGTACGCTGTATAATCTTCCCTGCGACCCAGGAGATATATTTACAGGCCATGAAAGAAGGGCTTATCGAGACGTTCGTGAAAGCGGGTTGCGCTGTATCTACGCCTACGTGCGGGCCGTGTCTCGGCGGCCACATGGGGATCCTTTCGGCGGGCGAGCGCTGCATAGCGACGACCAACAGGAATTTCGTGGGGAGGATGGGCCACCTCAAGTCGGAGGTATACCTCTCAAATCCCGCGGTTGCCGCGGCCAGCGCCGTTAAAGGCAGGATAGCGCATCCTGAGGAGGCAGCATGATAATTAAAGGAAAAACGCACAAATTCAAGGATGATATAAATACCGATGAGATAATCCCGGCGAAATACCTTTCCCATACGGAACCCGAGGTACTCGGCGAATTCTGCATGGACGGGATAATACCGGGTTTCTCGAAGGGTATATCCAAGGGAGACATCATAGTTGCCGGCAAGAACTTCGGCTGCGGTTCCAGCAGGGAGCACGCCCCGATATCCATAAAAGGGTGCGGTATATCCTGCGTTATAGCCGAGGATTTTGCCAGGATATTCTACCGCAACAGCATAAATATCGGCCTTCCCATATTCGAGTGTGCGGAAGCCTCGAAAGCAATAGAAGAAGGCGACGAAGTGGAAGTCGACGCCTCAACAGGGTTGATCAGGAACCTGACAAGGAGCCGGTCGTATCAGGCGAAGCCCATGCCCGCTTTTATGCAGGAACTTATCGAAGCGGGAGGGCTCATGAAATGGGTGGTAAAGAAAAAATGAGTGATTATAGGATAGCTGTTATACCGGGGGACGGAACGGGCCCGGAAGTCGTAAACGAAGGGCTTAAAGTGATTAAAGCCGCGTCGCAGAAGTTCGGGTTCGGATATGAGACGAAGATATTCGATTTCGGGGGAGAGCGTTATCTGCGGACCGGCAAGACCCTTGAGGACAAGGATATCGAAGAGCTGAAGAAGTACAAAGCGATATTCCTCGGGGCTATCGGGCATCCGGAAGTAAAGCCCGGGATACTTGAACAGGGAATACTGCTGAAGCTGCGCTTTTCCCTCGACCAGTATATCAACCTTCGCCCGGTTAAATTGTATAACGAGGCATATTGCCCCCTGAAGGACAAGAAGCCCGAGGATATCGATTTCGTAGTGGTTCGCGAAAATTCCGAAGGTATATATAAGGGCCTGGGCGAGTTCCAAAAGAAGGGGACCGATGACGAAGTCGCCTTGCAGATATCATACAATACGCGTAAAGGCGTGGAGCGGTGCGTGCGTTATGCTTTTGAATACTGCAGGAAACGCAATAAGCGCAAGAAGCTTACACTCTGCGGTAAGACCAACGTCCTTACCTACGCATGGGACCTTTGGCAGAGGACTTTTAACGAAGTGGCAAAGGAATACCCGGACATCACTACCGATTACGCGCATGTCGATGCCACCACGATGTGGTTCGTCAAGAACCCGGAATGGTTCGACGTCATCGTAACGGATAACATCTTCGGGGATATAATCACCGATCTCGGTGCGATGATACAAGGCGGCATGGGTATCGCGGCCGGCGGAAATATCAACCCGAAAGGCGTATCTATGTTCGAGCCTATCGGCGGTTCCGCTCCCAAGTACACCGGCCGGAACGTAATCAATCCTTTGGCTGCCATATGCGCTGGAGGGATGATGCTCGAGACCCTCGGGGAAACCGATGCGGCTAAAGCCATAGAGGATGCGGTCATTAAACTGGTCAATACCAAATTGAAATCCCTCGCCGCGGGGAAGATGGGCTATTCGACAAGCGAAATCGGCGATATGGTCGCCGATATGATATAAGGAAGAAAGATGAAAAAAAAGAACAGGTATAATGTTGCCGTAGTCGGCGTGGGAGTTGTAGGCGTTGAAATGCTGCGCGTCCTTAGCCAAAGGAACTTCCCTGTCGGCGAGTTGAAGGTGATGGCCCGCAGCGCCAGGGAGATCGAGGTTGACGGCAGAAAATATGCCGTGCAGGCGGTCTCACCCGAAGGTTTTGAAGGGATGGATATAGCTCTTTTTGCGGGAACGGAAGGCGAGAAAGGGGCTGCGGTCACTTATGCCAAGGAAGCAGCAAAAAGAGGTTGTGTGGTCATAGATAACGGCGCCGATTTTCGAATGGACCCGGATGTGCCTCTTGTTGTCCCGGAAGTCAACGGCAAGGACGTCAAGAAGCACAAGGGCATAATAGCCAATCCCAATTGCTCGACTATACAGATGGTCGTGGCCCTTGAACCTATACGCAAAAAGGCCGGCCTTAAGAGGATAATAGTCACTACCCTGCAGGCATCGTCAGGGGCCGGCAAGAGCGCCGTGGAACAGTTAAAGGCGGAGAATGCCGCCATAGCTGCCGGCGGCTTCAATAACGTACATGTATATACCGAGCGTTCGATGCCGCAGCAGCTGGCATACAACGTCTTTCCTCAGATAGGGGGTTTTACCGACTGCGATTATACCAGTGAGGAATGGAAGCTAGTTAAAGAGACCCATAAGATAATGCATGACGGCAAGATAAAGGTCTCGGCCACGACAGTCCGCGTACCGGTAAGGACCGGCCACTCGGAATCCGTCTATATCGAGACAGCCAAAACGATAACTCCCGCTGCCGTAAAGAAACTGCTTTCGAAAGCGCCGGGCATTGTGGTGGTCGACGATCCTGTAAAAGGGCTCTACCCCATGCCTAAGGATGCCGAGGGAAGGGACGAGACCTTCGTCGGGCGTATACGCCGCGATTGTTTCGTAAAGAACGGCTTGTGGCTTTGGGTTGTCGCGGATAATCTGCGAAAAGGGGCCGCAACAAATGCCGTGCAGATAGCCGAATGCGTAATATCCTGCTCAAAATAGAATACGACGGTACGGCATATGCCGGATGGCAGACGCAAAGGAACGCGAGGACCATCCAGGAGACAATAGAAGCCGCGCTCAAACGGTTGACAAACCGCAAAGCGCGGCTTATATCTTGCGGCCGGACCGATTCCGGCGTCCACGCTCTGGGTCATGTCGCGAATTTCCACACTGACTCGAAGATGCCCGTCAACAGGTTGCAAAGGGCCCTCAACAGTATCCTTCCAAAGGATATAGTAATTAAGTCATGCCTTGAAGTCCATTCGGGTTTCCATTCCAGGTTCGATGCTATATCCAAAACATACAGATATACTATCATGAACGGGCCTTCGCCTTCTGCCGTCAGGAGGGATTTCACGGCCCACATACCTTATAAGCTGAATTTTGCTTTAATGAGGAGAGAGGCCAAAACGCTTATCGGCAGGCACGATTTCAAGTCTTTTCAGGCTGCCGACAGGATAGAGCGTTCGTCGGTGAGGACCATAAAGAAACTTTCTCTCAGGAAGAAGGGCGAACAGATAGAGATAGATATCGAAGGAGACGGATTCCTTTATAACATGGTAAGGAACATTGTGGGCACACTGGTGGATATAGGTCGCGGGAAGATACCTGCGGGCAGCATGGTCCGTATACTCAGGGCGAGGGACAGGAAAAAAGCCGGGGATACCGCCCAGGCCAGGGGACTTTGTCTTATGGAGGTAATATACCGTAATGGCTGAACGCAAGAGGCAGGCTTGGGGCTCCAAGCTCGGGATAATAATGGCCGTAGCCGGTTCAGCCGTTGGTTTGGGTAATTTTTTGAGGTTCCCTGTCCAGGCTGCGCAGAACGGCGGCGGCGCTTTCATGATCCCGTATTTTATATCGCTGCTCCTTTTGGGGATACCTCTTATGTGGGTCGAATGGGCTTTAGGCCGCTATGGCGGCGGATTTGGCCACGGTACCGCTCCAGGCATATTCCATTCTGTCTGGAGGAAGAACCGTTTCATAAAATATTTCGGCGTGATAGGCATATTTGGTCCGCTAGCCATACTGATATATTATACCTATATTGAATCCTGGACGCTGGCATACAGCTTTTTTGCGCTTACGGGCAAATACGCCGGCGCTACGTCACAGTCTCAGATGCAATCGTTCCTGGGCGCTTTCCAGGGTCTCGAGAAGAACGAGTATTTCAATTCTATGCAGCCGGCTTACGTATTCTTCCTGATCACCTTTGCACTTAACATATTTGTCATATATTACGGCATAAAGGGAGGCATAGAAAAGCTTTGCAGGTTCGCGATGCCCGCGCTCTTCCTGTTCGCAGGATTCATCGCGGTAAGGGTGCTAACGCTGGGAGTGCCCGATATCAGCCATCCGGACTGGAGCTCGCTCAACGGGCTGGGTTTTCTGTGGAACCCCGATCTTTCGACCCTCAAGGATCCCAAGGTCTGGCTCGCAGCTTCAGGGCAGACCTTCTTTACTTTGAGCGTAGGCATCGGTGTCATATTGACCTATGCCAGTTACCTTAAGAAGACCGATGACGTTACCTTATCCGGATTGACCGCCGTAAGCATGAACGAATTCGCCGAGGTGATACTCGGGGGAAGCATAGTGATAACTGCCTCATATGTGTTCTTTGGGCCTGTCGGCGCGCAGGATGTGGCGAAGAGCGGAGCTTTCAACTTGAGTTTTGTCACTATGCCCCTGATATTCGAGAAGATACCCTTAGGAGCGGTATTCGGGTTCCTGTGGTTCATGATGCTTTTTCTGGCGGGGATAACATCGTCATTGTCGCTTTCGCAGCCGGCTATCGCGTTCCTTGAGGATGAATTCGATATCAGCAGGAAGAAGGCGGTGACTATCTTTGGCGCCGCAACATTCGTATTATGTCAGCCCTCAATTTTCCTGTTAAGCCGGGGCACTGTAAACGAACTTGATTTCTGGGGAGGGACTTTTTGCCTCGTCCTTTTTGCCACTATCGAGACTATCCTGTTCACATGGGTCTTCGGAATAGATAAGGCCTGGGAGGAGATGCACCACGGGGCAGAACTCAGGATACCGCGGATATACAAGTTCATAATGAGGTTCGTTACGCCGGTATTCCTTATAGCGATCCTCGGGTCGTTCTTTATCTCAAAGGACGGCAGAGATAATATACTTATGGCGAATGTCTCCGAAGCCGACAGGCCGTATGTACTCGGTACGCGGCTAATGCTGGTCCTTATGATCGCGGTCCTTTCGATAATGGTAAGGATCGCATGGAAGAAGTCCGAACGCTCCGGAAAAGAGGGGATAAGCAGATGAATGCCTGGGGATGGTTATTCCTGATCTTCTCATGGGGGTTTATAATAGTTCTCGCAGCATTTTGTTTTTACAAGATATTCTCAAAGAAGTCGGGTTTAGACTAAAATATCCTTGACAAAAACATATTTTATGATAAAATTATACCTTCTTAACATTAACCAAGCAAGGAAGGTCAAATAAGATGGTAAAGGAACAAAAAACGTCGGAGAAATGGTATATTGTGGACGCCGATAACGTCGTCCTCGGAAGGCTTGCAGTGGCTGTATCGCGCGTGCTTTCCGGAAAGCATAAACCCACGTACCGCAGGGACTTAAATATGGGTGACGGGGTTGTTGTCGTAAATGCTTCAAAGATAAAAGTTACCGGGAAGAAGCCGGTCGAAAAAGAATATGACTGGTATTCAGGGTATCCGGGCGGAAGGAAGACGGAGAACCTGGAGTCGCTTCTTAAAAGGAAACCGGAGTATGTTATAACCCATGCGGTCAAGGGAATGCTTCCTAAGAATAAGGTAGGCAAGAGCGCATTGGGAAGATTGAAAGTGTTCGCGGGCAAAGAGCATGACATGTCCGCTCAGAAACCGCAGACCTTGAAGGTCTAATCGCAGGAGAGAGATGGAAGCACAGGCTAAATATCAGGGAACAGGCAGGAGAAAAGAATCGACGGCAAGGGTGACCTTGAGATCCGGTTCCGGTCAGATACTCGTTAATAACAGGGCCTTGGATGATTATTTCCCCAGGGAAACCCTGAGGATGGTCCTTAAAGAGCCGCTGGATGCAACGCAGACCGCGGCCAAATACGATATAAAGATCAATGTGGCGGGGGGCGGAGTCTCAAGCCAGGCAGGAGCGGTGCGTCTTGGTATCGCTCGCGCCTTGCTTAAGGCCGATTCCAGCTTCCGTTCCGCATTGCGCGGACGCGGGTTATTGACCCGCGATCCCCGTATGAAGGAACGAAAGAAATACGGACAAAAAGGAGCACGCAAGCGGTTCCAATGGACTAAACGTTGACGCTTTACATATAAGGCAAAATCACGCCTATTCCGACGGGACTTCGTGCTTGACGGAATAGGCGTTTTTATTTTATAATCAAATTTCCGGAAGATGAAAGGACCTTAACAAGAATGATTAAAGAGAAACTGAAAGTAGCTATAGTAGGCGCGACGGGTTATGCCGGCTGCGAGCTGATAAGGATCCTGCTGAGGCATCCTGATGTATGTATCTCTTCCGTAAGCAGGAGGCTCGAGGGTTCCGAAAAGATCTCCGATATCTTTCCGGTCTTCAGGGGCCGGTTGGACCTTCCCTGCGAGAATGTTGACGTGCCTTCAATATGCAAGGCCGCGGATTTCATATTTTTGGCTTTACCGCATAAGGTTTCCATGTCATTCGTTCCCGGTTTTCTTAAGGCCGGGAAGAAGGTCGTTGACCTGAGCGCCGATTACAGGCTCAAGGATACGGCTGAATACGAAAAGTGGTATGGGGTGAAACATACGAGTCCCGAATTGCTGGGCAGTGCCGTATACGGCCTTCCGGAGGTCAACAAGCAAAAAATAGCCTCGGCAAAGCTGGTCGCAAACCCGGGCTGTTATCCGACAGGAAGTCTGTTGGGAATAATACCTCTCCTGGACGGAAAGTTTATTGACAGCGGCGGTATAATCATTGATGCTAAATCGGGAGCCACGGGCGCGGGCAGGACGCCGGCGGTGAGCCTGCTTTTTGCGGAAGTCAATGAAAACCTTAAGGCTTATAAGGTCAATCGGCACCAGCATATGCCTGAGATTGACCAGGAGCTTTCGGGGGTATCGGGAAGCGCGGTCGAAGTTGTTTTTACTCCGCACCTTGTCCCCATGAACAGGGGCATACTCTCGACCATATATATGACTTTGAGCAAAAATATGGACACCTCTTCGGCCTTGGAAGTGTTCAAGGGATACTATAAAGATATGCCTTTCGTAAGGGTGCTCGCGGAAAACATTTTCCCGGAGACTAAAGACGTCCTGGGCACCAATTTTTGCGATATCGGGATAAAAGTGACGGGCAGGAGGGTTATAGTCGTTACCGCAATAGACAACCTGTATAAAGGCGCTTCTTCGCAGGCGGTACACAACATGAACCTAATGGAGGGTTTTGACGAAAGGGCAGGTCTGGCCTAATGAAGATTATAAAAGGGTCAGTCGCTGCACCTAAGGGTTTTTTTGCTTCCGGCATACATTGCGGGATCAAAAAGAAGGGTCTCGACCTTGCGCTTATATTCTCGGGAGTGCCCGCGGTTGCCGCCGGCGTCTGGACAACGAATTCGGTAAAGGCAGCCCCGGTCCTTTTGACCGAGGCGAACCTGAAGGACTCCTGTGCCCAGGCGATAATCGCCAATAGCGGTAACGCGAATTGCATGAACGGAAAAGCAGGGGTGGAATGGGCAAAGCAGACTGCCGCGTCAGTTTCCGGCGCTTTGTGCATCGACACGGATGACGTTCTCGTAGCTTCGACGGGTATAATAGGCAAGCCGTTGCCCGCGGCGAAGATAATAGGGGCCGTCCCACAATTGGCGAAATCCTTGAGCAGGAACGGCGGGATAATGGCGGCAAAAGCCATAATGACAACCGACCTTGTTGTCAAGGAGGTTGCCGCATCGTTATCGATAGCCGGGAAGACGGTCAGGATAGGCGCTATAGCCAAGGGCTCGGGAATGATATACCCGAACATGGCAACGATGCTCTGTTTTATCACTACCGATGCCTATATCGAGTCGGCTGCACTTAAGGCTTCGCTAAAGGCGGCTACTGAAAAATCTTTCAACATGGTGACGGTTGACGGCGATATGAGCACGAACGATACGGTTCTGCTGCTTGCTAACGGCATGGCCATGAATCCCCTGATAAGGAAAGGTTCCCCGGACTACATGAAGTTTTGTTCGGCGTTGGATTTTTTGATGATCTCATTGGCGAAATCGGTTGCCAGGGACGGAGAAGGCGCTTCCAAGTTCATCGAGGTTAATGTAACGGGCGCTAAGAGCACGGATGAAGCCAGGAAGGTTGCCATGGAGATAGCGAATTCGAACCTTGTAAAGACAGCGGTGGCCGGAGAGGACCCTAATGTAGGCAGGATAGCCTCTTCAGCAGGGGCTTCAGGCGTTAAATTTGACGCGTCGAAACTGAATATATCCCTTAACGGGGTAAGAGTGGTGTGTTCGGGGTCGGCAAGGTCCGAACTCAGGGCCGCGGCCAAAAAGCAGATGAAGAAAAAGGAGGTCCTCATAGGGGTGGACCTCGGATCCGGGAAAGCGTCTGCTACCGCATGGACATGCGACCTCACCGAAAGGTATATTAAGATAAATGCAAGGTATAATTAGGAAAGCCGACGTCCTGATCGAGGCGCTTCCTTACATAAAGAGATTCAGGGGCAAGACGGTAGTTATAAAAGCCGGCGGCAGCATGATGGAAGACAAGAAGGTCATCTCCGGGATCTTCCAGGATATTATCTTCATGAGCCTGGTCGGGATAAAGCCGGTCATAGTCCATGGCGGAGGTCCGAGGATAACCGCAAGGATGAAGGAATCCGGGCTCGAAGCGAAATTCATGGACGGATTAAGGGTCACCGATGCCAGGACCATGAAGATAGTCGACGAGACGCTCGATAGGACCAACAAGCAGATAGCCATACACATAAACGAGCTGGGCGGTAAGGCCAAGGCCCTGTGCGGCAAGAGGGACGGTATAATCAAGGCAAAGAAACTTCTCCATAACGGCAAAGATATAGGTTTTGTAGGCAGGATCACTTCGGTAAACACGAGGCCCATCCTGAAGACACTAGAAGCCGGCGCGATACCCATAATTACCCCGGTAGCCCGGGGCAGTGACGGTAAGGCTTACAATATAAACGCAGACCTGGCTGCCTGTGATATAGCGGCGGCGCTTAAGGCGGAGAAATTCGTCCTTATAACGGATACAAAAGGTATCTTGAAGGTAGAGGGGGATGAGAACACCCTGATACCGACCTTAAGGAAAAAGGAAGCCGAAGGACTTATCGATAAAGGCGTGATAAGGTCGGGCATGATACCCAAGGTCAAGGCGGTGATGTCGGCCTTGTCCAAGGGCGTAAGGAAGACCCATATAGTAGACGGCAGGTTAAGCCATGCCATATTGCTGGAAATATTCACTGACAGGGGAATAGGTACCGAGATAGTAAAATGACACATACAGAAGAAGTGATAAGATTATATTACGAGTTCGTCATGCCCAACTATTCGAGGGTTCCCGTTGTCCTGGTCAGGGGCAAAGGCGTGAACGTATATGATATCGAGGGAAAGGAATTCCTTGATTTCTTCCCGGGTTGGGCCGTCTCCGGTATAGGACACTGCCATCCGAAAGTCGTAAGGGCGATCAAAGACCAGGCGGGCAGGATCATCCACGTCTCCAACAACTATTATAATGAGTTACAGGGGAAGCTTGCGAGTAAGATAATCGGCCATTCGTTTGCGGGAAAGGTTTTTTTCTGCAACAGCGGCGCGGAAGCAAATGAAGCGGCTATCAAACTGGCCAGGAAATCAGGTTATGCTTCGGGCAAGTATGAGATAATAACTATGGAAGGTTCGTTCCACGGCAGAACGCTGGCGACCATAACGGCCACTGCGCAGCCAAAGTACCAGGAAGGATTCGGGCCCCTGCCGGGAGGTTTCATCTACGCTAAGTTCAACGACCTTCAGTCGGTACTGTCGAAGGTGACGGACAAAACCGCGGCCATAATGCTGGAACCGATACAGGGTGAAGGCGGGGTAAATGTAGGTTCCGAGGGATTCATTACCGGCCTCAGGAAGATATGCGATGAAAAGAAGATACTGTTGATATTCGACGAGGTCCAGACGGGGATGGGCAGGACAGGTAAAATGTTCTGCTATCAGCATTACGGCATCGCGCCTGATATCATGACTCTGGCCAAGACGCTTGGCGGCGGTTTCCCTATAGGCGCCATGGTTGCGTCAGGTGCCATAGCGGATGTGCTGCAGCCGGGGATGCACGCTTCGACTTTCGGCGGCGGCCCGTTGGCTTGCGCAGCTTCGCTGGCCACTTTTGAGGCCATAGAGGAAGGCGGCCTTGTCGAAAAGGCAGAGAGACGGGGAAGATATTTGCATAACAGGCTCTCGCTCCTTAAAAAGGATTTTCCTTTTGTCAAGTTGGTCAGGGGCAAAGGGCTCATGCAGGCTGTAGAGCTTGACATAGAAGGGAAGGCAATTGTCGGAAAGTGCGCTGAAAATGGCTTGTTGATCAACTGTACGCAGGAAAGGGTCCTCAGGGTAATGCCTCCCCTGACGGTAAAGAACGCGGACATAAACAAGGCAGTAGGTATAATTGCCGAGGCGATGAAAGGGGTTGGCGTTGCAAGCTAAAGACCTTATATCCATAAGCGATCTTTTGCCCGCCGAAGTGGGCGAGATATTTGACCTTACCGCCAGGCTTAAGTCCGGCAACAGGATACTTGCGGACGAACCTTTAAAGGGCAAGACCATCGGGTTGCTGTTCCAGAAACCTTCGTTAAGGACGAAGGTTTCTTTCGCGGCGGCAATGGCCCAGTTGGGAGGCATCGGGATATACCTTGCGCCGAACGAAGTGAAACTCGGCGAGAGGGAGGAGACCAGGGATGTCGCCAGGACGCTCTCGAGATATCTCGACGGCATAGTTGCCAGGACGTTCAAACATGAGGATATACACCAGCTGGCAAAATACGCCGATATACCGGTAATAAACGGGCTTTCGGATTTTTCCCATCCCTGCCAGGCCCTTACGGACCTTTATACGGTGAAGGAAAAGAAAGGCGGTCTCAAGGACCTTAAGATCGCGTATGTCGGTGACGGTAATAACGTTTGCAATTCGCTGCTCTACATATGCGCCATGCTTGGAGTGGATATTACGGTTGCGTCGCCGAAAGGGTACGAGCCCGACAGGACGGTCTTTAAGAGCGCCGTTGAATCGGGCAAAAATACGGGCGCTGAGATCAAGATAACCCATGACCCTTCAGCCGCCGTCTCGGGCGCCGATGTAATATATACAGACGTCTGGACGAGCATGGGGCAGGAGAAGCAGAAAGCCAAGAGGATCAAAGCTTTTAAGGGTTTTCAGGTGAACAAGAAACTTTGTTCAAAGGCTGCACCCGAGCATATAATAATGCATTGCCTGCCTGCGCACAGGGGCGAGGAGATCTCCGACGAGTGCATCGAAGGCGTACATTCGGTCGTTTTTGACCAGGCGGAGAACAGGCTTCATGTCGAAAAAGCAGTATTACTGCTGCTTTTAAAGTGAGGAGAAGATGAAAAAGAAAGTCGTGCTGGCCTATTCCGGCGGATTGGATACGTCGGTCATAATAAAGTGGTTGGCGAAGAGGGGTTACGATGTAATTGCTTATATGGCGGATGTCGGGCAGGGTTCGGATTTTTCCACATACAGGAAGAGGGCTTTGGCGACAGGTGCAGTAAAGGCCATCGTCGACGACCTGAAAAGCGAATTCGTAAAAGATTTTGTTTTCAAGGCGCTGAAGGCAGGCGCGGTATACGAAGGAGCCTATCTTCTGGCGACCGCCCTCTCAAGGCCGATCATCGCCAAAGGGCTCGTAGAAACTGCACATAATGAGAAAGCGGAGTATGTCGCGCATGGCTGCACTGGAAAGGGCAATGATCAGGTAAGATTCGAAGTGACCGTGGGATCGATAGATCCCACGCTTAAGATATTGGCCCCGGTCAGGGAATGGGAACTTAATACAAGGGCCGAAGAGATAGAATATGCGAAGAAGAATAATATTCCCATTGATACGACCAAGAAGAAACCATACTCGATTGATCTTAATCTATGGGGAATATCGATTGAGAGCGGGAAGCTGGAAGATCCTTATTTTGAGCCTGATGAAGATACGTATCAGCTTACAAAGGGAGTAAATAAGGCGAAGGCGGAGCCTGTCTATGCAGAGATAGGGTTTGAAAAAGGCATACCTGTTAAGCTTAACGGAAAGAGAATGAGCGGGGTGCCGCTTATACTCAAGCTGGCCAAGATCGCGGGTGAGGCAGGGGTGGGCAGGAGCGACATGGTAGAGAACAGGCTTGTCGGCATCAAGTCCAGGGAGATATACGAAGCCCCGGCTGCATGGACCCTGCATAATGCCCATAAGGCGCTAGAGAGCCTTGTCCTTGACAGGGAGGTCCTGCATTTCAAGGAACAGGTGTCGCTTAAGTACGCCGAACTGGCTTATTACGGCCTTTGGTATACCCCGCTTAAAGAGGCCCTCGACGGTTTTATCGATAAAACGCAGCAGAATGTGAGCGGTACGGTCAGGGTCAAGCTCCACAAGGGGCATTGTATCGTAGTCGGAAGGAAATCACCTAACTCGCTTTACAGGAAGGAACTTGCAACTTATGAGGAAGGCGATAAGTTCGACCAATCCCTGGCGAAGGGTTTTATACAGATATGGGGACTCCCTTACAAAGGATCTTATAAGGGGTTGCACAAATGAAAAAGAAACTTTGGGGCGGCAGGTTTAGTAAACAGCAGGATGCCGAGTTCGAGGATTTTTCTAACAGCATGTATTTTGACTACAGGCTGGCTGAGTATGATGTCCTGGGTTCGATCGCGCATGCAAAGATGCTCGGTAAATGCGGGATAATCCCCAAGAAAGATTCTGCCGCGATCGTAAAGGGCCTTAATGCTATCCTGAAGGAGATAGACGCGGGAAAGTTCATCTATGATTTTACCGCGGAGGATATCCATACGAATATACAGAATGCCTTGGAGAAGAAAGCAGGCAAGGCCGCACTTAAGCTGCATACTGCAAGGTCCAGGAACGATCAGGTTGCGCTTGATACAAGGATGTATTGCATGGATAAATGCCGGAATATGCACCGGCTTGTTTGCGGCCTGCAGGATTGCCTTGTTTCTTTGGCCGGAAAGAACGCCGGCGTTGTCATACCGGGTATGACCCATATGCAGCATGCCCAGCCCATAGCTTTATCCGGATATTTAAAGGCGTATGTGAGGATGCTGGAAAGGGACAAGTCCAAGCTGTGTTATGCCTGTCATGTCGCCGACTGCCTGCCGTTGGGCGCCTGCGCTTTTGCCGGCACATCGCTTAAGATCGACAGGAAGTTCGTGGCTAAAGAACTCGGTTTTTCCTGCGTTAACGAAAGCACCGTAGACGCCGTTTCGGACAGGGATTTTGTCATTGAACTGCTTAGCGCGGCGGCTTCTATCTCTATGCACCTTTCCAGGATGGCTTCGGACTTCATATTATGGATGACGCCGGAATTCGGTTTCATTGAGGTCGGTCAGGAGTTCTGCACCGGTTCAAGTATAATGCCCCAGAAGGTCAACCCGGATTTTCTGGAACTTCTTAGGGGCATGACAGGGAGGGTATACGGGAACCTTATATCCGTGTTTACCGTTATGAAGGGAATACCTCTGACGTATAACAGGGACATGCAATGGGATAAACAGCCGCTTTTCGATTCGGTCGAGAAGGTCTCAAAGGCCCTTTCCATATCCTCAAGGATGGTAACGACCATAAAGTTCAACAAAGCGAATATCGGCAGGGCGCTGCTGGACGAATCCCTGTATGCGACCGACTTGGCGGAATATCTCGTTTCAAAGGGTACGGACTCAAGGAAGGCCCATTCGGCGGTTGGAAAACTTGTTTCTTATACGCTGGAAAGGAAGAAGAGGATATCTTCACTTTTACTTAAGGAACTAAGGATGTTCGCGAAGGAATTCGATAGGGATGTATACAAGATCTTTGACCCGGTTGTATCCGTAAAATCAAGGAAGGAATAATGCACGAATTCAAGTATAAGGGCGACGAACTCTTCTGTGAGGATGTTGGCATCGGAGGTATCGCTGCGGCTGTAGGCACGCCGTTCTACCTGTACAGCTACAAGACGCTATTGGACCATTACCGGAAACTGAGGGATGCCTTTCAGGAGATAAACCCCCTGGTATGTTTTTCAATGAAGTCCAATTCGAGCCTTGCCGTAATAAGGGCGCTGGTAAAAGCCGGCTCGGGTCTCGACGTGGTCTCGGGAGGTGAGCTCTATAAGGCGCTGAAGATAGGCTGCGATCCCAAGAAGATAGTATACGCGAGCGTCGGAAAGACTGACCGCGAGATAGAGAGTGCCATACGCGCCGGCATACTTTTCTTTAACATCGAGTCATTGCCCGAGCTTGTTCTTATTGAGTCTATAGCCTCCAGGATGGGCAGGACCGTTGATTGCGCGCTAAGGGCTAACCCCGATGTGGACCCGCATACCCATAAGTTCATTACCACCGGGAAGGCAGAGAACAAGTTCGGTCTGGATTTCAGGACCGTTGAAAAGACGTTCGCCGATTCCGTGAAGTATCCTCATATCAGGTTGAGAGGGATACATGTTCACATAGGTTCCCAGATAACGGAAGCTGAGCCGTTTTGCAAGGCGCTAAAGAGGGTAAGCGAACTTATCGGAGCCATCAGGAAATCTGGCGGCAGGGTAGATTGGCTTAATATCGGCGGAGGGCTTGGCATAGTCTACAGGAAGGAACATCCCCAGACTGCCGAGCGTTTCGCAAAAGCCATCTTGCCCATGGTAAGGAGCCTCAGGGTGCGCCTGATCCTTGAGCCGGGCAGGTTCATTGTGGGCAACAGCGGTATAATGGTGGCTAAGGTCACATATGTGAAGAAGACCCGTTCTAAGAATTTTGTGATAGTCGACGCGGCGATGAACGACCTGTTGAGGCCGTCACTATATGAAGCTTATCATGAGGTATTACCCGTCATCAGGCGCCCGGTCCGGGGGAAGATAACAGCCGATGTTGTCGGACCTATATGCGAGAGCGGAGACGTACTTGCCAGGGACAGAAAACTGCCTGAGTTCAGGCCCGGCGAGCTTATAGCCGTGATGGGAGCCGGGGCATACGGTTTTACCATGTCGAGCAATTATAATTCCCGGCCGCGCTCTGCGGAGGTAATGGTCATCCACGGCAGGTTCTATGTCGTGAGGGAGAGGGAGAAGTACGAGGACCTGGTAAAAGGCGAGAATATCCCAAAAGAACTCAAATGAAGAACATAGAATTCGAAAAGATGGTTGCCAGCGGCAACGATTTTGTGGTCATAGATAACAGGGAAAAAACCCTCAGGGCGTCCTTGCTGGGTGGGTTTGCCAAGCGCATGTGCAGCAGGAATTACGGCGTGGGCGCCGACGGAATACTTCTCATCGAGAGTTCCAAGAAGGCCGATTTTCGCATGCGCATAATAAACGCCGACGGCAGCGAAGCCGAGATGTGCGGTAACGGCGCGCGCTGCATAGCGCTTTACGCCAGGGAGCATAAGATAGCCGGTAAAAGGATGTGTTTCGAGACGCTTGCAGGTGTAATAGAGGCTGCGATATCCGCAGACCGGATCAAGCTCAGGATGTCCGTTCCCAAGGATATAAAGACAGGACTTTCGCTGAACCTAAGCGAGGGCGAGTTCAATCTTAATTTCGTCAATACCGGAGTGCCTCATGTCGTGATCTTTGTCGATCACGCGGAGGAACAGGATGTTAAGAAGCTCGGGAAGGAAGTGCGCTATCACAGCGTCTTCGCCCCTGCCGGCACGAATGTAGATTTTGTGGAGCTTGTCGGAGCCGGCACCCTCAAGGTGAGGACTTATGAGCGAGGCGTGGAAGCCGAAACTCTCGCTTGCGGGACAGGTGTTACGGCGTCTGCGATCATCGCAGCTGCCGTTAAGGGCTTGAGAAGCCCGGTTACATGCGTAACCAGGAGCGGTGACAGGCTTAAGGTCTATTTTGAAAAGGACGGTAACGATTACAAGGATGTCTACCTCGAGGGCGGTGCAAGGTCCGTATTTTCGGGTAGGTATCAAACCAACAACAGGAGGTGACCGTTATGTTCGAGGGATCCATAGTTGCGCTGGTAACTCCCTTCAAGAACGGCAAGGTCGATGAAGACAAATTGGCCGAGCTCGTCGAGTTCCACTTAAAGAACGGGACTTCCGGGATCGTCCCGTGCGGGACCACCGGGGAATCGGCGACCCTTACGCATGAAGAACATAACCGTGTCATAGAGGTCGTGATAAGAGCGGCGAACAAGAAGATCCCCGTGATCGCAGGCACCGGGTCAAATTCGACCGCAGAAGCCATAGAACTGACAAAGTTCGCCGAAAAGGCCGGGGCAGATGCCGCTCTGTTACTTTCGCCTTATTACAACAAGCCGACCCAAAGAGGACTATACATGCATTATAAGGCAGTAGCGGATTCCGTAAAGATGCCCATAATCCCTTATAATATCCAGTCCCGTACGGCCGTCAATATAGAGCCTGAAACGTTCCAGAAGCTTGCTCAGATAAAGAATATCGTCGGAGTGAAAGAATCCAGCGGTAATCTGGAACAGATATCAAGGATAAGATACCTTTGCGGCCCTGATTTTGCCATACTTTCCGGCGATGATGCCCTGACGCTTCCGATACTGGCCATAGGCGGTACCGGGGTCATATCGGTAGCAGCGAACATAATTCCGAGGGACGTGGCTGATCTGGTAGCAGCGTTCAAAAAAGGCGATATCAAGAAAGCCCAGGATCTCCATTACAAGTTATTGCCGCTGATAAAGGCGTTGTTCATAGAGACCAACCCGATCCCGGTAAAGACCGCTATGGAGCTGGCAGGCATGATAGAGCCGGAGCTGCGCTTACCTTTGTGCCATATGTCAGAGGAGAATCTGGCTAAGTTGGCCGAGGCCCTCAAGAAATACGGTTTGTAAAAAAGGATGATAGAATGGTCAAGATAGCCATCTGCGGGTGCGCGGGAAAGATGGGCGCACGTATACTTAATATTGCGCAGAGCGACAGGGAAGTGAAAGTGGTCATGGGATTGGAAGCATGCGGCCACCCGTCGGTAGGTTCAAAGATCGGTGACGGTGAAGTTACGGACGATTGCAATGATATATCGCGAGCGGATGTCGTGATAGATTTTACCGTCCCCGAAGCCACGATGGAACATCTAAAGGCCGCTGTAAAGCACGGGAAAGCAATAGTAATAGGGACGACCGGGCTTTCCGAACAGCAGGCCGCCGCTGTCCGTGAGGCGTCGACGAAGATCCCCGTGGTCTTCTCTCCCAACATGTCAATCGGGGTCAACCTGCTTTTCAGGCTTGTCAAGGAAGCAGCGGCAAAGCTATCGAAGGATTACGCTGTCAAGATGGTAGAAGCCCATCACATACACAAGAAGGATTCCCCTTCAGGCACCGCCAAGAGACTTGCGCAGATAATCAAGGAAGCTTCCATGCGCGAGGTTGATGATATAAAGTCGATACGGGAAGGCGAGATAGTAGGCGACCATAAAGTGACTTTCGAAGGCCCGTACGACGTGATAGAGCTTTCGCACAGCGCTAAGACGAGGGACATATTCGCGAAAGGTGCCGTCGCTGCATCTAAATTCGTCTTTGGGAAGGGACCGGGCTTATACGACATGCAGGATGTATTAGGAGCCATAAAATGAAGGATTTTGTTTATTCCGAAAGATTGAGGAAATTGCCCCCTTACCTTTTTGCGGAGATAGATAAGGCCAAGAGGAAAGCGAAGGAGGAAGGACGGGATATTATAGACCTTGGTATCGGCGACCCCGACCTGGCAACTCCCGCGCACATTATCGATGCATTGCACAAGGCTGCCGTGGATTCATCCAATCATCATTATGCTTTGGATGCTGGCATGCCGCAACTAAGACAGGCGGTCAGCAGCTGGTATAATAAAAGGTTCAAAGTAGAGCTGGACCCCGAAAGCGAGATATTGCCGCTTATCGGCTCCAAGGAAGGGATAGCACATTTTCCCCTGGCTTTTATCGACCCGGGTGACTATGCACTGGTTCCCGATCCCTGCTATCCTCCCTATAAAAACGGGACTACCTTTGCCGGAGGGATACCATATATAATGCCGCTAAGGGAAGAGAACGGTTTCCTGCCCGACCTTTCTGCCGTTGATAAGTCCGTATTACAGAAGGCGAAGGTCATATTCGTCAATTACCCGAATAATCCGACAGGCGCGGTAGCGGACGCGGATTTCTATAAGAAAATCATAGATTTTGCCAGTAAGTACGGCCTCATTGTATGCAGCGATGCGGCGTATTCGGAGGTATGTTTTGACGGATACAGGCCTATGAGCATACTTGAGTTGGACGGCGCCAGGGATGTTGCCATAGAGTTCCATTCGCTTTCCAAGACATATAACATGACCGGCTGGAGGATAGGTTGGGCTTGCGGGAACAGGAAAGCCGTTGCGGGACTTGCGAAAGTAAAATCGAACGTCGATTCCGGCATATTCCAGGCAATACAACTGGCCGGAGTAGCCGCGCTTGACGGTCCGCAAAATGCCTTGGAAAAGGCCAATTCCATATATAGCGAGCGCAGGGATGTTCTTGTAGACGGTCTTAATTCCATCGGGTGGAAGGTGAAGAAACCTAAGGCTACATTCTATGTCTGGGCAAAGACGCTTAAGGACTATGATTCTTCGGCTATGGCCGCTGCTTTGCTGGAGAAGACCGATATAATAGCTACCCCGGGTGTAGGCCTCGGGCAGAACGGGGAAGGCTATATCCGCATGGCCGTCACGGTCGATAAGGATAGGATAGCCGCGGCTGTCAGCAGGATAGAGAGAGCGTTCTTCGGGCGCTGATGGATAGAGCCAGGGTTTTTATAGCACTTGGTTCAAACCTTGGTGACAGGAGAGGCAACATCGAGAAAGCGCTCGATATGCTGGGCCATGAAGGCATGGCCGAGGTCATCAAGGTGTCGTCTTTATATGAGACCGACCCTGTCGGAGGGCCCGCCCAGGACAAATTCCTTGACGGGGTTGCTGAGGTCAGGACGGCGCTTACACCCCATGCTTTACTGAAGTATCTGAAAAAAATTGAAGCCCGGGTCGGAAGGACCCCTTCGGACGTCAAGTGGGCGCCGAGGGAGATAGACCTGGACATCCTGCTTTATAACGACGTTGTCATTACTGACAGCGAGCTGACTATACCTCATTCCCTTTTACACCTGAGGATGTTCATGATAGAACCTCTCGCGCAGATCGCCCCGGATGTCTTGCACCCGGTATTAGGCAAGACGGCTGCCGCCATAAAGAAGGAACTTTCGGAAGGCAATCAATGAAGACGATAAATTCTGCAAGTTCCATGGTCCGTGAACTCGCCCGGTTGAAAAAGAAGGGCGCAACTGTGGGCTTCGTTCCGACGATGGGTTTCCTCCATGAAGGCCACCTGTCGCTTATAAGGCGCGCCCGCAAAGACACCGATATAGTCGTTGTAAGCATATTCGTCAACCCTGTCCAATTCGGGCCCCGCGAGGATTATAGAAGGTATCCGCGGGACATGAGACGTGACGAAAGAATGTGCCTGCGGGAGAAAGTGGATTATATATTTTATCCCGGACTTAAGCAGATGTATCCGGAAGGTTATTCGACTTATGTCGAGGTTCAGGGACTTACAAGGAACCTTTGCGGCAAGTTCCGCCCCGGGCATTTCAGGGGGGTCGCGACCGTAGTTACCAAACTCTTGAATATCACCAGGCCCGACAGGGTTTATGTAGGGCAGAAAGATGCGCAGCAGGCCATGGTAATAAAGAGGCTTGCAGCCGATCTTGATACCGGAGCCCGTGTCGTTATAGTTCCTACGGTAAGGGAGAGGGACGGGCTTGCCATGTCTTCGCGCAATGTTTACCTGTCTTCCGTCGAGAGGAGCCTCGCCCCGACGATATATCGGGCTTTACAAGAAGCCCGTCTTTTGATAAAATCGGGAAATAGAGATTCCCGTCGGATAATATCCGGAATACGCAGGCGGATCGCCGGTGCCGCCGACGGGATTGATTATATATCCATAGTGGATACCGAATACCTGGTCGACGTAAAAAGAATAAAAGGCGAAGTTCTCGTCGCAGTTGCCGTCCGGTTCGGGAAGACCCGTCTTATAGATAATATAATTGTGAGGCCATAGATGTTCAGAACGCTCCTAAAATCAAAGATACACGGCGCTACAGTAACCGAAGCCAATCTCAAATACACCGGCTCGATCACCATCGACAAGAAACTGCTTAATGCCGCAGACATACTGCCGGGAGAGCGTGTCCAAATAGTGAACCTGAATAACGGTTCCAGGGTCGAGACGTATACTATAGGCGGAAAGGCGGGCAGCGGTACAATATGCATGAACGGGGCTGCAGCGAGATGGGCCCATAAGGGCGATACGGTCATAATAATATCATATTGCCTGCTCGATGACAGAGAGAAGGGAAATCATAAACCCAGGATAGTTTTTGTTGACGCAAAAAACAGGATGAAGAAGGCCAAACGTGGTTAGACAACCTGAAGACAGGGACGCCAGTTATAACGAGCAGCTTAAGAAGAAGATACTCAAACTGAAGAAAGAGAAGGATGCGGTAATTATCGTCCATAATTACCAGCGCGATGAGATACAGGAACTTGCAGATATTACGGGCGATTCCCTGGCGTTGAGCCAGGCAGCGGTAAGGACGGATGCAAAGGTCATCGTCTTCTGCGGGGTCACTTTTATGGCGGAGACCGCTGCTATACTCAATCCCGACAAGATAGTCCTCCTGCCGGTATTTGAAGCCGGCTGCCCGATGGCAGATATGATCACGGCCGAAAAATTAAGGGCCATGAAAGCCGATAATCCCGATGCGGCTGTCGTATGTTACGTGAATTCTTCGGCCAAGGTAAAGGCCGAAAGCGATATATGCTGCACATCCTCTAATGCTATAGAGATTGTCAGGTCGCTCAAGGACCACAAAAGGATAATATTTGTCCCGGACAGGAACCTGGGTTTATATGTACAATCGCAGGTGCCGGATAAAGAGATCATACTCTGGAAAGGTTTTTGCCCGACCCATATAAGGGTCCAAGAGGAAGATGTTCTTGAGGTAAGGAAAGCTTACCCGGATGCCGAGTTCATTGCCCACCCCGAATGTGCTCCCGAAGTACTTGCCCTTGCAGACCACATATGTTCTACGGGCGGTATGTTTAAATATGTAAAAGGATCGGGTTCTAAGAGATTCATCATAGGGACGGAGTCGGGGATGTTATTTAAACTAAAAGCCCAGAACCCCGATAAGGAATTTTTTCTTGCAACATCGCATCTTATATGTCCCAGCATGAAGTTAACGACCCTCGGGTGGCTCGCACATTCTCTCGAGAACATGGTGTATAAAATTGAGGTGACCGGCGATATCAAATTAAAGGCCAAGAAGGCATTGGACAGGATGCTTTTGGTATCGTGCGATAAACCTCTTACTTCGGCGGGATATTGATACTTTGAATAAGCGGATCGGTATAATCGGCTGCGGGACCATAGGTACGAGCATAGCCAAGTATATTGACCGGGAACTTAAAGGCAAGGCAAGGGTTACCGCTCTTTCTGATATTGATATTAACAAGGCCCGAAAGCTGGCATCATTGCTGTCGTCCGAGCCGCGCATATCGGCATGGAGCGGGCTTATAAGATCGGTAGACTTGGTCATAGAAGCGGCCTCGGCGAAGAGCGCGGCCGATATAGCAAGGCAGGCCCTTAAGAGCGGCAAAGACGTTATGGTAATGAGCACGGGCGGCCTGCTCGGCAGCTATAAGTCGATCTTCTCCTTGGCAGAGAGGGAGAATAAAACGGTCTACCTCCCGAGCGGGGCGATATGCGGGCTTGACGGGCTAAAAGCAGCCTCGGCAGCGGGCATAAGTTCCGTAACCTTGACGACCAGCAAGCCCCCGAAGGGGCTTATGGGCGCGCCGTATATTATAAAGAAAGGCATAGACCTAAGCCGCATAAAGAAGGACAAGGTAGTTTTTGAAGGCAACGCGCTGAAGGCAATGGAAGGTTTCCCGGCCAATATAAATGTTGCGGCTACCCTGAGCCTTTGCGGTATAGGTCCTAAGAAAACGAAGGTGAGGATAATAGCGTCCCCTTCGTCTAAAAGGAACGTACATGAAATCGAGGTTAAAGGTGATTTCGGCAGTATCAAGACAAGGACCGAGAACATGCCGTCCCCTGAAAATCCCAGGACAAGCTACATGGCAATTCTCTCTGCTGTTGCTACATTGGAAGGGATCATGGGGAAGGTCAAGATAGGTACATAGAAGAAGGGAGGTGAATACAATTGGCTCAGAAAGTAGCTAAAGCCGGTATCAAGAGAGAGAAGGGGTATCTGTACTATCTCGACAAACAAGGCGACATCTCTATGGCGAAGATGGCGAGAGGCGGAAGTAAGGGCGGCAAGCCCAAGAAGCTCGTCAAACTCGGCGTAAAGAGGCAGAAGGGCTACCTTTACTTCATCGACAAGCAGGGCGATGTTTCGATGGCTAAGATGAAGAGAGGCGGCAGGTAAGCTTCACGTTATCAGGAGTTCAGCTACCGGCGGGGCAGGCATATTTGCTCCGCCGGTAGCTATATTTGGAAAAAATATGGAAAAGGATTTCATACGCGTACGCGGTGCCAGGGTCCATAACCTGAAGAACATCGACCTTGACCTTCCCCGCGGCAAGATGATAGTCTTCACCGGGTTGTCCGGTTCCGGGAAATCGTCGCTCGCTTTCGATACAATATTCGCCGAGGGCCAAAGGCGCTATATCGACAGCCTGTCGGCCTATGCCCGTCAATTTCTGGAACAGCTGCAAAAACCGGATTGCGACAGCATAGAAGGGATGTCGCCGGCCATATCAATCGAGCAGAAGACCGCGGGTTCGAACCCCAGGTCAACGGTGGGGACCACAACGGAGATCTATGACTATCTAAGGGTCCTTTTTGCCAGGATAGGGGTCCCGCATTGTTATAAATGCGGCAAGAAGATAGCCAGGCAGTCCTCCCAGGAGATAATCCAGCAGGTAATGAATATACCCTCCGGCAAACAGGTGCTTGTCCTTGCCCCCAGGGTCAGGGGGAGGAAAGGCGAATACAGGGAACTCTTTGCGGATCTTAAGAAAGAAGGATTTATCCGCGTCAGGGTAGACGGCAGTATCAAGGATCTCGAGAGCGATATCAGGCTGGACAAGGACAGAAAACATAATATAGAAGTAGTGGTAGACAGACTGGTAATAAAACCCGATATAAAGAAGAGGCTTTCGGATTCGGTGGAGACTGCGCTGAAAGCCGCCGGCGGACTCGTGGTGGTCAACGACGGAGGAGCGGACCGGCTGTTCAGCGAATTGTATGCCTGTGCAGATTGCGGAATCAGCTATGAAGAGCCTTCCCCGCGTTCGTTCTCTTTCAATTCCCCCTACGGGGCCTGTCCTTCTTGTAACGGGTTAGGGACGAAGATAGAGATAGACGAAGACCTGGTAATCCCGGATAAGGGCAAACCCGTGATAGATGCCATAGAACCCTGGAAGAGGGGAGGTAAGGGCTACCTTATGTATTACCGCGGTCTTTTGAGGGAGATGGCGCAGCGCCGCCATTTCGATATCGAGACCCCTTTCAACAAGCTCGGGAAGGAGAACCGGAAGATAATATTGTACGGTTCGGATGACCAGATATGGGGCAGGAAGTACGAGGGCGTGGTCAACCATCTTGAAAGGCTCTTCCGCGAGACGGATTCCGAGTTCATGAAGAACGAGATAAATAAATACATGTCTGTCCTGCCGTGTCCGAAGTGCAACGGCGCGAGACTCAGGCCGGAATCCCTTGCGTTCAAGATAGGCGGCAGATCGATAGACAAGTTGACGGCCCTTTCCGTCAGGCAGGCCATGGAGTTCTTTAAAGGTCTTGAATTGAACGGTAAAGAGGCTGTCATAGCCAAGCAATCACTGAAGGAGATCACGGCACGCCTGAAGTTCATGGCGGATGTAGGGTTGGATTACCTGACCTTGGACAGGGCGAGTTCAACGCTCTCAGGAGGGGAGTCTCAGAGGATAAGGCTCGCCACCCAGATCGGATCGGGGTTGGTCGGCGTTGTCTATGTGCTCGATGAACCCTCGATAGGGCTGCACCAGCGCGACAACGTTAAACTCCTCGAAAGCCTGAAGTCTTTAAGGGACGCAGGGAACACGTTGATCGTCGTGGAACATGATGAGGCGACCATCAGGAGCGCAGATCACATCGTGGATCTCGGACCTGGGGCGGGAAAGCACGGCGGTAAAGTGGTTTGCGAGGGTAATATAGATGAATTACTGGAATGCAGGGACTCCCTGACGGCAAAATTCTTAAGGGGCGAGACGGCTATTTCTGCTCCCGCCTCCAGGAGGCTCGCGCAAGGGTGCAAATGGCTCGAGATAAAAGGGGCGAGCGAGCATAATCTAAGGAATATCGACGTCGGCATTCCACTCGGCCTGTTCGTATGCGTAACGGGGGTTTCCGGGTCCGGTAAATCCACCCTGGTCGACAACATACTTTACCGTGCGCTGGCCCAGAAATTATACAATTCAAAAGATAAACCCGGTAAGCATAAGTCGATAAAAGGCGTCGAGAACATAGATAAGGTTATAGTCATCGATCAATCGCCTATCGGCAGGACACCCCGTTCCAACCCGTCTACGTATACAGGGATGTTCACCCCTATACGCGAGCTCTTCAGCCGCCTGCCTGAATCCAAGGTGAGGGGCTTTAACCCGGGAAGGTTCAGCTTTAATGTGAAAGGCGGCAGATGCGAGGCCTGCCAGGGTGACGGAATAATCAAGGTAGAAATGCATTTCTTGCCTGATGTCTACGTCACTTGCGAGGTCTGCAAAGGCGCCAGGTTCAATGAGCAAACCCTGGAAGTCAAATATAGGGGTTATTCCATAAGCGATGTCCTTAACATGACTGTCGAGGATGCCCTGAGGTTGTTCGAAAATATCCCCAGGATCAAGGAGAAGCTCCGGGTCCTTAATGATGTCGGCCTGGGTTATATCGAACTTGGGCAGGCAGCCACGACCCTTTCCGGAGGGGAGGCGCAGAGGGTAAAATTGGCCGCAGAGCTTTCAAGACGCTCCACAGGCCGTACGCTTTATATCCTGGATGAACCTACGACAGGATTACATTTTGCCGATGTCGACAAGCTTCTGGGGGTGCTTCATGCCCTGGCAGACCAAGGCAATACAATATTGGTAATCGAGCATAATCTCGACGTGGTGAAGACCGCGGATTATGTGATAGACCTGGGCCCTGAAGGCGGCGAAGGCGGCGGAATGCTGGTTGCCGCCGGAACTCCTGAAATGGTTGCCCGGGAGAAAGCGTCTTATACCGGGACTTACCTGAAAAAAGTCCTGAGGCAAGTTCTCGGTTGAAGAAACCGCTCCTTCATGATATATTAAGGCTGCCATGATGAGAAGGCCACTCCTTTACTTCCTTTTTTTGCTGATATCGGTAGCACCCTGCGGGCATGCTGCGGATGATACCAGGGCGGACATGTCGCAGGATGATTTTGTTCTGGCAAAGAAGGCATTTGACGACGAGTTCTACGATATATCGCAGGAACAGCTCGAACGTTTCCTGCTCAATTATCCGAAGAGCCAGTTACAGTATGATGCCCATTTGCTCCTGGGCCGCTGTTACACGTATCTCGGAAAATACTCCCAAGCCATAAAAGAGTTCGACATAGTATTGTCTTCCGCTTCCGCCAACCGTTTGTATGAGGAAGCGCTATATTGGTCCGCAGAGGCTTATTTCCAGGGCAAGGATTACAAGGGGGCTTTGAACCGTTATGCCGAAGAGACGGATTCATACCCTAATTCCAAGTATTCCGTTTTTTCGGCATATTCCAAGGGTTGGTGTTATTTTAATATGGGTGATTACGATAATGCCATCTCCTCATTCAGGGCTTTCATAAAGAAATACCCGTCTGACAACCTGGCAGCTGATGCGAAGTTCAAGATCGCCGAGTCTGTTTTTATGTCGGGCAAGCCCACCGCAGCCAAGTCCATGCTGGCGGATTTTATTAAGGAATATACCGTCTCCAAGAAACTTCCCGATGCCTATTTCCTTCTGGGTGAGATAGATTACCAGACCAAAGACTACGTGGAAGCCTGCGCAGATTATTCGAAAGCGCTGGAGCTGAATCCCGATGCGACATGGGCGGTTTATGCACGTTACGGGAAGGCGTGGTCCGAACTGAAGTCCGGAGATTACAAGAAAGCGCTCGAGGACTTCCGGTCATTACGCGACGACAGGCCCGACAGCCCGCTTACCGATTCAATAATATTCGGGATAGGGCAGTCGTATTCTTATCTTAAGAATTACAGGCAGGCTATCGTAAGTTATGATGAGATCATCCTTAAATACCGTAACTCTAACTTCTTCGATGATGCCTACCTTTGGAAAGGCGACGCTCTCTTCAGTCTTGAAAAGTATGAGGATGCCGGGGACGTATATGAGGAAGCCGTAAAGAAATTCCCGGATTCGGAATTGAAAGCCCAATTTTATTATAATCTCGGATGGACTGACCTCAAGATGAGACGATTGCCGGAGGCGATATCAAACTTGCGGGAGTGTGTGAAGATTTCAGGGGACAGGAGCCTTAAAGCCAGCGCCATATCCGTAGTAGGCGATATCTACCTCGAAATGAAAGATTACGACAGGGCGAAGGACAGCTACGACTCCATACTTAAGGACTACAGGGACTCTTTTATATGCGATTACGCGCAGTACCAGCTGGGGATGACCATGTTCGCGGCGGGCAATTATGAGGGCGCGGTCCTGGCTTTTCAGAGCCTTATAGGGAATTTCCCGAACTCCAGGCTCAAGGAAGATGCCATGCAGAGGCTCGGTATTTCATATTTCAGGAACGGCGATTACCTTTTAGCGTTCGAGTCGTTCCAGAAGTTCATAACTTCCCATCCGAAGAGCCAAAGGATGCCGGAGGTCTGTTTCCAGGCAGGAAACTGTCTTTTTAACCTGGCCAGGTATAAGGAAGCCATAGCTTACTTCAACAGGATAATCAAGGAGTTCCCGGGTACGGATTATGCCCGCCTCAGCCTATATGAGATAGGTTGGTGTAACTACCAGATGGGGAACGAGAAGAGCGCCGTTTCCCAGTTCGATAATTATATAAGCAAATATCCCGATTCGGACATAACCGACGACGTAATGCTTTGGCTGGGCCAGTATTACTATAACGGCGGTCAATACCAGAAGGCCAAGGTATACTTTGAATCCATCGCGAACAGGAAGCCGGCCAGCAGGATCGCGGACGAGGCGGAGTACTGGCTGGCTTTTACGATTTATAAGAACGGCGACCTCGATGGCGCTATCAGGAAATTCGAGTATGTTATCGAGACTTTCCCGGGATCCAAGGTGGCGGTGGAGAGCACCATGAGGATAGGGGATATATTGGCTGAGAGCGGGCATGCCGATGACGCCACTAAGGAACTCAAGAGCATAATCGAGCGTTATCCCGGGACGCAATTCGAGAAAGTGGCTACAAGGAGGATCGGCGATATCCTTAAGGAGAGAAGGCTCTATAATTCGGCGATCGAGAAGTACCGGGTTGCCATTACCGATACCCAGAGTAACTTCAATGCCGAGACGCAATTCCTGATAGGGGAATGCTATGAGGAATCCGGGGACATAGACCAGGCCATACCCGAATACCTTAAAGTAAAATACCTTTACCCAAAGATAACCATGTGGTCTGGCCGCGCCCAATTGCGCGCCGCTACGCTTTTTGAAGGGAGGCACAGGTGGAAAGACGCCATGAAGATATATGAGGAGCTCGCCTCCAGTAAAAGCGAAGAGGCGAAATACGCGAAAGAAAGGCTTGATTGGATAAAGGAAAATGTTCCCGAAAAAATCTGGAGGTGAACTGACATGGAATGGATAATAAGAGGCGGGCCGATGATGGTCCCCATACTTTTGTGTTCATTTTTGGCTTTTGCGGTAATAGTTGAAAGGCTAATGTTCCTGAGGACGATCGCTGTGAATACCAGGAAATTCATGGGGGAGATATCGTATTCGCTAAAAAGGAATAGAGCGGACGAGGCTATAGAGATGTGTGATAAATCGCGCGGTCCCCTGCCAAGGGTCCTGAAGGCGGGTATACTTAAGTACGACAGGCCGAAGGGCGATATAAAGGAAGCCATAGAGGACGCGGCCCTCCATGAGATACCGGGCATAGAGAAGAATATAGGCATCCTGGCGACCATAGCCCAGATAAGCCCGTTGTTAGGGTTACTGGGAACAGTGCTGGGATTGGTGGAGGTATTCCAGAAAATTCAGGAAAATGCCGCAGCATCCCTTCCTTCGACCCCGGTAGACCTTTCGTCGGGTATATGGGAGGCCTTGATCGCTACAGTTGCCGGTTTAGTAGTTGCTATTCCGGCTATTACAGCGTATAATTACTTTGTAAATAAGGTGAATTACCTTATAAGAGAGATGGAGATAAGCGCTACGGACCTTGTCAATATACTTGTGGAAAAGAAGGAAGAATAAATGAGATTGGGTCCTTCGCGTTATAAGCTGTTTTCCGGTCGCCACCTTGATATGGCCCCGGTGTTAAGCTGCGTACTCCTGTTTATGATATTTCTTGTCTTTACTTGGAGTTACGCTCTGCAGTCCCAAGCCGGGATAAGGATCGACCTTCCGAAAGCGGTAACTTCTGAGACGGTCAAAGGGAAGTCTTCCATTATAACGGTGACCAGGGAAAAGGTACTATATTTCGGGAAAGAAGCGGTATCTCCTTCCGAATTGGCCCAGAGATTGGCGGCCATGGACAAAATAGATTCGGTATTGATAAAAGCGGATAAAGGCACCTCACTTGAACGTGTAGTCGAGGTTTGGGACATATGCAGGAGATCAGGGATTCAGCAGGTCAACATAGCTACGACTCAGGGAAATTGACGGCGCGTAATATACTTATATTTGCGTTAGCCTTATCGGTTCTTTGGCATGTTTTGCTGATCCTCCCGTTCAAGATAGTGGTAGGTACCGTGCCGGTCAAGGCCGTTTCCTATCCGAGTATCTCTTTTGTCGGTGCCATACTCGAGAACAAGACTTATATGGCAGGGGGCCCGGACGATGGCAATTCCCGCGATGCCGGCCTGAAAAAGATGATGGAGATCTCGGGTTCTGCAGGCATGCCTGCCGGGACAAGCGCGGATAGTCTTGCTTCTTCGGTATACGGAAGGCTTTTGCCGTCATCGGATGCGGATCTGCTGAAGGAGATAAGCGGTAAGAACGGGGTAGGGGGCTTTACCGGGGAAAAGAAGCATCCCGAAAGACCCTTCGATAAGGTGATGGTCAATTATAAGACCCTGCCTTCAGATATAGGAGGTCCCCTGCGTTACAGGGAAGTCGTTTATAAGCCCGAGCTTCCCAAGTTCCTGCGCTGGGATGAAAGCCTGGGCGTGGATCTTGCGGGTCTTGGCGAATCTTTTGAGGTTGGATTGAAATTCGCCGTTTCCGCAGAGGGCAAGGTTGAATCGGTCGAGAGGATATCCTCTTCCGGCCATCCGACCATAGATATAGTTGCCATACGTTACCTTAAGGGCTGGCAGTTCGCGCCGCTGAATTCGGGGGAAGACAGAGCGAAACAATGGGGCACCATAAGGCTGAATCTTAAACTGGAAAAGGCATCCGCAAAATGATAAGACTGGAGTTTTCCTGGGCGGTGGCTTTGTATATGATATTGACAGCGGTGGCGTTCATAGCCTATTGGTTCTTTTTTGACAGGGTCAAGAGCCTTCCGAACAGGTCCATATCGGACAGGAATGTCTGGAAATGCTCTATATGCACCCTTTACTATATAGACAGCAGGAATTCCGATATTTCTCTTTGCCCGCGTTGCGGAAGCTATAATAAAAAACAAACTAACTTACCACAAAAGGGGGTTAAGTCATGATAACAGAGATAGGGATCACTGCCGGCGAAATATGGCATTATCTCGACGAGCACGGGGAAGTATCCCTCTCACAGCTTTGTTCCGGGGTGGAAAAACCGAGGGAAGTCATATTGATGAGCCTTGGCTGGCTTGCCAGGGAAGGCCATGTTATCCTGGAAGGCGAGACCGATTATAAAATATACCTGCGCAGGTAAGGCGTCTATTGGGATTCGTAGCCGTGTTCATAACAACAGCAAGCGGAAAGGAAGCGGATAAGATAGCCCGCGGCCTTGTCGGCAGGGGACTCGCTGCGTGCGTGAACATAATACCTTCTGTTAAATCCGTATATACCTGGAAAGGCAGGCTTGAGGTCTCGAATGAATTCCTCCTTATGGCAAAGACGAAGCAGAGCCTTTTCTGCAAGCTCGAGAAAACGGTCAGGTCGATGCATTCCTACGACTGTCCTGAGATAATATCGGTCCCGGTGAACAAGGGAAGCCGGGATTACCTTCAGTGGCTTGGATCCTCAATAAAAAAAAGATGAAGTCTGGAGAGCAATACAATGAATAAAATGTTATCTTTTACGGCGGTATTATTCATGTTGCTGCAGCCGGGTATATGTTTTTCCGATCAGGGCAACCCCAGGGATTCATATTTTAGCGGTATAGACTTGGCTTCGAGAGGGGAACTGGAACGGGCAAAAGCAGCCTATTCCGAGGCTCTTTCCGACAAGAGGTTTAAGCCGTATGCCGAACTCGAGATAAGAGCGATCGATCAGGTTCTTGCAGGAAAAATAAATAAGGATATCGCTGTCAGGGCTTTTAAAGCTAAAACTTACGCGGCCGCGAAGAGATGGAACGAGGCGATATCCGAATACTATAAGATCATAGATGCCTGCCCTTCGTTCTCTTACGCCTATATCAGCAGGGGTAACGCATATCTCGAGACAAGGTCTTACGGAAAAGCGGTAGAGGATTTTACCGAAGCCATTAAGTTGGAGCCGGATAATGCCGAGCTTTACAACAGGCGCGGCGTAGCGCTTCAATCAAGGGGTAATATCGATAAGGCCGTGAAAGATTACAGCAGTGCTATTGAAAGAGACCCGAAAATGGCGCTCTATTATTGTAACAGGGGCCGCGCTTATTATGTAAAAGGCAAATTGGATGCTGCTTTGGCGGACCTGGATGAAGCCATAAAACTTGATCCGGACTATCTTGATGCTTATCTTGTAAAAGGGTGGACTTGCGAAGACATGAAATTGTATCCGGATGCGATTACAGCTTATAAGAAGGTGATTGCCATCGATAGTTCAGCCGGTAAAGAGGCTACCAGGGAGGCGGAATCTGCCATAAAAGACCTGGAAGGCAGGATGGCCAAGGAATCCGGAAACGCTGAAAATGATAGCAAGAAAAATAAATGAACTTATAAAGAACATGGATTTCGTCGCAATGGCCACCTGCGATAATGACGGCAGGCCGAATGTCGCGCCGAAGTTCTTCCTTAAAGCCGAAGACGGCCACATCTATATAGTCGATTATGTCATCGGCAGGACTTTCCAAAACCTCAAGGTGAACCCGAAGGCTTCAATATCAATAGTAGATGAGAGGAACCTTACCGGTTACCAGGTAAACGGAAGGGTCGAACTGCTTATAGAAGGCGCGGAATATGACAGGGCCGTCTTGGATTTTCTCGAGAAGGAAATAAGCCTCTCCAGCCGCAGGATAGTTGAAGGTGTCAAGAAAGGCGAGAGGCACAATAATTTTGAAGTCGCGTTCCCGACCAAGGTGATAATATTCAAGGTAAGCATAGATGAAGCCGTAGAGATCGGTCCTGGCGGAGAACTCAGGAAAGAAGGATACGGAGGAACGCAGAAATGACGAAACTTTTTAAAATCGTTGTCATGTTGCTGGTTTTGACGGTGTCGGCGCTTGTTCCGCAGGCGCACGCCGCAGTTTCCTGGACCGGGGATTTCAACGGCGCCCTCAAAGAAGCAAAGGCGAAAGGCGTCCCCGTAATGGTGGATTTTTATACCGACTGGTGCAAATGGTGCAAGAAACTTGACAGGGACACTTATTCCGACCAGAAGGTTGCCGGCCTCTCGGAGAGGTTTGTTTGCGTGAAGGTCAATGGGGATAAAAACCCGGAGATCGCGGCAAAATACGGTGTCGACGGTTATCCCTCGATATTCTTCTTGGACGCAGGCGGTAACGCGATCGGCAAGATCGTAGGTTATGTAAATGCCGATGAGATGGCGATGAACATGGACAGGGCACTTTCCAAATACGGAGCTGTCCGTCAACAGGAGAGTTCCCGGGACAAGGATGCCGCAGAGAGCAAAGGGAAGAACTGGAAAACCGGGATATCTGATTGGTGGAAGCGTATAAGCCGGACCGCTGACGACAAATCCCCGGCGACGAAAGAAGTTGTCGAGGCCCCGCAAGCTACAACAGAGACTGTTTATTGCGATGTGCTTATACTGGATAACGGCAGCAAGGTCCAGGGGACCATAGAAAGCCAGGACGGGGATAATTACGTATTGCGGCTTCCGCTCGGGAAAACGACCATAGATAAGTCGAGGGTAAGGGAAGTACGGAAATTTTTGCCTGAAGAGGCAAGCGTCCTCATGGGAGACAAATATTACCAGGACAAGAATTACGACGCCGCTATAGAGGAATACAGGAAGGCATTAAGGATAAAGCCGGATTATAAGCCGGCAAAGATATCGCTTGAATCGGCTGTCAGCAACAAGGCCGAAGAGATAGAAAAACAGAAGGCCGAGAAGAAAGAGGCTTTGCCGGCGGAAAGGGAGGCGGAAGGTCCCGACGTTACGCAGGAGCCGTTGCCTTCATTTGCCAAGAGGGTAAATTTCGGTTTCAACATAATGAACAGGGAGAGCATCAAGAGGAAGTATGACTACAGGGATTTCGGTTTCTCGGTAGACGATAACTTGATAGTCAACGGGTTCTATGCCAAGGATTGCTCATCCTGCAAGCCTGTTTATCCCGCACAGGAGGCCGGATTGAGGTCAGGCGACCGTATAGTATCTATAAACGGCATATCAACGAATGGCCTGACCGCCTCGGAAGCCACAAAGCTTATAGGCAGCCATCGCTATAGCCTTTTTGTGATCGAGAGACAATAGCCGGGCTATACAGGATGAAGAAAGTTTGGTATAATTAACGCTTTGGTTGCGAGGGGCTGGTCTTACAGACCGCCCCATTACGTCTGGTTGCGAGGGGCTGTAGCTCAGTTGGGAGAGCGCTTGAATCGCACTCAAGAGGCCGGGGGTTCGACTCCCCCCAGCTCCACCATCACATAAAGAGGACCCTCCTAATGAAATCCGCTTTATCGTTTTGCCGCTTTTCCGCCGTAACCCTGATTATGCTGTCATCTTCTTTGTGCGTATACGCCGAAAGCATTCAAGAGCCCGTTGCGTCCGGAACTTTTTATCCGGCGGAACCGGGGGCCTTGGGGCAGCAGATCGACGGCTATTTATCGGTTGCCGACCCTGCGAAGGTGGACGGCGATATAGTAGCGCTTATATCGCCGCACGCGGGCTATATATATTCAGGACCGATAGCGGCATACGGGTTCAAAGAAATATCCGGCAGAAGGTATGATACCGTAATTATAATAGGCCCCAGCCACAGGCTGGTCTTTGACGGTGCCGCCGTTCTCGGGAAGGATTATTATGAGACGCCTCTGGGCAAGGTCCCCATAGACAGGGTGTTCGAGGAGAGGCTCATAAGGGCGGAGAAGGCCACCATAAGGAAAGACCCCCGGGTATATGCCGACGAACATTCCATAGAAGTCCAAATACCCTTCCTGCAAAGGTCATTGAAAGATTTCATGATAGTGCCCGTGGTCATTGGCCGTCCGGATTATGTGACCTGCCGCGCCGTCGCGAGGGGAGTTGCGAAGACTGCCAAGGGATCCGGGAAGAAAGTGCTCATAATTGCCAGCACGGACCTTTCGCATTACCTGAAATATAACGACGCGCTCATTAGAGACCAGGCCACCCTGTCCGAAATGCTCAATTATGACCCGATGCGGTTTGCGCGTAAAGTAGCCGAGGGCGAATGCGAGCTTTGCGGGTCAGCCCCCGTAATAACGGCCATGCTTGCGTGCAGCGAGCTTGGCGCAGACAGGATATCCCTTCTTAAGTACGCGAATTCGGGAGACACCGCCGGGGACAAAAGCAGGGTAGTAGGTTACGGCAGTCTGGTCATCTATAAAACGGAGGAAAATGAGATGCTGGATACCGCGCAAAAGAAGGTTTTGCTCGAAATAGCAAGAAAAACGATAGAGTCCTGTATCAGGCAGGAGAAGATACCCGAGTTCGATGTCACCGATCCCGGTTTGATGCGAGAGGAAGGGGCATTCGTAACACTTCACAAGGACGGCCAGCTCAGAGGGTGTATCGGGAACATAATCGGGAGGCAGCCGCTTTATCTTACCGTCAGGGACATGGCCGTTGAGTCTGCGACCGGAGACCCCAGGTTTGCACCCGTCCAGGCGGGTGAATTAAAGGACATAAACATAGAGATATCGGTCTTGTCCGAGCCGGAGCGTGTTACGGATTTATCCAAGATAAAGATGGGCGTCCATGGCGTCATAGTAAAATGCGGATATCGCAGCGGGGTATTCCTGCCGCAGGTGGCCGATGAGACGGGATGGAGCAGGGACGAGTTCCTTTCAAACCTGTGCGAAGGCAAGGCAGGCCTGCCTGCGGATGCCTGGAAGGACAAGAAGACGGAATTATATACTTTTATGGCCCAGGTTTTTTCTGAGGGAAAGAGATGAGCAGGTTTTTTATACCGAAAGGGTCCGTCTCGGGCAGCAGGATAACGGTAAAGGGAGATGAATTGCACCACGCCAGGGACGTGATGCGCCTGCGCGAAGGCGACAAGATAACGGTTTTTGACGGGACAGGTATGGAGTATACCGGGACTATCGATAAGGTAGGCAAGATGGAGATGACCGCCGTGATCATAAACTCATCTGAAACCCCCGGAGAGAAATGCCGGTTAACGCTGCTGCAGGCGGTTCCTAAAGCATCTAAGATGGACCTGATAATTGAAAAAGCGACCGAACTCGGCGTATCAAGGATAGTTCCAGTTATAACATCCAGAACGGTGATGAAGATGTCCGAAGGCGGGAATAGGACGCAGAGGTGGAATAAGATAACCATGGTCGCTGCCAAGCAATGTGGCCGGTCTGTTTTTCCGGAGATAGCCCCGGTCTCGGACTTCAAGGATGCGTTATCATATCTTGAGGGCTGCGAGTTCTCGCTCATACCATGCTTATATGAGGGTAACAGGCCGATAAAGGATGTAATTAAGGGCAGGAACCCGGTCTCGGTCTGCGTGTTGATAGGCCCCGAAGGGGATTTCACGGCCCCGGAGGTGCGCATGGCTGTTGAACGGGGCGCAATACCGGTAATTTTGGGGAACGAGGTCCTAAGGTCCGAGACGGCGGCTGTGACGGTCCTGTCTGTTTTAGGATATGAGTTCAGGTGGTGAATTTAAATAGATATTGACAAAACGTGTTGTATATGTTATTTTTTAACTAACAATTTGGATTTGCGACGATAACAAAATTGTCTTGGCACTCCCCGACTGAGACACCATTTTGGGTGGTTCACTTTCGGAAGGGAGGGTGCCAATTTGCATTTTAAGAACCTTGAACTATTCGGTTTCAAGTCATTTGCCAACAAGACCGAGCTGAATTTTGAACCCGGCGTTACGGCGATAGTCGGCCCGAACGGCTGCGGTAAATCCAATATCTCCGACTCGATCAAATGGGTGCTCGGAGAAACCTCCGCCAGGGAAGTCCGCGGCACTAAGATGGAAGATGTCATCTTCAGCGGCACGGACGGAAAAGAAGCGCTTGGCTTTGCCGAAGTGTCCCTTACCATAGTAAACCAGCCAAAGATACTCCCTACAGAATACGACGAAGTTACCATTACCAGAAGGGTCTTCCGCTCCGGAGAGAGCGAATATTTTATCAACAAGACCCCGGTCAGGCTAAAAGATATCAACGAACTTTTTATGGGCACCGGCATCGGCACATCCACTTATTCCCTTATGGAACAGGGCAGGATAGCCGAATTATTGGACTCGCGTCCCGAAGAAAGGCGCTATGTGTTCGAGGAGGCCGCCGGTATAACCAGGTACAAGGCCAAAAAGAAGGAGGCCTTAAGGAAACTTGAGCAGACAGAGGCGAACCTCCTCAGGGTAAGCGACGTAATCACGGAAGTCAAGCGCCAGATAAATTCCATAGAACGCCAGGCGAACAAGGCCAGGAAGTATAAAGATGATTTTGAGAAACTCAAAGAGATGGAAGTCTTGTCGGCTTCCAATGAATTCAAAAAACTAAAGAACGAGGAAGGCAGTATATATTCCGACAGGGATGCCCTTAAAACCAAAGAGGATGAGTTCAATGCCGCGATATCCGGCCTGGACTCGAAACTTGCGGGCCTCAGGAGCGAATTGGACAATGTTGATCACAGGCTTTCCGAGGCCAAGGCCAATGTTGTCAATATAGAGGGGCAGATAGAGAGGAACAGGGACAAGATAACATATAATTCGGAGCGGACCGGCGAGTTCAATTCAAGGATATCTTCGATCGAGAAAGACCTTGTTGCAAACAGGGAAAGGCTCTCCGGCCTGGAAACCGAGGTTTCCAGGCTTGCGGCCGAATCAGGTATGTTCAAGACCAACGAAGAGAATAAGCGCAGAGAGATAGAAGAAAAGACGACCTATCTCGATTCTATAGCGGAAACAGTAAAAACCTGCCAGTCCAATATCGAAAAAGCGAAACTGTACATAGTTGATATAGCCCAGGGCCAGACAAGGGCCCACAACGAGCTTACCAAGCTGGTAGCCCATACCCAGCACCTCAGCTCCAGGCAGAGAAGGATAGAGGTGGAAAAGAGGAAGGTAGATGAAGAGAGGGCATGTGTTAACCAAAAATTGGGCGACTTGGTAATATCCATAGAAAAGATAAGCAAAGATATAGAAGAACTTAACTGGAAGAAGGCCCAAGCCGAGGGCAACCTCAGCAACCTGGATGAGGAGATCAACAAGCTGGAGATCGATCTCCAAGGGCTCAATTCAGAGCTGGCTACTTCTCAATCTAGGCTTGCTTTCCTTGAGGACCTTAAGGCTAAATATGAAGGTTTTTCGCTTGGCGTAAAAACCGTCCTGAAGGAAGTGGAAAAGGGTTCACCCGTATCGGATGGTGTTATTGGCGTAGTCGCCGATCTTATCGAGCCGTTCCAGGGCTACGACGGCGTGGTCGAAGCGGCCCTCGGGGATATGGTCCAGGCGGTCATAGTTAAAGATAAGGATACTGCCAAGAGGCTGATAAAATTCCTGGATGAAGGTTCTTTGGGCAGGGCGACTTTCATACCGCTTGAGGGTATCAACAGGCCCGAAAAAGGCAGCGATATAATGAATTATATCAAGGCAGGCGAGAATATCAAGCCGGTCATAGATTATATGCTCAGGAACACTTTTCTTTCCGAAGACCTTGAAGCTGCTTTTTCCGCTGCAGGCGATAACGCGAACGCCAGGCTCATTACCAGGAACGGAGAGGTTGTGGAGAAAGGGCTTTCAACAGGAGGAAAGATACCGAAGGCCGAAGGTTTCGGGCTTATCGGCAGGGACGCCAAGATAAAGGAGCTCAAGATAAGCACCGAGAACCTTAAGGTGCGGACTGAGAGCGCAGTCAGGGAACTCGGGGAAAAGAAGCAGACCAGAGATACCCTTGAGGCCGATACAAAGACCGTTGCCGAACAGATCCACCGGATACAGATAGATAATGCCAATAAGATCAGCGAAAAGTCCGGGCTTGATGATGCCATGACCAAGCTTACCGACGAAGAATCCCTGCTTAACCTAGAGCTCGATGAGGTAAAGTCGGAGATCGATACCTATGCTTTCAAGGAAGAAGAATTGAAGAAGGAGCTTGCTACCCTTAATGACGAGGATTCCAAGGTCCAGGAGACGATAAAGTCCAACCAGGAGACGATATCCGTAAAGCTCAAGGAAAGGGAAGATACGCTTGTGCTCATCACCCAGCTCAAGACCGAGTTGGACCTGCTCAAGGACAAGGAGATTTCCGTGATCAACGCCCTTACGATGATGGGGCGTTCTCTTGAGGATGAGAAAAACGGTTATTTTGCGAAGGAGAGGGAACTGGAAGATTCCAGGAACAGGATTGCCGAGCTTGTCTCCGAATCGGACGTATTGTCAAAGAGGAACGACGAATTACTTGTCCTTAAGGCTTCCGCCGAGTCTGATTCCCAGAAGATAGTAGAGGAACGCAGGACCATAAGCGATACACTCGCCCATCTGGAGTCCGAGGTCAGGGAGAACCAGAAGTCCCTTAATGACCTTAGCGGACGCATACATGTGCTTGAAGTGAGGTCTACCGAGTTTGGTTACAAGAGGTCCAGCATAAAGGACAGGCTTCTGCAGGTCTATAAGGTAGAGGCGGACCTTGATCAGGTTGAGATCCCTGGTGATATCAATTGGGAAGAGACGAATACGAAGATGGAATTGCTTCGCGAAAAGCTGGAACAGATGGGCCCGGTCAACCTTGTCGCGATAGACGAGCATAAAGAATTGCAGGAGCGCTTTACGTTCCTGACCACCCAGCAGCAGGACCTTTTGTCCGCCAAGGATGACCTGCATAAGGCCATAAATAAACTTAACAGGACTACCCGCGAGATGTTCATTGAGACTTTCCAGAAGATCCAGGCGGAGTTCAGGGATATGTTCAGGCTGTTGTTCGGGGGCGGCGACGCGGAACTCCTGCTGATAGATCAGGAGGATATACTCGAGAGCGGCATAGAGATCATAGCCAGGCCTCCCGGGAAGAAACCGCAGTCTATATCGCTGCTTTCGGGCGGCGAGAGGTCAATGACCGCCATCGCGCTGTTGTTCTCGATATTCAAAGTCAAGCCGAGTCCGTTCTGCGTAATGGATGAGATGGACGCGGCTCTTGACGAGGCGAATATAGACAGGTTCTGCAGGGTGCTTCGCGATTTTGTTAAGACATCTCAGTTCATAATAATAACGCATAACAAGAAGACGATTTCGGTTGCCGACGTTATGTATGGCATAACAATGGAGGAGTCGGGTGTATCGAAGATCGTTTCGGTTAAGTTTTCACAGGAGCTGGAAGCGAAGACGGCCTGAAACAGCGGCGCTTGGAAGGATAAGCGTTATTTTGACCTGTAGACGCAGACTCTATTTTTCCCCGTTCTTTTTGCTTCGTACAGTGCCATGTCAGCCAAATAGATCAATTTTTCTTTATCGAGCGCGTCTTCAGGGTAGGTAGCTATACCGGCGCTTAGGGTGAGGTTCTTGGTAGGTTGCACTTCCTGGCCTTTGAATTGGAAACCTTCTATGGCCTGCCTGAGCACTTCCCCGATCTGGTAGGCAGGGTCCTTTGAAATCCCGGGAAGGACTACAGCAAATTCCTCTCCGCCGTAGCGGGAAACGGTTCCTTTCCCGTCACAGGTGGCTTTCAATATCCGCGCGACATCCCTAAGGAGTTGGTCACCCATTTGATGGCCCAGGGTATCGTTGTAGTTCTTGAAGTTATCGATGTCGAACATTATCAGCGAAAGAGGTTTCCTGGATTCGTAGGCCTTCTTGAGGTCTTCTGTAAGGGAATACTGGAAATAGCCGTGGTTCCACAGGCGAGTGAGCATATCTGTATTCGCCTGGTGGACAGTTTCCTCGTAGAGGCGTGAGTTCTCGATCGCCAGGCCTGCGTGGTTAGCGAACATCGTTAGCGTCCTTATGTCATCCTTGCCTATGGGTTTCTTAGTGAATATGTTATCGGCGAGGATAAGACCTATTACCTTGTCTTTTGCCCTTAGGGGTACGGTCACAAAATACTGTGTTTTAAGGGATTTCAAAACAGGATCGGTCTCGATGTTTTTCCTGGTGGATTCGTTGGTTATCTCAAAACTCATGCCTTCAAGTACGGTCATGGCCAGGACTCCGGCGTCTTCGCGAAGAGGGACCCTTATGCTTCGGACTATCTTATCAAGCTCGGAACTCCCCTTTTTATAGAAACTGTACGCCGATATGAGGTCCTCGAGCGTCAACTGTTCCGAGGCGATCCTGCCCCATATACGTCCGGCTTCCTCTTCCGAATGAGGGCCGATACCCATTTTACCCTCGATAACGTTCTCTTCCTCATTCACGAGGAAGAGAACGGCCCTGTTGAATCCCAGGCCTTCGTGGGAGGTTACGCCCGTGAGGATGATAAAAAGTATTTCATCCAGGTTGAGCGTTGAGCGCATCGCATTGCCGATCTCATAAAATATGGTCAGCTCTGCGCGTATCCTGTCAAGCATCTCTTGAAGCGATTTCTTTTCCATGATGGGCTAATGATACCCCAAGAAGGGGGCTTTGTCAAGGTAGCCTCCGCAATGGCTGTGGTCTTGACAAAAGGCCCCGTTTGGTATAAAATTATCCTGTTCTTCGGGAGGGGTGAAATTCCCCACTGGCAGTAAGGTCTCGCAAGAACGAGGTCAAGCCTGCGAGTCTTTGGCTGATTTGCTTCGCAAATCAATATGCCTGGGACAGATCCTGGGAAGTTCAGGAGCCAATAGTTAAAGTCTAGATGAGAGAAGACGCATCGCGGCAGTTCTATTTGCCATATTGCGCGGAATAATACCGTTATCCCGAAGGTAAACCTTCGGGATTTTTTTGTTTAAGGAGAAAAATGTTCAATACCATCAAGCAGGCGATCGAGGATATCAGGAAAGGCAAAATGGTCATCGTTATTGATGACGAGGACAGGGAGAATGAGGGTGACCTTCTCATGGCCGCCGAATTCGTTACCCCGGATGCCATAAATTTCATGGCTAAATTCGGGCGCGGACTTGTTTGCGTGCCAATGGAAGAAAAGAGGCTTAATGCGCTCGGTATCGAAGTGCTATCGGAAACAGGAGGAGGTAATTTCAATACCGGATGGGCGATGTCGATAGACCTGAAAGAGGGGGTCACTACCGGGATCTCGGCCCAGGACAGGGCCAGGACAATAAAGGCCCTTGCGGACCTGCGGTCGCAGCCGGATGATTTTAGCCGGCCCGGCCATATCTTCCCTCTCAGGGCTAAGGAAGGCGGCGTCCTGGTCAGGACAGGCCATACCGAGGCTGCCGTGGATCTGGCAAAACTTGCCAAATTAAAACCGGTTGGAGTGATATGCGAAATAATGAATGACGACGGCACGATGGCGCGTACGCCGCAGCTTACAGATTTCGCGAAGAAACACAAGCTCAAAATTTGCACCATAGCCGATCTCATCAAATACAGGATGGCTTCCGAGAAACTCGTCCGCCTCATCGAAGAGACGCCGCTTCCCACTGAGTTCGGGGATTTCAGGTTGATGCTGTATGAATCCTTGATAGACGGGAAAGTCCACGTTGCCCTGGTTATGGGTAAATTGTCGGACAAGCCCGCCCTTGTAAGGGTCCATTCCGAGTGCTTGACCGGCGATGTCTTCGGTTCTATGCGTTGCGATTGCGGAGGACAGCTCAGGAACGCGCTTTCTATGATAAGTAAGGAAGGCCGCGGTGTACTACTTTACATGAGGCAGGAAGGCAGGGGTATAGGCCTGGAGAACAAGATCAAAGCCTACGCGCTCCAGGACAAGGGTCTCGATACTGTAGAGGCGAATAACGCCCTGGGTTTTGATGCGGACCTAAGGGACTACGGCATAGGTGCACAGATACTCGCTGACCTGGGGCTTAAGAAGATACGCTTGCTGACCAATAACCCCCAGAAGATAGTCGGCCTGGAAGGTTACGGGTTAAAGGTAACGGAGAGGGTCCATATCGAGATGCAGCCTAACCCGAAGAACGCGAGATATCTCAGGACGAAGAAGGAAAAACTCGGTCATGTACTTAGGAAGGTAAAATAAAGGGAGGGTAAGATGGTCAAGACGATCGAAGGGCAGTTGATCGCGAAAGGCAAGAAGTTCGCGATAGTTATTTCGAGGTTCAACGATTTCATCTCGAAAAGGCTTTTGGAGGGCGCTGTCGATACGCTTACGAGGCACGGGGCCAAAGAGGCGGAGATAGAGGCGGTTTGGGTACCGGGTTCGTTCGAGATACCCGTTGTCGCCAACAGGCTGGCTAAGTCGAAGAAATTCGACGCCGTAATATGCCTTGGGGCGATAATAAAGGGTTCAACCCCTCATTTCGAATATGTATCCAGTGAAGCCGCTAAAGGTGTCGCCAAGGTATCTATCGATACGGGCGTACCTGTCATATTCGGGGTTATAACAGCCGATAACCTGGAACAGGCCATAGAGCGCGCCGGGACGAAGGACGGCAATAAAGGCCGCGATGCCGCCGTGTCCGCTATCGAGATGGCTAATCTCCTAGAGAATATCTAGAGATGAGAAAGAGGACCCAGGCGCGTGAATGCGCGTTGCAGATACTCTACCAGGTTGATATCAGGAAAGACCCTGTCGATAAACTCTTCCTTGATTTTTGGAGGGAGAATGAGGCCGAAGCGGAGATCTCGGATTTTGCCAACTCGCTGGTAATAGGTGCGCTTAAGAACTTGAAGGAGATAGACGAAACTATCTCGGCCTATGCCAGCAATTGGAAGCTCAGCCGCATGGCGGTCATAGACAGGAATGTCTTAAGGCTGGCTACTTATGAGCTGCTGTTCTGTCCCGATATCCCCCAGAAGGTCTCCATAAACGAGGCGGTAGACCTGGCAAAAAAATTCGGCGATATGGAATCGGGCAAATTTGTGAACGGCATACTGGACAAGATCAGCAAAGAAGAGGTCAAGGATGGAAAGGCAAGCTGACCTTCATGTCCACACCAATCTCTCCGACGGGACTTTTACGCCGAGGGAAGTGGTCGAGAATGCCATGGAGACGGGCCTTTCATGCATAGCCATCACTGACCATGACTGCGTTGACGGGGTGGAACCCGCACGCAAGGCCGCGGGTAAGAAAGGTCCCGAGATAATTGCCGGCGTCGAGATGACCGCGCAAGAGGCGGGCAGGGAAGTCCATATACTTGGGTACTTCCCGGACCTGGAAGACACGCGTTTCCGGAACAGGCTTGAGGCTATCAGGAAGAAGAGGATCGACAGGGTATACAGGATAGTAGAGAAATTAAAAAAGTATAACATCACCCTCAGGCCCGAAGAGGTCTTTAAGGTGAGCGGCCCGGGATCAGTCGGAAGGATGCATATAGCTTCTGTCATGGAAGACAAGGGCTATGTCTCTTCGATCAAAGAGGCCTTCTCAAGATATATAGGCGATAAAGGACCTTGCTACGTTCCGCACTACGAGATCGCGGTAAGGGAAGCCATAGCCGAACTAAAGAAGGTCGGTTCCGTAGTCGTATATGCCCATCCCCAGTTGATGGGAGGGACTGACTTAGTAGATAAATTCGCCAAATATGGCCTCGACGGTATAGAGGTCTACCATTCCGAACAATCCAAGGCGGTGTCCAGTAGGCTTGCGGAGCTGGCAAAAGATAAGGGCCTTCTGATTACGGGAGGCTCCGACTGCCACGGTGCGAATAAGGGCAGTATGTTGATGGGAACGGTCACGGTCCCTTACAGTCTTGTGGAAAAATTAAAGGAATGCGCGAAGAAGACATAAAATACATGAGATATGCCATAAAGCTTGCCTCGAAGGGGCTCGGCAAGACCAGTCCGAACCCGTGTGTAGGGGCGGTGGTAGTAAAGAATGGCAGGATAGCAGGCATCGGTTACCACAAGTTTGCCGGAGGCCCTCACGCCGAGGTATATGCGCTTAGACAGGCAGGAAAGAAGGCAAAAGGGGCTATACTTTATGTGTCGCTTGAACCATGCAGCCATTACGGGAAGACCCCGCCTTGCGTTGACACTATAATCCGTTCCGGGATAAAAAGGGTTGTTGCGGCCATGAAGGACCCTAACCCGTTGAACAACGGCAGGGGGTTTGCCGCATTAAAAAAAGCCGGGGTAAGGACAGAGTGCGGGTTGTTGCGGGATGAAGCCTGCAAGATCAACGAGTCTTTTATTAAATTCGTCACGGAGGGAATGCCTTTTGTGACCGTTAAGGCCGCGCAGACCCTCGATGGTAAGATAGCCGCAAGGACAGGCGATTCCAGGTGGATATCAGGGGAAGCCTCGAGGAATCTTGTCCACAGGCTAAGGAGCCAAGTGGACGCGGTGATGGTAGGAATAGGCACCGTACGCAACGACGATCCTTTGCTTACCGCGAGGACCGGCAAAAAGAACAAGAGACAACCGTTAAGGGTAATCCTTTCCGGTTCGAGGGGGATATCTCGCCGCGCAAAAGTGCTTAACAGCAATGGCGGAGATGTCATTATCGCCATGCCTGAGCCCGGAACCGGTAGAGTCGCAATAAGACCTGTTTTGGCCATGCTTGCAGACCGCGGTGTGACAAGCGTGCTTATTGAAGGAGGCGGGGAGACCATAGCTTCCGCCTTCGAGGAAGGAGTCGTCGATAAAGTCTGTTTCTTTATTGCTCCAAAAATAATAGGGGGAAGGAATGCCAAGACGCCCGTTGAGGGCAAGGGCATAGCCAGGGTAAATGATGCGATACGGCTTAGGGACATTACCTGTCGCAGGGTAGGCGCGGATTTCCTTATCGAAGGTTACGTGAGGAGATAGGATGTTTACTGGAATAATCGAAGAATTGGGGCTTGTGAAGGGATTTGACAAAAGGCGCGAGCCTTCATTGCTGTCGATAGAGGCCTCAAAGGTGGCCCGGGGCCTTAAAACGGGAGACTCTGTTTCGGTGAACGGCACGTGCCTTACCGTTGTTGATATCGACGGTAAGGTCTTTTCCGTGGAGGCCGTAAGGCAAACTCTGGAATTGACCACGATAGGTCAGATTGAAACCGGCGACAGGGTCAACCTGGAGAGCGCATTGGCCGCGGGTTCCAGGATAGGAGGGCATTTCGTTACCGGTCATATCGATTGCGCCGGAGAGATATCCTCACGTACTGACAAGAAAGCGGAGATATCTTTTAAGATAAATGCCGGCAAGGAGATAATGAAGGGCATAGTTAACAGGGGTTCGGTTGCGGTTGACGGCATAAGCCTTACCGTAGGAGATACGGGTAAAGACTATTTTATTGTATATGTCATACCTCATACCGCAAAGATGACGACGCTTGGCTTCAGGAAAGCGGGTGACAAAGTAAACATAGAGACGGATATACTTGGCAAATATGTTGAGAAATATACCTCCACGGATGAAAAATCGGGAATCACCATGGAATTCCTGCGGGAAAAAGGTTTTGTCTAAGTTGACTATTTTTCTTGCTCATGATAAAATCAACCGTTATGTTAAGTAGGATCATGAAGTTTACGGTTGTTTTTTCAGCCTTTATAATCTTAGTATCTCTGGCATTAACAGCCTGTTTTGCCGAAGAAGCACTGGTTACCAGGGTAATAGACGGAGACACGGTGGTCCTGGAAAACGGCGAACACGTCAGGTACATCGGCATAGACACTCCCGAAAGGGGCCGTCCATATTACGCCGAGGCGAAACGGGAGAATGAGAGGCTTGTTAAAGACAGGAAAGTCAGGCTTGAGTTCGATGCCGGCAGGACCGATAAGTACGGCAGGACCCTTGCTTATGTATATTCCGGGAATATCTTTGTCAACGCGGAACTGGTCAAGAAGGGATATGCTTTGGTTTATACCGTTCCGCCTAATGTCAAATACGCGAAAGAGTTCGTTTCTTTGCAATCTGAAGCAAGGGATGCAAAGAAGGGTCTCTGGAGCTTGAAGAACCTGTTTAAGTAACCGGGGCGTGGCTCAGTTTGGTAGAGCGCTTCGTTCGGGACGAAGAGGTCGACAGTTCAAGTCTGTCCGCCCCGACCATTCCTGCAGAATTGCCTTAGGATTACCATGAATGATGTAATCAAAAGAATTCACGTCTATTATTCGGGACATGTTCAGGGAGTAGGTTTCAGGTTTACCGCCGAGGCTGTTGCCAGGCGGTTTAAGCTGTCCGGTTATGCAAAAAATCTCAGGGACGGAAGGGTTGAATTGGTCGCCGAAGGCCCCGAAGATAACCTTAAGGAGATGCTTACCGGCGTCTCCGGGGCCATGAAACGCCAGATCACGGATGAGTCGGTTCATTGGGAGGAACCTACCGGGGAATACCGGGGTTTCGGCATACTCGATGACTACTAATGCCAGGCAGCGTATTGATAAGCTCAAGACAGAACTTCGCCGCCACGACAGGCTCTATTACGTGGAGAACAGCCCTGAAATATCCGACGTCGAGTATGACGCCATGCTCAAGCAGCTTGAGGAGCTGGAAAGAGAGCATCCCGGGCTCGTGACGGCTGATTCACCCACACAGCGCGTCGGAGGAGAGCCTATCGGAGGATTCCCCGTGGTCGAGCACAGGGTCCGCATGATGAGCATGGATAACACCTATAACCACGGTGAGCTCAGGGAATTCGACGAAAGGGTGAAGAAGAATTTAGGCGGACAGGATTATGAATATGTCGTTGAACTTAAAATAGACGGCGTATCGGTCAGCCTTACGTATAAGGACGGTATTTTGACGCGGGCGGCTACACGCGGCGACGGTTCAAAAGGCGACGATATAACCGCAAATATAAAAACCATCAAGGCTGTCCCGTTAAAACTGGACAATCCCGACAACGGGGTTTTGAAGGGTATCCTGGAGGTGCGCGGAGAAGTATATATGCAGCTTGAGGACTTTAAGGCCATAAATGCCGCCAAGGAAAGGTCGGGCGATGAAGTTTTCGCTAACCCCAGGAATGCAGCGGCCGGTTCGTTAAAGTTGCTCGATCCCCGAATGGTGGCAGAACGCGGGCTTAACATATTCATGCACGGCATAGGATATTTTGAGGGAGAGCTTTTTGGTTCCCAATCAGAACTGTTGCTTGGCCTCAGGAACCTAGGGTTGAGGGTAAACACCAATTTTAAGCTCTGCGGAAATATCGAGGAGGTTATAGGATTTTGCGAGACCTGGTATAAAAAACGCCGGACGCTGGATTACGATATAGACGGGATGGTCGTAAAGATAAACTCGTTTGCCCAACAGAAGCAGCTGGGAGCGACGTCAAAATCCCCCAGGTGGATGATCGCCTATAAATTCCCTGCCGAAAAGGTTAAGACCAGGCTCCTGGATATAAAAGTACAGGTTGGCAGGACCGGGGCCCTTACCCCGGTTGCGGTCCTGGAGCCGGTTTTTGTCGCGGGGACTACGGTTACACACGCCTCTTTGCATAATGAAGATGAGGTCGAGCGTAAGGATATCAGGATAGGCGATACCGTCATTATAGAAAAGGCCGGCGAGATAATTCCCCAAATAGTGGAAGTCGTAAAGGCCTCCAGGTCGGGACGCGAAAGGAAGTTCAGGATGCCTGAAAAATGCCCAGCCTGCGGCAGCGCCACCAAGCGCGAGGAGGGAGAAGTAGCCGTCCGGTGCGAAAACGTCTTTTGTCCCGCGCAGGTAAAAGAAAGCATAATTCATTTTGCCTCGCGGACCGCAATGGATATCGAAGGAATGGGCGAGGCCATGGTAGACCAACTTGTCGATTCCGGGCTTATAAGAGACTACGGTGATATATATTTTCTTGAGTACGGTCAGGTCAGGGGTCTTGAAAGGATGGGGGAGAAATCCGCCCGGAATCTCATGGATGCGATCGAAGGCAGCAAACTCGTTCCCCTTAACAGGTTGATCTACGGTCTGGGAATACGCCACGTCGGCGAACATACGGCCGAGATCCTGGCCAAAAGATTCGGTTCGGTAGATATCCTGTCCGGGCAGCGGCCTGCGGACCTTCTCGAGATCGATGAGATAGGGCCTGTTGTCGCGGAATCCATACAGGAATATTTTGATAACCCGGTCACCAAAAAAGTTTTGGAAAAACTCAAGTCTGCGGGGGTAAAGACTTCCGAGGAAGCCGGGAACAGGTTTGGGGCCGTACTTAATGGTAAGACATTTGTTTTTACAGGCGAACTCAAGAACCGCGCCCGGGCCGACGCGGAACAGATCGTAAGGCAGCTTGGAGGCAGCGCCTCTTCGAGCGTCAGCGGCAAGACGGATTTTTTGGTCGCCGGAGAGAACCCCGGGTCTAAATACCAGAAGGCAAAGCAGCTTGGCATAAGGATAATCGATGAAGCTGTGTTTGAAAAAATGATAAAGGAGAAAATATGAACAGGAACATAGGTCGTTGCCTGACGGTCGCTTTGGTGTTCGTATTGGCGTCAGGGCTTTGCGGCTGCGAGAGCCTGAAGAAGAAATTCGTCAGGAAAACTCCGCCTAAGAAGATCACCCCTGTACTGATGCCGCAGGATTATAAGAACGTTTATCCTAACGATGTATTATACAATAACCACTTTACATACTGGCGCACCTGGACAGAGGACCTTATGGACTGCCTGAAAATGAAGGGCAGTAATAAGAGGGAAGTGCTTGCCTCTACGAGGGCCGTTGAAGACCTCCAGAGGATGCAGGACCTTCTAAAGAGCCCCAAGAAAGAGGAATTGGATAAGTATATCAGGTTTTATCAGTCGGTGCAGAGGAAGGTTGAGCTCGGCCAGCCCACCGATGTCCAGGCCGCTAAGATGGTCAACGACCTCGAAAGCCGCCGCCGTGTCATCATAAGGTTGTTTGATACGAAGGAGGTAAAGCCTTTCATACTGCAGGAAGAAGAACCTATCAAGCCGATCAGGACCATTGAGCAGTCGTTGCCAAAAGAATGAGATATATCCTTGATTGCCTGCAGGCAGGTCCGCTCAGCGCCAATTGCTATATCTTCGGGTGCGCCGCAAAGAAAGAAGCTGCGATAATAGACCCCGGCGGAGAGCCCGAGATTATAAAAGAGAAATTGGCCGATCTCGGATTAAAGGGCGTGTGCGTGATAAATACACACGGTCATTATGACCATATAGGTGCCAACGATGCGTTCGGACTGCCCGTTTTTGCCCACAGGGCTGACGGCCTGCGCGCCGACAGGTTCCTCGAGGAAGGGGACTCCGTTAAAATCGGAGAACTTGAACTGTCAGTAATACATACTCCCGGACACAGCCCCGGTTCGATATCATTGAGGTGCGGGAATGTCCTTTTTAGCGGGGATACGCTTTTTAAGGAGAACATCGGGAGGACTGATATACAAGGCGGTTCTTACGATGATATTATGGATTCCATCATGAATAAGTTGTTCTGCCTTCCGGACGATACGAAGGTATATCCTGGTCACGGCAGGCCTACTACTATCGGGCATGAAAAGAAGGAGAACCCTTTCTTTTAAATGGATGAGTTCATCAAGGAATTCATGGAGTATCTTTCGGTTGAGCGGGGTTTGAGCAGGAATACCCTGGAATCATACGGGAGGGACCTGGCAAAATATACCGCCTACTTGAAAAAGAACGGCATAGATGATTTCAACAGGGTGAAAAGGCCGGACATACAGGATTTCCTTATGAGCCTGAAGGATGGCAAGCTCAATTCCAGCTCAATAGCGAGGAACCTGGTAGCCATTAAGGTCCTTCACAGGTATCTTACGAGCCAAAGGCTCTTAAGGGAGGATGTCACTTCCGTAATAGAAACCCCCAAATTATGGAAAACCCTTCCCGATGTCCTCGACCTTGATGAAGTGGAGGCTATAATCAACAGCCCGAATACAAGGCTCAAGCAGGGCCTAAGGGACAAGGCTGCCCTGGAACTTATGTATGCTACAGGGATGAGGGTTTCAGAGCTGGTTAACCTCAAACTTACGGACCTGCACATGGATATGGGTTTTGTCAAATGTCTCGGCAAAGGTCAGAAAGAGCGTATAATACCCGTAGGCGCCAAGGCGAAAGAGGCGTTGCAGAAATATATCGGGAAAGCCCGTCCTAGATTCCTCAAGAAAGCAGATTCCGGCGCCCTGTTCCTGACGAGGCTGGGCAAGTCCATGTCCAGGCAGTCTTTTTGGATGACGATAAAATATTATGTCAAGGCGGCCAGGATAAAGAAGCGCGTCACCCCGCATACTTTGAGGCATTCTTTCGCGACGCATCTGTTACAGAGAGGAGCGGACCTGAGGATCGTCCAGGAATTGCTCGGACATGCGAACATCTCTACGACACAGATATATACTCATATCAACAAGGAACGGCTGAAGCAGATACATCAGAAGTTCCACCCGCGTCCGTGACGGCGGGCCGTGCGCCTGTAGCTCAATTGGATAGAGCGTCAGCCTCCGGAGCTGAAGGTTGTGCGTTCAATTCGCACCAGGCGCACCATAAACCGCGATCAAGCAGAATGCAGATGATTGAGGCTGCGTTTTGTGATATAATATTCAAAAATAAGAAAGGGGGAGGGGTGATGTCAAAAGTCGTTTCGGTATTTATTTTGGCCGTGGCATTATTTTTTGTCTCTGTAAGTGCCGTAGCTGAAACCGCTTCCGTGATAAACAGTGACGCGTGTCTTAAAGAAGTCGGTTTCTACTCCGGTTGGGGAACCGCTGATGTCGGAGATGACGGCGCCTCCAAGGATTACGACAACGTGTACATCGCCGGGCGTTTCGGTTTCAACCTGAAGAAATGGCTTAATTGGAACGGCCTCAGGGGATCGCTGCTCTTTATGGTCGAGCCATTTGTTAACCCGGTAATCAAGCCCGGTTCGGAATATGAGGCCGGTTGCAGTCTCGGGTTCAAATATATGTTCCCTCTGGCGGATAAGTTCTATCCCTATATCGAAGGCGGCACGGGAGGGATTTATATTTCCGAAAAGACCCGCAAACAGGGCTCGCACGCCAATTTTGTGGATCATGGCGGCGCGGGATTGTACTATTTCATGAAAGATGACCTTGCTCTTAACGTTGGATATCGTTACAGGCACATTTCTAATCTTGGCATCAAGAAGCCTAACGGCGGTATCGATACAAATTCGGTGATAGCCGGAGTCTCGCTCTTCTATTAATGGATTTAATAACGACGCACACTAACGCCGATTTCGACGCGTTGGCGTCGATGGTGGCGGCGCGCAAGCTTTACCCGGGCGCGAGACTCGTCCTGCCCGGTTCGCAGGAGAGAGCCGTCAGGGATTTTATATCCCTGAGCGAAGACCTCGTAAAAATAGAACGCGAAAAAGACGCCTCATTCGAAGGAGTGAGGCGTCTTATAGTAGTGGAGACGCGTTCGCCTTCAAGGATCGGGAAGATGGCCCGGCTTTTAGGTAAGAAGGGGATCGAGGTCCATGTCTACGATCACCACCAAAGGTCCCCCGGTGATATAAAGGCCGAAAAAGACGTATACGAAAAGACGGGGGCTACCACAACCATATTAGCCGAGACCATAAAACGACAGGGTCTCAGGGTTTCTCCCCTTGAAGCTACGATAATGGCCTTGGGTATATATGAAGACACAGGCTCGCTGACCTTCCCGACCACCACTGAGCGGGATATAGCCATGGCAGGCTTCTTGATTTCCCGCGGTGCCGATCTGGACCTCGTTTCTTCCTACTTGAGAAGGGGGCTTACCGACAAGGAACTTAACCTGCTTGCCCGCCTTATCCAGGCAACGGAGATACATATCATCAACGGTATACATATTGCGGTTTCTTCTGCCGTAAGCGAAGAATATGTTGACGACCTCAGCCTGTTGGCGCACAAGATGGAGGAAGCCGAGAATTACAACGCCACTTTTATATTCGTCCAGACAAAGGAAAAAGTCCAATTCATTGCCCGGAGCGGGATTAAGTCGATAGACGTCTCCAGGGCCGCGGCCATATTCGGCGGAGGCGGTCACCCTTCGGCGGCAGGCGCGGTTATCAAGGGCCTGGGGGCTAAAGAGGCAAAAGACATGCTTTTATCGTATTTGAGGAAGCATGTAAGGTCCGAGACTAAGGCAAAAGACCTGATGGATTCCGGGCCTTTATTTCTGGAAATCGACGCTTCTGTTAGCGCAGCGAAAGAGGCATTGTCCTCTTACGGCACGGAGTACGCAGCCGTGAAGTCGGAGAAGGGGTTTGAGGGGATCATATCCTTGAAAGACCTCGACAAGGCTATCTCAAGAGGTTTCGGGCATGCGAGGATTAAGGGATATATGTCCAGAAATCCCTTTCCGGTAAAACCCGATACCTCGATCTATTCCATACAGTCCGTGATGCAGGATAATAACGTGGGTTGCGTGCCAGTTATCAGCACGGGAAACAAACTTGCCGGGTTGGTTACCAGGACGGATCTCCTCAGGGCTTTCCACGGAAGGCTTTTTGGCGGGAACCTTACGGAAGATTCCCCGGACGAGGGGCATCTTACGTTAAATCTGACACCAAGGATTTCCGGGGTCTTGCCTGCCAAGGTTGCCGAGCTCTTAAGGTTTTCCGGCAGGATAGCGGAATCAATGGGTTTTAAGGCTTTTGCAGTAGGAGGTTTTGTCCGCGACCTGATGCTGGGTACTGAGAATTATGATATAGACCTTGTCATAGAAGGCGATGCTATAGCTTTTGCAAAGAAGATCGCCGGGGAATTATGCGGCATCTATGTATACCACAAGAGGTTCGGTACAGGGACCGTATTCATTCCCTGTCCCAAAGGGATCCCATCCTCGAGATCTTCGCAAGGCAGGTGTAAAATAGATATTGCGATGACGAGGACCGAGGTATATGAGCAGCCGGCTGCGCTCCCGACGGTGAAATTCGGCCCCTTGGAGAACGACCTGTACCGCAGGGACTTCACGATCAATGCAATGGCCTTGGGACTTGCGAGAGGGAATTTCGGGCGATTAGTGGATCCTTTTAACGGGAAGAGGGACCTGAAAGAGGGCAAGATAAGGGTCTTGCATGATCTGAGTTTTGTGGACGATCCGACGAGGATATTCCGCGCCGTAAGGTTTGAGCAAAGGTTTGATTTCAGGATAGAGCCGCATACCGAGGAACTCATAAAGAAGGCCGTAGGGCTAAGGATGGTGGACAGGACACAAAAGCAGAGGATAAGGGAAGAGCTCATAGCCCTGTTGTCGGAGCAGGACCCCCTCAAAGCCGTTAGAAGGCTCGCGGAGCTCAATGAACTTCGTTTCGTTGAGAAAGACCTCAAATTGACAAAGGGGATAGTCTCTGCCTTTGGTTCGGTCGGGGAGACGCTTAAATGGTATAATTTGGCGCCCATAAAAAAATGCCGTAGCATAGAAAAATGGCTTCTGTATATGGCTGCCTTAGTCGACGAACTGCCGGTCCAAAGCGTTAAAAAGATATGCTCGGATTTTGTCCTGCGCAAGGATGACGCCTCTAAACTGCTGTCGTATAAAGCAAACAGGCAGGAAGTATATAACCTCCTTTCCAGGAAGGGGAAGCTTCCTGCAAGCAGGATATTTTCGTGCCTTGAAGGTTTTTCGCATGAAGTACTCCTGATGTTCATGGTCCACAGCGGTTCGCAAACGGCCAGGCGCAGGATAATGGCGTATATGACCAATTATTCCGACGTTCGATTGAGCCTGCGGGGTGATGACCTTAAAAAGGCCGGGATAAAGCCCGGACCTCATTTCAGGCAGATAATGAGGAAGACATTACTGGCGCGGCTCGACGGCAGGCTAAAATCTAAAGAGGAAGAACTGTATTTCGCATTAAAGGGTTCGAAACGGACATGACCGACTACAACACGGAGATATTATAATGGGTATAAGGCCTGAAAGGGTTGCAAGTGAAATGAGGGAGTGCATATCGCTCATAATAGCCGAGAGCATAAAGGATCCCAGGATCGGTTTCGTTACGATAACAAGGGTTGAAGTGACCCCCGACCTGAGGAATTCAAAGATATATTTCAGCTCCCTCGGAGGGGCCAAAGAGAAAGAATATGCTTTGGAAGGGTTGAATTCGGCATCGGGTTATATACGAAAACTGCTTGGAGAAAGGCTCAGGATGAAATTCACTCCGGAACTCCTGTTTAAATTGGATGAATCTACCGAATACAGCTTGCACCTCAATAAGCTTTTTGACAAGATACATAAAGAGAAAGAGAATGCAGATGAGTCTTAAAAGGGTCGTTAAGGCTATTCGGGAACATAAGAAATTCCTGGTTACGGCTCATATCGAGCCGGAGGCGGATGCGATAGGATCGCAGCTTGCCCTTTCCAGCCTATTGAAACGTTTAGGCAAACAGGTCGCTATAATCGACCAGGACAAGCCTCCGATATCGTGTGATTTCCTTCCCGGTATCGATTCCATCAAGATCGCCGGAGATGTCGGGGGTTCCAAGTCCCCGCGATTCGATTGTGTTTTGGTCGTGGATTGCCCTACGCTTGACAGGGCAGGCAGGTCAGCCGATTTTATAACATCAGGCGCCACCATAGTTAATATCGACCATCATGTAAGCAATAAAATGTTCGGCGACATCAATTGGGTGGATAATAGGAGTGCGGCTACCGGAGAGATGGTCTTCGAGATATTCAAAGAAATGCGCATGAAGTTGACCAGGCAGGAAGCCGTATCGATCTATGCGGCTATATTGATAGATACCGGTTCGTTCAGGTATTCGAATACAACTGCCAAGACCCACTTGATGGCCGCGGAACTCATGAAGAGCGGCCTTGATACCAACATGATATACGAGAACCTCTTTGAGATGAAGACCTATTCGGTAACCCATCTGCTTGGCCATTCGTTGGTTACCATGAAGAGGAGCAGGGACGGCAAGATAGTCTGGATGTGGATAACCGAGGATATGCTTAAAGAATCCGGGGCCGAACTTAAGGATGCGGAGAATTTCATAGGGTTTGCGCGGTCCGTAAGGGGCTGCAAGGTTGCGGTGTTATTCAAGGAAAGCCGTGCGGCCGGACTGGTAAAGGTAAGCCTCCGGGGCAAGAACGGTGTTGATGTCAACAGAATAGCTTCAAAATTCGGCGGAGGGGGGCATGTGGCGGCTGCAGGATGCTCGATAAAGGCGGGACGTTCTGAAGCCGAGAGAAGAGTCATATTAGAGATATCTAAGTATGTCTGAGACGAGCGGCATACTGTTGATAGACAAGCCAAAAGGCATGACCTCTCACGATGTCGTGGATTTCATAAGGAAAAAATTCGGGATTAAGAAAGTGGGGCATGCCGGGACGCTGGATCCTTCTGCCACGGGCTTGCTTGTAATACTCATCGGAAAAGCTACAAAGCTTTCATCCGGGTTCTCGGATTCGGATAAGGTATATGAAGGCGTCCTTACGCTCGGGAGAAAAACGGATTCCGGCGACGCGGACGGGAAAACCGTTCTTGAGGGCTGCATCGAAAAAGTGTCCGAAGCCGATATAAGGGGTACTTTCAGGTCGTTTGAAGGCGATATAGAACAGGTCCCCCCCATGGTATCGGCCATACACCATAAAGGCAGCAGACTCTACGAGCTCGCGCGAAAGGGCAAGGAAGTGCCGAGGGAAGCCCGCAAGATAAAGATATCCCGTCTGGAGATTTCCGGTATAGACCTTCCGGATGTCGGATTTTCGGTAACGTGCTCAAAAGGCACATACATAAGGAAACTTTGTGACGATATAGGCGATAAGCTGGGTTGCGGCGGATATCTTTCGTGTTTGCGCAGGATAAGGTCCGGCGATTTCAGCATCGACGGGGCTGCGAACCTTGACAGGATAAAGACCTTTACATCCGGGGAAATGATGGCAAGGCTTTTAAAATATGAATAAAACAATTGCCGCGATAGGGGTATTCGACGGCGTCCATAAGGGGCATGCAAAGATCATACTTGCTGCCGCCAGGCAGGCCAGGAAGGAGGGCTTGCGGCCTATAGTCATTACGTTCGACCCGCACCCTTGTTCCGTGCTTTTGGGCGCGAAGGCCGCGCCTTCGATAATATCCACTCCGCACAGGTTACGGCTGATCCGCGGGTTGGGTATCAGAAAATGCGAGGTCATAAGGTTCAGCAAAAAGTTCGCTTCCATGGCCCCGCGCGTGTTCGCCCGCGATATTCTTATAAAGAAATTCAATGTACGTAAAGTTTATGTCGGGAAGAATTTTGTGTTCGGAAAGAACAATTCCGGCAATTCGGATATATTGAAGGGTCTCGGAAAGGAACTGGGTTTCGGGGTGGGGATAGTGCCCCTCGCCCGGGCGGGAGGAAGGGTTATATCGTCCACGGCCATAAGGGAGATGATAGGCAGGGGGGACCTTGGAGGTGCCCGCAGCATGCTAGGCAGGCCGGTGTCCGTTTCGGGGACCGTAGTAAGCGGCAAGAAGAGGGGCAGGTTGCTGGGGTTCCCTACAGCCAATATCGATCCTCATCATGAGGTCATACCTCCAAGCGGAGTTTATGCAGTAAAAGTAGCCCTGAAAGACGCAAGAAGATACGGAGGGGCACTGTTCATAGGCTCACCGGAAACCTTCGGGGAAGAAGAACCCGTGGTAGAAGTCCACATATTCGGGTTCCATAGTTTCATATATAATGAGCCTATAGAAGTGGAATTCGTAAAGCGGCTCAGGGGCAACCGAAAATTCAGGTCCAGGGAAGCCCTTATCGGGCAGATAAGGCGAGATGACAAGCGTGCCCGGGAAATTTTGGGCGTCAAAGGTAATAATGCTTTACAATAAGAAAGGATTATGGTAACATATTTGCAAATTAGGAGGAGAAGTTAATGACGCTTATAAAAGAAGCAAAAAAGAGCCTGATCGATAAATTCAAGCAAAATGATAAAGATACGGGCTCTGCTCCGGTCCAGATAGCCATCCTTACCGAGAGGATAAACATGCTGACCGAGCATTTTAGAATCCACAAGAAGGACCATCATTCCCGCCATGGTCTTCTTAAGCTTGTCAGTCAAAGACGCAAGCTTCTGGAGTATCTTAAGAGAGAAGATTCGGAAGTCTACCAGGAGATCCTGGATAAATTAAGCCTTAGGAAATAGTTGCTTCATTTTTTGTGTTGTGTTGATGCAAACAATGGGGCATATGTTGGGTGTTTTTGTATTTTGGACCAAGAAAGATCGAGAAAGGATATATGAGTAACAGAGTAGAAGCTAAATTAGGAAGACAGGAATTAATATTCGAGACTGGTAAGATGGCCAAGCAGGCGCACGGTGCCGTAATGGTCCAATACGGTGGAACCGTTGTTCTGGTCACGGCCGTTATGTCAAAAGAACCGAGAGAGGGGGGCGATATAGATTTTGTACCTCTTACGGTAGAATATCAAGAGAAGACTTATGCTGCCGGAAAGATCCCCGGCGGTTTTTTCAAGCGCGAGGGAAAACCTTCGGAGAAAGAAGTGCTTACCGCGCGCCTTATAGACAGGCCGATAAGGCCGCTTTTTCCCGCCGGTATATCGCACGAGATACAGATCATGTCCATCGTGCTTTCCCACGACGGCGAAAATGACCCGGATGTTCTGGCGGTCAACGCGGCTTCATGCGCACTTGCCATATCCGATATCCCGTTTAATTACATGATCGGAGCTGTAAGAGTCGGAATGATCGACGGCGAACTTGTTATAAATCCGACTTTTGCCGAACTGGAAAAGAGTTCCCTGGACATCGTGGTCGTGGGTACCAAGGACAAGATCGTCATGATCGAATCCGGGATGAACGAACTCAGCGAGGAAGATGTGGTCAAGGCCATAGAATTTGGGCACAAGAACCTTTGCGTATCGATAGAGCTTCAGGAGAAACTTAAGCAACAGTGCGGAAAGACCAAGGAAACCAACGTAAAATACAATGCCGTTGATGAGGTTTTATACAATAAGGTCAATGAGCTTGCCCTTGACAGGATAAAGGAAGTAGAACAGAAGGCAAGCAAGGAAGAACGCGAAGAACTGATGTCTGTCATAGGCAAAGAGCTTATAGAAAAACTTGTGGTCGAGGGTTCTGCCTGGATCGAGAGCGATGTAAAGAATGCCCTCATAAAGGTCGAAAAAGAGCAGGTCCGGAAAGCCATCCTGAAAGACAAGAGGAGGGTTGACGGCCGCGGGTTTAAGGATATCCGCCCGATCTCCTGCGAGGTCGGCACGCTCCCGCGCACCCACGGGTCCGCCCTCTTTACCAGGGGTCAGACACAGAGCCTTTCGGTCACTACCCTTGGTACGTCGGCAGATGAGCAGACCATAGATGCCCTCGAAGGAGAAACATCAAAATCCTTTATGTTGCATTACAGCTTTCCTCCTTTTTCGGTCGGCGAGGTAAAACCCGTCAGGGGACCCGGCCGCAGGGAAATAGGACATGGCGCTTTGGCCGAAAGAGGCCTTAAACCTGTAATGCCTACCAAGGAAGAATTTCCTTATACCATCAGGGTGGTTTCGGAGGTCCTTGAGTCTAACGGTTCTTCGTCCATGGCTACGGCATGCGCGGCTACCCTGTCATTGATGGATGCCGGCGTCCCGATAAAGGCCCCCGTAGCCGGTATAGCCATAGGCCTGGTTAAGGAAGGCGGGGATTTTGTCGTCCTTACCGATATTGCCGGGCTCGAAGATCATTTCGGCGACATGGACTTCAAGGTCACCGGAACGGAAAAAGGCATTACTGCCGTGCAGATGGACCTTAAGATCGACGGCATAGGATACGATATAATCAGGGAATCGCTCAGCCAGGCAAAAGAGGCCAGGCAGACCATCCTGGGAAAGATAGCCCAGACCCTCGGCGAGCCGAGAAAGGAACTTTCCCAGTATGCACCCAGGATAGTTTCTTTCAAGATCAATCCCGATAAGATACGCGATGTCATAGGCCCCGGCGGAAAGGTCATACGCAAGATCATAGAGGACACGGGCGTAACGATAGACATCGAGGATGACGGCACCGTGAATGTCGCTTCGGCAGACGGTATCGCCCTCCAGAAGGCAATAGACATAATCAATAAATTGACCGAAGTTCCGGTGGTAGGCAAGATATATATGGGCAAGGTCAAGAGGATCATGCCGTTCGGCGCGTTCGTTGAGATCCTCCCGAACCAGGAAGGCCTCGTGCATGTTTCTGAACTGTCCGACCAATATGTAAAGAACGTGGAAGACGTGGTCAAGTTAGGCGATGAGTTTGAGGTGAAACTCATGGAGATCGATGACCAGAACAGGCTCAACCTCAGCCGCAAGGCAACTCTTCCCGGTGCTGAGAACGCTCCTGAGAGGCCTCCGCGGGAGCGCAGGGAGCCGAGGGAAGGAAGGGACGAAAGGAGACGTCATAGGAAGTGAAGCAAGAGAGGATAAACGAGATTTGGGGCGTGTTACTGTTCGCCTTAAGTGTCCTTATCTTAATAAGCCTGATCTCTTATGACCCGAACGACCTTCAAGTCTTTACTTCGAACCCGAACATATACACGCGAAATTATGCCGGGTTGCTCGGCGCTTATGTAGCAGCTTTTCTATTCAACCTGATAGGTTTTAGCGCGTATATAATACCGGTCCTTACCGCCACATGGGCGGTGGGAAAATTCCTGAATAAGGTCCCACAGAAGTTCTATTATAAACTTCTCGGGACCTCTTTTCTTTTTATAGCCTCAAGCGCTATCCTCAGCCTGGCCTCTTCGCCGCAAAGTAACGCGGTGAAGGTCCATTATGGCGGACTTCTCGGACTGTTCTTCTCGAACTTTTTTGTCAGGTACCTGGGGGGCGCAGGCGCCTGGGTCATGGTTATAGTCCTCGGAGCGCTTTCTGTCCTCCTGGCCACGGAATTCTTAATCTTCCCGATAGTTATGTCGCTGATAAATGCCGTAATAGAACTAAGTGGTGCATTATTCAAAAAGAGGGCTGTTCCCGGTCCGATTGTGCGCGAGCGGCGCAGTGAAAAACCCGAGAGAGAGGCATCGCTAAAAAAAGCTTTTGATCAGATAAAAGCTGAGGTTTCCAAGGGCAGGGAAGTGAAAGAAAGAGCTTCTGCTTCAGAAGCGAAAATAGCTGCCCAGATAAAAGAACAGACAAAGGAACCGCGGGCCACTATCGTTGATATCAAGAAAGTCATAAAGATAGAAGAGCCTAAACCTGCCCCTAAAGTTGTTAAGAAAACGGTCGGTGATTATAAACTGCCCGATCTGAGCCTCCTGAACTCACCGCCTCCCGTTGAAGAAAGGCAGATCAGCGACGACCTTGATGCCAGCGCCAAGATACTCGAGGAGACGCTGCGCGATTTCGGCATAGAGGTAAAGGTTGCCGCGGTAGAGAGAGGGCCTGTTATTACCAGGTATGAACTTGAGCCGGCGCCCGGTGTCAAAGTTACCAAGATAACGAGTCTTTCGGATGATATCGCCCTCGCTATGAAAGCCCAGAGCGTAAGGATAGTCGCTCCGATACCCGGTAAAGCAAGGGTAGGCGTCGAAGTCCCGAACTCGTCCAGCGCTCTTGTTTACCTGAAAGATATACTGCAATCGACCGAGTTCCAGAACGCTAAATCCAAGCTCACGCTTGCATTGGGCAAGGACATCGCCGGTGTGCCGGTGGTCGCCGATCTTAGCTCTATGCCTCACTTGCTGATAGCGGGGACTACGGGAGCAGGAAAGACAGTATGCGTCAACGCCATTATCAGTTCGATGCTTTTTAATGCTTCGCCTGATGAGGTCAAATTCCTCATGGTAGATCCTAAAATGGTGGAACTTGCCATGTTCAACGGCCTGCCGCACCTGCTCTGCCCGGTCGTTACCGACCACAAGAAAGTATCCGGAGCTTTGAATTGGGTAGTCAACGAGATGGAGTCGCGTTACAGGCTTTTCGCAAAACTCGCGGTAAGGAATATCGAATATTTCCATGAGAAGAAAGGCAAAGGGGAATTCAATGACCAGGAAGACGTGCCCGAAATACTGCCTTATATAGTCGTTATTATAGATGAACTGGCAGACCTTATGATAGTCTCTGCCCAGGAGGTCGAGAACGCCATAACCAGGCTCTCCCAGCTTTCGAGGGCGGTAGGCATACATATTATACTTGCTACCCAAAGACCTTCTGTTGACGTCGTTACCGGTGTCATCAAGGCCAATTTCCCTGCAAGGATATCTTTTAAGGTTGCTTCTAAAGTTGATTCCAGGACGGTTCTTGACACGAACGGCGCGGACAAGCTCCTGGGCAAGGGTGATATGCTCTTCATGAAACCCGGCGATTCCAAGCCTACCCGCGCTCAGGCGTGCCTTGTAAAGGATGCCGAGATCGAGAGGGTTATCAAATTCATCAAGGAACAGAGATCGGCGGAATACGACGAAGAGATACTCAAGGAGCAGGACAAGAAGTCCCACGGAGGCAAGACCTACGAAAAGGACGAGATGTACGAGGATGCGGTGAAGATGGTCATCGAGACTAAACAGGCCTCCGTATCGATGCTACAGCGCAGGTTGGGGCTCGGATATACCAGGTCCGCCCGCCTGGTAGATACGATGGAAGCCGACGGGATAGTCGGCCCATATAACGGTTCTAAACCCCGCGAGATATTGATCGATAACATGGAGGCCGTAAAAGCCAGATGGAATCAATCGGGTCGAGATTAAGATCCGCTCGCGAATCTAAAGGCATTACCCTTGACCAGGCGCAAAGGGACACGCGAATAAGCTCAAGGATACTGTCAGCCCTCGAGAGCGACAGGATCGCCGAGATCGTATCCGGGCCGGTCTATATCAAGAGTTTCATAAAAAAATATGCCAATTACCTCGGTCTCAACGGCACCGACCTGGCCGAAGGTTTTACCGGTGAAAAACCCGGCTTCAAGGACCAAATATCGATATTAGCCAAGGACAACAGCCCCGGTCAATTTCCCGTAAAGAAAATAATTTTATGGATCGTCGCGGCCGTTGTGCTGGTACTCGCCGTAAAACTGGCCGTTCTTGCCGTATCCAAGACAGCAGCATTCTTTAGATCAAGGCCTGAGGTAGCAAAGAAGGAGCCTGCCGCAGCGGCCGCTAAACCCGCGCCCAAACAGGAAAAGGCGGTCGAAAGGCCTGTTGTTAATATCCCTAAATACGATGTCCTGGTCCTGACCGTCAAGTCGCGTGCGGATGTTTACCTTAAGATCAAATCCGACGGGAGATTGATCTTCGAAGGGACCCTCAAGAAAGGCTTGGAGGAGAAGTGGGAAGCCAGGAATTCTTTCGAATTATCGACAAGCAAAGCCGAATACCTCACTTTGGATCTGAACGGTACTTCGCTGGGTTCTCTCGGCAAAGGTGTCGTAAAAGGTCTCAAACTGCCCAAATAGCTAATTCCGAATATGATTAAAAAAATTGCCCTGGTCTCGCTGGGCTGCGCGAGAAACCTGGTAGACTCTGAACTGATACTTGGAACTTTAAAAAAGTCCGGTTACAAGATAGCAGGCTCGCCATCCGGTTCTGATGTAACCGTAGTCAATACCTGCGCATTCATCGAAGACGCTAAAAAAGAATCTATCGACGAGATACTGGAACTTATAGAGCTGAAGGAGAAGAAGAAGCTCAAGTACCTGCTGGTGGTTGGGTGCCTTTCCCAGAGATACGCAGGGGTCCTTAAAAAAGAGTTTCCCGAGATAGACGGTTTTGCAGGAGTTGACGCGGTGCAGGTTCTGCCCGGCATGATAAAAAAGCTTGCCAGGGGCGGAAGGCCGGATATAATTATAAATGAACCGCGATACCTCCATGATGATAAAAGCCCCAGGCTGGGGCTGACTCCCGTGCATTACTCCTATGTTAAGGTCTCCGAAGGATGTTCGCATAAATGCTCTTTCTGCATAATTCCCAGGATACGCGGTCGCCACAGGAGCAGGAACCCTGCTTCGATAATCAGGGAAGCGAAGGACCTGGTTGCCCGCGGGGCGAAGGAATTGGATATAATCGGCCAGGATACGACCTTGTACGGCAGAGACCTTCCCGGCAAACACAATTTAGCCGGCCTTCTCAGGGATTTGTCCCGCCAGAGCGGGGCTAAATGGATACGGCTGCTTTATACGCATCCGGCCCATTTTACGGACGAACTTATATCGGTCATTGCGGGGGAAAAGAATATTTGTAAATATATCGACCTTCCCATACAGCACATAAATGACGGGATACTCCGGCGAATGGGCAGGGGTTCGACCGGTGCAGGTATCAGGAGACTGATCTCGCATATCAGATCCTCGATACCGGGTGTAGCATTGCGGACTTCCGTGATAGTCGGCTTTCCGGGCGAGAGCAGGAAAAATTTCCGGGAACTGCTTGATTTTATAAAAGAAGTGAAATTCGAGAGATTAGGCGCTTTTGTATATTCGGCTGAAGAAGGGACTGCGGCTTCCAGATTCGATGGATCAGTCCCGGCGGACGAAAAGGCCGAAAGATGGGACATGATCATGGGCGCCCAAAGGGATGTTTCGGCTGGGATCAACGCAGCGCTTGTAGGCAGGCAGATGAGCGTCCTTATAGACGAAAAGGTATCCGGTGAAGATGATCTGTTCACAGGCCGGTCGTATATGGATGCTCCCGAGATCGACGGCAATGTATTCGTAAAGGGACATAATATCAGGCGGGGTGATATGGTGGAGGTTGAGATCGCGGACGGTTATGAGTACGATCTGGTCGGAAAAGAGATAAAAAGGAGGCGGTAATGCGCGACACCAGGAGCGGTATCGAAAGGGAAAAGAGGATACGTGAGATAGCCGAGGCTGTATACGCCGATAACAGGAAGAAGGGCATGGCCGAGGATCCCATGAGGGATTGGAAACAGGCGGAACAGATCTACGACGATAAGACCGTATATTACGGTTGGTGGCTGCCTTCCAGATTCATCAACAGGTATTACTACAAAATAATCGCGTGCGCGGTGACTATGATAGTATTTCTTTTCGCCTGGAACGTCAAAAGCGGCCTCGATTTTAAAGAAGTTGACGTAAGGCCTTATGTCACGATAAAGATCATAGACCCCATACAGATCAGCGACAACGGAACGAATAGCGTATATTTCGGAAATTATATGATATTGGACAACAACGGCAAAACACCGGCCGCCAATGTTACGGCTAAATATATCCTTACGACCGAACTGGACAAACAAAAACAAAGCGGGCAAAAATGGATAGATGAAAGGCAGGAAGGCATAGGCTCGCTTGGTTTTATCTCTCCGGGAGGCATGATAAAGGAGCCGGGCTTCAAGTCACTCTCCCCCGTAGCTAAGTATTATTATTTTGAAGCTATCGTATCATACCAGGGGTTGTCCTCGTCCAAACGCTATTGGACCCGCGTAAGGAAGGTATTCAGGATGGACAAAACCTCCGGCAGGTTCATTGAAGTACTATCCGAGAGCGAATGGGACAATAACAGGGTTTTTTCCGTCCCCCAGATATCAGGTGACGGACAGATCCGGAATCTCCTCTCGGCTATGGGTAATAAATGAATATCTCTAATGCGCTTACCGTATCGCGCATATTCCTGACGTTCATTTTCATGTATTTCCTGTTCGCCGGGTTCGCCGGAGCAAAGTATTTCGCTTTTTTAGTCTTCCTGTCGGCTTCGCTTACGGACTATTATGACGGTTACTTTGCCCGTAAAAGCGGGAAGATCACGGACTTCGGGAAGCTTATGGACCCTATAGCGGACAAGATTTTGGTCCTTTCGGCCTTCCTGGCCTTTGTCGAACTTAAACTTATACCCGCCTGGATGGTCCTGATAATAGTAGCAAGGGAGGTAACCGTTACCGGGCTCAGGATCTTCGCTCTTTCGAAAGGGAAGGTGATCGAAGCTGAAGAGGCCGGTAAGCATAAAACCGTATCTCAAATGATAGCGATATTCATGATATTGATATTCCTCATGTTCAAGGAAGCCGGAAAATCTCTCTATTTCTGGAATTTGGATACCGAGATATGGTTCAAGAACCTTATATTCATAGTAATGCTTATAACGGCGGCGCTTACGCTTACCTCCGGAATATCGTTCTTCACGAAGAATAAGAGGTTGTTCTCTTGAAGGCTTTGGTAAAACTTACCAGTACGTTCTTTTATGCCGGGTTCTTCCCCAAAATGCCCGGGACTGCGGGTTCTGCGGCCGGGCTTTTGCTGGCATTGCTCGTCAGCGGTAACGTAGCGGTATATCTGGCAACTTTAGCGATACTTGTAATTCTTTCCATCCTGGTCATAAGACCGGCGGAGATCCTTTTCGGCAAGAAAGATTCCGGACATATAGTAATTGACGAAGCCGCAGGCATAATGACTGCCCTTTTGTTGATCCCCGCCAGGCCGGTGCCTGTAATAATTGCTTTCGTGCTTTTCAGGGCTTTTGACATAATAAAACCTTTTCCGGTAAGACGCCTCGAAGGAATCCATAGTCCGTTCGGGGTCATACTCGACGATATTGCAGCCGGTATCTATGCCAACCTTATGGTGCGTGTGGCGCTAATCTGGTTTTGAAAAGGGGGGTATAGGAAGGTCCCGCCGGACCGAGACGGCTCTCGAACAGGACAACACGGTCTATATTACTCTGCGATAGGCCCGAGAAAGCCTCGGAATCAATGGCCTGCCTTAACCTGTCCAGCTTATTTGCACCGCGGACCCTCCCAAGCGTAACATGTGCCGAGAACTTCCTGTCTTCTAAGACTATTCCGAGATCTTTTAGCGGGGCCTTCAACGCAAGGGATAACCTTTTGCAGCTGTCCATGCCATCTTTTACGCCTGCCCATATAACTTTTGGGGAGAACCTGTCGGGGTAGGCTCCGATACCCTCGAGCTTAAGCTTAAAAGCGGGGACCGAAGCGGCTATGTTACTCAGCGTCCCGCTGATCGCAGAGACCATAGAGGGACTGATATTGCCCAGGAAGCATATGGTCAGGTGCATACAGCCGGGATCCGTCCACTTTACTTCTGCCCCTGAAGTTTTTAACCTTGCCTGGGCAGAGGAAAGCTCCTCGACCGCTGCAGATGAGAGCTCAACGGCTATAAAGGCCCTTATAGCTTTATCCATCGCAAGGATTATACATTATGATTTGACTTTAATCAACCCGATGGTATAATCCTAAATATGCAGAAAGCGACCTATCTGAAATTCTGGATAATGCCTGTCGGAGGCAACGATACCAGCCAGATAATAGGCAGGGAGATAGAAGAATTCGAGAAGTCGCATCCGGGAATTAAGGTCGATCTTTCGGTCGTACCCTGGACCCAGGCGTGGAAAGACATTATCACGGCGGCAAAGAGAAGGCAGCTTCCTGACATATTCCAGATCGGCAACACCTGGACGAAAACCCTGACATCCATAAGCTCACTTGCAGATCTCACCGAGCGGGTTTCTGAAGACAAGATGAAAAGTAAGTTCCATCCGGTAGCATGGTCTACATGCGAGGATGAAGCGACGGGAAATGTCTTTGCCGTCCCTTGGGGGGCGGAAGCCAGGATGCTCTTCTACCGTAAGGATATATTCAAAAAAGCCAAACTATCCATTGAAGATGTATCGACCTGGGATCAATTCTATAATACCTGCAAGACCATAAACGGCTGTGACGGAGGGAACGGCCCCATAGGGGCCCTGGGTATCCCGGATATCAAAGATCAGGGACTTGTCCATGATGTGGCCCCATGGGTATGGTCGGGGGGAGGCGACTACCTTACCAAAGACGGGCTTTATGCGGCTTTCAACAAGCCCGAAGCGGTCAAGGGTATAAAGTTGTATTTTGACCTTATGGAAAAAGATTATGCTCCCATAAGGGACAGGAAGGTCCCCGGTTACGCCGTATACGATTTCTTCGTTTCCGGGAAATACGGTATGTGCATCGCGGGTGCTTTTGTCGCTGCCGGTTACCTGCCCGGTTTCTTCGGGACATCATTATCGTGCAGGAGCCAGGAGATGATGGATAAATTCGGCGTAGCCGCTTTGCCTGCGGGCCCGGGCGGAAGATTCAGCTTCCTCGGCGGCAGCGACCTTGCGATATCGAACCATTCCATGAATAAGCATGAGGCCTGGCAATTCATCAAATTCCTTACCTCAAACGACACCCAGATAAGGTTATATAAGAATATCGGCGCCCTGCCTTCCGGGATCGAACCTTTCGCATCGCTATTTTGCCAGGGCACGGAGCAGGAGAAGATATTAAAACAGACGTATAGCGATTACGGAAGGAGTTACAGGCAGATAGATTTCTGGGGCGGCGTTGAGTTCATAATATCTGAACTTTTCGGCAGCCTGATAGATTCGATAAAATCCCGTAAATACGACGAGAGACTGTTATCTGCGGAGATAGCCAAGTACGCGGGACAGGTGGATTATATACTTTCTTTATAGGCGGGTTTTAGAATGGATGTATCCGGAGGACAAGAAAGATTCCAAAAGCACCTGAGGGTACTTCAGGAGGCCGTGAGGGCTTTTTTCCAGTTTGAGATAGGCCTCGATGAAACATTGAAGATAGGCCTGAAGGCCCTGCTTGACGACATAGATTTTGACTCTGTCTACATTTTCCTCTATGATGAGCCCAGCATATCCCTAGAGTGCGTCCAGGCAAGGATGAAAGGTAAGGGTATAATCGCCGGTGAAAGCAGGATAACGGTAAAAGAAGACGGCGGGGGCATACTTAGCGATGTCTTTACCGGCAAGAGCGACTCCGCGGTATGGGACGATGGTTTGCAGGTCTGCCTGCCGCTAAGGACTTTTGATGACAAGATCGGGGTTATTATAGCGGACAAACTTATCAGCCGGAACAAGATAACCAATGAAGAGATAGATATGCTCTCGGATTACGCCAGGGAATTCAGCCGCGGGATAAGGCATATAAAGGTATTCCAGACAAACCTGTGCAAGATCGAGATGCTCTTGGCTTTGTCCAAGATAAGCGAGGCGATGGCCAGCGCCATTGAGCTAAATCCCGTGCTGGAGATCATATTGAAGAGTGCGGTCGAAGTGCTGCGCTTTGACAGGGCGAAACTTTACCTTATGGATACGGACAACAACCTTTTAAAAGGAGTCGCAAGCGCGGATATACGCAAAGTTGTCAGGCCTATTGAAATGGAGCAGTATAAGATCGAAAAGGGGGTTAACAGGATAGTCTCGGCCTTATTCGATGAGAATACTTCAACCTCGGGTGTGCACAGGACGGATGACCTGTTCCTGTGTATTCCCCTGATGGTAAAAAAAGTGAAGATCGGGGTGTTGGTCGTGGATAACGTCTTTAGCCAGCAGCCGATAACCGCCGAGGACAAGGAAAACCTCGATATACTCGCTAACCAGGCGGCTATCACTATAGAAAAGGCCAGGCTCTACGAGGAGGTAAGAGAGCTTTCGATACGGGACAGCCTGACCGGCCTGTTTGTGCATAACTTTTTCCTGACAAGGCTTGAAGAGGAGGTCAAGAGATCCGGCCGTGAAAAAAAGAGCTTCGCGCTGATAATAATAGACATAGACGGGTTCAAAAGGTACAACGATCTTTACGGGCACCAGGTCGGCGATACCGTAATAACGACCTTGTCGCAGATACTCAAGCAGAATATCAGGACCTTTGACGTCAAGGGAAGGCCGATTGATGCCATAGGCAGGTACGGCGGGGACGAGTTCGTGGTTCTGCTCACTAATTCCGGCAAAGAGAGTTCTTGCGTAGTGAGTAAAAGGCTTAGGGATGCCGTAAAAGCGCAAAAGCTTGAAGTAGGAGATAAACCCGTTGCGTTTACGGTGAGTCTGGGCATATCCATATATCCGCAGGACGGTTCAACCCCGCATCAATTGTTCAAAAAAGCAGACGACGCTCTTTATTGGGCCAAGCAGCACGGTAAAGACCAGCTCTGTTTTTCCGAGGACATCGGGAAGGAAAATTCTAAAGAGATACTCTGATAAGGTCAAGGGCGGCTTGGGATGCTTTCGATCTTATGGCGCTTCTGTTGCCCCTGAAACGGAATTCCTTGCATACGGATCTCCCGGGACCAGCCAGCGAAACATAAACAAGGCCGATAGGCTTATTTTTCGTGGACCCGGACGGCCCCGCTATTCCCGTTACGGATAAGCCGTATGAAGTCCCTGCCAGTCTCATGACCCCCGACGCCATTTCCCCGGCCGTCTGCCTGCTGACGGCGCCGAACTTCCTAATGGTAGAAGGCCTTACGCCCAGGATCGAAATCTTCATTTCGTTGGAATAAGCTATAACCGCCCCCTTGAAATATACGGAGCTGCCGGGGAGATCGGTCAATCGCCCTGATATAAGGCCGCCCGTGCAGGATTCCGCTACTGCAACTGTCTTTCGCGCGGCCGTAAGTTTGCGGCCGACGACTTCTTCAAGCGTTTCTCCGTCTCTGCCGAATATGTGACCGCCCAGTAGGGAGGATATCTTCTTATCTGCCTTGTCTATCATCCTGTCGGCGAGGCGCTCGTTCCGTGCCTGTGCAGTTATCTTCAATTCAACGAGAGAAGGCTTGGAATATATTCCTACCGTAAGCGGTGGCGGGCTCTTTAAGAGAGATTTTACCTTAATGTCAACTTTTGACTCAGGCAGACCGGCAACCTTAAGCGTCCTTGTCCTTATGACCCCGGAACCTTTGAATCTCCGTTTGAGGAAAGGCGCGACTTTGTTCTCGAACATCGGGTTGAGCTCTCTCGGTGGACCGGGCAGGGCAATGACAAGTTTCTGCGCGTTCTCAAACAGGTATCCCGGGGCGGTTCCGACATCGTTCTCGAAGGTCCTGACGAATCCCTGCGGGAAAAGGCTCAATATCGAGGAGAGGGTTATGTCGTCAACGGTGGGGCCAAGCCCTCCCGAAGTGATGACTATATCCGAGCGCAGGAGGCCGAGACCGACCGCCTCGGCAAGTCTTTCAGGGTTGTCCCCCACGGTGGATTGGTAGTATACGCCTATACCGCACTCTGCAAGTTTTTGAGACAACCATTGCTGGTTGGTATTCAGTATCTGTCCAAGGAGTATTTCGGTGCCTACACAGATTATCTCAGCCTTCATAGGAGGGATTATAGCACAAATGGCTTGCCTTATGGTAAGTATTCAGATATCATAATAACCTATTGGGGGATGTACAACTCAGGAGGAATGGATGTATAAGTTCATCGCGCTCTTTGCCGTTCTGACCGTGTTTTTGTCCGTCGCTCAACTCGCCTTTGCCGATAAGGCATGGAAAGCTTCTGCTTCTACCATCGAAGATAAATTTGAGCCCCAGTTTGCCATAGATGGGGACCTTTCTACCCGCTGGTCCAGCCAATTTGCCGATAACCAATGGTGGAAAGTCGATTTGGGCGGGCCTGTAAATATCAAAAAAATAACGATAATCTGGGAGGACGCCTATGCCGTTGAATACAGGATACTGTATTCAACGGATGGCAAGCAATGGCAGCAGGTGTTCGAAAATAAGCAGGGCAAAGGCGGTTGTGAAACGTTGGTTATCCAGAGCCCGATAGAGCCCCGTTATATAAGGATGGACTTTGTAAAAAGGGCGACCGAATGGGGGAATTCCATAAGGGAGATAAGGTTCAATGACCCGGACCCGATAAAGGTCAGGGCAACCGCTTCTTCGGGGGATTCCGATTACAGCGCGGATAAAGCTATTGACGGGAACGTGCAGACCCGTTGGTCAAGCAACTTCGAGGACAACCAATGGTGGCAGGCTGAGTTCGATACTTCCCACAGGATATGCGGGGTTATACTGAAGTGGGAAACCGCCTTCTCCGAGATATATAATATCGAGGTAAAGGACGCCTCGGGTAAATGGAAAAAAGTATACGAGACCGCAGACGGCGACGGCAATACGGACATAATCTATTTTACCCCAATAGAGACATCCGCATTGAAGATAAACTGCATACAGAGGGGAACGGGTTGGGGCAATTCACTCTGGGAGGTCACTTTTCTGGACGGTAGTAACCCTCCCCTTATCTCTTCAACAGGTAAAGTTATAGATATCGGTCTTCCTTCGAGGATGGACCTCGGGGGCATAGTACTGTCCTGGGGGGAGAGATATCCAAAAGACTATACGCTCGAGATATCGCCGGACGGTCAGTCCTGGAAAGAAGTGTTTAAGACGTCGGAAGGCAACGGTAAGAAAGACTGGATATATTTCAAGTCTTCGCCGGTAAAATTGTTCAGGATCAATTGCGCGGGCGCCGTGCCCAAGGGAGGTTTCGAGCTTAAGGGTTTTGAACCCAAGAGTTCCGAGGAACAGGCTACCCCCATAAAGAGCTACCAGGCGCTGGCCAAGGAGGCGCCTGCGGGATACTACCCGATGTGGCTCAGGAGACTGCAGGAGTTCTGGACGGTGGTAGGCACCGCAGACTCCAATGATGAAGGCCTGTTGAGTGAAACGGGGACATTCGAACCGTATAAGAACGGTTTTTCGATCATGCCTTTCGTTTACGATGGCAGAGAACTTGCAACTTCCGAGAACTGTAAACTTGATCAGAGCCTGCTTGACGATAACCTGCCTATACCGACCGCGAGATGGGACCATGGCGATTGGATACTGGATATAACGGCTGTAGCGGTATCTTCGTCGTCATCAGAGGTCAGGTACCGCTTTAAGAATACCGGTAAACAGGTTTTTACCGGGAATTTGTTCCTGGCCGTAAGGCCCGTCCAGGTCAATCCTGTATGGCAGAGGGGCGGGTTCAGCCCGATTAACAAAGCGGAATGCAGACCCCCGGTTTTATCCATCAACGGACAGGACAAGATATTATCGGCTGAGCAGGACGTCAAGATGGGTGTCGCCGGGATCGCCTCCGGCGATGTGGTCGAATACATGAAGAGAGGAGGCCTGCCAACCGCGCAGGAGCTAACTGACCAGGAAGGGATGATTTCCGCCGGGCTCTGCTATGACCTGGTAGCCGCTCCCGGAGAAGTCAGGGATTTTGTGATACAGGTACCGGCTTCCCGTCCGGCAGAGGATTTCACGAAAGCTTTCGGCCAGCAGCGCGCGTACTGGTCCGATATCGAGAACAGGATATTGATAGATATCCCGGAGAAGAGGCTGATAGACGTGATGAGGACGAATATCGCCTATATATTGATCAACAAGGATGGCCCTTGGATAAAGCCCGGGTCGCGTAATTACAGCCATTCATGGATACGCGACGGCGCGCTTACCAGCGCGGCCCTCCTGAAAATGGGTATCGATAAACCGGTAAAACAGTGGCTCGACGCAGTTGCGTCGAAAGTTGCGGTTAATGGTTACGTCCCCTACATAGTATTCGAGGACGGTAATCCCGTAGGTTTTAACGATAACGGTTCGGGCGAAGGGGTGGAATGGGATGCACAGGGAGAGTTCGTATACGCGGTCCGCAACTATGTGGATTATTCCGGGGACAGGGAGTACCTTCCTGCCGTATATCCAAAAGTTGTAAAGGCTCTAGAGTTCATAAGGACGCTTCGCCGCCGTAATATGACGAGTGAATTCTCCGGCGATCCCGCCAAGAAAGCTTATTACGGGATATTGCCGAAATCCAACAGCCATGAAGGATATTATCCCGCTCAGCATAGTTACTGGGACGATTTCTTCGCGATAAGGGGATTCAAGGACGGCATCTATCTCGCCGAAATGATGGGAGATACCGAGAATGCCGCATGGATGCAGGAAGAGCTCGATGACTTGCGCAAATGCGTATACGGTTCAATAGAAATCGTTGTAAAGAGGGATAAGCTCGATTATATCCCAGGTTGCGTGGAAAAAGGCGATTTTGACGCCACATCCACGGCGATAGCCATAGTTGCCGCCGGAGAGCTTGATTATATGCCAAAGGACCTGCTGAAAAAGACGTTCGATAAGTACTATAATGATTTCAAGAAAGGGATGGTGCCAGGGCACGAGAGGACATTTACCCCGTACGAGGTCCGTTCCGCCAATGCTTTCTTCAAGATGGGCATGCGTGACCACGGGTTGACGATGCTGCGTTACTTCGTAAAGGATTCGGTCAGGCCTTACGGATGGAACCACATGGCAGAGGTTGTGCACGCCAAGCCCCGGGCGCCGTCGTATATCGGAGACATGCCCCATACATGGGTGGGTTCCGGTTACATAGACGCCGTCCGGACGATGTTTGTATATGAGGACAACGGTAAGCTTGTGCTCGGCGCCGGCCTTGACCCGGAATGGTTCGAGAAGGGTATAGAGGTAAGGGATCTTCCCACGCTTTACGGCAAAGTATGTTATAAAATAGTAAAAAAGGAAGATAAAATAGAATATTTTATATATGGCAACGCCAAGCCTCCACGGGGTTTCAAGTTTGTCCTGCCAAAAGAACTTGAGGGTTGTAAGATCGAGGAGATGCGGGCTGAATGATAATCGATATCCATACGCATGCCTGGCCCGGTAAGGTATCGGAAAGGGCCAGAGACAATCTTGAATCGCTGTTCGGCGAGAAGATGGTCTGCGACCCCACGGCAGATAATCTTCTCCGGCATATGGACAAAAATTCCATAGACGTGAGCGTCATATGTTCCGTGGCCACGAAACCGGTACAGGTCCCGGCGATAAATGACTGGCTCTTTAAGACCCGCGACAAAAGGTTGCGGGTCTTTTGCTCCATACACCCGGCTTACGATAAATGGAAGGAAGAGCTTAGGAAGATAAAAGACTCGGGAGACGGCATAAAGCTGCAGCCGGAGTTCCAGGATTTTTTCGTCGATGACGATATATTAATGCCGCTTTACGAGGAAATGGAAGCACTTGATATTCCTGTATTGTTCCATTGCGGCGAAGAACTTTCAGGGACGATGAAGGTGCATTCGTCCCCGTCCAGGATATTGCGCATAAGGGAGAAATTCCCTCGCCTGAGGATGGTAGGCGCTCATTTCGGCGGTTTTAGGCTTTGGAAAGAGACCAAAGAATATCTGATAGGCAAGGATATATATCTTGATACTTCGTTCTTCTTCGGCTACTTGCCCGATGCGGATGCCAGGCAGATGTTGTTGGCTCATCGGCCGGACAGGATACTCTTCGGAACGGATTTCCCCCTCGTTGATCAGCGTAAGGACCTGGAGTATATCAGGAAGATGGATATTCCCGCAGAACTCAAAGAAAGGATACTGGGGCTTAACGCCGAAAGATTATTGGAACAGAAGGCGGGTGTTTGAGTTGCGATAAAACATTTCCCTGATTTTTCTTTACAACACGGCTTCCCAATCGTATAATATTTACATAAAATCGGAGAAAAACAGCCCGCCAAGCGATTAATTTGAAAGAAAATCCCTCAAAGCTTCGTCATTATATGACAGGCGAAGTCCTTTGATCATAACCCGTAAAACTTAAGGAGGGTAAGATATGGCAAGGAAGGAAGATAAGCAGCAGGATAAAGAGAAGGCGACTTCGGAGCGCACCAAGGCCCTTGAGCTTGCGCTGGCACACATTGAAAAACAGTTCGGCAAGGGCTCTATAATGAAGCTCGGCGAAGAGACTCATGCAAAGGTCGAATCCATTCCTACCGGGGCGCTGTCGCTGGATACGGCCATCGGAGTAGGAGGCATACCCAGAGGCCGCGTAATAGAGATATACGGGCCGGAATCATCCGGGAAGACCACCCTCTCACTGAGCATAATATCGGAGGCGCAGAAGAAGGGCGGCGTGGCAGCTTTCATAGATGCAGAGCATGCTTTTGACTCAGCATATGCGAGGAAACTCGGCGTGAACCTCGATGACCTTTTGATATCGCAGCCCGACTCCGGAGAACAGGCGCTGGAGATCTGCGAGACCCTGGTAAAATCGAGTGCGGTTGACGTAGTTGTCGTAGATTCCGTCGCAGCTCTTGTCCCGCGCGCCGAAATAGAGGGCGAGATGGGTGATTCCCACGTAGGTCTGCAGGCAAGGCTCATGTCACAGGCCCTTCGCAAGCTGACCTCTTCGATAAGCAAATCTAAGACCGCTGTCATATTCATCAATCAGATAAGGGAAAAGATAGGCGTTATGTTCGGTAACCCGGAGACCACGCCTGGAGGCCGTGCCTTGAAATTCTACTCATCGGTCAGGCTTGATATAAGACGCATAGACAATATTAAGCAAAATGACCAATCGGTAGGCAGCAGGGTGAGGGTCAAGGTCGTAAAGAACAAAGTCGCTGCGCCTTTCAGGCAGGCGGAATTTGATATAATTTTCAACGAGGGCATATCAAGAACGGGTGACATTATAGACATAGCCGCCAACCTCGGGATAATCGAGAAGAGCGGGTCCTGGCTGACTTACGGTGATGAAAAGATAGGTCAGGGAAGGGAGAATGCCAAGACCTTCCTAAAAGAAAACCCGAAGCTTTTACATGAACTCGAGAAGAAGATCAGGGAAACGGCTATCGCATAATAAATGGAATTTTAAGGGGGGGATCGAAATGTTTAGGCGATCGGTCATAGCAGTCTTTGGCATTTTGTTGTTGTTCTGGTTTGGTTATGGCGTTTCTGCCGAAATGCAGGACCTCGCCGCCGTAAAATCACTGGAGAATGCCTTTGCGAACGTCGCGGACAGTGTTGGCCCGTCAGTGGTCTCTATCTCGACCGTACATACAGCGAAGATAGGTGGTTCAAGGCTCGGGAACGATGAGACGTTCCGGCAATTCTTCAAGGATTTTTTCGGCGATATCCCGGAACGCGAATATATGCAAAGGGGAATCGGATCGGGTTTTATAATAGATAAAGACGGATATATATTGACCAACCAGCATGTTGTAGGATCGGCCGACAAGATCGAGGTAATACTGTCTGACGGCAGGAAGTTTCCCGCGAAGATAATGGGCCAGGATATGAGAGCAGACCTGGCGGTGCTGAAGATAAACGCAGCCGATCTTAAGGCCCTTGGACTTGACGACTCGGACAAGGTCAGGATCGGCCAATTTGCGATAGCCATAGGTAACCCGTTCGGCATAGCCGCCAAACCTACGGTCACTGTAGGTGTAGTAAGCGCCCTTAACAGGTCGCTGCCCAGGTCCTCAAGGGGCGATCGTGATTACTCGGACCTTATACAGACAGATGCGGCCATCAATCCCGGTAACAGCGGCGGTCCGCTTGTCGATATCGACGGAAAGGTAATCGGCATCAATGTGGCGATAATATCGACTACCGGAGGCTATCAGGGAATAGGATTTGCCATACCCATAAACGTAGCCAAGAGGGTCCTTAATGACCTTATATCGGGCAAGAAGGTGCTTTACGGTTGGCTCGGTGTAAACGTCCAGGATATCGACGAGGACCTTGCCAAGAGCTTTGGGATCACGGACACCAAAGGCGTTGTAGTCGCCAAGGTCATGGCGGACAGCCCCGCCGAAAGAGGCAAGATGAAGACAGGTGACATCATAAAGAGCTTTGACGGTAAACCGGTTGAAAATGTGCGCGAGCTTTTGAAGCTGGTGGGACGGGCTCCGATAGGCAATAAGATAAAGGTCGGCGTCATCAGGGACAAGAGGGATATAATCCTCGATATAGTAATTGCCCAGAGACCGGATTCGCTTGAGGATACCGCAGGAGATGAGCCGGGAGGAGGAGCCTGGCGCGGCATAAATGTTACCGAGAAAGAAGGTCAGGTCATAGTCTCGGATGTTGAACCCGGGAGTCCGGCTGATATGGCAGGCCTGAGGCCGGGAGACAGGATAATCGAGCTCAACAGGCAATCCATAAAATCTGCGGCTGACTACAATAAAGTAATAAAGGCTGCCAAGGGGGATGTCCTGTTATTGACCGCAAGGGGTTACGCCGTTATCAAGGAAGAGATTAAAGAAGGGCGGGAAAACGACGGGAACCGTTAACAGCGGAGAGGACAAGGAATTACAAAAAGCGAGGGCGGACGCCTTAAGGCTTTTAAGGTTCCGCCCCCGCAGTATCAAGGAGATGGCCCTGCGCTTGAAGCAGAAGGGCCATCGCGGCGTTATAATAGCTGTAACGATAGACAGCCTCAAAACTAAGGGCATGCTTGACGATCTGGCTTTCGCGAAGTTGTGGATAGGCAACAGGATGTCGCTGAAACCTGCAGGGAAGAGCCTTATAATTGGGGAACTGAGGTCTAAAGGTATCAACGATGCTACGATTGATGAGGCTTTCGGCGGGTACGAAGGTTCATACAAAGAATACGAGTTGGCGCTGCCGCTTGCCCGAAAAAAGATAAGAACGATCAAAGGGGTTGAGCCCGAAAAGGCCAAGAGGAAGGTCTTCGATTTTTTAGTAAGAAGGGGCTTTTCCCGTAACACCATCTGGAAGGTTATCAAAGATAATTATGACTACGGACCAACTGAGGAGTAAATTCCTGGCCTTTTTTGAGAGCAAAGGGCATCCTGCAATCCCATCGGATTCCCTTGTCCCCAAGGACGACCCTACGGTCCTCTTTACAAGTGCCGGTATGAACCAGTTCAAAGATTATTTTCTCGGCAAGCGCAAGGACCTCAAGCGCGCAGCCAGCTGCCAGAAATGCTTAAGGACCGGAGACCTGGATAATGTCGGAAAAACCCCTTCGCACCATTCCTTCTTCGAGATGCTGGGCAACTTCTCTTTTGGGGACTATTTCAAGGAAGAGGCGATAGCCTGGGCATGGGAATTCCTCACGAAAGAGCTTGGAATGAAAGAAGAGGACCTGTGGGTATCCGTTTACAAGGATGACGATGAAGCCCGCAGGATATGGAAGGACAAAATAAAGGTCCCGGAAGAGCGAATAGTCAAGTTCGGAGCTAAAGATAATTTTTGGCCCGCTAATGCGCCTGAAGACGGCCCAAACGGCCCATGCGGGCCGTGTTCCGAGATATATTTTGACCGTGGCGAAAAATACGGGTGCGGGAAACCCGGCTGCAAACCGGGATGTTGCCGCAGGCATGTGGAGGTTTGGAACCTGGTCTTTACACAATTCAACAGGACCGGCCTGAATACATTGGAACCTTTGCCCAATAAGAACATCGATACCGGTATGGGCCTTGAGAGGCTTGCATCGGTCATGCAGGGAGTTTCTACAAATTTTGAGACGGATATATTCAAGCCTGTAATCGATGAGATCGAATGTCTGGCCGGAAAAGCGGATATTACCCACAGGAATGCTATCGCAGACCATGCAAGGGCCGCGGTGTTCTGTATAGCCGATGGTGTCCTGCCTGCCAATACCGGCAGAGGCTATGTGCTCAAGACCCTTATAAGGCGTTCTCTCGTACACGGCAAGTTCCTCGGCCTTAATGAGCCTTTTCTCTATAAGCTAGTGGATAGTGTCATACGGGCCATGAAAGGCGGATACCCGGATATAGCCGAACGCAGGGAGAATATCAGTATAATAATAAAGTCCGAAGAGGAAAAATTTTTTCGGATAAACGAGGATGTCAGGGCCGACCTCGAGATACTTGCCGCCGCGCTCAAAGAGGCCGGTAAAGATTTAATACCGGGCAACAGGGTATTCTATTTCCATGATACCCGCGGACTTCCAATAGACCTGATGAGGGAGTTCGCCTCCGATGAAGGCCTGGCGCTCGATATGGACGGCTATGAAAAACTTATGGATGAGCAGCGCAGGAAATCCCGCGGGTCGACAAAATTGACCGGGGAGGTCTTCGCCGAGACCCTTAGCGCGGCGGTCCTGGGAACCGGCAGCAGTTCAAAGTTTACCGGTTACGAGACATTGGCCTGTGACGCCAAGATCATTGCCTTGCTTAAGGATAATAAGACAGTGGGATCGATAACAGTCCCCTGTGAATTTGCGGTCGTTCTTGATGTCACTCCTTTTTACGGCGAGACCGGCGGGCAGGTGGGGGATACAGGCGTTATAAAAGGGGACGGATACGAGGTAGAGGTTACGGATACCAAGCTCGTAGAAAGGATCCCCGTGCACATATGCCGCATAAAATCCGGTGAAGTAAAGACCGGAGACAAGGTAAAAGCGGAGGTAGACGGTACAAGGAGGGCGGCGATAGCGCGCCATCATACCGCCACTCATCTATTGCAAGCTGCCTTAAGGCAGGTTTTAGGGAAACACGTTAACCAATCGGGTTCCCTTGTCGCGCCTGACAGGCTGAGGTTCGATTTTACCCATTTCAAACCAATGAGCGCCGAAGAGATCAGGGCCGTCGAAGCCCTGGTAAATGAGAATATACGAAAAAATTCTGCGCTCAGCGTAAGCATCATGGACATAGGCGAAGCGAAGAAGGCCGGAGCTACGGCATTGTTCGGTGAAAAATACGACAAGAATGTCCGTGTTATCGATATAAGAGGCGTATCAAAAGAACTTTGCGGCGGTACCCATCTGCGGGCTACCGGAGAGATAGGCCTCTTCAAGATCGTGGGCGAGGGTTCTGTCGCCGCCGGGATAAGGAGGATCGAGGCGGTAGCCGGTGAAGCGGCATATAAGAACATAAAGGAATCGGAAGCCCTCCTGAAAGAGATTGCGGATTCCCTGATGGTAAGACCTGAAATGCTGCCCAAGCAGATCGAAGAGCTTATTTTTAAAGTCGGAGGTCTCGAGAAGAAGCTTAAGAATTTCCAGTCAGGATGGATTAAAGATAAAGCAAAAGAACTTGTCTCCGGAAAGGAATTATTGGATAATGGTATTGCTATTGTAGCAGGCAGGATAGACGGTTGCGGCCCTGACACGCTCGTAAATCTTACCGATGCTGTCAAATCCTCTCTCGGGAATAGGGTTGTAAGTATCTTTGCCGGTGCTTATGAAGGCAAGGCGTTCATAGTCTCCGGGATAACAAAGGACTTGGCCGGGGAGGGTCTTGATGCGCGCTTAACGGTAAAAGCAATGTCGAAGCTGATATCCGGCGGCGGAGGCGGGCGTCCGGATCTCTCGCAAGCAGGAGGCAGGGACATATCCAGGATCGATGAAGCGATAAAGGCCGGGGTCGAGGCCGTAAAAGGGATGGTCAAATGAAGATAGTCAAGATATACGGTAAAGAATTCGAGAAACTTTGCAACAGATATAACAACCGCAAGAAGAGGGTAACGGATAGCGTTTCTAAGATAGTTGAGGATGTAAGGCTCGATGGTGATGAAGCTCTCATAAAATATACCAGGAAATTCGATAAGGTAAAACTTTCCCAGAGGCAGCTGCGCGTTACCGAGAGCGAGGCAAGCGGGGCTTTCCAGGATATAGACTCCGAGTTCATCTCCGAGCTTAAGAATATAATTGATAATGTCACGAAGTTCTATAAGAAACAGGTCAGAAGCAAAAAATCCTGGAGGATTGTCGATGAAGACGGTGTCGTTCTCGGGGAGAAATATGAACCCATAGAAAGGGTAGGCATATACGTGCCTGCCGGTACCGCTCCTTTGGTATCCACGGTCTATATGACCGTGCTTCCGGCCAGGGTCGCGGGGGTAAAGTCCATAGTCCTGTGCACGCCCCCTAACAAGTTCCAAAGCGTCGATCCGTACATATTGGCCGTTGCGAACCTGTTGAAGGTCGACGAGATATACAAGGTCGGCGGTGCCCAGGCTATCGCTGCACTTGCTTTCGGGACTAAGACCATCCCGAAGGTGGATAAGATAGTCGGTCCCGGCAACGACTACGTGACGGAAGCCAAGAGACAGGTTTTCGGTTATGCGGATATCGACATGATAGCCGGTCCTTCGGAAGTCGTTATTATGGCGAACAGGTCCACTAATCCGCTTTATGTCATCAAGGACCTTGAAGCGCAAAGCGAACACTATAAGGGCCTCTCAATACTTGTGACTACTTCCAAACCCCTGGCCAAGACCGTGAAGAAGGAGGTCTCCGGAGGCTATATTATACTCGTTAAGAATATGGAAGAAGCCTGCGATGTGGTGAACAAGCTTGCGCCCGAGCACTTGCAGATAATGGTCAAGAACCCGCAAACATGGTCCAAGAGGATCAATAACGCGGGAGCTATATTCCTGGGGCAGTATTCGCCCACCGCGATCGGTGATTATGTTGCAGGCCCGAGTCATGTGCTTCCGACAAGCGGTACGGCCCGTTTCTTTTCCGGGCTTGGCATAGAGGATTTCATGAAATCATCGCATATTGTCTCGTATTCAAAAAAGGCCCTGGAGAAGACCAGGAGGTCCATAGAGAAGATAACCAAGCTTGAGGGCCTCAACAAGCACATGGAATCGATCAAAGCGAGGTTTTAGATGAAGAACAGGCTCGTAAGGCACAAGAGGAAGACTACCGAGACAAATATTTCGGTCGAGCTCAATATCGACGGGTCCGGCAAATTCCGTATTTATACCGGTATAGGTTTTCTTGACCATATGTTATCTCTTTTTGCCAGGCACGGTTGTTTCGACTTAAAGGTCATGGCCAAAGGCGACCTGGACGTGGATATCCATCATACCAACGAGGATGTCGGAATAGTTTTAGGCGAAGCATTTGCCAAGGCCCTTGGCGACAAGAAGGGTATACGCCGTTTCGGGTCCAGAGATATCGCGGTGCCTATGGAAGAGGCCTTGGCCCGCATAGCTTTGGATATAAGCGGAAGGCCGTCACTATATATGCGCTGTGCGGGTAAGCCTGTGCCTCCTACTCTGCTGGACAGGCAGGGTTATAATTTATCAAGCGCCAAACAGTTCCTTGAAGCTTTCGTCAGGAACTCGGGGGTCAACCTTCATGTCGAATACCGCGGAGAAGACCTGCACCATGTACTTGAGGCGGTATTCAAGGGATTCGGAAGGGCATTATGCGATGCAACCAGGAGAGACCCCAGGATAAAAGGCGTTCCTTCCACAAAAGGGAGACTATGAAACAAAGTATAGCCGTTGTAGATTATGGCATGGGCAACCTGAGGAGCGCATCCAAGGCCTTGGAGGCCGTCGGGGCCAAGGTTCAGGTTTCCGGCAAGGCCCGGGATATACTCAAGGCTGATAAACTGGTATTTCCCGGAGTAGGGGCTTTCAAAGATGCCATGGAAGAACTCAGGACGCGTAAACTTATAGACCCTATAAAAGAGTTCGTTTCTTCGGGAAGACCTTTTTTGGGGCTCTGCCTGGGGTTGCAATTGTTGTTTCCCAAAAGCGAAGAAGCAGGTTCATGCAGGGGCCTGAGTCTTATCGAAGGGAAGGTCCTTAAATTCAAGCCCGGGAAATTAAAAGTACCCCACATGGGATGGAACCGGATTTATGCTATGAACGGTTGTCCTCTCTTTAAAGGTATACGCGATGGGGCATACGTTTATTTCGTCCACTCATACTATGCTTTACCTGAAGACAAGGGATTCGTAGCCGCTTACACCGATTATGGGGTTAAATTCGCATCGGCTATTTGGTCTGATAACATATACGCGACCCAGTTCCACCCTGAAAAGAGCCAGGAGTTGGGCCTGCAAATACTGAGGAATTTTTTGAAGATATGATAGTGATACCTGCTGTTGACATAAGGGGCGGTAATGTCGTGAGGCTTTTTAGGGGGGATTTTTCCAGGGAGACCGTATATTCGGATAACCCCGTAAAGATGGCGCTCTGGTGGCAGAGCGAAGGCGCAAAACGGTTGCATGTAGTAGACCTGGACGGGGCGCTGGAGGGAAAGCTCAAGAACCTCAACTGGATAAGGAAAATAACGGCTTCACTGGATATTCCCATAGAAGTAGGGGGCGGCATAAGGACCGAGTCCGATCTGCAGACGGTGATAAAGGCCGGGGCTTCCTATGCGATACTTGGGACAAAGGCCTGCGAGGACGAGGAATTCCTCAGAAAAGCGGTCGATAAGTACAAGGATAAGATAATCGTGAGCCTTGATGTAAGGGACGGGTTTCTCCAGACAAAGGGATGGGTAAACCCGACCGAGATAAAGGCAATAGACTTCGCTCAAAGGATAAAAACACTCGGTGTACAGACTGTCGAATATACCGATATCTCCCGCGACGGGACACTCCAAGGTCCGGGTTTCGGCAATATCCTCAAATTCCTGGGCGATGTAAAGATCGATATGATAGTTTCCGGCGGGATATCGACCCTTGCCGACCTGAGGATACTTAGGGATTACAACAGGAAAGAGATAACTGGTGTAATAGTGGGCCGCGCCCTGTACGATAAGAAGATATTGATAAAGGATGCCAACAAGATATGCTCGCAAAAAGGATAATACCCTGTCTGGATGTGAAGGACGGCAGGGTAGTAAAAGGAGTTAACTTCGTCAATCTGCGCGATGCGGGAGACCCTGTCGTCAACGCTTCTTTCTATGAAAGAGAGGGTGCCGACGAGCTCGTATTCCTGGATATCACGGCAAGTTATGAGGACAGGGACACGATGGTCAGCGTAGTGCGCAGAACGGCGGAACAGGTCTTTATGCCCCTGACTGTCGGCGGAGGCATAAGGAACATATCGGATATCAGGAACCTGCTTAACGCGGGTGCGGACAAGGTTTCGATCAATACGGCTGCCGTCAAGGATCCCGGGCTTATATCCGAATCATCCAGAAGGTTTGGCAGCCAATGCATAGTTGTTGCTATAGATGCCAAGAGACGGGCCGGAGGCTGGGAAGTTTTTATCCACGGAGGCAGGACACCGACCGGAATAGATGCCGTAAAATGGGCAAGGCAGGCCGAAAGAAGGGGTGCAGGAGAGATACTGTTGACATCCATGGACAGGGATGGTACCAAGGCGGGTTATGACCTGCCTTTGACCAGGGAGATATCAATGAATGTCAGGGTACCTGTTATTGCTTCGGGAGGGGCAGGGTCCCCTAAACACCTGCTGGACGGCCTGACCGAGGGAAAAGCGGATGCCGTTCTCGCGGCATCGATCTTCCACTTCAGGGAATATACCGTAAAGCAGATAAAGCGATACTTAAAGAGAAAGGGAGTAGCGGTAAGAATATGAACAGATTCGTTAAAGGATTGAAATTTGACGAGAACGGGCTGATACCGGCGGTCATACAGGACGCAAAGAACAACGAAGTACTCATGGTCGCTTATATGAACGATGAAGCCGCGGAGAAGACATTAAAGACAAAGAAAGCTCATTTTTATTCCAGGTCAAGGAAGAAACTCTGGCTTAAAGGTGAGTCATCGGGGCATGTTCAGAGGGTAAAAGAGATACGTTTTGACTGCGATGCCGATTGCCTGCTCGTAAAGGTCGACCAGGTCGGCGGCGCATGCCATACGGGTTACAGGTCATGTTTTTACAGAAAACTTAAGGACAATAAAGGCAGTATTTGCATATCCGGAAAGAAAATGTTCGATCCGGATAAAGTCTATAAAAAATGACAGATTATAAGCCGTCAAAAGATGAATTTATAAGGCTCTCGAGAAAAGGGAATCTTATTCCTGTTTTCAGGGAGATAACCGCCGACCTGGAGACGCCCGTTTCTGCCTTCATGAAGATAGATAGAGGCGGTTATTCGTTCCTGCTGGAGTCGGTCGAGGGAGGGGAAAAAATAGCGAGGTATTCTTTCCTGGGCTCGAACCCTTACCTTGTCTTCAAGAGCAAGGGGAGGAACGTCGAGATAACCGAGGGCGGTAAAAAGAAATGTTTCAAGACGGCCTCCGATCCCTTGGCCGAGATGAAAAAAGTAATGCAAAGATACAGATTTGTTCGTACCGGGGGTCTTCCTCGTTTTTGCGGAGGGCTTGTCGGTTTCATGGGATACGATATGGTGCGCTTTTTCGAAAACCTCCCGTCAAAGAACCCCGATAACCTTGGATTGCCGGATTCCGTATTCCTGCTTACAGACACCATACTTATATTTGATCACGTCATGCATAAGATAAAAGTAGTTTCGAACGCTTTTGTCGATAATGATCCTTCCGGGGCCTATAATGAAGCCGTGAGGAAGATCGATGCCCTTATAAAGCTCATGAATGTTCCCCTGAAGGTAAAATATGCGGGGGACCGCCGCCCGGAACCAAAAGTTACATCGAATTTTACCAGGGAAGGTTTCATGGGCATAGTCAAGAAGGCGAAGAGTTATATCAGGATAGGTGACATAATCCAGGTAGTGCCTTCCCAGAGGTTTGCTACTGCAACCAGATGTAAGGGGATAGACCTTTACAGGTCCTTAAGAATGATCAACCCGTCGCCTTATATGTATTACCTTAAACTCGGCGATATGGCGCTTATAGGTGCTTCGCCGGAACTCATGGTAAGGTGCGAAGACAGCACCGTCGAGCTCAGACCTATCGCGGGTACACGCCCCAGAGGAAAGACGGAAGAAGAAGAAAGACGTTTGGAAAAGAACCTCCTCTCCAGTATCAAGGAAAGGGCCGAACATATAATGCTTGTCGACCTGGGCCGCAATGATATCGGGAGGGTTTGCAGGTACGGCAGCGTAAAGGTATCCGAACTTATGGTAATAGAGAAATATTCCCATGTCATGCATATAGTCAGCGAATGTACGGGAAAGCTCAAACAAAACAAGGACATGTTCGACGTAATAAGGGCGACTTTCCCTGCCGGGACCGTTTCGGGTGCACCAAAGGTAAGGGCAATGGAGATCATAGATGAGCTCGAGAATACCATGCGCGGCCCGTATGCAGGTCTTGTAGGCTACTTTAGCTTTTCGGGAAATACGGACACCTGTATCAATATCAGGACTATCGTCCTTAAAGGCGGTATGGCATATGTGCAGGCAGGCGGCGGTGTTGTGGCTGATTCGGATCCCGCAAGGGAATACCAGGAAACGGTCAACAAGGCAAAGGCGACCATAAAAGCCATCGAAGCCGCAGAGAGAGGTATCCTGTAATATGATATTGATGATAGATAACTATGATTCTTTCACTTATAATCTCGTCCAGTACTTCGGGGAGATGGGCGCATCGCTGAAAGTCATCAGGAACGACAAGATATCGCTCAGGGAAATAGCGGGCATGAAACCGGATGGTATAGTGATCTCGCCCGGACCGGGGTTCCCTAAAGACGCGGGGATCTCGAACTCCGTTATAAAGGAATTTGCAGGAAAGATACCGTTGCTGGGAGTTTGTCTCGGACACCAATGCATAGGCGAAGTGTTCGGGGGCCGGGTGATCAAAGCAACACGGCCAATGCACGGGAAGACTTCAAAGATACATCACGACGGTAAAGGCATATTCAGGGGCCTGCCGAACCCTTTTGAGGCTATAAGGTACCATTCGCTTGTGGTCGAGCGCAAGTCCCTGCCGGAGTGCCTGGAAATAACCGCCCAGACCAAGGAAAAAGAGATAATGGGGCTCAAGCACGGGAAATATCCGGTTTGGGGGGTGCAATTCCATCCGGAATCCATCCTTACGTCCGGCGGGAAGAAAATGCTGAAAAATTTTATGGAGCTTTCCCGATGATAAGAGAGGCTATCTCCAAACTCGTCAGGTCTGAAGACCTTACAAAAAAAGAGATCGAATTGACCATGGACGAGATCATGACGGGCCAGGCCCTGCCTGCGCAGATCTCATCGTTCCTTACCGCCATGAGGATGAAAGGCGAGACCATAGACGAGATAGCCGGCGCGGCAGGAGTAATGAGGAAGTATGCGACATATATAAGGACAAGGCATCCATGCGTCCTTGATACCTGCGGTACGGGAGGGGACGAGTCCCAAACATTCAATGTATCTACCGTCGCAGCTTTTGTTGCAGCCGGGGCCGGAGTCGCGGTCGCGAAACACGGTAACAAATCGGTCTCGTCAAAATGCGGCAGCGCGGACCTTCTTAACGCCCTTGGTGTAAATATCGACGTAAGCGAACATATGGTATCCAGATGTCTCGATGAACTTGGCATAGGTTTCCTTTTCGCGCCGGCATTACATAAGGCAATGCGATATGCCATAGGCCCGCGCAAGGAGATAGGCATACGTACCATATTCAATATTTTGGGTCCCCTGACGAACCCTGCGAAGGCCTCTTACCAGCTGCTTGGGGTTTACGATCATAAGCTGACCGAACCCATAGCGCGGGCTCTGGGTAAATTGGGTTCCAGGCACGCATTGGTAGTCCACGGCGAGGACGGTCTCGACGAGGTCACGACAACGGATATAACGCAGGTATCGGAACTAAAGAATGGGAAGGTAAAGAATTACGAGATCTCCCCTAAGCATTTCGGCATAAAGAAAGCAAAACCTGCAGACTTAAAAGGAGGCGACGCCGCCTATAATGCAAAGCTGGCGATGTCAATCCTCGGAGGGGAAACAGGCCCCCAATACGATATAGTGATATTTAACGCCGGTTGCGCAATTTATGCCGCAGACAGGGCGCAAAGCATAAAAGAAGGCATAGAACTGGCTGGAGAATCCGTCGAGTCCGGAGAAGCCTTGAAAAAACTCGAACAGCTCAAGGAGGTGACTAACTCATGATAACCCTCGATGAGATAATAGAACATAAAAAACATAAGTTGGAACGCTTACAGGAAACGCTTTCCCTGCCCGATATCGAAAAGAAAGCCTCACCCGTAAAGAACAGGGGTTTTAAAGCCGCGATATCCCGCGGCAACAGGGTGAACTTGGTAGCTGAAATAAAAAAAGCTTCGCCCTCGCACGGCATAATAAGGCATGATTTTGACCCGGTAAGCATAGCCTCCGTATACAAGGAAAGCGGAGCAAGCGCCCTTTCCATCCTGACGGAGGATAAATATTTCCAGGGCAGCCTGGAGATACTCTCCAATGTAAGAGATGCGGTAAATCTTCCGGTAATGCGCAAAGACTTCATAATATCGGAATACCAGATATTCGAATCGGCCATTGCGGGCGCAGACGCGGTTCTCCTTATTGCTGCAGCACTGGACAGGGGTATGCTCAAAGCGCTTTTACATGAGGCATCTTCCCTGGGAATGGAGACCATGGTCGAAGTCCATGACGAACGCGACCTTGATAAGGCCCTCGGCGCAGGCGCAGGCATAATAGGTATAAACAACCGCAACCTAAGGACCATGGAAGTAGATTTGGCCGCTACCATCGAACTTATTCCAAAAATCCCGGATGGTAAAATAACCGTGTCGGAAAGCGGCATAAGGGAGCCTGAGGATATCAGGACCTTGTCCCAATACGGGATAAAAGCGGTCCTTGTGGGCACTGCGTTCATGGAGGCGAATGATATTGCCTCAGAGGTCAAACGGGTGATGGATTGGTAAGAGTAAAGATATGCGGGATCACTAATCTTACCGACGCCCAAGCCGCGTGCAGGCTTGGGGCCGATGCTATCGGTTTTATATTTACGGAGAGTCCGAGGAGGGTGAACGCCGCAAAAGTAAGGGCTATATCGGCAAAACTCCCTCCTTATGTCACTACGGTCGGGGTATTCGCCGATGAAAAAATGTCTAATGTCTTAAGGATGGCAAAAAAATGCAGGCTCGACTGTCTCCAACTGCACGGAGATGAACCGCCGGACTATTGCAGGAAGCTTAAGAAGTATTATAAAATAATAAAAGTGATAAGGGTAAAAGATGCAGGGAGCATAAACGAGGCAAGGAGTACGGATGCCGATGCGTTCCTGCTTGATGCATATATTAGCGGGAAGAAAGGCGGCACAGGAACGGTTTTTGACTGGAAATTGGTTTCCAGGGCTAAAAGATTGGGGAAGCCTGTCATATTATCGGGCGGTTTGAATCCCGGGAACATCCGGAAGGCCGTAAAGCGGTCAAGACCTTACGCCGTCGATGTCTCCAGCGGCGTGGAAACCCGGCCCGGAAAAAAAGATATAATGCTTATGGGTGATTTCATCAGGAAAGTAAGGTCGGACAACTCAGGAAAGGAATGATAAATGAGTTCGAATAAACGCATGCACCGTCGCCTGGCGCTTGACGTAGAAGTCAAGTGGCACAGGAAAAAGGACAAATCCTCAAGCAGCAAAGCTTACATGTTAAGAAGCAAGAATTTCGCTCAACACGGGCTGTTCCTGAAGACGGACAAGAAGTTCAGGATCGGGATGGATATGGACCTCGAATTCATCCTTCCGACCATATCCCACCCCGTCTGCGTATCGGGAAAAGTTGCATGGATCGCGGACAAGGACAGAAACCCTACATATTATCCGGGCATAGGAGTAAAATTCGTTAAAATTGACCCGGAAGACAAGAAAGAACTCATGAAATTCCTTAACCGTAAGTTCCGCAATTATAAAGACGCACAGGAGCTTAAAAAAATGTACCTGACCCTTATAGATATGGGCGCAAGGCTTGTGGAACTCGGAGAAAGGCATCCCGGAGCCATCTATTTCAAGAAGGCGGTGGATAATTCGATAAAAGAGATCTCCGAGGTGGCCCACCTTATAGACAAGGAAGTATCCGAGATTAAGAACCTTTAGGAGGTTTTTTTGATGAATGTATTTAAGACCGTCCTGTTCCTGAGCCTCCTTACGCTGCTTCTTATTTTCGTCGGCGACATGATAGGAGGCAGGCAAGGCATGATAATTGCTTTTGCTTTGGCCTTGGTAATGAATTTTGCATCTTACTGGTTCTCCGATAAGATAGTCCTGGCTATGTACAGGGCGAAAGAGGTGAACAGGCAAGAGTACCCCAAGCTTGCCACGATAGTCTCAAACTTATCCACGAAAGCGGGTTTACCTTTACCCAGAATTTATATTATCCCTACGCAAGCTCCCAATGCCTTCGCAACGGGCAGGGATCCTTCCCACGCAGCAGTAGCAGTGACATCGGGTATAATGGATATCCTTTCCGACGATGAACTCGAAGGGGTTATATCCCACGAACTTTCCCACGTCAGGAACAGGGATACGCTTGTAATGACGCTTGTCGCCACCATCGCCGGCGCCATATACATGCTTTCTAATATGGCCAGGTGGGCCATGATACTCGGGGGGAGGGATGACGACAGGGAAGGCGGGAACGTGTTTGGTATACTCATAATAGCGATACTTGCCCCTATCGTGGCGACCCTTATCCAGCTGGCCATATCGCGCTCGCGCGAATATATGGCGGATGAATCCGGCGCAGGCATCAGCGGCAGGCCTCTTTCGCTTGCCAGTGCCCTCAGGAAATTGCACCAATATTCAAAACAGGTCCCGATGAACGCTAACCCTACCACCGCGCACTTATTTATTGTCAACCCGCTTACGGGCGGGGGCCTGCTTTCCCTTTTCAGTACGCATCCTCCCGTAGAGCGCAGGATAGCGCGATTGGAAGAATTCGCTATAAGACCGAAATAAGATGATCCTGCCGAGCGGTCTGTTCGCCAACAAGGACCCGGTCGCAGAAGAAGGGTTCTCCTGTTCCCGTACTTTCGGAAAAGGAGGAATACTTTCAAAGGTTTTCCGGGATTATGAGTTCAGGCCGCAGCAGAAAGAGATGGCCGAATCCGTGGAAAGGGCAATCCGGGCAGCCCGCCATCTTATTGTCGAGGCCGGCACCGGGGTCGGAAAATCGTTCGCATATCTTGTGCCCGCGGCTGATTTTGCTATAAACTCAGGCAGGAAAACCGTCATATCTACCGATACCATCAGCCTGCAGGAGCAGCTTGTAAGAAAAGACCTTCCTCTTGTTTCGAGGATACTTCCGGACGAATTTAAGTTCTGCCTGGTGAAGGGCCGGTCCAATTATCTTTGCCTTAGGAGGCTCAACAGGGTCTTCTCCTCGAAGAATGACCTCTTCGATTCAAAACAGGAGGCCGGGGAGGTGGGTGATATACTCGCGTGGTCAAAAGTCACTACTGACGGCTCCCTATCGGACTTTGCCGCTGAACCTTCGCGCAAGGTATGGGAAAAAGTATGTTGCGAACACGATACCTGCCTGAGCAAGAAATGTCCGCACAGGAACGAATGTTTCCTTATGCAAGCCCGCCGGAACATGCAGGAATCCGACCTGATAGTCGTGAACCATCACCTGTTCTTCTCCGACCTGGCTCTGCGCAAATCCGACTGGGCCCTGCTGCCTGATTATTCATGCGTGATATTCGATGAGGCCCATACCATCGAGGATGTCGCGACAGAACATCTGGGCTTTGAGGTATCTAATTACAAAGTAAAATATCTTTTGGACTCCCTTTACAACCCCTCAAAAAAGAAAGGGTTCCTTGTATCGGTAAAGAATAGCTCTCTTAAAAGAACGGTAACTGCTGTCCGTGAAGCTTCGGAAAATTTCTTCGCGGATATCTCGGATTGGCTTGGCGCCTACGGCGTAAAAAGGGTAAGGGAACCGGGTTTTATAGATGACACGCTATCCGGACCCATGAAAGAACTTTACGAAAGCCTTAAAAAGGCCATGAAAGGTTCCCGCTCCAAGGATGAAGAACTGGATTTCAGGTACTATATGAATAGGCTGGAAGGATTATCCCAGGAATTGGAGATCTTCATGGACCAGAAATTGGGAGATTATGTTTATTGGTCCGAAGTATCGGGCAGCAGGTCCCGCAGGACGGCGCTCGATTGCGCTCCGGTCAATATAGCCGCGGCTCTAAGGGAAAACCTTTTCTCGAAGACAGGGACCGTGATCCTTACAAGCGCTACCCTGTCAACCGAAGGTAATTTTGAATATATAAAGGGCAGGCTCGGCCTCGATAAGTGCTCGGAAAAACTGCTCGGTTCGCCGTTCGATTATGAGAATAACGTCAAGATATACATTCCCAGGAACATGCCGGACCCTAACGATTATGCAAAATACAAGACGGAGGCCGTAGCCAGGATAAAGGACTATGTATCAAGGACCGAAGGCAGGGCATTCGTCCTTTTTACCAGTTACAGGTTTATGGACGATGCCTATAATGAGACGGCTGATTTTTTCGAGAATATGGGCATCCCGATACTTAAACAGGGCGCCGGTTTGCCCAGGACGAAGATGTTGGAAGCCTTCAAGCGGGACAAGGGCTCCGTGATATTCGGGGTGGACTCTTTCTGGACAGGCGTGGACGTACCCGGTGAAGCCCTCAGCAACGTAATAATAACAAAACTTCCTTTTGCCGTGCCTGACCACCCCATATCGGAAGCCAGGATGGAAAGGATAAAGGAGGCGGGGGGAGATCCCTTCAACATGTACAGCCTCCCGCAGGCGATACTCAAGCTCAAACAGGGTTTCGGGAGGCTTATCCGCACGAAACTCGATACCGGCATGGTCGTCATACTCGACAGCAGGATACTCCACAAACCTTACGGAAGAAAGTTTTTGTCGGCGCTGCCTAATTGTGAGATAATAATCCAATGATGAAGAAACACGGCGGGATAATTATAGGGCTCATTTGCGCTGTTGCCATAGCCATACCTTACTTCCTGGGGTTTTTTGAGCTTGCGGAATACCAGGGACTCGATCTCCTGTTCAAGGTACGCGGGCCAAGGCAGGTCAGCCAGGATATAGTTATCGTGGAAATAGACGACAGGGCAATAAATGATTTCGGCCGGTGGCCGTGGCCGAGAGGCTATCACGCCGAGTTCCTGGACATGATAGAAGAATTCGAGCCGAAAGCCGTCGTCTTTGATATCCTTTTCAGCGAAAAAGATGCGGAACACCCTGATGATGACATGCAGCTCGCTGCTATGACGAAGAAGCTGGGGAACGTATTCTTCGCCTCGTTCTTTGACTTAAGCAGTGACAAAGTTGCCAAGAGAAAGAACCTCAGGGCCCATAAGGAAACTATACCTTTCAAGATTCTGGCGGATAACGCCAGGGGATTCGGCTTCGTGAATATACTGGTGGAACCCGACGGGAAAGTAAGGAAAATACCTCTTTTTATCTCGCGTGACGGGCAGCTCAAACCCTCGATAGACATTCTTGCCGCCTCATATTTCACGGAATCGGACCCTTTTAAGCTATACGCCCCGACTGACGGAAAAGGGTTTATGTGGATCAATTATCCCGGGTCATTCGACCTTTTCAAGAAAATATCCTTCTCTGATATACCCATATCCATAGATCAGATGGAAAGAGGGGAGGAACCCGCCTTAAACCTCAATATACTCAAGGGAAAGATAGTCCTCGTTGGTTTAACCTCTACGGCATCAGAGGATTACTGGTCGACATCTTTCTCGGCCCTATACCCCGGGGTAGGCATAAGAGCAAGCTCTATCGATACCATGCTCAGGAAAGATTATCTTTACCGCATATTCGTACCGGAGGTATGCCTTATTATCGTGGCTATAGGCCTGGCATTCGGTATCGTACTTCCGAAACGTACTCCCATGCAGGGGCTCATCTTCTTCTTTGTGATTATTGCCGGAGTATCTGCCCTTGCAATAATAGATTTTGCGTTTTTTAACATCTGGATGGATTTTGTGTCGATAATCATCCTTTGCTTAATAGCCTATCCTGCCATAACCTTGAACCAATTCATAATAACCCGGTTCGAAAAAGGTATGATCGAGAAGGAACTGCAGATAGCCAGCCGTATACAGCAATCCATATTGCCGCAGGGCCTGCCACAGGTCCCCGGAGTGGATGTCGGCGTCAAATGCATGCCCGCGAAACATGTAGGAGGGGATTTTTACGATTTCATCAAGCTCTTCTATGATTTTGTAAAGTTAAAAGAGGACAGGCTGGGGGTAGTAATAGGCGATGTCTCCGGCAAAGGCGTTCCTGCCGCTCTTTTTATGGCAAAATCCATGGCGGATTTCAGAGGCATTTCCCATAATTTTAACGAAACTGACCGGGCGCTTTCCGCCATAAACGACAGGCTTACGGAAGAAGGTGTTTCAGGCATGTTCGTGACTATGCAGTACCTGATCTATAAACCCCGGGAACGCAAGATAGAATATTCAAACGGAGGGCATAACCCGCTGGTAAAAGTAGACGCCGCAGGCAATGCCTTCCTCTTGACCCTGTCCGTGGGTACCCCTATAGGCATAATACCGGGATCTGATTTTACCTCAGACGAATTTCCGGTAGCAGCTGGAGAGCTTTTCCTGATGTATACTGACGGCATTTCTGAGGCAAGGGACAAGAACGGCAAGGAGTTTGGCGAAGACAGGATATTGGAAAGCGCCAAAAAATACAGGAATGGCAAAGCGCAGGAAATTGCAGATAAAATAGTAGCGGATGTCGTAGAATTCAGCAGGGGGATGCCCCAGCACGACGATATGACGGTAATCGCGCTGAAGATATTATGAGAGATGCCTTCTTTTTATCAAACGCCTCGCGCCAAGAACGGATCCGCCCGCGACAAAAAGAATTGTGCTGATCGGCTCGGGGACGGAAGTGGGGGAGCCCGCGATATTGAACCAGGTCGAACCTTCACCTGAATCAAGGACCTGGGAAGACCCTATCCTAAAATAATACCAATCGGCGTCAATTGTCCATTTACCCGCGTTCGAAGGGTCGGACCAGTCGTAAGTACCCGACAAGTCTATCCAGTATGTTTGCTTGAGCCCGTAGCTGCTATCTTCCGCTTTTAGCGAAGAACCCAGGTACCAATCTGATTCAACCCTTGATGTCCAATAACCTTCCGGAGCTTCGGGAAGTTTAACATATAAATAGGGAATCTCCCCGAGCTTAAAATCCCAGTTAGGTTCGGTAGCCATCTCGCTCTTAACCGGATAGATCACTATCCCGCTGTCGGCGAAAGATATGCAGGGGAAAAGAAAAAACATAACCGCTACTGCGCTTATCAAGATCTTATTCATTCAAGGCCTCATTTATTGGTATGAAATATACTGATATAGTAGGCTATAAATTGCGGAATGTCAAGTTATTTTACCTTGACATAATATATGTCAAATGATATACTTATCACATTGTAAATCAAACTTCTGATATCTTCTTTAAAAACAAACCTAAGTTAACCAAAAGGGGTTCCCGTAATGCCGGTAAGGTCCAAGTCTACGGTGGTAGTTTTGGTAATTTTGTCAACGCTTTTTTCCATTATCCCTCTACAACAGGCCTGTTGCGAAACAAATCCCGACATAGAACAAGGTGTAAAACTTTACAGGCAGGAAAATTTTGATGAAGCTGTGCCCATATTACAAAAGGCCAGGAAAGAAAACCCCGATTCCTCGCTGGCCGCGTATTACCTGGGTATTACTTACAAGCAGCTTCAGGATTACAGGCAGGCCAGATCACAGCTCATTGACGCCGTCACGCTTACTCCCCGTATAAAAGAAGCTTTGGTCGAGCTGATAGATGTAATGTACCAGCTGGGGGATTTCAAGGGAGCGAAAGAATATATTGAAATTGCAGAGAGGGAAAATATCAAACCTGCGCAGGTTGCTTTCCTTAAAGGCCTTGTCCTCCTGAAAGACGGAGAGGCAGCCGATGCCATAACAGCTTTCGAACAGGCAAAAGGCCTGGATAACTCCTTAACCCAGGCCGCTGATTACCAAATCGGCATCGCGAATTTAAAAGAAAAGAATTATAAGGACGCCAAGAAGGTTTTCCAGGAGATAATAATACTCGATCCTAATTCCGACCTCGCGGGCCTGTCATATGAATATATGGATGCCCTGAAGCGCAAGGAGGAGGCCGAGAGGCCGTTCAGGGCCACGCTTAACGTCTCGGGCCAATACGACACTAATGTATTGCTGAAGCCGGGAGACGATACCGTAGCTACCGGGATAACCAATGAAAGCGACTGGAGGGAAGTAACTAATTTCATGGGCCAATACAGGCAGAAGATCGGAGAAAAATTCGGCATAGACAGCCAGTATTCGATGTACTGGGCCCACCAGAACAAGATCGGCGCGTACGATGTCATGAGCCATACCGTGACGGTAACGCCCAACTATTACATAAAGAACGGGACTATCGGTGTGGCTGCCGGCTACAACTACACTGATGTCGGAGAATCCAAATATATGACTACTATTACCGCCAGCCCGGTCGTTAACTACGTTATCAGGAATAACCATATGCTTCAGGCGAATTTCAAGTACCAGAAGAAAGATTTCGCAAGGGAATCTTTCATTGACGATGAGAACAGGGATTCCAATGATTATGGCGGAGGTTTGGGCTATTTCTTTTTCTTTGCCCAGAACAAGGGTTTCTTCGGGCTGCACTATGGTTTAAATAAGGAAGATACCAAAGGGCGGAACTGGGAGTATCTCGGCAACAGGATCACCGCCACGGCATTGATACCTTTCCTTAAGAAATTCAGATTGAGTCTCGCCGGCGATGTTTTACTCCAGGATTTCTCCAACACGAACAGTATATTTAATGTTAAACGTAATGATGAGACCTATACGGCATCTTCCATGCTCGGTTATACATTTTGGAAAGAGGCGGAACTGCAGTTCAGGTATACGTACATAAAGGACCATTCAAATATAAAAGTATATGATTATGACAGAAGCATCTACAGCGTTGGGATCGAGTATAAATTTTAACAGAGGAGACGCCTGATATGAAGAAATTTTGCGTAAAACTACTGGCCCTGGTAACGGTAATGGGAGGGATATTCCTTACCTGTTCACCGTATTCTCTCGCGGATGTTATCGGAAAAATATCCGCTACCGAGGGAAGGGTTGACCTGTTGAAATCCGGCGGCGATACCGCCTCCGAAGTCAGGGTCGGTGATTGCGTATCCTCAGGGGACATACTAAGGACCAAGAGCGGATCCAAGGCGGAGATCGCCTTTACCGATACGTCCGTAGTCAGGTTATCCGAAAACACCAGGCTGGAGATCACAGATTACGGTTTTGGTCCAGGCGGAAAAAGAGCTGACGCTGCCCTTTTTCTTGATAGGGGCAAGATCAGAGCTATACTCTCAAGATCAGCGGAAGGGAGCTTCGTGATCAACACCCCTAACGCTGCCGGAGCGGTAAAAGGTACGGATATAGTGGCGATATACCAGAGGTCTTCGACCTCAATCGCCGCGCTCAACGGCAAAGTTTTGGTCTCAGGAATGTCACCCTCAGGTAAACCGGTTGAACTGACAAGCGGTCAAACATCCGTAATCTCCGGAGAGACAGCTCCAAGCGCGCCCAGAATACTGCTTTCCATGGAGATTAAAGCGCACGAATCAGATACGGGAATATCCAAAGGATCTATGGCGGCGGAAAAATCTTCCGATGATAAGATGACTGCTGAAGGTTATAGCGCACCCGATGGTATGAAAGCCGTAGTAACAAAAACCGCCGGCGGCGTAAGGATAAAGAACCGCGGATCAATAACGTGGCATGACGCCAGAGAAAATGAAGTCCTCGCCGCGGGTGATTCCGTAGAAACTAAGGATAACGGAAAGATAGAGATAAGACTTGAGAACGGTAACGTAATAACATTGCAGCAGAACTCCAGCCTTATAATTCAAAAACTTTCATCCGACAGCAAGACCGGCAATTACGAGAACCTTCTTGAGTCCGGCGGCGGAAAACTCCGGGCCCAGGTACAGAAGATAAAGGGCAATTCGAAGTTCGAGGTCAAGACCCCTAATGCAGTTGCTTGCGTTCGCGGTACGATAATGTACCTGAACATATTACCTGGCCTGACAAACTCATATTTCGAAGAAGGCAACGGAACGCTTCGAAATCTAATCTCGGGGACAGTAAAAGACGTCCCTATCGGAACGGGCGCTGCCGCGGACGGCAATGGTAATATATCGGACCCGGTCCCGCCAAGCGATGACCAGAAATCGCAATGGCACCAGGGTTGGGATGTCGGCGGTGAAGCCGAAGGCTATTCAGCTCCTTCCGGGGACTTGGGTCAGGGCGGCGACTCAGACAACAACAGCGGAGATACAGGTTTCCAGAACGTCGTTTTCGACGAAAAACCGGTAACGGATATTATCGGCACTACGGAGAGCGGGGGCGGTCCGGGCGGCAGCGAAGGCGAAGGGGGCATAACTAACCCCTATATAACAGGAACTTCATCCGGCAGTTTCGGGTTCGTCGAACCGGACGAGTATAATAATTTTGACGCTGTTCTCTCCAGCAACACCGTATTATCTTCGCCGTGGGCCGGGCAACTCGATCTTCACGTAAGCGGCGAATTCATGAGTCCGGGATACAGGATATTCGAAGGCAATATCACCGCTGCGAGCGTTGATGGAGGTACGTCCTTCGGATGGGTAGGCGGCATAATGCACAGTTGGGAAGGAATATTATCTTCTATATATATAGATCCTTCCGGCAGGGCAGGCAACCTGTTCGGGTATTTATCCGGTACGAACACCGTAGAAACCGGGACCGGATCCTATTACGGCGATTTCTCGGGCAGCGGTGATATTTTTGTTATCCAGATGGCTCAATTAGAGGCTGGCATCGAGTATCCGGTAGAATACGGTGAAGGATATGGTGACCTGCGCTTGGCTTTCAATAACGGGAACGGCTTGTTCTACGCTGATTTCGACAGGCAGCTGGCCAGGATAGAGGGACAGGATTGGGGGATCTGGAGGGATGCTTACCGCGGGAGTTATTATAATCCGGATAATTTGAATGAATGGATCGGAAATGCAGGCGGCCGTTACGGAGAAAAAGGTTATTTCTTCGCGACTGTCGAAGGCATTGACGATCTTGAGGGCGGAGTCAGGATGGACATGACCGGCGCCTATCTGGATATGTATACGCTTGGGGCATACTACGGCTCTATTCTCGCCGGCTATGGAGAAGGAACGGAAGGAATCGGGTTGGGCGGATATACTGAAGAAGCCCTTACCTCCAGCGCAATACACGGAAACTACAGTTATTCGGGACAATTAAGCGGCATTTTAGGCACTACAGGCTCGCTTTGGTCTGGCAGTCCGTTCTATCTGACATCCATAGGCAATCTTGAGGATGAGTACGATGGCGAATTTGATAATTTTATATGGTATACCGATTTCATAAGCACCGACAACGATAACGAAAGATATACGGCCTACTCGGCGGAAGAAGGAATAGGCTCTTACTACGGCACTACCTCAGGCGTAGGCAAAGACAACACCATGAAGGGGTTCAGCAGGTTCATCTATATAGATCCCTCCGGGTATGCCGGAGTATTCAAGGGAAGTGTTGACGGCGCTTATTCGCAGGCAATAGGCATGTATATTTTTGACGGAAAGGCCGCAAGAGATACCTCGGTGGATCCAGTGTTTGTAAGCCTGTCCCCGGAAGCCCTCAACTATTCCATATGGCTTAATTCCGGCGAAGGTAACCTTGAGGGTTATTATTCGGATGGAGGGCGCGTATATGGTTATGACAACCTCTATTCAGCCTCAATCGCCGATTTCGGGAACGGGACAGCCCAGAACTGGGGTATTTATAACCAGCGGATAATCGGACAATCCTACATGGAACTCGCGGACGACTTTTCCGCTAAGATGGGCGGCAAAGACAGTTTTGGTTGTTATAATCCTACGATAATGCACTATAATACATATAATTCCGGCGACGGGGCCTCTTATAGCTGCGAATATTCGGAAAATAACAGGTACGGGTATTCTTACAGGTACGAACCGGGCCCGGACACATATAAGTATACCTATACTTATTATTACGCGGACGGCACAACATACACGAACACATGCATTTATGACAGCGGCTGGAATTACCTTTCCGGCGACGGGGTATATGATACTTGGGATACTTCATCTTCTTTAGCGGACCTGTTAAGCGCGGCACCGGAAGGCTACAGCCTTTCATCTGAAAGCTCATATTCTTATGCCGAAAATGATTACGGCTTTTGGATAGCCGATGTGAACGCTTCCGGAAGCGATTGGTTTGACGGGACTCTTAACGGCGCGTTCATTACATATACAAAGATGGGCCTGATGCAGGGTGATCTCACCGGTTCATATACAGATGATACCGGCGGGTGGATAGCCGCCGGCTCAGGCACTTGGAATGGCAACCGGCTTACCATGAGCGGCATGTGGGGTGAGGACACAAGTAGTCTGTACGAGAACAGTTACGGATATCCGTCCTTAGCCGGTGAAGAATACGGGCTTCTCGGCTCTACGGTCGAGGAGTGGTGGAATAAAACCTCTTTCCCTGTATTGGCGATGGGCAGATACTATTCTTACGGCACGGACGATCAGCCTATAATCTGGATAACACCGTTCAACAGCTATAACGCCGAGATGGATAACCATACCTCTCTCGACGGTTCAGCGTTCTACGGTCTTACCGCGGGCATATGGAAAGACGGCTTGATGTCGGACGCAAAGGCTGTTGCAATATACGCTGCCCCGGATGGAAGTATGGGTATAATCAAGGGAAACCTTGGCGGAGAATACTATCCGGGTCTGGATATGTGGATGGCAACCGGATCTTTGTCCGCCCTGCAAAAAAGCGGAGAATCAATAGACCCGGCATCCCTTTACGAGAGTATAACTACCTCGGATATGCCGTATTTATACGCCGGGGGTTCGATTGATGGAGCGGTCGTTTACGGTGAATCTTCCGACGGATACTTATATTCAGTCGACGAAGGTCAGTGGGGCATATTTGATTTCAAGACCGGCGGCAACTATAACGACGAATGGGTTGAATCCAAAGAGAAGGGCCTTGCCTTCGGATTCACGGACGGTCTTTACGGGCCTTCCATGCTCCTGACATCGACCGACGCGTCCGTCGGTGACGGTACCATCGCCGGCACTCTTTCCGGATCTTGCATAGACCTTCTCGAAGGAACTATAAGCAAGCTGAACGGCGATATCCGCGGAATTTACGACAGCGATAATAATACCTGGATCGCCGCGGCCATCGGCGAATGGGAAAAGAAATTACTCGCCTACAGCGGTGTCGTAATGGAAGGCGGGTTCGGTTATTTTTACGGCGAAAACGAAGGACCTTATCTGGATGACGGCGGGCTTGACGCGATAATGGGCGGCTCCGACGACCTCTTTGACGGTTCAGCCGAGATCTCGATAGTCGGGAACGCGTGGAACCCGGACTACAATGAGGATTGGACGGGCGACGATAAGCTGTGGGCAGGCGATTTCTTCATAACTACCGACGATAACGCCGCAGCCACGGGTACGATAGGAGGTACCAGCCTGAACAACAGCTTCAAAGGCGCTTTGCTTGGTCTGTACATCCGCCAGACGCAGGACGGTTACAAAGCAGGATATATAACTTCTTCCGACGCCTTCGGGAACCGCGACTTCCTTTCGGGGAATTTCTATCCGTCATTATCAATGTTCAGCGCCGAAGGCAGCCTAACGGCTTTCATGGATACTCCTACGGAATTCACGCCGGAAGATATACTTTTTGGCAATGAATCCGCTTTGCTGAGCGATGACTTCTATGACCCGATCGTCGGGGACCTCAACGGCGACCTTTACGGTGAGGACCTCCAGATAGCGGACCAACAGTGGGGAGTCTGGCGCGCGGGATGCGGCGGTTGGCTCGATTCCGTCCCGGCCGGCAATTGGAATTCTTACATAGCCGAAAGCTTTGAAGACCAATACGGGGAATATTCGTTCCCGTATTATTCACTCATCTATATCGACGGAACCACTACCGCGGACAACGGGCTTGAGGCCGTTATACACGGTTACGACCTCGGTATGACATACCTAAGCGAGGCTTCGGGGTTGATGGCCGGCGATTATGATACCGGCGAGATGAGATGGGAAGGCCTTAGTTTGGGGACTTGGGTTGAGAAGGAATTAACTCTCAGCGGACTCGCCTCCGGGGGAATAAGAGCCGCCGGAGACTGGGATAACTGGTTTGACCCGGGCGACAGTTATGAAGACTTCTCCGGAGAATTCTCCGGTATAATAGGATCTACGCAGACCGGATGGCAGGACGGAAGTTTTAAGGCCGTAGCAATGGGTGATTATGCGATCAACGAGTCCGCCAATTCATACCTGCTCAACGCTGAAATGGGAAGTTTTAATGCACGCGAGATATCTCCGGTTACCCTCGACGGGGAAGGTGCTTTCTACGGGTTTGCCCACGCGGCTGTCGGAGATTCTGCCGATGGCAGGCTGACGGATACCGCTTCGGGATTGAGGCTGGCCGCCATATATATAGCTTCTAACGGGACCGGCGGCTATAATGCGGGAGTGCTAAGGGGCGGGCTTGACATGGATCTAGTGGAGATCCCCTACGACGGTGAAGTCGGCATGTGGATAGCCGAAGGCTACCTGACCCCTTACGCAATGGAAACCGATATCGGCATCTCTCCGGAAGAACTACCGGATTATATATCCTGGGACTGGGAAGTGCTCGGTGCTTCGGGTGTCGGCTCGTTCTCAAACGGCGGCGCCATCCAGGCCGATTACTTTACCGGGGACACGATGTCCATAGAAGGCTACGACCAGTGGGGGATAATGCAGGCTGCCCTTACCGGACAAACATCCTCGGTCGTAGATTCGGATTGGAGATTGGCCTTGGGAGGCGCTTCTTATACCGACGATTCGCATGAGATTGCGGACGGTTATTTCCTTATCTCGGCCGGCGGAGATTCCTGGTCGAACAACGTATTTGACGGGACCTTCAGGGGCGTATACTTGAGCGAGATAGACGAAAATACCTTTAACGTCGGAAAGATAGAAGGTGATGTCGTAGGCAATTACCAGCAGGTTGAAGGGGTAGATACCGTCTTCCAGGCACAGATGCTCGGAGAATGGGTAGATCTTGCGGAATTGAGCACGGATGTGCTTGGATTCAATAACGATGCGTTAGCCGAGATGGTCCAGATACCCGTCACGGAAACCTATACAGCGCTTCTGCAGGGTGCCGGCGGATTCGGACCCGCCGGGGATATCGGGGCTATAACATCCAATATGGACATAAGCTTCTATGCCCAGCAGGCAACCGACCTCAGCGGCATATGGGCTGCCCTGATAAACGGGAACTACTCCGGGTATACCGGAAGCGACAATTGGTCTGTCAATTATTCCAATAACGGCGTTAACGCCACGCTTACGGGTACGCAGTGGAATGACGGACAATGGCTCGCGAACGTATCCGGAAATAACGGAAATTCTACATTTACCGGACAGGCGGGCGGCACCTATACCGGCACAGACAGCGGTACTTTTGATGGTGCAGGCGCCGGGACATGGAACACCCCGACTCCGTAATGATACGTTATATAGCCCTGGTGTCAATTCTGGCTATTTTATTTCCCGGTTGCGGGAAGCCGGCCGCTAATCCGGCTTCCGCGCAGCCCGCGCCAAGGGTGCTCGCGACGGTTAACGGCGAACCTATATCCGATAAAGACCTGAAACTTTCCCTTGCCATACGCCTTATGGATGATCCAGATTTCAAGGTAACTCCTTCCACTAAGAACGAACAGATACAGATGATCATCGACGAACGCCTGGAACTGCAGCGCAAGGACAGGGCTTCTTCGGACATTAAGATATTCTGAAATTTCTTCCGCCTATCCCCGTAATATGATTGACTAAGACCTTACTCTGTGATAAACTTTATTTTTATTCAATCAAAATAAAGAGGTTATGACGTGAAACTGCCCGATAAGAAAGGCCATTTCGGCGTTTTCGGAGGAAAGTATGTCCCGGAAACCCTGATGGCGGCCCTGGAAGAGCTTGAGGCGGAATATTCCGCCGCTAAAAACAACAGAAGGTTTGCCGAGAAATTCCGTTATTACCTGGAAGCATACGCCGGCAGGCCGAGCGGTCTTTATTTTGCCGAAAAATTGACCAAAACCCTTAAGGGCCCAAAAATATACCTGAAGAGGGAAGACCTGCTGCATACCGGTTCCCATAAAATAAACAATACCCTGGGCCAAGGTCTGCTTACCGTACGCATGGGGAAGAAAAGGATAATTGCCGAAACCGGCGCCGGACAGCACGGCGTAGCCACCGCGACCGTAGCGGCTCTCTTCGACCTTGATTGCGAGGTATTTATGGGAGAAGAAGACATTCGCCGGCAGGCCCTTAACGTCTTCAGGATGAAACTCCTGGGCGCGAAAGTCACTCCGGTCACAAGCGGCAGCAAGACGCTGAAGGACGCTATGAACGAAACGATGAGGGACTGGGTCACTAATGTGCGCGCCACCCATTATTGCATCGGATCGGTCGCCGGGCCGCATCCGTTCCCAATGATGGTAAGGGATTTCCAGTCGGTTATCGGAAAAGAGACGCGGCGCCAAATACTAAAAGCAGAAGGCAGGCTCCCCGACTATCTTATTGCCTGCGTGGGAGGCGGGTCTAATTCCATGGGGCTCTTCTATGATTTCCTTGACGACAGGAAGGTTAATTTTATAGGGGTTGAGGCCGCGGGCAAGGGCTTGAATACAGGCCTGCACGCAGCCACTCTGGAAAAGGGCGATATCGGCGTGCTCCACGGCAGTAAGAGTTATCTGCTGCAAGACGACTTTGGACAGATAAAGATAGCGCACTCGGTATCCGCCGGGCTGGATTATCCCGGAGTAGGCCCGGAACACTCATTTTTCAAGGACGCGGGCAGGGCAAAGTATGTATCGGCCACGGACACGGAGGCATTGGAAGCTTTCCGTCTTCTTTCAGAGACTGAAGGTATAATACCGGCCCTTGAGTCGTCGCACGCCATAGCTTACCTCATAAAAGCGGCCAAAAAGATGAAAAAAAGCGACCTTGCGGTAGTCTGCTTGTCGGGCAGGGGCGATAAGGACGTGGACATGGTCTCGCAGGTCCTCGCAGACAAAATATGAACAGAATAGATAAGAAATTCTCCGATCTCAGGAAAAACGGCAGGAAGGCCCTTATAGCCTTCTTTACGGCAGGTGACTTCGGGCTCACGGCCACGAAAAAATTCGTCATTGAATTCGAACAGAGGGGCGTAGATATCATTGAGCTGGGCGTCCCTTTTTCGGACCCCGTTGCTGACGGACCTACTATACAGTCTTCCTCTGAAAGGTCCCTGAAAAGGGGCACAAGGCTCAAGGACATAATATCCCTCGTCGGGCAACTGCGAAAGAAAACCCAGATACCCATAGTCCTGATGGGTTACTATAACCCTATACTCAAATACGGCCCCGCCAGGTTCATTTCAGACTGCGTAAAGAACGGCGTTGACGGTGCGATAATCCCTGATCTGCCCCCCGAAGAATCTGGTGAATTGACGGCGGCGGCAAAAGGCAGGAATTTCGACATAATATTCTTCCTGAGCCCGACAAGCTCCCTCAAGAGGATAAAGATGGTCTCCGGGATGACCAGGGGTTTTATCTACTACGTTTCCCTTACGGGAATCACCGGGGCAAGGTCTTCATTGCCCGCCGGGTTCGCTGCACGAGTAAAGTTGATAAAAAAAACCTCCGATAAACCGGTGTGTGTCGGTTTTGGAGTCTCGATGCCGGAACAGGCAAAGCGCATCAGCGCCGTAGCTGACGGTGTTATCGTGGGTTCGGCTATAGTAAAACAGATGGAAAAGAATTCCTCGAATAAGAAGTTCGTAAAGAATGTAGGCAATTATGTCCATAAACTTGCGGAGGCTACCCATCAATAAGAATATCTATGCCGTAATAATTGCCGGAGGAAGAGGAGAGAGGTTCTGGCCTAAGAGCAGGACCAAAACACCCAAGCAGACCCTCAAGCTTATGGGAAAGCGATCCCTGATACAGGAGACGGTATCGAGGATAAAGACAATCGCACCTAATGACCATATATTCGTAATAACCAATAAAGAACAACTGGGCTCTATAAGGGCCGATCTTCCTAATATAAAGAACATAATAGCCGAACCCGCTGCCAGGAATACCGCGGCAGCCTGCGGCCTCGCGGCCATGTTGATAAAAAAAGCCGATCCTCGCGCAACCATGATAGTACTTCCCTCCGACCACTTAATAAAAGAAAAAGATAAATTCATAGATGCGCTGATGACCGGCGTAAAGGTCGCGGAAGCCTCCAACGGGCTGGTGACGATAGGGGTTAAACCGACTTTCCCTGCTACCGGATACGGCTATATGCGTATAGATACCAGCGGCCAGTTCAAGATAAGGGGCCCGGGACTAAAAGCCGTTGTCCACAGGGTACTGGCTTTTGTGGAGAAACCCAGTTACCTCAACGCCGTGAAATTCCTTAAGGAGAAGAGGTACTACTGGAACAGCGGCATCTTCATATGGAAGGCCACAAGTATACTTGACGCCATAAAAGAGAACCTCCCCAGGCTTTACCTGGGCTTACAGCTTCTTGAACCGAGCATCGGCCGTTTGAATTTCAATTGCAAATTGAACGAGGTCTATCCCAACCTGGAAGAGATATCCATAGACTACGGCATCCTCGAGAGGGAAAAGAGGATATTCGCCGTAGAAGGCAAATTCTATTGGGATGACCTTGGTTCGTGGGACTCCCTGGCAAGGCACCTTTCTACGGATAAGTCCGGGAATTTCGCTATAGGTGCCCACAAAGCCATTGACACCAGGGATTCCGTCATAGTCTCCGAACAGGGTGTTATCGGGACCATAGGGATCGATAATGTCATAGTGGTAAGGGACGGGGATTGCGTTCTTGTCTGTCACAGGGACAGGGCACAGGACGTAAAGAGGCTAGTCGCCCTGATGAAGGAAGGCAAGGAGCTGAAAAAATACCTCTAATGAGAATAATAGGCTTGGACGTCGGTGAGAAAAGGATCGGGGTGGCGGTAAGCGACCCCCTCGGGATAATAGCCCAGGGACTGACGGTAATCGAAAGGAAAGTCCCCGGAGAAGATATCTGCGCAATTGTGGATATCATAAACGAGTTCAAAGCGGATTCGGTAGTAGTAGGTATGCCCATAAATATGGACGGCACGCGGGGCAAGAGCGCCGATAAGGTAACGGAGTTCGTGGACACGCTAAAGGCCGCGGTGAAGATACCCGTCAACACCTATGATGAACGGCTCTCCACAAAAGAGAGCGAACGGTTCCTGATATCTTCGGATGTATCGCGCAAGAAACGCAAAAACGTCATAGACAAGATAGCCGCCCAGCTGATACTTGAATCATACCTGGAAAGAATAAAGAACAATGTACGAACTTAAATCTTTCAAGAACGGTGCGCGTTGCGCTGCAAGGAGCCTCTCCGACAGGGATTCGGTTGCTATCGGCGTCTGGCTCAGTACCGGCGGACGTTACGAGCCGAAAAAAATGTCCGGGGTATCACACTTTATCGAGCACCTGCTCTTTAAGGGAACGAATAAGCGTTCCGCCGAACAGATCAAACAGGCGATAGAAGGCCGCGGCGGCGCTATGAACGGTTTTACTTCGGAAGAGTTCACCTGCTACCTGGTGAAAGTCCTGAGCAGGGACATGGATAACGCGCTGGACATTCTTTCTGACATGGTCTTCAACGCACGGCTTTCTCCGCGGGACATAAATAAGGAGAGGCAGGTAATAAAAGAAGAGATCAAGCTCTATGTTGACCTCCCAAACCACCACGTCCATGACCTCCTGATGGAACTTATGTGGCCCGGACAGCCGCTCGGAAGGAACCTTGCAGGCACATACGATACCGTAGGCGACATGATGCGGGAAGGCATAACCGGTTATAAACGCAAACATTATATCCCCCGCAATATCGTAATAGCCGCATGCGGGGACCTGGACACGCCAAGATATCTATCCTGCTGTGAAAAGTATTTCGGCGCTGCGCCCGGAGCAGGTAAGTCGACTTACGGGAAAGCGGTTGAAGCACAGAAGAGGCCTATGCTCAGGACCCTTTCCAAAGAAACTGAACAAGCCCACATGGCCGTCGGTTTCCGCGCGTTCGGCAGGAGCGATCCCGATAGGTACGCTCTTACCTTGCTGCACATTATCCTTGGCGGGAATATGTCAAGCCGCCTTTTCAGGGAGGTAAGGGAAAAGAAGGGTTTGGCTTACGAGATATCTACTTCCACAAAAAAATTCCACGATACCGGAGCGTTCTTCATCTCAGCCGGTCTTGACAATAAGAATATCGTCAAAACACTGGATATAATAATGAGGGAGTTGAAAAAGATCAAGACGGCGTACGTAGGCAAAGACGAGTTCGAAAGGGCGCGCGAATACTACAAGGGCCAGATGCTCCTGGGCTTGGAAGATACCCTGGACCAGATGCTGTGGATGGGAGAACATCTGTCTTCCAGGGGTGAGATACCGACCCCGCAGGAAGTCGTGAGCAGGATATCCTCCATCACGAGGGAAGATATAGAGCGGGTGGCAGGAAAGGTGCTTACTAATTCGCGCCTAAACATGGCTTTAATAGGTTCGATTGACGATAAATCGGAGAAGGAGATCTCCAAAGCGCTTAATATCGGGTGAGGGAGCGCAACCAAAGGAGACCTGGAATGGCAAGAGAGAAGAAAGAGCAGGCACAAGCTATAAAGTTCGGGACAGACGGCTGGAGAGGGCTTATCGCTGATGACTTCACTTTTGATAACCTTAGGATAGTCGCCCAGGCGTGCGCGGAATATTTCAACAGGGAGTTCAAGGCAAAACGCGGGATAATTGTCGGCTATGATACCCGGTTCATCTCGGACAAATTCGCACAGGCAGTCGCGGAAGTCCTTGCCGCCAACGGTATAAAGGTATATCTCTCGGACAGGCCTTCCCCGACGCCGACTACCAGCTATAATATCAGGCTGTTGGGATTAAACGGCGGGCTTATAATAACGGCAAGCCATAATCCCGGCCGATTCAGCGGTCTCAAGATAAAGACTCCGCAGGGTTCACCGGCCGATCAGACCGTAACCCATAAGGTCGAATCCTATCTTTACAAAACCAAGGTAAAATCCATCCCTCTCTCTGAAGCTGTCGAGGCAGGCAAGATCGAGGTCATAAACCCGATGCCTAAATATATAGAAGCGGTAAGGAAGTACCTCGACCTCGACCTGCTCAAAAACTGCGATCTCAAGGTGCTTGCGGAAGCAATGCATGGCGCCGGCGACAGTTACCACGCGCAGGTGCTCAAGGGTACAAAGGTAGCGATCGACGTCATCAACTCGGAGCCTAACCCGTCGTTCGAAGGACTTAAACCCGAGCCTCTGCCGCATAACATGCCGAAATTCATGGTTATAATGAAAGAGGGCGAATACGATATCGGCATAGCCACCGACGGGGACGCGGACAGGGTGGGAGCAGCAGCACCGGGCGGCAGGTTCATAACTCCGGGCGAGATAATGTGCCTGATAGCCTTGCATTTCATTGAGAACAGGCGTTGGAGAGGGGCCCTCGTTAAGAATATCGCGGGTCCTATGCTTATGAACAAGATTGCCAAATATTATAACCTTAAATTTTTTGAAACTCCGGTAGGCTTCAAACACATCGCCAAACTCATGCAGACCGACAACGTCCTGGTCGGCGGTGAGGAGTCGGGCGGCATAGGCGTAAAGAATTACATACCCGAAAGGGACGGCATACTCACAGGACTCCTGCTTGTCGAGATGATGCAGCAAAGGAAAAAACCCATTCTCGCGCTTATCGAGGATATGGAAAAGAGGTTCGGCAAGTTCAGATACCACAGGCAGGATATCGAAATACCGTTAAAGACCAGAGAGAGGATCGTCAAGACACTCTTTGCCAAACTCCAGGGTAAGGAATCCGCTAAGATATTCAAGAGGAAGATAATCGATACCAAGACATATGACGGGCTTAAATTCATATTCGATGACGAAAGCTGGCTGCTTATCAGGCCTTCGGGCACCGAACCTATCCTCAGGGTGTACAGTGAAGCCCACACCGATAAAGAGGCGAAAGACCTTATCGGGACCGTGGACAAACTGTCAAAAAGCATCAAATAATGGATAAATCCCTGATCCGTAATTTCTGCATCATTGCGCACATCGATCATGGCAAGTCGACCCTTGCGGACAGGCTGCTGCTAAAGACCGGCGCCATCTCCCAAAGGGAATTCCACGACCAGATGCTCGACGGTATGGACCTGGAAAGAGAGCGAGGCATCACCATCAAGGCAAAAGCCGTAAGGCTCCTGCACCGGGACGATGACGACAAGGAATATGTGCTTAACCTTATAGATACACCCGGCCATGTCGACTTCACCTATGAGGTATCGAAAGCCCTTGCGGCGTGCGAGGGGGCGCTCCTGGTCGTTGATGCCGCGCAGGGCGTTGAGGCGCAGACTGTGGCAAACCTCTACCTTGCCCGCGAGCATGGCCTTAAGATAATCCCTGTGATCAACAAGATAGACCTCCCGAGCGCTGAACCTGACCGTATACGCCAGCAGCTTAAGGATACCCTGCACATCTCCGGCATGGAGCCTATAATGGCAAGCGCCAAGACCGGCATCGGCGTCGACGAGATAATGCACTCCATTGTCGAACTGGTTCCCCCTCCGAAGGGGGAACAGGACAATCCCTTGCAGGCCCTGATCTTTGATTCCGCGTTCGACACCTTCAGGGGCGTGGTGGTATACATAAGGGTAAAGAATGGCGCGATAAGAAAAGGCATGAAGATAAAAATGATGGGTACCGGCAGGGTCTACGACGTTGAAGAGGCCGGCATCTTCAAGCCCGCACCTACCGCAATCGATGAACTCGGCTGCGGCGAGGTAGGCTACATAACCTGTAATATAAAAGACCCCAAGGACATCAATGTGGGCGACACGGTCACAGATTTCCGCAGGCCCGCTGCCGATGCTCTCCCCGGTTATAAAAAAGTAAGACCCCTGGTTTTCTGCGGATTGTACCCGGTAAACGCGAAGGACTTCCCGTTCCTCAGGGACGCGCTTGAAAAACTTGAATTAAGCGATTCATCGTTCATATATGAGGTGGAATCCTCCGTATCCTTCGGGTTCGGTTTCAGGTGCGGGTTCCTCGGGCTCCTGCATATGGAGATAATACAGGAGCGCCTCGAACGGGAGTACGGCCTGAACCTTATAGCCACCACGCCAAGCGTCGTCTATAAGGTGAAGAAAAAAGGCGGGCAGGTGGTAGAGATAGAGAACCCCAGCAAATTGCCTGCTCCCCAGGAAATCGAGCATATCGAGGAGCCTTATATACGCGGGTTCATAATTAGCCCCGCAGATGCCCTTGGCAGCGTAATGCAACTCTGTCAGGAGAGAAGGGGGATATACAAATCCACCGAATACCTCGACCAGACACGCGCGATGCTCATATACGAATTTCCTTTATCTGAGATAATTGTCGATTTTTATGATAAAATAAAGTCGATGACCAGAGGCTACGGTTCCCTTGATTACGAATTCAAGGAATATGTGATAAGCGACCTGGTCAAGCTTGATATACTGATCAACGGTAAGCCTTGCGATGCCCTGTCCTTCATAGTACATAAGGATAGCGCATATACAAAAGGTAACCAGCTTGTCACCAAGCTAAGGGAACTCATTCCCAGGCAGCTCTTTGAGGTAGCCTTGCAGGCCGCCATAGGGAGCAAGATAATCGCCAGGGAGACTGTCAGGCCCGTGGGTAAGAATGTGACGGCCAAATGCTACGGCGGTGACATAACCAGGAAACGCAAACTCTGGGAAAAGCAAAAAGAAGGCAAAAGGAGGATGAAACAGTTCGGCAAGGTGGAGATCCCGCAGGAAGCCTTCATGGCAATACTGAAAATATAAGGAGAACTAATGGCTAAGGGGACAACGGGTCAACGTAAGAAGACATGGCTCAGGGAAATGGCGGAAATAATCATAACCGCTTTTATCCTGGCATTTTTCATAAAGGTTTTCGTCTTCGAGCTCTATAAAATACCTACGGGTTCCATGATCCCGACACTGCTGGTCGGCGACAGGATCATCGTAGTCAAGTATGTTTACGGCACCAGATTGCCCGGCATTAATATCCGCCTTCCAGGCTTAAGGGAACCGAAGAGGGGCGAGATAGTCGTGTTCAAATCACCTGAAGACCCGGGCAAATCCTTCATAAAGAGGTTCGTTGCTACCGGCGGCGAGACCGTTGAAATAAAGGACGGCAAGATACTGGTAAACGGAAAGGCTGTCGAGGACCCTCCGGCTTTCAGGCAGGTATATTACTACAACAGGGGCCAGTTCGGTGAAGAAGGCAAACCGATAACCGTACCGAAAGACTGCTATTTCGTGCTTGGTGACAACTCCGCTTTCAGCAAGGACAGCAGGTATTGGGGATTCGTGCCAAAGAATTACCTTATAGGCAAAGCGGTAATTATAGTCCTGCCGCTTAACAGGATGCAACTTATAACCGATAAATAGATGAATCTGGCTAACAAGATCACTATACTAAGGGTACTGTTGACGCCCTTCTTTGTGGGCCTTGTTCTTTATTATAAACCTGATCAGGATTATTTAAGATATATAGCCCTGTGCGTTTTTAGCATAGCCGTCCTTACCGATGCCCTCGATGGTTTTCTGGCAAGGTTCCTGAAGCAAAAAACGACCTTGGGCACGATAATGGACCCCATAGCCGATAAACTCCTGCTGATAACTGCATTCATCAGCCTTACGGTATGGGACGCGGCCGTGAAACTCCCGCTTTGGCTGCCCATAATTGTGGTAAGCAGAGATATCATAATAGTCATCGGCGTGCTGGTGATATTCCTGCTTCACAGTGACATAAAGATATCTCCCAGTCCTCTTGGGAAAATCACTACTTTCACCCAGATGTCGGCTATAATCAGCGTATTGCTGCTATGGGACCGCTCTGAATATGTCTGGAACACCGCGGTCGTTTTTACGGCGCTTTCCGGGATAGATTATATCTATCGCGGGACCAAGCTCATGAACGGCAATAACGGGAAAAAATAATATGGCGTTTATCATATCCTTGTTCGTGTGTTACGTTATAGGATCCATACCTACAAGCTACATTGTGGCCAAATACCTGAAGGGTATAGATATAAGGCAGCATGGCAGCGGAAACGTAGGCGCTACGAATACCGCAAGGGTCGTAGGCAAAGGATGGGGCCTCCTGGTCCTCGTTTTCGACATACTCAAGGGTCTTGTCTGCGTAACTTTAGCAGCCAGGTTCTTTTTCAGGTTCGGCGTCCCTGTAAGCATGGATGTATATCCCCTTATGCTGGGCGCAATGGCCATAATAGGCCACATATGGAGCGTGTTCCTGGGTTTCAACGGGGGAAAAGGTATAGCGACCTCTTCCGGTGTCTTCATCGGAGTTGCACCCGGAGTATTCCTTGCGGCGCTTTGTATCTGGATAGCAGTATTCGTGTGGCGCAGGTATGTATCGCTGGCATCGATCATAAGTGCCGTTTCGATACCTATCATGCTTTCAGCCGAAGGATACCGCGCTCCTTTTGTAGCTATAGCGTCCCTGTTGAGTATAATCACCGTATTGAAACATTATCCCAACATAAAGAGACTGGTGCGCGGGGAAGAGCACCGTTTCGAACTGAGGAAAAATGCAGACTAAAAAGATCGCGGTGATCGGCGACGGAGGCTGGGGGACTACTCTCGCAATGCTGCTTGTATCGAACGGGCATAAGGTAAGCATGTGGGGTGCCTTCCCAAACTACATCAGGCAGATGGAAAAAACCAGACAGAACGACAAGTTCCTGCCTGGAATAAATCTGCCGGACTCGCTTGAGCTCGCCTCTGAGATCGTCCCTGTCGTAAACGGCAGCGAGGTGGTCATTACCGCGGTCCCGTCGCAGCATATGCGGGAAGTGATGAACAAACTAAAGGGCCTGGACCTGAAAGGCAAACTTATCGTAAGCGTATCGAAAGGCATAGAGAAACAGAGCCTGATGAGGATGTCGGAAATAATAACCGATGTTCTCGGCAACGTGAAGACAGGGGTGCTTTCCGGTCCGACGATATCATATGAAGTTGCGCGCGGGCTTCCGACTACGGTGGTCGCCGCCTCTGAAGATGAAGCGGCCGCAAGGCAGATACAGGACCTTTTCATGTCGGATAGCTTCAGGATATATACCAATACCGACATCATAGGGGTCGAGCTTGGCGGTTCGCTCAAAAACGTCATAGCTATTGCCGCCGGCATATCCGACGGCCTCGGTTTCGGGGTCAACACCAAATCCGGACTTCTTGTCAGGGGTATAGTAGAGATCTCCAGGCTTGGGATCGCCCTTGGGGCAAAATCCGATACGTTCTACGGTATAAGCGGCCTCGGCGACCTGGTAACGACCTGTGTAAGCTCCCACGGCAGGAACAGGTGGTTCGGAGAGGAGATAGGTAAGGGCAGGGCCTCCCGGGATATCCTAGGGAGTACGGAGATGGTCATCGAGGGCGTGGATACGGCGAAGTCATGCCACGAGCTTTGCATAAAGAACGGCATCGAGATGCCTATTGCCAATGAGGTTTACAGCGTAATATTTGAGGGGAAAGACCCTTTGACCGCCGTAAAGAACCTGATGACGCGCAAAAAGAAATCGGAAGACCGGTAGATATCTTTCCTTCGATTCCCACTATACATTTACACCGCAATTTGATATAATTTATAATCTAAACTTATAAGCATATCCTCGGGGCGTGGCTCAGTTTGGTAGAGCACTTGTATGGGGTACAAGTGGTCAGCGGTTCGAGTCCGCTCGCCCCGACCATCTTTTTTTGCGGGAGAAACTCAAATGGAAAAGATCAACGTAGGATTGGTAGGCTTCGGTACCGTAGGAGGCGGGGTTGCCCGTGCTCTTATCGAAAAGTCCGCCCATATCGAGCGGCTGGTCGGTGCTAAAGTTTCGCTCAAGGTTATATGTGACAATAACTTAAGAAGGAAACGCGCCGTTAAGGTCAACAAGAAGATACTGACCAACGACATTAACAGGGTCGTCGGCAACCCGGATATAGATATCGTGGTCGAGCTTATAGGAGGCATACACCCGGCCAAGGAATTCGTCCTTAAAGCCATAAAGTCCGGCCAGCATGTCGTTACCGCGAACAAGGCGTTGATAACCGAACACGGACAGGAGATATTTGACGCCGCGAACAAGGCCGGGGTAGAGGTCTTCTACGAGGCATCCGTCGGCGGCGGCATTCCGATAATCAAGGCCATGCGTGAAGGGCTCGTGGCTAATGAGATAGATACCATACTCGGCATAGTCAACGGTACCTCCAACTATATTTTGTCGTGTATGGCTGAAGAGGGATTGAGCTTTTCAGATGCCCTGGACCAGGCGAAGAAAAAGGGATACGCCGAACGCAATCCCGCGCTGGACATCGAGGGATACGACTCTGCCCATAAACTTGCCATACTGGCGCTGCTCGGTTTCGGGAAATTCGTCAAGATCGACGATATCTACGTCGAAGGCATCCTCGATATCTCACAGAACGATATCAGGTATGCCGATGAGTTCGGCTACGCCATAAAGCTCCTCGCGATAGCAAAAAGGAACGGCAAGGACCTTGAAGTCAGGGTCCACCCGACACTGCTGTCGAAGGAACACCTTTTGGCTAATGTCAACGGTGTATATAACGCGATATACGTACACGGAGACATGGTAGGCGGCACTCTCTTCTATGGCAGAGGAGCGGGGCAGAGCCCGGCTGCAAGCTCCGTTGTCGGCGACGTAATAGACCTGGCCCGCAACCTAAGGTTTAACACCGTCGGCAGGGTCCCGATATACATGAAAGACAAGTCTATCAACAGGATCAGCAGGATGGACGAGATAGAAGCCAGTTATTACATACGAATATCCTGCATAGACAAGCCGGGCATACTCGGGAAGATCGCGGGCATCCTGGGACGCCACAAGATATCCATAGCCAGCGTGGGCCAGAAGGAAAGGAAGAAAGCAAGGATAGTTCCTGTTGTCATGATGACCCATGAGGCAAAAGAAAAGAACATGAGACAGGCGCTGGATGAGATAGACAGGCTGTCTGCCATAAGGCGCAAGACAGTGGCCATAAGGGTGGAGAGGTAGGACATGTGGAAAGGACTGATACACAGATACGGGAAATATCTCCCGGTATCTTCCAATACACCGGTTATAACCTTAAACGAGGGTGATACCCCGCTTATATATTCTTGCTGTCTGAGCGAAAAGATCGGAAAGGGCTACGAGGTATACCTGAAATTTGACGGGGCAAACCCTACCGGATCGTTCAAGGACAGGGGCATGACCATGGCTGTCTCCAAGGCGCTTGAGGAAGGCTCGAAAGCTGTGATGTGCGCATCCACCGGGAACACTTCGGCGTCTGCTGCCGCTTATGCGGCGCGGGCAGGCATGAAATGTGTCGTCCTGATACCTAACGGGAAGATAGCCCTCGGGAAATTGGCGCAGGCCATAATATACGGGGCGCAGGTCCTTGAAATAGACGGTAACTTCGATGATGCGCTCGAGATAGTCAGGAAGATCACCACGGATTATCCCATAACTCTGGTAAACTCCATAAACCCTTACAGGATAGAAGGACAAAAGACCGGGGCCTTCGAGATATGCGATGCGCTCGAAGAAAATCCGGATTTTCATTTCATACCGGTGGGCAATGCCGGCAATATTACCGCCTATTGGAAGGGCTACAAAGAATATAAGGAACTGGGCAAGATCAAATCGTTGCCCAAGATGATGGGTTTCCAGGCTGAAGGGTCCGCTCCGATAGTCAAAGGGCGCATCATAGAAAAACCCGAGACCATCGCCACTGCCATCAGAATAGGCAATCCCGCCAGCTGGAAACAGGCTGAAGCTGCGCGTGACGAATCCGGCGGCATCATAGATTCCGTGACTGACGATGAGATAATCGATGCCTACAAAATGCTGGCGGCAAAAGAAGGCGTATTTGCCGAACCTGCCTCGGCCGCGTCAGTAGCCGGACTGATAAAGATGGTCGAGGGGGGATTTTTTAAAACCTCTCCCGAGAAGAAAACCAGGATAGTATGTATCCTTACCGGCCACGGCCTTAAGGACCCGGACAGGGCAATATCGACTCTCAGCAGACCAAGATCGGTAAAAGCTGAGATGAGAGCCGTCCTGAATGCCATCGGCTTATGAAATATATCTTGCTTGTCGGTGACGGGATGGCTGATTATCCGGTCAGGGAGCTCGGCAATAAAACACCTCTCGAGACCGCCAAGATCCCTAACATGGATTTACTTGCCAAGAACGGCAAGGTCGGCCTGGTCAATACCGTTCCGAAAGGTTTTGCCCCGGCCTCGGACGTGGCAAACCTTTCCATAATCGGCTACGACCCCAGGAAATACTATTCCGGGAGAGGGCCTTTGGAAGCGGCCAATATGGGCATAAAACTGGGGCCGGACGATATAGCCTTCAGGTGCAACCTCGTGACTATAGATAACGGTTTGATGGCGGATTATTCCGCAGGACATATAACCACCGAAGAAGCTTCGACCCTGATCAAGCTGCTGGATAAGAAGCTCGGTTCTGATAAAATTAAGTTTTATCCCGGCGTAAGTTACAGGCACCTTATGATCGTCAGCGATGCCTCGCTCAAGGATACGCTTATGGATCTTGAATGCATCCCTCCCCATGATATTACCGGGGAAGCGATCAAAGGCCGTCTCCCGAAGGGCAAGGGAAGCGAATTTCTCGCGAAATTGATGGAAGATTCGAAGCCGGTACTTTCATCGCACGAGATCAACCAGGTAAGGATAGACCTGAAGGAAAATCCCGCGAACATGATATGGCTGTGGGGGCAGGGAGTGGACGCCCGCATGCCGAGATTCAAGGACCTTTTCGGTGTCGAGGGCTCCGTAATATCGGCGGTCGACCTCATAAAAGGCATAGGGAAGATAATAGGCCTTGAGGTGATCGAGGTCCCGGGCGCCACAGGTTATTACGATACCAACTACCAGGGGAAAGCAAGGCACGCGGTCGATTCCCTCGAACGTAAGGATTTTGTCTTTGTGCATGTCGAAGCTCCGGACGAGGCAGGCCATAACGGCGACCTCAGGGCTAAGATAAACGCTATCGAGAACTTCGACAGGTTTGTCGTAGGAGGCATTCTCGAAAAGTTCTCGGGCAGGAAAGATTTCAGGATAATGGTCCTTCCGGACCATTTTACCCCGGTGACCTTGAGGACACACACCAGGGAACCCGTGCCGTTCCTAATGTTCGGGAACGGGATCGGCGCGAACGGGGCAGAAGGGTTCAGTGAAGCCTCCGCGAAGAACAGCGGTATAAGTTTTCCGCACGGCGAAGAACTCATGCGGGATTTCATGGCTTCAAATTAGAGGAGGAAGCGGAATAAAAGTGGGACTATCGAAAAGAGGCCTTGTGGTCCAGAAGTTCGGGGGTTCTTCTGTGGCAAACCCCGAGAGGATAAAAAAGGTCGCCGAGAGGGTCGTTAAATACCGGAAACGCGGCCACGATGTGGTTGTTGTTGTATCTGCGCTGGGCGACACCACCGATGAATTGATAGACCTTGCATCTAAGGTCACCGATGACCCGTCCGAACGCGAGATGGATATGCTCATATCGACCGGTGAGCAGATATCATGTGCGCTGCTCGCCATGGCCATACAGAAACTCGGAGTCCCATCCATATCCTTTACGGGCGCGCAGGTCGGCATAATCACTGATACAACTCATACAAAAGCCCGCATTATAGACATATCCGCTTCTGACAGAATCAAGGAGCAGCTCAAGGAAGGCAAGGTGGTCGTAGTTGCCGGGTTCCAGGGTATAAGCATAAAGAAAGAAATAACCACACTGGGCCGCGGAGGCAGCGACCTGACGGCTGTAGCCCTTGCTAAAGCCCTCGGCGCAGGCATCTGCGAGATATATACCGATGTCGACGGCGTCTATACCGCAGATCCGCGTATAGTAAAGGACGCCAGAAAACTTCCCAAGATAAGCTATGATGAGATGCTCGAGCTCGCATCATTGGGAGCAAAAGTGATGCAAGCCAGATCTGTCGAATACGGAAAACGCTACGATATACCCATACATGTGCGTTCGAGCTTTTCAGACGCCGAAGGCACCGTAATATGCAAGGAGGCAAAATCAATGGAGAAGATAGATGTCAGCGGCGTAGCGCTGCAAAAAGACGAAGCTAAGATCACTATCTGTGATGTTCCGGACAAACCCGGGATAGCCGCGACCATATTCAGGGAACTCGGCGCAAATAATGTAGTCATAGACATGATAGTCCAAAACGTCGGAAGGACCGGTACCACCGATGTCTCTTTCACCGTCGTAAGCGAAGAATTGGCAAAGACCATTAAGGTAGCCAAGAGGGTCGCACGCGAGATAGGCGCCGGGGAAGTCATCAAGGATGAGAGCATTGCTAAAATATCGATCGTCGGCATAGGGATGAGGAGCCACGCCGGCATCGCTGCCAGGATGTTCAACGCCTTGGCAGCCAGGAAGATAAACATCGGGATGATATCCACCTCCGAGATAAAGATATCCTGCGTCATCAATAAGAAGTACGCGGAAACCGCGCTTAAGGCGCTGCATGATGAATTCGGATTGAAGAAGGCCAACAAGGAAAAATAAAATGAAGCACGTCACGCTTTATGATACTACGCTCCGTGACGGGGCACAGACAGAAGGCATTTCATATTCCGTGAACGATAAGCTCCATATCACGGAAAAACTGGACCAACTGGGTATCCGCTTTATCGAGGGCGGATGGCCGGCTACCCCAAAGGAGATGGCTTTTTTCAAGGCCGCAAAGAAACTTAAGCTGAAGAACTCCGAAGTCACCGCGTTCGGCTCGACGAGGAGGCCTGAGACTGACGTAAAACGCGACGTATTCGTTAAAGGTCTGCTCGATTCCGGGACGCGCTGCGTTACTATTTTCGGTAAGACGTGGGACCTCCACGTAAAGGAAGTCTTCAGGGTCCCCCTGGATGAGAACCTCAGGATGATCGGCGAAACCGTCTCTTACCTTAAGTCAAAGGGCAGGACGGTCTTCTATGATGCCGAACATTTCTTTGACGGTTATAAGAACAATCCCGAGTACGCGATGAAGACCATTTTCGCTGCCCGCGACGCTGGAGCCGACTGCGTGGTTTTATGCGATACGAACGGCGGCACGATAATGCCCGCGCTCGGCGAAATCGTTAAAGAGGTGACAGCCAAGCTTGATTGCGAGGTAGGCATCCATTGCCATAATGACTGCGACATGGCTGTCGCCAACTCTATTGCCGCGGTCCAGGCCGGATGCATGCAAGTTCAGGGCACGTTCAACGGTTACGGGGAACGCTGCGGAAATGCAGATCTGGTATCTATCATCGGGAACCTCAGATTGAAAATCGGCATCGATTGCGTCAGCGATGAACAGCTCAAGTCCCTGACGGAAGTATCCCGCTATGTTGCGGAAGTAAGCAACGTGAAACAGCGCGACAACCAACCGTTCGTAGGGAACACCGCCTTTACCCATAAGGGCGGCGTGCACATCAACGCTATGATGAAAAATCCCGTTACGTACGAGCATATTGATCCCCATCTGGTTGGCAATAAAAGGAAACTGTTGGTTTCGGAGATGTCGGGCAAGAGCTCTATCATGATGAAGGCCAAGTCCCTCGAGCTGGACCTTGAAAGCAAGGCAAACAGCACGAAGAAGATCCTCAATACGCTGCAAAAACTCGAACATGAGGGTTATCATTTCGAGGTTGCCGAGGGCTCCCTTGAGCTCCTTATAAAGCGCGCCCTCAAGAAATACAAAAAGTTCTTCGAGCTCGAAGGTTTCAAGGTCGTCACGGAGAACAAGGGCAGCAAGCTCCTATCGGAAGCGACCATCAAGGTAAAGGTCAATAAGGTCATCGAGCACACGGCAGCCGAAGGCGACGGCCCGGTCAACGCCCTCGATGCGGCGCTTCGTAAGGCCCTTATTGAATTCTATCCGTCACTGGCCGAGATGCGTCTTTCAGACTTCAGGGTACGCGTCCTGGACGAAAAAGCCGGCACCGCGGCAAAAGTCCGCGTACTTATCCAGTCTTCGGACTCAAAGGACTCGTGGTGGACCATAGGCGTTTCGGAGAACATAATCGAGGCGTCATGGGAAGCCCTGGTCGACTCCATAGAATATAAACTGCTCAAAGACCATAAATAATAAAATGCGAGAGATACCTTCGGCTTACAATCCGAAAGATACGGAAAAGAAATGGTACAGGGCCTGGGAGGCCGCGGGATATTTCCACGCGGAACCTTCCGACACTAAAAAACCGTATACCATCGTCATACCGCCGCCTAACGTGACAGGCATCCTGCATATGGGCCACGCGCTCAACGATACAGTGCAAGATATCCTCATCAGGTGGAGGAGGATGCAGGGTTGGAACGCCGAATGGCTCCCCGGGACTGACCACGCCGGTATAGCGACACAGAATGTCGTCGAAAAAAAGATAGCCAAAGAGGGTTTAAAGCGCCAGGACCTCGGCAGGGAGGAGTTCATCAAGAGGGTATGGCAATGGCGCGAAGAATACGGCTCGACCATCATAAACCAGCTCAAACGCCTCGGTTGCTCATGCGATTGGGACCGCACAAGATTCACTATGGATGAAGGGCTCTCCAATGCGGTTAAGGAAGTCTTTGTCCGCCTTTATGAAAAAGACCTCATCTATCGCGGTAACTACATAATCAACTGGTGCCCGAGGTGCCAGACTGCCCTGAGTGACGAAGAAGCGCAGCACAAGGACCTGAACGGTTCCCTTTATTATATTAAATACCCGGTAAAGGGTGAGAAGAGGCATGTGACCGTGGCCACTACGCGTCCCGAGACTATGCTTGGGGACATTGCGGTCGCGGTAAACCCCGCCGACCCGCGCTTCAAAAACCTTATAGGCGAAACACTGGTGCTCCCGATGATCGGCAGGGAGATAAAGGTCATTGCAGACGGTTTCGTTGACATGGAGTTTGGCACGGGCGCCGTAAAGGTCACCCCTGCACATGACCCCAACGACTTTGAAATGGGCAGGCGCCATGGCCTTGAACCCGTGGTGGTTATGTCACCGGACGGCACGATGAACGACAAAGCCGGCGATTATGCCGGGATGGACAGGTTCGAGGCGCGCGAGGCCATAATAGAGGACCTTAAGGATCTAAAACTACTCGAAAAGGTCGATCCTCACTCCCACTCGGTAGGCCACTGTTACAGGTGTCACACCGTCGTGGAGCCGTATCTTTCGGAACAATGGTTCGTGAGGATGAAACCCCTCGCTAAGCCCGGCATTGAAGCGATAAGGAGCGGGAAGATAAAGTTCCACCCCGAACGCTGGACTAAAGTCTACCTCGAATGGATGGAGAACATCCGCGACTGGTGCATCTCACGCCAGATATGGTGGGGCCACAGGATACCCGTATATTATTGCAGTAAGTGTAAAACTGCCGGGAAGAAAGGGATAATAGTATCCCGCGTAAGGCCCGAAAAATGCCCGGAATGTTCGAATACTGAGCTCTTCCAGGATGAGGACGTGCTCGATACCTGGTTCTCGTCATGGCTCTGGCCGTTCTCGACATTCGGTTGGCCGGAAAAGACCAAAGACCTTTCGTATTTTTACCCGACTTCCACGCTTGCCACGGCACAGGAGATAATATTTTTCTGGGTCGCGAGAATGATAATGGCGGGGTACGAGTTCATGGGAGATGCACCTTTCCGCGACATCTACATCCACGGGACGGTAAGGGATGAGACCGGAGCGAAGATGTCAAAATCGCTCGGCAACATCATAGACCCTATAGATATAATAAACGAGTACGGCACCGACGCGCTGCGTTTCAGCCTTATATCGATCACCGCAAGCGGCCAGGACGTATATCTTTCCAGGGAAAAATTCGAGCTCGGAAGGAACTTCGCCAACAAGGTATGGAATGCTTCGCGCTTCATACTGATGAACATTAACGGTAATATCATCCTGCCGCAAGAGCTCCCCGGAGCAGGGCTTTCCTTTGCCGATAAATGGATACTCTCGCGCCTGAACAGGACGGCCTCTTCGGTCGATTCCTCGCTTGAGAACTTCAGGTTCAACGAAGCTGCCAACACCATCTACGAGTTCTTCTGGCACGAATTCTGCGACTGGTACGTCGAACTGGTAAAACCGGAAATGACAAAAGACGAGTTCAGGGCTTCCGCAAGAAAGAAGGTTGTCCAGTCAGTGCTCATACACTGTATCGACAGCACCCTCAGGATGCTGCATCCGTTCATGCCGTTCGTGACCGAAGAGATATGGCAGAGCCTGCCGATAAATGACGGCCGCGAGACCGGCTCCATAATGTTCGCCGAATGGCCTCAGGCGCAGCCTTCCCTGCTCGATGAAAACATCGAAAGTGAGATGGCCGTTATCATAGGCGTTATAACCTCCATACGCAATATACGCTCCGAGCTGAACATACAACCACAGAAGTTATGCAAAGCTTTAGTGTCCGGGAACGTCAAAACCCGCTCAATGCTCGGCGCTTCCGCGGAATATATAAAGAACCTTGCGCGCCTAGAGTCGTTCGAAGTAACAGAAAAACTCGTACGCCCAAAGGTATCATCTGTGGCCGTTTTCGGGGATTGCGAGATATGCGTACCTCTTGAAGGCCTGGTAGACCTCGAGGCCGAGAAGAAAAAGTTATCCGGCAGGATAGGAGAGCTTGAAAAATACGCCAAATCAATTGAAACCAAGCTCAATAACAGGAGTTTTGCCGAAAAGGCGCCAAAGGCAGTGGTCGACGGCGAGAAGGCGAAACTTTCCGAAACAAGGGTATCGCTGGATAAATTGAAGGAGAACCTAAAACGATTAGAGACCTAGCCGACAAAGAGATACTTGACCTTATCCGCCGGGCGATCGAAGAGGATGTCAACGGCGGCGATATAACTTCCCGACTGCTGTTCCCCGGGTCCGGTAAAGCGCAGGCAGTAATAACCGCAAAGGAGGAAGGTATAGTCGCCGGCATGACGGTCGCGATGGCAGTCTTTGTTATGCGCGACTCGAAAGCGAAATTCATGCCTCTCGTCCGGGACGGAAACAGGGTAAAGCCCGGGCAGCAAATAGCCTATATAGAATCGGAGCTGGGCTCAATACTGACCGCCGAAAGGACTGCCCTCAATTTCCTGAGCAGGCTCTCCGGGATAGCCACCCTTACAGCCAGGTTCGTAGATGCGGTGGTCCCATACAAGACCAGGATATTGGATACAAGAAAAACCACTCCCGGAATGAGGCTGCTTGAAAAATACGCCGTAAGTACAGGAGGCGGGACCAACCACAGGATAGGTCTCTTCGACCAGGTACTCATAAAAGATAACCATATAGCCGCGGCCAAAAACAACTGGGACCTGATAGCCGAAGCAGTAAAGTCCGCCAGGAAGAAAAGGATAAAATCCGAGGTAGAGGTCCAGGACCTTACCCAATTCAAGAGGGTCCTTGAAATGGGCCCGGATATAATAATGCTCGATAACATGACCCTGAAGGAAATAAAACAGGCCGTAAAGCTGCGTGATAACGGGTATTTCGAAGTGAAACTTGAAATTTCCGGAGGGGTGAACCTTAGGAATATAAGAAAATTCGCTTCATCTGGCGTGGATCTTGTATCCATAGGTGCCTTGACCCATTCCGCAAAAGCAATAGATTTTTCTCTCGAGATAGTAGAAAACCCATGAGCCAGCTGCTACAAATTATAATTGGCGGCGCACTCGGGACGGTTTCCAGGTATGCCGTCTCCGTGCTCGTTTACAGGTCCGCCGGCACCGACTTTCCTTACGGCACCCTGGTCGTCAACTTAACGGGATGTTTTCTCATCGGTTTCCTGGCATCGGTCACGGAAGACCGGCTTCTCCTCGGCTCCAATATCAGGGCTTTCCTGATGATAGGATTTTGCGGGGCTTTCACTACGTTTTCCACATTCATACTCGAAACCGCCAACCTGATAAAGGATGGGGAGACATCCAGGGCGCTTGTCAATGTCCTTTTAAGTGTAATTGCCGGGTTCATCGTATTCAGGCTGGGAGTGCTGGCCGGAGACCTGGTATAGATAAAGGGGGATAATACATGAAGATACCGGCGGACGGAAAACTGCTAAGGATATTCATTGGCGAAGCCGATAAATTTAACGGCAGGCCGCTTTACGAAGAGATAGTCCTACTCGCAAGGAAGGAAGGCATGGCGGGTGCCACGGTCATCAAGGGATCTATGGGTTTTGGCTGCAAGAGCCGTATGCATACCGCAAAATTACTTGAGTTGTCTTCGGACCTGCCCGTGGTCATCGAAATAGTCGATAGCGAAGAAAAGATAGGCGGTTTCATACCTCATCTGGATGAAATGGTAAAGGAGGGCCTCGTGACGCTTGAAAAGGCTAACGTTATAATGTACAGGGCCGGGAGCAAGTAGGCCTCGCAGGCTGCCATGAAAAAGATCGAACCCAAGAACTGGGAAGAGATAGCCGAGCATAAGGGCATGGACAAAGCCAGGGGGCTCGCAGGATGGGAAGGCAGCTGCGACAGGACATTCATAGGCAAGGACGGCTCCTTCGCCGTTTACCCGTATCCTTTCAGGTTGAGCTTCTGGATATACGACAGGCACGCCGACAGGTTGTACACCCCTGAGACCTTTGAAACGCAATGGAGGCTGGTCGAAGGCGGCTATCCCGTCACCATCATCAGTTGGAAAAACGGCGATATCGAAGCATCTACCACTATATTCTCGTGGCTCGATGAAAAACTGGGAAAGGTACTGACCTATGCCAGGGAGTCGGTAACCAATACCGGAAAGAAGGATAAAGAGGTTTCCGTATATGCGGTAATACGCGAGAACCCGCTATACCCAAAATGGAAGGTAGAAGGCATAAAAACGGTAGAATATGATTCCGACCATACCGTCACCATAAACGGCGTGGCACGCCTTTTCCTGGACGAAAGAGCTGACGGGCCTTTCGGCAAAGATATCAAGGGCTGCCTGTCTTTTACCAGAAAGATACCGGCGGCGGGCACCGAAAGCCTCGACTTCATGGTCCCCTCCCGGGAAGGCAAGCCGATAAATTTCAATGACATAAAAGATCTGGGTTTTGACGAGGCGCTTGATTTGACGATCGCCTTCTGGAAAGAACGGATCCCCGTAAAACTCGTCCTTCCCGATAAGAGATACTCCGATTGTTTTTATTCTTCGCTCTATTATATTCTCATAATGAATGAACAGCACAAACTCTATCCCGGGCCCTATGAATACGTATCGCTCTTCCTGCACGACGCCATAGACATGGATAACGCTCTCGATAAAGCAGGCCTGAAGGAGGAAGCAAGGGATTCTACCGATTATTTCGACTACAAGGAAGGCGGCGGATACGTAGACGAACTCGGCGGCAGTATATTCGGTCTATATGAGCATTACCGGCTCAGCGGGGATCTGGAATTCCTTGAAGGCGCCTATCCGCGCATGAAATCCGCGTGCGAGCTCATAAAAAAACTCAGAGTGCCCCAATTCGGACTGCCTAAAGAGGACCCTTCGTACGGCTTGCTGCCCAAGGGGGTAAGCCAGGACAATTTCAAGATACCCGCGCATCTATACGTGGACAACTGGTGGGCCATAATAGGGCTTAAAGCGGCATATGAATCCGCACTGGTCCTGGGACATGCCGAAGACGCCAAGTGGATAAGATCGGAATACGACAGCCTGCATTCTTCGACCATTTCCAGCATAGAGAAGGTCATGAAGAAGGAAGGGCTGTCCTTCATGCCCGGGTTCGCGGACTACTGGCCGGAATCGATGAGGATAATAGACCGGGAGCACAGGATACTCGGTGACGCTCAGATGGCATGGGCGCACAGGCCGGCCCTGTTCCCGGGGCAGAACATGGGCATACCGCTGCCCATGAAGCTATTCGAGGGTTCCTATAGGCATTATTGGAAGAACGCGGGAAAGTTCTCCGGCCATGACGGCGGATGGTTCGTCGAATACGAGAAGGTCTTCTGGGGTTATAATTTTAAACTGGCGCACCCGCTTATATACCTTGGCATGGAGGACATCGCGCTCAAGAACATCGAATGGGGCCTCGAACACCAGTCCTGTCCGGGAGGATGGATGGAAGCCATACCCAGCAAGATCAATGAAAAAGGTTTGCGCGAAGTCTCTGAAGGCGTAATAGGCGATGTGCCTCACGGCTGGTCGGCTGCACATTACGTCCTGCTGCTTCGCGACATGATATTAAGGGAAGACGGCCAGAAATTGCTCCTGTTATCATGTATCCCTGAGCAATGGATGGATGACGGTAAAACCGTAAGCATAAGCAATGCGCCGACATACTTCGGGAATATGACCTTCAAGGCGGAAAGCTTCAGGAGCAAGGGTTTCTTAAGGCTGACCATAGATACTAAAACCCCGCCGCCCGGAGGATATATACTCTTCATGGGTAAAAAGAAGGTGGAGATACCGCCCCAGACAAAAACCCTGGATATAGTATTCTGAGATGGCCAAGTTCAAGTTAGTTTCGTCTTTCAAGCCTGAAGGCGACCAACCGCAGGCCATAAAGTCGCTTGCGGAGGGCTTGCTCTCCGGTAAAAAATTCCAGACGCTCTTGGGTGTAACCGGTTCGGGCAAGACATTCACCATGGCCAACGTCATAGCCGGTATCGGCAAACCCGTTCTTGTCATATCGCATAACAAGACACTTGCAGCGCAGCTTTACAGCGAGTTCCGTGAGTTCTTTCCAGAGAATGCCGTGGAATACTTCGTCAGTTACTACGACTATTACCAGCCCGAAGCTTATATACCCCAAACCGACACTTACATCGAAAAGGACTCCTCGGTAAACGACCGCCTCGATCGCCTCCGTTTATCCGCGACTTCGTCGCTCATGTCCCGCAGCGATGTCATAATAGTCGCGAGCGTATCATGCATATATAACCTCGGCTCCCCGGAAGATTATTCGTCGATGATGATCACCCTGGAGAAAGGGCAAAAAGCGGACAGGGACGAGTTGATACGCAAGCTCATAGGCATACAATACGAGCGCAACGATGTTGATTTTTCGCGCGGGAAGGTCAGGGCCAGAGGCGATACCGTAGAGATCTTTCCTGCCTATTCGGAAAAAGCGATAAGGTTCTCGCTGTTTGGTGATGACATAGAGAAGATAACCGAGTTCGACCCCGTATCCCAAAAAACGATCTCGGAGCTAGATCGCACCGCCATATATCCTGCAAAGCATTTTCTCACTTCTGCCCCCAGGATAGAGGAGGCCCTGAAAACGATAAAGACCGAACTCTCCGAACGCCTGGAAACCCTGCGCTCAAATAACAAGCTTCTCGAGGCGCAAAGGCTGGAGCAGAGGACAAATTACGACATGGAGATGCTCAGGGAGATAGGCTATTGCCACGGTGTCGAGAATTATTCCAGGCACCTGGGAGGAAAGCCGCCAGGGACCAGGCCTTATTGCCTTATAGATTATTTCCCGGATGATTTCCTCATGATAATAGATGAATCCCACGTGACCATCCCCCAGATCAGGGGTATGTTCGAAGGCGACCGCGCGAGGAAGACGACGCTTGTCGATTTCGGCTTCCGCCTTCCTTCTTGCCTAGATAACAGGCCTCTCAGGTTCGATGAGTTCGAGAGCCTGATGAAGCAGGCCGTATTCGCCTCAGCCACGCCGTCAGAATACGAGATACGCAAGTCCGGAGCGAGGGTCATAGAACAGGTTATCAGGCCTACGGGGCTTGTTGACCCGGAGATAATCATTAAGCCGGTCGGGGGCCAGGTGGATGATATAATCGAACGCATAAGGGAAAGGGCCGCAAAGAAAGAGCGGGTGCTCGTAACGACACTGACCAAGCGCATGGCGGAAGACCTTTCGGAATACCTTGAAGACCTTGAACTGCGCGTCAAATATATACATTCGGACATAGACGCCATAGAAAGGGTAAAGATACTAAAAGAGCTGCGGCTTGGGGAATTCGATTGCCTGGTGGGCGTAAACCTGCTCAGGGAAGGGCTCGACCTGCCCGAGGTGTCGCTCGTTGCAGTCCTGGACGCCGATAAGGAGGGATTCCTGCGGTCCGAAACCTCGCTTATCCAGCTTGCCGGACGCGCTGCGCGGCACATTAACGGACAGGTCATAATGTATGCGGACAATATTACCGGTTCGCTCAAGCGGGCAATAGATGAAACAAAACGTAGACGAAACCTGCAATTAGAGTATAATATGAAAAACGATATAACCCCGAGATCCATAAATAAAGCCATACGCGAAGGTATAGAGATGCTGCGTGATGCCGAAGAAGTGGAGATGGAAGCGGCAGGGATAGGGGCCGAGGGTTATGATACTGAAAAGGTAATAGAGGATCTCGAATACGAGATGGACCTGGCGGCGCGTAACCTGCAGTTCGAAAAAGCAGCCGCTATAAGGGATAAGATAATCGCGTTAAAGGATAGATTGAATGGACGATAAGATATTGAACATGTTCCGCTCCTCCAACGGAGAGTTCATATCGGGAGAGGATATAAGCGAGAAGTTCGGGATATCCCGCGCAGCCGTATGGAAACACATCGAACAACTGCGTAAGGACGGCTACGAGATAACGGGGGAGCCGCATGTCGGTTACCGTCTTACCGGCACCCCCGACAAACTGATACCGGAAGAGCTTTCATACAAACTCGATACAAAGACGATCGGCAGGAAGATATACTCCTACGAATCAACGGACTCGACAAACGACATCGCGCACAGGCTTGCTCAGTCTGGGTCGCCGGAAGGCACGGCGGTATTTAGCGAGAGCCAATCCAGGGGGCGGGGAAGAATGGGCAGGCATTGGGTCTCCCCCAAAGGAAAAGGGATATATTTTTCGTTCATATTAAGGCCGGACGTCCCCCCGGCAGAAGCTCCGAAGATAACGCTGATGTCCGCTGTAGGCGTCGCCCTCGCCATAAGGAAGATAACGCACCTCGGGGCCCTGATAAAATGGCCTAACGATATACTGGTGAACAACAGGAAGGCCGTCGGGATACTTACCGAGATGAGCGCCGAGGTCAATACGGTCAGCTATATTGTCCTGGGCATCGGGATAAACGTCAATACCCACAGGAACGACCTGCCTAAGGAGGCGACTTCGCTCAAGGCGGAGGCAGACGGAGAAGTGTCCCGCGTCGAGCTCGCCCGTGAGGTCCTAAGGGAGCTCGATAGGCAGTACCGCGTATTTAATGAAAAAGGGTTCAGGAAGATAATAGACGAGTGGAAAGGCCTTTCGCACACCCTCGGAGAGGAAGTCAAAATAACATGCCATGGCAGGAAGATAGAAGGCACCGCCGTTGATCTCGATATGTCAGGCGCTTTGGTAGTTCGACTCGATAACGGCTTCACGCAGCATGTCACTGCCGGTGACGTGCTTATGGTAAGGTAATTAAAATGGGGGCCGTCATATCCGATTCTCAAGCCCTTAAGGATTTTTATAACGGCGTCTACGCCAAGGGCGATATTCGCGATAACGAAAAACTCTACAAATGGATAGTAAAGCTTTGCAGACCCAAACCGGGCAACAGGCTTCTCGATATCGCCTGCGGCATTGGGCTGGTATTGAAAGCGGGAAATGAAGCGGGGCTCAAGACCTGCGGCCTGGATATATCGGATGAGGCAATAAAACGGGCAAAAGCAATATCCCCGGAGTCCGAACTGGTCGTGGGGGACGGGGAGAACCTGCCGTGGCCCGACTGCTCGTTCGATCATGTCACTTCCCTCGGCAGCCTCGAACACTACCTGGACCCCGAAAAAGGCATCAGGGAGATAGCGAGGATCCTTAAACCCGGCGCAACGGCGGTCATAATGCTGCCGAACAGCCATCCTTTCGGTGAAATAATAAAGGTTGCTTTTACCGGAAAGAGTTCCGATGAATGGCAAGCGGTCGAGCGCCACGCAACGGTATCGCAATGGAAGGAGCTCCTTGAGAATAACGGGCTTAAGGTCAGGAAGATGGCGGGGTACAATAAGTACCCAGAGTTCTTTAGGCCCGGGACGCGCAAGATCAAATCCCTGAGAAAATTCATAATCACCTGTTTTTTCCGTTACCTGACACCGTTCAACCTTTCGCAGCAATTCGTATACATATGCGAAAAGAAATAGGTATGCGATATGCTTTTAACCGTTGATATAGGCAACACCAGCGCTGCATTCGGGATATTCAGCGGAAAGACCCTTGTCCGCAACTGGAAGGTCTCGACCCGTGAGATATTATACGGCAAGACATTAAAGCTTCCGGAGGAAAAGGTAACCCGCTCGATAATATCGAGTGTAGTGCCTAAAGCGACGCCTGCGGTTAAAAGGGCGGCGGCGCGTAAATACGGGATAGTCCCGCTTGTGCTCGGAGAGAACATAAAGGCACCGATAAAGAACCTTTACAAGAAGCCGCGGCAGGTCGGGCAGGACCGTCTCGTGAACGCAATAGCGGCAAAAGAACTATACGGTTACCCTGCCATAGTAGTGGATTTCGGTACGGCGATAACCTTTGACGTCGTATCCAAAAAAGGAGAGTACCTTGGCGGGTTGATATTCCCGGGGATAGAGACATCGCTCAATGCCCTGTCCGAAAAGGCCGCGCTCCTTCCCAGAATAAGCGTAACACCCCCGAAAGGCCTGATCGGCCGCGATACCGCCGACAGCATCAAGAGCGGCGTATTTTACGGGATCGGATCGCTCTGCGACGGGATCATATCAAAACTTGATTCCGCAAAATCCGGCAGGACGACGGTTGTAGCTACCGGTGGACATGCATTAGTTATATCGAGATTTACTAAGTATATAAGGCTTATCGATCCCCACCTGACCTTGCATGGCCTAAGGATAATCGCCCAAAAATAAAATTTTTCTTGACAAAATCTGCAGGAATCGTATAATAATACACAAAATTAGCACTCGTAATATTGGAGTGCTAATTTCTTCGTTTTTCCCGGAAATTCAAACTAATCGGAGGTGTTAAATGGCAGTTCAACCGTTAGGCGACAGGCTTCTTGTCAAGCCCATGGAGAGTGAGGAGAAGACCAAGGGCGGCATAATCCTGCCGGATACGGCTAAGGAGAAACCGTCCAAAGGCAAGGTAGTTGCCGTTGGCAAAGGCAAACTTCTTGATGACGGCAAGGTAAAGGAACTCGAAGTAAAGGTCGGCGATGTGGTTTTATACGGACGCTATGGCGGCACCGAGATCAAATATAAGGATGAGGAGTTGCTCATCCTGAGAGAATCTGAAGTACTGGCGATAGTTAAGTGATATCGGTGAACATCCGCCAATAACTTGGCGGATGCATAATTCGCCCCTCATGGGGCTCATTAAGGAGGGAACGAGAAGTGGCTAAGCAATTACTTTATAACGAGGAAGCAAGGCGCAAGATACTTTCGGGCGTCGAGCAGCTCTCGAAAGCGGTAAAAGTAACCCTCGGCCCGAAAGGCCGCAATGTTGTACTGGACAAGAAATTCGGTTCACCAACGATAACCAAGGACGGCGTGACCGTAGCCAAAGAAATAGAGCTCGCGGACCCGTTCGAGAATATGGGCGCGGAGATGGTAAAGGAGGTTGCCAGCAAGACCTCAGATAACGCCGGTGACGGCACCACCACCGCTACACTCCTTACAGAAGCCATATACAGGGAAGGCCTCAAGAACGTCACTGCGGGCGCCAATCCCATGGCCCTGAAACGCGGTATCGACAAGGCCGTTGAGGAAGTCTTCGAACAGTTGAAGAAGATATCCAAGCCTATCGGCAAAGACAAGAAAGAAATATCACAGGTAGCTACGATCGCCGCCAATAATGACAAGGCGATAGGCGACCAGATAGCCGAAGCAATGGACAAGGTCGGCAAGGACGGCGTCATAACCGTCGAGGAAGCAAAATCGACCGAGACGACCCTCAAGGTCGTAGAGGGCATGCAGTTCGACCAGGGCTACCTTTCGCCGTATTTCGTCACGGACGCCGAAAGGATGGAAGCTTCTCTTGAGGACCCGTACATCCTCATACATGAGAAAAAGATATCCAACATCAAGGACATGCTCCCGTTGTTGGAAAGGATAGCCAAGAGCGGCAGGCCTCTTTTGATAATAGCCGAAGAAGTCGACGGAGAGGCGCTTGCCACACTGGTCATCAACAAGATCCGCGGTACTTTCGCATGCTGCGCCGTCAAGGCCCCGGGCTACGGCGACAGGAGAAAAGCGATGCTTGAGGATATTGCCGTATTGACCGGCGGTATCGCCATAACCGAGGACCTCGGGAGGAAACTCGAGAACATAGACCTTAACGAGCTCGGCCGCGCAAAGAGGGTCACCATCGACAAAGAGAACACCACAATAGTCGAGGGTGCCGGCAAGACTTCCGACATCAAGGGCAGGATAGAGCAGATAAAGGCCCAGATATCGAAGTCGGATTCCGATTACGATAAAGAGAAGCTCCAGGAGAGGCTCGCTAAACTTTCCGGCGGTGTAGCCGTCATCAATGTCGGTGCAGCGACTGAGTCGGAGATGAAAGAGAAGAAGGCGCGCGTAGAAGACGCTTTGCACGCGACCAGGGCTGCCGTCGAAGAGGGCATAGTCCCCGGCGGTGGTGTAGCCTTGTTGAGGTGTATACCCGCCCTTGAGAAGGTAAAGCTCTCCGGAGATGAACAGGTCGGAGCCGAGATAATAAAGAGGGCCCTTGAGGAGCCGTTGAGGCAGATAGCCTTTAACGCCGGCCTCGAAGGTTCGGTGGTCGTCGAGAACGTGAAGAAAGAGAAGACCAACGTAGGTTTCGACGTGTTCCAGTCCGATTACGTCGATATGATAGAATCCGGCGTCATTGACCCGACAAAGGTCACCAGGACCGCGCTGCAGAACGCTTCTTCGATCGCGGGTCTCCTGCTTACGACCGAGTGCCTGGTCACCGACATACCCGAAAAAGAGAAAACTCCTCCTATGCCTCCGCACGGCGGATACGGCGAGGGAATGTATTAATCAACAACCCCAAGGAGGAATAAATGAACCTTAAGCCATTAGGTGATAAAGTAATAGTGGAGGTATTGAGCGCTGAGGAGAAGACCAAGGGCGGCATAATCCTGCCGGATACGGCTAAGGAGAAACCGCAGGAGGCAAAGGTCATAGCCGTAGGTTCCGGAAAAGTTCTGGATAACGGAAAGACCGTAGCGCCCGAAGTAAAGACCGGGGATATTGTCATCTTCGGCAAATACTCCGGAAGCGAAGTCAAGGTCGACGGCAAGGAATACCTTATCATCGACAGTGACGACATCCTCGCGGTGGTCAAGTAACGAACGCCATACCAAACCCCCCGATCTTGTGATCGGGGGGTTTTTTATTGACTTTTCGGGCGGGTTTTTGTATCATAATCTCCTAAATTCAAGGAGGTTCCTGTTATATGGGTGAATATATAGGTATTGGGAGGAAGGCCCGCCGCTGTTACGGATTCGATGAAATAGCTCTTGCCCCGGGACGGGTCACGATAAACCCCGCCGAAGTTGACACAAGCTGGAAGATAGACGGGAAGAAATTCAACGTGCCTATTCTCGCCGCGGCCATGGACGGTGTCGTCGACGTAAAATTCGCCATAGCCATGGGCAAGCTCGGCGGTATCGCCGTATTGAACCTGGAAGGGGTCCAAACCAGATATGACGATCCCGATGAGGTCCTCGAACAACTCGTAAAAGCCGACCCCGAAAAAGCAACCGAGATAATCCAGTCTATATACACCAAGCCCATACAGGAAAAACTCGTAGAGAAGAGGATACGCCAGATAAAAGAGGCCGATGTTCCCGCCGTAGTCAGCGCCATACCGCAGCGCGCCGAAAGGTTCGGCAGGATCGCCCAGGATGCCGGCGCGGATATCTTCGTCATACAATCAACCGTCAGCACGGTAAAGCACATCTCAAAGGAATATAAGGCCCTCGACATAAAGAAATTCTGCAAATCGACCAAGATACCTGTCGTAGTCGGAAACTGCGTCGGATATGAGGTCGCCATGGACCTGATGAAAGGCGGCGCTTCCGCAATACTCGTCGGCATAGGCCCTGGGGCCGCATGCACCACTAGGGGCGTCCTCGGCATAGGCGTCCCGCAGGTAACGGCCACCGTAGACTGCGCCGCCGCGCGCGACGTCTTCTACAGGAAGAACAAGAGATATGTCCCGATAATCACCGACGGCGGGATGAGGGCGGGCGGTGATATTTGCAAGGCGTTAGCTTGCGGCTCGGATGCCGTAATGGTCGGCTCTGCATTCGCGAGGGCTGTTGAGGCACCCGGACGCGGATACCACTGGGGAATGGCAACACCCCACGCCAACCTGCCGAGAGGTACCAGGATACATGTAGGCACCACCGGAACATTGGAAGAGATATTATTCGGGCCCGCCAGGTTCGACGACGGCTCGCAGAACCTTATGGGAGCATTGCAGACATCGATGGGCTCTGTCGGAGCGATGAGCATGAAAGAATTCCAGAAGACCGAGATAATCATAGCTCCATCCATCAGGACCGAGGGAAAGATATTTCAGCAGGCCCAAAGAGTAGGGATGGGCAAATAACGGACAAAAATGCCGCAACAGGAAACAGTCCTTGTATTGGATTTTGGCTCGCAGTATAATCAGCTGATAGCACGCCGTGTAAGGGAGAACAGGGTGTTCTCCAGGATAGTGCCCCACGATATCACGGCCGAAGAGATCCTAAGGTTCGCGCCTAAAGGGCTTATACTCTCGGGAGGTCCCGCCTCCATATACGGCCCGAAGGCCCCCAAACCCAACAAAGAGATCTTAGGTCTCGGGATACCGGTCCTCGGCATATGTTACGGGATGCAGGCGATGTCGCATATGCTCGGCGGCGGCGTTACCAGGGCAAAGAAACGCGAGTACGGCCACGCAGAACTCCTCATTGACGACCCCGGGGACCTCTTTTCGGGAATAGACAATAAATCTATCTGCTGGATGAGCCATGGCGACTATGTATCAAAACTGCCGCCGGGTTTCAGGAAACTAGCCCATACATCCAATACCGGTTTCGCCGCCATAGCCGACAGAAGCCGCGGTCTCTTCGGCGTCCAGTTCCATCCGGAAGTCGCCCATACCCCTAAGGGCGCGGAGATGATATCAAATTTCCTTTTCAGGATATGCGGCTGTAAGGGCGAATGGACCGCCCAATCCTTTATTGAAGATACCGTAAAAAGCATAAGGTCTTTTGTAGGGGACGGCAAAGTAGTCTGCGGCCTTTCGGGCGGGGTGGATTCATCGGTGGCAGCCGTCCTGATAAACAAGGCAATAGGCAAACGCCTTATCTGCATATTCATAAATAACGGCGTGCTCCGCAAAGGCGAAGCCGACCGTGTCATAAAGACTTTCAAGAAGCATTTCCACATCAATCTGAAATATGTCAATGCCGAGAAGAGGTTCCTCAAAAAACTCAAAGGCGTATTCGACCCGGAGAAGAAGAGGAAGCTAATAGGGCACGAATTCATACGCGTATTCGAGGAAGAAGCAAAGAAGCTGGGTAAGATCTCATTTCTCGCCCAAGGTACCCTTTACCCGGACGTCATCGAATCGAAATCGGCTTTCGGCGGGCCCTCGGCTACCATAAAATCCCACCATAATGTGGGGGGGCTCCCTCAGAGGATGAAACTCAAGCTCGTGGAACCGTTGCGCGAGCTCTTCAAGGACGAAGTTAGGGTTGTCGGCAAAGCCATGGGACTTTCGGATGAGATTACGCAACGCCAGCCTTTTCCGGGCCCGGGTCTAGCAATAAGGGTCATAGGCGATATCACCAAGGAACGCCTGGATATACTCCGCGAGGCCGACGCCATAGTCATAGAAGAGATAAAAGCCGCCGGTTTCTACCGCGAAGTATGGCAATCTTTCGCGGTGCTGCTGCCGATAAAGACCGTCGGTGTAATGGGAGACGAACGCACTTACGAGAACGTCATTGCCCTGCGCGCGGTAACCAGTGCCGACGGGATGACCGCCGATTGGGCAAAACTCCCGTACGACCTTCTCGGCAAGATATCAAACAGGATAATAAACGAGGTAAGAGGGGTCAACAGGGTCGTATACGATATCAGCTCAAAACCCCCTTCTACGATCGAATGGGAATAATATGCAGCATTCGCATTTCGTCCACCTGCACGTGCACACGCAGTTCAGCCTTCTTGACGGCGCCTGCAAGATACCGGAACTTATAGCCCTCGCTAAAGAATACAGGATGCCTGCCGTGGCGCTTACCGACCACGGGAATATGTTCGGGGCGATAGAGTTCTATCTCGAGGCGATGAAGAACGGCATAAAGCCCATAATCGGCTGCGAAATATATGTCGCTCCCGGTTCTCGTTTCGACAAATCCTCCTCGCCCAACGAAGAATCCGCTTATCATCTTATATTGCTCTCCAAAGACGAAGAAGGTTACCGCAACCTCATGAAGCTGGTATCGGCCGGCTACCTCGAGGGTTTTTACTACAAGCCGAGGGTCGACAAGGAACTTCTCGCCGCCTATTCAAAAGGCCTTATAGCGCAGTCGGCATGCCTGCAGGGGGAGATACCTTACCTTATCGTAAAAGGCAAGTACGAAGAAGCGAAGGTCGCGGCCGGCCGGTACAAGGAGATCTTCGGGGCGGGGAATTTCTACCTCGAGCTGCAAAAGAACCTTATCCCGGAACAGGAGATAGCAAATGCCGGCATCCTGAAGCTCTCGAAGGAACTGGATATCCCCCTGGTCGCCACGGGAGACGTACATTATCTTCACAAAAAATCCTCAAGGGCCCACGAGGGGCTGCTTTGCATCCAGACCCAGAGCACGCTTAACGATCCTGACCACATGAAGTTCTCTACCGACGAGTTCTATTTTAAGTCACCCGAAGAGTTCAAGGACATGTTCTCGGATGTCCCGCAGGCAGTGGCCAACACGGTAGAAATAGCGGAGAAGTGCAACCTTGAGCTTGATTTCAAAAGGACACACCTTCCCCAGTTTACGCCGCCTGACGGCAAGTCCAGGGAAGATTACCTTATGGAACTCGTGGAGGCCGGCCTCAATAAACGTTACAAGCAGATAGACGCGGCCGTGCGCGAAAGGGTCGAACACGAACTTAACATCATAAAGAAGACGGGGTTCACCAGCTATTTCCTCATCGCCTGGGACTTCATTAATTACTCTAAATCGAAGGGGATACCGGTCGGGCCGGGAAGGGGTTCCGCAGCCGGAAGCGTGGTCAGCTATGCGCTGGGAATAACGGACTTGGACCCGATAAAATACGACCTGATCTTCGAAAGGTTCCTCAACCCCGACCGCGTAAGTATGCCCGATATCGACATCGACTTCTGCTACGAGCGCAGGGGAGAAGTAATAGAATACGTCACAGAGAAATATTCGAAAGAGAACGTGGCGCAGGTAATAACCTTCGGTACGATGAAGGCCCGCGCGGTCATAAGGGACGTCGGCAGGGTAACGGGCATGAGCTATGGCGACGTCGACAGGATAGCCAAACTGGTGCCGGAAGAATTGGGCATCACGCTCGACAAAGCCCTCAAGGTTGAACCCGAACTGCGTAATCTTTATAAAAGCGACCCGCAAATCAGGCAGTTAATAGATATATCGACCGAGCTTGAAGGACTCAACCGCCACGCCTCAACCCATGCCGCGGGGGTCGTGATATCTGACAGGCCGCTTACCGACTATGTCCCGTTGTTCAAGACCTCCGAAGGCCAGATCTCCACGGGATATGAAATGAAGTCCCTGGAAAAGATAGGCCTGCTAAAGATGGACTTCCTGGGCTTGAGAACGCTCACGGTCATCGAAGAGACCGTAAAGACCATAAAGAGAACCAAGGGCCTGCAACTGGACCTCGACAATATACCCCTTGACGATCCCAAGACTTATGAACTGCTCTCCAACGCGGAATCACTCGGCGTCTTCCAGCTTGAAAGTTCGGGCATGAGGGACATACTCCGCAAGCTCAGACCTACCACTTTCGAGGACATAATAGCCATACTTGCTCTTTACAGGCCTGGCCCTATCGGAAGCGGCATGGTAGAGGACTTCATAAAGAGAAAACACGGCGAGATACCCATCAAGTACGACCATAAACTGCTCGAACCCATACTCAAGGAAACATACGGCACGATAATATACCAAGAGCAGGTCATGCGCATCGCTTCGTCGCTGGCAGGCTTCTCCATGTCACAGGCCGATTCCCTTAGGCGGGCCATGGGAAAGAAGATACCCGAAGAGATGGAACAGGCGCGTTCGAATTTCATAACCGGCGCTTCAAAGAACAACATAGACAAGCGCACCGCCGAAAAGATATTCAACCTCATTGAATATTTTGCCGGGTACGGTTTCAACAAATCCCATTCGACGGCATACGCGCTGATCTCATACAGGACCGCTTACCTCAAGGCAAATTATCCCGTTGAGTTCATGAGCGCGCTGATGACATCTGAACGCGATAACATCGATAAGGTGGCTTTCTATATCGAAGAATCGCAAAGGATGGACATACCCATCCAGCCTCCCAGCATAAACGAAAGCTTTTCGAAATTCACCGTATCCGGGAGTTCCATAAGGTTCGGCCTTGGCGCGGTAAAGAACGTAGGCCAGGGAGCTATAGATTCCGTGGTAAACGCCCGCAGCATGTCCGGAAAATTCAAAAATCTTTATGATTTCTGCGAGAGGGTGGACCTGAGGCTGGCAAACAGGAAAGTACTTGAAAGCCTCATAAAATGCGGTGCGTTCGACGAATTCGGCTTGCACAGGTCGCAGCTTACCGCGATGCTTGATGATTGCCTGGAGTGCGGGGCCAATATGCACAGGGAACGCGCGAGCAGGCAATCGACCTTCTTCGAGGAATTCGGGGCGCACTCAAAAGCGCATCCCGCCAGGAGACACGAGCCGCCGAAGATACCCGAATGGCCGGAAAGCCAGCTCCTTGCCTTCGAGAAGGAGATGCTGGGTTTCTATGTCACGGGGCATCCCCTGGCAAAATATGACAAGCTCATACGTTCATATTCAACCTGCTCGGTAAAAGACCTGGGTAAGAGAAGACCTGACGAAGAGGTCAATATCGGCGGCATCATATCGAAACTTAAATTCACGATAACCAAGGCCAAAAGCGAGAAGATGGCGATAATGGGTGTGGAAGACCTCACAGGCGAGACGGAAGTCCTTGTATTCCCCAAGGCCTTCGTAACTACCGAAAAACACATAAGAAAAGATGCCATAGTGTGCGTAAAAGGCAGGGTAAGCCTGAGGGAAGACAGGCCGAAGATAATAGCCAACGATATAATCCCTCTGGATGAGGTACAGAAGAGATATACGCAGGCCATAATAATCAACCTCGACGCAGGCATTGGCGAAGACTCCATGACCAGGCTCAAGACCGTGCTCGAGTCTCACCCGGGGACCGCTCCGGTCTATCTCCATTTCAAGATGGCCGACGGGAAGAGGTTTGAGATATCGGTGGAGGAAAAACTTAAGGTCGAACCTTCCGACATCCTGACGACAGAAATAGAGAAACTACTCGGCGACGGCGTCGTAACATTCAAGACTTGACAAAGTGCCGGATAACTAACTATAATAGTACTAATAATTTACGGATACTTTGTTACAACTTTAAGGAGGACCGGCATGACAAAGAAAGAGATAGTCCTGCAAATATCCAATGAAACAGGACTGAAACAGGTTGATGTAAAGATCATCGTCCAGAGGACTCTCGATATGATAGTCGAGGCCCTCTCCAACAATGAGACGGTGGAACTCAGGAATTTCGGCATATTCAAGGTAAAGTCACGGCGCGGAAGGACGGGAAGGAACCCGCGTACCGGCGTAACGGTCCCCGTACCTCCCAAAAAAGTAGCCGTATTCAAGCCGGGATTAGTAATGAAGCAGAAGGTCAAGTGACCGGCCTAAACCTGCCAAATCTCCCTTAATGAAAGAACAGATAAGAGCGCTACGGGGGACAAAAGACCTCCTTCTTAAAGAAGCCAGGCTATGGACGACCCTTGAGGCGAAAGCCAGGGCCGTCTTTAATGCTTTTGGGTATGAAGAGATACGCGTCCCCATAATCGAGGAATCTTCCCTTTTTGTCCGTTCCCTGGGAGAAGGGACGGATATCGTAGATAAACAAATGTTCACCTTCATTGACCGCGGCAAACGGTCGATAACCCTCCGTCCGGAAGCTACGGCATCCGTGGTCAGGGCCTACCTTGAGAATAACCTTATCAACGAGATGGGTTTCGCAAAGTTATTCTACATGGGCCCTATGTTCAGGGCTGAAAGGCCCCAGGCCGGCAGGATGAGACAATTCCACCAGATGGGCGTGGAAGCAATAGGCTCATACAGCCCGTACCTGGACGCGGAAGTTATCGCCCTTATCGCGGCAGTCCTGGACTCAATTGGAGTGGCGGGATATTCCATAAAGATCAATTCCCTTGGCTGCCCCTCGGACAAGAAGAAACTGGCCGAGGCGCTGCGCAAGGCCGTAATAAACAATTTAGACAAACTCTGCGACGACTGCAAGGTCCGGTATGAAAAGAACGCCCTTCGTATACTCGATTGTAAGAATGATACCTGCAAGAAGATACTAAGGGATGCGTTCAGGGGAACGGGAGAATGTCTCTGCCCGGATTGCCTGTCGCACTTCGAGACCGTAAAGAAGGCGCTTGACGGCCTGAAGATAAATTATATCGTCGACCCCTACCTTGTAAGGGGGCTCGACTATTACACGAAGACCACGTTCGAAGTGACCCACAAGAAACTTGGGGCGCAGGACGCAATAGGCGCCGGCGGAAGGTATGACAACCTCATCGAGGAACTCGGGGGACAGGCCAAGGGAGCCTGCGGTTTTGCCATCGGAATGGAGAGGACCGTGATGGCACTCGCAGAGATACCGGAACTTTCCGATGGCATAAAGGTATTCTTTGCCACCATGGGCGAGGAAGAATATAAGATCGCCTTCAACATGGCGATGGAACTTAGGGTGCAGGGAATATCCTGTGAACTTGATTATGAAGGAAAGTCCCTTAAGGCGCAGATGAGGGCGGCGGACAGGCTCGGCGCCAAGTACGCCGCCATAATCGGGGGGGACGAACTCAAGAACCGTTCGGTTACGCTGCGAAACATGTCCACAAAAGAACAAAAAACAGTCCCGGAGAGGGACTTTATATCAGAGATGGAAAGGATATTTTTCAATATATGAAGAGAACCCATACTTGCGGCGAATTGACTTCCGCGGACAACGGCAAAAAAGTCACCCTTTGCGGGTGGGTCCACAGAAGACGCGACCATGGAGGGCTTATATTCATTGACCTGCGCGACAGGTACGGGCTGACACAGATAGTCTTTAACCCTTCTACGTCAAAGGACCTGCACGATACGGCCGAAACCCTTCGCAATGAATTTGTAATTATGGTTGAAGGGACCGTCGCCATGAGGCCGAAGGGGACCGAGAACCCCAAGATCAAGACCGGGGAGATCGAGATATCCGTCGGGGCACTCACCATACTCAACACCGCTCAGACACCTCCGTTCGAGATCGAAGATGACGGGCAGATCTCGGAAGAACTCAGGTACGCCTACAGGTTCATTGACCTGAGGAGGAAAACGGCGCGCGACAAGCTGATAATACGCCACAAGGTCTGCCAGATTGCCAGGAGCTTCCTGGATAACGAGGGCTTCATCGAGGTGGAGACCCCCATACTCACAAAATCAACTCCCGAAGGAGCAAGGGACTACCTGGTCCCCAGCCGCGTCAACACGGGAAAATTTTTCGCGTTGCCGCAGTCCCCGCAGCTTTTTAAGCAGGTCCTGATGGTATCGGGGCTTGACAGGTACTTCCAGATAGCAAAGTGTTTCCGTGACGAAGACCTTAGGGCGGACAGGCAGCCTGAGTTCACCCAGATAGATATCGAGATGTCATTCGTGGACGTAGACGACGTACTCGATATAACCGAGAGGATGATAAAAGAGATATTCAAGTCGGCAATAAACGTCGAACTCAAGACCCCGTTCCCGAGGATAAAACATAAAGAAGCCATGGACAGGTTCGGAACAGACAAACCCGATACCCGTTTCGGGCTGGAACTTTCCGACATAACAGAAACGGTCAAGGGAAGCCAGTTCCAGACATTCGAAAGACTGATACAATCGGGCGGAATAATAAAAGCCCTGAACCTGAAGGGAAAGTCGGATATATCGAGAAGTGAGATAGATACCCTTACGGAGATCGCCATAAAAGGCGGCGCGAAAGGACTGGCATATTTCAAAGTAACGGACAACGGCCTCGATTCGCCCATATCAAAGTTCTTCCCGGAGGCCCAGCAGAAGGCCCTCATCAAGAAGATGGGCGCGGCAAAAGGCGACATGATACTCGCCGTAGCCGATAGAACGGCTGTCGTAAATTCTGCGCTTGCTTACCTGAGAACTTCTCTCGCCGAAAAATATTCGCTTATCGACAAGGGCAGGTTCGATTTCCTCTGGGTGGTGGAATTCCCCTGGTTCAAATACAACGATGAGGAGAGCCGCTGGGAGGCGGAACACCACCCGTTCACGGCTCCATATGACGAGGACAGGGAATATATAGAAAAGGACCCGGCAAGAGTAAGGGCAAAAGCATACGACCTGGTCCTGAACGGCGTCGAGATGAGTTCGGGCTCCATAAGGATCCATGACAAAGAGACCCAGCAAAAGATATTCAGGGCCATAGGCCTCGGAGAGGAAGAGATCAAGGCACGGTTCGGTTTCCTGTTGGAGGCCTTTTCGTATGGCGCGCCGCCCCACGGCGGCATCGCCCCGGGCCTGGACAGGCTGGTAGCCATGATGACCGGCACGGACAGTATAAGGGATGTAATAGCGTTCCCGAAGACGCAAAAAGCGGTCTGCTTCATGACCGGAGCGCCTTCCGAAGTATCCGGCAAACAACTCAAGGAATTGGGGATTTCCATAAACGGGCAAGCTCTAAAAAAATAGGAGGAGGGGAGCATGAGGAAATATGCGGTGTCAGTCGTAATGTTGTTAGTGGCAGCGTCCCTCGCGGGATGTTCAGTGAATACAAAGATGGTCACCAGAGAGAGGGTCGACCAGGACTTGAGCGATTCGTCCGGGAACCGCGGTTATCTTATGGGGACCGCGCCTTCGGCCGGAGAAAGGAAGACCACCAGGGAATACATGGAAGTCCAGGTAGAGGTCTCTTCGGTCGAAAAGGAGAGCAGGGCCAGAGGCACAACTAACGAGACCGCCGCGGTAACGAATTATGAAACAGGTTCTTCTTATGAACCCGTAGTAGAAGAGATAGAGGTAGCGGCAGAGGAAGAGTTCGCGGATTACAAGGTCCAGAAGAACGATACTCTCCAAAAGATATCCTTGAAGTTCTACGGGACGACCAAGAAATGGAAAATCCTCTTCAACGCAAACAAGGATATCCTTAAGTCCCCGGATAGGCTCCGTCCCGGTATGACCATAAGGATACCAAAGGCCGGCGCGGTCATCATAGAGGATAACGAATACATAAAATAGGTTGTTATGGACAAAACCTTTAAGCTGGTAAGCAACGAGGAAGCGCGCGTCCTGTTCGGAAGGCATGACGAAAACCTGAGGACCATCGAGAGGGAGTTCGACGTCAAAGTCACCGCCCGCGGGGAAAATCTCACCATCGGCGGCGACGGCAGGAAAGTCGAAAAAGCCTCCAAGCTGTTCGAGCAGCTGCTCGATATTATCAGGATGGGCCGCGCCGTGCACCAGCACGAGATACTCTACGCCATCAAGGCCCTGCAGGGAAGCAGCGACATAGACCTGCACTCCATCTACCTTGACAAGATAGAGATAATGTCCAAGAAGCTTTTTGTCACACCAAAGACGGCCGGGCAAAAGACATATGTAGACGCCATAAGGCAGTTCGATATCGTGTTCGGGATAGGACCCGCGGGTACGGGAAAAACCTACCTTGCCATGGCTATGGCCATAAACGCGCTTAAGCTCGGACATGTAAGCAGGATAGTCCTTACCAGGCCTGCGGTAGAAGCGGGAGAGAGCCTGGGCTTCCTGCCGGGGGACCTTGAGGAGAAGGTATCGCCTTACCTGAGGCCCCTCTATGACGCGCTTTATGAAATGATGGACCTAGATAAGGCAGAAAGGTTCCTCAGCAGGGGGGTAATAGAAGTGGCACCCCTGGCTTTTATGAGAGGAAGGACGCTCAATGATTCGTTCATCATCCTGGATGAAGCGCAAAACGCCACGGCGGAACAGATGAAGATGTTCCTGACAAGATTGGGCTTCGATTCCAAAACCGTGATAACCGGAGATCTTACGCAAAGCGACCTGCCGGGGGGCAAAGCGGTCGGCCTGCTCCAGGCGCAGGAAGTGTTAAAAGATATAGAGGGAATAAAATTCACTTACTTCACGGGAGATGACGTAGTTAGGCACGAGTTGGTCCAGGATATAATAAAGGCCTACGAGAGGTACAACGGAAAACAATGATATACAAAGAGATGTTCAAAAGATCCAGACCTTTGCCCAGGGATATATCTGCAAGGCTGCTTATAGCCATAGGCACGTGCATAGCCCTCATATCCGTCATCTACCTGGGAAAGACGCCCTACGGCGGCCAGCCACAGGTCGGAAAGGTCGCTGACAGGGACATCTACGCTCCCATGGACTTCTCGTTCAAGGCCGGGGTAGACAACGAAAAAACGACCGAGATGAAGAATGAAGCCGCCCTGGCGGTAAAGGATGTCTATGACATCGACCCGGCCGTATACGACGCCGCTTCCGAGAACATCAAGGCAGTCTTCTCGGCCGTTAAAGAGGCTAAAGCCTCGGAGAACCTAAATTCGGAAGAAAAGCTCTCACGACTGAGGGCATTGAATAAGTTCGGCCTGTCGGACGCCGACCTTAAAATCCTGCTGCAATCGCCGGATACCGACAAGGCGGAACCGATAATATTGAAACAACTCGGTGACGCCTTCTCCCAGGGCATAATCTCCGCGGAGGAGAAGGAAAGCCTCAAGAAGCAGGGCAAGAACGTTATACGCGTAAGAAATATCAACGCGAAAACGGAATCCGACACAGAGACTAAATCCCTTAAGACGCCTTCGGAACTTTCGGCTTCAGATTTCAATGAACAGGCAATATCCGACAATAAGCTGAAATCCGCCGTAAGGAGTATGGCCATAGGCTCGCTCTCAACTAACCTCAAATCCAACGCTGTAGAGACATCCTCCCGCAGGGAGAAGGCGATAGCCGCCGTCCCGGACCAGGACAAATATATAGACGTACTCATGGGCGAACAGATAATAAGGAAGGGCGAGAAGGTGACCGCTTTCCACCTGGCTAAATTCGAGGCAATAAGGATATTGTCTGTATCGGAAAAAAAGTTCGCCCTGTCCATATTCGGCATAGCCCTTGTGGTAATCATCCTGGTGGTAATACCAGCCATGTATTTCAAATATTACGAACCCGCGATCTATTCAAACAACAGGCACCTGTCTCTTATTGCTGCGATGGTCGTAGTCATGACGGCGATAGGAAAAGCCATATCCCTTTCCGGGGGCCCGGCATATCTTGTCCCTGTAGCAATAGGGCCCATATTGATAGCATTGCTGCTGGGAGTCAGGCCGGCCATAATAATGGCCCTGGTATCAAGCCTGTTGGCCGGGCTTGTGGTGGGAGAACGCTTTGATTCTTCGTTGACGTTTATTGCAGGAAGTGTCGTGGGCGTATATATGGTAAGGTCGGTCCGCAACAGGTCCGAGCTCTTCAAAGCAGGCGTAGTGGTGGGGATTGTAGGGGCTTTCTGCGCGATAGGCCTGGGCATCCTGAATAACCTGGAAAGCGACATCTTATTCAAGGATGCGGCAATGTATTTCATGAACGGCCTCGCGGTAGGAGTGATAATAGTCGGGACCCTGCATATTTTTGAGTCGCTTTTCCATATAACCACCAACATATCGCTCCTTGAACTGGCCGACCCTAATAAACCGCTTCTAAAGGAACTTATACTCAAGGCTCCGGGAACATACCACCACAGCCTTATAGTCGGCAACCTCGCTGAATCCGCCTGCGATGCCATAGGGGCCAACGGCCTGCTTGCCAGAGTCGGGTCATATTACCACGATATAGGTAAGGTGGAAAAATCCGAGTATTTCGCGGAAAACCAGATGGTCTCCGAAAGCCAGCACGATAAACTGGCGCCGACCATGTCGAGTTTGATAATAATTAACCACGTAAAGGACGGCATCGAAAAAGCGAAAAAAGCCGGACTTAACAAGGCGCTGATAGATTTCATAGAACAACACCACGGGACCGGCCTTATTTATTACTTCTACCAGAGGGCCCTGGAATCCGTGGAAGACCTCGCCAAGCTCGAGGAAGAAGGGTTCAGGTATCCCGGGCCGAAACCACAGACCAAGGAGACGGCGATAGTCCACCTGGCCGATTCGGTAGAGGCGGCATCACGCACCCTGCAGAACCCGACCCCTTCCAACCTCGAAGAACTGGTCAGGAGGATCATAAACAACAAGTTCATAGACGGCCAGCTTGACGAATGTGACCTGACGCTCAAGGACCTTAATACTATCGCCGCGACCTTTACCAAGGTATTGACCGGCGTATACCATACAAGGGTCCAATACCCGAATGGCAAAGACAAGAACGGAGCGTAAGGACCGGACAGCCATATTGACGCAGGACGCGAGATTACCGTTCTCGAAAGAGACCGCGCGAAAGTATGCGTCAAGGGTTCTCGGGGAATTGGGTTCGAGGAAAAGAAGCATAAATATACTCTTCCTGGATGATAAGGGCATACGCCGCCTGAACAGGAAGTTCAAGAACAGGCGCGCGGCTACGGATGTCCTGGCCTTCGAGACCGGGGATATAGCGATATCGGTCGATACCGCCGGCAAGAACGCCAAGAGGTTCGGTACAGGCATCTCCGATGAACTTAAATTGTACATTATACACGGCATACTGCATCTCTCGGGATATGATGATACTTTATTCGGGGACCGTAAAAAAATGAGGAAGAAGGAAAAGGAACTCTTGGACAAAATATGAAAAAGCGCGGCATAACCGATTCTTTCAACTACGCCATAGAGGGGCTCAAACACACCCTTAAGACGCAAAGGAATATGCGTATACATTTTGTTGTAGCGGCCGCTGTGATCTTCCTCGGTATAATGCTTAACCTCAACACAACGGAATTCATAATGCTCCTTAGCGCGGTCACGCTGGTGATCGTGGCCGAGATGTTCAATACGGCGCTTGAATTTGCGGTAGACATATTCACCAAGGAATTCCATCATATGGCAAAGATGGCCAAGGACATTGCGGCGGGATGCGTCCTGGTCTCGTCTATCTACGCGCTGGTGGTGGGTTACCTCATATTCTTCAAGAGCATTAAGATAATAAACCTTCCGGATGCCATGCTGCGTATCAGGCAATCCCCGTGGCATGTGACGTTCATAGCGCTGGTATTCATCATGGTCCTTGTCATACTCATAAAACTCCTGCTGCACAGGGGCACGCCTTTCAGGGGAGGGTGGCCAAGCGGACATTCGGCGTTCGCCTTTTCGGTATGGACCGTTACTGCTTTCCTGGCCAACGACATAATAATAGTTACCCTTGTCTTCATCATGGCGGTATTGCTGGCGGCATCGAGGGTGAAAAAAGGGATACATACCACTTGGGAAGTGATCGCGGGTGCGGCGATCGGCATATTGACCACGCTCTGGATATTCCAGCTTTTATACAGGTGCTGATATGTTTAAATCCGTCAGGAAAAATTTCATAACAGGACTCGCGGTAATACTTCCGGCTATAGTGACCGTCTGGCTAATCAAGTTCATCCTGGACAAGACAAACATGATATTCCTCGAGCCGGTAGTCAAGTCCCTAAAACCGTTCATACCCGACAGCATCGTTCTGGTAGCCATAGCAAAGATACTCGTATTCATATTACTTGTGGCAGCCATAGCCGTCATAGGCTTCTGCACAAGGGTACTTATCGTAAGGAATTTCTTCTCGCGTTTTGAGAGCAAGATACTTCAATTCCCGATGATAGGCAAGGTATACGGCGCCATGAAAGAGATGAGCCACGCCTTCCTTGGGCAGTCAAAAGGCATTTTTACCCGGGTGGTGCTGGTCGAATTCCCTCGGCAAGGAGTTTACGCGATTGGTTTTGTAACATCAGAAGGCAAGGGAGAGGTACAGGATAAGACGCTCGAAAAAGTGATAAATGTCTTCGTCCCGACAACACCCAACCCTACGTCAGGATTCCTCCTGCTCGTGCCGGAGAAGGACCTCATAAGGCTTGACATGAGCATAGATGAGGGGCTTAAACTTGTCATATCCGGAGGCATAGTACCGCTTCCGGACAGTATCTCAATAAAGAAGAAGCATGGCGATACAGGCAACTGAGGCCGTTATCCTTAACAGGAAGGACCTCAGGGAAACGAGCATTACGGCCACTTTCTATTCGAGGGATTTCGGCAAGATAAAGGGAGTTTTAAAGGGCATACGCGGTGATCGTTCGAAATACGGAAGTCTTGCTGAACTTTTCAGCATAAATAATATAGTGTTCTATGAAAGATCGAAGGGCGATTTCCAGAATATAACCCAATGTGACCTGGTAGACGGCCTCTTCGGGTTACGGAAAAACCTTTTTGCCATAGCTTACGCCTCTTATATGGCCGAGTTGACGGACGAACTGACCGAACCGGCCGAGAAGAACGCCGAGATCTATGACTTGCTGACCGGCAGCTTGAAGCTGCTTTCGGCGGGGGAGGAAGCCGGAAAAATAGCCCGTATTTTTGAGCTCAGGCTGCTTTCGCTGCTTGGCTTTTCGCCTGCCACAGAAGGATGCTCGGCTTGCGGGAAGAAGCTTGCGGCAAAGGGCCCGGCGTCAAAGATAAAGTTCAGTATGCGCAGGGGAGGCCTCCTGTGCCAGGATTGTTCTAAACATGACCAATTCGCACAGGAGATCACGATGGGAACGGCGCAGACATTGAACCACCTTAAAAGCGCAAAACCCGGTTCGCTCGTAAAGTTCAGGATATCAAAGTCGATAGAGGGAGAGCTTAATTCGCTCATAGAAAAGATCGTGGCTTCCCATATAGAGAGGCCTCTCAAGTCAAAAAAATTCATAAAGGAGCTGCAAAAGCTAAAGAGATGAAGAAGAACAAGATAATGACTTTCCAGGACCTCATAATGGGGCTGGAGAAGTATTGGGCCGGGAAGGGCTGCCTAATAGCACAACCGTATGACATCGAAGTGGGAGCCGGCACTTTCCACCCGCTGACATTCCTAAGGAGCCTGGGCAATGATCCCTGGAATGTCGCGTTCGTCCAACCATCAAGGCGTCCTACCGACGGCAGGTATGCCGATAACCCTTTAAGGGCCCAGCATTACTACCAGTACCAGGTAATCCTGAAACCGGCCCCTGAGAATGTCCAGGCGCTTTATCTCGAAAGCCTCGAGAGCCTCGGAATAGACCTGAAGAAGCACGATTTCAGGTTCGTGGAAGATGACTGGGAGTCCCCGACCCTCGGCGCTTCCGGCCTCGGCTGGGAAGTATGGCTCGACAGCCTGGAGGTAACACAATTCACCTACTTCCAGCAAGTCGGCGGGATCGAACTGGATGTTATCCCGTGCGAGATAACCTACGGCCTGGAAAGGATCGCTATGTTCATGCAGGGACAGTACGATTTCTATAAACTAAAGTGGGACGAAAAATACACTTACGGCGATATACACAAAAGCGATGAAAAGGAATGTTCACGCTATAACTTTGAGGTAAGCGACCCTAAGATGTATATGGACCTATTCACCGCTTACGAAAAAGAGGCGAAGAGGCTCATAGCGGAAAAACTGGTCACCCCGGCATATGAGTTCACATTAAAGACATCTCACGCATTTAACATGATGGATGCGCGCGGGGCTATCAGTACCACGGAACGCCCGACATATATCGCCAGGGTAAGGAACCTGGCCAAATCATGCGCGGCGCTCTACTTGGAGACGATCAACGACAGATGAAGAATAAAGAGAACACCATGAAAGATTTCCTGCTTGAGATAGGTTGCGAAGAGATACCTGCGGGGTATTTGCCCCCGGCGGAGAACCAGCTGCGCTCGCTCATAGAATCCGGCTTAAAGGAATCCAGGATATGTTTTGGGAGTATATGCTCTTTCTCGACCCCGGTAAGGATAGTGGTGCACGTAAAAGAGATCGCGGCCAGGCAGGAAGCACAGCGCGAGAAGATCAGCGGTCCCTCTAAAGAGGCCGCGTTCGACAAAGACGGCCGGCCCACACAGGCATGCCTTGGATTCCTGAAATCGAAAGGCGCGCAGATAAGGGACATAAAAATTGAAACTACTCCCAAGGGCGAATACCTGTTTATAGAAAGGGCTAAGGAATCCCTTTCCACGAGGAAAGTTCTCTCGACCATACTGCCTAAGGCCATCGGCTCCCTGAGGTTCCCGAAGGTCATGAAATGGCAGGCAGACGGGGCCAAATTCGCCAGGCCTGTCAGGTCAATACTTGCCTTTTACGGCGACGAAGTAGTCCCGTTGAAATACGGATCTCTCGATTCCTCCGACCATACCCGCATGCCAAGGTATAAGAGTGCTGTCATGAAAACGGCAAAAGTAAGGTCCGTAAACGATTATTTCCTAAAACTGAAGGGTTGGGGAGTCGAGCTGTCGGGGAACCGGAGAAGTTCAATGATATACGCCTTCCTTAAAGACGCTGCTAAAAAGGAAGGAGCATCGGATAATTTTAACATGACGCTGCTCGAGACGGTATCTTACCTGTCGGAGGCCCCTTCAGGTTTTATAGGAAAATTCTCAAAAGACTACCTCGACCTGCCCGCCGAGGTTCTCGAAAGTTCCATGGCCAAGAACCAGAAAATCTTCCTCTTGAAGGACTCAAAGGGAAAAGCCCTGGCATCTTTCGCCGGCGTACTCAACGGCAAACGCAAGGACATATCATTGATACGCCAGACCTTCGAGTCCATACTCAACGCAAAACTCAAGGATAGCATGTTCTTCCTTAAAGAAGACCTTAAACTTAGGCTCGAGGACAGGATAGAGCTGCTCAAAGGCGTGGTCTTCCAGGCAAAGCTGGGCAGCGTATATGACCGGACAAAAAGGCTGCAGGAACTGGCACGCTACATAGCCGGGGAGCTCAATCTTTCCGAGGACGACAAGAAGAAGGTCGAGATGGCAGCCCTTCTTTCAAAGACAGACCTTGTAACGCAAATGGTCAAGGAATTCCCGGACCTGCAGGGTGTAGTAGGCCGTGAATACGCAAAGAGGACGGGGGAGGACAAAGAGGTCGCCAAGGCCCTTTACGAGCATTACCTCCCTAAGGGTCCGAACGATCCGTTGCCCTCAGGCAGTATATCCGCCATTCTGGCGATAGCCGATAAGATAGATTCCATAGCCGGGTTCTACTCCATAGGGCTTGTGCCTACCGGCAGCGAAGACCCTTACGGCATACGCAGGGCCTCCCTGGGGCTGCTCAAGATACTTGTCGAGAAAAAATACCCGCTTTCCCTGGAGGACCTGATAGACAGGTCTTTCGGCCTCTACGGGCAAGCTGCGGCCTTTGATGTATCCAAGGTAAGGTCGCAGATAATAACTTTCCAGAAGGAAAGACTGAAGAATATTTTGCTGGACAAAAATTATAAAGATGATATCATAGACTCTGTTTTGTCGCCCGGTATCGGCAAGTTCGACCGGCTCGGCAAGAAGCTTGAAGACCTTTCCTCTATATCCCAAGCCAAGTATTTCCTGGAGGCCGCAAAGGTGGCAGAACGCGTCTCCAATATACTCAAAGGCGCAAAGGATTTCAAGGCAGAGGAGACGAAGGTAAAACCGGAGCTTTTCAGGGAACAGCTTGAACATGAGCTCTGGGATATTTACGCAAAGAACAGCGGCAAGATAGAAAACAGGATAGAGGCGGGTGATTACACCGGGGCAACGAGGCTTTACGCGGAAGCGTTCTCCGGGCCTATCCACCTGTTCTTCGAGAAAGTAGTCGTCAATGCCGACGACCAGGCCTTGAGGGCCAACAGGCTTTCATTACTTAAATCAATCCAGGCCGTATACATGAACAAAGCGGCCGATCTTTCAAAGATTAAATTACAATAACGAAAGGAGCAGATTACTAAGATGGGGAGCAGAAAGGTTGCGGCAAAGGTGAAGTCAAAGGGATCTAAGAAATACGTTTATTCGTTCGGCGGAGGTAAGGCCGACGGAAATGAAAGCATGAAGAACCTCCTGGGTGGAAAGGGCGCCAACCTGGCCGAGATGGCCGGGCATAAGGACCTGAAACTTCCGGTACCACCCGGGTTCACGATAACAACGGACGTCTGTACATATTACTACGCAAATAAAAGGACCTATCCTGCTTCGCTCAAGGCCGACGTGAACAAGGCCCTTGCGCAGGTCGAAAAGATAATGGGACGCAAGTTCGGAGATCCGTCGAACCCGCTGTTGGTTTCCGTCCGTTCGGGCGCGCGCAAGTCCATGCCCGGCATGATGGAAACAGTCCTTAATGTAGGCACCACCGAGAAGACTATACCCGGCCTAATAAAGCAGAGCGGCGGGAATACACGCTTCGTTTATGACGCTTACCGCCGTCTTATAATGATGTACTCCGATGTCGTCATGGAAAAGGCCGCCGGTATAGAACCCGCCGATGATATGGGCATCCGTAAACAGCTCGAGAGGCTGATGGATAAGCTCAAGAAGGAGAAAGGTTACACGAGCGATACCGACATGACCGCGGACGACCTCAAGGTCCTTTGCAGCCAGTTCAAGGCAAAGATAAGAGAAGTCCTCAAGAAAGAGTTCCCGGACGATCCTATGGAACAGCTTTGGGGCGGCATCGGCGCCGTGTTCGCGTCATGGAACGGCAAACGCGCCATAAGTTATCGCCGTATCGAGAGCATCCCGGACGAATGGGGCACCGCCGTCAATGTCCAGACGATGGTCTTCGGCAACATGGGTGATGATTCGGCCACGGGTGTCGCCTTCACGAGGAACCCAGGCAACGGAGAGAACGATTTCTACGGCGAGTTCCTGATCAACGCCCAGGGCGAGGATGTTGTCGCCGGTATAAGGACACCGGCTCCCATAAACGGCTATTCGAAATCCGAGCACAACAAATCTCTTAAGACGCTTGAAGAGGTTATGCCGAAGATATACAAAGATCTGGCCGACATCCGTAAGCGCCTTGAGAAGCATTACCATGATATGCAGGATATCGAGTTCACAATAGAGAAGGGCAAGCTCTTCATGCTCCAGTGCCGTTCCGGGAAACGCAACGGCCCGGCCGCGGTCCGTATGGCAGTCGATATGCTCAAAGAAAAGCTCATAACCAAGGAAACGGCCGTCTTACGCGTGACGCCTGCGCAGCTGGATGAATTACTGCACCCGATCATCGATCCCAAGGTCGAGGCTGCGCACAAACCGATGGCTAAAGGTTTGCCGGCCGGTCCCGGCGGCGCTTGCGGACAGATAGTATTCTCCGCCAATGACGCCGTAGACTGGAAGAAACAGGGAAAGAAAGTCATACTTGTCCGCGAAGAGACGAATCCCGAAGATGTCGAAGGTATGAGGGCCGCGGAGGCCATACTCACGGCAAGGGGCGGTATGACATCTCACGCGGCACTGGTAGCCCGCGGATGGGGCAAGTGCTGCATCGTCGGCTGCGGCTCGCTGCATGTAAGTTACGAGACCAGGGAAGTCAAGGGCGAGGGCGGCAAGGTATTAAAGGAAGGCGACTGGCTTACCCTCAACGGCACAAAGGGCAACGTATATGAAGGCAAACTTCCGATGATGGATGCTTCCGAGGAGAACCAGTTGCTGGAAGCATTCCTCAAGGTCTGTGACTCCATAAAGAAACTCGGAGTAAGGACTAATGCCGATACTCCCGAGGACGCCAGGAAGGCGCGCCTTTTCGGCGCCGAAGGCATCGGGCTCTTCAGGACCGAGCATATGTTCTACGGAAAGGGTTCGGACGAGCCTCTTTTTATCCTCAGGAAGATGATCGTTTCCAATACACTGGATGAAAGGAAGAAGGCCATAGACGAACTCTTCCCATTCGTAAAGAAAGACATCAAGGGCACCATCGAGGCGATGGACGGTTATCCGGTAGTTATCAGGCTCCTCGATCCGCCCCTTCACGAGTTCGTCCCGCGCGAAAAAGACAAACTTGAACAACTCGCCAGGGACCTCAATATATCGATGGAAGAACTTTCAAAGCGCGCTGAAGGGCTGCATGAATCGAACCCTATGATGGGACATCGCGGCGTACGCCTTGGCGTTACCTATCCCGAGGTAAGCGAGATGCAGATACGCGCCATCCTCGAGTCGGCCGCAGAGCTGGTAAAGGAGGGCAAGAAACCTTATCCCGAGATCATGATACCGGTCGTCTGCGACGTGAAAGAGCTCGAGGACCAGCTTGCCATAGCCAAGAGGGTTTACGCTGAGGTGCTGGCAAAATATAACCTCAAGTCGATCAAGCACATGTTCGGCACGATGATCGAGATCCCAAGGGCCGCCATTGTCGCGGATAAACTCTCAACAGTCGCACAGTTCTTCTCGTTCGGAACGAACGACATGACGCAGATGGGCTTTGGTTTCTCGCGCGATGATATCGGCGGATTCCTGCCGGATTATCTCAAGAAAGGCATACTGCCGGATGACCCGTTCCAGACGATAGACCAGCAAGGTATCGGAGAAATAATAAAGATCGGCATAGAGCGCGGCAGGAAAGGCCGCAAGGACCTCGAGGTCGGCATCTGCGGAGAACACGGCGGAGACCCGCGCTCCATCGAGTTCTGCCACAGGGCAGGCATGAATTATGTAAGCTGCTCGCCGTTCAGGGTCCCGATAGCAAGGCTCGCAGCCGCGCAGTCTGTACTGGCTGACAAAAAATAACAACGAGGTAAAATGGATCCCATAAAGGCGTATCTCAAAGACATAGAGAAGATACCGCTTTTGACAGCCGCAGAAGAGGTCGAGTTGTCCAAGCTGGCCAAGAAGGGCGATATAAAGGCAGAGAAGAGGATGATCCAATCCAACCTCCGCCTTGTAGTGAGTATCGCCAAAAAATACAGCTACTTCGGCGTGCCGTTGCTGGACCTGATCGAAGAAGGCAACCTTGGCCTTATGAAGGCCGTAAAGAAGTTCAATCCTAAAAAAGGTTTTCGTTTTTCGACATATGCCGCATGGTGGATAAAGCAATTCATCCTGCGCGCGGTGGCTAACCAGGGCAAGACCGTAAGGATCCCGGTCTACATGATGGAGCTCGCCGCCAAGTGGAAGAAGGTAAATGAAAGGCTTTCCCAAAAGATGGGAAGGAAGCCGACTTCCTCCGAGATCGCCAAGTCAATGAAGATCTCCGTCAAAAAAGCGCAGGAGCTCGACAGGGTCATGACCCAAACAACTTCACTGGAAGCTCCCGTAGGAGAGGATGACAGCGGGACCATGATGGACCTCATAGAGGACACCAAGAGCGTATCTCCCACTGAGGAACTCTCCAATTACCTGCGGCAGGAAAAGGTATCCGATCTCCTGGGAAAAATGAGCAAAAGGGAACAGGAGATCCTGAATATGAGGTTCGGCCTCAAAGACGACACCGCCCATACCCTTGAAGAGGTCGCGGAGAAATTCAAGATCACAAGGGAAAGGGTAAGGCAGATAGAAGAGGCCGCCCTGAGGAAATTAAGGAAGAACATGACCGCCCAGGAGATGCAATGACGGAGAACCGGGACAAGATCGTCGCTGAACTCAAGGGCATCATCAGGGATATACCGGATTTCCCCAAAGAGGGCATCATATTCAAGGATATTACAACGCTTCTTAAGGACGGCAAGAAATTTCGCAACGCGATAGACCGGATCTCCGAAAGATATGACGGCAAGAAAATAGATAAAGTTGTGTGCATTGAGGCAAGGGGATTTGTCTTCGGCGGCCCCATAGCTTATAAGTTGGGCGCCGGGGTAGTTCCTATAAGGAAAAAAGGCAAGCTCCCACATGAAACGCATAGCGTCGAATACGACCTGGAATACGGCAAGGACTGCCTCGAGGTGCACAAGGACGCGATATTGCCCGGGGAAAACGTGCTCATAATAGACGACCTGCTCGCTACGGGAGGCACGATGAGCGCCGTATGCGACCTGGTCGAGAAGAAACTCGGGGCCAAAATAGTTGAAGTTGCGTTCCTGATAGAGTTGACTTTCCTTAAGGGCCGCAATAAGCTTAAAGGCCGGAAAGTCTTCTCGCTTATAGAATTTTAGCGTTGGGCCTGTAGCTCATCTGGATAGAGCAGCGGTTTCCTAAACCGCGTGCGGGAGGTTCGAGTCCTCTCAGGCCCACCATAAATATCATGATAGACTTCCATACACATACATTGCTTAGCGACGGGGAGCTTCTCCCGGCCGAGCTGGTCAGGAGGGCCGTCGCGATCGGCTATAAAGGTATCGGCCTTGCCGACCACGTGGACGTTTCTAACATCGATTTTATCGTCCCCAGGATCGTAAAAGCGGCCAAAAGCCTGACCTCCGGAAAGATCAAGGTGGTCCCCGGAGTAGAACTTACCCACGTCCCACCCAAGGATATCCCTGCATTGGTCAAATATGCCAGGTATAACGGCATCAAGCTTGTCATTGTCCACGGCGAAACCATCGTAGAGCCGGTCATCCCGGGCACCAATGCTGCCGCTTTGGATGCAAATATAGATATCCTGGCTCACCCAGGCTTGATAACACTTAAAGACGCAAAAAAGGCCGCAAAGAAGGGGATATACCTGGAAATAACCGCCAAAAAGGGCCATTCGCTCACTAACGGGCATGTAGCCAGGACAGCCTGTAAGGCAGGCGCAAAACTGGTCATAAACACGGATTCGCATGCCCCGGATGACCTTATAACGCGGGAAAGGGCGGTTTCCGTGCTGATAGGCAGCGGACTGGATATGCTGCGTGCCCGCAGCGTCCTCAGGAATTCCGAGTCCCTGTTAAGAAAATTCTGATTTTTTTATTGACAAGGCGCAAAATACTGTGTTATATTTGCGTCAATGATGTTAACCGAGAGGAGGTGACACAAAAGTATGTTCAAGAACAACGTTTGGAAGATGGTCTTGGTACTCTTTGTTATATCATTGGTCATCGGAATGGCTGTTCCTACCTACGCTGCTAATGCTGGAACGAAGCTCCGCAGAGGTTTGGCGAACTTCGCTACCGGTTGGGTAGAGATACCGATCGAGATGGACAAGTCCATGAAGGAAAGCAACCCGGTGTTCGGTGTTATCGTCGGTGCCGTTAAGGGTACCGTAAAAGGTGTATTCAGGACGGCTTCTGGTCTTTTTGACACCGTAACGTTCCCGATACCTCCGTACGAGAAGACCTGGTTGAATCCGGAATTCATCGGACAGCCGACCCAGTAAGCATCAAGTTAACTCAGTTCTGTACAGGACATTACATATAAAAGAAGGGTGGAAGAGATTCCATCCTTCTTTTTGCTTCTTGACAATCAACCGGCTATATGGAACAATTTTATAATCAAGGGGTAAAATACACTGAAAGCCGCTGCATACTTAACCATTCTTTTCTTCTGTTCGTGCGCCGCAGCCTGTTATGCTGCAGAACCGGCGCAAGTAGTCGAATTGGACATTCCGTTGGCGGTCAAAGCGGTAAGCGCGGATGCTTCGTCTGTCATGCCTCCCGGCAAGGAAAAGGCTGAGGACCTTTCCGCAAAGAATGCCATTGACGGAAAGGTAAGTACTCAATGGGCCAGCGATCTTGGCGAACCTCAAAATATCATGTTTGACCTTGGCCGGGAGATAGCGGTAGATAAACTAATAATAACATGGGGCTCTTCACACGCCTCATCCTATAACATAGAAGTTTCCTTAAACGGTTCCTTATGGACCGGGGTCTTCTCCACCGAATCCGGGAGGGGAGGGACGGAAACGGTTACCTTCCCGCTGTCGAAAACAAGATACATAAAATTGACGCTTCTTAAAAATGATGGTGCCGAGGGTTTCAGGATTCGGGAGATATCGGTTTACGGAAAGAAGAAACTTATTTTATTTTGAGACCGGGAGGACAAGATGGCACATGACCGCAGAAATTACGTTCCGCTCCTGTTGATCGCCGCATTTACGTTTTTTCTTTTCAATGCAAAAATCTTTGCGGACACCATAACCATGAAAGACGGAAGGAAATTTGAGGGAGTCGTAATTTCGGAAGGTCCTGATTATTATGAGGTCAAGATAAAGATCGGCACATTGAAATTAAAAAAAGAAAATGTGGCGGAAATAAAAACACTTTCGGCTGAAGAAAATTTCATGCAGCTCGGCAAGCGGTGTCTTGCCTCAAAAGATTTTGACGCGGCGCTTGAACAGTTCAACAAAGCGTTGAAAGTCAATCCTTCATACAAGCCCGCAATGGAAGCGATAGAGGAAACGAACAAATTACGCGATGAAGCGCTGGCTCGTAAAAAAGCGGAAGCCGATAAAAAAGAAAAAGAGATACTTGAGAAGCAGGGCATCATTGAAAAAAGTTTCGGCATCGCGCTGGCAGAAGAAAACGGAAAGGTACTGGTCTGCCGCGTAAACCCCGGCACAAGCGCAGAAGCGATCGGCGTAAAAGCCGGTGATGAGATACTGCGCATCGCGGACCTTGATGTAAAGAACAAATCTATCAAAGATATAGCCGACTGGCTCGCGAAATCCAATGATACCACTTTTATTTTCCTGATCCAAAGAAGTGCGGAGCTCACCAAGAAGAAGATAGATTACCAGAAATACTCATTTACAGGTATCGGGATATTCCTGGACAATTCGGGAAAGGACCTGGTGATCAACAGCGTTATAGTGGGGGAACCCGCCGACCTCACCGGGCTGAAATCCGGGGATAAGGTAGTATCATTGAACGGCAAACCCGCGGAAGGAGTCACCGTCGACGACGCTACGGCCATAATCTCCGCCGATACCTCGCCCAAGATCGAGATAACCGTGCAGCGTTCGATCGAGTTGGAAAAGCGCTAAATAATACCCGAAAATCCTCAAAAAATACTTGACAAATTAGCGCTTTTTGTGTTAATTTATACCTCAAGAAGCAAGGCTCTAACATCATGGATAGCTTCAAATTATGGCGAGAAAGGAGGGATGAATTAAAAAGCCGGAAGTTATCAAAAGCATGATGATAAGCACATAAATAGGCAAATACGTGGGTTTGAAGTTTAAACCTGTTTCGGAATATAACTAAACAGAGGAGATAACAATGAAGTTATTGAAAGTTCTCTTCGTAGCTGCGTTAGTGGTCGCGATAGCGGCTCCTACGTTCGCTGCGGTACAGAACATAAAGGTCAGCGGCTCCATAGAAGAGCGCGCGATCTACATGAACAACTTTGACTTAAGGAACAAGTCAACGGAGTCCGGGAACCAGAGATGGCCCGCTTTGGCCGCCGCTGGTATTGATGGACTCGGCGGTTCCGATGCTTCGATAAACAGCGATTCGGACAGCTTCATCCTTTCCACTATAAAGGTTGGAGTTGATTCGGACCTCACCGACAACGTATCCGCGTCCATAGTTCTGGCCAACCAGAGCAGGTGGGGCGGTGATGCCGGCACGGGTTGGGACACCGATGTAGTGGTCAACAAAGCGTTCGTAACGCTGAAAGAGTTCTTCTATCAGCCGTTGACACTTAAGATCGGTCGTCAGGACCTGGCCTTCGGAAACGGTTTCATAATCGGACCTGGTATCTTCAGGGACACCACGGGCGCTTTCCCGAGCCCGAGAGTCGATGCCGTTCCGGACCGTTACTTGGTTGGGACCGGTTTATCGAACAACTACAACACCGCGATATCAGGACCCAAGGGTCTGCAGTACAGCGTATCGACCTACTATGATGCCGCTCGCGCGACCTTGGACCTCGATCCGTGGACCATCGATGTTATCTACTCGAAGATCGTAGATAGCAGCTTGGACTTCGCCGCCAATGGCAACAACCCGGAAGAGTTGGCCGGTATAAACGCTGGTTACAAGTTTGACCAGTACAACTCAAACGTTGAAGCTTATTATTTCTACAAGAACGATGACAGCTTCAACTCGGACCTCGGTTACACTGATCCTGTTGATTATCAGGCCTGGGGCGGTATCTATGACGGCACCGTCAACGGTTATGGCAACAGGATATATGACAGAAACGAAGTTAACGTATTCGGCATGAGGGGTAACATTGACCCTGTCGAGAATTTATCCCTGTCCGGCGAAGGTGCGGTACAGTGGGGTAAACTTATCGATGAGTCAGGTGTCGGAACCGTTAACTCAGATAACGTCGCTTCCGGTGATATAGAGAGGAAGAGACTTGCTTGGGCTGTCGATGTTTCCGGTAACTACCTCTGGAAAGATGTAAGCTATACGCCGAACTTCGGCCTTGGCTTCACCTATCTTTCCGGTGAAGATGCCGACAACAGCGGCAAGTTCAACGGTTGGGATCCGATGTACAAGGGTTCCTTCAAGTCGTTGATCCGTGATTACATGGCTGGTACCGGTGCCGCCTGGAATGGCGTTGGCGGTAACATCTACCAGACCCTGGATCCGGAAGATCCTTCAGGCAGCACCAACAGCATGACGCTTTATGTTGATGGTGGCCTCAAGCCCATGGAAGATCTCTCCCTCACGGCGAGATACCTCCACTTCTGGGCTGCCGAGAAGGTTACCGGCAGGTCGAGAAGCATTGGAAACGAAGTCGATGCTTCTTTGGTATACGATTATACCGAAGATGTCCAGTTTGATCTCACCGGCGGTATATTCCTCCCCGGCGATTTCTACAAGGACAACACCGACTCGTACACCAAGAGCGATGATAACGCTATGATATTGACTGGTAGCGTTAAGGTTACTTTCTAACTTAGGTTAGATGAAAACCCCCTGGGGCCAAAACCCCGGGGGGTTTTTTTTAAAAGACCGGACCCTATGATCTCCATAATAATCCCTGTATATAACGAGAACGAAAACCTCCCGATACTGCTGGAAAAGATATCCCGCGTATTACCGGAACTTGGCGATAACACGGAGATCCTCCTTGTCGATGACGGCTCCACCGACACAAGCCTGGAGACAATGAAAAAGCTTAAAGGCACCTACCCGCAGGTAAGAATAATATCCCTGAGCAAGAACTGCGGCCAGAGCGCTGCTTTCGACTGCGGTTTCAGTATGGCAAGGGGAGAGACCATAGTGACGCTCGATGCAGATCTCCAGAATGATCCCGCGGATATTCCCAAACTCCTGGAAAAACTCAAGAGCTGCGATATGGTTTACGGATGGCGCAGGAACAGAAAAGACCCGTTCTTAAAGCTCGTTTCATCCAGGATAGCAAATTTTGTAAGGAATGGGCTTACCGGAGAAAACATCAAAGATACCGGTTGTTCGTTAAAGGCCTACAAGAGACATTGTCTCGATAACATAAAATTATATGACGGGATGCATCGGTTCCTCCCGACCCTGGTCAGGATGGAAGGCTTCGCCATAGAAGAGGTCGAGGTTTCCCATAACCCTAGAAAATACGGGAAATCGAAGTATAATATAAGGAAGAGGCTCATAAAGCCTTTCCTTGACCTGCTCGCGGTCACATGGATGAAGAGGAGACATCTCGATTATAAGGGGGAGGAGATATGAGTTCGAACCTGATTAACTTTTGGGTCATATTCGGGCTGGTGGGACAGGCCTGTTTTTCTCTGCGTTTTATAGTCCAGTGGATAGCCTCCGAAAAGAAGGGGGAGAGTGTAATCCCCACCGCTTTCTGGTATTTCAGCATACTCGGGAGCCTTATACTGCTTTTATACGCCATATACAGGAAGGACCCCGTCTTTATACTCGGGCAATCATTCGGCAGCATAGTATATTTGCGCAACATAATGCTTATCCATAAGAAAAAACAGAATGCGCTCCAATAGCACGGCCATAGATTTCATAATCCTGATATCCGTTTGTTTCGTGTTGTTCCTGCCGGGCATTTCGGCGAGAGGGCTTTGGTCGCCTGACGAAACCAGGTACGTAACCGTCTCCAAAGAGATGGTCGACAGCGGAGATTGGATAACCCTTCGCAGGAACGGCGAGATATACACCCAAAAACCCCCCGTCTATTTTTGGGTAGTATCACTGTTTGGAATGATCATGGGGGGGTTTTCCGAAGTCTCGGCCCGCCTGCCGTCGGCATTGGCAGGCACCGGCACGGTCCTTATCACTTACCTGTTGGCAAGGAACCTCTTTGGTACCAGGGCCGCCCTGGTCTCAGGCCTTATACTCAGCACTTCGTTGGCGTATTTGGTCGTCTCCCGCATGGTAATGCTCGACCCCCTATTTACGTTCCTCGTAACCGCTTCGATCTACCTTCTATATATAGGGCTTTCGGGAAAGGGGAGGAAAAGGACCTTATCTTATCTGGCATCTTTCGCTCTTATGGCTTTAGCAACCCTTACAAAGGGCCCCGTAGGCTTCATATTGCCGTTAATAGCGGCAGGCGGATATGCCTTGTCTATGGGCAAGGGGAGGGATATGCTGGACAAAGGGGCCGCATGGGGCCTTGCGCTCTTCCTGCTGATAATAGCCTCGTGGCTTATACCCGCCTGCATAAGGGGAGGGGAGGCTTACACCAACGAGCTCCTGATAAAACAGATATTCGGCAGGTATTTGCAGGCTTTCGACCATAAAGAACCCTTTTATTACTATTTCTACGCGTTCCCGCTCGGATTCCTGCCCTGGATATTCATACTGCCGCCGGCTGCATTGCTTTTGGCGGGTAAGCGGGCTGACCCCAGATCAAAATTCCTCATCATCTGGTTTTCAGCCATATTCCTGTTCTTCACAAGCTCCAGATCTAAAAATATACTATACATACTTCCTTTATACCCGGCGGCGGCTATCGCAACGGCCTACTACTGGGAACAAAAACTAAAGCCTCTCAAGACGATAATTATAACCGTGGCGGTTGTGGCCGCGGTTAGCACATCGATAACATATTTCGTCATACCGCATGTAGACGTCCTGAAATCGCCTAAGTATCTTGCGGAGAGCGTCAACAGATCCGTAAAACCGGGGGATGGCCTTGTGACCTTCCGGACCAACCCTGTTTACTGGCTGTACTATTGCGGTCGCGGCAGCATGGATGAGCTGGACACAAACGAGAGCCTGGATAATTACCTGGCTTCGAGGGAAAGGGTGTTTTGCATAGTAGATCTCGCGGTATTCAGGGAATACGCAAGCACCGGCCATAACCGCGGTTATCTGCTGGCATACACGCCTTACGGAAGCAAAAAAGCATTCGGGCTTATATCCAACAGGATGAAATGACAATGTCTAACGAACCTCTTTACGTAGCTTTTGTCTGGCATATGCACCAGCCCTTCTATAAGGACCCGCTTAACGGCGAGACTACAATGCCATGGGTAAGGCTCCATTCGGTAAAAGACTACCTCGACATGGCGCTGATGCTAAAGGATTTCCCGGCCATACACCAGACATTCAATATGGTGCCTTCGCTTATGGAACAGATAGAAGACATCACTGCCGAAGGTTCCAGGAAAGACCTTCCTTTTGAGTTGTCCCTTAAGCCCGCAAAAGAACTCACCGACAAGGAAAAAGCCTTTATCCTGCGCAATTTTTTCATGGCCAACTGGGATATGATGGTCAAGCCTTTTCCCAGGTACTACGACCTGTTGGCAAAAAGGGGGATGCATTTTACCCAGGAAGGCGTCTCTTCGGCCGTAAGCAGGTTCAACAACCAGGATTATACCGATTTGCAGGTCCTTTTTAACCTGTCATGGATAGACCCCTCGTTCAGGAATAAGGACGATGAGCTCAGGTCACTTTCTAAAAAGGGCCGTTACTTTACGGAAAAAGACAAGCAGGCCGTCCTCGATAAACAACTCGAGATAATGAGGTCCATAATACCTTCCTACAAAAAACTGCAGGAAGAGGGAACGATAGAGGTGGCGGTATCGCCTTTTTACCATCCCATACTACCATTGCTTTGCGATACCGATATAGCAAGGGTTTCGCTTCCGGGCATAACCCTGCCAAAGACCACTTTCCGCCATCCCGAAGATGCGAAAAAACAGATAGACGCCGCCGTAAAATTCTATGAGGAGCGTTTCGGAAGGCCCCCGCGCGGGATGTGGCCCTCCGAAGGGTCGGTCAGCGACCAAGCCGTAGAGCTTATGATAGAGTCGGGGCTCAAATGGGCCGCCACGGACGAGGAGATACTCTTCAGGTCACTGCAAAGACAAAAAACACCTGAGGCCCTCTACAGGCCGTACATGGTCGAAAAAGGGCAGGGGAGGATGGCGCTCATATTCAGGGACAGGGGCCTCTCAGACGCCATAGGTTTTGTATACCAGAGCTGGCCGGCCGAGGCAGCTGCCGCAGATTTTGTCTGCAGGCTGCGTTCCATACGCGAGAAACTCCCGGATTCAGGCAGGCCTTACCTGGTGCCGATAATCCTTGACGGAGAGAATGCCTGGGAATTCTACCGCAATGACGGGATAGACTTCCTTACGTGCCTCTACAAGAACATCCAAAACGACCAATCCCTGAAAGCTGTTACCGTCTCGGAATATCTTGACCAGTTCACTCCGCAGGACAAGCTGGACAGGATACACCCAGGCTCCTGGATAAACGGAAACTTCTGTATCTGGATCGGACATGAGGAAAAGAACAAGGCCTGGGAATACCTTTCCGAAGCAAGGGATATGTTAAAAGATTTTGAGAAGACCCAACCTGATCCCGCAACGCTGCAAAAAGCGTGGAAAGAGATATATATCGCAGAAGGCAGCGACTGGAACTGGTGGTACGGAGACGACAATTCTTCGGCAAATGACGACGAATTCGACAGGCTCTTCAGGATGCACCTGTCCAACGCGTATAACCTTTCCGGGAAGAAACCGCCCGAATACCTTATGGTCCCTATAAGGTCCAAAAAAACGAAGATCGCCAGAGAACCCGCCGGGTACATACGTCCGGACATAGACGGAAGGGACTCAAATTATTTCGAGTGGATAAACGCAGGGCTTATAGACGTCAGCAAACGCGGCGGGACCATGCACCAATCAGAGACCATACTCAAGAGGATGTACTTTGGTTTTAACAACGAAGGCACCCTGTACGTGAGATTCGACCTGTCCCAGAATATCGCCGAAGACGGCATGGCCCTGAGCGTTATATTTCCGGAAAAAGGGGTCAAGCTGACCACCCCGCTGATAAAGGACAAAAAGCCCACTAATGGATATGTCATATACAAATCGTCCGGCGAGAATTTGTGGACCGAGGTGAAGAGATGCGAGGATTCGGCTTTCGAAAAGATACTTGAAATAGCGGTAAAATTCTCCGATTTCGGGGGGGCGAAGGGCGAAACGGTGAAGATGCTGGCCTCGGTGGAACAATCGGGCGCCGAGATAGAGCGTTGCCCTGAATTCGGCTTTATACAGATAACTTTACCGTCTGATAACTATGAATCTGAGCTATGGAACGTTTGAAGGATCTCCCCGTTGACATAAGCCGTAAATACGTATATACTGTTATATAATGAGCATAGTACTAATATCCATATTCGCAACTATAGTGTTGTTCATTATCTATATCCTTTCCTCCAGGGAAGAAAGGGATATACAGGACAAGTTCGCGGCCCACGGAAAGATAGAAGGTTATTACAGCGGCGGACCTGACAGAAGAAGAGCTGAACGTTTCAACGCCGAACTCGATGTAAAATACAACCTCCTCAAGACCCAACCTTCCAGACTCCAGACCAACAGCAAGAACATAAGCGAATCCGGTATAGCCGTCCTTGTCTATGAGATATTACCGAAAGACTCGATCATAGACATGGATATAATGCTTCCCGGAAAAAATGAGGCTATAAAGACAAAGGGCCGCATTGCCTGGTGCGAAGACCGCAACGGCCTCGAAAGGTTCGACAATGACGGCAAGAGGACCTTTATAGCCGGTATACAATTTGTGGATACCGAAAAGAAGCAGAGAGACCAGCTCTTATCTTACATAAATAACAACCTCGCTGTCGCCAGATGAGCCAGAAAGAAAAACTTAAAAAGACCCTGCTTGGACTGGGGTTCGATTGCGATGACGGCAAGAAAAGGATAACGGTCGGCAATAATTTCAAATTATACGGCGGCTCTAAGGTTACGCACGAGATAATGACGGAAAAGGCCATAAAGTTCAACGAACACCTGAAAAAACGCGGTAAAACGATAGATAATGTCACATCAGAAGAGGCGATGGAAATAGCCGATAAGATAGGCTTGAAACCGATAAACCAAGACAAGGAGGCGAGAGATGGCGGTACCAAAAGGGCTTAGGTCAAAAAGAAGAAGAAAACGTTATTCAGGCAAGGCACACAAAGGTAAGAAAAAATAACTACGACTTTCTCTGCCGTTTCCCGCATAGTCCTGCGCGCCGGCAAGTATCTCAAGAATAACACCAGGAAGATCAAGCAAATATCCTACAAGGGTGACATCAACCTCGTGACTAATGTCGATCGCGAGGTTGAATCACTCTTAATAAAGGATCTCCGTAAGGAATTTCCCGGCATCGGTTTCCTGGCCGAAGAATCCGGTGCTACCGGCCGGGATAGCGGTCTGAAATGGGTAATAGATCCCATAGACGGAACCACGAATTTTGCCCACGGATTCCCTTTTTACGCAATTTCCGTAGCCCTTGAAAAGAATGGTAAACCAATACTGGGAATAGTCTACAACCCTGCCCAGGAAGAATTTTTTTGCGCTCAAAAGGGCAAGGGGGCCTTCCTGAACGGTAAAAGGATATCCGTAAGCCGGCAAAAAAACCTCAAAAAAAGCCTCCTGATGACAGGGTTCTCTTATAAACTGGGAAAGAGCATGGAGCAAAATCTTAAGCATTTCAGGAACTTTCTTTTGGCTTCGCAGGCCGTCCGCAGGGCCGGAAGCGCCAGTTTAGACCTGTGCTATGTAGCCTGCGGCAGGCTCGAGGGATTCTGGGAATTAGACCTTTATCCATGGGATACCGCCGCCGGCTGGCTGATTGTGGAAGAAGCCGGGGGAGAGGTGACCGATTTCAGGGGCAAAGAATATAGCAATAATTCCAAGCAGATCCTGGCAACTAATGGGGAAGTCCACAGCCGGATGCTCAAAATCCTAAAGAGATCCCTCTAATAATCCTGCCCAAAATACCATCAAAAACCAAACATTTTAAGCCGCCAAAAGCCGCCTTGGGCTTGCTTTTCGTGCTCCAGACAACGTCCTATAATATATCTTATGTTAAGTACTACAGCACGCGAGTTAACCTGTGGACAAGTTCTTTCCCTTCACTGTGAATATGGCGCTTATAAGCCGGTTTTATGGTTGGTTATGGTTGTAGAATTGGCGGGAATTTTGGCCTGGATGGCCCTCTGACGGGCGTTCATGGCAGGAATTATATCAGATCCAGATTCTCTTCCTTTGGCGGCGAAAAGACCTCAAAATACTCCGCCGGCCGGCTGCCGAGCGCCTCAAAACCGTGCCTTATATTGGCAGGTATGCAGTATGCGTCACCGGGCCCCAACACTTGGGATTCCTTGCCTATGGTGACCCTTATTTGGCCGGCAAGCACATAGCCGATCTGCTCGTTATTATGCTTATGGTCCGTGGCCTGGCCGGGCTCGAGTTTTACCCATGTGAATTGGGCATTCTTGCCGGAGATCACTTTGCCGAATATGCCTTCACGCTTCCTGGCAAATTCCTTGCTTCCGAAGCCCTTAAAAAAGCCCTGCTGCGGCTTGGCTGACTGCTTTGGCTGCCTTTTATCAAGCAATTCTATGGCCCTTGACTTGTAATTCTCGCGCTTCAGGTAGCCCTTCTTCCGGAGCGCCTCAAGATAGCCCCTTACCGTGCCGGTAGACGAAAAACCCATCTCCCCCGCTATCTCCCTTATGGTCGGCGGCAGGTTCTTCTCCACTTTCTCTCGGATAAATTTGAGGACCTTCTCTTGTTTGTCGGTCAATTCTACTCGGGGTTTCATAGGCAGGAATATACCACACATTTGTGTGGGTGTCAAGAATTTTTAGACGGGCTTGAATCTCAGGGTTCCCTAACTAGCATTGTTCTCTAAAATTTACCCTTTTCGTTTCAAGTCCATATTTTTCAAACTTATAACGAATATATGATGACATCTCATCCTCGTGAGTTGACATAAATATCTGTCTATCAGAAAATTCATTTCTTAAAATCTCTATCAGTCCCGCCATATTTATTTCATCCAGTGTCTGGACAGGATCATCGATAAACAACACTTTATATTTTTCGGAATATCTTTTATTCAATGTCATAGTAAATGCAATTATCAACACGGCTAATTGACCTGCACTCATTGAAAATACGGCATCATGTTGTGATTTTACGGAACTCTCACAAAATCTGATCCCATTATCAGTAGCTATAAATAGCCCGAGACCGCCCTGGTAATCCTGTGCTATCCTTCCAGAATAAACATGAAACAATATTTCAACATTTTTAATAAGATCGACGCGATATTTAAACAGTGAGGTTTTATACACATCCTTCAAATCTTTGAGCTTATCTGTAATCTGACTCGATGTTTTATAATCATTTAATTTCTTTTCATATTGTTCTTTTTTGTCTTTCATAGTTACACTCTGATATATCATATATTGCCATTTCAAATATTTTCTTTTCTCTTCAATATTATCAACTGTAATCATTTTTATTTTATCCCATTTGCTATTAAAATATTCAACAAAATAATCACTATAATAAGAATAGATATTTTTTCCGTTAATAGAATATTTTTTATTTTCTATTTCTTTTACTAATAAATAATATTTTTCATCAAGTTGTTCTGTCTTTTCGCACATAGCCTTATTAATTTGTACACCAATCGATTCCAGCTCCGTATATATCTCATGTAATTCGTTTTCTTGTCGCTTTGCTTCTTTTAATCCATCAATAAATTTTTTATCAATATTATTATTTTCTAAATAAGCGTTAAAATACTTAATTATTGGGATAATAAATTCATTCTCATAGTTCTTTAGCGCAGTATTAAATTTTGTTTGCGATTTGTTGGTTATTTGGGCCAACAATTTTGATTTTTCTTCCAATTTTAATTTTAACTGCTTTGCTGACTCCCATTCATAGCCACACAGAGGACATTCTTTTTGATCTTCATATATATTTTGCAATTTATAAAAGTGAGATATAAAAGCATCCCTTGAATCTTTTAGCAAGGCTTCAACCTTAGATAGCGCGTCCATTTGATTATATAATTCACGAATTTTTGTTTGGACATTATAATATGTTTTAATATCAACTATTTTACTAACCATCTCTGAAAGAATCCCTAATTCCGCCTTTTCTTCTATCACTGTTGATTTGATATCTTTATTGCATTTGCTAATGTATTCAATTATAGATTGCTGTATTATGTAAATGTTTTTATATTTTTCATAATCATTTAAGTGTTTATAGTATAATACTATTAACTTAAGCTGATTGTCTTTGTTTAATATTTTATCGATTCTATTATTGATTTGCATTTTCTTGTATTCTTCTGCATTAATAACTAGATTTTTAATTCTATCTAGTAGGCCATCTTCGCCTATCCACTCAGAATATTGTCCGGTCTTAAAGTCAACATTCTCATTGTCCCATATACAGTTTTTCCATTCTAGCAATTTAAAATATAAAGGTTTATGCCTAGTATCGACTATTTCATTTGTATTATCTGATATTTCTTTCTCTAGAGCATCTAATTCATCTTTTTTCTCTTTACCGCACATTTTCCTAAGCGCATTATATAATGTTTCGATTTTGCTTTGACGATTTTCATATTCATCTGTATTGAACAAATATGCAATATTTTCTTGCCTCGTTTTTTCTTTATTTTTTAATAAATATGTATTTTCTTCTTGTTCTACATAATTAAGGAAATGAAAATTATCACGGTAATATTCACCCATGATTTTCGTCATAAAAGCTTGTTCGTTGTTAATAATTTTCCCTTCTCTATCTTCATATTTATCTAGTTCATATAGTTTTAAATATGATATAAATTCATCGACATTTTTTGCACTTATTAGGTTATGTCTTAATCCTTTTCTCATAATAACTATATTCTCCCCATCTACCTCTAATTCAGCTTTTATAATAAGGTCTCCTCCTTGTTTATTTAAGAAATAACTCCCTCTTTCTCTTGCTGATACGAGAACATCTTTTTCTAACTCTCTATATCTCCGTATTTTACCCGTAAGAAGAAGCTCGATCGCATCAAAAAAAGACGTTTTCCCAAATCCATTGGGTCCATCAAATATGATTACATTAGCTGAATTAAATTCTTCCGAAAATGTTTTAAATATTTTGAAGCTTTCGATTGATATTTTATTGATTCTGATTGCCATGTATATCCTCATCTAATAAAGACTTCAATTTTTTAAATATTTTGGAATCTGTCTTATTAAAATCCAAATCATCAGACAATATACTGTCAAATTCCGTATCAATAAGTTTGTCTATACTTGATAAATGTATAGCTGCAACCGCTTCGTCTTTCTCTTTGAAAAGAGGCTGAAGGCTCGCATCATTTTCCATTACAACCGGTAGAAAAGGAAGTTTGATCATAATACGATATAATAGTGCTTCCCATGTCTGGTTGCTTGTATTAACCTTATATCTATCAAATATCTTGTTGTCAATCGCTTGTTTTATGATGAACTCATAGCAGTCTTTATCCGAAATATTTCTTTTAAGGTCTACGATTTCTTTTGTAGAATAAGCTAACACATATTTTTTAAAAAAGAACGGATTTTCTTCAATTTCCATTTTTGTTTTTTTAAATATTAGTTTGTCAATATCGCCTTCTTTTGTGTTCCATAATATTAGCATAGATAGATTTTTGTCTACATCTTCATATTGATATACTTGCTTACACAACTTGAAGTACGATGGCTGCTTTTCTATAATATTTGCAACATCATCTTCGACAATAATCCAATATTGCTTTTTATCGTCTTCTTTGTGTTTAAGTATATGTACGTTGTTAATTTCTTTGCATTCATAGCCACTTTTTAGAAATACCTGTTTAATAATAGTAATCATGCGATATGCTCCTTTGCCCTACTTAGAGACACTAATGATACTTTTTTCCACTTTGTAATTTTGTCATATCTTTCAGGAGAACTATCAACATTTTTTTGTCTACGAATTTGTTCATATACTGATGTAACATCGATTCCAGTAGTAATTAAATTACCACATTGATATAGGGTATAAAGATTTTTGGGATTATCTACTATATTCATGCAAATATCTTCAGCAAGGTCTTTAGCCGCATGAATCGTCGTAGGATAATATGTGGCATCTTCGCCTTGTTTCCAAATAAATGCATTAATACTTTCACAAAAATCCGTTTTTTTCAATTCTTTCAATATATTTAAGAACGCATGCCTATAACCTTCGTCGGAAGGTGTGTTATCCTTATATTCTTTTATTGAGCCACATTTGAACTCCTTTTGTGGCATTATGCCTTGCATAAATTCTTTCACTTGTTTGCTTGTCATATTTTCTATTTGCATCATGTAGTCTGCCATTTTTTTATGAATGGATTCTTCCAAGGGCCCATGTATATTTTCTTGGTCCTCAATATATTGAAAGTAATATTCGCGGAGACGAACACGAATTTGACATAGCAAATAAACATCGTCTATTGCTGCCGTTGTTAGGTCATCATCGAGTATCCTTTTAAACTGCGATAAACCCATTGTTTCAATGTTATCAGAAACGCTGTAATTGGAGTTATGCATTTTTGCGTGAATCATCAATACCTTTTTTTGTATAATATCATCAATAATGACTCGCGTTTTTTCTATATAATCAATATTATTTTTAAATAATTCCTCTTTTCGGCATTCTTTATAATATTTTTCAATCATTTGGTTAATTTTATTATTAATTTGATCGACCGGACATCTATTAGTGCCATCATGATAATTGTATATTTTAACGGGGGCGTATTCTTTTTCAATATCCGCATCGGATTTCGAACTTACATCATTGGCTAAATGAAAATAGGCGTACGAACATCTTATTCTGTTAGCATGATTTCTTAATTTTTCAAATGCATTTATTTTTTCCTTATTCTTAATATATGTTGTATAAGCGCTAATCCCACTCCGCTCTATTGCTTTAACTTGATGCAACGATTCGACATCGCCATCTTTGTGAATGCAAAAATCTTCCAAATATTCTAGCTTAAGAGAATATCCACTTTCTTTGCCATCGCACAAAAGTCTAAGAACATGATATATGGCAACTTTCCCTTGATAAATAAAACCGCTCCAGCTTGGAATTGCACCGCCTGTTGAAGCTCTATGATCTTCGGTCATTCTTATCATTTTCTTCTGGACTTTTAACGGGTAATTCGAGAATTTTAATCTGTTGTAACGCAGTGCCTGCTAATCCTTCTAAATCTCCATACATGCCAGCAGTATTGGATATAATTTTTTCTATTTGCTTTTCCCTGTTCCCCCAAATACGTTGCATTGCCCGTTTTTCAGCTTCAAGATCTTCTTTCATAGCCCTGAAGCCATCTACAATCGCAATTACCCGATTACGAAACTCTACACTAGTCACATAACTATATATTAGATCCTTTTTATCATCCTTACCACTTTCAACTTCTTTCGCATTGGCTACTTGAATCAATACCATTCGGAGGGCCAGTGACAGGCTAAGCGCTGATGGAACATCTGTCACCCAGACACCGTTTATCTGGCGAAAATGATGAAATCCCGAAGGCAAGGCTTCGGATACAAGAACTGCAATATCAGCCTTGGCTTCGCCTTGGTCATCTTTTAGCTTCTGAATCCAAGAATCGCTCCAATTTTTTACACGTTTTGTCTCCCATAATATTTTCCCACACGGACGTCCAGATTGCGTTTTAACAGTTTGAATAATATCTGCGCCACGTACGCCTTTTGAGACCGGCTCAATTATGTCAAAAGAAAACTCTCGCCTGAACAATTCCTCTATTTCCAATTCAAGCACTTCGCCTTGTGCCTGTTGGGAGCCCTGCTCCATTTTTCTCTTTAATTCCTCGACCTGCTTCAGGGTATCCGAGAGTTTTCTGTCTTTCTCCGCGTCCTTCAGCTTGTGCTGTTCTTCGAACCTCATTAAAACATTGGCTTCAATTCTTCCTCGCTCTTCGTCAATTTTCCTAGCCGTTTCCAACTCAAGTGCTTTTTCCTTCTCTTCAAGTTCATGCTGTTTTTTACGCAGTGCCAGTTCATTCTCTTGAGCTTGTTTGAGTCTACGATTACTATCTTCCACCTGAAACTTTAAATCAGCGATTTCAGTGCTAACTACTTCTTCGGCCTGTTTTTTAAGTTTTGATTCGAGCTCTTCGTGTTGTTTTTTAAGACGGACTTGATATTCGACTTCTTTTTCGGATAGTTGCATTTCATATTTTTGGCGAGCACGTTCTTCAATATCACGGGACAGAGCATCAGAAAGTGGTATAAGCTCTTCGCATTTAGGACACTTTATGAAATCCTGTGGCATATATTCTGTCTCCTTTTTACAGATATAAGAATTAAGATTCAGATTAACCCTTCATCAAAAACCCAGAATTCTGTAAATTCTTCTTTTTTGGCATCGATTTTTGTCGCTTCCAAGCGCCATACGAAACGGTCGCGAGGAGAAGAACCTTTCTTTCCAAAGGTTCCAAACAAACCATCTAACACTGTTTTGCAGAGATTGTCTAGATCAGATAGTCGTAACCGTGAGTTTGATAGATGGAAATCTATTCGTACGCTGAAGCGGTGTTGTTCAGGAAATTGCTCAATTTTATTTAATAAATCACGTTTATATTTTCTTATAATAGCCTTCCTCCCCCACACCTTGATCGAAGGCGTTGGGCAGTAACCTAAAACTTTACCATGAGCAATTAATTTCATTTTCTAATTTATTTAACAAAGCATACCACGTTTTGGATTCACCACTGACTTTATTTTACTCCAAACAAAAACCCTCCGCAATCATTATAATTGCAGAGGGTTGTGATATTTTTGATTAAACGGGAATTAAGCTCTTTTCTTGAAGCGCAGGCCCAGAAGGCCGGTAAGCAAAAGGACGAGTGAGCCTGGTTCGGGTATGACGTCAAGGCTGACGTCGTCAAAATCGATGTAACTGCCGGCCGAAGCGACTGAGCACCTCACCCTGGCATAAGCGGTATAATCCGGGGCGGTCAGCCAGTCGGTTTCTATCTTCTCGTATTGCGCGCTCCCCGGGATACGTTCCCAGGTGCGTTCCTGCTGGAATGAGCTCGTGCCGGTGGAGTTATAAAATGTTATGGAGATCGACGCCTCTCCCCCGTCCTGCGGCATGTACAGGTATGAGGACAGTTTGTAGGCGGTATTCGGCGTCACGCTGTTGACGGTCTGGGTCACCCAGCCGTAGTTATTTATCCTCGCCTCGTATGTACCTGTATGAGGGTTGGCACTCGATACCTGCTCGGAGCCGTAAGCATACGGGCTCCACCCGCTGAAATTGCCCGTCTCAAAACCCGGATTGGTTATGAGATTGGCACTCGCGGCCGCGGGTATCGTAAGTAATAAAGCGATTATAAATATGGCTATTTTATTCATATTTTTGGACACGTTTTGAAGTCGCTATAAGATACCACTTATAGGCGGAATTTCAAGGGGAAATATTTGCTATTTTAGGGTGATATATTCTTATTTCTTAAGTTCTTTGTACGCCTTGCAGCAAGGGCAATCCTTTTCTATTTCCTTCATTTTTACTTTCAGCAAACTACTTCTCAAGCCATGTAAAGGCAGCTTTTATCCTATCCCAATCGGGATAACCGTCCTTAAACGGATACCCGTGAGGCCCCTGGAATAGATCAAGCTCGGTAACCGCGCCATTCTCCCCTAACTGAAAAACCGCCTTTTTAGCCATCCACAACGGGCAGATCTTATCTTCCAGGCCATGTTGTATGTAGTATTTCTTGCCTTTAGCAAGGGAAAGCGAAGGCAACTGATCAATCTTAAATACGGAAGAAAGTACGTAATAACCCTTAAAACAATCCGGATTTGAAAGCGAAATAGCGTAAACCGCGGGGCCGCCGGAAGAAATCCCGTGCAACCAAATATAGTCAGGATTAATTTTATTCTCTTTTACAACCTCGCCGACCAACTCGGAGACAAACTCCTCGGTTGTAAACCTCATGCCTTTTACGACATCTTTACATTTATCTGTAGGCCATGTAATTGTCTGGTCTTTATCCCATTTAGGCGCGACCGGCAAAACTACTATATATCTGTCTCCCAGTGAATTCCTGATGACATTTTTCCAGAACGGCACGGTCTTTCCCCCATCACCATCCCCGCCTGCAAGCACAACTACAAGACCGCAGCCTTCTTTTGGGACATTATTGGGCACCAGTATCCAATATTTCATATTGCTATTATTGCGTACCTGCCGTTGGACAGACTTTATCCCCTCAACCTCAGCTTTAACATTAAAAACCGGGGACAAAAACACAAATATAATTAATACGAGACAGCTAAATCCCTTATTCACTCGTTTATTTTCTCTCGCACTTCTTGCATTTTTTCGACATGCTATTCCTCCCTATTTCAACCGGTCGCTGACGTCAACCGCGCCCTGCGGTTTCTCGTCCATGGGAATGGCCTTCTGCGGCGCGCCGGGGTTAAGGTCAAACTTCTTCATGTCCACCTTCTTCCAGGCGGTGTTTTCGTAGGTCTTGTAATACAGGACAAGGTTCGTCAGGTCCTTTATGACCACCCACTGGGAGAAGCCCTCCATCCTCACGAACGGCGCGGGGTTCTCCTTTATGACACCCCTGGGTATATCCACGACATTTAGGATATGTTCGGCCTGGTTGACGGCTTCTACGGAATCTTTGGCCGGCTGGGCCTCATCCACGCAAAAGGCTATCCTCACGAACCTCGAAGGCGGCGTCCAATCGCCGGGCAGGCCGAGCATACCGCTTCCGACGCCCGTCGGATCTATCTTGACGCCGTTTATGCTCCTGTCTTTCCTGTCATGCGCGTCGAGGTTGATATAATTGCGCAGGTTGTTCATCTGCCACGGGAAGTCCGGGCGGTTCGTCATCACGCCGAGGGGATTATCGTAAATATTCACCTTCCCGTCGATGAATTCGATGACAAGGTTCTTGCCGGAGGCATCGTGCAGGGCAACGTGCATGCCGAGCGGGCCGTGCATCTTTTTGATGGTCACATTCGCCACGTTTATCGATGGCAGGCCGGCCCTCGCCTCGTCCGTCGTCGCGAAATTGCCCATTATCCATGAACACAGGTCAATAACAGTGACGAATTTGCCGGGCTCGGCCGGCTGGTATTCTGCGCCCGTGAACATCAAGGCGTCGAAAGCGAGGCCTTTCTCGTTCATCCCCTCGACATAGGCATTCTTTATGTCAAAAGACTCTATCCCGAAAAATCCGTATTTATTCGTCCAGGTAAGGCCCTTCACACCCTTGTCGCCGATACTGGTAAATTGCTGTCCGCGCGGGACCGCTATTATCCGCGAATGAAGATCAGTCGGGAATTCCATCGAACGGCCGATGACAACGGTGCCGTCCTTGGCCCTTACCTGGAAATCGGAACAGGCAAAAGACGCCGCGGCCACGCTAAGCGCCAGGAAACAAACGCAAAGAACCTTTAAGTAAGACATTCCGTGTTCCTCCTTATCTCGTATTTGTACGCCTGGATCTCGTACTCGACCTGTGAAGTCGGCCAGCCCAAAAGTTCACCCATTATCCGCCCAGCTTCTTCGTATATGTCGAGGCCGCGTGAGGCGGTCATAGCCAGCTGCAGCCTGCGGATCAGCAGGTCTTTTAAACTGTTGGCCATCTCCTCGTTAACGGCATGGGTTATCCGTTCCCTGAGGCCGGCATCCCCCGGCGGGATTTCCTGCGTGGGGCCGCAAACGGCCGTCGAGCATGCCCTGAATTCCCTGCCCGGGAACCTGTGTACGATAAGATTGACGACCTGCTCCGCCAGCCGCCTGTATGTGGTATACTTGCCGCCGACTACGGAGATCAGTCCGGAACCCGATTCCTTTATATAGTGCTCGCGCGAAACCTTCCAAGGGGCCATGCCGTGGGTATTCATCAGCGGGCGCAGGCCGGCGTAAGTAGTTATTACCCCTTCCCTGCTTATACCCTGTTCGGGGAATACCCTGCCGATCTCATTAAGCAGGTATTCCACGTCGGATCTCTCTGCGTAAACCTCGTCGGGTGAGCCCGTAAAATCGGTGTCGGTGGTGCCTATAAGCGTGTAATCGCGCCAGGGTATCGCGAAGAATATCCTCTTGTCCTTGCGGGCGGAAAAGAGCATGGGCCGTGTTATCGGGAGTTTTTTGTAGATAAGGTGGACGCCTTTCGTGGGCCGGGTTATCGCCGCGGCATGGGGCTCGTCGTCCCAGACGATGCGGTTCGACCAGGCGCCGGTAGCGTTGACAATACACTGCGCGCGGATTGTGAACCTGTCGTTGGTCAGGGTGTCCCTGGCCTCTACACCGACCACCACCCCTTCCCTCTTGACCAGCCCTTCGGCTTCAATTTTGTTCGCGATACAGCAGCCCGCCTCGTAGGCTGATATCGCGTTATTAAGGCAAAGGCGGATGTCATCCATCTGGGCATCGCAATACATTACCCCGCCCTTGAGGCCTTTCGCAGTGATGTTCGGCTCGAGCCCGGCAAGTTCCGCCTTCGTGAGCGGGCGGCGGCAATGGATATTCTGCCTGCCCGCGAGCAGGTCATAAAGGAAGACGCCCGTATTCATCACAAAAAGCGGCCGAGGGTCGCCTTTATATACGGGGATGATGAACTCGAGCGGCTTGACGAGATCGGGGACCGTCCTCAAGAGGGTCCCGCGCTCGTGCAGGGCTTCGTAGACAAGGTTGAGGTTGAATTGCTCAAGGTAGCGTATGCCGCCGTGGATTATCTTGGTCGATTTGCCGCTCGCGCCGCAGGCAAAGTCGTCCTTCTCGATGAGGGCGGTCTTGAACCCCCGCAGGGACGCGTCGCGCGCGATGGCGCAGCCGTTGATGCCTCCGCCTATGACAAGAAGGTCGAACTCGCCCGACTTAAGGCACGAGACTTCCCTCTTCATAAAGCCCTCGCTTTCCTGACGGCCGCGAGCCAGCCCGAGTAAAGAGCCTGTCTCTGCCCCGCTTTCATGCGCGGGGAAAATATCTTGCCCGCGGCAAGGGTATGGCGTAATTCCGCGGAGCTCTTCCAGAACCCGACCGCAAGCCCGGCGAGCATCGCCGCGCCCTTCGCCGTGGTCTCGGTTATCTTCGGGCGGATTATCTTTATGCCGAGAATGTCGGCCTGGAATTGCATAAGGAAACTGTTGCCGCAGGCGCCGCCGTCGACCTTCAGCGATTTAAGGCGGTTGCCGGTCTCCTTTTCCATGATATCGGCGACATCCTTTACCTCATAGGCGATCGCCTCGAGGGCGGCGCGTATTATGTGCCGCCTCTGCGTGCCGCGGGTTATTCCAGTGATGGTACCGCGCGCGCGGGGGTCCCAATACGGCGCACCGAGGCCGACGAACGCCGGGACGAAATATACGCCCCCCGTATCGACGCACTCCATCGCCCGTTTCTCCGACTCGCGGGATTCGCCGATTATCTTCAATTCATCGCGAAGCCATTGTATCGCGGCGCCCGCGATAAAGATCGAGCCTTCCTGCGCGTAACACGGCAGGCCGCGCGCGTCGCAGGCAAGTGTGGTCAGGAGGCCTTTGTTCGAAAGTATGAATTTCTTTCCGGTATTGAGCACCAGGAAACATCCCGTGCCGTAAGTGTTCTTCATCTCCCCTTCTGAAAAACAACCCTGGCCGAAGAGCGCCGCCTGCTGGTCCCCCGCTACACCGGATATCGGGATACCCGCGGGAAGCCCGCAGGCGCCTTTAGCCGTGTAACCGAATATCGAACTCGACGGCTTGACCTCCGGCAAAATGGCCTCCGGGATGCCGAGGATCTTCAGGAGCTGCCCGTCCCACTTCTTCTGCCTGATATTGAAGATCAGCGTGCGCGAGGCATTGGTGTAATCGGTGGCGTGTGCCTTCCCGCCGGTGAGCTTCCATATGAGCCAAGTATCCATCGTCCCAACGCAAGGGGACGTGTCACTTCGGGACGTGTGACTTTGGGACAGGTTACTCAAAAGCCATTTTATCTTCGTGCCGGAAAAATACGGATCTATAATAAGCCCCGTCTTGCGGCGGAACAACCCGGAATAACCTTTCTTCTTGAGATCTTCGCAGATAGGCGCGGTACGCCTGCATTGCCAGACAATGGCATTATGGAGGGGCTTGCCGGTCTTGCGGTCCCACAGTACGGTAGTTTCGCGCTGGTTAGTAATGCCTATCGCGGCGATATCGGAGGCTTTGATCTTCTTGGCGGCGAGCGCCTGCTTCACCACAAATTCCACAGACCGCCATATCTCTTCGGCATCGTGCTCTACCCAGCCCTCGCGCGGGTATATCTGCCTGAATTCCTTATAAGCGCCGGAAACAATACGGCCGGACTTATCGAAGATATATGCACGACTACCCGTTGTCCCCTGGTCTATGGAGAGGATATATCTTTTAATTTAGCAACCTGTCCCTTTTTGACACGTCCCGAAGTGACACGTCCCCTCAGAACTTATACTTTATGTCAGCCCATCCTGTATGGGCGGTAAAGTCTTCCTTGTACTCGAAGTCATAGTTGGTCTCGAGGCTCCAGTTGTTATGCGAGGCAAGGGTCAGCTTGGCGCCGGCATTGAAGGAGTTCTGGGCCGGGTCGAAGCCGTTGGTGGCGAAGGAACCGCCGCCGCCTGCGAAGGTAGAGGTCGTCTCCTGTTTGTCGCCTATGAAGTCATAGAGCCACTTGGCGTGGATCTCGGGGATGACTGTCATACCTTTGGCTTCAAAAGGCCTTTCCACCTTCATACCCAGGCCTGACTGGAGCATGTCGTAGTTCTGGGCCTTGACGCTTAAGTTAAGGGCTCCTGCCCCGGTCTCGGTATAGCTCTGCAGGTGCAGCCTAAGGTACTGCAATGAGGCCATGGGGGTTATCCTGAACTTGCCGGCGTCTACTACGTAGCCGCCGTCGAACATGACCGAGTACTGCTGGCCGTCGTAGTCGGAGTCGGCGATGCCGGTTATGGCGCCTACGGCCACCTGCCTCTTGCCGTCGTACTTGTTATAGGCGAATGAGAAGGAGCCGTTGAGGTAATAAGGGTTCTGGGGGTCTATATAGCCGGCGTAGAAGGTACCCTGGTAGCTGTCTATGTCGGTCTTGCCGGAGTTATCCTTGGAGTTGATGTCGCTCTGGGCGTAGCCTCCGCTAAGGCCTAAACGGACCCTGTCGTTAAAGGCGGGGATGTCGCCGCCTAAGGCCGTGCCCCAGACCGTTGCGCGGTAGCCGTTGCTGAAGCCTCGGGGCTTCTGCTTTAGGTACTCCCCGAAGCCCCTTGCCCATACGTCCATGCCCTTAAGCGAGGGGCTTCCGGCAGAGACGCCGGTCTCCTCGGCTTCTCTCGCCTGGGCGAAGAGGCCTCCTAACCTGGCGCTGCTGGTGCCGATGAACTGGTTAAGGGAGGTGTTGCTGACGTTGAGGACACCGCTGTCGACGTTGGGGATGAGGGTATCAAGCGATTGGCCCGCTTCCCCTGAAGGCATCCATTCAAGCGTATCCAATATAGTAAGCATCTGGCCCTGCGGATTATTTATGTTATCAAGGACCGCTCCGACCGCGGCGCCATTGGCATTGTTGGCTTCCGAAGCAAAACCATATCCCGCCCCGGAACGATCTACGGTAAGGATAAGATCGCCGTCGACGCTTGAACCGATAAGCCTGTATTTAGTGCTGTTGGATGTTATTGTGGAAGGTATTTCGACTCCCGCTCCTCCGGTGCCGTCTATTACTTTAAGTGTCGCCTTGTTTGGCAGGTACCCGCCAACCGTTACATTTACAGCGCTGGCTGATGAAACCGCCGCATCCGAAGAAGATACAATGCTTCCATAGCTTACGGCCGAAGCAGCGGAAAGATTAAGTACAGAGCCCGCGGCCTGGGTATAGATACCGTCGAAGATCAATTCTGTCGAACCGATATCAAGCTCGGAATTATTAGTAACCGCCCCGCTGCCGAGGGCTCGTGAATTGTTGACCTGCAACGCGCCGTTATCTATAGTCGTGCCTCCGGAATAGGTGTTGGCTCCTGTCAATATCAGGGTCCCCGTCCCATCCTTGGCAAGCGAGAATTTACCCGCGCCGCCGTCGGAAAGCAACCCGGAGAATGTTTTCGAAGTGCTGCCGTATCCTAACGGAACGTTTCCTATGGTCAGGATCCTGTCCGCAGCCCCGCCGTTATTTACCGTTCCCGAACCGGAAAGGGAACCTATCGTTTCATTGAAGTTATTCAATGATAAAGTAGCGCCTTCATTTACTGCGACATCCGAGCCGATACCGAACGCCTGGTCAGCGACACCGGCATTCACCGTATCGGCATTGATATTGGTGGCGCCTGTATACGTATTAGTGCCGCTGAGGTTAATAACGCCGTCGCCGCTCAACGTAAGATCATACGCGCCGCTGATCGCGCCGCTGATCGTGAGACTGTAGTTGTCGGCATATATAGTAGTGTTTCCGGATTGCGTAATTGCGCCCGACATTGTATTATCGCCCTCGGCGCTGACAATAGCGCCAAATATCGCCGGGCCGGTCCCCTGCACGGAAGTGATGTTATTGGCGATGGTAACATCACCCAGGGACCCGTCAATTACAAGGGTAGCCTCGTCGGCAACGGTAACGTCACCCGTCCCAAATGCGCCGCTGCTCATGGCGACGATACCGCCGGCATTCAAGGAAGTCCCCCCGGTATAAGTATTGCTGCCGGACAGGAAAAGAGCGCCGGTCCCGTTCTTTATGACCGAACCGGAACCTATGCCTATAACTCCCTCGACTCCCGTATCGCTCTCTCCGGTAAAGGTGAGGTCATAGTTGCCCGTACTTGAGATATTATTGGTGAAAACCAGGTAACCATAGATAGAACCTATTGTAGCGTTTGCATCCGTGGTCACGGTCCCGCTAAGTGTATTGGTGCCGCCCGCGTTATTGATCGCACCTATCCCGGTATTCCCGTCACCTGAAAGAGTTACATTATTTGAAAGCGTTATGGTGTCTGATTCGTCCCCTACGGTCCCAAGCAACAAGCAACCGCCGGCATTTATCGTGACATCGCCCGTACCGAGCACGCCGTCATCCTTGGCATTTATTACGCCGGCGTTTATCGTCGTGCCTCCGGTATATGTATTCGTGCCCGTAAGGTTAACTAAACCCGATCCGCTTTTCGTGACCTCAAGGCTTCCGGTCAAGTCAGCTCCTAACGTATAATCCTCGTCGGTAAGATTAAGGTTTACAACGGCCGCGCCCGAACCGCCAGTTACCGTGGCGGCATTTAAAGTCCCTGCCGCGGCACCGGAACCGATATTAAGAATACCGGAAGAACCTGAATTTAGCCCGAGCCTGACCGTCCCCGCGCCGCCGGCTACGTTCAAAACGGCCGCATCGGAAATAGTGACCGTTCCGTCGCCATCCTCGCCTATCGTGAGCAGCGTAGAGTTCGTCCAGGTAGAACCGGAGCCGGTAAGGATAACCGTACCCGTAGCATCCGAACCGCGGCCGACCACGCCTGCGGTATTGCTTACTTCGCCGCCGCCGGAAATAGTCAAGGCGCCGGTATCCCAGCATCCTATATACATGCTGTTAGCTGACGTAAAAGTGGAACCGGAGCCGGTAACGGTAAGAGAGCTGTTCGATCCCGAATTACTGCCCACATAACCTTCATCGGCCGTGGCATCGGCTCCGCCGGAGATGGTCATATCGCAATCCCCGTCATAGCCTATATACATACCGCTTGTAGCCCTCAATAATGATCCTTCCCCTGTAACATTGACCGTGCCGGTAGAACTGGAATGGAAACAGATCGCGACAAACGAACCGCTCATTGTTGCCCCGTCGGAGATGGTCAGGTCTAAGTTCCCGTCATAGCCGAGGTACATATCGCGCCCCGAGAACGATGAACCGGAGCCGGTAACGGTTATAGTACCGGTAGAGCCGCTATTATAACCGGCATATACATCTTTAGAGGCGGTCATTACTCCACCGTTGGAGACGGTCAAAGCGCCGGTCCCGGAATTACCGATATAGACATTGTTATTATCTGTATAAGTCGATCCGGAGCCGGTAACGGTAAGCGACCCGTCGGCGTCGCCGCTGGTACTTCCTACATATGTCCCGCCGTTAGATACCGAAAAATCTCCTCCATTGGAGACGGTCAAAGCGCCGGTCGTACCGTCGCCTATCACTACACCCCAGTTATTTGACCAGGTAGAGCCCGAACCGATATTCAGTACGCCATCGGCATCCCCGTTAAATTTCGTCCAACTCCCGCATCCGCCGATATAGTTCTCAAGGGTAACGTTATAACTGTTTAGATCAAATACCGTTTCGTATCCGAGGGAGGTGGTATATCCGGAGAGATCGATGGTGCCTGAGGATGAGCCTTCGTTGAACTCTATTGAGCCGGATACACCGCTTGTGTTCAGGCCGTCAATCGCCGTACTCAGTGAGCCTGCCCCGCTTGAGTCATAGTTGGTGACGGTAAAGGAATCCGCATAAACGGGAGAAAAAGAAAATATAGAAACAAAAGTTATTAATAAAAGGGTGATTTTCACATAGTTGGAGGTATTTTTACGCATACTCATGGTATCCTCCGTATTTTTTGGATATAGAATAAATGACGGATTTATTATAACCATAATATTCAACTATATCAAGGGATTTTGGAGCCCGGACAAACAAAGAAAAAGCCCTGATCCGTTGAATCGATCAGGGCTTTTAGTCTATTTTAAAATTAATTCTTAGTAAAAGGGCTCAGAATCTGTATTTCAAGTCAGCCCATCCTGTATGGGCGGTAAAGTCTTCCTTGTACTCGAAGTCAT
>DISH01000001.1:0-142579 GCA_002421665.1 Candidatus Omnitrophica bacterium UBA6215
ACTTTGACGATATCTATTACGAGTAAAGGTTGAAAATGGGACATAATAAGGGGAAAGGCAAGAAGACGGCTTTGTTGGTTCTTTTGTTCATCCTGATCGCTTGCTTCCTGGCGGGCGGGTATTTCCTTTTTAATAAGATATCCGGCACGTCTCAGGCTAAAAAAGGCGGCAAGATATTACTGGAGAAACAAGGGAACGGGCACTTCCGCCTTGTCGTGGGTGGAGACACTTATCTTGTCAAGGGAGTATGTTACCAACCGGTCCCGCCGGGGCAGGATTATACGTATAACTGGTGGGGCGACACGGCTAAATCATGGCTTGTAGACGGTCAGTTGATGAAAGACGCAGGCATAAATACCGTGCGCTTTTATCAGCCCGGAGAGAATGCTCCCGAGACAAGGCAGGTTATATCCGACCTGTTCGAGAAATTCGGCATACGCACGATAATGGGACACAACCTCGGCATCTATGATATGCCGCCGCCAAACTATGCGGATGAAAGCTACAGGCAGCAGGTCAAAGAAGAGGTCCTTGAGATAGTAAAGACATACAAGAATGAACCAGGGATACTTTTCTGGCTTCTCGGTAACGAGAACAATTACAGCTTTGACGACCAGATAGCTCCATGGGGTTCCGACGAGCTCGACAGTATCGAGGACCCTAAGCAGAGGGCTGAAGCTAAGGCCAAGCTGTATTACAGTTTCGTGAATGATATAGCGAAGGAGATAAAGAAAGTTGACCCGAACCATCCGGTTGCGATGGGCAACGGCGAAGTGTTTTTCCTGGATGTGGCCAACGATGTTACCCCCGATATAGACATACTGGGTCTTATATCGTACAGGGGTTTGAGCTTCGGCAATACCTGGGAACAGGCGAGCAAGAAGTTCAACAGGCCCATAGTCCTGACGGAGTTCGGTTGCGACCGCTATAACGCCCTGACGAAGAAGGAAGACGAGGATATCCAGGCAAAGTTCCTGATCTCGCAGTGGAAAGAGATATTGAGGAATACCTGCGGGAAATCGGGGAAGGGGACCGTCCTCGGAGGGTGTATATTCGAATGGAACGACGAGTGGTGGAAGCATGATTCGGCCAATCCTGCGAGCTGGTTCGTCCAAGACCAGACCGCCGGTTGGACTAACGGTGCCTATTATTTCGATATCGAGGTTGAAGGCCATATGAACATGAACGAAGAGTGGTACGGTATAGTCGGAATGAGCCTCGATAAAGAGAACGGCGTCTACAAGAGGATACCAAAGAAAGCCTATTATGCCCTGAAGGATCTTTGGGCTAAGGGTTGTGATGATGTAGAACCGCCGAAGAGGGTGGGTAAGAAACCTCAATAGAGCTGCCGATAGGATCGTTAATACAGAGGCCACACTTTTACAAGTGTGGCCTCATTTTTTCGTGTATTTAAAACGCGAGACCCTTAATCCCTCAGGTGGAGGTCTGCGTATTGGGCTATCATTTCGGCCACTTTTGTCGGAGGAGTGACCGAAAAATAATGGTCGACGATGCAGTGGGCTATCTCGTGCGCCATGATATTAGCCGAGATCTTCTCTTCGGTGGCAAAAAGCGAGTTTAACTTAAATATATAAAAAGCGATGAACTTGTTTTGCTGGTCGAATATTTCCATATAGACCCTGTCCAGGTCCGATTGCCCCTTGTAGATTCGGACGTTTAAATGAAGGTCCTTCGGCCTCATATCAAGCAATTCCTGCACCTTAAAGAATATCAGGTCAAATTTATAAGCTACATCATCATTGGCGCTGTTGCCGGACCTGACAGGCCTTTCGGAAAGGCCGTAATCTATCCTGTAGGTATCTATCTTGTTACTTACTTTGCGAGCGTCGACCTTATCTTTCAGGTATATCGTGCAAAAGGCGCTGTCGATCACCGTCCAATCGTTGCCGTCGAAGAAGGTCTTTTCGGATATTATGCTTGCAGGAGACGACGAAGACGACAAGATGAAGATCAGGCCCGCAAGAATAGATACCTTGAAAAAGGACAAGGCCTGTTTTATGCCTTGGATCTTCTTTTCGGCAGGTTTAACCGCGCTATCTATTTCGTTTTCCGGGATCCCGCGTTTTTTAAGGGATTCCCTGAGGGAAAGGATCTCAACCTCGAGTTCCTCGGTTTTTGCTTTAGAGGATGAGAGCGGTTCTCTTATGCCCTTGACGGCTTTATTCAGGACTTCGGCAAGAACCTTTATCTCATCAGCCTGGCGCAGATAGGTATTTACGGTAAGATCGCCGTTGCCTATGTCCGATATCGACCTCTCGAGCCTGTAAAGAGGGCCCGCTATCCTGTGAGAAATGAATAGAACTATTACTATGGTTGCCAGGCTTACCAGGATAACCGCCATTATGCTGCTGTATATAAGTATGGGGAGTATATAATCCGAAGTGCTTTTTACGGTCAAACGCAGGTTTTCGAAACTCGTAGTAGTGGTTTTTTCCGTAAGCAAGTATGCTGCAAAACCCATTATCACGCAGGCAAGTAAAAGCAGGAGGCAAAATTTGATTATAAAACTTGCCTGAAATCTTTTTTTTATGAAATAGTTGCGTCTCCTATTTTGCGCGGCTGTCTCGGTCATTTTAAGTCTATCTTTTGAAGGACTTCTTTGTTAATTGTCACCGGGGTGCTCTTTTCCAGTTCCTCGACCCATTTACGCATCTTTTCGCTTGCCTCAAGATTACGGTCTTTATCTGTTTCCGGAATAGAAGAAAGTATCTCCCTGGATTTCATTTCCAGGAGGGAGCGTAACAAGCTCTGCTCCCAGAACCTTTCTATCATTTTCATGAATTGGGGGTCTTTATCGAGCCCCAGGCGCTGCGCCTCGAGTAACAGGACCTTTTTTTGTATTATTTCGTTCAATATCTGTTCTTTCGAGAATTCTTCACGGTATGCGGGGGGATAAAGGGAGAGTTCCGACATGAAATCGTCCCTGTAAAGGGAATAGTTGCCTATAGCAGCTATTACATCGCCCTTTGGCGCGTTGCGGGTGCAACCTTGCAGGCCTAAGAGCACTGCGGCCGAAAATAAAAGGCACAATATCCTGTTCATGAAGATATTATAAGTGCTTTACTTCTATTTTTCAATATGATAATTTATGCCTATGATGAGGCAGGACCGTTTTATCCTTATAATATGTTTTTTAGCAGGCTTACTGTTGTTGCCTGGCCGTTCTCCGGCCGAGTATAATCCGGTGACAAGCAAGGATGAGCCTGTCTATATCTCCCCGGAACAGGAAGCCGAGATGGGCGCCTCCTATGCGAAGCAGATCGAACAGCATTACAAACCTTGCAGGGATAAGCATTTACAAGAAAGGGTGGAGTTGATAGGCAACAGGCTTGCCCAGTACGCAGACCGCAAGGGCGTTATATACCATTTTAAGGTAATCGATATCGATGACATCAACGCGGTTTCCCTGCCCGGAGGATGGGTTTATGTATTCAAGGGGCTTATAGACGTGTGCAAGAATGATGACGAGCTTGCAGGGGTCATCGCCCATGAGATCGGGCACGTTGCGGCCCGCCATCATATGAAGAAACTGCAGCAAAGCTCCCTGGCCAACCTGGGCCTTATACTTGTAGCGGCAACGCAGGGAGGCAACGCCGCAAGCGCCACCAACCTGGCAATAAACTCTATGATGGCTGCATATTCACGCGAGGATGAGTTTGAGGCAGATAAACGCGCTGTAATATATACCAGGGAGGCCGGATACGATCCCAGGGGTATTGTTACTTTCATGGAGACGATGAAGAACGAGGACAAACTCAAGATAAGGACATACTCCTATTTCAAGACCCACCCTTATGTGGGCGAGAGGATGGGTAAGGTCGAAAGCGAGATAGAAGGAAGAATGAGCTTCAGGGAGAGGATAAACATGCCCTTGGACAAGAAATGGTAGCTTCGTCCGTTAAATTTGCAGTATAATGTCAAAAAATCACCCTTGATTTGGACCTCTATCGGTATATACTGGTATGTATATGGTATACATATTAAAAAGGAGGAGGTAAGATGGGAAGAAAATTGTGCGCAGCGCTGTTATTGTGCGGCCTGGCCCTTACGGGCGCGGCGAAGTTCGCGCATGCCGAATCCGTTGATTTTTTCACCGATACTATCGACGAAAGCAACGGCATGTATAAATATATATACGGCGGAGGGACTACATTCGATGTTGAAAATTCCGGAGGCCATGAAGGCGAAGGATGCCTTAAGGCAGTGCTTGATTGCGGCCAATGGTCCGGTGCGGTGGTAGGGCATTATCCGCTTACCGACCTTTCCAAGTTCAACAAACCGGGAGTGGAATTCTGGGTCAAGGGACGGGATGGCGGCGAAAAGTTCGAAGTTATATTAATAGACGCGGATGATTCAGACGGGAACAAGACTGAGATCGGGGCGATGGCTTCTCCCAACTACGTGAGGGTAACAAAGGATTGGCAGAAGGTCGTGATACCGTTCAATGCTTACCCGAAAAAAGGCCAATATTGGGATGGGAACGCTAACAAGCTGGTTACGGGCGTTGATTTCAATCCTTCAGAGCTAAAGGAGATCAAATTTGCCGTCGGCCCGGCTTACAACCCCGGTAAGAAAACAGTTACCATATACGTAGACGGCCTTAAGATAATAGATATTCAGTAAGCGGCAAAAACCTGCTTAATGTAAAACTGGATTCCTACGGGGATTTTTGGTAAAATAAAGGAAATCCCCGGAGGACCAAATGAAAAGAACATTTACTCTTGCCATTTTAGTCTTTCTTCTGTTTTCCTTACCTTCAGGAAAGGCCGCAGCGGCCGATAAAGTCCCGTCGAAACCCATAGCGCATATCCATAGAGCCGCTAAACCGGTAAAGGCGGATTGTGACCTGTCAAAATATCCCGGATATGCCATCAGGATGGATTCCGGCTCCTGCGATGTGCTCAAATATTTCCAGTGGGAAGGCAAGGACGACCTTAGCGCAGACATATATCTGCTTTGGGACGACGAAAACCTGTTTATAGCCGCGAAGGTTACCGATGATGTACCTTTCGATAACAGCAAGGAAGGCCCGGATATCTGGGATGGCGATGCGCTTGAAATCATGCTGGGCATGGATGACAAGGCCGATCCCGAGAGGATGTTCTTCGCCAAATCCGATTACCAGATAGGTTTGAGTACGGGTAACGGCAAAGATATAGATCCCGGTGAGTGGGTCTGGCGGCGTGATGATTACCAGAGCGGCATTGAAGTGGTCTCTAAGCCCTGGGATAAAGGATATATTATAGAAGCCAGGATACCCTTTGCGGTCCTCGGTGGTTTCAAGCCTGAGACTGGCAAGAAATTCGATTTCGACATAGCCGTGGATGACAGCGATATACATAAAAGAGAGCTGCAATTCGCCTGGACAGGCTCAACCAATCTGTATTCCGACCCGAGCCAGTGGGGCGTCGCTGTGCTTGAGGCGCCAAAGTCCGCTTTTGCGGTCTCGTTCTCGTCAGTTATCATCGTTATAGCCGGCATTGTAATAATAGGTATTTTCTTTGCTTTTGCGGTGCGCCGTCCCAAATAGGAATTGAAAAAGCGGATATATATTGATAAAATCATCACACCGGAGGACAGCAAATGAAATGTGATACATGCGGACGCGAGGTCCCGGAGGTCAAGAGGGTGGTAGTAGCGCCCGGCTATGACAGGACCCTGGCAAAGGCCATATATAACTGCCCGGAATGCTACGAGAAGAAAGAGAAGTCCAAGAAATACGTCTCGCCGGAAACCGCAGAGAAAAAATAATATAATGCCGGAAACCAACATAAAAGTCCTCGATAACGGCTATGTGGATATTGTCGATTCGATGGGCGGAGACAAGGCCGTAATTGAAGGTGCCAGGCGCTGCTATATGAGCGAACCGCAGGGCGCCGATGCCGACGCCAAGCTGATCCGTCATCTTATCAAGAAAGACCACGGGACGCCTTTTGAGCACGCTTATTTCAGGTTCGATGTCAAATGCCCCATCTTTGTCGCGCGCCAATGGATAAGACATCGTATCGGTACTTATAACGAAATGTCTTTACGCTATTGCCTGGCGAAAAGGGATTTTTACACCCCCGCAAGCCTGGAAGGGGAAGCCCTTGAGAAATACCGGAGGTCAGTTAACGGCGCTTTTGACACTTACGAATCCATGGTCTCTTCCGGGATCAAACGCGAACAGGCCCGCGGCGTCCTGCCGCTGTCTATATATACCCTGTTCTATTGGACGGTTAATGCCCGTTCCCTGATGAACTTCCTCAAGCTCAGGCTGGATAAAGGGGCACAACCTGAGATAAGGGAGTACGCAAAAGCCCTTCTCCTTATATTTAAGGAGAGTATGCCAGTTACGGCTAAGGCCTTCGAAGAAAAGATAATGCCAAAAGATTAGTCATGGAGAGTAACGGGGATCTCGGGGAACTCCTGCAGGGCTGCATAAGGAAAGACAAACGTTCATGGGATGTCTTCGTAGAAAGGTATTCCAAACTGGTATATTGGGCCATACGCGACCGTCTTAAGCGTTGCGGATATGATTTCAGCGAAGAAGACATAAATGACATCCATCAGGATGTCTTTGTCGCTTTATGGGAAGGTGAAAAACTTAGGCAGCTTAGGGACCCGGAAAGAGCCGCCGGCTGGATCTCTATGGTTGCGGGGAACGCGGCAATAGATCATTTTAGGGCAGCCAAAAGGACCGCGCCGCCCGGCTCCGTTTCGATACACAACGAGATATTTAATGACGGCGAAGGCGGATCGGGTACCCTTGAGGACATTTTACCCGGCGGGGCAGAAAGTCCGTACAGACAGGCGCAGCTTAATGAGGTGCGCGCTTTCTTGGATGCGGCGATAGAGTCTTTAAGGCCAAGGGATAAGATGGTGGTAAAGCTTAATCTTCTCCATGGGATGAAGCATATCGAGATCGCGGAAGCAGTTAAGATGCCGGTGAATACGGTCTCTACCACTATAGCCCGGGCAAAGAAATATTTGAAAGAAAAACTGGAGAAAGAGCGTCCTTTATAGTATGGAAAAAGCTGCCGTAGGCTTACATGGGGTAAAGACGGGGTGTCCCGATGAAGGGACCCTGGCTGCCTATCTGGGCGGTTCTATGACCGAATGGGAAAGGCAGCGCCTGGAAGAGCATGCTTGCTCATGCCCGCATTGCCTGGAGAACATAAGGATCTCAAAAGCCGGGGAGGATCTTTTTAACGGAGATATTTTGACGCAGACAGACGAACGCATAAGGGATAAAGCGAAAGGTTTGGCCAAGATGGATATCAGGAAGAAGCGTTTTCAGGGATATATATGGCTTACGGCGACCGTAATAGCGTTTATTTTGTCATTTACCGTACCTAAGTATTTTGCGCAATTCCTGGCGGCCTCCCTGATACTCGGTTTGAAATGGGTATCGGAAAGCGAGACAATGCGCACGCTCATAATCGCAATGGATACTAAGCACCGCCATGAGAGGCAGGGGGAAACGACAGCAAGATGGAGACGATAACCAGGTCAAATGAACGGTAACGGCAGAAAAGCCGCTATAAATCTTATAGTGCTTTTCGGGTTGGTCAGCCTCTTTGGCGATATAGTATACGAGGGCGCGCGCAGCGTCAACGGACCGTACCTGAAGACGCTTGGAGTGAATGCTGCTGTGGTAGGGTTCATAGCCGGCCTGGGTGAATTTGTGGGATATGCTGTACGTCTTGTCTCGGGGTATTTTGCGGACAGGACAAGGGCGTATTGGCTTTTCACGTTCATAGGGTACGGTATGCTTGCGAGCGTTCCCCTGCTTTCATTGACGGGAGCCTGGCAGGTAGCGGCGCTTTTTATAGTAATGGAAAGGCTCGGCAAGGCGTTGAGGGCCCCGGCCAGGGATACGATAGTCTCGCAGGCATCGAAGCAGGTAGGGACGGGTTTCGGTTTTGCTTTGTCCGAGGTGATGGACCAGATAGGGGCGCTTGCAGGACCTTTGTTGCTGATGGGTCTTTTTATGCTGGCGGGAAGTTCCGGGAACGAGATAGCCAAATACCAGAAGGGTTACAGCCTTTTCTGGGTGCCTTTTGTTCTCGTCATGGTTTGTATAACCATAGCTTTCATACGGGTTCCCAACCCGGAGAATCTCGAGACATCAGCCGGGAAGACGCAGGAAAGCGACAAGCTTTCGAAGATATTCTGGATATACACTATTTTTACCTTTGTTACAACGATGGGTTTCGTGAATTTTGCACTTATAGGTTATCATTTTAAGGCGAAGAACATTTTGACCGATGCCCAGATACCTTTGTTCTATGCCATAGCGATGGCCGTGGACGGTGTTGCCGCGTGGTTTATAGGCCTGTATTATGACCGGCTTAAGAACAGGAGTAATAACGAAAGGGCCGGGCTCAGCACCCTGCTCATAATACCGTTGTTATCCATATTTATCCCTTTTTTCGCTTTTTCCGTCAATTTCACGCTTGCGCTTATAAGTGCGGTTATATGGGGAATAGTCATGGGTATACATGAGACTATAATGAAATCCGCTATTGCCGACCTGACCCCCATGAAGAAGAGGGGAACCGGTTACGGAATATTTAATACGGCTTACGGCCTCGCGATGTTTGCAGGCAGTGCGTTAATGGGAGTTCTTTATGATCATTCAATAGCGGCCCTGGTAGTTATCGCGGTAGTCCTGCAGATAGCTGCGCTGCCCCTTTTCTTTTTGGTAAAAAAGGAAGTTTTTGTGGTAACATAGTAGGAGAATATGGAAACCGAAAAAAGCAGCATCGGAAAGAGATTAAAGAATATATTTATCGGCGGCGCGCATGACCCGCACGACAAGAAACTTTTCCACAAGATATCCCTTATAGCGTTTTTCGCCTGGGTAGGTATCGGCGCCGACGGCTTGTCTTCTTCGTGCTATGGCCCCCAGGAAGCTTTTGTCGCGCTGCAGGGCCATATGTATCTGGGGATCTTTGTCGCGCTGGCATCTGCCGTAACGATCTTCGTCATAAGCTCCAGTTATTCCCAGCTGATCGAAGTTTTTCCTTCGGGCGGCGGCGGCTATCTGGTAGCCAGCAAACTCCTGTCGCCGACAGCGGGTATGGTCTCCGGAAGCGCTTTGCTTATAGACTACATATTGACCATTACCGTGTCGGTTGCGAGCGGTGCCGATGCGGTATTCAGCTTCCTGCCGGCAGAATGGCTTCCTTATAAGCTTTATTTTGCCTCAATTGTGGTAGTCCTGCTCATTTTGCTGAATTTAAGAGGGGTGAAGGAATCGGTCATGGTCCTTATGCCGATATTCCTGACCTTTGTCGTGACACATGTGGTGGTAATATTATACGCCATAGTTACCCACCTGATGAATTTTCCTGAAGTAGTGTCGGCGACAAAGGCCGATCTGTATACCACTTCCGCTTCGTTAGGGACCATGGGTATGATAATAATGGTCTTGCGTGCCTACAGTATGGGTGCCGGTACGTATACCGGCATTGAGGCCGTGAGTAATTCTCTGCCTATGTTAAGGGAGCCGAGGGTGCAGACGGCCAAACGGACCATGAGCTACATGGCTATTTCGCTCGCCGTTACGGTTGTAGGCTTGATGCTGGCGTATGTCCTTTTCAGGGTCCAATTCCAGGAAGGCAAGACATTGAACGCGATGTTGCTCGAGCGCGTTATCGAACCCTGGGGTAAAGGCTGGGGATATCCTTTCCTTCTTATAACGCTTGTCTCTGAAGCAGTGCTGTTGTTTGTCGCGGCACAGACCGGTTTTGTAGGCGGGCCCAGAATACTTGCCAATATGGCCCTTGACCGGTGGGTCCCGAGCAGGTTTGCTGCCCTTAGCGACCGTTTTGTGACCCAGAACGGCGTGTTGATAATGGGTATAGCAGCCCTCATAATGATGCTTGCCACGCGCGGTTCGGTAGCGCTGTTGGTGGTCCTTTATAGTATAAACGTGTTCATAACCTTTCTGTTGTCGCAGTTGGGCATGGTGCGTTATTGGTGGAAGAATCGAATGAGGCTGGACCACTGGCGCAGGAAGATGGCAGTCAACAGCGTAGGCCTTGTGTTGACTGCTTTTATACTTGTTTCGGTGACGGTAATAAAGTTCAACGAGGGAGGATGGGTCACGCTTTTTGTTACGGGTACGTTGGTACTGATCGTACTTGGCATAAAGCGCCATTATGAACATACCGCCAAACTTCTTAAGAGGCTAGATAACCTCGTCATGGCGGCAGGGTATTCCAGTTCGGAGAATATCCCGGGTATAACCAAGAAGGAAAAAGGGGAATTCGACCCTGAAGCCAAGACCGCAGTGCTCCTGGTGAACGGTTTTAACGGAATGGGGTTGCATACCCTTTTCAATATCTTCAGGCTCTTCGGGGATTCATTCAAGAATTTCGTTTTTGTCCAGATAGGCGTAATAGACGCCGGTAATTTTAAAGGGGCCGAGGAACTCGAAAAGCTGGAAGCACACGCCAAGAGCGAGATAGACAGGTATGTGGATTTTGTAGATAAACACGGTTATCACGCCGAAGGGATGTTCAATATAGGGACAGATGTCATCGACGAAGCTTCTACACTTGCTCCCCAGATCGCTGAGAAGTATCCACAAGCCGTATTCTTCGGCGGCCAGATAGTTTTCCCCAGAGAGACCTTCCTTACAAGGCTGCTTCATAACTATACGGTATTCTCTATGCAGAGGAAATTCTACCACGAGGGGATCCCGCTGGTCATACTTCCTATAAGGGTATAGTCCTGCGAAAAAGGAGGTATCAGATGCGAAAAAAGAAGTGGATGCTGTTCCTGGCCGCGGTTGTTTTTTTGTCTATCGAGAATTCTTTGTTTGCGGTAAGCGATTCAAACGACCTTATTCAAGCCGTTAAGGGAAATGATATGGTTAAATGTGAAAAATTGATAAGGTCAAGGGTTAATTTGAATACCAAAGACGCCGAAGGCAGGACACCATTGATGATTGCTTCAATGGCAGGGAATGCGGAACTGGTCAAGCTGCTTGTTTCTAAGGGAGCGCTGACGCGGGGGACCGATAACAAGGGCCAGACTGCTTTGATGATAGCGGTAGATAATAACAGGACGGAAGTGGTAAAGGAGCTTATTAAGGGCAAATCCGATGTAAACGAAAAGGGAAAGTACGGATGGACCCCGCTGACCCTCGCAGCATTTAATGGGAATACAGAGATTGGGGGATTGTTGATCGCAGCCGGCGCACGTATTAACGATGCAGGGCCAAGCGGGAAAACCCCTTTAATACTTGCCATACTTACAGATAAGAGGGATTTTGTGAGGCTGCTTGTTTCAAAGGGCGTGGATGTAAATAAGAAATATTGCAGCGGGTGTGTCGGTGTTTATAGATCGCCCTTGAAAGAGGCCGAAACCCAGGGCAGGACGGAAATTATTGCTATTCTGAGGCAAGCCGGAGCAAAATAGTCCCGCAAGAACATTAAACAATAAATTATGGTGCCGAGGGAGGGAATCGAACCCTCACATCCTTACGGACATCAGTTTTTGAGACTGACGCGTATGCCAGTTCCGCCACCTCGGCAAAGATAGCAGGGGACGTGTCCCAAAGTGACACGTCCCCATTATATTTTACTTCATTGCCTCCCTGGTGTTCTTCACGAACGGTTCAAGGAGGTTGATAAATTCCATCGGGAATATATATTTTGTCGACGGGCTCTGGCCCAGCGCTTTAAGCGTATCGAGGTACTGGAGCGAGAGCGTTTTGGAGTCGACATTCTTTGCGACCGAGAATATTTTATCCAGAGCCAGCGAAAAACCTTCAGCCCTTAATATAGCCGCCTGTTTATCGCCTTCGGCCTTAAGTATCTCTGATTGTTTCTGGCCTTCGGCAACCGTTATAGCCGCGGCTTTCGTTCCGTCTGCCTCTATGATGACGGCGCGGCGCGTCCTCTCGGCGGACATCTGCTTGATCATCGCGTCGGAGACATCCTTAGGCGGCATGATCTCGCGGATCTCTACCGTCGTTACCTTGACGCCCCAACGCTCAGTGACCTCATCGAGCTTCTGGCGCAGGACCTGGTTTATCTGTTCGCGTTTTGACAAGACCTCATCGAGGCCGAGGTCGCCGACAACGGCCCTCAACGTAGTCGTCGCGATGCCCTGCGACGCAGCTGCAAAGTTGCCTACTTGTATTACGCTGCGGTCTGGATCGATGACCTTCCAGTAAATAAGGAAATCTATAGAGATCGGAGCGTTATCCTTTGTGATGCATGTCTGCTGCGGTATTTCGAGGAAGAGCTCGCGCAAGTCCACCGATATGGACGAATCCACTATCGGGATGAGGAAGACGATACCGGGCCCGCGCTGGCCTATCGATCGGCCGAACCTGAAGACGACAAGCCTCTTATATTCCCTTACTATCTTGACCGAGTTGGACAGGATAATGACGCCGACTATAAGGATAAATAAGAATATCATCGTACCCATAGGTTACCTCGCTTTCTTTATTTTAACTACCAGACCATCCACCGAATCGACCTTTACTTTCTCTCCCGCTTTTATAGTTCCGTCGAGGGACTCTGCGTACCATTCTTCGCCCTTTATGTGGACCACGCCTTTCGGGGCCAGGTCCGTCTTGGCTTCACCTACCGCATCGGCAAGGCTTTCAATGCCCGAGGAAGCCCTGCGCTTTTGGGCTTTTATTATGAGCGGCAGAACGAATACCATCAGTCCGGTAGTGCTTATTACGATCGCGGCTATAAGCGCTTTCGAGAGCCTGTTGAATTGCGGGTCTGCCTTGAACAATATGAGAGATCCTATGGTCAGGGCAAGTATGCCGCACACGGTCAGGACGCCGTGCGTAGGTGTTTTTACATCCAGGACAAAGAACACGAAACTCAACAACATCAGTATAAGCCCGGTATAATTTACCGGCAATGAGTTCATACCCACAAAAGCGAGCACCAACCCTATGACGCCTATTATCCCGCCTATCGATATGCCCGGCGTGGCTATTTCAAATATTATGCCGTAGAATCCTATTACAAGGAGCAAGTAAACTATGTTCGGGTCCTTGAGCCCGTCGAATAGACCCTGTATAGTGTTCCCGCTGCCCGTTGCCTGCGCGAAAAGCGGAGCAGAAGCCAAAAAAATGGACAAAAACAGCATGGTTGTGCCAAATATCCTTTTCATGGGAACCTCCGCGGTTAGGTTAGTAGGAATATACCATTAAGGTAGAGGATTGTCAATCGCAACCGGGAGGTTGACGCACGGGGAAATAAGTGGTAAAATCCTAGTTCTGTTTAGCCAAATCAGATATGGTTACCAATAGCATGGGGCTGCCCCGCAGGGACGCCCCATTGAAACTGGATAACGTGGGGCTGTAGCTCACCTGGGAGAGCGCCTGCATGGCATGCAGGAGGTAAGGGGTTCGATCCCCCTCAGCTCCACCATTTTTTTCGGAGAACGGAGAAACATGAAGCTCGGCGTCCATGTGTCCATAGCGGGCCATATATATGAGGCCGTTGACAGGGCTGCCGCGTTGGGTTGTAACACCTTCCAGATCTTCAGCCGGAACCCCCGCGGGTGGGCAGCGCTTGCCCTTTCGCCAGTCGATGCTGAGGAGTTCATAAGGCGGCGCAAGGTTGAGAAGATGACCCCGGTCGTAGTCCATATACCTTACCTGATAAACCTGTGTTCCCCGGACGATGCCCTCTGGGAGAAGTCAGTCAAGGCCTACATCGAAGACATTAAGCGCGCCGACGCGTTAGGCGCGGACTATTTCGTGACGCATCTGGGCAGCCCGAAAGATAAAGGACGGGTTTACGGTATAGAACGTTTTTCGAAGGGGATGGCGAAGGCCATAAGGAAAGCCGGTCCAAAACTCATGATATTGCTCGAAAATACCGCCGGAGGGGGCAGCTCCATAGGTTCAAAATTCGAGGATATAGCAGAGATAATCAAGAACGTAAAGTCGCAGACAGGAACAGATATCGGCATGTGCCTGGACACGGCCCATGCTTTCGAGGCAGGCCATGACGACAAAACGGGAAAAGGCTTCATGTCAATGATGAATAATATAGGTTCAACCGTCGGGTTCGGCAGGATAAAAGTGGTGCATTTTAACGATTCGTTAAGTACCATGGGTTCGCATAATGACAGGCACTGGCATATAGGAAAAGGTAAGATAGGCGCCGAGGGTTTAAAGAGGATAGTCAACCACCCGAAACTGAAGAATTGTGCATTTATTCTCGAGACCCCCAAAAACACCAAGAAGGATGACAAGGCCAATCTTGCGGCCGTCAGAAAGATGAGGCGCGGTTGAATTACGATTTTAAGAGTATAGAAGAAAAGTGGCAAAAAGAGTGGGAGTCGAGCGGTATATTCAGGGCCAAGACCGATACTGCCAGGAAGAAATACTACCTTCTCGAGATGTTCCCTTATCCTTCGGGCCGTATCCATATGGGCCACGTACGCAACTATACCATAGGCGATGTCGCCGCCCGCGTGAAGATGATGCAGGGTTACAACGTGCTGCATCCCATGGGTTACGATGCGTTCGGCCAGCCCGCCGAGAACGCCGCGATAAAGAACAAGAGCCATCCCGAGGCCTGGACCCTCGGTTGCATAGATAACATGCGCAAACAGCTAAAGAAGATGGGTCTTTCGTACGACTGGGCCCGCGAGGTCTCCACATGCCTTCCGGAATACTACCGCTGGAACCAGTGGATCTTCCTGAAGATGATGGAGAAGGGACTTGCTTACAAGAAGGCTTCAGTAGTCAACTGGTGTCCCGATTGCGAGACGACGCTTGCCAACGAGGAAGTCATCGACGGAAAATGCTGGCGTTGCAAGAACCCGGTCCGGCAGAAAGAGCTGGACCAATGGTTCATAAAGATAACCGATTACAAGGAAAGATTGGTTGATGACCTCGAGAAACTAAAATACTGGCCCGAGCGCGTTATCACGATGCAGAAGAATTGGATCGGGAGGAGCGAGGGCGTAGAGATCTTTTTCAGGATAAAGGAGACGGACGGGACCCTGCCCGTATTTACCACCCGCCAGGACACGATATTCGGATGCACATACGTGGTATTGGCGCCCGAACATCCCCTCGTGAAAAAGCTGATCGCCGGCAAGCCGCAGGAAAAGCAGGTCCTTGGCTTTATCGAGAAAGTCTCCAAGGAAAGTAAAATGGTGCGTGTTGCCGCCGACGTAAAGAAAGAAGGCGTCTTTACCGGTGCGTACGCGGTCAATCCCGTCAATAACGAGGCGGTCCAGATATGGGTTGCGGATTACGTCTTGATGGAATACGGGACCGGGGCCATAATGGCGGTGCCCACGCATGACCAGAGGGATTTCCTGTTTGCTAAGGAACACAGGCTGCCGATGCGTGTCGTTATCCGGCCTAAAGGCGCCGATCTGTCTGCGGATACGATGACCGAGGCGTATGAGAATGACGGGATACAGGTTAATTCAGGGCAGTTTGACGGGCTTACCAATACCGAAGGTAAGAAGAAGATCGCCGAATGGATGGAAACCAAGGGTATAGGCAAGCGCACGGTAAACTGGCGCCTGCGCGATTGGCTTATTTCGCGCCAACGATATTGGGGCACCCCTATACCGGTTATTTATTGTCCGAAATGCGGGATAGTGCCTGTGCCGGAAAAGGACCTGCCGGTCGTGCTGCCGAAAGGCGTGAAATTCACCGGCAAAGGAGGCAGCCCTCTTTCGCAGGTAAAGGAATTTACCGATACGAAGTGCCCGAAGTGCTGCGGCGCGGCGAGGCGCGAGACGGATACAATGGCGACGTTCATCGATTCGTCGTGGTATTTCCTGAGGTTTTGTTCGCCACGAGATGATAAGGCGGCATTCGATAAAGCCGATGTCGGTTATTGGATGCCGGTCGACCAGTATATAGGAGGCATAGAACATGCCGTTTTGCACCTGCTGTATTCGAGGTTTTTTACGAAATTCCTGAAGGACATCGGCATGTTGGGTTTTGACGAACCCTTCCAGAAACTTCTGACGCAAGGGATGGTGCTCAAAGAAGGGGAGGTTATGTCAAAATCGCGCGGCAACATCGTAGATCCCGACGAGATAATAGCGAAATACGGCGCGGATACGATGCGTCTTTTTATACTGTTTGCGGCTCCCCCGGAGACCGAGCTCGAATGGGAAGAGCGCGGCACCGAGGGCGCTTTCAGGTTCCTCGCACGCGTATGGCGCATACAGGAGAACCTTAAGGATAAGGCAGACCCCGGGCTTGTCAGGCTTACCCACAAGACGATAAAGAAGGTTACGGATGATTTCGGAGAGTTCAAATTCAACACCGCTATAGCCGCAATGATGGAACTTGTTAATGCAATATACCAGTCGGGCGCGGATAAGCAGGTTTACTCGTCGCTGATACTCATGCTTTCGCCGATAGCTCCGCATTTTTGCGAGGAGATCTGGCAGTCTCTCGGTAATAGCGATACCTTACTTAAGGCCGGTTGGCCGAAATTCGATCCCGGGATGCTCGTTGACGAAAGGGTAACAATGGCCGTCCAGGTCAACGGCAAGGTCCGCTCTAAGATAGAAGTTCCATCTGACATGTCCGACGAAGATATTAAGACACTGGCCCTTTCGGACGAGAAAGTTAAACAGTGGCTGGACGGAAAGCCCGTAAAGAATATTGTCGTAGTGCCTAAGAGGCTTGTCAGTATAGTTGCTTGACCTTACGCGGCAGGAGAGAAAGGTCTTGATAGTCCTGGGCGCCTTGGCGGCCCTGGGGCTGGCCGTTCTGGCCTTCAAGACCTATGTAATACGGCCGCAACTGGTCGTTATACCGGCGGGACCTGCAGGTACGAGCCTTAAAGGCGTGGTAGATCGTGAAAACCGCGTCAACATAAATACCTCGGACGCCGAAAGGATCGCCACTTTGCCGGATATAGGCCCAAAGACCGCGCGCAAGATAATCTCTTACCGGGATTCGCACGGGTCTTTCCTGCTTAAGGAAGATATCATGAAAGTCGGAGGCATAGGTCCTAAGACTTTTGATAAGATAAAAGACCTTATCGTCCTTGAATAGCATACGGTTCTATGGTAGACTTATTCACTAATTATTTGACCATTACTGGATAATATGAAAGGAGAGAAGCATGTATATGAAAAAGTTTTTTGCCGTATCCGTGACGGTGTTCGCCGCGGGTATCCTGATGGCCGGTTGCGGGCCTGCCCAGAAGACCGGCCCCGCGAAACCGGGAACGGATAAACCCGTTGCCGCAAAGCCTACGGATGACAGTTCGCATGCCGGCAAGGATAATAAAGTAGTCGCCGAGATCGGAAGCGAGAAGATAACTCTTAATGATATAGATGCGATGATAAAGCAGATACCGGAGCAGTACCAGCCCATGGCCGAAGCGCATAAGGATATGTTCCTCGACAGCGTGGTCAGCCAGAAGCTCCTCTATGCCGAGGCATCAAAGCTTAACCTCGACAAAGACCCCGATGTCCAGAAACAGATAGAAGACGCCAGAAAGGACATAATAATCAAGGAATACCTGCGCAAGGAGATCGAGGACAAGGTTACTGTAAGTGACGAAGATGCGAAGAAATATTATGAAGAGAACCCGGATAAGTTCAAGGAGTCGGAAAAGGTCGAGGTATCTCACATACTTGTCGACACCGAGGCCGAAGCCAATGACATACTCGCAAAGCTTAAGGCCGGAGATGATTTTGCGAAACTGGCAAAGGAGAAATCGAAGTGCCCCAGCAAGGACAAGGGAGGGGAACTTGGTTATATAAGCAAGGGACAGACGGTCCCGGAGTTTGAGACGGCCGCTTTTTCTCTCCAGCCCGGACAATTAAGCGGTGTCATAAAATCCCAGTTCGGCTATCATATAATAAAGGTTACCGCAAAGCAGCCGGAGAAGATCATTCCGTTCGATGAGATCAAGGACCAGTTAAAGCAAATGCTGCTCGCGGATAAACAGAAGGAACGTTTCGACGATATTCTTAAGGGTCTAAAGGAGAAGAACAAGGTAATCATATATAAAGACGTGCTCATGCCTCCTGTCCCGAAACCCGAGTCCGTAAAGCCGGTAACAGAACCTGCCGTGAAGGCGCCGGAGGCAGCGCCAGCCAACTGATTTGGCATATCCTTTAGTCTGGATCGCGGTACTTATATCTGCGGGGATCTGGATAGCTGATGTTATCCGGGTCCCCGTATTTTTTGCCTTATTAACGGTATTAATATCCCTCTTTATGGCCGCATTGAATATCGGCCGGAGGAACCTCTCCCTTATCCCGCTTTCCGTTGCGTATCTGTTCATAGGCTGCTTACTGCTCGGCGTCAATCGGATACTCCCGCAGGACCATATCAGCAATTTTACTCCCGTAGAAGCGGAAGAGGCCTATATATCCGGGGTAATAACCGAGGAACCCAGTGTGTCCGTTGCATATTACGGCGGCAGGAGATTTAATTTCATCTTGTCCTCTCGGCAGATCCAACAGGGGGACAGGAATGTCCGGGTTTCAGGTAAGGTGAGAGTGTCAGTTACGGGCGAACCTGGTTTCCCTTTGTCTTACGGTGACTTATTGGTGATGAAAGGTAAGCTTTCTAGGCCGTCCGGCCCGTCCAACCCGGGAGGGTTCGACCGGGGCGCCTATTTGGCGAGGAAAGGCATATTTTCATCATTCAACTCCGGCGCTTCCAATGTGAAATTGGCCGGAAAAGAGAGATTGAATCCGGTTCTCCGCCTTGCGTATGAATGCAGGGAAAAGATAAGGCAGGTAATTTACAGGGATATCCAGGGCGACCCGGCAGACCTGTTGGCTGCGGTCCTGTTAGGGTTAAGGCGGGACATCGACAGCGGCATAAATGACGATTTTATGAAGACCGGTACAGTCCACCTCCTGGCTATAAGCGGTCTCAACATAGGCATGATAGCTTTCATAGCCGTATTGCTCCTGGGTATGGCCAGGGTGCCCAAAAGGGCAGCTATCCCGGCTGTTATCTTAATGCTCATATTCTATGCGATACTGACGAACGCCACGCCTTCGGTGGTAAGGGCAACCGTTATGTCGATAGCGGTCCTGTCCGGCCTTCTTATCGGGAGGGATACGTCACTTTGGAATTCACTGGGGTTGGCAGCGGTTATAATACTTTCTTTTGACCCGAATGCCCTGTTTGACGCGGGATTCCAGCTTTCATTCGTCTCTGTGGCGTCATTGTTGTATTTCATGCCGGAAATAAAAGCCCGTTTCCGTACCGGGAACTACATGGCGGAATGTTTTTTCGTATCAATAGCCGCGTGGATAGGTACGGCGCCTCTTATACTGGAATATTTCAACATAGTTACTCCGATAGCGGTCATATCGAACCTTATTGCCGTGCCGCTTTCTTTCGCTATAACGGCGGCCAGCGTGCCTTTCATGATTTTTGCTTTTATCTTTCCGCCGCTGGGAAAGATCTTTGCCGCCTCGGTATGGTTCCTGTGCGAGGCGCTCTTTAAGTCAAATTCCATATTGGCGGCTATTCCCATGGGCCATATGTACCTGCCGAAACCGCCTGTTATTGCGGTAGTGTTCTATTACATTTTTATCGCGGTTTTCATGGCACGCAGGAAGCTGAACATCAGGCCTTTTTATTTTGCGGCCATAATCCTCACGGCAGTTGCCATTACGGCATGGACAAATGCCCTGGCTCCTGCTTCCCGCAACCTGCGCGTAACGTTCCTGGACGTGGGACACGGGGATTCGGTATTCCTGGAATTTCCCGGAGGCAGTAATATGCTTATTGACGGAGGAAGCGGGGGGCAGGAGGACTGGGATGCCGGTCGTGACGTGGTGTTGCCTTTTCTCAGGTGCAAGGGTATACAGGTCTTGGATGCGGTTGTCCTTACCCACCCCGATTCCGACCATGTGGGGGGCCTGGTCTCGATCATGGACGGGATGAGGGTCAGGTATATATTCGACAGCGGCGCAGGTTCGGGCAGTGCCGTATACAAGTCGTTCGACGATCTTATTTCCGGTAAACGGGTAGTGCGATATTTGCTTAAGCGGGGGGACGGCATAGCGGGAATTAAAGATGTGTCGATATTTTGCCTGAATCCGGCTTCAGGCCGCGCTCTCGAAGAAAACATACCGGTAAATGACAAATCCGTAGTCCTGAAAGTAAGGTTCAAGGGGACATCGGCCATGTTTTGCGGGGACGCCGTCGGAATGCCCCTGTCGGAAATAGCCATGATTTACCCGGCGCAGATGAGATCCTCATTGCTTATGATGCCCCATCATGGCGGGGAGATCAAGGGAGGGTGGGAGCCCTTTGTGGGTGCAGTTGGCCCCTCGATAGCCGTAATATCGCAGGGAAGGGCGCAAAAAGAGATCGAAAGGTCTGCCGGGCTGCAGGAGGCGCTTGGATCAAGGGGGATAGAGGTATACAGGACAAACTCCTCCGGGGCCGTAATAGCCGTCAGCGACGGAGTTAAATTTCACGTTGACAAATGGCGTCCGGGGGGTATAAAATTATGTCAGATTGAGGGGAGGTAAGCTATGCATTGGAAGGCAGATTTCCCTGAAAGGCGGCAATTTGAGCGGGTAAATACCGCTATGTCAGTCCAATACAGGGGAATACGGCAAGCCAGCGACTCCGTAATTAGCGCTATCTCCAGGGATGTTTCAGCAGGCGGAATAAGATTGCTCGTGGATGAGTTTATTTCGGTTTTTACCCGCTTAATATTGGAGATCGCCCTACCTTCCATACCCAACCCGGTTAAGGTCGTTTCAAAAGTCGCATGGATACGCAAGCGGCCTTACGGCGAACAGTATGAAGTAGGGGTTGAGTTCATGGATATGCCTGAAGAAGACAGGCGCGGCATCTGTGATTTTGTAGAAAGGTCCGCCCCCAAGCAATAGACCCGTCTTAATGACCCGAAAGCGAAAAATATCAATGAAAAAGTACTTTATTGTCATATTCTCGGCTATCATGTTGTGCGCAGTGCAGAATTCGTATGCGTATTGGATATGGACACCCCAGACCGGGGCCTGGATCAACCCTAAGTGGGCCGTGAAAGATACTCCTCAGGAGCAGTTCGACTGGGCGATGAAATTTTACGAAGCTAAGGATTACAAGAAAGCGGCCGAGGAGTTCCAGAAACTGGTGCGTTATTATCCGCAGGCTGAACTGGCGGCGGAATCGCAGTATTATTCAGGTAAATCATTTGAAGGCCTGGAAGAATATGAGCAGGCTTTCGAAGCTTATCAGAAGGCCATACAGACGTATCCTTTTTCCAAGAAGCTTGATGAGATGATGAAACTGCAGTACGAGATAGCAAACAGGTTTTATAACGGGGAAAAAGTAAAACTCTGGGGCATACCTACGTTCCCGTCCATATACAAGGCCATAGAGATGTACCAGAAGGTCATAGATAATGCCCCATACGGGGAATTCGCGGACCAGGCCCTTTATAAGATGGGTGAAAGTTACAAGAAGGCCGGGGATTATCAGCAGGCGCGTCTTACTTTCCAAAAACTTGTCGACGAGCATCCCGAGAGTAAACTTGCAGAGGAGGCGAATTTTCAGGTGGGGCTTTGCGCCTCAAGGGCCTCCTTGAAACCGAGTTATGACCAGTCCGAGACCGATAAGGCCCTTGACGAGATAGAGGATTTTTCGAAGAGGCATCCCGAATCCAATCTTACCGGCGAGGCTGACAAGATGCGCCAATCGCTAAGAGAGAAGAAGGCCCAGAGCGATTATAATATTGCCGATTTCTACTGGAGGCTCAAGGAATACGACTCCGCCGCCGTTTATTACAAGAGCATAGTGGAGACCCTCCCTGACACCGAGATAGCAAAAAAGGCCCAGGAGAGGCTGGATACGCTGGAAAAGAAGGGTAAGAGATGAAAAAATTATCGGTCCTGTTATTTGTTTGCATGCTTCCGGCGCTGTCGTCGGGATGCGGCTATTCGACCCATTCACTGGCTTATAGCAAGTCGACCACCATTTACATCAGGCCTTTTGAGAACAAGGTTGACCTGAATATCGGAACGGACCTCTCGGACAAGAACCCTTACAGGCTTTACCGTCCAGGGATGGAGGTCAAGATAACCAACGCCGTCATAAACAGGTTCCAGATAGACGGTTACCTTAAGGTGGTATCGAGGGAAGACGATGCGGACCTTGTACTCAACGGGTCCCTGATCAATTACGAAAAACAACCCTTGAGATACGACCAGCTCAGCGAGAATGTTGAGGAATACAGGGCAAATATAATCGTGGACATATCCCTTGAGGACGTGATGAACTCCAAGACGGTCTGGGCCGAAAAAGGTTTCGTAGGTTATAAGGAGTATGCCCTTACCGGCCCTAAGGCCCAATCTGAGGAGTCGGCGGTCAATGAGGCCGTGGAGGATTTGGCCAGAAGGGTTGTTGAAAGGACCGTAGAGGATTGGTAGGGCTGCCATGCCCGGTTTAGTGCACCTATTTTTAGGGAAAGAGAACGCCCTCAAGGCGGAAGCCGTCGAGGAACTTAAGAAACAGACACTTTCAGGCGGGAACGCCGACCTCAATTTTGCCGTATTCTATTCCGACCAGTTCGATCCGCAATCTTTCCAGGATGCCGTAAATACACAGCCTTTCTTAAGTCCCATGCGTTTTGTCGTGATAAGGGACGCAGACAGGCTTCCCAAGGAAGCAAGGGAATCCGTCATGAACTATGTAAGGGATAGCAGCGAAAAGACCGTCCTGGTAATAACTGCAGACCCCGGGCAGAAGGAGGCATCGGCCGACGCATTCCTGTCCGAGCTGTCAAAACACTCCAAGGTCAAGACTTTTGTCAGCCCGGAGGGAGCGGACCTTAGGCGTTGCGTGGCCGAAAAAGCGGTTTTATTCGGCAAGCAGATGAACCCGGATTCTGTAGAGCTCCTTATAAGCAAGATAGGGAATGACCTTGGTTATATAGGTATGGCGGTTGAAAAACTGGCCAATTATACGGGCGAAAAGAAAACCGTAGAGAAGAAAGATGTCGAAGCTCTTGTAGGGAAGTCTTTGGATGAGGGCGTGTTCGATATGACCGACGCCATGAGCTCCGGGAATAAAGCCCGGGCTCTTGCTATACTGTCCGGACTCTTGAGGGACTCATCCAGGCCGGAGGGCATAATAGGCGCGATAGGCGCCGCGCTTAAACGCAAGGCAAGGACCATGGGCCCGCCCGCAAGGTCAAAAAAATGGCTTAAAGAATGTTTTTCATTCCTGACCAAGGCAGACCGGGACCTTAAGACAAGGGACCTCGATAAGAAAGTTATCCTGGAGTCGCTTATTATTAGACTATCTGAGCTTAGCGAGCTTGGTTAAGATGCGGGCTTTCTTGCGAGAAGCAGTGTTCTTGTGGATTATGTTTTTTGAACGCGCCCTGTCAAGTTTTGATACAAGCGTCGCGCCGAGTTTTTTCGCCTCGTCGTTCTTCTTGGCGGCGAAAGCCATCATGAACTTCTTGGAAAGGCTTTTAAGCTCGGATTCGACCTTTATGTTCCTTTCATGCTTCTTCTTGTCCTGGCGCATTCTTTTCTTTGCAGATGCTAGATTTGGCAACTTAATATCTCCTTTCGAGTTACGTTGTGTAAAAATACCATATAAGGCGTAAAATGTCAACACATAAATCGCTGGCCAAATCGGCAGGTATCATAGGATTGGGTATATCCGTAAGCCGTATCCTCGGGTTCGCCAGGGATGTTGTGATAGCCGCGATATTCGGTACATCCCTGCCATTCCAGGCTTTCGTCGTAGCTTTCAGGATACCCAACCTGCTAAGGGACCTCGTAGGCGAGGGAGCGGCGAATGCTGCGTTCGTTCCCGTGCTATCCGCTTACGCGGCGACCAAGACAAAGGAAGAATACTGGGAGCTCGTTCGCGTAATACTTAACGGCATGCTTGTAGTACTCGCAGGCGTAACCGCTCTCGGCGTATTGCTTACCCCTGCCATAGTGGCTCTTATAGCTCCGGGATTCGTGAAGGACCCGGAGATGTTTGCCCTTACGGTGAAGCTTACAAGGTGGATGTTCCCCTATATTTTTCTTGTGGGGCTTACCGCCTATACCACCGGAGTGTTGAATTCGCTTAAGCTTTTTGGTGCTACATCGTTTAGCCAGCCTTTATGGAACATAGCCTTCATAGCAGCGGCCCTTTTTCTTTGTCCGGTAATGAAGGTGCCTGTAATGGGCCTTGCGATTGGCATACTGGCCGGAGGATTCCTGCAATTATTGGTACAGTTGCCGCCCTTGGCGGCAAGAGGGCTGGGTTTTCCGCGCCTTGACAGGTTCAGGCACCCCGCTTCCAGGGAGATAGGAAAGCTCCTGCTCCCCAGGGCGATAGGTTCCAGCATATATCAGCTCAATGTGCTTGTCGACACGGTGCTCGCATCGCTGTCCGGGATAGTGGGCGAGGGGGCTGTCGCAGCCATATATTACTCCAACAGGCTTTGGATGCTGCCCCTGGCCGTATTCTCAACGGCAATATCGCAGGCGATGCTGCCGACCCTATCAGAGCATGCCGTTAAGAAAGATATGGAAAACTTTAAAAAGACGTTGTCTTTTTCCCTGCGGTCGGTATTTTTCATAACAATACCGGCGGCGGTCGGGCTTATGGTTTTGTCGACCACGATAGTGCGCGCCCTTTTTGAGAGGGGATCCTTTGACAGTTATTCCACGCAGATAACGTCTTCGGCCCTGTTCTATTTTTCCGTGGGTCTGTGTTCATACGCGGGAGCCAAGGTGATGGTATCCGCGTTCTATTCCCTGAAAGATACCGTGACGCCGGTAAAGAACGCATTATTCGCATTCCTGCTCAATGCCGTGCTCAACGTTACGTTAATGTTCCCGATGAAAGTCGGGGGGCTTGCGCTTGCTACTTCGCTGGCAAGCGTATTTAATTTCTTTTCATTGTTTTTCCTGCTAAGGAGGAAGATAGGCCCGCTTGGAGGCCGCGAGATAACGGTTTCTTTCCTTAAGGCCCTCCTGCCGGGATTGATCATGGGCGCCTTCCTGCTGTGGCTTGATTCGGCGCTGCACCTTAAGCCCTTACTGCGGATATCTGTCATCATTCCCGCAGGCATAATATCCTTCCTGGCCGCCTGCCTTATATTCGATGTCAAGGAATTCAAGGGGTTCATGAAATGGATATTCAGGAGAAGCTGAGAAGGCTTCCGGACCAGCCCGGTGTTTATATCTTCAAGGACGAAGAGGGTAAGGTCCTTTACGTCGGCAAGGCTTCGTCCCTGCGCAACAGGGTCCGTTCATATTTTCGCAATTCCGGGAACCGCGTCCCGAGGATAGAGGCCCTGATAAGGAATATTCGAGATATCGATACCATGACGACGTCTTCCGAGGCCGAAGCCCTGCTGTATGAATCCAACCTTATCAAGGAATACCAGCCTAAGTATAACGTCGAGCTCAGGGACAGCAAGACATACCCGCTTATCAAGATAACCATGGCGGAAGATTTTCCCCGTGTCATGACGGCCAGGGGAAGGAAGAGCGACGGTTCGATATATTTCGGACCATATACCGATGCGGCTTTATTGCGCGAGGCGGTAAAGGCCATCCGCAGGATATTCCTGTTCAGGGCATGCGGCAACCCTTCCCGGATAGGCGCGCCACTTCCGAAGAAAGCATGCGTATACCATGGCCTCGGGTTGTGTTCCGCGCCTTGTGAAGGCAGGATATCCAGGAAGGAATATGCCGAGAGGATAAAAGAAGTCGTGCTTTTTATCGAGGGCAAGAGAGCTTCACTGTTGAGACACTTGGCCGGGAAGATGAAGGAACTTTCTGCCGCGAAGAAGTTCGAGGAGGCGGCTGCTATACGCGACCAGATAGAGGCCCTGAGCATGTCCGTAAGCTCCCGCGCAGGCGAGGCCCCGGCGGCCTTGGGTATTTACGAATTATCAAAAGCGCTGAAGCTCAAGCATCCTCCCAGACGCATCGAAGCTTTCGATATCTCGAATATTAAAGGGGAAGGTGCCTGCGGTTCAATGGTCTCTTTCATGGACGGGAGGCCAGACAAGGCCAATTACAGGATGTTCAGGATCAGGGGCGTTGAAGGGCAGGACGATTATGCAATGATGCGCGAGATAGTCCGCCGCCGTTATACGCGCCTTCTCAGGGAGGAGCGTGCCCTCCCTGACCTGATACTTATTGACGGCGGCCGCGGACACCTTTCTTCGGCTGCTGCCGAGGTAAAAGCACTCGGCCTGGCCCGGATACCCATGATCGGGCTTGCAAAAGTCTTCGAGCATATATATACTTTGGATAAGGACCTGCCGATATCTTTGCCGCCTTCGTCAAGGGCGTTGCAGTTGGTGCAAAGGGTCAGGGACGAGTCCCACAGGTTCGCCATAAGATACCACCATATTTTAAGGAGAAAGGCCCTGGTAGGTGAAGAGAGCAAAAGGAAAAAAGCCCGCAAAAAGAAGAACAGAACTGTTTAACGGTTGTACGGAGTTTGAGGTTAGCGTATATAAATGTATCATGAAAATACCCTCCGGCCAGACGCGGACCTATGCATGGGTGGCCGGTAAGATCGGTAATCCCAAAGCCGTGAGGGCCGTAGCCCAGGCGTTGCACCGCAATCCATGGCCTCTCATAATCCCATGCCACAGGGTCGTTGCTTCCGGCGGGAAGACCGGAGGTTATGCTTTTGGGGTCGGGCTCAAGAGAACGCTTTTGTTGCTGGAGAAGGAAGGGGCGCTATGAAGAGAATACTGATAATAGACGACGAAGAGGATTTTGCGAGGTTTATAAAAAAGAACCTTGAAGAGACGGGGGAGTTCAAGGCGGAAATGCTTAACGATGCAAAAGACGTGCTTAAGGGTGTGAAGCTCTTCATGCCGGACCTTATACTGCTGGATTTGGTTATGCCGGATATAGGCGGCCTTGAGGTATGCGAAATACTTAACAATGACAAAGATACACAGGAGATCCCGATAATAATAGTATCCGCTCTTGGAGGGTATACGGACATAAAAAGGGCCTATAAACTCGGTGTGATAGGTTACCTGACCAAGCCTTTCGATTTTTCGCATCTTCTTGATGAGATCAGAAAGGCTTTATCGCGCAAGGAGGGGAAGTGATCCGCGCGCTTTTCTATGCGGTGTTATTTGCGGTCCTGTTACCGCAGGTATCCCCGGCTTCGGACTTGTCGGTTATCAAGCTGCGCGCAGGCTCCGCAGAGTTGACGGCGGAAGTAGCAGGCACTCAACAGGAGAGGGAGAAGGGGCTTATGCGCCGTTCTTCCCTGGGCGATGGTGAAGGGATGCTTTTTGTTTACGAAAACCCGCAACAGGTCGCGTTCTATATGAAGGATACTTTCATACCACTGTCATGCGCTTTTATCGATACTGACGGCGCCATCCTTGAGATACACGACCTTGAACCCCTCGATGAAACTCCGGTTGTTTCCGCTTCTTCCGAGGTAAGGTTCGTCCTGGAGGTCAACAGGGGCTGGTTTGCCAGGAACCGCGTAACCCCCGGGATGACGGTCCTCACCGACGAAGGCCTTTTATTGTCCTTGTTTTAAGCCCCCCAAACTGGTATAATTTTTCTAATAATAATGCCGTTTTTCCAATAGGAGAATCCATGCTTGAAGAGTTAAAGAAGAAGATCGGGGTTTCCCGCTTATCGCTTTCTGACCTGCGGAGGTATCTTTGACCTCGATACCGCCGAAAAGACCATAAGAGAATCCGAGGCCAGGATGTCGGCCCCGGGTTTTTGGGACGACCAGCAGAAAGCCAACAAGACCATCCAGGAACTTAAATCCCTTAAAGCCAAGCTAGAGCCTTGGGATGCTTCAAAAAAGGACCTCGAAGAATTGGCCGGTCTTGCCGATATAACCGAACCCTCCGATGAGACGTCAATATCGCAACTTTCAAAGGACCTTGAGGCCCTGTCAAAGAGAATATCCGGGATAGAGTTCACCGCACTTTTTTCGGGGGAGCACGACGCTTCCAATGCCATACTATCAATAAACGCTGGTGCGGGCGGGACCGAATCGTGCGATTGGGCATCGATGCTTTTCAGGATGTATGTTCGCTACGCCCAGAACAGGGGCTACAAGGTGGATATCCTGGATTATCTCGCGGGCGAAGAGGCAGGCATAAAGAACGTTACCATGCTTGTCAAAGGGGACCATGCTTTCGGTTACCTGAAAGCCGAGCGCGGAGTGCACCGCCTGGTAAGGATATCGCCTTTTGATTCGAACAAGAGGAGGCACACGTCTTTCGCCTCGGTGGACGTGATACCGGAGGTAGAGGATGATATCGACATACAGGTCGATGAGAAAGACCTCAGGATAGACGTGTACCGCGCTTCCGGACCCGGCGGCCAGGGAGTGAACACGACCGACTCTGCCGTCAGGATCACCCATATCCCTACGGGCCTCGTGGTGCAGTGCCAGAACGAGCGCTCGCAGTTGAAGAACAAACATTCGGCTATGAAGGTGCTCAAGGCACGCCTTTATGAGAAGAAGATGCAGGAGCAGGAGGAGAAGCTCAAGTCGATGTATTCAGAGAAACAGAAGATAGAATGGGGCAGCCAGATACGTTCATACGTGCTGCATCCGTATATGATGGTCAAGGACCACAGGACGGAGTTTGAGACGGGCAAGGCCGGGCAGGTCTTGGACGGGGAGCTGGATGAATTGATAGAGGCTTACATAAGGTGGTCCGCCGGCAGCGGACCGAAGGATAAATAATAATGATAGGCAATATTTTATCGGCGGTAATAGGCACCCATAACGACAGGGAATTGAAGAGGCTCAGGCCGAGGGTTGAGGCGATAAACGCTTTTGAGCCTAATCTCTCCGCTCTTTCCGACACCCAATTGCGCGCCAAGACGGATGAGTTCAGGGAAAGGATAAGGAGAGACCTGAACGGGCGCGACCTCAAGGCGCTGACCAGGGACGAAAGGAGGAAGGCCGAATCTGGCGTCCTCGAGGATATCCTGCCGGAAGCGTTTGCCGTTGTCCGCGAAGCCAGCAAGAGGACGACGGGAATGAGGCATTTTGACGTTCAGATGATCGGCGGAATGGTATTACATGAGGGCAAGATAGCAGAGATGACCACGGGTGAAGGAAAGACCCTGGTCGCGACCCTTCCCGCTTACCTGAATGCCCTTACGGGCCTTGGGGTGCATATAGTCACTGTCAACGACTACCTGGCCAAGCGCGACCGTTACTGGATGGGCCCGGTATTTGAATTCCTCGGGCTTAGTGTCGGCATGATACAGCATGACATGCGAGACAAGGACCGCCAGGCCGCGTATAACAGCGATGTAACCTACGGGACCAATAACGAGTTCGGGTTCGATTACCTGCGCGATAACATGAAATACAGGATCGAGGACATGGTCCAGCGCAACCTCCATTATGCCGTAGTCGACGAAGTCGATTCCATACTCGTAGACGAGGCCAGGACGCCGCTTATCATCTCCGGTCCGGCAGAAGAATCCACGGAAAAATATTATAAGGCTGCCGAAATAGTCAGGAGCCTTTCCCGGGGCTCGAAAGACGAGGAGACCAAGGAAGAGAGCGGTGACTATATAGTCGATGAGAAGGGCCATGCCGTATACCTGACCGAGCAGGGCGAGGGCAAAGTAGTCAAGGCATGGGGAATAAAAGACATGCATTCCCTGGAATTCGCCGAGGAGAGGCATTGCATAGAAAAAGCGCTCCTGGCGAAAGAGTTATATAAACGCGATGTTGAATATGTGGTCAAGGAAGGCGAGGTCATAATAGTCGACGAGTTCACCGGCCGTCTCATGCCCGGCCGCAGATGGTCCGACGGTCTCCATCAGGCGGTTGAAGCTAAAGAAGGGGTAAAGATCGAAAGAGAGAACCAGACGCTCGCTACTATAACCTTCCAGAATTATTTCAGGATGTTTGATAAACTCTCGGGCATGACCGGTACTGCCGCAACGGAAGCGAACGAGTTCAGCCAGATATACAAGCTTGACGTAGTGGTTATCCCCACTAACCGCCCGCTGATAAGGACCAGTTATCCCGACCAGATATACAAGACGGAAAGGGAAAAGTTCGACGCGGTCGCAAACGAGATAGCACAGTTATACGAGAAGGGCCAGCCGGTCCTGGTAGGCACCATATCGATAGAGAAGTCCGAGCGTTTGAGCCATATGCTCCAGCGCCGCGGTATAGCCCACCAGGTGTTGAACGCAAAATACCATGAGATGGAAGCGGGTATCATAGCCCAGGCGGGCCGTTACAGGGCCGTTACCATAGCCACGAACATGGCCGGCCGCGGTACCGACATTATCCTCGGTGGAAATCCTGAATACATGGTCTTCGATTATTTCAAGCAGAAAGGCGTAGAGCCGAAAGACATCGATCCAAAGGAGAAGGCCGATATGTTGTTGAAGTTCAAGTCGAAGGCCGACGATGAGCATAACAAGGTCATAAGCTTGGGAGGCCTGCATGTGCTCGGGACCGAGAGGCATGAAGCTCGCCGCATAGATAACCAGTTGCGCGGAAGATGCGGCCGCCAGGGAGATCCCGGATCCTCGAGGTTCTATCTCTCGCTGGAAGACGACCTGATGAGGATATTCGGTTCCGACAGGATAAAGTTCATAATGGAGAAGCTGGGGATGGAAGAGGGCCAGCCGATAGAACATGCCATCGTCTCCAAATCCATAGAGACCGCGCAGAAGCGCGTGGAGGCGCACAATTTTGAGATCAGGAAACAACTGCTCGAATACGATAACGTCATGAACAAGCAGCGCGAGGTCATATACGCCGAGAGGCGTTCTGTACTCGAAGGAAAAGACCTCAGCGAATATGTCACGGCGATGATAGAGAACGGCCTTGACGATGCTATGGACAGGTTTATGGACCCTAAGCTGCATCAGGATGAGTGGGATTACAAGGGTTTGCGCGAGTGGTTCCAGGGTAAATTAGGCATCCCGCTTCCTTTTACCGGAGAGGAACTGTTTGCCGGTACGAGGGAACAGGGCCGTGTAAAACTGCTGGAGGTTATCAATAAACATTATGAAAAGAGGGAGTTCATCCTTGGTGCTGATGTCGCGCGCCATATAGAGAAGACCATATTGCTGGAGATGATAGATTCCAAGTGGAAGGAGCACCTGTATGCCATGGACGGGCTGAAGGAAGGTATAGGGCTGCGCGCCTACGGGCAGGTAGACCCTCTCGTCGAGTATAAGAACGAGGGTTTTGCCATGTTCGAGGAGATGATGAACCGGATACAGGATGACGCGCTCGAGTTCCTCTTTAAGGTGCAGGTCATCAGCCGGGAAGAGCCGAAAGGCGTCTTCGATTCCGTTCCCCAGCAGATGATACATAGGGACATCGGGTCCCTGGCTTCGAGGGCTGCTTTTGCCGCTGAAGGCCAATCGCCCCAAGCTTCGCCCCAAGATGCCAAACAGGCACCCGTGGAAAGGGAAGCCCCTAAGGTTGGCAGGAATGATCCCTGCCCGTGCGGGAGCGGAAAGAAATATAAAAAATGCTGCGGCGCCTGATAATACTGCCGTTACTTTCAGCAGCGTTATTAACGCTTGCATACCCGCCTTTCGACCTGTTCTTCCTCGCATGGTTCGCCTTGATACCGATGCTGATCGCGATCCGGGGGGAGAAGCCGTCACAGGCTTTTTTCACGGGATATGTAACGGGCCTCCTGTTCTTCGGAGCCGCCCTTTATTGGGTAGGCTATGTAGCCATAATAGGCGCAGTCATACTGTCCCTGTACCTGGCTTTCTTCTTTGGGCTATTCGCATTGGGCGTCGAGATATTATCCGTGCAATTCGAGAAGCCGCGGATCAGGTTCGCTTTTCTCGCGTCCTGCCTGTGGGTATCCGTGGAATATTTAAGGAGCCATCTCCTTACCGGTTTCGGGTGGACGCTCCTGGGGCACACCCAATGGCAAGCCCTTCCGATGATACAGGTTGCGGATATTTCCGGTGCTTACGGGGTGTCTTTCCTGGCTATCTTCACTAACCTCATAGTCTCGTCTAAGATAAAGAAAAAGATAAAAGGCTACAAGCCCGAGGCGAGATATTTGTCACTGCTGGTCATCATCCTGCTTGCGGCCATGATATACGGATACTATATACAGGGGAAAGAACCGCTTGTTGGGGATGTCAGGGTATCGGTCATACAGGGCAATATCCCGCAGTCGCAAAAATGGGACGAGAAATATGCGGACGACATACTCGACAGGTATATCCGGCTTTCGAAAGAGGCTGCCAAGGATAGACCGGACCTTATCGTTTGGCCGGAGACCTCCGTGCCCGGTTTCCTTGAAACCGACGAGCCTCTAAGGGAGAAGGTCACTTCGCTGGCAAAGGAGTTGAATACTTATCTTCTGGTAGGGACACAGACAGAAAGGGTCCCGGAGAAGGTGCGTTATTATAACAGCGCCGTCCTGATATCGAACAAGGGTGCGATAGTAAAGCGCTACGACAAGATACACCTTGTCCCGTTCGGGGAATATGTCCCGTTCGGCGACGGTTTCCTGTCTTTCGTCAAGAAACATTACGACATGGGAGAGGATTACTCGCCCGGGGACAAGTATACGATATTCGAGATACCATCGCGCAAAGCCGGTAACGTAAAGTTCGGCGTCCTGGTCTGTTTTGAGGATGTCTTCCCCGAGATATCTTCGAGCTTTGCCAGGTTAGGCGCCGAATTCCTCGTTGTCATAACCAATGATGCCTGGTACATGCAGACAGGCGCGCCTTACCAGCATACGCAGTCTTCCGTTTTTCGGGCCGTCGAGAACAGGCTTAATATAGTGAGGGCGGCAAATACGGGCCAATCGTGTTTTATCGATGATACGGGCAAGATCTTCCAGAAGGTAAAAGACTCCCGGGGCCGCGATATATTCGTAACCGGATTCGCCACTGCTGATATTGTCGCAAAGAGGTCATCTTCGTTCTATATGAGGCATGGGGACTTATTTGCCTGGACGTGCACCTGGGTTTTTTTGTTTGACTTAACCCTTTATTCAATCTATAATTATATCAATTTAAAGCGGAAAAAATGGAAGAAATCAACGACCTTATAAAGCAGCGTCTTATAAAACTCGATAACCTGAGGGCCGGCGGCATCGATCCCTATGGGGAAAAATTCGCTAAGTCCACGGATATCAACGGGTTATTGTCAAGGTTCGACGAAGCCGCCTCCCGGGAAGAGAAGGTTGCCGTTGCCGGAAGGGTCATGGCCGTGCGTTCCCACGGAAAATCCTGTTTCATCGACATAAAGGATTCCACCGGAAAGATACAAAGCTACATAAAAGCGGCAGAACTGCCTGATAAGGCGAAGGTATCTTTCGAGAACCTCGATATAGGCGATATCGCAGGGGTCAACGGCAAGGCTTTCAAGACGAGGACCGGGGAACCCACCATTCATGCCGAGGATTTCAGGATACTTTCTAAATCCATAAGGCCTCTACCGGAGAAGTGGCACGGGCTTAAGGATGTGGAGATAAGGTACAGGCAGAGATATGTTGACCTCATCGTGAATGATGAGGTCAGGAAGGTCTTTGAACTGCGCATAAAGATGATAGCGCGTATCAGGGCTTTTCTTGACGGCAGGGGTTTTATGGAAGTCGAGACCCCGATGATGCAATCGATGCCAGGAGGCGCTACCGCCGAGCCTTTCAAGACACACCACGAAGCGCTCGGCATGGACCTTTATATGAGGATAGCTCCCGAACTTTTCCTTAAAAGGCTGCTTGTCGGAGGGTTCGAGAAGGTCTATGAGATAAACAGGAATTTCAGGAATGAGGGTATTTCCCCGCGCCATAATCCGGAATTCACGATGATAGAGGTATACCAGGCGTACGGGAATTGCGCCGACATGATGTCACTTACCGAAGAACTGATAACCGGATTGGCTTCGGACCTTTTGGGAAGCTATAAGGTCAAGAATGCCGCCGGGGAGGAGATAGATCTTACCCCGCCATGGGAGAGGATACCTTTCCGCGAGGCGATAATCAGGTATTCGGGGATAGATTACAAAAAAGAAAAGGACCTCAAGAAGGTCGCTAAAGACATGGGTCTGGATATAAGGGAGGCTAAGCTTGACGAGGAATTTGCCAACAAGATATTTGAGAAAACCGTTGAGCCAAAGCTCATCAAGCCGACGTTCATAGTCGATTATCCGGCTGTCTTGTGCCCTTTATCGAAGAAAAAACCCGAAGACGCGGAGCTTACCGAGAGGTTCGAGCTTTTTATTAACGGACAGGAGCTCGCGAATGCTTATTCCGAGCTTAATGATCCCGTTGAACAGAAGGCCAGGTTCGAGGAACAAGCCCGCGCTGCCGGGTCCGGGGCCATAGACGAGGATTTTGTACGGGCCCTTGAGTACGGGATGCCTCCGGCAGGCGGCCTCGGCATAGGAATAGATAGGCTTGCCATGTTGCTGTCCGGGTGTGACTCGATCAAGGACGTGATATTCTTCCCGCAGTTAAAACCGGAACAGCTGTAACCGAGATATCTTCGTAAATATGCGCTACGAACTGTTGATAGCTTCCCGGTATCTTGCCGCGAAGCGAAAAGAGAAATTCATATCCATCATCAGCCTCATATCGGTGTTGGGGGTCGCGGTAGGGGTATGCGCCCTTATCGTCGTTATCGGAGTGATGTCAGGCTTCGATAACGAATTGCGCGATAAGATAATCGGGGCTAACGCCCATCTTGTCGTGGAGCAGGAGGGCGGGATCGCCGATTACGACAAGGTGATCACGGAGATAAAAGCCTCAAGCCCCCACGTGCTTTCGGCATCCCCTTTTCTTGACGGGCAGGTTTTTGCCAGCGTAGGGGGCAGCATGCAGAATCTCGCGGTAAGGGGGATAGTGCCCAAAGACGAATCCGAGGTCACGAAGGTGGCCAAATACATAAAGTCCGGCTCCATCTACGGGGCGGCGGATGGGGGCATGATAATAGGCTCCGAGTTCGCCGGAAGATACGGGCTCAGGCTGGGTGATAAAGTATCCGTCGTCTCGCCGGTCGACGGTGCCGCGTCGGATTTCAAGGTTACCGGCATATTCAATTCGGGTTATTACGAATATGATTCCGGGCTGGCGTTCATCGGTTTACCCGACGCGCAGGAACTCTTTGCCGCGGGCGATATGGCCGGAGGGATAAGCATTAAGATAGACGATGTATATAAGGCCCAGGAGATTCGCGCCGAGCTGCAGTCAAAGTTGAAGTTCCCGTATTATGTAAAGAGCTGGATAGACCTTAACAAGAGCCTTTTCGCCGCGCTTAAGCTTGAGAAGCTGACGATGTTCTGGATACTTGCGCTGATCGTAGCTGTCGCGTGCCTTAACATAGCGAGCACGCTGATAATGGTTGTCATGGAGAAGACAAAGGATATCGGAATATTGAAATCGATCGGCGCCACGAACCGGTCCGTGATGGCCATATTCACCCTGCAGGGTTTTATGATAGGCCTTATAGGTACAGCGTTCGGCGTTGCAGGAGGCCTCGGCTTGGGCTACCTTCTGGAAAAGTACCAGTTCATTAAACTTCCCAGGGATACCTATTACATAGACAGGTTCCCTGTTGATATCCAGGCCGGAGACGTGGCGGTGATCGTCGCGGCAGCTTTGGCGGTGGCCCTTATAGCATGTATTTATCCGGCATGGCAGGCGTCGAAGCTTAATCCCGTAGACGCTTTGAGGTATGAATGATATGATAGAAGCCGCGGGTTTGCGTAAAGTATACCTGAACGGGGCCAAGCAGCTCGAGGTCCTTAAGGGTATCGATCTAAAGGTGGAAAGGGCAGAGACCCTTGCTTTGCTTGGTCCTTCAGGAGCGGGGAAATCCACATTGCTTCACCTGTTGGGAGGGCTGGACAACCCCACGAGCGGCAGTGTTATGCTGGACGGGAAGGACATATTTACCCTCTCGGATGACGAACGCGCCCGCTTAAGGAACAGTAAGATAGGTTTTGTGTTCCAGTTCTACCACCTTTTGCCGGAGTTCGATGCGCTCGAGAACGTATTACTGCCTACTTTCATGAAGGGCAAAGTGTGCAGGGAGAAAGGGCTGGAACTCCTTAAGGCCGTGGGCCTGCAAGACAGGATGTACCACAGGCCGGGCCAGCTTTCCGGAGGCGAGCAGCAGAGGGTTGCCATAGCGCGCTCTCTGGTAAATGACCCGGAATTGCTGTTATGCGATGAACCGACAGGCAACCTTGATACGGATACCGGCAAGAGCATAATAGACCTGTTGTGGGAATTGAATAAAGAGCGTAAAATGACATTGATAATAGTTACCCATGATACCGGGATAGCCGGACAGGCCCGGAAGGTTATCAATATAAGAGACGGTAAACTGACTAATAATTAAGGAGGTTATTTTTAATGGGCTTAAAGATCTATGTCGACGGTAAGTTCTACGATAAGGAAGAGGCGAAAGTCTCCGTTTTTGACCACGGTCTTCTCTACGGGGACGGGGTCTTCGAAGGTATCCGCGCATATGACGGGCTTATATTCAAGTGTAAAGAGCATATCGACAGGCTGTACCAGTCTGCCCACGCGATAATGCTGGATATCCCTATGAAAAAGGAAGAGATGACGGATGCGGTCAAGAAGACGCTGCGCGAGAACGGGATGAAGGACGCTTACATAAGGCTTGTTGTCACGCGCGGTATCGGCGACCTCGGGCTCGACCCCAGGAAATGCACGAAACCAACGGTCTTTATCATAACCGATAAGATAAAATTATATCCTCAGGAGTTCTACGAAAAAGGATTAGAGATCGTGACTATCTCTACCCAGAGGAATATACATGAGTCCGTGAATCCGCAGATAAAGTCGCTTAATTACCTGAATAATATCCTCGCGAAAGTCGAGGCTATAAACGCCGGCGTCGAAGAAGCCGTTATGCTCAACTCCGAAGGCTATGTCTCGGAATGCACGGGAGATAACATCTTTATCGTTAAGGACGGCGTGCTCATGACCCCGCCCATACACAGCGGGGTCCTGCGAGGCGTTACGCGCGGGGCGGTCATTGATATTGCGCACCTTAAGGAGATACCCATCCATGAAGAGGTCCTGACCCGTTACGACCTTTTTAATGCAGATGAGATGTTCCTTACCGGGACGGCTGCCGAGATCATACCGGTCGTCAAGTTAGACAGGCGCAAGATCGGCGACGGCAAACCGGGCAAGATGACCAACAAATTGATAACCGAATTCCATAAACTTACGAAAGTCGACGGCGTGAGGTTCTGATGCTCTGCCAGATCTGCGGGAAGAACGAGGCTACGGTCGAGTTCACGGAGATCGTCAATGACCAGGTAAAACAACTGCATCTCTGCGACTATTGCGCAAAGAAAAAGGGCGTGGAGATGGAGCAGCATTTTGGCGTCGCCGATTTCCTTGCCGGCATGAGCGGCGCCGGCCGTTCCGGACAGGGGCCTTCCCTGAAATGTGATAAATGCGGAATGACATTCGACGATTTCCAGAGGATCGGGAGGCTGGGATGCGGGAATTGCTATGCCTCTTTCAGGGAGAGCCTTATCCCTTTAATAAAAAGGATACACGGTTCGACCAGGCATGTCGGGAAGTCTCCGAAGGAAATTGACAAGGCTGACGGCAGTAAGAAGGTCCCGGAAATACAGGAACTCAGGAGGAAACTCCAGCAGGCGGTTGACCGGGAGGAATTTGAGGAAGCCGCACGCCTGCGGGACAGGATAAGGGAACTCGAAAACAAGACGAAAGACAGGTAATGACGATCGGGGACCTCTGGGGACAGACAGGCGAATGGCTCAAGGGGACAGGCCCAAACTCGGATATAGTGATGTCTTCGAGGATAAGGCTGGCGAGAAACCTCGCAAAGTACCCGTTCCCCCACTGGGCAACGTCCGAGCAACTCGAGGCTGTTATCTCCGATTTTGAGCAGGCCTGCAAGAAAGCGGATTATTTCAAGGGCGCCCTGTTCGTCCGTATGGGCGAGCTCGATAATCTCGAGAAACAGATCCTTATCGAGAGGCATCTTATAAGCAGGGAACACACGGTAAAATCCGAACATAAGGCCGTGCTTATAAGCGAGCGCGAGATAATAAGCATAATGGTAAATGAGGAGGACCATCTGCGCATACAGGTCCTTCAGTCAGGGTTCAACCTGCACGATACCTGGAAACTCGCGGACAGGATAGACGAGGAGCTGGAGCAGAACCTTGAGTTTGCGACGGCCTCGGACTTGGGTTACCTGACATGCTGCCCGACGAACGCAGGGACAGGTTTGCGTGCTTCGTGCATGGTCCACCTGCCGGCGCTTGTCATGACAAAGCAGGTAGGCAGGATAATACAGGCCATAGGCAAACTCGGTATGACAGCGCGCGGACTTTTTGGCGAAGGGACCGAAGCGTACGGTAATTTTTTCCAGATATCAAACCAGGTGACCTTGGGGCGTTCGGAAGAGGAAGTGGTCGACAGCCTTGGGAAGATAATATTGCAGATAATAGAACAGGAGAACGCCGCAAGGAACTCTATCTTCGCGAACCAGAGGCTGCTTTTAGAGGACAGGATATCCCGCTCTCTGGCCGAGCTCAAAAGCGCCAGGCTCATAAGCAGCGAGGAAGCCCTTAACCTTTTGTCGGTCATAAGGCTGGGTTCCGACCTTGGCATGATAAAGGGCCTGGACCGCAATATTCTAAACGATCTTTTCATACAGATACAGCCGGCGCATCTGCAGATGAAACAAGGCAAGGCCTTGTCTGCCGAAGAGAGGGATGCGGCCCGGGCGGAATTCATATCAAAAAAATTCAACATATAGCATCAAGGAGGTTACGGCATGAACATGTTTTCAAGATTCACCGAAAGGGCGAGGAAGGTCATAATCCTCGCCAAGGAAGAGGCGAAGAGATTCAACCACGATTACATAGGGACGGAACATATACTCTTGGGACTCATCAAAGAAGGCGAAGGGGTGGCCGCCGCGGTATTGCAGAACCTGGGTTTGAGCCTTGAGGCGATACGCCTTGAGGTGGAGAAGATCGTCCAGCCCGGCCCGCCGACCGTTGTATCTGGAGACATACCTTTTACCCCGAAGGCAAAGAAGGTAATAGAGCTTGCCACCGATGAGGCGCGCAACCTCGGGCACAATTATATAGGTACCGAACATCTTCTGTTGGGACTTATACGCGAGGGTGAAGGAGTCGCGAGCCAGGTGCTCGCCAACCTCGGCCTTGATCTTAACAAGGTCCGGCAGGAAGTAATGTCCCTTCTCGGATCGGCGACACCCGGTTTCACGCAGCAGCAGGCGCAGGCAAAGACAAAAACTCCGTCACTCGATGCTTTCGGCCGCGACCTGACCTCGCTTGCCCGCGAGGGGAAGCTTGACCCCGTAATAGGCAGGAAAGACGAGATAGAGCGTGTCATACAGATACTATCCCGCAGGACGAAGAACAATCCCGTCCTCCTCGGCGAGGCCGGTGTAGGCAAGACCGCCATTGTAGAAGGCCTTGCGCAGAAGATAATAAAAGGCGACATCCCGGAGATATTGCGTGACAAGAGAGTAGTGATACTCGACCTCGCCCTCATGGTTGCCGGGACGAAATACAGGGGCCAGTTCGAGGAGCGCATCAAGGCCGTCATGGATGAGCTCAAGCGTTCGGAGAACATAATTATATTCATAGACGAGTTGCACACGCTTGTCGGCGCCGGCGGGGCCGAGGGAGCGATAGATGCCTCTAACATACTCAAGCCCGCTTTATCCCGCGGCGAGATACAATGCATAGGCGCCACCACTCTCGACGAGTACAGGAAACATATCGAGAAGGACGCGGCCCTCGAGCGCAGGTTCCAGACGATAATGGTAGAACCTCCAAGCGTAGAGGAGACGATAGAGATCCTGAAAGGATTACGCGACAAATACGAAGCCCATCATAAAGTCAAGTTCACGGACGAGTCCCTTATCGCTGCGGCAAAATTATCCGACCGTTATATCACCGGAAGGTACCTGCCGGACAAGGCAATAGACTTGATAGACGAGGCCGGTTCCCGCGCGAGGCTCAATGTCATGACTACGCCTCCCGACATCAAAGAGGTCGAGAAAGAGATGGACCATGTCAGGAAGGAGAAGGAAGCGGCCGTAAAGGGACAGGATTTCGAGAAGGCGGCGAACCTGCGGGACCAGGAGAGGGAACTCAAAGGACAACTTGAGAAGGTGCGTAAGGAATGGTCTAAGCAGAAGGCGGAAGCTTATCCGCACGTGACCGAAGAAGATATCGCGGAGATAGTGGCAAAATGGACGGGTATACCCATAGTGAGGCTTGAGGAGAAGGAAAGCGAAAAACTTCTTAAGCTTGAGGATCACCTGCATGAGCGTGTTGTAGGCCAGGATGAGGCGATAAGCGCCATAGCAAATGCGGTAAGACGTTCCAGGGCGGGACTAAAGGATCCCAAGCGTCCTACCGGGTCTTTTATATTCCTTGGTCCGACAGGTGTCGGCAAAACATTATTGGCCAAGGCGCTGGCCCAGCTTCTTTTCGGGGACGAGGATGCAATAATACAGATAGATATGTCCGAATATATGGAAAAGTTCAACGTCTCGAGGCTGGTCGGCGCGCCTCCCGGTTACGTCGGATATGAAGAAGGAGGGCAGCTTACAGAGAAGGTCCGCCGCCGGCCTTATTCCGTAATACTGCTGGATGAGATCGAGAAGGCTCATCCGGACGTCTTCAACATATTGCTGCAGGTTTTAGAGGAGGGAAGACTTACGGATTCTTTCGGCAGGAGGGTAGATTTCAATAACGCCGTCCTCATAATGACATCGAATATAGGCGCCGATACATGGAAGAAGCAGGGGTCCCTGGGTTTTAAGTCCGATAAAGAGGAATCCACCTACCAAAGCATGAAAGGCAAGCTTCTTGATGAAGTAAAGAAGACTTTCAAGCCGGAGTTCATAAACAGGGTCGATGACATAATAGTGTTCAGACCGCTGACCAAACAGGACCTGCACAAGATAGTCGATATCGAAGTAAATGACGTAAAGGAACGCCTAAGGGAACAGCATGACATTTCGATAGAGCTGGGCAAAGAGGCTACCGAATTCCTGATAGAGAAAGGTTTCGATCCGGTATACGGCGCGCGTCCGATAAAGAGGACGATCCAGAGGTTCCTTGAGGATCCGCTTGCCGAAGAGATAATCTCCGGGAAGATAAAGAAGGGCGGCAAGGTAAAAGTAGGCGCTAAAGCAGACCATCTTTCATTCGAATAAAAACCTAACGGAGATAATTTGAGCAGGCACAGGTCAAATCCCGTTTTAATGATAGCCGGGCTGGTCCTGTTGGCGGTACTTTTATTGTTGGATATGCAGGGGAGGGTCTTCCTTACGGGCTTCAAGGCCGGTGCCCTTGACCTCATAAGGGACAAAATAGGCCTTGAGGGGACCATAGGCGGGCTTGAAGGAGGCGTCTTCAGGGGGATAATACTTAGAGACGTTACCCTGTATTTGCCGGAGACTGCGGGAGACAGGAAGGAAATTTTCTTTTCCGCCGTTTCAATCGAATTGGACTACCGGTTGTGGGATGTCGCCTTCGGGCATTATGACAGCCTGGACAGGATAACGTTCTCTTCGCCGAAGATATTCTTCCCCGGAAAAGACATGAAATGGCCCGTGCCGCGTATATTCGACCCGGCGTGGGGAGGAACCACTATATCCGTTGTCGACGGTTCTTTATATAACGTGCAGCAGGTACCCGTTATATCCGGGGTAACGGGGAATTTCAGGATAGGCGCAGACGGGGTAGAGTCCAGGAGGATAAGTGCCAGTGTTCTGGGCCAGTCTTTTATCGGGAACGGTAAAGTGGGTTTTCCCCTGGAGAGTAAGGCCGTAAAGCTTGAAGGTTCTATCAAAGGTAACGGTTATTCACTGAACGCCAAGCTTGACGGGGTCATCGATAAAGTTTTTGTGCACGGCTCTTTTGACATTTTTGATACTCTTAACTGCAATTTTGCCGGCAATGTGGATACTTCCTCCGAGGGCACGGTATCTTTCAACAACTTCAGGTTCGGCCCGCAATTCTTGCTCAACGGGTTGTTGCATACCGAGGAAAAAGGGTTTAGTTTTGACCTGTTCCCTGAGGACACGAAAGGCAACGCTACCGCTATGGGCGAGATCAGCAAGCTTGCCGTATCCGGGGACCTTTCGAGATTGCCGCTTTTTACGTTGGATATATGCGCCAACCATATAAAAGTTTTCGGATTCGATATCATGTCGAACTACGAGATAAACGGCAAGCTCGATTACGGAAAGGATGGCGAGATTGAGTCTGTCAGCGGGGATTTTATTACGTCAGGTTCCCTGATAAATTACGATCCCGTCAGGGAGGTGAAGGGTGCTTACGAGTTCAAGGACGGCAGGTTGAAATTGACAGGGGTCAATTACGGTGAAGTACTGGTAGCAAACGGCTCGGTCTGTGTCGGGGATGAAAGAGATCTTGAATTACATATGAAATTCAGGGGAACGCAGTTAGGCGGGCTTACCGACCTTGCCACGGAAAAAGGCATGATCTCCGGGACGGTGTTTGGCGATTTGTATGTCAGGGGAAAGCTGGGCGGGGCCTTGAGCATAAACGGCCAGCTTGACCTGATAAACGGCAATATAAGCATTATACACTATAACTCGGCAAAGATCACAGTAAGGGGGGTCGGAACAAGACTTGAATTTATCGATTCGAAAGTTTATACTGATGATAGCACCCTTATGCTTGAGGGGTATGTAAACTTGTCCGATCTGTGTACGCCAAGGGTGTTTAATAACGTAGAGATCAAATCCGATCCCAGCACGGTAGTCTGGGCAGGCGCCAGCGTTACCCAGACGCCGACGGGCGGTGATGAATATATCACCGGGGCCAACCTGAACGAACAGTTCAGGGTGAATTTTAAGACTTATGAAGCGCAGAAGGTCGACCAGCAGAGGCCGAGGCAGAACGAGATGGAGTTGGAATATAAGCTCGGGAACCCGGCCAACCTGAAGGTCAGGATGAAAGAGGATGATGAATTCATCGGCGTGGAACATAAGGTGAGGTTCTGAATCTATGAACGGCTGGATATCCCAATTAGGAGAACGGTTCATCGGTTTCTTGCGTTATTCGGGGGGAGTTACCGTGCTCATGGTAAGGACGGTATTCAGTTCTTTCGTGCCCCCGTTCAAGCGTAAGCCCGTATTGGAACAGATGGTCAAGATCGGTATCGACAGCCTGCCCATAGTCTTCCTGACCTGCCTCTTTACCGGTATGGTCCTGGCCTTGCAGAGCGCTTACCAGATGCAGAAGATGGAGGCGAAGCTTTATATAGCAAGCCTTGTAGCGCTCTCGCTGACAAGGGAACTCGGCCCTGTGCTTACGGCCCTCGTAGTGGCGGGCAGGGTAGGGGCATCCATAGCCGCGGAACTGGGGACGATGAAAGTGACCGAACAGATAGACGCCCTCGAGACATTGGCGTCGAACCCGATAAAATATCTTGTAGTACCCAGGTTTATAGCGCTTTTCTTCATGTTGCCTCTCTTGACGATATACGGAGATATAGTAGGCATAGTAGGCGGGTATATGATAGGTGTCTGGAGACTGAATATACTCAGCAACCTTTATTGGGACATGACATGGAACCCGCTCAAGATCAAGGATATAGCGACGGGGCTCATTAAGTCCTTTGCGTTCGCGGTAATCATATGCATAATAGCGTGCTATGAAGGTATGAGGGTAGAGGGCGGCGCAGAAGGCGTCGGCTCGGCTACGACTAAGGCGGTCGTGATCTCGTTCATACTTATAATAGCCGCCGACTGCCTGTTCACGGCGTTGTTTTATTTCGGGTTTTCATTCTAAACATGATAGAGCTCATAAACCTTTGCAAGGCTTTTGACGACCACGTCGTCCTGGATAATGTAAACCTTACCATCAGGGACGGCGAGACGATAGTTATAATCGGCCGCTCCGGTACGGGAAAGAGCGTAATGCTCAAGCATATTATCGGCCTGATGAAACCGGATTCGGGACAGGTCATCATAGACGGACAGGATGTCACCAGACTGGGCGGGAAGGAGCTGAACGACCTCAGGCTTAAGTTCGGCATGCTTTTCCAGGGTGCGGCCCTGTTCGATTCCCTGAACGTCCGGGATAACGTTGCCTTCAGCCTGATCGAGCACACTAAGATGGACGACGCTACCATAGATAAAAGGGTGGCGGAATGTCTGGAGCTCGTGGGGCTCAAGGGCATAGAGAACCTCAGGCCTTCGGAGCTTTCCGGGGGCATGAGAAAGCGCGTCGGGCTGGCCAGGGCGATATGCATGGATCCCAAGATAATACTTTATGACGAACCGACGACAGGCGTGGACCCGATAATGGCGGACGCGGTCAATGACCTCATAAAGGACTTGCAATCTAAACTTAGGACCACGGCCATCGCCGTCACGCATGACATGACCTCGGCTTACAAGATAGCCGACAGGATAGCGATGTTATATAAAGGCAAAATAGTCGAAATAGGGACACCGGAAGAGATAAAGAACACTTCAAACCCATTGGTAAAACAATTCATAACCGGGGCCGCTACAGGTCCCATAACCGAGGACTCATAATTCAATATTGCAGGAGGCCGGCATGAAAAGAAGGATGGACCTGGAATTTAAGGTAGGTATATTCGTGGCGATCGGCATCGCCATCCTTATGTCCATGGTATTTTCCCTCAAAGAATTGAAATATTCCCAGCAGAGGTATACCATAAGGCTGCGTTTCGATTTCGCCAACGGGATAGAGATCGCCGCCCCGGTCAGGCTTGCCGGTGTCCAGCTTGGGGAGGTCAAGGACATCCAGATAGCCTACGATGATAAGGCGAACAAGACGGTAGTCGATATCTACGCCTGGCTGGACAAGAAGGCGAAGGTCGAGAAGGATGCCGAGGCGTTCATAAATACCCTCGGTCTTATAGGGGAGAAGTATGTCGAGATACTTCCCGGGACACCCGGAAGCCCTGTCCTGAAGCCCGGGGACATGCTGGCCGGCCGCGAGTCTGTCCCGATGGAAAAACTTACCGAAAAGGGGTACGAGATAGCCAACGGCTTGGGAGATACTATAAAGAATTTTAACAAGCTCGTCGGCGATCCCGAGACCCAGGTTGCTTTCAAATCGACAATGCTGGACCTTCAAAAGTTCATGTCTTCCGCAAACGTGATAATGGATAAGATAAAATCAGGGGAAGGGACCGTTGGGAAGCTTTTCATGGAAGACGGATTGTATAACGATCTCGATGCTTTTGTAAAGGACCTTAAAGCGCATCCCTGGAAACTTCTCCAGAAGCCGAGGGGAGAGAAGAAATGACGTTTACGATAGTCAGGTCTTTTTTTATACTTTTATGCGGTTTGATGGGCTATCAACTGGGCGATATCCTCAAGATAGGCGCTTTTTCCCAGAGCATCGGCGCTATTGCGGGAATCATTGTCGCGGGAATGGTGATAGTGCTTGAGTACTCCACGAAAAGGGTCTCGGTCAAAGGGCTCTCCTCTGCGGTATTCGGCATAGTATTCGGCATACTTTTTGCCTGGCTGATAATAGGCGTATTCAAGCTTATACCCATGGATGACGACCTCAGGGCGGAATTCAACGGCATTCTTATACTTATATTTGCTTATCTGGGCATGGTAATGGCGGTAAGGGGAAAAGATGAGTTCAATATAATAATCCCTTATGTGAAGCTCAGAAGGGAAGACCAGCGCGAGGAGTTCATTGTTCTTGATACTTCCGTGATCATAGACGGCAGGATCGCCGATATCTGCCGCACTAAATTCCTGGAAGGCAAATTGATTATTCCGCGTTTCGTCCTGAAGGAACTCCAGCAGATCGCCGATTCGGCCGATCCCATCAAGAGGAACCGCGGGCGGCGCGGCCTGGATATGCTTAACAAGGTGCGCAAGTCCGGCCAGATGGAGGTCAGGATACACGAGGACGATTTCCCTGACATAAAGGATGTAGACGCGAAGCTCATAAAACTGGCCAAGGCGCTTAACGCCAAGGTGTTTACCAACGATTATAACCTGAACAAGATAGCCGAACTACAGGGCATAAACGTGCTGAACATAAACGAACTCGCCAACGCCCTGAAGCCCGTTGTAATACCGGGTGAATTGCTCGAGGCCAAAGTGGTAAAAGAAGGCAAGGAGTATAACCAGGCGGTAGCGTATCTTGATGACGGGACCATGGTGGTCATAGATAATGCCAGGCACGCGATAGGGCATACCGTAAAAGTAACGGTTACATCTGTCCTGCAGACAGCCGCCGGGAAAATGATATTCGCTAAACTCGATTCACAGCGATAGGAGAGAAGAGATGAAGGTGGCCGCAATAGTTGCCGCCGCCGGTAAAGGCGAGCGGATGAAGGCAAAGACGCATAAGGCTTTTGTCGGTTTGGGTAAAGATCCTATATTGTCCCATACGCTTAGGGCACTTGAGGCGTCGAATACCATCGGCGAGGTGATAATCGTAGTCCACCAGTCCGATCTGCCCAAAGCGCGCCTTCTCGTAAAGAAAGGGAAGTTTGGCAAGGTTAAGGATATCGTCGCCGGCGGTAAGCGCCGTATGGACTCAGTCAAGAACGGTCTTGACGCCTTGAGCGAAGACGCGGATTTTGTAATAGTCCATGACGGCTGCAGGCCGTTCGTGGATAATAAGATGATAAATTCTGTCATAGATGCGGCGGACACGTTCGGGGCAGCCATAACGGCCCTCCCGGTAAAGCCGACGATCAAGCAGGTGGAGAGGGGCAATTTTGTAGCCGCGACCCTTGACAGATCTACGCTTGTAGAGGTGCAGACGCCTCAGGCGTTCCGCAAGGATATATTGTTAAGGGCTTACGACAGGGCTTTTAATGCTGTAACGGGGGAACCGGAGGAGGCGACCGACGATGCCGTCCTCGTCGAGAGGATGGGTATCAAGGTGAAGGTTGTCGACGGGTCCGCCGACAACATCAAAATAACCACACCCGAAGACCTTAAACATGCCAAGGCTCTGGCGGGGGTGAAATAATGAGGGTCGGACTGGGATATGACATACACAGGCTTGTCGAGGGCAGGAAATTGTTCCTCGGGGGGGTAGAGATCCCTTATATAAAAGGACTCGATGGTTATTCCGACGCCGATGTGCTCCTGCATGCCGTATGCGACGCGATACTCGGTGCAATGGGCAAGGAAGATATAGGGATACATTTCCCCAACAATGATCCGGAGTTCAAGGGAATAAGCAGTATTGAACTGCTCCACAGGGTTTCCGACCTCGCCCGGAGAGACGGTTTCAGGATAGTGAATGTCGATTCAACCCTCATAATGGAAGAACCTAAGATATTGCCTTTTAAGGCCAAGATGAGGAAGACCATGGCTTCGGTCCTTGCGATAGATGAAAGCCGCGTCAATATAAAAGCTACCACGCAGGAAGGCGTAGGGTCCATAGGGCGCGGGGAGGCCATAGCGGCTTATGCCGTGGCTTCCGTAGAGGAGACCAAATAGATGTATATATTACTGATAATTATAGCCGCGATAGCGGTAATAGCCCTGATAAAGATACTGGTCATCTCGGCGGTATTCAGGTCGGAGATCCAAGCTATATTTGAGCGTGATCCCGCAGCCAAGAACACTTTTGAGGTGATATTGCTATATTCAGGTCTTCACGCAATAATATATTACAGGATAGCTCACGCCATGCATTCCGCCGGGATACCACTTCTGCCGAGGATGCTTTCGCAATTTGCCAGATTTGTCACCGGTATCGAGATACATCCGGCGGCGACTATAGGCAAAGGTCTTTTTATAGACCACGGCATGGGAGTGGTCGTAGGCGAGACCTCCGTAATAGGGGATAACGTAACACTATACCAGGGTGTTACCCTCGGGGGGACCGGTAAGGAGAGGGGGAAGCGCCACCCGACGATAGGAAAGGACGTTGTCATCGGCGCCGGCGCGAAAGTGCTGGGTAATATAACCGTGGGCGGTGACGTAATGATAGGCGCAAATGCGGTCGTGATAAAGGATGTTCCGGCGGATTCTACCGTGGTCGGTATACCGGGAAGGATAGTCAAGAAGGAAGGCATGGATATCCCGGGCATAAGGCTTGATCATTCGAACCTTCCCGACCCGTTGACACAGTCCCTTGACCGCCTGCAGGATGAGATAAACCATATAGAGGGCGAGCTTAAGAAACATCGCCAGAACCTGAAATAATCGCATAATGCCGATCTCGATATACAATACCCTAACCGGGAAGAAAGAAGAATTTAAACCCATGGAGTCCGGCCGGGTCCGCATGTACGCATGCGGGGTTACCGTCTATGATGAGTGCCACCTGGGGCATGCGCGCAGTGCGTTCATATTCGATTTTATCAGAAGGTATCTGATATTTCGCGGCTATAAGGTAACTTTCGTCAGGAATATAACGGATGTAGATGATAAGATAATAAACAGGGCCAGGATGGAGACAGCCGACAACTCCTCTCCGCTCTTTGGAAAGGACCTGAACACCGCGACCAGGGAGGTGGCAGAGCGATATACGAAGAGTTTTTACTCGGACATGGATTCCCTGGACATCTCCCGCGCCGATATAGAACCCAAGGCGACCGAGCATATCAAAGAGATAATAGCCATGGTCTGCGCCCTGGTAGATAAAGGCTGTGCTTACGAGTCCGGAGGAGATGTATATTTCGATGTCAGGAAATTTCCCGGATACGGAAAACTTTCCCACCAGGACAAGGACCAGATGCTCGAAGATGCTCATCCCGGCAAACTTGAAAAAAAGAGAGATCCGCTGGATTTCGCGCTCTGGAAATCCGCGAAACAGAACGAGCCGGAATGGGATTCACCGTGGGGTAAGGGCCGCCCGGGCTGGCACATAGAGTGTTCGGCGATGTCCACAAAGTATCTCGGGGAAAATTTCGATATCCACGGAGGCGGGCGCGATCTTATATTCCCGCACCACGAGAATGAGGTTGCCCAGTCGGAATGTTCTACCGGAAAGCCCTTCGCGAATTTCTGGATACATAACGGACTTCTTACCATAAACGGCGAAAAGATGTCGAAATCCCTGGGAAATTATGTATCCATCAAAGGCGTGCTGGAACGTTATCCCACGGACGTTCTGAAGGTTTTCTTTCTCGGGACCCATTATTCGCATCCGATAGATTTTACATGGGATAAGATGGACGCGGCGAAGAAAGGTTACGAGAGGTTCATCGTATTGCTCGATAAGATAGACAGGCGGCTCTCCGGTGCCGCGCAGGTCCGGCCCGCCAAGTGTGCCGCTGCCGATGAGGCAAAGGAAAAATTCATCGAGGCGATGGACGATGACTTCAATACGCCTTCCGCTCTCGGCACCATGTATGACCTTGTAAGCGCTGCGAACAAAATTGTTGATAGAAATGAAGACATTTCTGTGTTAAAATACGTCAAGGATGCCATACTTGAGCTCGGAGGCGTCCTGGGTCTTTGCTTTAAGGCTTCTTCGTCTGGGCTTTCGGATACCGAGGTCCAGAAACTCGTCGATGCCCGTGTTGAGGCGAAGAAGAGGAAGGATTTTGCCGAATCAGACAGGATAAGGCGGGAGTTGGGGCTCAAGGGTATAATACTCGAAGACGACAAAGACAGGACTTACTGGAGAAGAAAAGTATAAATGCGAATAAAAGCCCACACCAAAGAGACTATCGCAGCCTACGGTTTTCTGGCGCCTAACCTTGTCGGGTTCCTGTTATTCACGTTCCTGCCGGTCTTCATATCCCTTATCCTGAGTTTCTTCCAGTGGGATATCCTTAGCGCGCCGAAGTTCGTGGGTCTTGATAATTTCATACAATTATTGGGTTTCCATAAGGATGCCGCCCTCGGCCATATAGTGGCCAATGACCCTAAATTCTGGCAGTACCTGTGGAATACTATTTTCCTCATGTTCTCCATACCCCTTTGCATGATGGCTTCCCTCGGCCTCGCCATAGCCCTTAATCGCAAGGTCAGGGGAGAGTCGATGTTCAGGACGGTATTTTTCCTCCCATCCATATGTCCCGGCGTGGCTGTTGCCATCCTCTGGTTATGGATATTCAATCCCGAATACGGCATGCTTAACAATATAATTTACTGGGGCGGGAAGCTGTTGGGATTCAACCTTCAGGGGCCGTTATGGTTGAATTCCCCCGGATGGGCAAAGCCGGCCCTTATGCTCATGAATTTCTGGATAGCTATAGGCGGTATGAACATGATCCTATACCTTGCCGCGCTCCAAGGCATACCCAGGGACCTCTATGAGGCCGCCGATATAGATGGAGCCAACGGATGGCAGAAGTTCTGGGCAATAACATGGCCGCAGATAAGCCCCACGACTTTCTTTATATTCATAATGAGCATAATAACCGGTTTCCAGGGCGGTTTCATGCAGGCATACATCATGACCGCAGGAGGACCGGGCGGCGCTACCACCACCATAGAGTATTATATATTCAACAACCTCTACACTTGGCAGAATGTCGGGTATGCAGCCGCTATAGCGTGGTTCCTTTTCGTGATCATTTTCATTGTTTCCCTTGTCAATTGGAGATACGGCGGTAAGCTCGTTCACTATTAAAGGAAGGGTTTAGATGGATAAATACAGACGCGCCGGGGATATAAGACCGGTAAGCGAAGCGGCAAGGAAAGAGAAGATGTTGCAGACGTTCGCCTATGTGATACTTGCCATAGGGGCTCTTTCCATGATAATGCCGTTCTTATGGATGATCACCACTTCGCTCAAGACGCTCGAAGCCATCTATATAAGGCCGAAGAACTGGATACAGATGTTCATTCCGACGATGTTCATCTGGGAGAACTATAAGAGCGCTTTTGAGGTTGTCCCGTTCGCCAGGTTCTACCTGAACTCGATAATAGTGGGTGTAGCGGTGACGATAGGCCAGGTTTTCACGAGCTCATTGGCGGCCTACGCTTTTTCACGTTTGGAGTTCAAGGGCAGGGACAAGCTCTTTTTCGCTTACCTGGCCACGATGATGATACCCGGTTCTGTTACCATGATACCCGTTTATGTACTTATGAGGCTTTTCGGATGGGTCGATACCTATAAGGCCCTTATAATACCCGCGGTATTTACGGCCTACGGCACATTTATGCTCAGGCAGTTCTTTATGACCCTGCCGAAAGACCTTGAGGATGCCGCGAAAATAGACGGATGCGGTTTCTTCCGTATCTATACGACGATAATATTGCCTCTTTCGAAACCTGCCTTGGCGACCTTGACCGTCTTTACCTTCATGGGCAACTGGGGGAATTTCATGTGGCCCCTGCTTGTCACGAATACCATGGAGATGAGGACCCTGCCGATAGGGCTGGAATCGTTCAAGACCCAGTACTCTACCGACTGGCACTTGCTTATGGCCGGTTCGGTGATGGCGATGCTCCCTATCGTCATAATATTTGTCTTCACACAGCGGTACTTCGTGGAGTCCATCAAGCTTACCGGCGTAAAGGGATAACATATGCGGTCGGGCAAATTCATCACTATCGAGGGACCCGAAGGTTCGGGTAAATCGACGCATTCGCGTCTTCTTTGCGCATACCTTCGCCGCGAAGGTCGCCGGATCATGCATACCCGCGAGCCGGGCGGCACGGGCATCTCCGAAACTATAAGGAAAATACTCCTGAGCAGGGAACATGAAGGCATGTCCGATGCCTGCGAACTGTTCTTGTTCATGGCTGCGAGGGCCCAGATAGTAGAAGAAGTTATAAAACCCGCGCTTAAAAAAGGATATACCGTTATTTGTGACAGGTTCCATGACGCAACCGTGGCTTACCAGGGTTACGGCGCCGGGATGGACCTGAAGATCATAGAGTCCATGCGGAAACTCGCGACAGGACGGCTTAAGCCCGACCTGACCGTGCTTCTTGATGTGGATAGCGCGGTAGGCCTGAAGCGCGGCGGCGCCCGGGACAGGATGGAGAAAAAATCCCTTTCATTCCATAAAAAGGTAAGGAGGGGTTACCTGAAGCTGGCCAAGGCCGAGCCCCGGAGGATAAAGGTCATATCGACTACTTCGTTCTCCGTTAGAAAGGTGCAGGAAGAGATTAGAAAGGCCGTCTTACATGTCCTTCAATAAGGTTATAGGTCAGGACCTGGCCGCGGACCTCCTGAAAAAGGCCATAGAAGATAACAGGTTGGCGCACGCATATCTTTTTATAGGGCCTGAGGGTGTCGGGAAATCACTCCTTGCCGGGATATTCGCGAAAGCGCTCAATTGCGAAAAGAAGGAAACGTCCCCTTGCGAAGAGTGTATATCATGCAAAAAGATATCCTCCGGGATACATCCCGATGTCGCAACCATACTGCCGGAAGGAAAATCTTTAAGGATAGGCATAGACTCTATTCGCAAGATGGAAGCCTCGATGTCCCTTAAACCGTATGAGGCAAGGACAAAGGTTTTTATAATCGACGGGGCAGACAGCATGACGGAAGAGTCGGCTAATTCTCTGCTCAAGACTCTGGAAGAGCCCCCGAAGGATACGGTTATGATCCTGCTGGCCTCCAACCTGTTCAAGATGCAGCCTACGATAATATCCCGCTGCCAGAAAGTGCTGTTCCATCCGCTGAGCGAGCGTTCGATAATGAAAGAATTGGTGGAGCGATACGGCCTTGACGAGAAGAAGGCCCTGTGTATCGCCAGATTTTCCGAAGGCAGGCTTGGAAAGGCCGTAGAAGTCATTGAGGGCCGCGCCCTGGAGGACAGGAACAGGATAATCGATGATTTTCTCTCACCGAAACAGGCCGGTTACGAAGATACATGGCTTTACGGGGAACCCAGGGATAAGGTGAACGAGGCTTTGAATGCCCTGGCGGTATATTTCAGGGACTTGCTGGTATTCGGCCTTTCAGGCGATGAAAAGCTTTTGGTCAATCTGGATAAAGCCGCTGACATTGCCCGTGATTCCGCGAAGTTCAGCGCGGAAAAGCTTGAGGCTATAATATCCTCGATCGCGGCGGCCCAGGAGGAGATCAGGAGAAATGCCAACATTAAGATAGCTTTGTCTTTCATGAGGCTTAATATAACTTAGGGGGTTTTGAATTGTTCGAAGTAGTCCAGGTCAGGTTAAGGGAGGGCGGTAAGACCCAGTTCTATGAGTTGGGCAACATAAGGCCTAAGACGGGGGATGCCGTAATAGTAGAGGCCGACAGGGGCCTTGATTACGGGGAAGTCATATCGGATATAGAGACGCTGCCGCAGCTTCCGCAGGAAGAGCCGTTACGCAAAATATTGAGGGCAGCTACCGCGGCCGACCTTGACCAGATCAAGAAGAACCGCGAGAAGACGAGAGAGGCCTTTACGACCTGCCAGAAGAAGATCACGGAACACGGCCTCAAGATGAAATTGATAGAGGCCGAGTATTCGTTTGACAGGTCAAAACTGCTTTTTTATTTCACGGCCGACGGACGCGTGGATTTCAGGGAACTGGTAAAGGACCTGGCGAGAATATTCAAGGCAAGGATAGAGCTCAAACAGATCGGGGTTCGCGACGAAGCGAGACTGCTCGGGGGTTTCGGTCCATGCGGCAAGGCCCTCTGTTGCGCTACGTTCCTTAAGGATTTCGAGCCGGTCACCATAAAGATGGCCAAAGAGCAGAACCTCCCGCTCAACCCGGCCAAGATATCCGGGGTATGCGGCAGGCTTATGTGCTGCCTCGGTTATGAGCATAAGCTCTATGTAGAGCTTCTCCGGGGGCTGCCGAAGGAAGGCGATAAGGTAAACCTGGAGGGCCTATCCGGCAAGGTGATCTCAGTGAACGCGCTCAAGCGCGCGGTAACCATAGACTGCGGCGAAGGAAAAATAACCGAGGTCGCGTGCAGCTGCCCGCAAATGTGTAAACTGCACCGCCAGAAGAGATCATGAGCAAGTTCTATCTGACTACCTCCATATATTACGTGAATGCGAAACCGCATATTGGACATTGCTATGAGTCCACGGTCGCGGACGCGCTTTCCAGGTACCACCGCCTTAAGGGCGCGGACGTATATTTCCTTACCGGGACAGACGAGCACGGCCAGAAAGTCGCCAAGGCCGCCGCCGAGGCGGGAGTATCGACCCAGGAGTTCGTCGATTCGGTCGTCAAACCGTCTATAGAGCTCTGGAAGCGTATGTCGATATCCTATGATGATTTCATCCGTACTACTCAGGAGCGCCATATAAAGGTTGTCCAGGCGGTCTTCACGAAGTTGCACGAAAAAGGCGAATTGTTCGAGTCCGAATATAAAGGATGGTACTGCGCGCCTTGCGAGGCGTTCTGGCCGGAGAGCCAGCTTGATGCGGGCAACTGCCCGGACTGCAAGCGCCCGGTTGAACAGATAACGGAGACGAACTGGTTCTTCAGGATGTCGAAGTACCAGGATTGGCTTATAGATTATATAAAAAGCCATCCGGATTTTATCAAGCCGGAGTCAAGAAAGAACGAGATATTGAGTTTTCTGGAGCAGCCCTTGCAAGACCTGTGTATATCCCGGCCGCGCAGCCGCCTAGAATGGGGCGTAGAGATACCTTTTTCTAAGGACCATGTCTCATATGTTTGGTTCGACGCGCTGCTTAATTATATATCCGCTCTCGGTTATGCCGGAGGGGATGACGCCAAGTTCAAGAAGTACTGGCCCGCGGATATCCACATACTCGGTAAGGATATAATACGCTTCCATACGGTCTTTTGGCCGATCATACTCCATACACTCGGTATAGAACCCCCCAAGACAGTCTTCGCGCACGGCCACTGGCTTGACGCCAAGGGCAGGAAGATGTCCAAGTCCCTCGGTAATGCCGCGGATCCCGTCGAGATGATAGACAGGTACGGGCCCGATCCTTTAAGGTATTTCCTTTTGAGCGAGATACCCTACGGACATGACGGGCTTTTTTCCGAAGAGGCCCTTGTCAGCCGTTTGAACACTGATCTGGCCAACGACATAGGCAACCTGCTCAACAGGACGCTCACAATGATAGAAAAGTACTATGGCGGCGAGGTCCCCGCGCCTGCGAATACAAATGATCCCGCGGATGCGGAACTTAAGGCTCTTGCCGCAGGGCTTCCCGCGAAGATGGATGCCGCGATGACCGAGCTTGATTTTCCAAGCGCTACCGGCGCAATATGGGAATTGATAAACAAGGCGAACAAATATATAGAGGTCCAGGCGCCGTGGTCGTTGGACAAGCAGGGAAGGAAAGACCGGCTTGCAGATGTGATGTATAACCTTTCAGAGATATTACGTATCGTAACGGTCGCGGTATCGCCGTTCATGCCCGCTTCCGCGCAAAAGATGTGGGAACAATTGGGGATAGAAGGACCGCTTTCCGAGGCCCGCGCCTCGGATATGGGAAAATGGGGCATGATGAAACCCGCTACACAGGTGAAGAAAGGCGCGCCCTTGTTCCCCCGTATAGATACCAAGGCAAAATGACCAATCTGGTAGACAGCCATTGCCATCTGGATTTTCCCGAATTTGATTCCGACAGGGACCTCGTCATTAAGAGGGCGGCGGATGCAGGGATAAATAATATCATAAATGTAGCCAGCGACCTCGAAGGCTCAAGGAGGTCTGTGGCCGTTGCCGGAAAATACGATCCGGTATTTGCTTCAGTAGGCGTCCATCCCCATGATGCGAAAGCTGCCGGTCCTTCTGCGTTGTCCGAGATAAAAGACCTTTCCGGGAGTAAAAAAGTCGTGGCTATCGGCGAAGTCGGCCTGGACTATTACAGGAACCTCTCTCCCGCCGGCCTGCAGCAGGACGTTTTCAGGAAATTTATCCGCCTTGCAAAAGATACGGGGTTACCTTTAATAATCCATTGCAGGGAGGCCGCGGACGATGCACTGCGTATATTAAAAGAAGAAGCGGGCCCTTCGGTAAAGGGAGTGGTCCATTGTTTTCCCGCCGATGAAAAACTCCTTGAAGGCGTCCTTGCACTCGGGATGTACGTTTCTTTCACATGCAACATAACTTTCAAGAATGCCTCTAAATTGCGCGACCTTGTCAGGAACAAGGTCCCCGTGGACAGGATACTGGTGGAGACGGACGCTCCTTATCTGGCCCCCGAAGGCATGCGCGGCAAGCGCAACGAGCCCGCGTTCATGGTCAGGGCGGTCGAGGAGATCGCCGGACTAAAGGGTCTCGGGCCCGATGATGTGGCGCGGGTGACTACGTTAAATTGCGCGACCCTGTTCGGCGTAGGTAAGACCGAACGTCCTTGCGCGATAGTATACCCTATAAGGAATTCGCTTTACGTAAACCTTACCAACAGGTGCTCAAGCGCCTGTGAATTCTGTGTGACAAAATCCACGGATTTTGTCATGGGCCATAACCTGCGCCTTAGCGGCGAACCTACGGCGGAAGATATAGTAACAGCGGTAGGCGACCCAAGACGTTATGATGAAATAGTCTTCTGCGGATACGGAGAGCCTACCCTGCGGCTCGATTGCCTGTTGGGTGTGGCGAAGGAACTTAAGAAGAAAGGTGCTAAGATACGCCTTACGACGAACGGTCACGGGAACCTTATCAATAAGAGGCGAATAGCAGATGACCTTGCGGGGCTGATCGACCGGGTAAGCGTCAGCCTTAATGCCCAGGACGAAGAGACATATAACAGGATATGCAAACCGGCTTTCGGGCCAGGTACTTACGGTGAGGTCAAAAAATTCATAGAGGAATGCAGGGAAAAGTTGCTCGAAGTGGAAGTAACATGTGTTGATTATGCGGGTGTGGATATGGCTGCCTGCGAAAAAGTGGCGACACAGGAATTAAAGGTGAAGTTCAGGCCGAGGAGGCATAATGTTGTCGGTTGATGCCGCAAGCAGGTTCCTTAAAGAGAACAGGCTTTATGTCATTATGCTTGCCGTTATAGTTGTTTTCGAGGTATTCATGGTATTTTTCCCGGCCAAGGTCGAGAGAAGCGCAGGGAAGGATAAGAAAGTCCACCGTATATTGACCCCAGAAGAAGCCGCCGAAAGGGAGACCAGGATAAAAGACCTGCTTTCGACGAACAAACCTCTTGCCTTCGCGCTTTCCGGTAGCACTTTCGCGTGTTCAATAGCGCTTATGGCCGGGCTGGTAATGCTGGTCAGGCGCGTTGCCCGCAAACTTAACGGGTTCGATATAATGCCGTCCATAGGCGTTCCGCCCGATGTCAGCTGGGGAATAGTGGATATATTCAGGATAGCCGTCATATTTTATTTTTTTGGGTATCTTGTGCAAGCGATAGAATTGGGCGCAGCGACAGCGGCCGGCATCAAGCATTTGGATGAAAAGCTCTTTACCGTCATGAACGCGACCCTGATGGATGTAATAGGGCTCATGATAGTGCTGTATTTTGTCCTCAAAAAATACGGCCGGAAACTTTCCAGCCTCGGGTTAAAAGCCGGTAACATAGCCAGGGACATAAAGATCGGCCTCAGCGGCTACCTTATGTTGATACCTATAATAGTGGTCATAATGGTCTTTGTCCTGCTGGGCCTTAGGATATTCAATTACGAACCGCCGGAGACAAGGGCGCTTGAGATGCTCTATGAGACTGACCGGCCTAAATTACTGTTCATACTTACCGGGCTGGTAACCCTGCTCGGGCCCGTTATGGAGGAGTTGTTCTTCCGGGGTTTCGCTTACCCGGTTGTCAGGAAGAAGATGGGCGCGCGCAATGCCATAATACTTGTTTCCTTAGTATTCTCCCTGCTACACCTTAACATAGTTTCGTTCTTTCCTATATTGGCGCTGGGTATTTTATTGGCTTACCTGTATGAGAAGACGGGTTCCATAATACCGTGCATAGCGGTGCACATAGTGCATAATACAACGGTGGTATTTTTTGTCTTCCTTTACAGGCTTATAGCTGTACCGGGTTAGAGGAACCTATGGCGATCCAGACGATAAGATGGGATAAAAATTCGATAAAGATCATAGACCAAACCCTCCTGCCAAACAGGCTCGTATACCTGAAGTTTCGTGATATAAAAAGTTTTTGGCACGCCATAAAGAAACTGCAGGTCCGCGGCGCGCCGGCCCTGGGTGTTGCGGCGGCCTACGGAGTTTACCTTGGCATAAAGGATTCCCGGGCAAAGGACCGCTCGGAATTCATGCGCGAACTCGATAAAATCATAAGGTTTGTGGGCTCATCGCGCCCGACTGCGGTAAACCTGTTTTGGGGCATGGAGAGGATGAGGGATGCCGCGTCCGCCAGCCGTTCCGCGAACGTCTCCGGGATAAAAAAAGACCTCCTCTCCGAGGCCCATAAGATATACGAGGAAGACAGGGCCATATGCAGGAAGATGGCCGAATACGGCGCGCGCCTTATAAAAGACGGTGACGTCGTACTTACCCATTGCAACGCCGGCGCGCTGGCTACGGCCGATTACGGTACTGCTTTGGGTGTACTTTACCGTGCCAAGGAAAAAGGCAGGAAGTTCAGGGTTTACGCGGATGAGACCAGGCCGCTCCTGCAGGGAGCCAGGCTGACCACATGGGAACTTATGCATGAAGGTATAGATGTGACCCTTATCTGCGATAACATGGCAGCGCATGTAATGGCCCGCGGCAAGATCACGAAGGTCATAGTAGGCGCCGACAGGATAACCCGCAACGGGGACGCCGCCAACAAGATAGGTACTTACGGTGTCGCGGTCCTGGCAAAGTACCATAAGATACCCTTTTATGTCGCGGCCCCGGTCTCTACGATAGACTTCAGGATGCCGCATGGCAGCCGGATACCCATAGAAGAAAGGCGTGCCGGGGAGATAACCATGGTGGGAGGCAAGGTGCTGGCGCCGAGAGGGGTAAAGACATATTGCCCTGCTTTTGATGTTACCCCGGCCAAACTCATTACCGCGATCATTACCGAAAGAGGAGTCTTAAAGCCGAATGAGATTAGCAAGATTAGGTGAGACCGGCCTTATAGAACGTCTTGCCAAGGACCTTTCCGGGACCGGGCGCGGGCGGCCCGAGATAATAAAAGGCATAGGCGATGATTGCGCTGTTATACGGATCTCGCGCAGGAAATACCTGCTTGTCACTATAGATATGCTTCTTGAGGACGTAGATTTCAGGATCAAAGGCACCAGCGCATACCAGATAGGATGGAAATCCCTCGCCTGCGGCCTCAGCGATATAGCTTCAATGGGCGGGACCGCGGAGTATGCCGTCGTCTCCCTCGGGCTTCCGGCAAGATTTTCCGTGGAATATATCGAGGAGCTCTACCGCGGCATAAAATCCCTGGCTAAGAAGTTCAACGTGGGCATAGTAGGAGGCGACACCAACTCGTCGGGTAAACTAGTAGTGGACGTGGCGGTCCTCGGTTTCGTTGAGCCGGAAAAAATCAAACTAAGGAGCGGAGCGAAACCCGGGGACATCATATGCGTTACCGGTTCTCTGGGGGGTTCTTACAGTAGCAAGCGCCATCTGGATTTTGTCCCCAAGCTGAAGGAAGCCCGCTGTCTCGTCGATAATTTTAAGGTGAGCTCGATGATAGATATTTCGGACGGTCTCTCGACAGACCTTAACCATATCGCGAAAGCCAGCGGCGTGGGCGCTTGTATATATGAAGAACTTATACCTGTTTCGGATGATGCGCGCGGAGTAGAAGCCGCACTGAACGAGGGAGAGGATTTCGAACTGCTTTTTACAATGCCGCTTGCCGAAGCACGCCGGCTCGCGGTTAAGAATATCGAGGTCAGCGGGTTGAAACTGACCCAGATAGGCGAGATCCTCGACAAAAAGTCCGGGGTCAGGATAATAGGAAAGAACGGAAAGGTGAGAGAACTCAAGGCGAAAGGATTCGCGCATTTTTGATGGTAATAACGACCGGAAGTGAAAAAGAGACCATAAAAGCGGGAGAAGAGATCTCGAGGCGCCTAAAACCCGGAGACATGGTAGCGCTATCGGGCGACCTCGGCGCTGGCAAGACCACTCTCGTCAAAGGTATCGCGAAGGGGCTCGGCGTCAGGGATTACCTGCACGTAAACAGCCCTTCGTTCACGTTGGTCAAAGAATACAAAGGCAGGATACCGCTGTTCCATTTCGACGTTTACCGGCTCAACAGCCTTAAGGATATAGAGGACATAGGATATGAGGATTACCTGGCCCGTGACGGAGTAGTGGTAATAGAGTGGTCGAACAAGATGGACCGCATCCTTCCTGTCAGGCACCTGGCGATAGCCCTTAGGATACGCGGCCCGGAAAAGAGATCCCTTACGATAAAGGACATCCGCCCGTGAAGATACTGGCGCTCGATACTTCATCAAAGTATGTTTCGATAGCCCTGGCCGACGGGGACAGGATCATCGCTTCCATCCATAAGCAGGCCGATCAAAGGCAATGCGAAGAGTTGATACCCGCCATTGATAAACTCCTCAAAAAGGCGGGGGTGAAGCTCGGGGATATAGGGTATATCGCTTTTTCCAAAGGCCCCGGATCGCTAACCTCGCTGCGAATAGGCGCGGCGACGGTCAAAGGGCTTGCTTTCACGAGGAAGATAAAGATCGTAGGTGTTCCCACGCTCGATGCTATAGCCTATAATGCCGTGGGTGCGAAAGGGCTGATTGTTCCCGTTGTCGACGCGCGCCGTGGCAATGTTTATTGTTCGGCTTTTACGTCCGGCGCGGGCGGTCTGCGCAGGCGGATGAAATATTCAGTAATGCCGGTTGCCGAACTCCTTGGGAAGATAAAAGGCGCCGCGGTTTTTATCGGGGACGGTCTTGCCGTATACGGGGACTATATCCGTGACAATTTCAAATACGCGGCCGTATTCGCTCCCAAAAGCGGCTGGTATTCCAGGGCGGAAACAATATCAAGGTTCGGCTATGAGATGATAATGAAGAAGGACTTTGAGGACACCGACAGGTTTACGCCTTTATATGTTTATCCGAAAGATGTACAGGTGAGATGATAAAAAGACGCCTTTTGCCCCACGAGTTTATCAGCAGGCCCACATGGACCGAGATAGACCTCGATGCCATAGCTTACAATTACCGCGTTATCAGATCGCGACTTTCCAAAGGCACGAGCGTCCTTGCCGTGGTCAAGGCGAATGCCTACGGATACGGTATGGTAGAGGTTGCGCGTCGCCTTGAAAAGGAGAATATATCATACCTGGGCGTCGCTTGTGTCGATGAAGGGATAACCCTGCGCAAGGCAAAGGTAAAGACTCCGATACTTGTGCTAAGCTCCGTGCTGCCGAAGGAAGCCGAGGCCGCGGTATATTACGACCTTACCCTGACCGTTTGCAATAAGACCCTGGCGTCTGCCATAGACAAGGCCGCGCGCAGGTTCGGTAAGCAGGCCCTTGCGCATGTCAAGGTAGATACCGGAATGGGCAGGCTCGGCGTATGGCATGACGAGGCTGACAGCCTTATCGAAGACCTGCTTGGTTTCGATAATATAACAGTAGAGGGTATATTTACGCATTTCGCGAGCGCCGACGAGGAAGATGTCCACTATACCGTAAAGCAGATAGAGAATTTCAAGCGGCTTGCTGCCGAGATGGAGATAAGGGGCCTTGAAATACAGTATGTCCACGCCGCCAATTCCGCCGGGGCTATGCTCTATAAGGATTCGCATTTTAACATGGTCCGCCCGGGGCTTATGCTCTACGGGCTCTACCCGAGCGCCAGGATAGCTAAGACCGTAAAGCTCAAACCCGCGCTTTCCCTTAAGACGACCGTGATATACTTAAAGAATACCCCTCCGGGCAGGTTCATCAGCTACGGCAGGACCCATATGACTACAAGGCAGACCATGGTAGCGACACTTCCCATCGGCTATGCCGACGGACTTAACCGCCACCTCTCAAACAGGGCGGATATGATAATCCGGGGCAAACGCGCGCCGATAATCGGGCGTATATGCATGGATCACACCATGGTGGATGTTACGCGCGTGAAAGGCGTAAAGGTTGGCGATGAAGTGACCGTTATCGGCAGGCAGGGAAAGCAGGAGATAACGGTAGAAGAGACAGCGGACCTGCTCGAGACGATACCATACGAAGTAGTGTGTTGGATATCTTCCCGGGTGCCGAGGGTCTATAAATAAAAAAAGGGGCAGGATGAAAAAGATAGGGTATATTGCAGCTTTCGCGGCGGGAGTTATAGTATGCGCCGGCAGCATCTATATCAAGACTACGTTCGGTAAGGGACTTCCGGCCATGCGCATAACGCCGGCGGAGATGGTATGGAATGCAGACCCTAAACTTCACGGCCTCAAGACTGCGGTCCTTGCCGGGGACCCTGATGCCACGGGGCCTTTCGCGGAACGCATTGTGATACCCCCGAATACCCAGTTACCGCCGCATTCGCACAAGAGCAGGAACAGGATGGTTACCGTAGTCTCAGGTACGATCTATTTCGGATACGGGGATAATTTCGACAAGAACGGGCTTAAGGCCCTTCCGGCGGGCAGTTTCTTTACCGAGCCCGACGGGAAACCACATTATGCCGTTACGGGCAAGGACGGTGTAGTCCTCCAGCTCGACGCGATAGGTCCGGACGGCACAAAATACACCGGGAAATGACGCCATGAAAAGCAAAATACTTCTGCTGGGGATCCTGTTGGCCTTTTTGTTCATCGTGTTAACCATCCTGCCGGTAAATTCGCGTTATGCCTATCCGGGCAACATGCACATACATTACCTTGATTACGGAAGGGAGAATGCCCCGGCGATAGTATTTATCCACGGTTGGTCCTGTGACAGCAGTGTTTGGCGTTACCAAGTGGCGGGTTTGCGCAAGGATTACCGGCTTATAATGGTAGACCTTCCCGGCTGCGGGCACAGCAGCAAGCCTTCCGGTATCTCGTATACGCCCGACTACCTCGCCGAAGCGGTCAACTCCGTAATGGTGTCTGCGGGCATAAAGAAGGCCGTAATCGTTGGCCACAGCAGCGGATTTATCGTCGCGCGCCGGTTCGCGATCAAATACCCGGAGAAGGTCAGCGCTATGTGCGACGTCGACGGCGTTTACGTCAATGTATCCATGGATCCGAAGGGCTACGAAGCGGCGAGGTCGGAGATCGGGGCCTTTTTGGAGAAATTAAAGGGCAAGGACAGGCAGGAGTTCGTTCGCTGGTTCGTGAGCATGACTTTCTACGGAAAGACGCCCGAGCCGTTGCAGAAAGAGATAATGGCCGTCATGACGAAAGCCAACGCCTATGCCGCCAACAGCGCCATGGAAGAGATGTGGCGCCCGGAAGTATGGGAACCCGTCGTCATAAAAGCGCCGTTACTTGCCATATACGCCAAGATACCGGAACTGCCCTCCAACGAGGAAATACAACTTAAGGGTGAATTCCCGAACCTTACCTACGTAGAATGGGACGATACAGGCCACTTTCTGATGATGCAGCATCCGGAGCGGTTCAATAATCTGCTGTCGGAATTTATCAGGAATAATACAGCTTGCCCAACGGGCTCTTCGTCGCGTTAGGCATATCCCGTATCACGCGGGTTTAGAGCGTTCAATATTTTGGAATTCCGGCAGGATCTCGTTTTTAGCGGTAGTTGCTATCATTTTTTCGGAAATTACCCCTTTCGTCTATCACGCTATTATAGCCAAAACACGAAATATGTCAAAATAATTCCCTTTACAAACGCCTAACCTCAATGTAAACTTTAACTTAGGATTTCAAGCCAATAGCACAAAAAACGACACTCGTCTATTAAATGTTAGGCCAATAAAATAATGATAAAATTATTTATGATATTATTAATATTGATGTTTCAACCTCTTGTCTTCGCAATAGATATTACCTTACCAAATAAACCGACAGCTGAAGAAAGTGCTTTTGTTGCAACGGTAGAAAAAGCAATCTTATCGCAGGACGTAAATACCTTGCTGTCTCTTGATGACTTCGATTATACTGATTCAAATCTGCAATGGGCTAAAAAAGTGATGAGAGAATTTTATCAAAGCACTATTTCTAAAGGTTGCCTTGCTCTTAAACTTGAGAGGGTCGATCCTAATAAAGAAACCGAATATAAAGACAAATTCGGGGCATCGATAAAAGAAAGTCTGCCCGTTCAATGGATGCTAACTATCACTCACAAGCCTCCTTTCCCGGGTGCTAACGTAACGACGGTTCTTAAAGCGGGAAATTTGAACGGCAAGATTAGAATAACTCACCAAGTTTCAGTAGATGATGGAGCCTAACAATTCACTCCAGCGGACTGTCCCAGCCGTCTGTTTTAAGGTGCCAGCTGCTGAGTTCAAATGTTAGAAAGAGGGAATAATAAATGACAAATAAAAGATCACTATTCCCTAAAATATCTAACCGGAGATAGGGGTCTATGCCGGACCGCGATGTTGAGATATTAATAGATGTAATTAATTTTCAATATGCCAAGATCATTACTTGCAGCGCTTTTAGATGTTCCAACGGTAAAGAGGCCAAGGAAAAATATTACGGTTTTATCAAAAATACGTTCAAGGCCTTGAGATCGGGGGAGAAGAAGTGGTCCGATATCGAGAGGGAAGACTGGCAGTTTGCGGAATCCGATAAGGAATGCGCGTATTGCGGAAGCAAAACCCAGTTAGCCCGTGAGCACATAGTCCCGAAGTCGTTTTTAGCGAATGAGCGCTGCCCCGAATGCGATACCATACAGGCCATACACAACCAGGTCTGGTCATGCAGGAAATGCAATTCAGGAAAGGGCACGATGGGGTTATATTCTTTTTACAAAAAAAGACTGGAAGGCGAGAAGAAGTTTTATGACTATATCCCTCCGCTGGTCGAGAAGAAATATCTAAAGACGGTTTTTTGCTGCTTTGAACGTTGCGCGAAATGTCTCAAGAAAGGGGATATGGACGGCGACGGGCAGATGACGGTGCTGGACATCGATTATGCCTTGAAATATTACGGTAAATTGCAATAAACCGGCTATATTTGAAAGAAAATCCCTCCTTTTTACGTCTATTCAGGCGTAGGGGTAACGTCCTATAATATCATTGACATATCCCGTTGATGTGCTATAATTTTTCCTTACAATGGCTTAAACTTTCCTTACGTCATTCCGAACGGGAAGTTAACCCTAAGAAATACAAGGAGATATATCATGTTTAGAAGCGATAGAGCCAAGAAGGGCCTTGAGAAAGTCGGAAGCAGGTCACTTATCTATGCCACGGGCGTCTCAAAGTCCGAGATGGGCAAGCCATTTATCGGTATTGCCTCCAGTTTTACAGACCTTGTCCCCGGACACACCCATATGAGGGCGCTTGAACGTTCCATAGAGCATGGTATATATGCAGGCGGGGGAGCTGCCTTCGTCTTTGGCGTTCCGGCCATCTGCGACGGTGTTACCATGGGTCATCTTGGCATGCATTGTTCGCTTCCGTCGAGGGAACTAATAGCGGATATGGTCGAGATGGTCACGACGGCCCATGCGCTCGATGGACTCATACTTTTGACCAACTGCGACAAGATAACCCCCGGAATGCTCATGGCGGCTTGCCGTATGGACATACCGGCGATAGTCGTTACCGGCGGACCCATGCTCTCCGGGCGTTCACGCATGAGGAGGCTCTCGCTCGTTAAGGATACCTTCGAGGCGGTCGGCAGGTACAGGGCCGGTGAGATAACCAGGGAAGAACTCGATGAGCTTGAGTGCAATGCTTGCCCCGGGCCGGGTTCCTGCCAAGGGCTTTATACGGCAAATACCATGGCCTGCATAACCGAATCAATCGGTATCGCGATGCCGGGCGGCGCCACTGCGCTGGCGGTTTCGGCCAAGAGGGAGAGGATCGCCTATGAGAGCGGCGAACGAGTTGTCGAACTCGTCAAAAAGAATATGACACCCTCCAAGATAATGGATATGAAGTCTTTCGAGAACGCGATGCGCGTCGATATGGCGCTCGGGGGCTCTACAAATACCGTCCTGCACCTGACGGCTATCGCACACGAGCTGGGTATTAGACTGCCCTTGGATATGTTCGATAAAATAAGCAGGAATACTCCGCATATATCCGACATCTTGCCCTCGGGCAGGTATTTTATGGAAGACCTCGAGTTCGCGGGAGGCATACCCGCCGTTCTCAAGAGGCTTAAACCGTTACTCAACGACCACATGACGGTCAGCGGGAAGACGATATTCCGCTTGGCGGATTCCGCCCGCATAGACGATGAAGAGGTTATCCGGCCGCTTAACAGGCCGTACCATAAAGAAGGAGGGATCGCCGTCCTGAAGGGCAATATCGCCCCGGACGGTGCCGTAGTCAAGCAGACCGCTGTCCAGGAGAAGATAAAGCGTTTTACCGGGAAGGCGAAGGTCTTCAATTCCGAGGAAGAGGCGATGAAGGCGATCATGACCGGCAAGATCAAGGCCGGAGATTGCATTGTCATCCGCTACGAGGGCCCGAAGGGCGGCCCGGGAATGAGGGAGATGCTCTCTCCGACGGCCGCGATCGTAGGCCTCGGCCTGGCGGACAAGGTTGCCTTGATAACCGACGGAAGGTTCTCCGGCGGTACGCAAGGGCCGTGCATCGGGCACATTTCGCCCGAGGCCGCCGAAGGCGGACCTATTGCCGCGATAAAGAACGGCGATACGATAGAGATAGACATCCCGTCCAGGAAACTGGAATTGAAGGTCTCGAAGTCTGAATTGACAAAACGATTGAAAGCGATAAAGGCGCAAAAACCGAAGATAACCACGGGCTATCTCGCGCGATACGCAAAGCTCGTTACCTCGTCTTCGACAGGCGCCGTTATGAAAGGCTAAAAATAGATGACAACCAAGATGAACGGAGCGCGGATACTTATTGAAGCGTTCAAAAAGGAAGGTGTCGGCGCCATATTCGGCTATCCGGGGGGGCAGGCCCTGCCGCTTTTCGATGCCCTTTACAGTTCCGACCTGAAATTCTACCTCGTCAGGCACGAGCAGGCCGCCGCCCACGCGGCTGACGGCTATGCGCGTGTTACGGGAAAACCGGGTGTCTGCATCGCGACGTCGGGCCCGGGCGCCACGAACCTTGTCACGGGGATCGCGACTGCTTACATGGACTCGATACCGATGGTTATCATAACCGGACAGGTCAAGACGTTCATGATCGGCAACGACGCATTCCAGGAAGCGGACATGATAGGCATCACGCGCCCGATAACCAAGCATAATTACCTGGTAAAGGATGTCAAGGACCTCGCCAGGACGGTCAGGGAAGCGTTCCATATAGCTTCTACCGGGAGGCCGGGACCGGTCCTCATCGACCTGCCGTCGGATGTCCAGTTGGCCGAGACGGAGTTCCATTACCCGTCCGAGGTCAACATACGCAGCTATAAGCCGACTTATTGCGGCCATCCGGGGCAGATCAGGCGGGCTGTCAAGATGATATCGGAATCCAAGAAACCGGTAATATACGCCGGCGGCGGCGTCATACTCTCGGGTGCATCCAAGGAGCTTATGGAGTTCGCCGAGAAGATAAACTCGCCGGTTACCATGACCCTGTTGGGTCTCGGAGGGTTCCCCGGCAACCATGAGTTGTCATTGGGCATGCTCGGTATGCACGGGACCGGTTACGCGAACCATGCCGTCCAGAATTGCGACCTGCTTATAGCGATAGGCGCGCGTTTCGACGACAGGGTTACGGGAAAGGTTGACGAGTTCGCCCCGCACGCGAAGATCATACATATCGATATCGACCCTTCGGCGATATCAAAAAGCGTCCAGGTCGATATACCGATAGTCGGCGATGTCAAATGTGTTTTAGGAGAGATGCTTAAGATCGTTCATCGTCCGCATGACAAGGAATGGACGAATAAGATAGTAGAGTGGAAGGAAAAGCATCCTCTCCACTATAAGACCGACGACCACCTGCGCCCGCAGTATGTCATCCAGCAGATCTGCGAGGCGACCAATGGAGACGCGGTCATAGCCACCGACGTCGGGCAGCACCAGATGTGGACAGCCCAGTGGTACAAGTTCGCCAGGCCGAGGGAATTCCTCTCGAGCGGAGGGCTTGGGACAATGGGTTACGGGTTCCCCGCCGGCATAGGCGCCAAGGTCGGAAGGCCCGGCGCGCAGGTCTTTGTCATTAGTGGAGATGGTTCGATACAGATGAACATACAGGAGCTCGCGACCGCGGTCGTCAACAATATAGACGTCAAGATCGTCATATTGAACAACTCCTTCCTGGGGATGGTCAGGCAGTGGCAGGAGCTTTTCTATGGGAAGAGGTATTCCCATACGAAGATGACCAACCCGGACTTTGTCAAGATCGCCGAGGCCTACGGTGCCGTCGGCATGCGAATCGACAAGAAGGAAGAAGTCAGGCCGGCTATCGAAAAGGCAATGCATACGAAGAACGTTGTTGTCATGGAGTTCATAGTCGAACCGGAAGAGAATGTCTACCCATTCGTTCCCGCCGGCAAGCGGCTTGACGATATGATAGGGAGTATGGCATGAAACACACTATATCGGCATTGGTGGAGAATCACTCGGGAGTCCTTTCCCGTATATCAGGGCTTTTTTCGGCGCGCGGGTTCAACATCGATTCGCTGACGGTCGGCGAGACAGAGGATCCAACGGTCTCGCGCATGACGATCGTTGTTGATGGTGATGAACGCACGCTGGAACAGGTCAAGAAACAGCTGAACAAGCTTATAGACGTCATAACGGTCCAGGACCTGACAAAGTCGAGGTTTATCGATCGCGAGCTTATCCTGATAAAGGTCGGTATCCAGGCGCCGAATGATCGTGCCCAGATAATCGAGATAGCGGATACGATGAAAGCGGATGTTGCCGACCTGGGCATCGACACGATAACCGTAGAGGCGACCGGGGAGACCCAGAAGATAGATAACCTCGTGGAGCTACTGAGGCAGTTTGGGATAAAAGAGATAGTCAGGACAGGAAAAATAGCTATGTCACTTGATCCGAAGGAAAAAGGATCTAAAACTTCAAAGGAGGAAGAAGAGTAAATGGCAAAGATATACTATGATAAAGACGCTGACCTCGATGTTTTAAAGGACAAGACGATAGCGATAATCGGTTATGGTATCCAGGGCCGCGGGCAGTCGCTTTGCCTGAGAGATTCAGGCTGCAATGTAGTGGTCTCCGAGATGGCAGGCACCGTCAATTATGAGCAGGCGAAGAAAGACGGTTTTGAGCCCGTCTCGGCCGCCGAAGCCGCGAAGAAGGCCGACATAATCCAGATACTTACGCAGGACCACGTGCAGGCAAAAGTTTATAAGGAAAGCATAAAGCCGAACCTCAAGAAGGGCAAGGCTCTCTGCTTCTCGCATGGGTTCAATATCCGTTTCAAACAGATAAAGCCGCCGAAGAACGTCGATGTCTTCATGATAGCTCCCAAGGGCCCGGGCGCTTTGGTGCGCAGGATGTATGAGGAGGGTAAGGGTGTCCCCTCGCTTATTGCCATATATCAGGATGCCACCGGCAACGCCAAGAAGATAGCCCTCGCATACGCCAAGGGCATAAAGGCGACGACCGCGGGTGTTATCGAGACGACTTTCGAGGAAGAGACAGAGACGGACCTTTTCGGAGAGCAGGCTGTCCTGTGCGGCGGCGTCAGCGAACTGATAAAGGCCGGTTTCGACACTCTTGTCGAGGCAGGTTACCAGCCCGAGATAGCGTATTTTGAGGTCCTGCATGAACTGAAGCTGATAACGGACCTTATACAGGAGAGAGGTATCACGGGCATGCGCCGCGGGGTTTCAAATACCGCTACCTACGGCGACCTTAGCCGCGGGCCCAGGATAGTCAACGCGAGAACCCGCAAAGAGATGAAGAAGATGCTCAAGGAGATAAAGAGCGGGAAGTTTGCTAGGGAGTGGATAAAGGAAAATGAGACCGGCAGGAAGAACTTCGACCGGTTATTAAAAGAAGGCGACGAGCATCAGATCGAGAAGGTCGGTAAGCAGCTTCGCGAAATGATGCCTTGGATGAAAAAATAAATCAGGGGCGGAGGCCCCATAAGATGGAAAAGATAATAATCTTCGATACAACGCTCCGCGATGGCGAACAATGCCCCGGCGCGTCGCTCGAGGCGCATGAGAAGCTCGAGATAGCGCAGCAGCTCGTGCGGCTCAAGACGGATGTCATAGAGGCGGGTTTCCCGGTCTCATCGCCGGGAGACTTTGCCGCGGTGAAGACGATCGCGCAGAAGGTGAAGGGTCCGGTCATATGCGGGCTTGCCAGATGCCTTAAGAAGGACATAGAAGCGGCCGGAGAGGCTATTAAGCCCGCTTCTAAGAAGCGCATACATGTCTTCCTGGCCACGTCGAAGATCCATATGAAGTATAAGTTGAAGAAGGCCGAGGACGAAATAGTCCGCCTCGCGGTGGACGCGGTGAAACTTGCCCGCCGCTACACGGATGACGTAGAGTTCTCTCCGGAGGATGCCTCGAGGAGCGAAAAGGACTTCCTCTACCGGGTTATCGAACAGGTAATAATCGCAGGCGCCTCTACCGTCAACATACCCGATACGGTCGGATACGCCATACCCGAGGAATTTGGCGGGTTGATACGCGATATAAAGAACCATGTCCCGAATATAGGCAGGGCGGTGATAAGCGTGCATTGCCACAATGACCTCGGTTTGGGTGTAGCGAACTCTTTGGCGGCGATAAGGAACGGCGCCAGGCAGGTAGAGTGCACCATAAACGGGATTGGTGAGCGGGCCGGCAATGCCTCGATGGAAGAGATCGTCATGGCCGTTAAGACCAGGAGTGACCTCTTCGGCAACCTTTCAACAGGCATTGCGACGCAGGAGATATCGAAGACAAGCAGGCTCGTGTCCAAGTTGACCGGTATGATCATACAGCCGAACAAGGCGATAGTCGGCCAGAATGCGTTCGCGCATGAGTCCGGGATACATCAGGACGGTGTGTTGAAGAAGAGGACCACCTACGAGATAATGAGCCCCTGCGAGATAGGCTTGACGGCTTCGAGCCTTGTTTTGGGTAAACATTCAGGAAGGCACGCTTTCGCGGAAAAGATGAAAAAGCTCGGGTATTCTCTAAGCGCGGCGCAGACCGATAAGGCTTTCGGGAAGTTCAAGGTTCTTGCCGATAAGAAGAAATTCATATACGACGAGGACCTCGAGACCTTGATGGAAGAAGGCTCCGGCGGTTCTTCCGAGACCTGGAAACTCGATTCGTTCCGTACGGTTGCGTCAACGGAAGAGACCCCCGTGGCGACGGTTAAGCTCCGTTCCAAGGACGGCATAAAGACCGTTTCCGCGGAAGGCGACGGCCCTGTAGACGCCTGTTATAAGGCGATTGATAAGATAACCAAGGTCAGAGGTGAATTGGCGGATTACTCGTTGCAGTCCGTTACGAAAGGCAAGGATGCGATGGGAGAAGTCACGGTGCGGCTTCGCTCAAAGGACAAGATCGTCCTTGGAAAATCCGCTTCAACGGATGTCATAGAGGCCAGTGTCAAGGCATACCTTAATGCTGTCAATAAACTGGTCCATAAGGAAAAGAAGAGATTGAGAATTGAGATCTAAAAAGATGAAAGGGCATCCAAGGGTATTCGGGGTGGTCGGTTACCCGATAAAGCACTCGCTGTCGCCGCATTTTCAAAATGCGGCGCTCGCTTGTCTGGGCATTAACGCGGTGTATATTTCTTTTGAGATAGCGCCCGCTGGCCTCAAAGGGGCGATCCCGGCTTTCAAGGGCCTTGGCATCCGGGGGTTGAACATCACCATTCCGCACAAGCAGGCCGTGATACCTTTGCTTGACGGTATTTCGCCGGAGGCAAAAGGAATAGGAGCCGTAAATACCGTTGTGTTCAAAGCAGGCAGGACAAAAGGATACAATACCGACGGAGAGGGGTTCATCAGGTCGCTTAAGAGCGATCTTAGATTCGACCCGGAAGGCAAAGCGGTCCTCCTATACGGTTGCGGCGGGGCGGCGCAGGCTGTGTCATTTGTCTTGGCAAGGGAAGGCGCGGCTTCCATCAGGTTTACCGATGTGGACACTAAACGGGCTAAGGCCCTTGCCGCAAAGACGGGGAAAATCTTTCCGGGATGTAAGACTAAAGCGCTGCCGTTCGTGAAATCGAATATAGATAATGAGGTCCTTGCTTCGGACCTGCTGGTTAACACCAGTCCAGTGGGGATGCATAAAGGGGACCCGTGCATAGTAAGCCCCAAAGCCCTCCATAAAGGCCTGGCGGTATATGACATAGTCTACAATCCCCCCGCCACGCCGGTTTTGAAGGAAGCGAAAAAACGAGGACTCAAAGCGATGAACGGGCTCGGGATGCTGCTTTACCAGGGTGCCATATCTTTTGAACTTTTTACGGGGAAAAAGGCGCCGATAAAGGTCATGCGCGCCGCATTGAACAGGGCGGTCAGATGCTGTCATTGATCATCTATGTATTTGTTTTCATGTTCGGGTCGATAGTAGGCAGTTTTTTGAACGTGTGCATACACAGGCTGCCGCGCTGCGAATCCATTGTCTTTCCCGCGTCGCATTGCCCGCAGTGCAAAAGGCCGTTGCCATGGTATCTTAATATACCTTTTGTAAGTTATATAATGCTGGGCGGAAGGTGCGCTTTTTGCAAGAGCAGGATATCTTTGCGCTATTTAGAGGTAGAAGGCCTGACCGCTTTTATCTTTACGGTCCTGTATTGGAGGTTTGGTCCGAGCCCGGAATTTTTCATATATACGGCGCTCTCATGCGTGCTTATCTTGATATCTTTTATAGATATCGAGCATTGGATAATACCCGATGAATTGAGTGTTCCCGGGATCGTCGCCGGCCTTTTGATAAGCTTTTTTTACCCGAAGATCCAGGGGGAGGTCTCGAGGCTCGCGGCGTTAGGCAGCTCGTTCTTCGGCATAGTGTTCGGTTTTATCTCCCTTTACCTGATAGGACTTTTGGGGAAGTTATTATATAAGAAGGAGGCGATGGGAGGGGGAGACCTCATGCTGCTTATGCTGATAGGCTCGTTCCTCGGGTTGAAGCTTACCATAGTCGCTTTTTTCGTGGCTCCGGTGTTCGGTTCCCTTGTGGGAATACCGAAATTGCTGAAGAAAAAACAGGATATAATACAGTATGGGCCTTTCCTGGCGATAGCAGCTTTTATATGCATAATCTTCAGGGACGATATCCTTTCATTTTTTCCATTATAGGAGGTTAGAAGATGTTGAGATACCTTACGGCGGGCGAATCGCACGGTAAGTTCCTTTTGGGTATATTGGAAGGGATGCCTTCCGGCTTGAAGGTTGATAAGGGTACTATAAACCTCGAACTCAAGCGCAGGCAGTCCGGTTTCGGCAGGGGCGCCAGGATGGCCATAGAACAGGACAGCGTCCAGATCCTGTCCGGACTGCGTAAAGGCGCTACCATAGGAAGCCCGATAGCCCTGCTTATCGAGAATAAGGATTTCTCCATAGACACGCTTCCTTCGATAACACGGCCCCGTCCGGGACACGCGGACCTTTCCGGAGCGATGAAATACAACACTTCGGATGTCCGCGATATACTTGAAAGGGCGAGTGCGCGCGAGACCGCGATGCGGGTAGCCATAGGCGGCCTGTGCAAGATACTGCTCGACGAATTCGGGATAAGGGTATCAAGCCATGTTATAGAGATAGGCGGTGAGTCGAAGGACAGGGCAATGCTCAAGAAGGTTGAAGAGTGCGCCAGGTCCGGTGATACCCTGGGCGGGATTTGCGAAATAGCCGCGGCCGGGCTTCCGGCAGGATTGGGCAGCCATGTCTTCCCGGACAGGAGGCTTGACGCCAGGATAGCCGGTGCCATGATGTCGATCCAGGCAATAAAGGGCGTGGAGATAGGTCTTGGTTTTACTGCTGCCCGGCTGCCGGGTTCTAAGGTCCACGATGAGATAATTTTCGACAGGAAGAAAGGGTTTTCGAGGAAGACCAACAACTCCGGCGGGCTCGAAGGAGGCATGACCAACGGAGAGCCGGTCATCGTCAGGATCGCTATGAAACCGATAGCCACGCTTGGCAAACCGCTCGAATCCGTGGATATTAAAACGAAAAAGAAGGTCGCCGCCCAGGTCGAAAGGCATGATGTCTGTGCTGTCCACGCGGCTGCGGTGGTAGCGGAAGCGGTCCTTGCCTTGGAGCTGGCCATGGCTGTTTCAGAGAAATTCGGCGGAGACAGTATTACCGAGATGAAGCGTAATTTTGACGGTTATGTCGAACAGGTGAGAGATTTTTAGATGGGCAATATTATCCTGGTAGGATTCATGGGGACCGGGAAGACCACCGTGGGCAAGGCGCTTGCAAAGCGCCTCGGCTACAGGTTTGTCGACATGGACGACATAATAGAGGAACGCGAGGGGATGAAGATTTCCGAGATATTCGAAAAAAAAGGCGAACAGTACTTCAGGCGAGTAGAAAGCGAGGTAGCCGCAGATATCCCGTTGCGATCGGGCCTTGTGGTTGCCGCGGGAGGAGGTGCTGTCATTAACGAAGAGAACGTAAGGAACATGAAGAGGAACGGGATCATGTTCTGTCTTTTTGCGAGTCCCGAGAGGATATTCGAGAGGACCAAAGGCCACACTCACAGGCCGCTGCTTAATGTGGGCGATCCTCTGGGAAAGATATCCGAGCTGCTTGCCAGGCGCGCCGAATACTATGCGCGCGCGGACCACAGGATAGACACCACAGACCTGTCGGTCAATGAGGTTGTAGACAGGATAGAGGAGCATCTTAAGTGACCGATCTCGAATACCTGATAGCTCTTAACTCGGTGCCCGATATAGGGATCATAAGGATAAAGAACCTGCTGGAACGCTTCGGCGGTTTTGAAGAAATATTCAGGGCTTCCCGTAAGCAACTTATTGAAACGGATAAGATCGGCCCGGCGATAGCCGATGCCGTTATGGCTTGCGACAGACTAAAGATTGTCGAGCGCGAGATTAAACTTGCAGAGTTGTCCGGAGCGCGGATAATGTCATATCTTGACGCTGATTATCCGTTGAGCCTTAAACAGATATATGATCCTCCGGCGATATTGTATGTAAAAGGAGAGATTAGGCCGGAAGACGCCAATTCCGTGGCTATCGTAGGTTCCCGGAGGGCCAGCCGTTACGGCCTCCAGACCGCGGAGAGGTTGGGCATGGAATTTGCCGCGAGGGGGATAACCGTCATATCGGGTCTTGCCAGGGGCATAGATGCCGCAGGGCACAAGGGCGCCCTTAGGGCCAAGGGCAGGACCATAGCGGTCTTAGGCAGCGGCCTTGCGCAGATATACCCCTCCGAACACCTACGCCTGGCGGGTGAGATAACCGGCAATGGGGCTATAGTGTCGGAATTCCCGATGGCGTGCGGGCCTCACCGGGAGAACTTCCCCAGAAGGAACAGGATAATAAGCGGGTTGTCTCTGGGTATAGTAGTTGTTGAGGCGGCGAAGAATTCCGGAGCCCTTATAACTACGGATTTCGCGCTTGAACAGGGAAGGGAACTCTTCGCAGTCCCGGGACAGGCATGTTCGCCCGTATCCAGAGGGACCAACGCGCTCATCAGGCAGGGTGCTAAGCTTACCGAATCCGCGGATGATGTGATCGAGGAACTCGGCGAGGTTCTAAAGAGCAGGTTGGTTCCTTCCCGTCCGGATTCGGCGGCTCTCGAGCTGCGCGGTGCCGAGAAAAAAGTGTTCGATCTGCTGGGGGGCGGGCCGGTGTCCGTCGACGAGATAATAGATGAGACCGAATTGTCTGTTCCGGAAGCCTCGGTACTGCTTACGGGGCTGGAACTTAAGGGATTGGTAAAACGGCTCCCGGGACAGTCGTACGCAAGGAAAGATATATGATAAAGATATATGTGAACGGAAAAGAGATGCAGGTCAAAGAAGGCATTAGCATAACCGCTCTGTTAGCTGAGCTAAAGGCCGACGTCAAATACGCGGCCGTGGAACTCAACCTTCAGATACTCGACAGGGCCTCTTACGCTTCGTCACATCTTAAAGACGGCGACAATATAGAGATCATCCTGCCCGTAGGGGGAGGTTCGCAGGAGGCGCTTGTCATAGTCGAGTCACCGGCCAAGGCCAAGACCATCGAAAAGTTCCTGGGCAAGGGTTTCCTCGTACGTTCTTCCATGGGGCATATAATAGACCTGCCCATGAGGAAGATGGGGGTTGATATAGAGAATAATTTCGAGCCCAGCTATGTAGTGATATCGAAAAAGAAAAAATTGCTCAGCGAGCTCAAGAGCGAGGCCAGGGACAAGGATATCATCTATATCGCGACCGACCCCGACCGCGAGGGCGAAGCTATAGGATGGCATCTTGCTTCGCAGCTTGGCAAGAACAAGGAAGTCAAGCGGGTCGTTTTTCACGAGATAACCAAGAAGGCCATACTTGAGGCATTCGAGAATCCCGCAGAGATAGACATCAAGCTTGTAAACGCGCAGCAGGCCCGCCGTGTAATTGACAGAATAGTCGGATACTCCCTTAGCCCGTTGCTCTGGAAGAAGATAACTCGCGGGTTGAGCGCCGGCAGGGTCCAGTCCATAGCGGTAAAAATGATAGTCGACCGCGAACGCGAGATACAGGCATTCGTCCCGCAGGAATACTGGGAGCTTGAGGCAGAGCTTAAGAAGGGCAAGGACCGAAAGACATTTTTCGCTCAGCTCGACAAGATAGACGATAAGAAGGCCGGGATAAAAGACAAAGCCGCCGCCGACGGGATATTGTCGGAACTCCAAGGGGCTGAGTACCGGGTCAAGGATATAAAACAGACCGAGAAGAAGCTGAACCCTCAGGCGCCGTTTACCACGTCCAAGATGCAGCAGGAGGCATTCAACAAACTGCATTTCAGGGCAGGCAAGACGATGAAAATAGCGCAGCAGCTTTATGAAGGCCTCGATATAGGCAAGGAAGGCACCGTGGGCCTTATCACTTATATGAGGACCGATTCGGTAAAGGTCGCTTTTTCCGCTATCGAGGAAGCGAGGTTCTATATCAAGGACAAGTTCGGCGCGGATTACCTGCCTTCCGCGGCCAATGAATATAAATCCAAGAAGGCCGCCCAAGAGGCCCACGAGGCGATAAGGCCGACTTCCGTTTCGAGGGAGCCCGATTCAATAAAGGAATACCTCTCGCAGGACCAGTATCGGCTGTATAAGCTCGTTTGGTCGAAGTTCGTCGCCAGCCAGATGAAGCCCGCTTTACTGTCCGTTACATCGGTAGATATAATCGCGGGGCGTTGTATGTTCAGGGCGTCAGGCACTTCGGTAGTCTTTTCCGGTTTCAAGGCCGCCTATGATATAGAGGAAGAGGGCGAGGACAAGGAAAAGACGAAGAAGGCCTATCTCCCCAAGCTTGAGGCAGGAGAAGTCCTTGAACTGATAAAACTGGACCCTACACAGCATTTCACGAAGCCGCCGCCAAGGTATACCGATGCCTCTCTCGTAAAGGCCTTGGAAGAAGACGGCATAGGCCGCCCTTCGACATACGCCCCTACGATCGAGACGATAGTTGCGCGTTATTATATAAGACGCGAAGGTTCTGCCCTTTGGCCGACCGAACTCGGCATAGTTGTTAACGATCTTCTTACCAAGAGCTTCCCGGTAATAATCGACGAGGAGTTCACAGCTAAGATGGAGGAGGAGCTCGACGAGATAGAAGAGGGCAAAGTGGAGTGGCCGCAGGCGCTAAAGGATTTTTACGGGCCGTTCTCGCAATGGCTTTCTAAGGCCCAGATAGAGATGAAAGAAGTAAAGAAGGATGTTGAGGAACTTGACGAAGTATGCGAAAAATGCGGCCGGAAGATGGTGGTAAAGTGGGGCCGCCGCGGGAAATTCAAGAGTTGCTCAGGTTTTCCCGAATGCAAGAACGCCAAGCCTATGGTCACCACCGGTATTAAGTGCCCCGAGCCCGGATGTGACGGTGAGCTTGTGGAACGCCGGTCGCGCAGGGGGGCGTTCTACGGATGTTCCAGGTTCCCGAAATGCCGCCATGTGGAGAACAAACCCAAGGTTACCGAAGGCGGGCTTCCGCCCGAAGAGGGTAAACAGGGATCGCGGGAGTAAATGTGTTTGACAGATATGTGGAGAAGTTCATAAGGTATCTTGAGATCGAGCGTAACGCCTCAAAACATACGCTCGTGAACTATTCCATTGACCTTAAGTCCTTGAGTGAGTTCCTCAAGGATGAGCCTATAGAAAAAGTGGATTATGTAGTGTTGCGCCGCTACCTGGCCAGCCTGAAAGAGCTGAACCTTTCGAAGGTTTCGATAGCCAGGAAGATAGCTTCGATAAGGTCTTTCTTCAAGTTCCTGTTCAGGGAAGGCATAATAAAGGCCAATCCGGCATCTTCCCTGTCGACCCCGAAAAGGGACAAACACCTGCCCAAATTCCTTGATGAAAAGGAGATCGTGCTTTTGCTTGAGTCTCCCGGCAAGGAGGATGAATCCGGCCTAAGGGACGCGGCCATCCTGGAGACGCTCTATTCGACCGGGATAAGGGTGAGCGAGCTGGTAGGTTTGAACATCGGCAGTGTCGACCAGATCGGCGGGGTCATAAAAGTATTGGGCAAGGGCAAGAAGGAGAGGATCGTGCCTATAGGCGACCGCGCCCTGCAGGCGGTAAGGGATTATCTGAAAAAACGGCGTTTAGCCGGCGGAAAAGATGACCGCGCCCTTTTCTTTAACAAGAACGGGGGCAGGCTCACCGACCGCTCGGTCAGGAGGATAATAAATAAATACATTCTCAAGACGAGTATCCAGCAGAAGATATCTCCTCATACCTTGCGCCACTCTTTCGCCACGCATCTTTTAGACCATGGGGCGGACTTGAGGAGCGTACAAGAGCTGCTGGGCCATGCTAACCTTTCCACGACACAGATCTATACGCACATAACCACAGAGAGGCTTAAGTCCGCATACGAAAAGACTCATCCGCGGGCTTGAGGTATAAAATAAAATGTTATATGACCTTATTTTTGCCGTGTTTGCCGTATTATACATGCCTTATTTTGTCCTGAAAGGCAAATGGCGCGGTTTCAGCAGGCAGAGGTTGGGCATACTGCCCGATGCGTTCCTGGCCCGGGTCAAGGATAAGAGGGCTATATGGCTTCATGCGGTATCAGTTGGCGAGGTGATAGCCAGCCTGCCGCTGTATGACGAGATAAGGAAAAATTTCCCGTCGGAAAAGATCATAGTCTCAACGGTCACCTCCACCGGTAACCATATAGCGCGGGAGAGATTCAAAGGAGCGGAGGTTATATATTTCCCGGTCGACCTCAGTTTTGTTACGGACAAGGTTATGGGATCGATAAGACCGAAGGTCGTCCTTATAGCAGAAACGGAGATATGGCCGAATTTCATTAACTCGGCCAAAAAGGCCGCTGCCGGCGTGGTAATATTTAACGGCAGGGTATCGAAAGATTCATTCAAGAATTATTCTGCGGTGCGTTCTATCCTCAAGAGCGTGCTGGGGAAGGTCGACCTTTTTCTTATGCAAATGCCTTCCGACGCGGAGAAGATCGTGTATCTTGGGGCCCCGGCAGACAAAGTCAAAGTATCGGGGAACCTCAAGTATGACGCAGCGCTTTTTGGCGGCAAAGAAGACGAAAGGGATAATTTCAGGAGAAAGTTAGGCATTTCAGGCGAACACAAGTTGTTTATGGCGGGTTCTACGCATCCCGGCGAGGAGGAGATAATACTTCGCTGCTATAAGGAACTTTCGAAAGAATTCCCGGGTATGCGCCTGCTTATAGCCCCCAGGCATGCGGAGAGGTCGCAGGCAGTAGCCGGCTGCGTAAAGGCCGCAGGATTTAAGCCGAGATTCGTGTCCATGTCCGACCATAGCCCTTCTGGCCGCGAAGACGTGCTTATACTCGACGTTATGGGGATACTTGCCAAGCTGTATTCGGCCGGCGACATCATATTCATGGGAGGCAGCCTGATAAAGAAAGGCGGACAGAATCCTCTTGAGGCCGCTTATTATTCCAAGGCCGTTGTCTTCGGCCCGCACATGCATAATTTCGAGGGTATATTATCCGCATTACTTTCCGAAAAAGCGGCAATGCGCGTTGAAGACGGAAAGGACCTGGTAAAGACACTCAGGATGCTTATGCATAATCCCGAGGGGACTCGCGTTATGGGAGAGCGGGCACGTTCGGTACTGGAAGCTAATGCCGGTGTTGCGGAAAAAGACCTGGAATTTATTGAACCTTTCCTGGAAAAGGCATGAGTGAAAAAACGAAGAGATATTTATACGGTTTGATGACAGACGACCCCGCCGTCCACGGTCCGGGAGCGTTATCGCTTAAAGCCCTGTTCCGGGTGCTATCCAATATATACGGTATGGCGGTCGTTCTGACAGCTTCTTTCTATAGCAGCAGAACGATAAAGCCGTACAGGCCAAAATGCAAAGTAATAAGCATAGGCAATATAACCCTTGGAGGCACCGGCAAGACGCCGTTGACTATCATGGTGGCCCGCAGGCTGAAAGAGTTTGGTAAAAAAACGGTCATCCTGACGAGAGGATATATGAAGGACCCGTCCTCGGGTATTGCGGATGAGCCGGAACTCTTCAAAAAAGCTCTCGGGGACATCCCGGTCATTGTGGGCCGTGACCGCGCGGCTTCGGCCATACGGGCGGAATCCCTGTATTCTCCCGATGTTATTATACTCGACGACGGTTTCCAGCACTGGAGGCTGGCAAGGGACCTTGATATAGTGGCCGTTAACGGCAGGGATCCCGTTGGGAACGGCTACCTGATACCCCGCGGTATACTTCGCGAACCCGTCCTGGCTTTGGAAAGGGCCGATATAATAGTTGTCACGAAGGGCTCAACGCTTCCTGATATCATAAACGAGGCTGTCTCCGGAGCGGACATATATTCTTCTTCATACAGGGTTTCCGGGGGGCCTGATATCAGGGGCAAAAAGGTGGTCATGGCATGCGCCATAGCGGACCCGTCCTCATTCGAGGAGACCGTCCTGTCGCTCGGCGCCGTTATAGAACGCAAGATGCTGTTTATGGATCATCATATTTACGAAAAACACGATTACGATATGATAATTTCAGCGGCAAGGTCTTCAGGTTGCGATACCGTCGTTGTTACCGAGAAAGACATGGTTAAACTTTCGAGATTCGCGCCGGTAATGGACGTAAAGATAGAATCTATACCCGTGGAGATAAAGATAGATCAGGAGGAGAGGTTTTTTGGCAGACTCGGTTCTCTATTTACTGGTAAGGCTTGAGGCTTTCGTATTCAGGCTCCTGCCGCTGGGATTCTCGCTTTGGGTCGCCAGGGCCTTCGGCAGCCTGATATATTATACTATGGGCCGCCGAAAGACGGTGGCATACGCCAGCCTGCGCGCTGCCTTCAGGGGAAGGTACACTCCCGCGCAAAGTAAACGCATAATAAAGCAGGTTTACCAAAACATAGCCCAGTCTTACATGGAATTGATAAAATTCCCTCAGATAGACGACGCTTATATAAATAAGTATATAAGGATAGAAGGCCGGGAAAAGATAAACAAGGCGATAAAGGCCGAGGGTACGGGGATAATATTCCTTACGGCGCATTTCGGCAACTGGGAGCTCTGTTCCCTTGTAGGTTCAACTGCCGGATACAAGATGAATGTCCTTGCGCGCTGGCAGAAGATGGAGCGGCTCAACGGGTATCTTAACAAGATGCGCGGCTCCAAGGGCGCTAATGTAATTTTTAAGGAAAGTGCCGTGGAGGATATACTTGCCTGCCTTAATAAGGGAGAGGCTGTCGGCATACTCTCCGATCAGGATGGGGGCAGGAGAGGGGAGTTCGTTGATTTTCTCGGTCGCAAGGCATCGACCCCGAAGGGCGTCGCGCATTTCTCGCTGCGTACGGGAGCGCCTGTTTTTCCCGTCTTCATGGTCAGGGAGAACGGCCCTTACCACAGGATAGTGGTCGAAGACGATATATCGGTGATGAAATCGGATGACCTTAAGAAGGACATACACGAGATACTCCAGCGGTCTGCCGATATACTCTCAAAATATGTCGCCGACTATCCGGGGCAGTGGCTTTGGCTGCATAAACGCTGGAAGTCCACACCGACCAAGTCGGTCCTGATCCTGAACGACGGCAGGGCGGGCCATTATAAGCAGTCGGTTTCCCTTGCCCGTATACTTGGCAGCGTCAGGACGGGGAAAGGGTTCGCGCGGGAAGATACCGTAGTCGAGACTGCGCAGGTGAGGTTCAGGAACCTGTTTGCCAGGGTTTTGTTTGATGCAGGTTCTTTTTGCGGGTTGAGCGTGCATAACCTTTCTTTTTGTTTCGATAGGGAGAGCTACGAGGCCCTAAAGGGAGTGTACGCGGATTATATTATCTCATGCGGGGCATCGCTTGCAGGCGTGAATCTTTGCCTGAAAAGGGAGTTGGGCGCAAGGAGCCTGGTGATCATGAAACCCAGTCTGTTCGACACCAAGTCTTTCGACCTGGCGGCAATACCCGTCCATGACAACGTAAGGCATGCTAAAAATGTAGTCTCTACCAGAGGGACGATAACAGACCTCGATGCGGCATCGTTGGAAAAATACGGTTTAAAACTAAAGGGAAGGACCGGTCCTCTCCGGGATAAAGTTATAGGGGTCCTTATCGGAGGAGATTCCAGGGACTACGTCCTGGACAAGGAGCTTACGGTTTCCGTGATGGATGAGGTTATGCGCGCCGCGGAGAGACTCGATGCCGATGTTTTGGTCACTACCTCGCGCAGGACGCAAAGAGCCGTTGAATTCGCGCTGAAAGAGCGCTATAGCAGGTCCGCAAGGGTGAAATTGCTGCTTATAGCCAATGAGGAAAATTTCGACGGGGCTGTTGAAGGGATACTCGCGGCATCGGGGATATTGGTAGTATCGGGCGAATCGATAGCTCTGTTGACAGAGGCGGTAAGCTCGGAAAAACCTGTCATAGCTTTTATGCCCGCGAAGATAAAACTCTCCTCATCAACCAAGCATGAAAGGTCCCTGAAGCGGCTGGAGGAGGAGAACCTGGTAAAGGTGTCCGCGCCGGAGGGGATCGAAAAGGATATAACAGGCCATATCGGACGAAAGGTCTCCGGGGTCAGGGGCGAGGACATGAAAGCGATACGCGAAGCGATCGGGAAACTCGTTTAGATGAAGATAGTCCAGATATTGCCGCGCCTTAACACGGGAGGCGTGGAAACAGGGGTGATAGACCTTTCCCAGAGGTTGATCAAGCTCGGGCATAACGCCGTCGTCATCTCCGGCGGGGGCGAGCTGGTAAAGCAGCTTGAAGCATCAGGGATAAAGCACTATACGCTTCCCGTATACAGCAAGAATCCCCTTACCATCCTAAGGATGATACCGGTTGTAAAGAGGATACTCAATAAAGAGGGCGCCGACATACTCCACGCGAGAAGCAGGGTGCCGGCTATCATCGGTTACTATGCTGCGCGTTCCGCAGGCGTAGTTTTCATAACGACATGCCACGGATACTACTCTAAAAAACCTTTCAGCAAAGTCATGGGTTGGGGCAAGTATGTAATAGCGATCAGCCAGGTGATAGCGAAGCATATGATGGATGCCTTCAAGGTACCATACAGGCGCATCAAGCTCATATACAGGGGAGTCGACCTCGAAAAGTTCAGTTACAAAGAGCCGGGAAAATCCGGGAAGTCCGATTACACTATCGGGATAATAGGCAGGCTTACCCCTCTGAAAGGCCATACGTATTTTTTCAGGGCGGCAGCGAAACTGCTCAGGCACTTTCCGAGGATAAAAGTACTTGTGGTCGGGGATGCCTCTCCCGGCAAGGAAAAATACAGGCAGGAGCTTGAAGACCTGGTACGCAGGCTCGGCCTTTCAAGGAACGTCGAATTCTTGGGCAGGCGCGGAGATATACCGGAAATACTCTCCGGCCTTGACGTGCTTGTCTTGGCGACGACCGTCCCTGAAGGTTTCGGCAGGGTGATAATAGAAGCTTTTGCGTCGGGAGTACCGGTAGTTGCCACGAGTGTCGGCGGCGTGACCGAAATAATACGCGACGGCGAGAACGGCCTGCTTGTCCCGCCTGAGGACCCGCAATCGATGAGTGATGCGATAGTCAGGATGCTTAAAGATACTTCGCTTGCGACGGATATCGTCCGGCGGGCTAGGAAAGACGCCGAGGATAGGTTCAATCTGGACCGCATGATAACCGAGACGGTCAGGGTATACGAAGAGGCGCTTGAGACGAAGAGGATATTGGTAATAAAGATAAGCGCGGTCGGCGATTGCATACTTGCCACGCCTTCGCTCAGGGCTATAAGGCAAAAGAACCCCAAGGCTTATATAGCGCTGCTCACCGGCAGATTGGAGAGCCAGGCGCTGAAGGGGTGCCCTTATATAGACGAGGTAATTATCTACGACAGGAAAGGCCGGGACAGGGGGTGGCTGAGATTCCTCGAGCTTGCCGCGGACGTGAGGCGTTACTGTTTCGAAGAGATCGTGGATTTACAGAACAATTCTAAGAGCCATCTCTTCGCGTTGTTGAGCACGGCGACGAAAAGATACGGTTACAGGAAAGGGTGGCATGGTCTGCTCCTGAACAGATCGATAAAAGACGATAAGCGCCGGATACCCCCGGTGGAGCACCAATTCAGGGTGCTTTCCCTTATGGGGATAGAGGGTCCTTCAAAGAGCCTTGAATTATGGCCTTCGGTTGCCGATGAGGAAGCCGTTCGGGGTATGCTGGAATCCGATTGGGTAGGCGATAACCAGGCCCTAGTCGGTATAAATCCGGCGGCAAGCCCGCGCTGGATGACTAAAAGGTGGCCCGCCGAAAATTTTGCCAAACTGTGCGATATACTGGCAGTCCGTGAAATAAGGCCGGTGATCATAGGGACAGCCGCAGATTCCGGGACGGCTAAGGAGATAATATCTTTAACGAGATCGAAACCCGTAGACCTGACCGGCAAGACCACCATTACCGAGCTTGCCGCACTGATGAAAAGGCTTAAATGCCTGGTGACAAGCGACAGCGCGCCGATGCACGTAGCCGCTGCGATGGGGACTCCTTTCGTGGCTATGTTCGGTCCGACGGACCCCTCTCGCCATCTCCCGCCTTCCGAGCATTACGCGGTGGTGCGCAAGGCAATGGCATGCTCACCGTGCTATAAACCGGTTTGTTCGGATATAAGGTGTATGCGGGAGATATCCGTTGAGGATGTGATGAAAGCCATTGAAGGGCTCCATGCGGGCCCTAAGGGATCAAAATGAATCTTCTTATAGTTACTACGCATATGAGGATGGGAGGCATAGGGGTCTATATTGTTACCTTGGCCAATCGCCTTTCAATGACGGGCCATAAGGTATTTGTCGCCTCCTCGGGCGGGGACCTTGAAAAAGATCTTTTGCCCGGTATCGAGGTTATCAGGGTCGGGCTAAATACTAAGACGATCTTGAGCCCTAAGGTCCTTTTTGCCGCGTTAAAGCTTAAAGCCCTGGTACGGAGGGAGGGCATAGATATAATCCATGCCCAGACGAGGGTAGCCCAGGCGACTGCCTGTGTACTTTCCCGTTTATTGCGTGTTCCGTACGTTGTTACCTGGCATGGATTTTACCGCGCGCACCCGCTTAGGAAGGCCTTTCCTTTGTGGGGCGATATGACGATAGCCATAAGTAAACCGGTTTATGATGACCTTAAGGATTCTTTCGGCAGGCGGGAGGACAGGATAAGGCTCGTGCTTAACGGCGTAGAGACCGGCAATTTCAGCAAGGTATACAGCCGGGAGGAGAAGGAAGATATACGGAAACGCTACGGCATAAAAGACGGCCCTGTAATAGGCATTATTTCAAGGCTCTCCGCGGAGAAAGGGCATTTTATCCTTATTGAATCTTTCAGAATGATAGCGGAAAAAGCCCCCGGTTCGCAGCTCCTCATAATAGGGGAAGGCAAGCTGGAGACGGAGCTCAGGAACAAGGTCCGCGAATACGGTATCGACAGGCAGGTTGTATTTATAGGAAACACCTTAAATACCCGCGATTTTCTTGCTATAATGGATGTGTTCGCAAGGCCCGGGTTGAAAGAAGGTTTCGGGTTAGCAGTTGTCGAAGCAATGCTTATGGGGGTACCGGTAGTCTCAAGCGATGTCGGCGGGTTCAAAGAGATGCTCAATTCTACGGATATGGGAGTGCTTGTCGAGCCCTGTGATGCCGATAATCTGGCACGTGCCATACTAAGGGTGTTGGAAGACAAAGCGTTTTCCGAGCGCATAAGCAGCGCCGCGAGATCGTTTGCGCGTAAGGACCTTTCCGCTGAAAGAATGGCTGCGCAGACCCTTAAGGTATACGAAGAGGCCCTGGATGGCGTCCGGGAAAAATAAAAAGCTATTTAACGTTTTTTTTATAATATTGTCAATTACGGCGGTCCTGTCGGCCGTTACCGTTTTCTTTTTCAGGGACAAGTATTATCCGCCGATATTGATGTACCATAATATAGAGAAGATGCCGCAGGGCAACGACCTTTTTGTGACGCCCGCACAATTCGAAGGTCAGATGAGGTTCCTGCGCGGCCGCGGTTATAATGTCATTCCGCTTTCCGAATTGGCTGACGATATATTATCCGGCAAGCCGGTGCCGCGCAACACCGTGGTCGTGACTTTTGACGACGGCAACGAGAACAATTATATCAACGCGTTCCCGATCCTGGAAAAATACCGCATACCGGCGACTATATTCATGATCTCGGACTATATCGGGCGCGGCGGTTATCTTGGAATATCCCAGATAAGGCGGATGTCGGAGGCAGGTATAGAATTCGGCAGCCATACGAGATCGCATTGCAACCTGAAAGACGTCCCGGTGCAGCTCGTGGAAAGCGAAGTACTTCATTCGAAGAAGGTATTGGAAGCCGTTACCGGCAAAGAGGTGGTAACTTTCTGCTATCCGTGCGGCGAAAAAAGTTCTTTCGGGGCGCGCATATTGAGGGAATCCGGTTTTAAATGCGCTGTCGTCACTTTGCCCAGGGACGGTTCCATAGAAATAGATCCTTATGCCTTAAAGAGGATAAAGATAGCCACAAGCAGGGCGAATATTATAGAATTTGCGGTAAAGGCTTCGGGATATTATACATGGTTTAAGGTAAACAAATGGAAAAAGAAAAAGTAAAAAAGAAGATACTTATCGTCAACGTCAACTGGATAGGGGATGTCCTGTTCTCGACGCCTGCCATACGAGCCCTGCGCAGGCATTATCCCGATGCCTATATAGCGTGCATGGTCGTCCCGCGATGCAAGGAAGTGCTTGAGCTTAACCCGAACATAAACGAACTGATAATATATGACGAGAAGGGAGAATACAAGGGTCTTACGGGAAAGATGAGACTGATCTCCGCGCTTAAAGCGCGCTCTTTCGATACCGTTTTTCTCTTTCACAGGTCGCTTACGCGCACTCTGATGGTGGCATTATCCGGTATAAGAGAGAGGGTGGGTATAGATAACCCGAAGAGGGGATTTCTCCTGACGAAGAGGGTTGAACAGCAGCCCGCGAACATCCATAAAGTAGAGCAGTTCCTTAATATAGTAAAATCTACCGGTGTTGGGGACCGGGGTAAGGATATGGAAGTGCATGTGGGAAAAAGCGACCGTGATTTTGCAAGAGCTTTTCTTGATTCGCAGGGTATAAAAGAAGGAGTATCTTTTGCCATTTTGAACCCCGGAGGCAATTGGGACCTGAAGCGTTGGCCGGTCGAGAGATTTGCGGAATTGGGCGATCGTATCAACGAGAAGTTCGGCTTGCCCGTTATTTTGACCGGCGCAGGAAAGGATATTCCTCTTGCGCAAGAGATATCCGGGATAATGAAGAAAAAGCCGGTCATTGCCGCCGGGACCACTACTCTCAGGCAGCTTGCCGCCATAATGAAACTTGCCTCGCTTGTAGTATCGAACGATTCAGGGCCTATGCATATCGCGGTAAGCCAGGGAGCGCCTACGATAGCCATATTCGGCCCTACCGACCCGAAGTTGACCGGGCCTTACGGCGGTGGTATATATGTGGTCATACAGAAGAGTTCCGGGAAACCCGGATGTAAGATACCCTGTTATAACCTTAAATGCGAAGAGGCCCTTTGCATGAAGGCCGTGACGGTAGATGACGTCATGCTGGAGGCGGAGAAACTCCTTAAGAGATGAAAGACCCCGAAAAAATACTCTTAGTGACGCTCAGTAACATAGGCGATGCGGTGCTTACGCTGCCGGTCATAGGCGCCCTTCGCGAACAGTATAAGGGTGCCTTGATAGATGTTATTGTCGGGCCCCGCGCCGCGGAGATATTCGATTCGGACCCGCGGATAAACAGGGCTTATATATATGATAAGTCCGCTTCGCCGTTAGCCAAGCTCTTACTCATGCTGGACATAAGGAAGTCCGGCTACGATCTTGCGGTAGACCTGCGCAATAGCATGCTGGGGCTGCTCTCCGGGGCTAAAGTATGCAGCAGGCCTGCGAAGGTCGCTGCGGCGAGTGAGGCCAGGCATAAATCCGAAGTCCATCTCGACAGGCTCAGGGAACTGGGCATACCGGCTGAATACAAACCGTTCCCGGTATGGATAAGCAAAGCCGACGAAGATAAGGCCAGGCTCCTTCTAAGGGACAAGGGGATATCCGACGGCGAAGAGATAATATGTGTAAGTCCCGGTGCCAGGAGCCATATCAAAAGATGGGCCGAAGGCAGTTTCGCGAAGGCTTGTGACCTGCTTGCCGCGGAATACAAGACGAAGTTCGTGTTTATCGGCGATGATCCGGACAAACAGATATGCCAAAGGATAATAGGCATGATGCGCCACTACGCGGTATCTACGGCGGGCCAGACCAACTTAAGGCAGCTGGCCTGGATAATAAAACGTTCATCCTTATTGATAACCAATGACAGCGCACCCCTGCATATCGCCTCTTCTTTTAAGACCCCGGTTGTCGCGATATTCGGCCCCACCGACCCGGTTAAATACGGCCCGAGGCCGGAAAGCCCGGGCGCAGCGCTCCACAAGAAACTGCATTGTTCCCCGTGTGAAGTAGCGGCGTGTAAATACAACCTTGAATGCATGAAGGCGGTTACGGCCGAAGAGGTCTTTGATACCGCAAAAAAGGTGCTCGATGACAGAAGAGAAAAGAAAGTATAGGGTCCTGATAATAAGGACCGACAGGATAGGCGACGTGCTGCTTTCCACCCCTGCGATAAAGGCCGTGCGCGACTCATATCCCAATGCGCATATAGGGGTGATGGTAAGGCCTTACGTCGAGGATGTCGTCGACGGCAACCCCTACCTCGACGAGGTAATACTTTACGACAAGGACAACGCGGAAAAGGGTATATGGGGGACATTTAGGTTTATCATCGGCCTCAGGCGCAAGAAGTTCGACATAGCTATCGTCCTCCATCCTACGGTTCGCTCCAACCTGATACCTTTTCTTGCCGGTATACCCGAGCGTGTCGGCTATGACAGGAAATGCGGTTTTTTCCTGACGAAACGCCTAAAGGACATAAAACATATGGGAGAGAAGCACGAGATAGATTATAGTCTTGATGTCCTTCGCTCTATCGGGATATCGGCGAAAGACAGGTCATTATATATGCCTGTGAAACCCGAATACGAAAGGGTGATAGAGCGTTTCATGGATTTAAGCGATATAAGCGGCAGGGACGTAGTCGTCGCGATAAGCCCCGGGGCAAGTTGCCCTTCGAAACGCTGGCCTGCTTTCAGGTTCGGGCGTGTGGCCGATGAGCTTATAGGGAGGCATAACGTAAAAGTCGTCATCATAGGAGGGCCGGCGGATGTCAAGACCGTCAATGAGGTCAAGACCGGCATGATGCACAGCCCTATAGTACTTTCGGAGGAACACTCCCTCGGTGAGGTCGCCGCTTTGCTTAAGAGATGTAAGTTATTGATATCCAATGATTCCGGACCCGTGCATATCGCGGTTGCGGTAGGGACGCCGGTTGTATCGATTTTCGGCAGGTTAGACCCCGGCTTGTCTCCCCAGAGGTGGGGTCCGGTAGGTCCGAGGGACGTAGTGATGCATAAAGAAGTTGGTTGCGAAGAATGTCTTGCCCATAACTGCAAGAAAGGCTTTAAGTGCCTCGAGGCGATCAAGCCCGAGGAGGTCTTGTCTGTAGCCGAGGGGCTGCTAGGTATAAATTGACATAACTCATTAATAGTGGTAAACTTTTCGAGAACGGAAGGTAAGGCAAATTATGAAATTTTTAGTGACCGGGGCCGCTGGTCTTATAGGCTCCAACCTCGCGTTAGAACTCCAAAAACAGGGCAATGTTATCGCCCTGGATGACCTATCTACGGGCAGGAAAGATAACCTCGCGCGTTTCAAGGGAACCCTTATCAAGGCGGATATCCGAACCGTAGATTACTCGAAATTCCTCTACAGCTGCGACGCCATATTCCACCAGGCCGCAATAACCGATACTACCGTGATGGACCGCAACATCATGCTCTCCGTGAACGTTGACGCTTTCAAGAGGCTCCTCATATATGCTAAATCCATAGGCTGCCGCAAGGTCGTTTACGCCTCCAGTGCGGCGACATACGGCAAAGGCAAGGTTCCCATGAAAGAGGCCGACCGTCCTTCGCCCGCGAACATCTACGGCGAGAGTAAAGTAAGGATGGAGCAAGTTGCCAGGGTATTTGTCAAAGAGAATCCCGGGTTTTCCGCGGTGGGCCTGCGCTATTTCAACGTATACGGTCCTGGGGAGCTCCATAAGAAGAAAGCTGCAAGCATGATATACCAGCTCTATCAACAGATGTCCGCCGGTAAGAACCCGAGGGTCTTTAAATGGGGCGAGCAGTACAGGGATTTCATATACGTAAAAGATGTCGTAACCGCTAACCTTAAGGCGATGAAATATAAGGGTAGCGGCGTATTTAATGTGGGCACGGGTAAGCCCGCGACATTCAATGAAGTTATAGAAGCCCTCAATAAGGCCATGAAGAAGAAGCTTTCCCCGGAATATTTCGATAACCCGTACGGTTTCTACCAGGACAGGACGCATGCCGATATGGCATTGTCTTTATCGGCGCTCAAGTTCACGGCGAAATATGACATCTGTAAAGGCATAAACGATTACGTCTCTATACTAAGAAAACAGAAAAGGCGCTGATATGCTGAAAAAAGCGGATATAGCAAGACTCAACCATACGATATCGAGATTCAGCGACGTCAAGATACTTGTGGTAGGCGACCTTATACTCGATGAATTCATCTGGGGGGATTCTTCAAGGATCTCTCCGGAAGCGCCCGTTCCAGTGGTCCTTGTCCAGCGTGAATCGGTGATGCCCGGGGGCGCGGCGAACGTAGCTAATAATATAAGCGCAATAGGCGCCAAGGCGTTTCTTGCCGGTGTCATAGGCCGAGACGCCCACGGCCGCAAGCTCGAGTCTATACTCAAGGAACAGGGCGTAGACCTGGAAGGTGTTATTTCTGATCCGGAAAGGCCGACAACGCTCAAGACTAGGGTGGTAGCCCGTCACCAGCAGGTCGTCAGGATAGACCGCGAAAGTTCTTCCCATACCAATGCGGGAATTAACAGGGAATTGGTCGAATATATAAAATCCAGGATCCGCGAGGTCGACGGTATCATCATTGAAGATTACGGTAAGGGTGTTGTGACGCCCGGGCTGCTGAAAGAGATAATCCCGTTGGCAAGGAGACTCAAAAAGGTGATAACGGTTGACCCTAAGGAAGAACATATTTCTTACTACAAAGGGGCTACCGCCATAACCCCGAACCGCAAAGAAGCCGAGTCGATGGGAGGCATGAAAGCCAAGGATGACGCTTCGCTGAACAAGTTAGGCAGGTCGCTATTGGAGAAACTTAAATTGCAGTCGGCCCTTATAACTCTCGGAGAGAATGGCATGAGGGTATTCGAGCGCGGGGGAAGAACAACCCAGATACCCACCGTTGCGCAGGAGGTGTTTGACGTTTCGGGTGCCGGAGATACGGTAATAGCTACTTTTACAGCGGCGTTATGCGCCGACGCAAAGATGATAGAGGCCGCGCATATATCAAATTTCGCAGGAGGTATAGTTGTAGGCAAGGTGGGAGTGGCATCGACTTCCCAGGCTGAGATCAAAGCCAGAATAAGAGACCATCATTGGCAAGCATGATCCCCCAGGGGGTTCCCGTATGGACGCTATAGGCATTATCCCGGCAAGGTACGGGTCGACCAGGTTTGAAGGAAAGGTCCTTGCGGACCTGCTTGGCAAACCTGTCATCCAACATGTCTGGGAGAACGCCAGGAGGGCGGCCAGTCTGGAAGATCTAATAGTGGCTACCGATGATGCGCGTATACTTGAAACCGTCAGAGGCTTCGGCGGCAAGGCCGTTATGACGGCCAAAGAGCACAGGACCGGGACCGACAGGCTTAGGGAAGTGGCAAATCCCCTTGATACAAAAATAGTCGTGAATATACAGGCGGACGAACCCCTCCTGCATCCGTCTATGATAGACGATGTTGTAACGCCTTTGCTACAGGACCGAGAGCTGATGATAAGTACCCTCAGGAAGAAGATAACCGACGATGAGGACCTGCGCAATCCAAGCGTCGTAAAGGTGGTGACCGACAAGAACGGTTATGCTCTCTATTTCTCGCGTTCGGCCATACCTTTCCCGCGTTTCCATGATAATGTTGTTTTTTATAAGCACATAGGACTTTACGGTTTTAAGAAAGATTTCCTTTTTACATTCACGAACCTTCCTACCTCAGCCCTGGAAGGGGCGGAGGGGCTTGAACAGCTGCGTGTCCTGGAGAACGGCTACAGGATAAAGGTTGCGGAGACCCAGTTCGATACCATAGGTATCGACACTCCGGAAGACCTCCAGCGCGCCAGGGAAGCCTTGACATCCAGGAGCTTATGATGACAAAGATATCACGCGGGGCGAAGTACATATTCATAACGGGTGGAGTAGTATCGAGCTTAGGCAAGGGTATAGCTTCAGCCTCGATAGGGAAACTTCTGGAGGCGAAAGGTCTGAAGGTCACGATGCAGAAGCTCGACCCTTACATTAACGTCGATCCCGGCACGATGAACCCTTTCCAGCACGGAGAGGTTTACGTGACGGACGACGGGGCCGAGACCGACCTGGACCTGGGTCATTATGAGAGGTTTACTTCGGTTGTCACCGGTAAGGATAATAATGTTACTACCGGGAAGATATACAATTCGGTCATAACCAAGGAACGCCGCGGGGACTACCTTGGCGGCACCGTCCAGGTAGTGCCTCATATAACCAACGAGATAAAAGAATCGATAAAAAGGGTGGGTACCGGCAGGGGGGTAGATGTGGTCCTTTGCGAAATAGGCGGTACGGTCGGTGACATAGAGTCCCTGCCGTTCCTTGAGGCTATAAGGCAATTCAGGCTGGAGAAGGGCAGGGGCAATGTCCTTAACATCCACCTGACGCTTATCCCTTACCTTAGGGCGGCAGGCGAGCTAAAGACCAAGCCGACTCAGCATTCCGTCCAGAAACTGCGCGAGATAGGCATCCAGGCCGATATACTCCTGTGCAGGACAGAGAAACCGCTTTCCAAGAAACTCAAGGAAAAGATCGCGCTCTTCTGCAATGTCGACGAAGATGCGGTCTTCGAGGCAAGGGATGTCAGGGATATATATGAGGTCCCGATGATGTTCAAGGAACAGGGACTCGATAAGGCTATCGTGAAGATGTTGGGGCTCCACGGGCGCGATAAAGGGCTCAAGGACTGGCAGGAGAAGGTCATAGGCCCCGCGCTTAACCCTTCAGGCCACACAACGGTAGCCGTTGTAGGCAAGTATATAGAACTGCAGGACGCTTATAAGTCCATATACGAAGCGCTGCGCCATGGGGGTATCGCAAATAATGCGCGCGTGGAGATAAAAAGAGTGGAGTCCGAAAAGATCGAACAGCTGGGAGCCGAGAGGTACCTCGAAGGGATAAACGGGTTGCTGGTTCCCGGAGGCTTCGGGACAAGAGGGATCGAAGGCAAAGTAAAAGCGATAAAATATGCCCGCGAGAACAAGATACCTTTCTTTGGCATATGCCTGGGGATGCAATGCGCAACAATAGAGTTCGCCAGACATGTCTGCGGCCTCGATAAAGCGAATTCTACGGAATTCGACAGGAACACCCCGTATCCGGTCATAAGCCTTATAGAAGAGCAGAAGAAGGTTACCCAGATGGGCGGCACTATGCGCCTCGGTAAATATCCCTGCAGGATAAAGAAAGGCACCAAGACATACGAGGCATATAAAAAAGACATGGTGCACGAAAGACACCGCCATCGCTACGAGTTTAACGGAAAGTACCAGGATATCATGGCAAAGAACGGGCTTATAGTGACCGGTATATATCCTAAGGCCAAGCTCGTTGAGATAGTGGAGTTTGAAAACCATCCCTGGTTCATAGGGTCACAGTTCCATCCGGAGTTCAAATCCAAGCCGGATAATTGCCAGCCGCTGTTCAGGGAGTTCATAAAGGCGTCGCTGGAACATGCGAAAAAAGGAGCTGAATAAATTGGCAAAGACCGTTACCATCGGGAATGTCCGTATGGGCAGGGGCTGTCCGCTTGTCCTGATAGCGGGCCCTTGCGTTATTGAAAGCGAATCATCCGCCGTCAGGCATGCCCGCGCGATAAAGAACATAGCGCAAAGGCTGGACATACCCCTTATCTATAAGTCAAGCTATGACAAGGCGAATCGCACGTCGATGAAGTCTTTCCGGGGACCGGGGCTCAAGAAAGGCCTCAAGATACTTAAGGCGGTCAAGGAGGCCACGGGGCTTCCTATACTCAGTGATGTGCATTGCAAGGAAGAGATAAAAGATGCCGCTAAAGTGCTTGATATCATACAGATACCCGCTTTCCTTTCGCGACAGACGGATTTCATAATGGCAGTTGCCCGTACCGGCAAAGTGGTTAACATTAAGAAGGGGCAGTTCATGGCCCCGTGGGATGTCAAGTTTGCCATAGAGAAAGCCGTGGCCGCCGGCAACGGGTCAATAGTCATAACCGAGAGGGGAGCGAGTTTTGGCTACAACAACCTGGTCAGCGATATGAGGTCTCTGGCCGTATTGGGGGAGATGGGATATCCGGTCGTGTTTGACGCTACGCATTCGGTGCAGCTTCCCGGCGGTATGGGTAAATCTTCCGGGGGCGAGAGCAGGTTCATACCCGTCCTGGCGCGTTCCGCCGTGGCCGCCGGTTGCGACGGCATCTTCCTTGAAGTTCACGAAAAACCCGCATGCGCCATGTGCGACGGTCCTAACTCTGTGGCCCTGAACGAGTTGGAAGAACTTCTTGTGGTCGTCAAGGACATACATGAGGCTGTGAGCGATGCGGTTTGCGGGGGGATACGTAAATGATAAGACGGGCAAGAGAGGTCCTGAGAATAGAGGCCGCTGCAGTTTCGTCCCTTATTCAGAGAGTAGACAGGAATTTTGAGAAGGCGGTAAAACTGATGCTCGGATGTAAGGGCAAGGTCGTTGTCACCGGTATGGGTAAACCAGGGTTCATCGGGGCCAAGATATCCGCAACGATGTCCTCGACAGGGACGCCCAGTCTTTACCTGCACCCGGCCGATGCCATACACGGCGATCTGGGAAGGGTCACTAAAGACGATGTGGTCGTTGCTATATCGAATTCGGGTGAGACCGAAGAGATAGTGAGACTTCTGCCGACCCTTAGGAAGATCGGTGCCAGGATAATAGCTATCACGGGAAACATGGATTCCTCCCTCGCTAAACATAGCGATGTTGCCCTTAACGTGGCCGTCAAGAAGGAGGCCTGCCCGCTTAACCTTGCCCCGACCGCTTCGACCACGGCTATGCTTGCCATGGGAGACGCCCTTGCCATAGCACTTCTGGATAAAAGAGGATTCAGGGAAAGGGATTTTGCTTTTTACCATCCCGGCGGTTCTCTCGGCAAAAGGCTCCTTTTGAAGGTGGAAGATATAATGAGAAAAGGCAAGGCAAACCCCATCGTAAAGGAAGATGAAAAGGTCAGGGGTGTGCTCTTGAAGATAACGGGTGCCCGTGCCGGATCGGCTTCCGTCATCGGCAGGAAAGGTGTCCTGACGGGTATATTTACCGACGGGGACCTTAGGCGGCACCTCGGTTCTGACCCCATGCTTTCATCGAGGCCGGTAAAGGATGTCATGACCAAGAGGCCGGTGACGATATCCAAAGAGATGCTTGCTGCCGACGCGTTCCGGGTATTGAGGGAGAAGAAGATCGACGAAATACCCGTAGTCGATAAAGCCGGAAAGCCGATAGGGCTTGTTGATGTCCAGGACCTGCTCAAAGCGGGGCTGGTATAAATGCCGGACATAATCGAGAAGGCCCGCAGGATAAAGCTGCTGGTGTTGGACGTAGACGGTGTCATGACCGACGGCCGGTTGATATATGATAATTTCGGCGACGAATTCAAATCTTTCGATGTGCAGGACGGATACGGCCTGGCATTATGGGCCAAGTCCGGCCTGAAATCCGTGATCATAACCGCTAAGAAGTCCAGGATAGTTTCCCGCCGGGCGAAGTTGTGCCGTATTACAAAAACCTTCATGGACGCTCACGACAAGGGCGTTGTCTACGAAAAGGTTTTGAAGATCTTCAAAGTCTCCGATGAAGAAGTCTGTTTTATCGGAGACGACCTGATAGACCTGCCCGTCATGAAAAAGGCGGGCCTTGCCGTAGCCGTTCCTTACAGCCGTCCCGAGGTGAAGGCCCTTGCCGTTTATACCACCTCAGCCGAGGGCGGCCGCGGGGCGGTAAGGGAAGTGGTCGAGATTATAATGAAAGCCCAGGGAAAGTGGCCCGCCTGAAATGAAAAAAGGTTTTACCATAGTCGAATTGCTGGCAATAATAATCGTAATAGTCGTCTTGATCTGGATAACCCTTCCCAGATTCCGCAGCCTTCAGGACAGGGGGAATATAGCGAAGGCAAAGCGGGAACTTATGACACTTCAGGCTTCGGTAGAAAGTTATTACGTTCATAACAAAAGCATCTATCCCGCGCTGTTGGCGGACCTCATCTCCGTCACCCCTAATATTATAGGCGCCGCGCTTCCCAAAGATCCATTTGGCGCAGGGGAGGATTACAGCTATATGCTTTCGCCCGACAAAAGGTACTACGTCATATATTCGGTCGGTTCGGCAGGTACGGGGAGCGCCCTGGTGAATAATTCCGGCTCCATAACCGAGATAAACGGACCAAGCTGCATATATGTATCGAACGCAGGCCGGGACCTCGAGCCGTAAAATCTTGACTTAACCCCCTTATTCTGCTATCATTACTCGTTGTGAAGCATAGGATCAGGCGAAGGTATCTATATTACCTTCTTAAGACAGCCAGTTTTATCTCGCTTCTCTTTCCGATCAAAATAAACAGGTTTTTGGGCAGGCGGATGGGGGAGTGTGCCTTTTTTCTGGTAGGCTCCCAGAGAAAGAAAGCGATCTCCAACCTAAGGATAGCGTTTGGCGGCGAAAAGAGCGCCGGAGAGATAAAGGATATCGCTAAGGGAGTATTCAGGAACTTAGGGGAAAACCTGCTCGAGACGATGAACTCCTCTAAGTTCACCCCCCGCAATATAGACAAATATGTAAAGATAAAAGGTCTGGAAACCGTTGAAAAGGTTCTTTCGCAAAAAAGAGGGTTCATCGTCCTCTCCGGGCATTTCGGCAACTGGGAACTTCTGGCCGGTTATTTCGGCATAAAGAAGTATCCGGTCAACGTCCTGGCCCGCAAGTTGAGGTATGATAAATACGACACCTGGTTGAACGATCTGCGCAGCAATATGGGAGTGAATGTCATTATGCGCGATGGTTCGGCTAAGACTATATTGAGGCTCCTGAGGGAAGGCCAGTCAGTGGCGATATTGGCCGACCAGGACATATCGTCGCTTGATGGCGTGTTCGTGGATTTCTTCGGGCGTCCCGCTTTTACCCCTACGGCTCCGGTAATACTGGCGTTGGCTACCGCGGTGCCTATCATACCGATGTTCATCGTCAGGGAGAAGGACATTCACACCATATATGTGGAAGAGCCCCTTGAGTTGGAGATAACGGGGAATAAAGAGACGGATATCAAGGTCAATACCCAGAAATGGTCGAATGTCATCGAGTCGTATATCAGGAAATACCCTTCTCATTGGGTCTGGATCCACGAGAGGTGGAAGACGGAGGCCGATAAGACATGAACCGCAGAAAGTTTTTTGTAGCGCTGCTTATTGCACTGTCCTTTAACGGTTGCGCGGGAAAAGATGATAAAGCGGCCAAGATCCCCGTTGAGGATGAACCGTCATTGACGGCCGACCAGAAAGTTATGTCTTTTTCGCTGGCGGGATACGAGAGGAGCGGCAGGAAAAAGTGGGAAGTCCAGGGTAAGTCCGCCGACATAATGTCCGAAGTGGTAAACCTTACCGATGTGGTAGCCAAAGCCTACGGCGAAGAGACGGACATGACCCTTACGGCCGACAAGGGAGTCTTTAACAGGAATACCAGCGATGCGCATTTTGAGTCCAATGTAGTTGTCTCGGGAACGGACGGGACCAGGATGACCGCCGATGAGGTCGACTGGAAGAATGCCGACCAGAAGATAGTCACCGACAGCGCAGTTACGCTCTACGCCGAGAATTTGGAAAAGTCCGAGGACGGCACCGAAAAGAAGATCCCCACGACTATAGTGTGTGACGGCCCCATGGAGATAAATTATGGAAAGAATTACGCGGTCTTTAACACGAATGTAAAGGTTGACGACGAACGCGGCCAGATATTCTGCGATACCGCGACGGCATATTATGACCCGGAATCCAGGAAGGTATCGAGGATAGTGGCTAAAGGCCACGTGAAGATAATAAGAGGCGGCAGTTGGACGTTCAGCGACGAGGCTGTTTACCTGGCTTCCGAACAAAAAGTGATCCTGAGCGGTTCGCCGAAAGTTACCATATATCCGGAAGAGTCAAAATCCGCGCAAAAAGAGGGCATGTAGATGCATCTCCTCGAGACGAGGGGGCTCCAGAAGACATATAACCGCCGCCGTGTGGTCGACGGTGTCGAGATATCCGTCAAGCGCGGCGAGATAGTCGGGTTGCTTGGACCCAACGGTGCTGGCAAGACCACGACTTTTTACATGATAACAGGGCTTATAGAGCCGGACAAGGGCGAGGTGATCTTCGATAACCAGGATATCACCAACCTTCCGATGCACAGGCGTGCGCGCTGCGGCATAGGTTACCTGGCCCAGGAGCCGTCGATATTCCGCAAGCTTACCGTGGAAGAGAATATAATGGCGATCCTTGAAACTTTGAAGATCTCCAAAAAGGAGCGGAAGAAAAGGCTCGAGATGCTGCTTGGGGAATTGAGGATATCGCACTTGGCCAAGAATTACGCGTATACTCTTTCCGGAGGAGAGCGCAGGCGTCTCGAGATAACCAGGGCCCTGGTCACGGAACCTTTGTTTGTACTTTTTGACGAGCCTTTTTCCGGAATCGACCCGATAGCTGTCGCGGAATGCCAGGAGATAATATGTTCATTGAAGGAGAAGGGTTTGGGTATACTGCTGACCGACCACAACGTCAGGGAGACGCTCTCGATAACCGACAGGTCCTATATTATGGCCCAGGGAAAAGTGCTTATATCGGGAACGGCGGAAGAGCTCATATCTGACCCGAAGTCGAGGCAGATATACCTGGGAGAAAACTTTAGGATGTAGCAAAAGGAGGTTTGATATGCAGGTAGTAGTCACGGGAAGGCATTTTGACGTAACCGAAGGCATAAAAACGCATATAAACGACAAGATAGCGAAACTTGGTAAATTTCACCAGAACCTGCTCGAGGCCCATGTAATACTCGAGGTCTCAAAGTTCCGCCATACGGCAGAGATGACGGTGGTAGGAAAGCAGATGAAATTTACGGCAACGGAGACCACCTCCGATATGTATGCTTCCATCGACGCGGCGATAGATTCCCTGGATAAACAACTCAGGAAGCTGCATGACAAGGTAAAAGAACACAGGGTAAGGAGCTCATCGGGCAGGATAAAGGACATAGCAGCCAGGATCTTAGGCATAAGGGATTACTGGAAGGAAAGGCGATAACGATCATGAAAGTAAAGAGCAAGGAATTACCGGGTTCCCGCAGGGATTTTGAGATCGAGGTTCCCGCCGAGAATATAAAAGAAAAACTGAACGAAATATTTGAAGAGATCGGAAAGTATGCCGAGGTCCCCGGTTACAGGACCGGTAAGGCCCCTCGTTACCTGGTGGAATCCCATTACAAAGACAAGGCGCACGAGGAGGTCAAGAAGCGCGTGATAGGCGATTCGATAGTCAAGGCCGTCAAGGATGCCGGGATAGACATAATAGGCATGCCTTCGGTCGTTAATGTGGTTTTTGAGGAGGGCAAGCCGCTGTCATTTAAGGCCGAGGTAAATGTCCGCCCCGAAATAAAGCTTAAGAATTATAAAGGATTGAAAGCCGCGAAACAGAAGGCCCAGATATCCTCTGAGGATGTCGACAAGGTCATCCAGGAACTGCAGGAGAGGCATTCGCAGCTCAAGGACGTGGAAGGCCGTCCGGCGAAAGAGAACGACTGGTGTCTTTGCGATGTGGAGATATCGGTCGAAGGAAAGCCCGGCGAAAAGAACGAGAATGTCTGGTTCCCCCTGACCCCTAACTCCACGAAGCCGGAGTTCATGAGCCAGCTTATAGGCTCTGTCCCGGGCGATACAAAGACGGTCAAGACGACCATGCCGGCGAATTATCCCAAAAAGGAACAGGCGGGCAAGGAAGCGGTTTTTATTGTAACGGTTAACCAGGTAAAGGAGAAAGTCTCGCCAGCCATAGACGACGAATTTGCCAAGGATATAGGGGGTTTTAAATCCCTCCTGGAATTACGCGGTAATATACGCGAGGAACTTACAAAGGCCAAGGAACAGGAGGTCAGGTTCAAGATGGAAGAGGACCTCATGAGCCAGCTTATAAAGTCTGTTTCTTTCGAGGCGCCGTCAGCCATGGTGGATGCCGAAGCCGAACACCTTCTCAAGGACGCCCAGCAAAGACTTCAGTATATGGGTTATAAGGTCGATGATATACAGAAGGAAGAAAATGCCATGAGGGACAAGTTCCGCGATGAGGCGACCAAGAGGGTAAAAGCTTTCTTTATCCTCGACAAGATCGCGCAGGCCGAGAATCTTTCCGCTTCCCAGGAGGACATCAACAAGCGTATAGACCTTATGGCTGCGAGGGCCAAGAAGACTTTTGAGGAAGCAAAGAAATATCTCGAGGATAACGGGCTCATGGATGACATAAAGGCGGAAATAGCGCAGGACAAGGCCATGGAATTCGTGGTTGCCAACGCTAAAATAGAGGAGGCCTAAAGATGGGCGACAGGGAACGTTCTCAGATGCTCGTCCCGATGGTAGTTGAACAGTCGGGCCGCGGTGAACGCGCTTATGACATCTACTCAAGACTTCTCAGGGACAGGATAATATTCATCGGTACGCCGATCGATGATTACGTGGCAAACCTGGTCATAGCACAGATGCTCTTCCTCCAGATGGAAGACCCGGAGAAGGACATAAATATATATATAAATACCCCGGGCGGCGTGGTCACCGCCGGGCTTGCCATCTATGATACCATGCAGTTCGTCAAGCCTGATGTCTGCACTTATTGTGTGGGGCAGGCAACCTCGATGGGCGCCATACTGCTTGCCGCCGGGACCAAAGGGAAAAGGTTAGCCCTTCCGAACGCGCGTATAATGATGCACCAGCCTTGGGGGGGCACCCAGGGAGCGGCTGCCGATATCAGCATACAGGCAAAAGAGATATTGAGGATGCGGGACAGGATCGAAGAGTTGCTTGCCAAGCACACCGGCCAGCCTCTCGAGAGGATAAAGAAAGATACCGACAGGGATTACTTCCTCAGCGCCGAAGAGGCCAAGGCCTACGGCATTGTCGATGAAGTCATAACAGGAAAGAAAAAATAACAAGCAGATGAAGAAAGAGAGCCAGAACAAGGATTCTTTGCCGCTCCTTCCTTTAAGGGACATGGTCGTATTCCCGTTCATGGTAGTACCGCTTGTAGTGGGCAGGGAAAAGTCCATAGCGGCGGTCGAGGAGGCCCTTACAAAAGACAAGACGATACTCCTTTGCGCACAGAAATCGGTAAAAGTGGAGGAGCCGTCGGCAGACGATATCTATACCGTGGGGACGGTTGGACAGATAGTCCAGTCGGTCAAGCTTCCCGACGGGTCTTTTAAACTTTTGGTAGAGGGGCTTTATCGCGCGCGTATCAAAAAACTCTCGCTGCTTAAAGGTTATCTGAACGCCGATATAGAGAATCTGCCTGTATCGTCGGAGAAGACCATAGAGACGGAAGCGATGGTCCGTTCCCTCGTCAACCAGTTCGAAGAGTATGTCAAGCTCAACCAGAGGGTCCCGACCGAAGCCTACGCTACCATAGCCAATATAGCGGACCCTGACCAGCTTGCCGATACGGCGGCCTCATACCTTACGATGCGTGTAGCTGAAAAACAGGCCCTGCTCGAGATCCTAAACGCGGTCGAGAGGATAAAAAAACTCACTGAGGTCCTGAACTCCGAGATAGGAATACTCCAGATAGAGAAAAAGATATCCTCAAATGTCCGAAAACAGATAGAAAAATCGCAGAAGGAATATTTCCTGCAGGAACAGCTTAAGGCTATCGAGAAGGAACTTGGCCAGAAGGACGACAACAAGAACGAGTTAGACGAGCTTAAGGACAAGGTAAAGCAGGCCAAGATGCCCAAGGATGTCCAGGAGACCGCGCTGCGCGAAGTCGAGAAACTTTCAAGGATGTACCCGAGCTCCCCCGAAGCTACCGTATCGCGCAACTACATAGATTGGCTTATCGCGATGCCATGGTCCGCCAAGACCGAGGATAACCTCGACATAAAGAATGCCGAGAAGATACTCGACGAGGACCACTACGGCCTTGAAAAACCCAAGGAGAGGATACTCGAATACCTTGCGGTGCGCAAGCTCGTAAAATCGATGAAAGGACAGATCCTGTGTTTTGTGGGGCCGCCCGGAGTCGGTAAGACCTCGCTGGCGAAATCGATAGCCCGTGCTCTCGGCCGCGGGTTCATCCGTGTCTCCCTGGGAGGGGTCAGGGATGAGGCGGAGATACGCGGCCATCGCAGGACGTATATCGGTTCCCTGCCCGGAAGGATAATACAATCCATCCGGAAGGCCAAGTCTAAAAATCCCGTCTTTCTCCTGGACGAAGTTGATAAGATGTCCATGGATTTCAGGGGTGACCCGGCGTCTGCCCTGCTCGAAGTGCTCGATCCCGAACAGAATTCGGCGTTTTCAGACCATTACCTGGAGGTGGAGTTCGATCTCTCCGACGTGATGTTCATAACGACGGCGAATTTCCAGGACAATATACCTATCCCGCTGCAGGACAGGATGGAGATAATAAAGATACCCGGGTACACCGAGTACGAAAAAGTCAAGATCGCGCAGGGTTTTCTTGTCCCCAAGCAATTAAAGGCCAACGGGCTTAAAGTAGAGCACATCAAATTCACCCAGGAAGGGCTCTTAAGGATAATAAGAAGGTATACCCGTGAGGCCGGCGTCAGGAACCTTGAGCGCGAGATAGCCCGCGTATGCAGGCGTATAGCCAAGGAAGTCGTTAAGAGAGATAAGGACCTCAAGATAAGATTGACCGCCGCCCGCGTCGAGAAATACCTGGGTCCCATGCAGTTCACCGAGCCGAAGAAGGAAGAGAAGAACGAGATAGGGGTGGCCACGGGCCTGGCCTGGACAGAAGTAGGAGGCGACATCATCTCTATAGAGTCCACGCTTATGAAAGGCAAAGGGAAACTTACCCTTACCGGCAAGCTCGGGGAGGTTATGAGGGAATCCGCCCAGGCGGGTTTGAGCTATATACGTTCACGAGCCAGGGAACTCGGTGTCCAGGCCGATTTTTACAGGAAGATGGACATACATATACATATACCCGAAGGGGCCGTTCCCAAGGACGGGCCGTCCGCCGGCATAACCATGGCGACCGCCCTGGTCTCGAGCCTTACAAAACTTCCCGTAAAGAAGGATGTTGCTATGACAGGGGAGATAACGTTGCGCGGTAAGGTCCTGCCTATCGGCGGTTTGAAATCCAAGATCCTCGCCGCGCATATGGTAGGGATCAAGACGGTCATAATCCCGAAAGAGAACGAGAAGGACCTTGCTGAGATACCAAAAAATATCCTGAAAGACATAAAGGTCGTTACCGTGGAGAATATGGACCAGGTTCTGGATATTGCTCTCGAGAAGAAGCGATCGAAGGCGCCGAAAGCGGCCCCGAAGAAGATCTTCAGGCCAACGGTTTACCAGCGTTTTCCCATACAAACTTAGGAGGAACCAGCAATAATGAAGAAGACATATCTTATGACGCCGGGACCTACACCCGTCCCGCCGCAGGCCTTGCTTGCGATGGCGGAACCTATAATCCATCATAGGACCCCTGAGTTCATGGCTATATTCAAGGAGACCTGCGATCTCCTGAAGTATGTCTTCCAGACCCAGAATGATGTCATAACTTTTACTTCTTCAGGTACAGGCGCGATGGAAGCGGCCGTCTGCAACCTTCTTTCTCCCGGGGACAAAGCTATATGCGTCCAGGGAGGCAAATTCGGTGAAAGGTGGACCGAACTTTGCAAGGCTTATGGTATTACTCCGATTGTAGTCGATGCCAAATGGGGAACGGCCGTGGACCCCAAGGCAGTAGAAGCGGAGTTAAAAAAAGATGCCTCTATACAGGCGGTCTTTACTACCCTTTGCGAGACCTCAACGGGCGTCCTTACGGATATCAGGGCTATAGCGCAAGCGACCAAGGGACATAATGCAGTCCTGGCAGTCGACGCCATATCGGGCCTGGGCGCGGAAGAGATAAAGACTGACGAATGGGGTGTGGATTGCGTAGTTTCAGGTTCGCAAAAGGGCCTGATGATACCCCCGGGGCTGGCTTTTATATCACTTAGCAAGAAGGCTTGGGAGAAGGTCGAGAAATCGAAATGTCCTAAATACTATTTCAGCCTGAAGAAAGCCAGGAAGGCCATAGAATCTACCGACACTCCTTTTACTCCGGCGATATCGCTTGTGATAGCTTTGCGAGAGACGCTGCGGATGATGAAGAACGAAGGGCTTGATGTCATATTTAACCGCCACAAGATACTGGCGCTTGCCACGCGCAAAGCGATGGAGGCTATGGGCCTTAAGCTATTTGCCCCGGCGGCCCCTTCGAACGGGGTTACCGCCGTCTGCGCGCCAGAAGGCATAGACGGAGAGAAACTGGTCAAGCATATGAGGGATAAATACGGCGTGGGTATAGCCGGCGGCCAGGCTGAACTTAAAGGCAAGGTCTTCCGTATTGCACATATGGGTTACATTACTCAGACAGATATATTGACGACGATCGCCGTGCTCGGAATGGCGCTCGCCGAGATGGGATACAGGGGCGAACCGGGCGTAGGGGTCGAGGCTGCAGAAGAGGTATTGCTCGAAGGCCGCGACAGGGCTCCCGCCCAGCCTTAGATAGTCATACAATCAGGAGAGAGAAAAATGTACAAAGTGCTCGTCAGCGATTCATTATCCGAGGAGGGGCTTAAGGTCCTGAAGGACGAGAAAGATCTTCAGGTAGATGTGAAGCTCAAGCTGCCCACGGAGGAATTGAAGGCGATAATAAAGGATTACGATGCGCTTGTCGTGCGCAGCAGCACGAAGGTTACCAAGGATATAATCGATGCCGCTTCCAAGTTGAAGGTTATCGGAAGGGCGGGGGTCGGCCTGGATAACGTGGATGCCGAGGCGGCTTCCAAGCGGGGTATAATAGTAATGAACACGCCCGCCGGTAATACCATATCTACCTGCGAGCATACGTGGTCGCTAATGCTTTCCATGTCGCGTAATGTCCCGAATGCCAATGCCTCTCTGAAAGAAGGAAAATGGGACAGGAACAAATATATGGGTGTAGAGCTCTACGGCAAGACCCTTGGTATCATAGGCCTCGGCCGCATCGGCACGGAAGTTGCCAAGCGCGCCATGGCTTTCGGGATGAGGGTCATTGCTTACGATCCGTTCCTTACGGTCGAGAAGGCCAATGATCTCGGCGTGGAACTGGTGGAGATCAAGGATATAATAAGGGAATCCGACTACATAACCGTCCACACCCCGATAACCAGCGAGACGAAGCACCTTATCGGCGAAAAGGAATTCGGGCAGATGAAAAAAGGCGTGCGCCTTATTAATTGCGCCCGCGGCGGTATCATTGACGAGAAAGCCCTTGCAAAGGCCCTTGACTCCGGGCACGTGGCCGGCGCCGCTCTCGACGTATACGAAGACGAACCGCCCAAGGATTTTTCGATCTTCAAGAATCCCAAGCTTATCGCGACCCCTCATTTAGGCGCTTCTACAGAGGAAGCCCAGGTCAATGTCGCTATAGAGGTAGCCAAGCAGGTCGCGGATGCTTTACTGGGTCGCGGTTGCCGTAATGCCGTCAATGTCCCGTGCGTGGATCCGGAGATCTATAAGGTGATACGTCCGTATGTCACCCTTGCCGAGAAGATAGGTCTTGTAATCGGACAGCTTACCGACGGCAGGATGCAGGAGGTGAAGATCGAGTATTCCGGAGAGATAGTCCAGCATGACCTGGCGTCTGTTACGATCGCATTCCTGAAAGGCGTCCTGACTCCCATTCTCCAGGAGACGGTAAACTACGTTAACGCGTCGTTCATTGCCAAGGAACGGGGGATCAAGATAGTCGAGACAAAGACCTCGCAGATCGAGGAGTTCGCCAACCTCATAACCATCGAGGCGCATACCGACAAGTCCAAGGTAGTGGTTGCCGGTACGCTTTCGCCGCGCAAGAACCCGCGTATAGTAAAGATAAATGATTTCTATGTCGAAGCTTCGACGATCGGTTATCTTCTTATACTGATCAACGAGGACAAACCGGGCATAGTCGGCCAGATCGGTACGATCCTCGGGCAGCACAAGATAAACATTGCCGGCATGACCTTAGGCAGGACCAAGGCCGGAGGCCGCGCCATGACCGTTCTCAACCTTGACGAGGAAGTTCCGGAAGGTATCATGAAAGAAATAAGTTCAGCCAAACACGTAATTGAAGCCAAACTAATAAAACTATAAAATGCCAAACACAGTCGTAGTGGGTGCCCAGTGGGGAGACGAGGGCAAAGGGAAGATAATAGATATATACTCGCGGGATGCCGATTATATCGTCCGGTACCAGGGCGGCAACAACGCCGGCCACACCGTAGTGATCGGCAATAGCGAGTTCATACTCCATCTCATACCTTCCGGTATCCTGCATAAGGGCAAGGTATGCGTTATCGGCAACGGTGTTGTTGTTGACCCCGAGGCGCTCATAAGCGAGATAGAGAGCCTGAGAGTAAAAGGGATAAAGGTAGATGATAACCTCAAGATCAGCGACCAGGTCCATCTGATATTCCCGTACCATAAGGAGATCGATACCCTCAGCGAGCGCCGCAAGAAGATAGGCACGACCGGCCGCGGCATAGGGCCGTGTTATGTCGATAAGGTAGGCAGGAGCGGTATAAGGCTTGCGGACCTGCTCGATGACGAGCTTTTCAGGAAAAAACTTCAGGAGAATATAATAGCCAAGAACGAGACCCTGCAGAAACTTTACGACCATAAGGGTTTTTCTTTCGATGAGATCTACGACAAGTTCGTTGAATACAGGAAGAAGATCGCCAAATACGCCTGCAATGCTACAATAATCCTTAACGAGGCCGTCAAAAAAAGGAGGAACCTCCTGCTCGAAGGCGCGCAGGGTACCCTCCTGGATATCGATCACGGGACTTATCCGTATGTGACAAGCTCGAATGCTACCGCGGGCGGCGCGTGCACGGGTACCGGGCTTGGGCCTTCCAAGATAAACAAGGTGATCGGAGTGGTCAAGGCGTATACGACACGGGTCGGGGAAGGGCCTTTCCCGACGGAGTTCGGCCCGGACCTTATGGAAGTCATAAGGCAGAAGGGGAAGGAGTTCGGTGCTACGACCGGACGCCCGAGACGTTGCGGCTGGTTTGACAGCCTTATCGTCAGGCATTCGGCGCTGGTCAACAGTCTCGATGCTATCGTGGTAACTAAGCTCGACGTGCTCGATGAGCTCGATACGGTCAAGATAGCTGTTGCGTACAAGTATAAGGGAAAAATGTACAAAGATTTCCCGGCGAACATCGAAATGCTTTGGGATGTAGAGCCGGTATATGAGGAGCTGCCGGGGTGGGGAGAGGATACCTCGCGTGTGGCCAGCTTCTCAAAATTACCAACTAACGCCAAGAAGTATTTAAGGAAACTGGAAAAACTTATTGGCGTCAAGATAGAGCTGGTATCGGTTGGTAGCAGGCGAGAGCAGGTGTTCAAGATGGGAGGAAAGAAGTAAACATGGAAAGGTTTTTTAAGGTCATCTTCTTTGTAACAGCGCTTATTATATGCTGTAACGTTGTCATGGCGCAGGATGTCGCGGCGCCCGCGGCAACGGAGGCCTTCAAACCGTTCGCTTTCATGACGGACCCGGTTTTTACCTTGATGGAGAAGGTAGCCCTTTGGTCTGTCCTGGGCGTGGCTATACTGGGCCTTTTATACGCCGGATTCCTGATGGCGCAGATCCTTAGCGAGGACAAGGGTACGAACAAGATGCAGGAGATATCCACTGCTATCCGCGTGGGCGCCAATGCGTACCTTAACCGCCAGTTCAAGGCAATAGTGCTCCTTATGTTCTTATTGACCGCGGCATTATATTTTACTGCGGGGGCGATGCATATACAGATAGGAAGGGCCTGTGCGTTCCTTATGGGCGCGTTCTTTTCTGCGATGGTCGGTTTTGTGGGCATGAACCTTGCCGTCCAGGGCAACGTTCGCGTAGCTGCGGCGTCCAGGACAAGCTTTGGCCAGGCGCTCAAGATCGCTTACCGAACCGGTACGATCACGGGTATGCTTACCGACGGCCTAGGGCTGCTTGGAGGTACCGTGATATTCATGATATACGGAGAACAGGCTTATGAGGTTCTCCTCGGCTTTGGTTTCGGCGGCACGCTCCTGGCACTCTTCATGAGGGTCGGAGGCGGTATCTACACCAAGGCTGCGGATGTCGGCGCCGACCTCGTTGGTAAGATAGAGAAGAATATCCCGGAGGACGATCCAAGGAATGCCGCTACCATCGCGGATAACGTCGGCGATAACGTCGGCGACTGCGCCGGTATGGCTGCGGATATCTTCGAGTCTTATGAGGTTACGATAGTTTCGGCCATGATCCTCGGCTGGGCTTCATTCGGCCATAAGGGCGTTATATTCCCGCTTCTCGTGCGCGCGATAGGCGTGCTAAGCTCGATATTCGGTACCTATCTTGTCCGTACCAGCGACAAGGTCCGTAACGCCATGCGCGCCATTAACGTCGGTTTTTGGTCGTCGGCGGCGGTATCGATCATCGGTTTTATGGTAATAGGTTTTTATTACCTCAGGTTCCCCGGTTCGGAGCAGCTGCCGAAATGGGCAAGCCTCGGCGTAGCCGGGCTTGATATGAGGCCGGTATGGACGACCCTTGTGGGTATCATACTTGCCATTACGATCAACCGTGTTACCGAATACTTCACCAAGCCTGAGGCCGCCCCGGTCAAATCCATAGCCAGGGCTACACAGACCGGCCATGCCACTACGATAATTACCGGTCTCGCGGTAGGATATGAGTCTACCGTGTGGGCTATTATCATAATCGCGGCCGCCATAGGCGCCTCGGTCATGATATATGCCGGGACCAACCCGACATTCGTCGCTTACGGTGTCGCCATGTGCGGTATTGGTATGCTCACGCTTACCGGCAACAACATATCGATGGACGTATTCGGGCCCGTTGCCGATAACGCAAACGGTATAGGGGAGATGGCGCACCTGGAAAAAGGCGCCCGCCAGACCCTTGCTGACCTTGATGCCGTCGGTAATACAACGAAAGCTATTACCAAGGGTATTGCGATCGGTTCCGCGGTCGTCGCGGCCGTTTCGCTCTTTAACTCTTACATAACCGACATCGCCAAGGCGACCGGCAGCACCTACGAACAGATAGCCGCGTCTCTTTCGATATCCGAGCCGAATGTTTTCATCGGCCTGCTTATCGGCGGCGCCATACCGTTCCTTTTCAGCTCCATGACGATAAGGGCCGTCGGCCGTGCCGCGTTCCTCATCGTTAAGGAAGTCAGGAACCAGTTCCTTGATAAGGAGATATGGGAAGGTAAGAAGACGCCGGATTACGGCAGGGTAGTCTCCATCTGCACCGCGGCCGCGCAAAGCGAGCTTATCGGTCCGGGACTTCTGGCTATACTCGCTCCCATACTCGTGGGACTTCTTCTCCACAAAGAGGCGCTTGGCGGTTTCCTCGCCGGTATGATCCTTTCAGGCCAGTTGCTCGCCGTGTTCATGTCGAACGCGGGCGGCGCCTGGGATAACGCAAAGAAATCGATAGAAGACGGTATTTACGGCGGAAAAGGTTCGGAGGCCCATAAAGCTTCCGTTACCGGAGACACCGTAGGCGACCCGCTCAAGGATACCGCGGGCCCCGCGCTCAATCCGCTTATTAAAGTTATGAACATGGTTGCCCTGCTTATAGTCGGCATCATGATAAAGAACCAGAAATTAAATCCCGGCGTTATATTCGTAGGTATTGCGGGTATAGCCGTGATGTTGTGGGTTATCTTTAGGTCTCGTCGTGACGCAAAAGACATAATGATAGGAGATGATTCGAGCAAATAGGCGGTCCGGAGCCGTCCCCTCACGGGGACGGCTCCATACATGCGGAGGATCCAATGTTTAAACTTATACCTCAAGAGGTGAAGTTCTTCGAGATGTTCGTTAAAAGCGCCGAAAACCTCTTGAAGGGCGCCAGGGTCTTAAAGGACATCGCGAACGATTTCAGTTCGCTGGCGGAAAATGCCGCTAAGCTCGAGAGGCTTGAGCATGACAGCGACCAGATCACGCATGAGATCATGGAGAAACTAAATAAGACGTTTGTCACCCCCTTGGACAGGGAAGATATCCATGAGCTTACCGCGGCCCTGGACGACGTAATGGATTTCATAGAAGCGGCCACGGAGCGCATGGTCCTTTATAAGGTTTCCGTCCCCACTCCCGAGATGAAAGAGATCGCTGAGGTTATACTCAAACAGGCCGAAGAGATAAATTATGTCATGCCCAAGCTCAAGGAGATAAAACATTCCCAGATTATTGGGCATTGCATAGAGATCAACAGGCTTGAGAACGAGGGGGACAGGATACTCAGGGAAGCCGTGGCCGGGCTTTTTGACAGGAAAATAGATCCCCTTGAGGTCATAAAGTGGAGGGATATCTACGATTACCTGGAGACGGCCACCGATAAATGCGAGGATATAGCTGTTACGGTTGAAGGCATTGCGCTGAAATACTCTTGATTGACACGCAGGGACTTATTTGATAGTATTAAACCAAAGGAGTTGCGCTTGTGAGGCGGCCTTTATTTTTTGCGGTTTTAGCCCTCTTTTTGATCTCTACATCACATACGGCAAATCCCGAAGATAAGGCCATCGGATCCGTCGATCTTTCGGAGACGGCGGAGACAGCCGTGCCGGAAGAAGCGCCAACGGCAGAGATACCGGCACCCGAAGAGGATAAACCGCAAGAAGAGCCGGGAGCGATAGTAATTCTCGACGGAGCACTTCCCGAAGACGCAATAACGCAGGGCACCTGGGAATGGAACGATCCCTTTAAATACGGGGATCCAAAGTCCCATACCGAGCCCGCGTCGGAAGGGATTACCGCACATTCGTATATATCGGCACCGATAGACGTGCCGGACAATTACAATATAGAGACATATGTTTACCTTGACCCTGCCAAACCGCCTCAGGGCATTCTCTTAAGGTTCAGGTTTGAGGCTGAAGGCAGAGAGGGCGATATAGGCGTTTACAAGGAAGGGGAGAAGGAAGTTTTTATCTTCAACGACGATGAAGCTGTCATATACGACGGCATCCTGCCGGAACCGGGCAAATGGGCTAAATGGTCTGTCGACCCGGATGACCTGGGGTTGAGTGGTGCCAAGATCGAGGGAATATCATTTGTTGTTTATGGCGGCAAGGCTAACTGGGCTAGGACCCGGTTCGTGCCGTCTAAAAGATATAAGGATAATGCCAATTAAAGGAGAACGCAGATGTCGAGAAGGACGGTAGTCGTGGTTGTCTGCCTTATCGTCGTGTTTTTTCTGTCCAGCGTCGTAATGGCCATGGGAAGGAAAGTAGTTAAGCCGGCCGAACAACAGCCGGTTTCTCTGGGGACCACCCAGCCGGAAGTAGAGCTCATAAAGCCCGAACAGCTTGAGCCGAACCCTCCTATTACCGAGGAGATGAAGGAAAAGAAGCCCCAAGATATAGCGGTCCAGCTTGCCCCGGACGAAGGCACCAAGAACAGGCAGATACAGACCGCCCTCAAGAATGCAGGATACGATCCCGGCACCGTTGACGGAAAATTAGGCCCGAAGTCCAAGAAGGCGATAAAGGATTTTCAGACCGCGAACGGGCTTAAAGCCGACGGTAAAGTAGGCCCAAAGACATGGTCAAAACTCAGCACGTATGTGTCCCTTAACGCGGCCGATAATGCGGACACAAAGAAAGGAGGCAATTGATGTACAAAATTTCCAGACTGAACGTACTCGCGCTGGTGGTGATGACGGCTTTCATGGTCTCCGGATGCGCGGTGGGTTTCTATAAAAGAAGCCCTAAGGATATGCAGAAGATAGAGGACCTCCAGGCCGAAATAGACCGTTTAAAGACTTTAAGGGAGCAGGAAGGCAGGGAGCTTGAAGCCGCGAAAGCCGAACTCGAGAAGAGGCTCAAAGGCGAGAAGGGCGTTTCTGTGGGTATGGATGAACGCGGCCTTGTAGTGACGTTTGTCGCGGAAGTGCTCTTTGACTCGGGCATGGCGAAAATACGCCCGTCCGCTCACGATGTCTTGAACAAGGTAGCTTCGGTTATCAACGATAAGGTGGGCAACAGGAACATCGCCATCGAAGGGCATACCGATAACGAACCCATAAAAAAGTCGGGATGGAAATCCAACTGGGAGCTTTCGACGGCCAGGGCTACTTCCGTACTCCATTATCTTGAGGACATGGGTGTTGCGCCCAACAGGCTGCAGGCTACCGGTTACGGGGAATACCGCCCGGTCGCTTCGAATGACACAAAGGAAGGGATGCAGCAGAACAGAAGGGTAGAGATCATAATCCTTCCTAAGATGTCGAAGGCGGAAGCGGAATTTCTTAAGGAGCACGAGAAGGATTCGGAGTATATTAAGTAATCCTTTACTATGCTCGGATAGTCTGAGAAACGCCGCCCGTCTATCAACGGACGGCGTTTCTCTTAAAGGAGCGCGAGATGAAAAAAAGAAATAAAAGCGGAAAGAAGGCCGTGAAAAAAGCGGTCAAGAAAGTAAAAACTGCAGCCAGGACCACCACCAAGAGAGTAAGGTCCGTCGTCAAAAAGGTCAAGAAACTTCCTGTATTAAAGAGGGTCAGGAAAGTGGTCTCTCGGGTGGCGCAGGTGGTGGAGTCTCCCAGGGACAAGACCGAGGAGACTAAGTATTATCCGCGCCCGACGCCGTATCTCCCCCCAAGGCAATGGGAACGCGAGGAGCTTCCCGACCGTTACGGCGATACCCGTATAGTCATCATGGCAAGGGATCCCTACTGGGTATTCTCATACTGGGAGGTAACGGATGAGAAACGCGTCCAGATTGAAAGAGAAGCCGGCGCATCCTGGAATGACCTTCGCAAGGTCCTGCGCGTATACGACGTCACCGGGAAAGATTTCAACGGATTCAACGCCAACAGGTATTTTGACATAGACCTCCATCCGAGCGCCGTCAGCTGGTACATAAATGTAGGTGTGGCCGACAGGTCCTGGTGCGTTGACCTCGGCGTTATAACCCCTAGCGGAAAGTTCATACTGATAGCCCGCTCGAACATAGTCCTTACACCGCGTGACAGCGCTTCCGATGTAATCGATGAGGAATGGATGTCCATAGAGGAAGAGTTCCTTAAACTCTACGGGCTTTGGGGCGGATTTGCCGGGGCTTCTCCCGGTAAGGCAAGGATAAAGAAAATAATGAAAGAGCGCCTGCAGCAGGAGTTGTCATCTGGCGGGCTCAGCTCTTTTGTAAGGCCGCCCAATTATAAAGGCCGCGGTTTCTGGATGGTAGTGAATACCGAGCTTATAGTTTACGGCGCGACCGAACCCGATGCGACCGTTACTGTCCAGGGCAGACCCATAAGGCTTAACCCTGACGGGACATTCAGCCTAAGGTTCGCTCTCCCGGACGGGGAGCAGGTAATACCCGTAAAAGGTGTATCAGCCGACAAGGAAGAGGAGCGCGTGATAACACCTATAGTCAGGAAATCGACCAAATAATGGAAAAAGGTTACCTTTGCATCGTATTGCACAGCCATCTTCCGTATGTCCGGCATCCGGAATACGAAGATTTTCTTGAGGAAGACTGGCTTTATGAGGCGATAACAGAAACCTATATCCCGCTTATCAACGTGTATAACGGGCTTGTCCGCGACGGAGTCGATTTCCGCATAACCATGTCGATAACCCCATCGCTGTGCTCAATGCTTGCCGATCCCGTGCTGCAGGACAGGTATGTCAAACATCTCGACACCCTCATAGAGCTGGCGAACAAAGAAGTCGAGCGCACCAGGTGGGAGCCGGCTTTTAACCGGCTTGCCCTGATGTACCAATCGCAGTTCATCGAGACCCGCCGTACGTTCATGGAGCGTTACCGCAAGAACATACTGTCGGCGTTCAAGGAATTCCAGGATATGGGCAAGCTTGAGATCATAACCTGCAATGCGACACACGGTTTCTTCCCCCTTATGGAGGTCTGCCCGAAGTCGGTCCGCGCGCAGGTCCAGGTGGGAGCTAACAGTTATGAGAGATTTTTCGGAAGGAGGCCGCGAGGCACGTGGCTTGCCGAATGCGGGTATTTTCCCGGCGCCGACGCTTTCCTGAAAGAAGCGGGTATGCGTTATTTCTTCACGGATACGCACGGCATACTCCATGCCAGCCCCCGTCCGAAATACGGCGTATACGCGCCCATTTATTGCAGATCGGGTGTGGGTGCATTCGCCAGGGATTTTGAGTCGTCAAAACAGGTTTGGAGCGCCATAGAAGGGTATCCCGGGGATTTTAATTACCGCGAGTTCTACCGCGACATAGGTTTTGACCTGGATTTCGATTATATCAAGCCATACATACATAAGGACGGCATAAGGATAAACACGGGGATAAAATATTACAGGATAACCGGCCGCACCGACCACAAGGAGGCCTATAACCCGGATTGGGCCAGGGAGCGCGCCGCTTCGCACGCCGGAAATTTCATGTTCAACAGGGAGAAGCAGGTGGAATTCCTTTTTGACGTGATGAAGAAGAAACCCATAATAGTAGCCCCGTACGACGCCGAACTTTATGGCCACTGGTGGTATGAAGGTCCCATGTTCCTCGATTTCCTCTTCAGGAAGCTCCATTATGACCAGAAGACCGTAAAGCCGATAACCCCTTCCGAGTATCTTGAAAGGAACCCGCGCAACCAGGTATCGACCCCGACCATGTCCAGCTGGGGCTATAAGGGTTATTGCGAGCACTGGCTCGACGGTTCCAACGATTGGATATACAGGCACCTGCACAAGGCGTCCGAACGCATGTCCGAACTGGCGAACAGTTATCCGAACGCTTCCGGTCTTACCCGCCGTGCGCTCAACCAGGCGCTTCGCGAGCTCCTGCTTGCACAGTCAAGCGATTGGGCGTTCATAATGAAGACGGGTACGGTCGTACAGTATGCCGTCAAGAGGACCAAAGACCATATCCTTAGGTTCACGCGGATCTACGATGACATAAAGGCAAACCGCGTAGATGAAGGATGGCTTTCGGATATTGAGTATAAGGATAATGTTTTCCCTGAGATAGACTACAGGGTCCACGCCTGATATGCTCGATAAGAAGAAGATCCCCTTGCATATAGCTGTAATAATGGACGGCAACGGAAGGTGGGCAAAGAAGCGCGGACTTCCACGCGCGATGGGCCACCGGGAAGGGCTAAAGTCCGTCAGGGAGATCATAAAGACCTGCCGCGAACTCGGCATAAAATTCCTTACGCTCTACGCATTCTCCGCGGAGAACTGGAAACGCCCTAAAGAGGAAGTAGATACCCTTATGCGTTACCTGAGCGAATATCTCGATAAAGAAGTCCCGAATTTCATAAAGAACGGTGTGCGGCTCAATTTTATCGGCAGGATAGAAGGCCTGCCGGATGAGGTTAAGCCGAAGATAGGGAAGTCGGTTGACGCCACCAAGGGCGGAAGGACGTTGACCCTTAATGTAGCGCTCAATTACAGCGGCAGGACCGAGATCATAGATGCGGCAAGGGAATTCGCCAGGCTTGTAAGCGAAGGCAAGGCGAAAGTGGAGGACCTCGACGAGGAGATGTTCTCCGGGCTGCTTGATACCGCAGGCCAGCCTGACCCCGACTTACTTATAAGAACTTCTGGCGAGATGAGGCTCTCCAATTTCCTGTTGTGGCAGATATCGTATGCCGAGATCTATATAACGCCTAAGCTCTGGCCTGATTTCAGGAAGAATGACCTTGTGGAAGCGGTCAGGGAGTTCCAGAAGAGGGAAAGAAGGTTCGGCGCATGACAGAGCAGGATAATAACCACAATAATTTAATACCCCGTTTCATCAGCTCTGCGCTGATCATTATTTTAGTGTTCTTTATAGTGCTCGTTTGGCCGAACTGGGTCTTTTGCGCCGTACTGACTATTATGATAGCCGCCGCCCTGTATGAGTTCTATTCACTGGTAGAGAAGAAGGGCATTCCCATATTCAAGTTCAGCGGCATTTCTATCGGTATACTTGTGCCGCTGTTGATATATTTCACGTTCGAACCTACCAAGGGATGGGAGCTGCTTTTTATCATAGCGGTCCTCCTGACCATATTCATATTACAATTCACCCGCAGGGAGAACAGCAACGCGATATTCGGCGTATCCACGACGATATTCGGGATACTCTATATCAGCTGGACGTTCAGCTTTATGCTAAAGCTCAAGCTTCTCGACAGCCCGGGGCTGCCTTCCGGCAGTCTTTTGGTGGCTTTCCTGCTCTTGGTAACGAAGATGGGGGATATAGGCGCGTACGCCATAGGTACATGCTGCGGTAAGCACAGCCTGATAGCCCGCATCAGCCCGAAGAAATCCGTGGAAGGGGCTTTGGGAGGTTTTGCATTCAGCGTGGGCGCGGCTTTTGCAAGCAAGAGCTTCCTGCCTACCGTGGCACTGCACCATCTTTTGATATTGGGTTGCCTGCTCGGGATACTGGCCCAGGTAGGCGACCTGTCCGAGTCTTTGATAAAACGTGATTGCCAGGTAAAAGATTCCGCTGACCGTATACCGGGTCTTGGAGGCGTGCTAGACCTTGTCGACAGCATATTGTTCACCGCGCCGACCCTATACTTCTATGTGTTCCAATTCCTGAAATGAAAAAGATAAACATCCTTGGTTCCACAGGTTCCATAGGCAATAATGCCCTTGATGTCATTGCCAGGCATCCGCGCGAGTTTTCGGTCACGGGACTGGCTGCCCATTCCAACTCAGCGTTGCTGGTAAAGCAAGCCAAGAAGTTCCGTCCCAGGACGGTAGCTATATGCGATGAATCAAGAGCTGCTGCGGTACGCAGGGGGCTATCCGGCACAGGGATAAGGGTCCTTGAAGGTTATGAAGGCATCAACGAGCTTGCCGGGTACGACGAAGCGGACATAACGCTTGTCTCGATAGTCGGCGCCGCCGGGCTTATACCTACCTTGCGCGCTATACATGCCGTCAAGACCGTTGCTCTCGCCAACAAGGAGCCGCTTGTTATGGCCGGGCAGATAATAACCGCCATGGCCAGGCAGAGGGGAGTAAGGATACTTCCGGTGGATTCCGAGCATAGTGCCATATTTCAATGTCTTAACGGTCACAACAGGGAAGACATAAAGAAGATATACCTTACAGGCTCCGGCGGGCCGCTTAAGAATGTTGCCGCCGGGAAATTCCACCGTCTTTCCCCGGAAAAGGTTGTTAACCATCCCAGGTGGAAGATGGGCAAGAAGATATCCGTGGATTCCGCAACGCTGATGAACAAGGGTTTGGAGATAATAGAGGCGAGGTGGCTCTTTGGGGTGAATGTCGACAAGATAGACGTGTTGATACATCCCGAGGCAATAATCCATTCGATGGTCGAGTTCGTTGACGGTTCTATAATGGCGCAATTGTCGCAGACGGACATGAGACTCCCGATCATGTACGCATTCTCATACCCTCGCAGGGTGAAGTCGGTCTTACCGGGGCTTGATTTCGTGAAGCTGGGCAAGTTCACATTCTCGCCTCCGGATTTCAGGAAGTTCCCATGCCTGAAGATGGCGTATGAGGCCGCAAGGAAGGGCGGTTCGCACCCGACCGTACTCAACGCCTCTAATGAAGAAGCGGTGCTTGCGTTCCTCGGCGGGAAGATAAAGTTCACGAAGATATGCACGATCGTCGAAAAAGTCCTCTCGTCCCACAAGACGAGTGATGAGCCTTCGCTTAACGAAATACTCGAAATAGACGCCTGGGCCAGGGAAAAGGCAAGGAGAATAATAAATGCTTGAAGTGATACTGGTAATACTCGCGTTTTCGTTGATGATATTCGTCCACGAGCTGGGGCATTTCATAATGGCCCTGCGTGTCGGGATAAAAGTCAAAACCTTCTCGATGGGAATGGGGCCGAAGCTTTTTTCTGTCACACGAAACGGCATAGAGTACAGGCTCTCCCTTATACCTATCGGCGGGTACGTTAACATGCTCGGCGAGGACCCTTCCGAGCCGACGACCGGCGACAAAGGTGAATTTGCCGCCCAGCCTGCGGGCAACAGGTTCAAGGTCCTGGTGGCTGGTGTCACCCTGAATTACCTTCTGGGACTCTTCCTGCTTTGGATAGTTTTTATGGCGGGATATCCCGTGTTGACCACAAAGATAGGTTCTCTGGTGGATGATTATCCCGCGAAGAAGGCGGGCATCCTCGCGGGAGATAAGGTCACGGCGATAGACGGCGCCCCAGTAACCGATTGGGAAGCCCTCATAGGAGTCATGCACAAGAAGACCGACGGCAGAGAGGTTAAGGTTACCGTGGACAGGGACGGGAAAAAGATGGATTTTGCCTTGAAGCCCGTAGTCAAGGAGACAAAAGACCTTTTAGGGAATGACGTAAGGGTTGCGCAGGTAGGCATAGTTAACTCAAACGAGAGGAGCTACCTGAAGTTCGGCATGGGCCGGGCATTTATCAGCGCAGCCCAAAAACAGGCTGATTTCGTCGTGACCACTTACCGCGGCCTGTGGAACATAATAACCGGACGCCTCGCTTTCAAGGAGAATGTTTCCGGCCCTGTCGGCATATTCAATTTCATGACACAGGCCGCGAAGGTCGGTATAATACCGTTGGTATTGCTGACGGCGCTTATAAGCACCCTCTTGGCCGTTTTTAACATACTCCCGGTTCCGCCGCTCGACGGGGGGCTGATGTTGTTCCTGGGTATAGAGAAGCTTCGCGGCAAGCCGCTAAGCAGGAAGACCCAGGAGATGGCCATGCAGGCAGGGTGGGTGTTCTTTATAGGGTTGATGCTCTTCGCAACTTACAACGATATATTCAAAATGGTAGGCAAATGAAGATCATAAGACGCAGGACAAGGACGATAAGTTTAGGCGGTGTAAAGATAGGCGGCAACAGCCCTGTATCCGTGCAGTCGATGACCAAGACCAATACCCTCGATGTCGCCGCGATTGTGGCACAAGTCAGGCAGCTCGAACTTGCCGGTTGCGACATCGTTCGGACGGCAGTGAAGGACGCCTCGTGCTGCGAGGCACTCGCCAAAATAATGAAGAAAATAAACATACCGCTCGAGGCCGATATACATTTCGATTACCGCCTGGCGTTAGCGGCGATAAACGCGGGTGTAGACGGCGTTCGCCTGAATCCCGGCAACGTCTATAAGAAGGAAGAGATAGAGGCGGTCATTAAGGCCGCGAAGAAGCGCCGCATACCCGTGCGCGTCGGCGTCAATTCGGGTTCGGTGCGCATTCCGAAAGGCGGAGTCACTAAAGAAAGATTTCCGGCGCTGATGGTCAAGGCTGCACTCGACTATATAAAGATAATCGAATCGCTTGGTTTCCGAGACCTGCAGGTCTCGTTGAAGGTCTCCGATGTCGGACAGACTATAGACGCCTACCGGCTCATGGCCAAAAAATGCGATTACCCGTTCCATCTGGGTGTAACGGCGGCGGGCCCGGAATTATCGGGTACCGTAAAGTCGGCGCTCGGGATAGGCATATTGCTTTCTGAAGGTATAGGTGACACTATACGCGTATCTTTGACGGGCGACCCCGTGCAGGAAGTCATCGTCGGCAAGAATATCATACAGGGCCTCGGCCTGCGGCAATTCGGGCCGGAAGTCCTATCATGCCCGACCTGCGGCAGGACAGAAGTGGATATCATCGGCATCGCCAACAGGGTTGAGCAGGCTCTCGGAAAGATAAAGGATGAAAAGGGTAAGCTATCGGGCCTGCGCGTGGCCGTCATGGGTTGCGTCGTAAACGGCCCCGGAGAAGCGAAAGAGGCCGACCTCGGCATTGCGGCCGGAAAAGGCAGCGGATTTCTCTTTATAAAGGGCAAGCCCGTGCGTAAAATAAGAGAGAGCGAGTTCGTGAGCGCCATAATCAAGGAAATTACTAGAATTATAAAATAAGGGCTTTATAAGATGAATGTGGGGTTTTCGTCGACTCGATCAAAAATAATATATTTGTCGATCAGCGTTATCGCTTTTGCGATAATTATTTATTCGATAGTAATCTATTGTAAGAGTATTACAGATGTCATAGGAATGATAGTTCTTCTTATTACGGTCCCCATTATTGGGTGCTATACAGTTTGTCTTGCATTTAAGATAAGAGAAGGCAGGCTTTCGGAAGACGAAGTTCAAAATGCGAAAAAGCTGGAGCATCTGGAGATTATTAAAGTATTGCAGAGATATTTTATTACTTCAATTTTTGCCAAAAAAGTGCCGGTTTTTATGGTTTCCTTTGCTTGATACAGCTATCGTTAAAAGGATTGACTATAAGGTATTTTTTGTGATCAAAATTTTACTTACTGCATTAATTATGATTTTAAGTCAACTTATACAAAAAGGACTGACAATATGAGATGGACCAGGACGCTTATCCCGACACTTAAGGAAGACCCGGCGGACGCCGAGATACTCAGCCACAAACTGATGATACGCGCGGGGCTCATCCGCAAGCTCGCGACGGGCTCTTATTCATACCTGCCGCTCGGCATGCGTGTAATAAATAAGGTCGAGGCGATCATCCGCGAGGAGATGGACAGGGCCGGTGCCCTGGAAGTAATGTTGCCGGCGGTCCAGCCGATAGAGCTTTGGCAGCAGACTGGCCGCGACGCTGATTATGGCGAGACGATGGCGAAGTTCAAGGACAGGCACGGCCACACGAATGTCCTTGCGCCGACGGCGGAGGAAGTGATAACAAGTGTCGCCGCGGGCGAGATAAAGTCCTACAAGCAACTTCCGATAAACCTTTACCAGATATCTTTCAAGTTCCGTGACGAGTTCCGCCCGCGCTTCGGCGTGCTGCGCAGCCGCGAGTTCATAATGAAAGATTCCTACAGTTTCCACCCGACGCCAGAGTGCCTCGACAAGGAATACTGGAACATGTACGAGACGTATAAGCGCATCTTCACGCGCTGCGGGCTCGATTTCGTGATAGTCGAGGCCGAGTCCGGCGAGATGGGCGGCTCGGGCTCACACCAGTTCACCGCGCCGTGCGATTCCGGCGAGGACATGATCGTCTATACGGAAGATAACTCTTACGCCGCGAACCTCGAGAAGGCCGCGGTAGACCCATTGCCGAAAGAACAGGCCGTCGCCAACGCTCCGAAGGCCGAGGATGTCCATACACCTGACGTCGGTTCGATAGAGGCGGTCTGCGCGTTTCTGAAGACGAAGCCGAAGGATATGATAAAGACGCTTATATTCTCGGTAGACAAGGATATCGTCGTAGCGCTTGTCCGCGGCGACCATGACCTCAATCCCGAGAAGCTGACCCAGGCACTCGGCGGAAAGCACAACGAATTAGCCGCTCCGGCGGTCATCGAGCAGGTGACGGGGGCGAAGGTTGGCTTTGCAGGGCCGGTCGGCCTCGCGGAAAAAGTTTCAAAATTGATTATCGATCATGCGGTTGCGGCCATGGCGATAGGCGTCACCGGAGCCAACAAGACCGATCACCACACGAAGAACGTCGTTCCCGGAAGGGATTTCCCGCTCTCGGGCGCGAATATTATAATAACCGATATCCGCAACGCCGTCGAAGGCGACACCCACGGCGGCAAGAAGCTGCTCTTCAAGCGAGGCATCGAAGTAGGGCAGGTATTCAAGCTCGGGACAAAGTATTCCGTAAAGCTCAAATGCAACTTCCTCGACGAGAACGGCAAGGAGAAGCCCTGCATCATGGGCTGCTACGGCATCGGCGTCAACCGCATCGTTGCCTCGCTCATCGAGCAGAGCCACGACAAGGACGGAATAATCTGGAACAAAACAATAGCCCCATATACAGTCGCAATACTCCCGCTCAACACCGCGCACCAGGCATCAATGCAGGCAGCCGAGCAGATCTATAAAGAGCTGACGGCCGCAGGGATTGAATGCATCCTCGACGACCGCCCCGAACGCGCCGGAGTCAAGTTTAAGGACTCCGACCTCATCGGCTTCCCGATACAAATAATCATAGGTGAAAAACGCATTGCCACCGGCGAGGTGGAGATTAAGGACCGCAAGACGAAGGAAATTAAGGTCGTCAAGGTTTCCGAAGTAAAAGGGGACGTGTCATAAAGGGACAGGTTACATGCAATATGTGATTAACCTTGTTTCATGGTGGATAGAATAATACTCCAGGGAGCAGATGCAAAAACTGTCAGGACCGCAGTCCGCAACGCAAATCTCATAACATACAGTCTTATGGCGTTGTGCCTGTTCATCTTGCTGGTGAAGAGGGTTTTAACTTTATAAGGAGGGCTTATGTCAGACAAACCCGACATAATAAGCCGCGAGGAGATAGATGAGCTGCAGGCGACGGTGAAATTCCTTGCCTTCAAGGACGGCCGTCGTCTGGCATATTACGAATACGGGGACCCGTCCGGGACGCCTATAATCTTTGCCCACGGGACCGGCTCGCACGTCCATGTGATGCTCCTGCATCACGCGGCCAAGCGCAAAAATTTCCGCATTATAGTGCCCGACCGTCCCGGGGTGGGGCAGTCGGATTTCCAGCCCGGCAGAAAGATTCTCGACGGAGCCGCGGATATCGCAGCGCTTGCGGACCATCTGGATATCGGAAAGTTTGGCGTCATGGGGATATCAGGAGGCGGCCCAACGGTTCTGGCATGCGCATACTCACTGGCCGACAGGCTGCTATTCGCAGTTGACCTTGCGGGCGCCGTTCCTTTATACAGGGACCCTGAGGCGCTCAAGAAGCTCGGAACGATGGACCGTTTCTACGCGAAGATAGGCGCAAAACTGCCCTTGTGGCTCTTCCAGGTCCCGTTCTCGCTCATCGGGTTCCAGATGAGGACGATGAAGAGTCCGCAGGCGTTCGTCAAGATGATGGGCTCGAGCATGTGCAAGCCCGATATGGACCTGTTTCTTATGCCGGACATGGCCTATATCCTGATGAGGGATTTCCAGGAGTTGTTCCTGAAAGGGGCCAAAGGGCCCTCATACGACGCGCAAGTCATCTATCTCGACTGGGGTTTTGACCTGAGCAAGATAAAGGCGCGTGTCGAGATACGCCACGGCACGGAAGACCTATGGGTCCCCCTGATGTTCAGCGAGTGGCTTTCGAAGACCGTCCTGGGCGCGAGGCTTACGGCAATATCCGGGCAGGGCCATTTTTACCACATGGCTTACGGAGACGAGACCCTTGGCGCGGCCAGAGAACTTTTGTAGGCCGTTTTTCTCGCGGTGTATAAACACGTTTTTATGAATAAAATGAAACCATTAATAATACTGCTCATCACTTTGGTATTGTTATCCGGTTCCCGCGTTTGCCGTTCTGAAAGCGAGGTCGAAGAAGAGCTTACCGCCCGCGAGCATTTTAACAAGGGCATCGTCTATTTCAATAAGCACGAATACGATCACTCCATCCTCCAGTTCACCAAAGCCATCCAGATGAACCCGCAATTCTGCGACGCTTTCAAGCAGAGAGGAAACGCGTTCCTGAAGATAGGGGACTACGAAAGGGCTATCTGGGATTACGACCGCGCGATAGAGCTCAACCCTAAATACCCGAACCTTTACCTGAACCGCGGTTCCGCGTACCTCAGGTTAGACAACACCGAAAAGGCCATTGCCGATTACACAAAAGCCCTCGAACTCGATTCTGCCTTCACTATGGTCCACGAAGGCCGCGCGAACATATATAGGGACCTGCACGAATACGACAAGGCGATAGCGGATTATACCAAGATCATCGAGCTTGAACCGACCAACGCGAAGGCGTTTTATAAGCGCGGGTATATGTACCTCGAAAAGAAGGAATATGCGAAAGCCATCAACAGCTTTAACAGCGCGCTTAGCCTTAACCCGAAATACTATAATGCCCGCTTCGACAGGGCGCTGGCGTTTTCCGGCAAAGGCGACCTGGACAGGGCGATATCTGAGTATGACAAGTTGATAAAAGAATACCCGGACAACAGCAATACATACCTCGCGTATAACAACCGCGGTTATGAATATTTCATTAAGGGCGACAATGAATCGGCAATAAAGGATTATTACGCGTCGCTGGTCCTGAACCCGTACAACGTCGACGCTTATGATAATATCGGGATATCATATTACCTGACCGGCAGGTATGAGTTTGCAAAAGAGTCGTTCGAAATGGCGGTCGAGTTGGGCTCCGTATGCTATGAATGTTATTATTATCTCGGTGAGATGTATGAGAAGGAAGGCGAAGCCGAAAAGGCCGCTATGTATAAAGAGAAAGCGCTGAAGTATAAACGAGCGGAGGATGGAAATGAGCAGGATTAGATTTTGCATTATGGTTGTGTTATTATCGGTGTTATCGTCTTTTTCCGGCTATGCTAAAGCAAGCACTATCTTATACTACACGAGCTCGCCTTTTAGTTATGTAGGCGACGGCGAGACCGTTGCGGTCACAAGGGAGGACGGGTTCGGCTTTTTTGCTTCACGCAATTACTATAACGGTGTGTCGTTCTATATAAATGACTATGCGACAAATCCGGACCTTCAGGACCAAAGGAGTTTCAACCTGGATTTTGCCGCACCTTATAATGCCGTTCTTCTCCCGGGACACTACGCTGATGCTACCAGGTTTCCTTTTCAGGAAGAGGCCTATCCGGGATTAAGTTTCTCCGGTAATGGCCGAGGTGACAATACATTGCTTGGATATTTTGACGTCTATGAGGTAACCTATGGTGTTCATGACGAAGTGCTGACTTTTGCGGCTGATTTCGTCCAATATGACGAAGGTTTTGAGGACGCATGGAACAAGGGAAGCATTAGGTACAATTCGGACTATCCCATCCCCGAACCCTCTACCCTCGCGCTGCTTCTTGCGGGCCTGCCGTTGCTGGGCATCAGGAAAAGATCCGGCAGATAAATTTCAGCCGTTGATATGGCCGGATGTGATATAATACCGGTAAATTAACCCAAGGAGAACCCATGAAAAAATCCGCTATTATAATCACTGTCATATCCGTCGCAGTTGCCGCGGGCGTCCTTTTCTCGCTTGCGTCCAAACCGGCCCCTATCGAGTCGATACTCCCGGCGGATGCCGCGCTTTTTGTCAAATTTTCCAACGTTGACAGGCAGGTGAAAGAGATAAAGGCCTCCAGGCTTTACAAGAATATAGAGAAGATAGACGTCGACATGCTCCTGGAGAAGAGCGGGGCCAAGAAAGAGGACATTGAGAATTTCAAGGCCGCCAGAACGGAGATGTCGAGTTTCATAACCGGCCTTGTCCTTGATAAATACTTCGGTAAGGAGATATCCGTTGCGGTATATCCAGTCAAATCGGTGGAATTCACCCCGGATGCCTTGCCGCGCATGCTCTCGAACGTGACATTGGTTACCAGGGTCAAGCCCGAGGTGAATTTCATAGATTTCATTTCCAAGGTCCTCAACAAGGCCGGGAAGAAATACGAACTTGCCGAGGAGAACTACAGGAATTATAAGATCACGGTCATTAAACTCGACGACAAATTCAACATCGCCTATGTGAAGATAAAGGACCTGCTCGTGGTCGGAGTCGACAGGAAAGCCGCGATGGCCGCCTGCGACATATCCGACAAGAAACTTCTTTCCCTGGCCCAGGACAAGAACTATATTGCCGCTATGTCAAAACTTCCAAAGGGCGCGGATACTATTGCCTACAGTAATATCGGTTTGGCGGTAGGCGGTATAAAAGAGCTCCTCCTTTCCGCCTCGAGGACTTTTGGTACCGGTCAGACGGCCGAGCAGAGGCAGGTTTTTGAGGCGCAGATCGACAAGAGCACGGGTATTTACTCGGGTTTCAAGACCTTCAGCTACGCCAAATATCCCGGAAAGATAGTCAAGGAGAGGATGGCGGTCAATATCGACAGGTCCAGGCTCGATCCTATGTTCAAGGGGTTTTACTCGGTCAAGGCGCGCAAGGACACCGCCCTGAGGTTTGCCCCGGCCAACGCACTTGTATATGACTGGAATACCTTCGATTGGAAATCTTACTGGGCTTATATCAAGAATGATCTCAGCAAGGACCCCGGCATGAACAAACAGGGGCTGACCTTTAGCGATATGGTCTCCGGTTTTGAGAAACAGATCGGCATGAGCGTGGAGAAGGACCTTATCCCGGCCCTTGGAGACGAGACGGGCCTTGTCCTCACTGACATAAACCTCGACGGTATGATCCCGATGCCAAATATCGTGCTCTTCGCGAAGGTAGACAAGAAGCCCGTATTCGACAAAGCGCTGTCCAACCTTATCCCGGCTAATGTTCAATCATCCCTGCAGACCGAAAGCTATAAGGGTGTGGACATAAAATATCTTGCCTTGCCGTTCGGGCTTGCTTTCCAGCCGGCTTACGGATATGTCGGTGATTACTTCCTGATCTCGCTTGGCCGCGAATCCATAAAAGGCTCCGTAGACTCATATTCCGGTGCGGGCAAGTCGCTCTTTGAGGACCCCGATTTCAAGGCCGTCAATAACGGCCTTATGGAACCGTCCAATAAAGTATCTTTTATCAGGACCGGCGCCCTTATGCAGAAGGTCAAGGGCTTGTGCGACTGGGGCTTCAGGTGGCTTTCATTCATGAGCGAGCAGCAGAAAAAATACAAGGTAATGGTCGATTCCCAGGTCAACAAGCTGAAAGAGGACATACAGGCGACCGAAGAAGAGGTAGCCGACCTTAAGGTTAAGAAAGAGGACCCTGCCACGACGCCTGAGGCTGCCGCCAAGATAGATTCCGACATAAAAGAGAGAGAAGATATGATATCCATGCATAGGGAACAGATTGACCAGCTCTTGGTTAATAACCAGCAGCAGAATAAGGGTTCCCTTGCCGACCTGGATATGTCGCTTGTCAGGATATACCTGGAAAACGCTTTGTATCCCGTACTCGACGGCATGCAGTCGCTTAAGGCCTCAGGTTCAAGGACTATTTATGCCGGGGACTCCATATGGACAGAGTGTTTCTCCGAGATATCGGAATAGGGGCGTATTTCGAGGAAGAAGCCCTTAAAAAACCCCTTGACAGGCCCGTCCGCACGTAGTATAAATATATCTACGACAATTTAAGTCCACTACACAAGGAGGAGTGGGTAAGTTCTGCCTCCTTTTTTTGTTGTCTTTTTTCGGTTTTATACCCGGACAGGCATGGAAGATAACGTTATTCTGGAAAAGATAAAGGAATTGGCCGCTCCGGCCCTTTCCGAGGCCGGCGTTGAGCTCGTGGACCTTATTTACCGGCACGAAAGCGGGGGTATGGTCCTGCGTTTTACCGTCGATAAGGCCGGAGGCATAAGCATAGGCGAGTGCAGCGGTCTGAGCAGGAAGATAGAGGCCCTGATCGAAGGGGCGAATGTTATCGATAGCCGTTACATGCTTGAAGTACAGTCACCCGGGCTTGACAGGAAGCTTGCCGGGACGAGTGATTTTGAAAGGGTGATAGGCAAGGATCTCGACATCATCCTGAACGCGCCCGTGGACGGGAAATGGGAATATACGGCCGCGCTCAAATGGGTAGGTGAAGAAAGCATAAAGATAGAGCTTGCGGACGGGAGGGAAGTTACCGTGCCGCGCGAAGCTATAGTCAAAGCGAAGCTGCATCTGGAATTTTAGAGGGCACAACGATGAACGGAGAATTACTTACAGTACTGGACCATCTCGAAAGGGATAAGGGTATAGACCGTGAAGTGCTCATGACGGCCGTCGAGAGCGCGCTTGTAAGCGCAGCCAAGAAGGCCCTGGGGACGCAGTCCGACGACGTTACGGTCAAGATAGACAGGAAGACCGGCGAGATAAAGGTTTACTCCGGCACCAAAGAAGTAAAGTCCGAGGATTTCGGCCGTATAGCCGCTCAGACCGCAAAGCAGATCATAATACAAAAGATCCGCGAAGCGGAGCGCGATGTCATATTCACCGATTACAACAACCGCGTCGGCAACGTTGTCAACGGCACGGTATATCGTTTCGAGAAAGGCAATATAATAGTCGATCTCGGCAAGACGGAGGGATTCATACCGAAGTCCGAGCAGTCGCCTAAGGAAAATTTCAGGCAGGGAGACAGGATAAAGGCCCATGTCCTGGAGGTAAAGAAAACCGGTAAGGGCCCGCAGATAGTGCTTTCTCGCGCCAATCCCGGCCTCGTCAAGAAGCTTTTCGAGCTTGAGATCCCCGAAATATACGAGGGTATTGTCGAGATAAAGTCTATCTCCAGGGAAGCCGGGGACAGGACGAAGATAGCGGTATTCTCCAAGGATGAGAAAATAGATTGCGTGGGTGCCTGCGTCGGCATGAGGGGTTCCCGCGTCAAGAATATAGTAAAAGAACTGCAGGGTGAAAAGATAGATATCGTCCGCTGGAGCGACGATATCAAGGAATATATAATCGCGGCGCTGAACCCCGCGAAGATCTCCACCCTGAAACTGGATAAAGAGGCGAAGACTGCGCTGGTCACGGTAGACGACGACCAGCTCAGCCTTGCCATAGGCAAGAAGGGGCAGAATGTCAGGCTCGCTTCGAAACTTACGGGCTGGGAGATAGATATCAAGCCGAAGAACATTCCTGCTGAAGGCGATGCGAAGGCCGCGGCGGAAGCCGTATTGGCGGAACCTTCCGCGCAAGAAGGGATTTCAGGGGATATTTCATCGGTAGAAGGTGTGGGCGAGAAGACCAAGGCGCTTCTGGTTGAGGCGGGTCTCGACACGGTCGCAAAGATAGCCGCTTCTTCGGTAGAGGAGTTGACCAAGGTCAAGGGTATAGGCGAGAAGACGGCCGAAAAGATACTTAACAGCGCGAAAGAGCTGGCGAATAAATAATGAAAAAAACAAAAGAAGACGCTAAGAAAGAAGAGGTCAAGAAGACAAAGAAAGTTGAGCCGAAGGCCAAGGTAAAACCCGCGGCAAAAGCCGCGAAAACGCCAAAGCCGGTAAAGGTTAAAAAACCGGCCAAGCCCAAGGCTCCTGTAAAGGAAAAGGAGAAAGCGGCTGCTCCTGCGAAAGCGAAGAAAGTTGCCTTTACTAAACCCGAACCGGTAAAGATTGAACCGGTAAAGGTAGAGACGGTCAAGCCGGCGCCTCTTCCTGAGCCAAAGGCGGTCAAGCCGCCCGCACAGCCCTCAGTGCCTGTTGTGCCTGCTGCTCCGGTCGTACCTGCCGTAAAGAAGGAACCGCAGAAGATAGTCGCAAAGTTCCCCATGACGATCAAAGACCTCGCTGCGAAGATAAATGCGAGGCCAAACGACATTATCATGCGTCTCATGAAGCTCAAGATAATGGCCACTATAAACCAGGCTATTGACATTGACGCGGCCAACCTTATCTCGGCGGATTTCGGGTTTGAGTTCGAGAAACCGCTGAGCCAAGAAGAAGAGATATTAAAGGCTTTCGAAGTGGTGGATAAGGCCAAGATGGTCCACCGCGCGCCTGTAGTTACGCTTATGGGGCACGTGGACCACGGCAAGACCTCCCTGCTCGACGCTATAAGGAAGTCAAGCCTGACCGATAAAGAATCCGGAGGCATTACCCAGCATATAGGAGCGTATGAGGTCAAGGTCGGGAAAGGGCATGTAACCTTCCTCGATACCCCGGGCCACGAAGCTTTTACCGCCATGCGCGCCCGCGGCGCCCAGGCTACGGATATTGTTATACTGGTAGTAGCCGCCGATGACGGTGTCATGCCCCAGACAAAAGAGGCCATAGATCACGCAAAGGCGGCGGAAGTTCCTATCGTCGTCGCCTTGAACAAGATAGACAAGCCCGAAGCGGACCCGGACAAGGTCAAGAAACAGCTTATGGAGCTGGGGCTCATGTCGGAAGATTGGGGCGGCAAGACTATAATGATGGGCGTTTCCGCCAAGACAGGAAAGGGCATCGAGGAGCTGCTCGAGATGATACTGCTTGAGGCCGAGATGCTCGAGTTAAAAGCCGATCCTTCAGGTATGTCCAAAGGCGTTGTCATAGAAGGAAAGATATCGAAGGGCGGCGGGCCTATAGCTACCGTCCTGGTCCAGAAGGGGACATTGAAACCCGGTGATATAGTTGTCGCGGGACTGCATTACGGGAAGATAAGGGCCATGATCAATGACCTTGGCCACAGGGTGGACGAAGCTCCCCCGTCAAAGCCGGTCGAGCTCCTGGGTCTGGCAGGTGTGCCAGAGGCAGGCGATATATTCTTTACCGTTCCGGACGAAAAGACCGCCAGGGAAGTCGTAGAAAAGCGTCGGCAGGAAGCGAAAGCGGCCCAGATGCAGCCGGTCAAGAGGATAACGCTCGAAGAGCTTTCCCAACAGGTCAAAGAAGGCAAGGCCAAGGAACTTAAGATCATCGTGAAGGCTGATGTGCAAGGTTCGGTCGAAGCGCTCGAGCAGTCGCTCAAGGGTCTCGAGACTGCCGATGTAAAGCTCGATGTAATACATTCCGGCGTCGGCAGTATCAATGAGTCCGACGTGATGCTTGCTGCCGCGTCTAACGCGATCATAATAGGTTTCCATGTTGAATATACGCCGGAAGGCGAGGAGAAAGCCGGGCTTGAGAAAGTCGATGTAAGGCTTTACAGGATCATCTATGAGGCAATAAATGACGTTAAGAGCGCCATGGAAGGTATGCTGGATCCGACGGTTTCGGAAGTATTCGTCGGACGTGCAGACGTGCGCCAGGTGTTCAAAGTATCCAAGTCGGGGACCATAGCCGGCTGTTTTGTCGCGAAGGGGAAGGTTATAAGGAACGCCGGCTGCCGCCTCTGGAGGGAGAAAGAAAAGATATACGAAGGAAAGGTATCTTCCGTCAAGCGCTTCAAGGAAGACGTCAAGGAAGTCGCCGAGGGATTTGAGTGCGGTATCGCGCTGAGCAATTTCGACGACCTTAAGATAGGAGACGTTATAGAAGTTTTTGAGCTCAGGAAGACCGCGAGGAAGCTTTAAGGCATGAAGAAGAGGATATTGAGCGGGATGCGCCCCACCGGTAGATTACACTTGGGCCATCTTGCCGGCGCGCTGAAGAACTGGGTTGAGATGCAGGATAAGTACGACTGTTTCTATATGGTTGCAGATTACCACGCGCTTATGGGAGAATATGCCGATCCTTCGGCCATGAAGGACAACATAATAGACAATACCGCGGATTTCCTCGCCTGCGGGATCGCCCCTGAGAAGTCGGTAATATTTATACAGTCGGATGTGCCCGAGCATCTGGAGTTGAATATGATACTTTCAGCCATAACCCCGCTTTCATGGCTTGAGCGCTGTCCGACATACAAGGAGCAGCTGAGGGAGGTCGAGGGCAGGGATTTGGCTACTTACGGTTTTCTCGGTTATCCCGTCCTTCAGGCGGCGGACATACTGGTATACAAGGCCGATGCAGTGCCGGTAGGTGAAGATCAGTTGCCGCATTTGGAGCTTACCAGGGAGATAGCCCGCAGGTTCGTATATTTTTACAAGAAGCAGATCTTCCCTGAGCCTGAGGGGCTTCTTACCAAGACTCCGAGGCTTTTGGGCGTGGACAACAGGAAGATGTCAAAGAGCTACGGCAATGCCGTTAATCTTTCGGATACCCCGGATGAGGTCCGTAAAAAGGTAAAGGCCATGATAACGGATCCCCAGAGGATAAAGAAAGACGACCCCGGGCATCCCGATATATGCAACGTGTATTCGTACTATAAATTTTTCTTCCCCGAACAGGCCGGAGGCCTGGCCGGGGAATGCAAGGCGGGCAGGATAGGTTGCGTAGCCGACAAGGCGAAACTTGCCGATTGCGTAATCGAACTTCTCAGGCCTATACAGGAGAGAAGGAACAAGATCCTGGGCGACAGGGCAGGTCTTGAGGCCGTCCTAAAGGAAGGCGCCAAGAAAGCGCGTGCGGTCGCAAGCGAGACTATGAGCGAGGTCAGGAAAGCAGTAGGTATATGACGTATAAGGTTAAACTTGACGTTTTCGAAGGTCCGCTCGACCTTCTTTTGTATCTGATCAAGAAGGAAGAAGCGGATATCTTCAATATACCGATAGCCAAAATAACCGAGCAATACCTGCAGTATCTCGAATATATGAAACTGCTCGACTTGAATATAGCGGGCGAGTTCATTGTCATGGCCGCAACCCTTATGCATATCAAGTCGCGGATGCTCCTTCCTCCGGAAGAGCAACCGCCCGAGGAGATGGAGGAAGAGGATCCCCGCGCAGAGCTTGTGCGCAGGCTCATTGAATACAAGAAGTTCAAGGAGGCGGCCGGGGAACTCTCAGAGATGGAGCACAAGCGTTCACTTGTCTTCCCCCGCTCCGTGGACGAGACGCAGTATATAGATCAGACAGAAGGACCGTATTTCGAGGCGTCGATATTCGACCTGATCAACGCGTTCTCGACGATACTCAAGAGCGTCTCGCGCGAAGCGTTCCTTGAAGTGGTAAAGGATGAGTTCACCGTCGAAGAGAAGGTCCATGAACTTTTCCACGTGCTGGTAGAAACACCGGTAGTAAATTTCAAGGACATTTTTAAGAAGTCGAGGAGCAAGATAGAGCTGATAGCGACGTTCCTGGCGCTCCTTGAGCTTATAAGATTGAAAGAGGTAATGGTAAGGCAGCATGGGACATTTGGCGAGATAGAAGTAGTGCGTAACCCGAATAATGTCGGCCCGAAGCTGAAGGCTGCCGTAGAAGGGCAGGCTGGTTCGCCCGAAGGGACACCCGATGGAACTGTCTGAAGCCAAGAAGATAATAGAAGCCCTTTTGTTCACGTCAGAGAAGCCTATAACCATCGAGCAGATGAAAGAAGTGCTTGAAGAGGTGGAGGCTAAGGACATAAAGACCGCGCTTGCCGAGCTGCAGACCGAATACGAGACCCTCGGCAGGAGCTTCAAGGTCTATGAGGTCGCGGGAGGCTACCAGATGGTTACCGCGCCCGAATTCGCGGATTACCTAAAGAAATTTTACAGGGTCAAGTCAAAGGATAAATTGACCAAGCCGGCCCTTGAGACCCTCGCGATAATCGCTTACCGCCAGCCTATAACGAAGGCGGATATTGAGGACATACGCGGTGTTAATGTGGACGGTGTCGTTAAGACGCTCTTCGACAGGCAGATGATAAAGATGGCCGGAAGGAAGGATGCGCCGGGCAGGCCGATACTCTACGGGACGACGAAGGAGTTTCTGGACAGGTTTGGCCTTAGTTCGTTAAACGAGCTGCCGAAACTCGGGGAATTCACGGAGTCGGACATAGATCTCAGCGAGTTTAAACACGGTTTTGGAGGCCAGGAGGCTGAAGATGGAACTGGAGAAAATACGCAGGAAGATAGACCTGTTGGACAGGAAGGTAGTGCAGCTGCTCAACAGCAGGGCCCAGTTGAGCCTCAAGATAGGCCGGCTGAAGGCGAAGGCGAATAAAAGCGCATATTCGCCGGGCAGGGAGAGCGCCGTATATGAAAAAGTGGTTGCGCAGAACGCGGGCCCGCTTTCAGGGGAATCCCTGCAAGCCGTATATCGCGAGATAATGTCAAGTTGCATGGCTCTTGAGAAGCCGTTGAAGATAGCTTATATGGGACCGCCGGCAAGTTTTTCCAATCTGGCGGCGATGAAGAAATTCGGCTCTTCGGTAAAGTACGTTCCGGTGGATTCGATAATAGACGTATTCGCCGAGGTCGAGCACGGCCGCAGTGATTACGGCGTCGTTCCCATAGAAAACTCCATAGAGGGTGCCATTAATTATACCCTCGACATGTTCATGGAGTCCGACCTCAAGATATGTTCGGAGATATCCCTTGAGATATCCCATAATCTTTTGGCCAAGTGCCCTATGGGAAAGATCAAGAGGATATACTCGAACCCTAACGTTATAGGCCAATGCAGGATGTGGCTTGAGGCCAATCTTCCGGGCGTAGAGATAGCGGAAGTCACCTCTACGACCAAAGCGGCCGAACTCGCGGTAAAGGAGAAGTATGCGGCATCGATCGGTTCCAGCCTTGCTGCGAAATGCTACGGTCTGGATATATTGGCCGCATCTATAGAGGATATGCAGCATAACATGACGAGGTTCCTTGTAATAGGCAAGGTGGAATCCAAGCCGACCGGCAGGGACAAGACGTCGGTCATGTTCTCGGTAAAGGATAGAGTAGGCGCTCTTCATGACATGTTGGTGCCGTTCAGGAAGCAGAAGATAAACCTGACTAAGATAGAGTCGCGTCCTTCCAAGAAGAAAGCATGGGAGTATTGCTTCTTCGTCGATATGGAAGGCCATCATGACGACAGGAACGTCAGGAAGGCGATAGAAGAACTGCAGGATATTTGCACTACCTTCAAGATACTGGGTTCATATCCCGTATCATAAAATAGAGCGAAGAAAAATGAGCAAGTTAGCAAAAAAAGGTGTAATGAGCATAAAACCGTACCAGCCCGGCAAGCCGATAGATGAGGTAAAGCGCGAGCTGCTGCTGGATGAGGTCTATAAACTGGCCTCCAACGAGAACTCGCTCGGGCCGTCTAAGAAGGCCCTTACTGCGATAAAAGATGCCCTTAGCGACCTGAACAGGTATCCCGACGGGAACTGTTATTACCTGAAAGTTGAAGCTTCGAAGAATCTCGGGTTCAAACCGGAGAACTTCGTTTTCGGCAACGGTTCCGACGAACTGATAGCCATAATAATACAGGCGTTCATGAACGAGGATGAGAATGCCATAATTGCCGAACCGACTTTCCTTGAGTACAGGTTGATAGCCGAGGCATACGGCCGCAGGGTGAAGGTGGTCCCGTCCGTTAACATGAAATACGATATTGACGGGATGAGGAAAGCGATAGACGATAAGACAAAACTTGTTTTTATCGCCAATCCCGACAACCCGACAGGGACTTATATTACGGACAAACAGCTGACGAAATTCCTTGAGAATATCCCCGGCGATGTCATAGTGGTCATGGACGAGGCCTATTATGATTTTATCGATGCCAAGGACTACCCCGATACCGTCAGGCACCTGAAGGACAAGAACCTGATAATATTGAGGACATTCTCTAAAGCCTACGGGTTAGCAGGCCTTAGAGTAGGTTTCGCTTTGGCGAACTCCGAACTGGTGGAATGCATGAACAGGGTCAGACAGCCGTTCAATGTCAACTCACTCGCACAGGTTGGAGCGTCGGCGGCCCTTGCCGACACGACACATCTGAAGAAGACCAGGCAGACGGTCCTTAAGGGCAAGAAGTTCCTGTACGGAGCGCTGGATAGGATAGGCCTTTCTTATGTCCCGAGCCAGACGAATTTTATTCTTGTCGATGTTAAAAAAGACAGCTGGGACGTGTTCCAGAAGCTATTGAGGTACGGCGTAATAGTAAGGGATATGAAGCCCTATAAGCTGGATAGCTATATAAGAGTAACCATCGGCACCGATAAGGAGAACAGGAAGTTCATCGAGGCCGTTAAGAAAGTCATTAAGGAGGATTGAGATGATAATTGTGCTGAAACCCGAGGTAACGGATTCTCAGCTCAAACACCTCGTTTCCAAGATAAAGTCACTGGGCCTGAAGCCCATGATATCCAAGGGTATCGAGCGCACTATTATCGGTGTTATAGGAGAGGAGGATATCCTTCGTTCGACCCCATTGGATGTTTTTCCCGGCGTCGAAAAGGTCATGTCGATATTGGCGCCATACAAACTGGTATCCCGCGAGTTCAAACATGAGAACTCCGTAGTGCATATAGGCAAAGTAAAATTAGGCGGAAAAAAGATCGTGATGATGGCCGGGCCATGCTCCATAGAAAGCAGGGAGATGCTCATCAGTATAGCCAGATCGGTGAAGAGGGCCGGTGCTTCGGTGCTTCGCGGCGGAGCTTTCAAACCTCGCACGTCGCCGTACAGTTTTCAAGGCCTGGGCGAAGAAGGCCTTAAGTACCTTAAAGAAGCCGGTCAAAAGACGGGCCTGCCCGTTATAACCGAGATAATGGACATTCGCGACATACCTTTGGTCGAGAAATACGCGGATATCCTTCAAATAGGCGCAAGGAACATGCAGAACTTCAACCTTCTGAAAGAGGTAGGGATGTCGAAGAAGCCCGTCCTTCTTAAGAGAGGTATATCCTCTACTATAGTGGAGCTTCTCATGTCGGCAGAATACATACTATCGAACGGGAATTTCAACGTGATACTTTGCGAGCGGGGGATCAGGACTTTTGAGGACCAGACGCGCTTTACCCTGGATCTGAGCGCTGTACCCGTGCTTAAGAAACTTACGCATCTGCCGGTAGTGATAGACCCAAGCCACGCGGTAGGCAAGTGGGGGTATGTCCCCTCCATGGCCAAGGCCGCGATAGCCTCGGGTTGCGACGGGCTTATAGTAGAGGTGCATCCGAAACCGGAAGAGGCGTTCTCGGACGGCGCGCAATCGCTTGTACCGGACAATTTTGAAAAGATGATGAGGGAATTAAAGGCTGTATCGAAGGCGGTAGGACGTGATATTTAGGAAGGTATCCATAATCGGGGTCGGTCTTATAGGCGGCTCCATCGGCGAAGCGCTGAAAAAGAAACGCCTCGCTAAAGAAATTATCGGTGTAGGTCATAGGACCTCGTCCATAAAAGAGGCCCTGAAGCGCGGCGCGATCGACAAGGGGACGCTTAAGGCCGTAAAAGGTGTTGAGGGAGCCGACCTGGTGATCATCGCGACCCGGGTAGGCCTGATACCGGGATTCGGCAGGATGATCGGAAAAACGCTCAAGAAGGGTTGCGTGGTAACCGATGTCGGCAGTACCAAGGCGGGGATAGTCGGGCTGATGGAAAAATCGATTCCTTGCGGCGCCGCTTTTGTGGGTTCACATCCGATGACAGGTTCCGAGAAGCGGGGGATAAAGTCCGCAAAGGAGGACCTTTTTAAAGGTTCGACGGTGATCATGACAAAATCCAAAAAGACGGATACCGTAGCCGTGAAGAAACTGGAGAGATTCTGGAAGTCATTGGGCGTATCAAGGGTTGCCGTTAGATCACCCGAAAAACATGACAGGATAGTGGCCGAGATAAGCCATTTGCCCCATATAGTCGTGGCGGCGCTGATCAATTCGGCAAGCGGCGAATCGCTCGGTTTTGCCTCCACCGGTTTCAAGGATACCACGCGTATAGCGGCCAGCGATCCCGATATATGGCGTGATATATGCATGACCAACAGGAAAGAGATATTAAGGGCGCTCGATAATTACGGGCGTAACCTTTCCAGGATCAGGAAGTTGATAAAAGAAGGTTCGGGTGCCGGGCTTTGCAGGGAATTCGGAAAGTCCAAGGCCAGGAGGAAAAGCTTAAGTTGAAGCGGCCCGTCATCGCTATCGACGGCCCGGCAGGTTCCGGGAAGAGCACAGTTGCCAGGCTGGTAGCCCGGGAACTCGGCTTTCTTTATATTGATACAGGGGCGATGTACCGGGCGCTTACTCTCAAGGCTTTAAGGACAAAAGCCGACCTTGGCGATGAGAACGGATTGGGTGTGCTCGCGGCTTCTACCGATGTCAGGCTGGAACAGCAGGGAGAGTCCCTTAAAGTTTTTCTCGATAATGAGGAAGTGACCGCCGCTATAAGGACGCCGGAGATCACCAATAACGTCAAATATATAGCGCGCGCCAAGCCGGTCCGCGAGCATATGGTAAAGATCCAGCGCAGGCTGGGGCAGGAGGGCGGCACCGTTATGGAGGGCCGCGATATCACCACGGTGGTCCTGCCGGATGCGGACAGGAAGTTTTATATAGATGCGGATTTTGAGACGAGGGTGCGCAGGCGTTTTAAGGAACTTTCCGAAAACGGGGCATCCGTTACCGAGGACGAGGTAAGGAAGGACCTTAAAATACGCGATGACAGCGACTTTAACAGGACGGTAGGTCCGCTTAAAAAGGCGCCCGATGCCGTGATAGTCGATACCACAGACCTTACTATAGACGGTGCCGTGGATAAGGTCGTAGGCCTTATAAAGGCCTGATGACGATGATGTATTTCCTTGTAAGGAATTTTGTAAAGCTGTTCTTTATGATATTCATGGGTTTCAAGGTCAAAGGCAGGCAGAAAGTCCCAAAAGAAGGAGCTTTTATACTTGCCGGTAACCATGTAAGCCACCTTGACCCGCCTGCGCTTTCGGCTGCCAGTCCCAGGATATTATACTTTATGGCGCGGCATACGCTCTTCGATAACCGTCTTTTCGGGTGGCTTATCGGTTCATGCAACGCGTTCCCCGTAAGGAGGGGAGAAGCCGATATGGGTGCCATGAAAAAGGCCATACGCCTGTTAAAGTCTGGTAAACCGCTTTTGATATTTCCCGAAGGGACAAGGAGCGAGACCGGTGATATGAACCGTGCCCAGCCCGGGATGGGCTACCTGAGCCTGATGTCCGGCGCGCCGGTTCTTACGGCTTACGTAGACGGCACGCAGGAAGCCATGCCCAAGGGAACCCATGGGATTAAATTAAAAAAGATTTCGGTATATTTTGGGGATCTGATCGACCCAGGCACGCTTGGTCTTCCCGATGACAAGAAAGAAGCCGCCCAACGGCTCTCCGAATATGTTATAGAGGAGATAAAGAAGCTTGGCGATACAGTAAAGAAGCAAAAATCCAAAGGAGAAGGGAGTAACAAAGAAGATGGTTGAGCAGAAGCACGAAGACATGTCCTCGGAAAAGATGGATATGTCAAAGTTGTACGAGGACAGTTTCAAGGATGTAAAGGAAGGCGAGATCGTAAAAGGAAGGGTGATCGAGGTCACGCATAAGGACGTCGTGGTCGATGTCGGCTACAAGTCCGAAGGAGTGATCTCGCTCGACGAGTTCATCGATCCGGCATCGATGAAGATCGGTGATGAGATAGATGTCCTGATCGAGTCGAAAGAGAACGATGAAGGCATGGTAGTCCTTTCCAAGAGGAAGGCCGAGCGCATGCAGGTCTGGGAGAAGATAATCGCCGAACGCAAAGAAGGCGATATGGTCACCGGACGCGTCACCAAGAAGGTCAAAGGCGGTCTTACGGTTGACATAGGCGTGGAAGCTTTCCTTCCTGCGAGCCAGGTCTTCCTTAAGGGCTTCGGCAACCTTAACCAGTTGCTGGGGCAGGTCCTTAATTTCGTGATAGTCAAGATAAACAAGCCGCGCAAGAACATCGTAGTCTCCCGCAAGGAAGCCATAATCAGGGAGAGGGATGTTGCCAAGGGCAAGCTGATGGAAGAGCTAAAACCAGGGCAGCTTATCCCGGGTGTCGTAAAGAACATAACCGACTTCGGCGCGTTCATCAATATAGCGCCCGGCATGGACGGTCTGTTGCATATAACCGACATGTCATGGGGCCGTATATCGCATCCGAGCGAACTCGTTGCCGTCGGGGACAAAATAGAGGTTATGCTGCTTTCCCTGGATAAGACGAGCGGAAAACTGTCGCTGGGCCTGAAACAGAAGACCCCGAACCCGTGGGAGCAGGTGGACGCCAAATATCCTGTCGGCAGCAGGGTCAAAGGCAAGGTAGTCAACCTCGTGCCTTACGGCGCGTTCGTCGAGCTCGAAAAAGGCATAGAAGGCCTGGTCCATATCTCCGAGTTCTCATGGACGAAGAGGATAGGCCATCCTTCCGAGGTCCTGGCCATCGGAGACATGATCGAAGCGGTTGTCCTTAGTATAGACAAGGATAACCAGAAGATAGCGCTTGGCATAAAGCAGACCGAGATGAACCCCTGGAACGAGGTTGCCGGCAAGTACCCGGTGGGTACCCAGGTCAAGGGTAAGGTGCGCTCATTCATAGAATATGGCGCTTTCGTCGAGATGGAAGAGGGGATCGACGGCCTGTTGCATAATACGGACATCTCCTGGACAAGGAAGATAAACCATCCTTCCGAGGTCCTCAAGAAAGGCCAGAAGATAGATGCGGTGGTCCTTTCCGTAGATGCGGAGAACAGGAAACTTTCACTAGGCATGAAGCAGCTGGTAGCGGACCCTTGGCAGGATTTTGTGGCTAAGTTCCAGCCCGGCACCGTGGCCGAAGGCACGATAACCAAGATAACGAATTTCGGCCTGTTCGTTGAACTTGCGCCGGACCTTGAAGGTCTCGCGCACATATCGGAGCTGCCTTCGGAGACTACCGGAAAGCTTGAGGAGTCTTATAAGGTAGGCGATAAGGTGCAGGTCAAGGTGCTTCGCATAGATGATTCTGAAAGAAGGATAGCCTTAAGCCTGAAGGTCTAAACCTGATGGAAGCATCAAAACAGTTAGAGATAATAAAACGCGGTACGGTGGAGATAATCAACGAAGCCGCCTTGCTCGAGAAGCTGAAGAAGAAAAAGCAGCTTATCGTTAAGGCGGGCTTCGATCCCACTGCGCCCGATATCCACTTGGGGCATACGGTCCTGTTGAGGAAGTTGCGCCATTTCCAGGATCTGGGTCATAAAGTCATTTTCCTTATAGGGGATGCCACCGCACTCGTCGGCGATCCTTCCGGCCAGACCCAGGCAAGGAAGGTTTTAAGCAGGGAGGAAGTGGAAGCCAATGCCGGAACGTACGAGAAGCAGGTTGGCAGGGTGCTTAAAACAGCCGATAAGGAAGTCTATGAGCGCATGCATAACAGCTCTTGGTTCTCAAGGTTCGGGTTTGAGCACCTCGTCCAGTTGGCCCAGCGTTATACGGTAGCGCGCCTATTAGAGAGGGATGATTTCCAGAAGAGGCTTAAGGAGAAGAAGCCTATAAGTTTTCTGGAGCTCTTTTATCCGCTCATGCAGGGCTACGACTCGGTAATGCTCGATGCGGATGTTGAATTGGGCGGCAACGACCAGAAATTCAACATGCTGGTAGGCAGGGACCTGCAGGAGTCTTACGGCAAGGAACCGCAGGTCGTAATAACCATGCCGTTACTGGTGGGAACAGACGGTGTCCAGAAGATGTCCAAGTCCTACGGCAATTATATCGGTATCAACGATGCGCCGAGAGAGATGTTTGGAAAGGTCATGTCGATATCCGATGGCCTTATGCTGACCTATTATGAACTTCTTACGGATGAAGATATGCGGGAAGTTAGGGCGATGCATCCCATGGATGCAAAAAAGAACCTCGCTTACCTTATCGTAAAGGATTATCACGGCCATGAAGTTGCCGCGGCAGAAAAGAAGGCATTTGAGGATGTATTCCAGAAAAAGAAGGACCCGGAAGACGCACCGGTAAAAAAAATTTCCGGAGGGCCGTTCAACCTGAATCAGGTTTTTGACCAGGCAAGGGATGAGTTCAAGGCTATGGGGATAGATTCGCGCAGTAAACTGCTTTCTTTGGTAGGTCAGGGGGCGGTAAAGCTCGACGGGGAAAAGCTTATTGACGCCAATAAGCAGTGTTTCGCGGCAGGCAAGCGCCATTTGTTGAAACTCGGCAGGCACTTCCTGAACGTGGACCTTACCTGAGGTTATGGGCGTCTTTTGGTCGTTGAAAAAATTTTAAAAAAAATACTTGACAAGCTCTTTCCTTAATGGTATATTTACCAGTTACCAAAACGGTACGCCGCATTTTTGGTCCGGTATTTGGGATGGCGTTGTTTTTAATTAAACAACATTGCTTCGTAGCCAGGAAGGAGAAAAAAGAGTTTGAAAGAACTCTTTGACAGTTCCGGATGATTTAAGACAAGAGAGGATGCGGTAGGTCCGATTATTCAGGCATCGTCTTCGATGCCTTTTTTGTTGTCTAAATTTTCCGATCTTTGAAAATTGAATAGCCAAGTTCAACCGAGCGAATTAGCTAAGGATTGAAACTCTTTTTTTGGAGAGTTTGATCCTGGCTCAG
>DISH01000001.1:142608-142952 GCA_002421665.1 Candidatus Omnitrophica bacterium UBA6215
GAGTAACGCGTGGGTAATCTACCTTCGAGACTGGGATAACACTTGGAAACGGGTGCTAATACCAGGTAAGACCACGGCATCGCATGGTGCCGTGAGAATAGATGGGGAACCGCAAGGTCCTGTCACTTGAAGATGAGCCCGCGTCCTATCAGCTAGTTGGAGGGGTAATGGCCCACCAAGGCGACGACGGGTAGCTGGACTGAGAGGTTGGTCAGCCACACTGGGACTGAGACACTGCCCAGACTCCTACGGGAGGCTGCAGTCGAGGATCTTTTGCAATGGGCGAAAGCCTGACAATGCGACGCCGCGTGAGGGATGAAGGTTTTCGGATCGTAAACCTCTGT
>DISH01000001.1:143069-146474 GCA_002421665.1 Candidatus Omnitrophica bacterium UBA6215
GGAATTCCCGGTGTAAGGGTGAAATCTGTGGATATCGGGAGGAACACCAGTGGCGAAGGCGATTCTCTGGCCCATTACCGACGCTGAGAAGCGAAAGCGTGGGGAGCAAACAGGATTAGATACCCTGGTAGTCCACGCTGTAAACGATGAGCACTAGGTGTTGGTCCTTCATTGGGCCGGTGCCGCAGTTAACACATTAAGTGCTCCACCTGGGGACTACGACCGCAAGGTTGAAACTCAAAGGAATTGACGGGGGCCCGCACAAGCGGTGGAACATGTGGTTCAATTCGACGCTACGCGAAGAACCTTACCAAGGCTTGACATGCTAGTGGTAGTGAAACGAAAGTGGAACGACTCCGCAAGGGGAGCTAGCACAGGTGTTGCATGGCTGTCGTCAGCTCGTGTCGTGAGATGTTGGGTTAAGTCCCGCAACGAGCGCAACCCCTATCTTTAGTTGCTACCCGCAAGGGAGCACTCTAGAGAGACTGCCTTCGATGAGGAGGAGGAAGGTGGGGATGACGTCAAGTCAGTACGGCCCTTATGCCTTGGGCTACACACGTGTTACAATGGAGTGTACAGAGAGACGCAAGTCCGTAAGGCGGAGCTAATCTCTAAAGCATTCCCCAGTTCAGATAGAGGGCTGCAATCCGCCCTCTTGAAGCCGGAATCGCTAGTAAGCGCGGATCAGCTACGCCGCGCTGAATACGTTCCCGGGCCTTGTACACACCGCCCGTCAAGCCAACCGAGTCAGCTGCACCCGAAGATCCGCGCAAGCGGGTCGAAGGTGTGACTGGTGAGGAGGGCTAAGTCGTAACAAGGCAGCCGTACCGGAAGGTGTGGCTGGATCACCTCCTTTCTAAGGAGTAATGTCCTAAGAAAGTTCTTTAGTAAACTATCCTTTGCTTTTTCGTCCGCGAGGACTTGGCTGTTCAATTTTATCCATATTTTGGTGAACCAATAACCGAATTGGGCCCATAGCTCAGTTGGTTAGAGCACAGCCCTGATAAGACTGGGGTCAGTGGTTCGAATCCACTTGGGCCCACCAGATATCGGGCCTGTAGCTCAGCTGGGAGAGCGCCTNNAGGTCAGGAGTTCGATCCTCCTCAGGTCCACCATGTATCAAAATATGGATTAGAACGGATATGTGCGAACCCCGATTTATCGGGGTGAGCCTGTTCTTTGACAACTGCATAGCAAGTAGTAGGTCTTTTCGACTACAATTTCTGTCGAGAATTTGTGGTCAAGCTACAAAGGGCTTATGGTGGATGACTTGGCACAGATAGGCGATGAAGGACGTGGTAAGCTGCGATAAGCCTCGGGTAACCGCAAACAGGTATTAATCCGAGGATTTCCGAATGGAGCAATCCACCGGGAGTAATATCCCGGTATCCTGCTCTGAAATTCAAAATAGGGGCAGGAAGCGAGACCGGGCAAACTGAAACATCTCAGTAGCCCGAGGAAGAGAAAAAGCCATTGATTCCCTCAGTAGCGGCGAGCGAAAGGGGAATAGCCTAAACTCCGCAGCAATGCGGAGGGTTGCGGGGCCAGACCAGGCCGTAAGGCCGGCTTCTTGCATATTCACAATCGAACAGTCTGGAAAGACTGACCAAAGAAGGTGATAGTCCTGTAGGTGAAATGAATATGTAGAGGCTGGGTTTGGTACCCAAGTACAACGGGACACGTGGAACCCTGTTGGAATCCGGCCCGACCACGGGCCAAGGCTAAATACTAATCTGTGACCGATAGCGCAATAGTACCGTGAGGGAAAGTTGAAAAGAACTCCTTTAAGGAGAGTGAAATAGTACCTGAAATCGTAAGCCTACAAGCTGTCTGAGGACTATGCCTGCCGCAAGGCAGGAATGTCTAAGGGCGTGCCTTTTGCATAATGATCCTGCGAGTTACCGTATGCAGCAAGGTTAATCCCGATAAACGGGAGGAGCCGTAGCGAAAGCGAGTCCGAACAGGGCGTCCAGTTGCGTGCGGTAGACCCGAAGCTGGGTGATCTATTCTTGGCCAGGCTGAAGCGTGGGTAAAACCACGTGGAGGGCCGAACCCATCAGTGTTGAAAAACTGTGGGATGAGCTGAGAATTGGAGCGAAAGACTAATCAAACCCAGAAATAGCTGGTTCTCCCCGAAATAACTCTAGGGTTAGCCTTGTGTCAATGGGCGACGGGGGTAGAGTACTCGATGGGCTAAGGACCCCACCAGGTTGCTGAACCCAACGAAACTCCGAATACCGTCGTACCTTATCACAGGAGTCAGCCTACGAGGGATAAGCCTCGTGGACGCGAGAGGAACATCTCAGACCGCAAGCTAAGGTCCCTAATATACGTTAAGTGGCAAAGGATGTGGATTTACGTTGACAACCGGGATGTTGGCTCAGAGGCAGCCATCATTTAAAGAGTGCGTAACAGCTCACCGGTCGATAGCGAGTCCGCGCCTACAATGATCGGGGCTAAACGTATAACCGAAGCTGCGGATTATACCATCTTCGGATGGTGTAGTGGTAGGGGAGCATTCCACGTTAGGTTGAAGGTAGACCGTAAGGACTACTGGACGAAGTGGAAGCGATTATGCAGGAATGAGTAGCGAAAATCCCGATGAGAAATCGGGACGCCGAAAGTCTAAGGTTTCCTGGGGAAGGTTAATCCGCCCAGGGTTAGTCGTGCCTAAGCTGAGGCCGAAAGGCGTAAGCGATGGACAGTAGGGTAAAATATTCCTACACCACCTATTTAGCGTTACCAGTGCAGAGTGACGCAGGAGGTTAAGCCTACCCGGTATTGGTTGTCCGGGGTTGCGCTCGTAGAGCCGCGAAAGCGGAATTCAAGGGGCGCGAGGTTCCCAATCTACGGAACGGGAGAACTGGCCCACACCATGCTGCCAAGAAAAACCTCTGTAACGAGTTAAGTAGGTGCACGTACCGCAATCCGACACAGGTAGACGGGCATAATATGCTCAGGCGCTCGAGAGAACCCTCGTTAAGGAACTCGGCAAAATGACCCCGTAACTTAGGGAAAAGGGGTGTCTTCGTTGGTGAACCGTACAGGGGAGCCGACGGGGATCACAGTTAAGAGGATCAGGCGACTGTTTAGCAAAAACTCATCACTCTGCTAAGTCGTCGACTAAAGACGATGTATAGGGTGTGACACCTGCCCGGTGCTGGAAGGTTAAGGGAAAGGGTTAGTTTGAGCAATCAAACGAAGCCTAGAACTGAAGCCCCAGTAAACGGCGGCCGTAACTATAACGGTCCTAAGGTAGCGAAATTCCTTGTCGGGTAAGTTCCGACCTGCACGAATGGCGTAACGATTTGGGCACTGTCTCAACGAGGGGCTTGGCGAATTTGTAATACCCGTGAAGATGCGGGTTACCTGCGACAGGACAGAAAGACCCCGTGGAGCTTTACT
>DISH01000002.1 GCA_002421665.1 Candidatus Omnitrophica bacterium UBA6215
TGCCAATACTACCAACTTCTTCATTGCCAACCCCCTTTCGTTATTTTGTCCAATTGTCTTTATACCAGAAATATGACTTCTTCAGCTGCCTGAGGAACGGGCTGTCAGAACCGTCGCCCTGGCTGGCAACACCCAGGTATTCCTCATGCAACCAGCCGTCCGGGAACGGCCCGCGGAAATTCCCCGGTATCCTTGCCTTAGCCTTATAATCCCAGCCTTCCCACTCCTGTTTAGCCGGGTCAAGCTGAGGAGGAGGACCGGCCTTCCACCATTCATCCACCCACTCGAAACATACGCCGCCCAGGGCATTACCGAACCCCGAACCTGCCATGTTGTACTCGATGTCTTCCCAATTGCCCTTATGGTACTGCGCCTGGAGCTCCTCGCCTTTTGCGGAGTTATCCTTAAGGTATGACGGGCATCCGTATTCCGTTATTATCGAAGGTTTTCCCGTAAGGTCCCTTACATCTTCCCAGTAAGTCCTTCCGAAACCGTTAGGGCCGCGGTAGACATTCGCGCCAAAGACATCCACATCGGAGCAATACTTCGCGAAATAGTTAAGGTAGACCGTCTCACCGTTGCAAATAGCCACCGGATGGTTCGGGTCTATGGACTTGATCATCTTCGCGACTTCGTTGACGAACGCGTAATAGGCGTCCGGCTGGAGTTTGGCGCGGCATCCCATTCCCGGTTCGACTCCTGCGGTCCCGGGATAGCCGTAGTTATTCTCGTTGCCAAGCACCCACATAAGGATATACGACTCGTCCTTATATTCCATGACCACCTGTTTGACACTCTCCATCATCTTTTTCTGCTGCGCCGGATCGGAATAATCCGTTCCGCTGTACCAGTCCGCTCCGGACCCCACGGCATACATGCCGAGGAAATCACCCATCAGGTACATGAAACCGTAGTTCTCGTACCCGTCTTTAAGCAAGTCCTTGCTGGTCGAGTGGTGATAAAGGCGTATGGTATTGACGCCCATATCCTTCATAAGCTGGAAATCCCCTACTGCCTTCTCATCGGCATCCTGCTTGTTGTTCTTATTGACGTCTACATAAGCGTCATAGGGACCGTCCGCCTTCCCGTTCTTGTTGAAATCTGCCGTCATCCAGTCGGTCTGGACGTTCAACGTGCCGTTGTCCGGAGTTAACCCTATCTTATTGGGTGAATACGCCATAGCCTTCATAGGAAAGGGCTTCCCGTCCACCAGCAGCTGCCAGTGTCCGTTCTCGTATTTAACCAGTTTTACATGGTCACTGCCCGCCGAACTGACAATTTTAAGCTTGGAAAGATCCGTTTTAGGCGGAACTACTTCGTTCGGCTTGACCTTAACGAGCTTCCCGGGATTAATTATGAATTTATCGTTCGAAATTTCATTATCGAAAGAATTCTCTACTATTATTTTGGCATCCTCAAGCCTGATGCCAAGCTCAGGATGCGTCCTGGTGAGGTATTCGATCTCGTTCAGCGACATCTTCGAGATATAGAGCGGGGTATGCCAGAACGTCCAGCCTACCGACTTGGGAAAATTGACAAGGACTGCATAATGGGCTTTTATAGCCTGCGTGATATAACCTGCCTTGGCAAGGGCCACGGCCGTATAGTGCTGCTTGACCCCGGGTTCATCGCTTGCAACGGCCCATTTATAAAAAGCAAGCGTCTGGTCGTCGTTATTGACGAATTCCCACTGGTTGCCGGCAAGCCTTCCTGCGGCCTGCGCTTCCCTGTAACCCGGGTCCTTATACACGCTGGTATTAGGATATATCCCCTCGCCTACCGCCGCGGCCAGACCCTTCCTGTCCTTTATCGAATATTTGTAGTTCTCGGTACCGATATTGCTGAATTCCCCGTATTTGGAGTAATCAACGATCTCTTCGGTCCCTGGGTCGAAAAGCGGCTTCAATTCCGCAGGATATGAACTGGCGGGAGAAACTAAAAACGTGATTATTGACACGGACAAAAGGACTTCCTTAAACCTCATGTGGGGCCTCCTAAATATAGCATTAATATGTGATTTTAACATATCTCAAGCACCTATATAATTATACAGTTTGAACGGCTAAAATCAATACAAGACTCATTGTCCGCCGGAAAGAACCGCCCTGCCCCAATACTTTGAGACGCGGTCGTTGTCCTCTGAACCGTTCCATATAAGCCGGCATTCCCTGTTACCGGTACCATCTGCATCATCGACAGCCAGGTCCAGGCCCAGTTCCCTTCCGTTTGAGAAATCGGCAAACCCGAAGTTAGGCAGCGAGATCCTGGCCTCAAGCATGTAACCAGAATCCGTCTTCCTCACTTTTATCTCGGAATCGCGGGGAGACGAATTGCGCACCCCTCCGTTTGCCTGTCCGAATATCCACATACGTTCATTGGCGCCGAGAGCCATCTGAAAATCGCTGGTTGAATAGCCATCTTTTGCGAGAAGGTCGGGATCCAGACTCAAAAAAAGTTCCAGGGTGTCGCCGTTACACAGGTTGTAATTATACTTATTATTTACCATCGGTATATCGTCTTTTATATCGGCTAGCACATAAATATTGTCTCTGTCCCAAAGCAGCCTGACCTTTCCGGATAGGTCTTTATCGCCATCGTAATCTCCGGTTTTCAGGATGGGCTTGCCCTTCATTGAACTGTCGATCGATATGACAGCGGCGGCATTCCAGGCATCATCCGCTAAACCGTCTATTTTTATTCCGGTGCCCGTATAACGCAATTCATACGGTAATAACGGAGAAACTTTGACCTTGGACTTGAATTTATCCTTCAACCCTTTATTCTCCGCCACATTTATATACTTAAGAGCAACCGCTCTTTTCCCGCCCGACATCCTTGCCACAGCCGATATCAAGAATTCCGTATCATCGATATTGTATGGCAGGGTAAAAGAGGTTTTATACGCGCCGCGGCCATTGAAATTGATGCTGTATGATTTTGATATGTTATTGTTTATGTCCCTAACGGTATAATCCAGGCCCAAGACAGCCGGGCTTCCCTTTTTCCTTTTCAAGACAAAAGATAACTTTGGCTTCCGGCCTGCCGTATATTCTTTTCTGTCCGTCCTTATCTCCAGAACGGATAAACCGTCATAGGGGCTGTCCCCGGAAAACCTTGCATAATGCGGCCAAAAATCCCTGAATATTACGCTAACTGCCGCGGTATGCTCCGCAACAAATACCCCCGAAGCACCTGCCGCTATCATCTCTGAAAGGTTACTGGCCCCTTCTTCCCCTTCCCCCATATTCACTATCAAAGGGACGCCTTTTGAAAAGGAATTCTTGAACCAGTTCACATAATCCCCTGCGCTGCCGTTCTCTGCAACTCCTCCGGAAGGGAACCCTATGCCTTCTATACCGCTCACCTGTGACGATGGAGGACAGCCGCATCCCTCGTTATACTCAATTGATATAAATCTTTCGGGGTCGGCATGATCCGGAATAACGGGGGATTCGCAAGAGGTAACGTAATAAAGGATATTCTCGTGCCTGCGCGACCAGGCTGTAACTTCATCCGCGTATTTCGCGTCTCTAACATCGAGAGGCTGGACCACCATAAGGCCGAACTTGCCTGCAATGATAAGGTTGCGCTCTGAAAGCGGCGATTTGGCCCTTATCGTATTAAAGCCCGCTCGTTTGATACGGGACATGTCATCTTCAACGGTACCCGACGGTTCATACAATTTCCCCTTCACAAAAAATCTTTCCCCATCCACATATATCCAATCCCTTTTTACCGCAACCCTTTCCTTCCTGGAAACCGGTTTATTCGGGGGAAAAGCTATATCAAGGAATATTACGTCGCTTTCCGCGCCGTCAGTGTATACTGCACTGACCCCGTATTTATACATCTTAGCCCCGGGCCCAACGTCTTCCGAATAGAACGGGTTTGTGGTAGAGGCTACGCGTATACCATCGCGATATATGTTAAAACCTGAAAGAAAAGGATAGCCCGAAGGGTCCCAATACAGGTAGGCCTTGCCATTTGAAGAGTACCCGCCAAAGGCCTTGGCGCTGGAGCGTTTAATCTCCTTCCAATACGCCAGGCGCAGGTCATTTAAACCTGTTCCTTTTGGGCCCCTGAAAGAAACGGCTCTTATGCCTTTCTGGCTAAAAACGCCGTCGCCTCCTTTTACGCCGTCGGGACTTACCCTTTCAAACAGGTCAAAATCGTAATAAAATTTCTTTTGCCCGGACCATACGATCTTTATGCGGGGAGTGCTGTAAAATTCATAGTCGTTGTCTGTGACGACCAGGGCGCATTCTTCCCCGGAAGAATCCCCCTCAACAACAAAAGATATTCCGCTCGCCTCCGACCAGTCTTTCGGGGCTGGGTACTCTATATCCCTGCCTCCGGGCATATCTACCTTCCATAAAAAACAACCGGCGGGAGGTTCGTATTCTCCCGCCAGTTTTATTTTATCTATCTGTTTGTCCGATGTCAGGCTTATTTCGTCAAATAGCAGCTTTGAGTTCCTTGCGCCCTTGACCGCAATGGCCAAAGCCTTTATCTCTCCCAGCCTCATCGATCTGTTCCCCGGACCTCCGTCGGCATCAAAAAGATCAAGTTTGAACTCGGAAAAATCAAATATTACCTGTCTCCACCCGCTCCAATCGACCTTAACCCACTGTGAGCGCCATATATCATCGTTACCGTTCTTGAACTTCACGGACACGTCGTTTCCCGAAGCATCCCCTAATACATAGATCGAAACCGCCTTGAAATCTTTCCAATTAAGGGGAGCGGGAAACTCTTTCTGTATCTTTATATAACCGGATCCCGAGGAAGGACTGTAAGACAAGCCCATGGAGTATCTGCCGGGACTGAGAGATTCCGTCTCATCAGTGATCTCATATGCTGCGGAGCTCACCGATACTTTCCGGTCCAAATGTTCGAAACCCTCTAATAACACCTTCGATCCTCCCGAAGTGTCTGGGTCAGCATAACTCGGAACCTGAATGACCAACATTAAAGCAATACAGAAAATTTTGAACAAAACTCTTCCTATACCATTTTCACATCTTATAACAGAGGACTTTATAAAATAGGTATATAAGGTATTGTTAATAAGTAGGTTGTTTATATGATGCCACATGAATATAGGGTTGTCAAGGGTATTTTTTTCACGTGTCGATAAGCCTTAATAATAAAAACGGGGCCTATTTTTCAAGGCCCCGCAATATTCTCTCTTCCAGATACAAGATTTTACTTATTCAGTTGAATATACGAACTCGGGCTTAACTATCGGCTCATAGCCTTCCGGTATCGGGAACGGGAACGTTACGGCTTCATAGATACCCGCGCCTGTACGGACAAGACCCAAACCAAGACCCTTGATCGTTCCGACTGTCAGGCCGGTGAATACGTTATTGGCCTTGCTCTCGTCTACAATGCCTTTAGGGATCTCAAGCCAGCCGGTAAAAGTATTAACTACACCGCGGCCGAGCTTCTTGAAGGCATCCTGTGCATATGTAGGAGCGCTTACGGTCAAGAGACCAACCACAACCAATACCAGTATAGTCATTGTCAGGAATCTGCTCTTCATCGACACTTCCCCCTTTCTTTTGCGATAAGTATACAAGACCGGCGACTTTTTGTCAAGCGAAATTGGTCCTTCATGAAATAAGGTTCCTGAGTTTCCCCTCTTGAAAAGCTATTATATTATCCGCGGTGGTCTCGAGTATACGCTGTACGGCTTCCTTCGAATTAAAAGCTATGTGCGGCGTTATGACTACGTCGTCGCGTTTCATGAGGATATGGTTCCTTATTAGAGCCTTCATCTTATCTGCCGGGAAATCCTTAGAGAGCAGCTCCCTCTCTTCTTTTATCAGGTCCTCTCCCTCGAGTACGTCGAGCCCGGCGCCGCCCAATATCCCGTCATCCAGGGCCCGCACAAGGGCATCCGGCTCTATCAACCCGCCCCTGGCAGTATTGATAATAAGAGCGCCCTTTTTTATTGTCTTGATATTATCCATGTTTATCAAATGGCGGGTCTTCTCGTTATACGGGACATGGAGCGTTATGATATCCGAATTGGCCAGCAATTCATCCAGCGGCGCGTATTTGAATGCCATTATCTCCTCGAGGAATGAATCTCTTTTTGTATCGAAGACCAGGACGTTCATCCCAAAACCCTTCGCCATCCTGACAACATGTAACCCTATATGCCCGGCCCCTATTACCCCTATCGTCTTGCCCTTCAGGTCAAAACCCATGAGGCCTTCAAGGTTGAAATCGCCCTTGGCGGTACGCACGTAGGCCTTATGGATGTTCCTGGAAAGAGAAAGTATAAGGGCAAAGGTATGCTCGGCTACCGTTGCCTCGCCGTAAGAAGGAACATTAGAGACCTTTATCCCCCTATCCCTGCAGGCAGTTAAATCTATGTGGTCAAAACCCGTCGAACGGGTAGCGATGAACTTAAGGGCAGGCATAAGCCGGAGGATCTCCGGGCTAACCCTATCGTGGACAAAAACTGATATTATCTCGCTCTCTTTGAATTTCGAAGCAGTATCCGGCTTCAGCCCATTACGGCAAAAGAATACTTCGGAAGGTATCCTGAGCAGGGGCGAAAGATAGTCTTTTTCCCAGTCTTCGATGCCGAATATGGTAACGGCCTTCATAGGCGCTCCTCCTGTCGGGCCTTAAACCGACTCTACCCTCTCTATCTCCGGTATGGCTTCTTTTATCGCGCGCTGTACACCCATCTGCAGGGTCATCTGAGACATTGGGCAGCAGCCGCACGCGCCTTTCAGCTTCACCTTGACCACTTTGTCGACTACATCAACGAGCTCGATGTCCCCGCCATCCGCCTGGAGCATCGGGCGTATCTTTTCCAACGCTTCCTGTACCTTCGCTTTCAGTTCGTTCGCCTCGGCCATCTTTATCCTCCTTTACCTGTTTGGGAACAACTCTTCCACTTGTTTATAATATTCATTCATCGTTTGGAGCGATTTCGAAAAGACTATCCACATCAATACGGTAATCGCCAACGCCGCCAATGTTATATTGATCTTCTTGACCCTGCTGTAGTTTGGGTTAAACCATACCATAGGCAGCGCGAGAGGTCCTACGCACAGGAACGCGATGACAAAGGCATATGTCTTGAAATACCATTTGCGTTGGTCCTTATTGAGGAACTCGCCGCAGTGTTTACATTTTATCGCGTCATCCTGTATCTCTTCCGCGCAGTACGGGCACTTCTTCATTTTATCTCTTTTCCAGCAGGTTTATAACCCTGTCGAGCTGTCCGGAGATCTTCTTCAGGAGGTCTATCTGCTCGCGCTGCACCTTCTCCTGTTTCTCCTGCATCACCTTCGCTTCGCCGGCTATCTTGGACAGGTCGCCCAATTTGCTAAGGTCGAACATCATTTCTCCTTTTTGCTGTATACACAACCGCAGTAGTCCTGGCGGTAAAGCCCCGCCTCTTTCGACATGTCAACCGACCTCTTGAACCCGCCGTCTTTCTTAAAATCAGCAGCGTAGAACTTTAGCATGTACATATCGGCTATCTCGGCGCCAAGCGCGTTTATCTTCTCCGCGTCCTTGTGCGGGCTAACGCTTAGCGTCGTGGCGAAATACTCGAAACCGTTGGTCGCGGCAAATTGCGCCGTCTTGCCGAGCCGCATCCTGTAGCATACCTCGCAGCGGTCCCCACCCTCTGGTTCGTCCTGCAAACCGGATGTCGCCCGAAACCATGCCTCTGACTCATACGGCGCCTTATAGAAGTTGAGGCCTATCTTGGCGGCGTATCTCTCTGCCTCATCAAGTCGCGCCTGATACTCCTCCTCAGGATGGATGTTTGGGTTATAGAAGAACAACTCCACGTTAAATCCATCCTTCAGGGCTTCCACCGGGTACGTGCAGCAAGGCGCACAGCAGACATGCAACAGCAATTTGGGTTTGTTAGCGACCACGGGGATATTCTATTACTTTAACGGAAAAAACTCAACTTGAAATGAACGCCCAAATTAAGCCGTGACGCGAACCGTTTTCTGAAGAGCGAACACGCCCCAACCCAGGTATTCGCGCGTGTAAGCAGCGTAACGCTCAGGCTCTGAGGTCAGTTGGGCCCGAACATCTTTAGCGAGCTCGTCGCCGGGATTGGCCTCAAGCCATCGGCGCATAGTGAGCCATTTGGCCGCTTCGTATCTGTCCCAGCTGTCCTGGTCTGCTAAAACCATTTCCACTACGTCGTAGCCTAGGCGGCCGAAAGACGCGAGGAACTCCGGAAGCATGAGAAAGTCGGAGATTGAGCTGGCAAGACACCCCTTGGCAACATGTTCTGTAGGTGGTAACTGCCGCCAGTAGGGCTCGCCAATAAGGATGATCCCTCCGGCGCGCAGGCTCCGAGCCAGAAGCTCGATAGTGCCTGCAACTCCCCCTCCGATCCAAGTGGCGCCAACACAGGCTGCCACACCGACCTTCTCGTCAGAGACATAGCCCGCGGCATCGCCGTGGATGAACTTGACTTGACGGGCAACACCGAGTTCTTCAGCGCGGAGTTTCGCTTGCTCGGTGAACAACTGGCTCATATCGATACCGGTGCCGGTGATTCCGTAATCGCGCGCCCAAGTGCACAACATCTCCCCTGAACCGCTGCCGAGGTCGAGCACCCGTGTCCCCTTTTCCAGGCGCAGCGCCGCGCCGAGAGTGGCGAGTTTTTCGGGTGTGAACGGGTTATGTATGCGATGAGCGCTTTCGGTAATGTTGAAGATCCGTGGAATATCCAATTTAGAAAATCTCCTTGGTGAATTGTCAGGCTATTCGTTTCTTTCTGATTTCTTTTTCAATTCGCTGATAAATCCTTCGTTAGGCTTATACAGCGACAGGTTTTCTGCTTTATGCAGGTCTTCCCATGCCTTATCATATTGGGGATATTTCGAATGCTTTTGCAAAATAAGTTAACGAATCCGAAGGGTCAAGGTTGGCGGCCTTGTCATAGCAAGAGATGGCTTTATCATATTTTCCTTGCTTAGCATATTGTGCGCCCCTGATTTGGGCAGCTCTAGCTTGTTCACTTTCAGATTTACCGAGATTAGATTTTGAAAGTCCCCACACCAGGAAACCTGCTATTATTACAGAAAGAATGATCAGGATTATTCTTCTTGATTTATTTTGCATTATTTCCCCTTGTTTCAAAATAACCAAATTACCTAACTCCCCTTTTTCCTTACTTTAACGGGAGGCTGGCCAGAGTTTTTGGTAGAGTTCACTGATGTACTTATGTTCCGATGGAGTCAGATAAATCGGATTATATTTATCCGGGATCGCAGGCGCGGGAGAACCCTCAGGAGGTGGAGGGATAAACTTTTTTAAAAACTCTCGTGTTGCTTTAAAGGATACAATCACATCCATGTTGCTGTGCTTCCGAGGATAATCAAGTACCATTTCTATGTTAGTCTGCCCATCTTCAGGCAGATCATGAATGGCGTCAATATCCGCCTGCTCTATGTTGCATCCTTTGAGGAAAGCGATATCTTCGGCAGTCAGTGTGAGGCCGTGAGATTCCTCAGACAGGCAAAATAGTGTTATTGCAGCAACTATGAAAACAGCTGAAACAAGTCTCATAAGTTGTCCTCATTAAGTTTCAAAAACATTCAACACAACGAAGATGTTGAATAAGTCATAATTCAAGGCTATTCCCAGCCTGAAAAGACTTTTTCCAATTTTTTTATTTTAAAATTCTATCTTCTGACATTTTATCAAATATCATCCAATAAATCACCTTATTTTACTCTATCCTGACAGCAATTCTCCGATATATCATCCGGATTCATGCAATCGCCGGGCTGAATCTCCATTTCAACGTCAGCGTTCACCCTCGCGCCACTTGTGGCGCGTAGAGGTGGAATGCCTTGTTCGCCTCATTCATTTTCTTCTCCTAACATTTGAACTCAGCGGCGGCTTGGCGCAGCCAAGACGTCCACTGCAGCGCGTTGTTATACAGGTTTTATTTTTTTATACATTTTAATACATTCAAGTTTAGTATTATTGGGTAGCTGATGAAAACTTTTTTCTGTTTCGATATAGCCCTGATGTTTATAGAAGTCTAGCGCGTTAATTGTTGAACAAGTGTTTAAAATATCTAGGTTATTCTCCAAGGCTAACGATTCCAGTTTGAGCAAGATGTTTTTTGCTATACTTTTACTGATATGATCCGGGTGTATATATACAGCGCAAATTTCCGCAGTTTTAACATCCAGTATTCCAAAACCGCAAATTACGTTATTCTCTTCTGCTACAATCAAGACTTTTTCTTTTATAGCATTTTCATAAATTTCAGGGATGAGAATTGACGTCCAATTTTTTATATCTTCTGAACTATAGTTATCTTTGCACAAAATCTGTATTGACGCTTTGTGTGTCTGAGATATTTTTTCTGTGTCTGATATCTTTCCTAAACGAATATTCATATTTATTGTTCTATTATTACAGCTTTTGATTTTACAGAATTTTCTCGTAAATGTTTGATTTTTTTATATTCTTCTGATTGAAAGCAATGTTTTAGTTTGCTTTTGTTTTCAAATTCGATCAAAATTATGCGTATTAAACACCAGTCTTTTGTTATTGTTTCGAGTTTTTCTGATTTGATAAGATATTTTCCGCCAAATTTTGTAATTATAGGTGCGGCCCGTTCAACATATTCTTGGTACATTGCCACGTCATTGATTTCTTCTATTTCAGCTAAAAAATATACGGACATAAGTTTACCTTTGTTTTGTATAATGTTTCGGGTACGCTCCACCCGCTGGTTCGAGATCATTTGTTGACTTCAATATTGCCGTGAGTCGTGTGGCGGGTTGTTCCGTCTGTGACTACTGCCGAATATGTAAACACAACTGTGTTCGGCGTTTCTTTCATAACAACCTTAGCTGTGACAGTTGGTTCCTTGCCCGGCATGCCTATCGCACCTTCCGCTGGCTTGTCCGGGGTGACCTTGAGTGCCGGAATATGGAGGATGTCTTTGCTCTCCTGCATTGCTCCCGAATCAACCTGGCTGTCCCGAGTCGTGTATTTCATTAGGTTGGCACGGAATTCATATTCGTGTGCACCAATGGGGGTTATCGAGACATCCCATGTATACTCGTCAGCATACGTTGTTGCACATACCGCTGACACCATTGCGCAAATAATGGCTGCGATTTGTTTCATATATCCCTCACTCGAACATTTGAACTCAGCGGCGGCGACCCTCATAAACACTCTGGCGCTGTCCGCTGGAGTGAATTGTTAGCCGTTTATGTGTTAAATCCGATGTCATTTCCTCCCTTACTCTTCCCTTGTTCTTTATTTATCGCTTCTTTCAAGGTATATACAAATGCATTGAATTTTTCGGTATCTGGTAAATTCTTATGAAGAATAAGGCTTTTGGCGACAGCTGGTTCAGTAAAAATGACTATATCGAAGCTCTTTTGAATATAACCATACCAACAGAGTCCAAAAGGCAACAAAAACACCAAGAATGCGCCAAAAAACCAGGTAAATTCATTCGTTCCTGGCCGCGCTATTATAGCAGCTATAAGAAAACTGAGGACGGGTATGGCAAATATACACATGCCGACTATCATATCTATTGCCTTATGCTGTTGATATGTTGGATTGGGGTCCATCCCTGCTAAAGATAATGCTATTTGTTGGCGAAAAGCGGGACCTGCGTAATCGACTGTTACGATTCCGTCGTTTTTGATTTCAAATGCGAAGCGGCCCTTGAAGCGCGGCTTCTGTTCTAATTTCATTGTTTTATTAATCATTTTTTCTCCGGCTAACATTTGAACTCAGCGGCGGCGCCCCATACAAACACGCTGGCGCTGTC
>DISH01000003.1 GCA_002421665.1 Candidatus Omnitrophica bacterium UBA6215
CAGCTCAATAAGGGTGAAGCCTTTTGCTCTGCGCATCACTACCTCCTTTTTTATCTTAACTGCAAGTTAACACACGGACTCCCAAACGACTATGTCCCTACAATAAAAGAATACTATCGCTTTTCAACCTTGTCAAGGATAAAACTGGAAATCTTTTCTTTTGAGGAAAAAAGCCCTTCTTTTTCTCCTTTTTTCCCAAAGCACACCACCCTTATCTTTTTATTCCCGAAAGGGGATGGACCGGCTCCGACCATTGTAGCAAAGATGTAGTCGGCATTCTTCCTGCGAAGTTTTTTCAGGGCTTCTTTTCTTACGTCTCCGGTCTCTACGGAAAAACCTACGAGTACGCGGGCACCTTTACTCTTTCCGGCCCAGGAAAGTATATCAGGGTTGCGCACCAGTTTTAAAGTCATTTGCCCCGGGCCCTTCTTGATCTTTGAACGGGATATCTTATCCGGCCTGTAGTCTGCTACCGCTGCGGACATTATAAGGCAGTCGGACCTGCGAAAATGTCCTTTAACGGCGGCTTCCATCTCGCGCGCAGAGACTACGGGTATAGTTTTTACGCCTATTGGAGGGTCTAGATCTGCCGTACCTGTGATCAAAACGACCTTATGCCCGCGCCTTGCCGCTTCTTCGGCTATTTTATAACCGAAATACCCTGTTGAAGAATTGGATATATACCTGACGGGATCGATAAATTCCCTGGTAGGACCGGCGGTAACGAGGATCCGCATTTTTAACCTTTTACGGCTTTTTTTACTTCGGAGATTATCGATGCGCTGTCCGCGATATGCCCTACGCCTTGGCAACCGCACGCAAGAGGCCCCTTGACCGGGCCTACGAACTCTACGCCGCGCGCTTTAAGCTTTTTGACGTTATCCTGGACGGCCGGGTTTGAATACATCTTTTCATTCATTGCCGGCGCAATAAGTACCTTGGCGGAGGAAGCCGTGACAACGCACGTAAGCAGGTCATCGCAAATACCGTTAGCTAACTTTCCGATAGTGTTCGCGCATGCCGGGGCTATAAGAATTACATCCGCCATGTCGGCCAGCGAAGTATGTACCGGGCTCCAATCGGAGGGGGTTTCTAACATCTCTGAATAAACCTTATTGCGCGAAAGGGTCTGGAGGGTCAGCGGGGTAATGAATTCTTTCGCTTCTTTTGTCATGATGACCGTAACGTTAAAACCGGATCTCCTGAGGCTGTTTACGATATCGCACGTCCTGTAAGCGGCGATCGAACCGGTAACCCCGAGTATGATCTCTTTCTTTGCCATTTATTTCTTCTTTTCCTTAATTCCTATTTTGCCGGCTTTTATCTCCTCGAGCGCTACGGTCGATATCTTCTTACTGTCGCTCTCGATAAGTTTAGGGCTTCCTTCATTGAGCTCCAGCGCGCGCTTTGAGGCCAGTATGACCAGTTTATAGACCGAGTTGGTCTTGTCCAAAAGCTCTTCCGTTGATACCGGCATCTTGCCTTTCAATTGTTCACCTCACTTTAAGTCTTTCGGATACTATTATCGATTTTAGTTTTGCGACGGCTTCCGAGAAATCGTCGTTTACCACGGCATAATCATACTTGCCCAGTTTAGATATATCTTTCCTGGCATAACTCATCCTTTTCTTTATTTCCGAGGATCCATCGGTTGACCTGCCTACCAGCCTTTTCCTTAGCGCTTCCAGCGAAGGCGGAAGGACATATATAAGGACCGAGCCCTTTACGTTCTTTTTTATGAAAAGCGCCCCTTTTACATCGAGGCTCAGTACAGCGTCCCTGCCCTTTTTTAATATATCTTCTATGTGTTTCCTTGAGGTCCCGTAATTCGCGCCGTAAGGGCTTGACGTCTCGATAAACTCGCCCTTCTTTTGCCTGCGCAAAAAATCTTTCCCGGATACAAAACAGTAATCCCTGCCTTCCTTTTCGCCTGCCCTTGGTTCTCTTGTGGTAAACGACGGCGGATGTTCTACGCCAAGGCCCTTGTCCAATGTAAGCGCCTTTACCAGGGATGTCTTGCCGCAGCCTGAAGGCGCGGACAAGACGAATATGCGTCCCTTGGGACGGGCCATGCTCACTCCAGGTTCTGGATCTGTTCGCGGATCTTCTCCACCTCGCCTTTTATCGATATAGCGAGTTGGGCTATCCTGTAGTCGCTTGTCTTCTGGCCTACAGTATTGATCTCCCGATGCAGCTCCTGTGATATAAAATCGAGTTTCCGGCCAACTTCTTCCTGACCGACAACTGTATCCCCAAAACTCTTCAGGTGGGATTTTAGCCTTGTTATCTCCTCCGATATATCCGAGTTCTTGGCAAACAAGGCTACTTCAAGTTCTATCCTGCCTTTATCGAGATTCATCTTGCCCGATGAAAGTTCGTGTATCTTTTTTATAAGACGCGCCCTGTATTCTTTGAGCGCCAGCTTGGAACGGCGTTCTATGGCGGCCAGGTCCTTCAATATGGATTTCTTTCTTCTCATTACATCGGCAACGAGGACCCGTCCTTCTTTCTCGCGCATGCCTATCAATCCCGATACCGCGGAATCCAGGGCCGATTTCAAGCCGGGCCACAGGTTTATGTCCTCTTTCGGCTTATCTTCTATGGATATAACTCCCGGAAAAGATATTATCTGTGAGAAATCGATCCCGTCATTCAAACTGAGGGAACGGCGAAGGTCTATAAGGAGGTTCTTGTATTTCTTGGCAAGGGGTTTATTTATTATAAGCCCGGGGTCTGTTTTCTTGGGACTTTCATAAGTGACCGAAAGGTTTGCTTTACCGCGTTTTACTTTTTTGGCGACCTCGGCCCGTATTTTATCTTCGAACATTGCCAGGTTTTCCGGAAGCCTGCTTGAGATCTCAAAGAACCTGTGGTTCACCGTCCTTATCTCCAGCTGTATCTTTCCCTGCGCGGTGGTCGCTGTGCCGCGGCCGAAACCTGTCATGCTCTTTGCCAATTTACACTCCGGATTATTTCCAAACGCGTTTTGTAACTTCCTGCAACGTCACGAACTTCGTCGGATAAAGGTCTACTATTATGTCGTCGGGCGCGAACCACAATTTTATCTCCCTTTCGGCTTCCGACTCGTTTGAAGAAGCATGTATCACATTCTCGTAAAGACCCTTCGTAGTTATCCTGCCGTAAGAACCGCGTATGGTAGTCGGGTCCGCCTCTTCAGGATTGGTCGATCCCGCAAGTTTCCTTACTTTATCTATGGCGGAATCCCCCCAATATACCATCGCCATAACTTTCCGCCTTTCATGCAACTCACCCTGGAGGTACTTTATAAGCTCCGGGAAGAAAGGCTTGTCCTGCATGTGCCTGTAATGATCGGTGGCAAGTTCTTTGCTTACCCGCACTATCTTGGCAGCGACAATCTCGAGCTTGGTCTCGGAAAGGCGGGTAAGTATATTGCCGGTCAGGGACTTCTTGAGCCCGTCCGGTTTAATGATGACTAACGTCTTCTGGTCCATTTTTGTCCTTCCTTATTATTTATATAAACCTAAATTTTATTATAACTTGTTGTGTTTGTCAATGGAGTTCCTTCACCCCGCATATCTTTCCTATGCGTTTACAGATGAATTCATCTCCGGGGGAAATCTTGAGAGCGGCCTTGTATTCTTCCAAAGCACTCCTTATATCCCCTTTCCTTTCATAGGCTAGTCCCGCATTGACCCTGGATTCCAGCATATAAGGATAGGCCTTAATGGCCATTTTGTACGCCTCTAAAGCTTTATCATATTCCTTATTTTCCATCCTCGCATCGCCAAGTTTGTCCCAAATTACCGCGTCGCCCGGATCGAGCAGTACTGCTTTTTCGAAATACTCTGCGGCCCGCTTAAAATCACCTTTGACATAGTATATATTACCCATGCACATATACGGCGGGACATATCCTTCCCTTATGGACATAGCCTGCTCGTATGCCTTTATAGCATCATCTTCCCTGCCTGAATAATAGTATAGCGAAGCAAGATTGCATAGTGTCACAACCCCGCCGCTCCCGTCCAGTTTTATCGCCTCCTTATACTCGTTTTCCGCCTCTTGCACCATGTTCCTTGAAGCATATTCAACGCCAAGATTAGAATGCAGGCGTGAACTCCACGGGGAATATTCAAGGGTATATTTATAAAAATAGACGGGATCCCTCCATACATAGTTCTGCGATACGGTAAGCGTAGAGAGTATCGCTATTATCACCGCGCAAAAAGAGGCGATCGCGAGCCCGATCGAGCGCATATCCAGCGCACGGCATAGGATAGCGGATACCACGATAAAAAAACCTATCGCCGGAAGGTACAACCAATGCTCTGCAACCGTTGCATTAATAGGAATAAAATTAAGGAATGGTATAAGCAGCACGCCGAACCATACGGTGCCAAACGACACGCGCCGGAAGCGTTTGCGAAACATGAAAGCTGCTGCTGAGGTTGCCAATACCGCGATCACCGAACAGAGAAGGGCCGGATCCTTGACCACATACAGGATATCGTAAGCTATCCGCGCTCTTTCCATGTGAAAGCCGGTCGGCCACAAGAGCATTTTAACATAACCTAACGCGATCAACGGAGCGGTAACGGCCCTTAACGGGAACGGAATATACTCTTCCATCCCATCGTCGCCCAGCGGGAGATGCACGATAAAAACCCTTATCGCCAGGTAGAATGCCGCTATCAGCACAAACGGGCCGATCTCGATAAACGGCCTTTCCTTTTTACCCCGCCCGGTAAAATATATCCTGTAAACCAGCATGAATACAGGAAACCATAGCGCCGATTCTTTTGAGAACGCGGCAAGCAGGAAGAAGAACGCTGAGGCAGCATAATATTTCATCCGTCCGGATGCCTCATTTATGCAATACTCTATATAAAAAGCCATGGACAGCAGGCAAAGGAAAGCGGCAAGGGGATCGGCGCGCCCTGATATGTAAGTCACGGCTTCCGTATTGACCGGATGGACCGCAAAGAATGCGGCCGAAAGGAACGCAACAGCTCTCCTGCCAAGGACCCTCTTTACAATTGCATAGACAAGCAGTGCATTGCACACATGCAGGTATATATTGGTAAGGTGGTATCCGAAAGTCTCCAGCCCCCAGGAGTGGTAATCCAGCGCAAAGGTCGCCATGAGAACGGGCCTGTAGAAAGTGTTGGTCATGTTGTTGTAGTAAACGCCTTCGAGGAACAATCTTGGTATATATCCTATATCCCTTATGTGCAGGTTGCTAAAAACAAGGACTATGTCATCCCACAAAAAAGGGTTGGGCAGGGAATTGAAATAGCACAGGAACCCGGCCAGTACCAATACCGAATAGGCCGCAAGGTCGCGATAGCGTTCGCGGGAAATACGGTCGGTGCTATATAGCGTAATCACCTATTGTTATCTCCTTTTCGCCCGGAGAAATCTCCAAGCCGCCTATATTGCGCGGCGAAACAAGTGACATTTTCAGCGTATATGTATTACCTCTAGGCACTTTCCCTTTGGGCAGGAAGATGCGGTAACCGTCTTCGATGGCCTCTCCCTGCTTCCACCTGTAGGTGGGGTATACGCCGTAGCAGGCCCTTTTAATGCTCCTATGGACCTCTTTCCCGTCCGGCCCGATAACACGGAACAGGATGAATATATCGTCATTTATAGGTCCGAGACACCCCCAGTGAAAATCCGTATCGATAAAGTCTCCGTTTTTTACCGCAGTGTAATTGAGCAGGGCCATGTTACCGGCGGTGAATACGGGCTTACCGGCCCTATTACTTTCTACTATACTGTAAAGCGGCCTTGACCCGCCGCCATTCTTAAGCAATACGGTATTATCTGCGGAATCAATGATCCCCCATTTGCCTCCGGCAAAAAAATCCCTGGCCCTGACATCCGAATCCCTGTCCGAATAGTATTGAGATGTCATCGAATCTGAAAAATCTATCAGGGCGTAATCGATATCGCGCGGGAGACGGTAGCCTTTATACGGCAGCGATGGATTATTGTCCGTGACCGAGTGGTAAGAATAGAGGCGCCGGCGATTGGCCAGGTGCGAGGAATAATTGAATGTCGTTATGACGGACGCATCGTCCGGGATAAGTGTTAACATAGCATCCGCCTTCCTGGACGGTTCCTGTTCCGCTGTCCGCAAAAGATAAGAACCCGCATTATTGATCGGCCCGAACCAGATATTTGACGACAATGCGACAAGTATTATAAGAGGAGGAAAGCCCCTGTTGAATATCGCGGCCCCGCGGCCGGTTGAATTAATGACCTTTTTCAATCCGAAAGCAGCCGCGATATAAAAATACGGGAGTATGAGCATCGGATAATGCAATATCAGCCTGTGATGCTGGAAATTCGTGGAAAAAGCCTGTCTTAGCAGGACGAGCAGCGGCAAGAGCATCTCCTTAACAGACAGTAAAGGGAGGAATATTACCGGGGCGAGAAGCTGGAATAGGAACTTTAGGTTATCATAAGAGAAAAAAGCCGAGATGGCGCCTTTTGGCCCAGGATAGAAAGTTTCGTAGTTTATCCTTGGCAAAACCGAAGGTCTTATAAGGAAAAGATACGAGAATGCCCATATTACGCTCAACATAATCGGGAAAACATACCACCTGCGGGATTTTTTCGTCAATAAAGCATATACCCCGAACATAAACGTTATAAGCGCGATATCGGCCCTGAACAGCAATGCGATAAAGATACAGGCGGAGAATCCTTCGAATTTCTCCTTCTTCATGAAATAAAAGGCGCCAAGCAAGGGGATAGCGCAAAAACCGACGTCATAATACTGTCCCGCAGCGGAATTGGATATACCCGGGTTCAACAGATACGACACGCAAAGACAGGCAGCCCACGCCACCGGCAAGATGTCCCTGAATATCCTGAAAAGGATGAGAGCCGAAAAGGCTATCATAAGCGGTTGGATCACAAGAAGGGCCTGCCTTGATTCAAGCATCACGTAATACAACAGGCTCATAGGGTACGCTATAAGCTCAAAACCGTTGCCAAGTATATTCACATCGCCGAGCATCGATATCCTGCCGTCGGAATGGAGGATGCTCCAGTACTTCTGGACATTTATGGTAAAATCATAATCCGGGTATGCATATTGGCGGTAACGCATGACTCCTAAGAACCCGAATACGGCTGTAAAGGCAGCGGCGGCAAATAGTACGGCCGTAAAACAAGCCCGATCCGCTGTTTTCTGCTTGTCCATGGCGCGATTATACCAGATTATCCGTTTGATGTATAGGAAGGCCGATCTATCAGGTTGACTTTGCACCCCGACGTTAATATAATTGAGGTGCCCATGAAAACCATTAATAAATGGCACGCGGCTTCCTTTTTAATAATAACGGCCGTATTCCTGTTAAGCGCCTTCGGGAACAACCGTTTCCCTTACTTCTTGGACATCTATTACCATCTTAACATTATGAGGGGTTTCGATTCCGCCGGCGGGATCGTCCATCGGGCATTCTGGGAACTGGCCCCGTCCGGGCAACCGCTTATATACCCTCCGCTTTTCCATTTGCTCATGCTCATACCTTTCAAGCTGGGGGCCGGTGTATTGTGGATAGCGAAATTCTCGTCTATAGTCCCTGTTATACTGCTACTGGCGGCCATAGTTTTTGCGGCAGCAAGGATGCTGTCGGCAAGGAGCGCTTTCTTCGTTGCGCTCGCTTTCTGTATACCGTATTCATTCTTCCTTAAAATGACGATAACGGTACCGGTTGCCATATCTTTGTCATTTATGATACTGGCGTTCTGCGCCCTGGAAAAACGGAATTTCGTCCCGTTCTCGATCTTCCTTGCCCTAATATTCTATACTCATCCCGCTATGCCGTGGATGATCTGCCCGGCATTCGCGGTATACGCGGCCTTCCAAAGAGATGCGCGAGCAAGAATCTTCAAATGGATCTTCTTCGCCATAGCGTTAGCCGCCCCGCAAATAGCGGTCACCTTGGGCAACTTAGGAAGCATGGCCGGACCGCTTGGGATACCGATGCCTGAAGGAAAGATGTTCGAAATATATCCGGTAATATACCTTCTTGCCGCGGCCGGCATAGCAAAGGCCGGGAGCATCTGGGGGCCCCAGGGAAAAAGGATAAGGTTATTCGCATTCCTGCTTTTTATCGCCTTCCTCCCTCTCGCGGTAAATTATAGATTCCGTTATATCAGTGCCGAAGGGATGTTCCCCGTACTCCTTCTCGCCGGCGCCGGATTGGAATATGTATACGACCGGCTGAAAAACCTTCTTCATATACAAAACCGCGCTAAATCATTAGGTATAATATATACTGCTGCTTTTTCCGTCGTGTTCATGGTGTTGTCGCCGACGCTGTCATCTTATGTCCCGATGGAACCTCCGTATGACAGGTATGAGTTTTCCTCGCATTTGTCCGATTCAACGGTAATAAACCTGGTCCCCCGGCTCAAGACCCACACAAGGCCTTTCGAAATAAACCTGGTTGATGACATGGCAAAAAATTGGGCAAGAATAATTGAGGCCAATACATCCGATAACGATATTATCTGCTCCAACGATGCCTTCATAGGCGGTATGCTGTCCGCCTTGACTGGGCGGGCCAATTCGGCGAGAACTTACCTCGAGATGGAAGAACCTGAGATACCTATATCGGAATTCGGGGTTGCAAAGGCCGCCATATGGCTAAGGGAAAGCAACGGTAAATTTTCATCGGAGATAAACGAATGTATACTGAGATTCGGGTATACCGTAATACATATGGACGAGGGCGCCGCCATACTCCTTAAGCAATCGGGGTCGAAAACCGTTCCCGCTGAGCCCGTTATAAGTATTCCCGCTGCTTTTATCTTTTTCTTCGTATATACAGCCACTGCTTTTTACGGCCTGTTCAAGCCCTGATTATTTTATCGATTTGCCGCTTACCTTATGCTAAAATTAGCCTGTGAAAATCAACGGTCCTACGGCTATTTTCCTCGCGGTAATAATCCTGGCGGCCGGGGCTTTAAGGTTCGCCGGATTTAACAGCCCGCACGGAATGACATGGGACGAAGAGTTCTATGTACAGATGGGCGACGACCTTGGCAAGGATCCGTTTAATTATAACTGCCGTTTCTTCACAGAAATATTCGAACGCTCCAACCTCGCCGTGCCGGAATACATTAGTGAACCGCTCTTCAAGCATCCTCCTCTGTTCTGCTATATGCTGGCGGCGGCATTCAAGGCGGGAGGGGCAACCTACGAAACGGCTTCAATAATACCTATAGTCTTCGGGCTACTGCTTGTCTTTGTCTCATTCACGCTCGGCAATTATCTGTTCGGCAGGAACACGGGCCTTGCCGCGGCTATTTTAACGGCAATAGACCCTATAAACTGGGCTTGTTCGGAAAAGATATGGATGGAGACGTCGTTGGCCGTTTTCATGTGGCTCGCCGTCTATTTCATAATAAAGGCCGCCGTTGAAAAGAAATACCGCTTATATTACCTGGCCGGTATAGCCTCCGGTCTTGCCGTGCTCACAAAATATCCGGGATTTCTTGTCGTCCCGATCGGTTTTACTATTGTTGCCATCGAGGACAGGCAGTCTTTCAGGTCCCTGAACTTCTGGATGTGGCCGGTGATAACAATGGTAATGTTCGCGCCATGGGTTGCCTGGAATATAAGCGTATACGGCGACGGAATAATGTCCAAGATCGCATTCCTTCACGAGGTCAAACCTCATATCATCGCGCTATCCGCAGCCGGAATTGCCGCGGCCCTTATCATGACCAGGGTACTTAAAACACAGGCCGCAAGGTCCGCCCTTATATCGATCCTTCTTATTTTTGTATTCTCCAGGCAATATGTTCTTGACGGTATAGTTAACATGCTAAACGCAGCCTACATACCGCTTGCCGGATGGAAACCCGGGATGTTCCAGTATAAACCATGGTCATTTTATTTCAGGAGATTAATAGAGCTCTCTCCGTTCTACGTATTCGCTTTCGCGGGGATCTTGTTTCTCGCGAAAAAAGGTTCGAAGGAGAAACTCATCATAATACCGGTTCTATGGAGCCTGTTATTCTTCATTATATGGGGAAGCTACCAAAGCCGGTATATCCTGTTCGCCTCCGCAGGCCTGCTGATACTTTCCGCCAGGACCGCGCTTTGGTGTTGGGATAAGATCGGGGAAACGGCGCGATCGACGACAACAATGGTGATTCTCAGGTCCGGTTTTGCTATAATATTGGCCTATGCGTTTCTCAGGATACTGTTCGTGGATTTTGCCGTCGTCATATCTAATGATTTTTCGTATTTCTAACGGAGCGCTGTTATGAAACTAGTGATACAAATACCTTGCCTGAACGAAGAAAAGACCCTGCCGGAAACCATAAAAGGCATCCCGGCCGGTATGGACGGCGTAGACTCGGTGGAAATACTCGTCATCGATGACGGCAGTTCGGACGGCACCTCCCGAGTCGCGAAAGACAATGGCGCGGCCCGTGTCATCCGGTTCAATAAGACCGTGGGGCTTGCGCGGGCATTCAAGGCCGGTGTTGAAGAAGCGCTTCGCATGGGTGCCGATATCATAGTCAATACCGACGGGGATAATCAATACGACGGCGCTTGTATCCGGGATCTTGTCAAGCCTATCCTGGATAAGAAATCCGACATAGTCATCGGTAACAGGGAAATACTTAAGGGGATGAAACAGGGTATAACGAAGAGTATCCTACAATTTCTCGGCAGCTGCGTAGTTTCAAGGCTTGCTGGCATAAAGATCAACGACGCTACCAGCGGGTTCCGCGCCTTCTCCAGGGAAGCGGCGCTTGCCCTTAATATCTCTACTGATTTTTCTTATACGCTGGAAAGCATTATCCAGGCCGGGGAAAAAGGCCTTGTCGTCTCCGAAATCCCCGTAAAGACAAACCTGTCTACAAGAAAATCCAGGTTATTCAAGAATAATCTTCATTACATAAAGAGGTCTGTAGGGACATTAATAAAAGTCTACGTGGCATATGAGGGGTTCAGGGTTTTCCTGGCAAGCGGAGCCGTATTGTTCATCGCGGGTATTGTGCTTGTTTTTAGATACCTGTATTTCTACATCTTCGGTCTTAACCCGGCCGGACACGTCCAGTCGCTTATAATAGCTTCCATCCTTATAACAGTAGGGATCCTCGTTATGGTCTTGGGCCTTTTGACTGAGCTTATATGCAGTACTAGAAGGCTCATAGAGGACGATCTTAAAAAGATGAAAAGCTCCGGTCAGTAAAGTCTTAACGCGGGTTTCGCGGACTTGTATTTTTTAAAAGCTTTTTTCCACGAACGTGAGTTATAGTTCAGGTTTATCTTGTTGAAGCACAGGAAATGCCCGCAGTAACCGCAAAAGATCTTCATAAGATCCGTCATTTTATCATTATCGTCCGGCAAGGTCTTCCTCCCGATATCCAAGCCTAATACCCTGTCTATCGCACCCGCCGGAGCGCACGGGTAGTACCCGTGCATATTCAACCCCATGCCGCATTTATCCGTTATATCGCAACCGTTGGAATAATCCGCAAACCGGTATATTATTCTGTCCGCAGGGGCCACAGTAATCGTGTCGAAATCTTCCTGCCGGCTTGATCTTTTCCCGGAATTTTTGATCTTTACCTCTCCCGGCAAACTCGACAAGACAATCCTGGTCCTCTCGCTGAACCCGTTGGTCACCAGCTGCATCGTCGTTCCTGGAGAAAAATCTCTTTTATAGGCAAGAAGCAGGCGAACGATTTCGGAAAGGTCGGGATGCATCGTCGGTTCCCCTCCCAACAGGGTTATCTGCCTCCACCTCTTTCCTCTGTTAATGCTCTCTTTTATGAACTTATCTATCTGGCTGACGCTCATTCTTTCTTCCGAAGGCGCCTGACCGCATATCCTGTCGCAGCTGAAACAGCAGAGGCTGCATTCATATGTTATATCGATCTCAATAATATCGTGACTCGGGCGCCATTCCTGTCCTAATACCGTTGTCACGGGTCCCTGCACCCTCAAGAACCTTATCATGTCCATCAAGGCCTTCACCAGCCATATCGCGCCCGTCCTGGCACCCCTGATCGCGCCTTTGACCCGTCCGGGCAAGAAATGCTTTATTTTTCCCAGGAAAGCGTTTTTAGGCTCTCCTAACCCGTATAAGCCGTTTATCCATCCCAAAAGCATGCGGCTGGACCTGAATTTTTCTTTTTTCATTCTCTACCAATATAGTTAGTAATTGCTTTTGAGATTCCTTTAAATTATAATGAAAAACATGGGCGATCCCATTATATCAATCGTCATCCCCGCCTACAACAGGAAAGACCTGCTGAAAGAATGCCTGGACTCATTGTTAGACCAGACGTACCCTAAAGAAGACTATGAGATCGTTGTAGTAGACGACGGTTCTACCGACGGGACGGAAGATATGCTCAGGCAGATGAGCGGGGAACACGGCAACCTAAGGTATTTCAGGCAGGAGAACGGGGGCATGTTCCCGGCGTGGAACAAGGCCGCGTCACTGGCAAAAGGCGATATACTGGTCATGACGGACAGCGATTGCGTGGCCGGGAAAAATCTGCTGGAAACCATCGTTAAATGCTTTAAAAGCCATCCGGATATATCGGCCTGCGCCTGGAAAACCATCCCTTTCTTTTCGGGAGGAATCTTCTCTCCCGTTTCCGGATATCTAAAATCTTACTACGCTGCTCTGCGTCATGAAGATACCGTTTTCCAGGGGCCAAATCCGTCTATGGTATTCGGCTCATGCTCATGTGCAGTAAGAAGGGATGTTTTTTGGTCGATTGGCGGTTTCTCAAAAAAATTCGCAAGAGCCTCCGGAGGAGCGGACGCCGATCTGGGGTTCAGGATACTTTCTTCGGGAAACAAAGTTGTTTATTCAGCGGACGCTTATATTTATCATCGGCAGAGAAACAGCATTAAAGAGCTCATGACAAGGCATTTTAAATTCGGGGTAATAGACACTGTTAACTTCAAGGATAACTTTAATAAATGGGCAGTAATTTTTCTGCCGACCGGAAAATGTTTTTACGCCAAAAATTTCCCCGCGACCGTCTCGATATACTTAAGTTCCTTCGAGATAGTCGGAATTTTGGCCGTTATATCCTTTTTCTTTCCAAAGATCGGCGGAATCCTCCTCTTGGCTTATTTTATGAAAGGTTACGCCTCTTCAAAAAGCAACCGGAATTTATCGGCGTACTTTTCATATAAATTATATCAATTGTTTATACTGTCGGCATCTTTTGCCGGGCACATTGTCGGAAGTATAANNGGTATTTCAGGCAGGAGAACGGGGGGCCTGCCGCGGCTAAAAATCACGGCGTCAAAAATTCACTCGGAAATACGATTGTATTCCTGGACAGCGACTGTTCGGCACCGACAACTCTTTTCGCATCGATACAAAAACTCCTGCAAAAATATCCGGATATAGCGGCGTTCGTCGGGGATATAATACTGATACCTAAAAACCGGTTTTTCAAAAAATTTTATGACCTGTTTGAAATAACGAAGCCTAAAATCCGGCCGATGAGGATATTCGATAAGCCGTTCCCGGTTTCACGGTTCTATTCCGGTTGTGCGGCGGTAAGGAAAGATGCCTATGAAAAAATCGGGGGTTTCGACGAAAGGTTCAAATGGGCTGGCGAAGACGCAAATTTCGGCTTCAAGCTCCTTGAAAGAGAGTTCATGATCTGCGATTCATGGGATATCTACACCTATCATCACGAGAAAGATCCCTGGACGGAATTTGTAGCAAGGAATTTCTATTTCGGGATATCGGACGTTCTGAGTTTTAAGGAACATTTCAGCGGATGGGAGGTCGTGTCAACCTGTTCCGATGACCCGAGGGCCCGGGGAGGAATGAATTTCTCTTTTTTTATACACTTCAACATGATAAAAACCATGATCTTGCTATCAATTATATCCGCGGCCTTTCCCGTGGCCGGATCTTCACTGTTGCTGATATTCCTGCTTAAGCATTACATGAGAACAGCAAGGGCAGGCGGAGATCCCATGACCTTCGTCGCTTATATCGCCTACCGCCTGCTTACGGATACGCCCCGCCTGGCCGGGTGGATAGCGGGAAGTATAAGATACGGGGTGATTTACCTATGAGCACTCCCCTGCTGTCGGNNACCTAAGGTATTTCAGGCAGGAGAATATGGGCGCATATTGCGCTTGCAATACCGGGATACTAAACTCTAACGGGGCTATAATAGTATTTACCGACAGCGATTGTGTTTTGCCTAATAATTTTCTTGAATTGACCGATTCTTATTTCGGTAAATATCCTGAAATCAGCGCGTGCGTGGGGCTGCCTCTTATCACTTTCGGAAACGGGTTCTTCTCCTCACTCTCCGGATATTATAGGCACGTATTCGAGTCCGCTAAGCCCGCGGAAAAAGTCTTCTTAACCCCCGACCCGGCGGTCATCCTGCATACCGATTGCGCCGCGGTCAAAAAGGACGCTTTGCTTGATATAGGCTGTTTCAGCGATAAATTCGCGCGTGCGTGGGGCGGGGGCGACCCGGACTTAGGCTTTAAACTCCTTGAAAAGGGCCATGGGATCCTGACAAGCAATAAAATGTTCGTCTACCACCGCCAGAGAGACGCACTGTCCGGCCTGGTAAGACGCGATTACGCTTTCGGCACCTGGGATACCGTAAACCTCAGGGACCATTTCAGGGGATGGGCGGGAATATATATGAATGAAAGCGGTTTTTCCCGGCACACAAGCCTGCCAATAACGATTTTTTTGCACATAACACTTTTAAAAATAACCTTGCTGCTATTATTATTGGCATTTTTCTTCCCGTTAGCCGGGGGGCTTATGCTATCGGCGTATTTTTTCCGTCGATATCTGGCCGTAAAAAAAATGGGCGGCAATATCAAACTATTCATGGCCTTCATGCTATATCGGTATATTACCGACGGCTCCCGCCTGGCCGGGCACATTGTCGGAAGTATAAAGAACAGGGTAATATGCCTATGAGCACTCCCCTGCTGTCGGTAGTGATACCGACCTACAACAGGAAAGACCTGCTGAAAGAATGCCTGGACTCATTGTTAGACCAGACGTACCCTAAAGAAGACTATGAGATCGTTGTAGTAGACGACGGTTCTACCGACGGGACGGAAGATATGCTCAGGCAGATGAGCGGGGAACACGGCAACCTAAGGTATTTCAGGCAGGAGAACGGGGGCATGTTCCCGGCGTGGAACAAGGCCGCGTCACTGGCAAAAGGCGATATACTGGTCATGACGGACAGCGATTGCGTGGCACCTGATGATTTCATCGAATCAGCCGCAAAGTGTTTCAGGAGGAACCCGGATGTAGCGGCATGCACAGGTATTAGCGTGCCGATATCCAAAAATAACATGTTTTCACCTTTATCACGGTATCTAAAACGCGCGCTTGAGGCGCATAAACGTTCCGAAAGGGTGTTCTTTGGTTTGGACCCGTGCGCCAGGTTGCATTCGGATTGCGCGGCGATAAAAAAAGATGCCTTTATCGCTGTTGGTTGTTTTGACTCCAAATTCAATAAGGCTGTATCTGGAGGGGACTTGGATGTTGGATACAAACTTTTAAAAATTGGCCGCGGGATTTGCATTGGAGGAGGAATGCTTATCTATCACCGCCAGAGGGAATCCCTGGGGTGTATATTAAAACGCGATTTTGTTTTCGGGATGAGCGACGTGGAAAATTTCCGGGACCATTTCAGGGGATGGGCTGGAATAAGGCTTCACGAAAATCGTTATATAAACCTGACCGGTTGCCCTGTTACGCTTGTTTTGAACATGAATATGCTGAAAATCTTTATTTTTTTGCTTGTGTTAACCGCATTTTTGCCTGTTCCCGGAATTATTTTATCGGCGTTATACCTCATGTGGCGTTACCTGAACACCTGGAGGAGCGGCGGTAATGTAAGATCGTTTATAATCTTTATCGCCTACCGCCTGCTTACGGATACGCCCCGCCTGGCCGGGTGGATAGCGGGAAGTATAAGATACGGGGTGATTTACCTATGAGCACTCCCCTGCTGTCGGTAGTGATACCGACCTACAACAGGAAAGACCTGCTGAAAGAATGCCTGGACTCATTGTTAGACCAGACGTACCCTAAAGAAGACTATGAGATCGTTGTAGTAGACGACGGTTCTACCGACGGGACGGAAGATATGCTCAGGCAGATGAGCGGGGAACACGGCAACCTAAGGTATTTCAGGCAGGAGAACGGGGGGCCTGCCGCGGCAAGGAACTTCGGGGTATCCAATTCTTCGGGGGGACTGCTCGTATTCATTAATGATGACGGCCGCGCCCCGCGTGAATTCCTTGAAAACATGGCGGATTGTCTGAACAACAACCCCGGGATCTCTTCATGCGTAGGAAATTCCGTACCTGTTTACAAAAACCGCCTCTTCAACCTGCTTGACGGACATTTCAGGAACAGATATAAAGACGACCGCCTTCTCTCCGGGCTTTCTTTCGGCAGGAGATTCGACTCAAACTGCCTTGGCATGCGAAGGACAGCATTCGAAAAGGCCGGAGGCTTTGACAAAAGGTTCAAATGGGCGGGTGAGGACGGGGACCTTGAATGCAGGCTCTTAAAGTCGGAAGAAAAAATACTGATATCCAAAGACATATTAGCGTTACACGAACAGGATAGTTCGATACGGGCCATGCTTTTAAGGCATCACAAGCTCGGATTTGCCGAAACAGGCACATTTAAGGATTACTTCAGGAATTGGCTTATAATTTTACTGCCTTTTGAAAAGACTTTCACCATAAAAAATTCCCCTGTAACGGCGTGTATCAACCTGGATCATCTAAAAGTCATTCTGTTATTGGCCGCATTGGCTTTTCTTTGCCCCGCGCTTTCTCTCGTCCTATCGGCAGGTTATGTCGTTTTCGGCTGTGTAAAAGCCGGGGGTATAAAATTATTCTTACAATTAACGCTTTATAGAACTATAATCTATAGCGGATATATTTCGGGCTGGATAACCGGAAGTTTCCATAACAGGATAATATTCTTCTGATCCCATAGGAGATTAATAATGGTATCGGTATTAAAAAGGTTCTCCAGATGGGGGGACCTTGTCTTCGCCTTAGCGTTAATAAATGTCAAACACAGGTATAAACAGGGATATTTGAGGATAGCATGGGCGGTGATCAATCCGCTGTTTACAATGCTGATCCTGTTCCTTGTGTTTTCCAGGGTGGCAAAACTCCCTTCCGAGGGAGTCCCTTATCCTGTATTCAGTTTCGCCGCTCTCGTCCCGTGGAGCCTCTTCGCGGCATCAATGGGTTTCTGCGTATATTCCCTGACCGCCAACTATAACCTGATAACAAGGATAAATTTCCCGCGCACAACCATACCGCTCGCATCGATATTGGCGACTTTCCTCGATTTCGCCATCGCTTTCTCGCTTTTAGTGGTTTTACTGTTCATTTTTAAGATAAAGGTGGGGTTCACCTTTTTGCTCGTCGTTCCCGTCATCCTGATACAACTGCTGTTGATGATAGGTCTCGGCTTGTCCCTCTCCATATTCAACGTATGCTTGAGAGACATACAAAGCGCTCTGCCCCTGATACTCCAGGCATGGATGTTGATATCTCCGGTAGGTTATTCCATGGATATGGTCGGCGATAACCTGAGATTCTTTTATCTCCTTAACCCTATGGCAGGTCTGCTTGACAGTTACAGGAAGATACTGCTCCACGACCAAATGCCGGATCCGTATTATCTGGGCATGTCTTTCGTGATATCCGCGGCGGTTTTCGCGGCAGGATATTATTTCTTCAAAAAGAACGAGAAAAAACTGGCTGACATAATATTGCTATGAAAAGCATAGACCTGAAAAGTGTATACAAAAAATACAATAAACGGGATTCCTGCCTCGGTAAGGAAGACCCGCTGTGGGCTCTTTCAGACGTTTCTTTTTCCGTCGAAAAGGGGGAGATAGTAGGAATAATCGGGCCTAACGGTGCCGGGAAATCCACCCTAATGAGGCTTATATCCGGGATCTCGTTCCCTACAAAAGGAACCATCGACGTAGACGGAAAGGTTGTCCCGCTTATATCCATTGAGGGCGCCCTTCAATACATACTTACCGGCAGGGAAAATATCTTCCTCCTCCTGGCGGCTTTCGGAGTAAAGAACGCCGCGAGGAAAGATCTTTCGGTTAAAATAGCCGAATTCTCGGGAATATCCGACAGCCTGGATATGCAAATAACAAAACTGTCTTTCGGCATGCTTTCCCGGCTTTCCTTCTCAATAGCGGCGCACGTCCCCAGCGAAATATTGCTTATCGATGAGGTGCTTTCCGTGGGAGACCAAGACTTCCAGCAAAAATGTTTCTCCAAGATATCTCAATTCAAGAATGAAGGCAAATCGATGCTCTTTATCTCGCATGACCTGAAGAGCATAGGCGACATCTGCAGCAGGGTTATATGGCTGGATAAAGGCCGTATAGTTGACGACGGACCGCCCAATAGTGTGATCGGAGGATATTTAGCCCGTTACGGAACCGCGAATCTGTCGCCATGAAGATATTGATGCGCGGCCGCCGTGATCTGCTCGAACTCTACGGGGGAGACTCAACCCAAGTATTGCGAACCAGGGAAAGCCTGGAAAAGCTCGGCGTTCGGGCGGACCTTTCGACAGAACATTCTCCGGACATAAGCGGTTACGATATCGTGCACATATTCAACGCCCCTTTTTACGATATCCTCCCGATGGCAATATGCGCAAAGAAAGCCGGTAAGAAGGTCGTTTATTCCCCGATATACCTCGATTATTCCTTATACGACAAGGGTGGACGCGAGGGGCTTGCGGGACTGGTTTCAAAAGCGATGAATAAGTACAGCATACAGGATATTAAGCTTCTCGTGAACATCGTCAGGAAAGGACGGTTCCCTGGAAATATCCCCGCTGTCCTGAAAGGTTACCGGCGATGCATGCATGAAATGCTGCGGAGGACCGACTTCCTTCTCCCGAATTCAAACTCAGAAATGGAACGTATGAAAAATGATTTTTCCGCCGGCAGTATCCCGTTCACCGTAGTCCCGTACGCGGTAGACGGGACCTTCACGAGCGATGAACGCGGCGCAAATGAAGACCCTGATAATCTTAAAGGCTGCGTGATGTCGGCGGCCACCATAGAAGGCAGGAAAAACCAGCTCAACCTGGTAAAGGCAATTAAGGGTCTGCCTTATAAACTTGTCCTTATAGGCAAGATCGGCCCCGGGCAGCAAGGTTATTACCGGCGTATACAAAAAGAAGCCGGGCCAAATTTCGTCTATCTCGGTCCGGCAGATCATTCCGATATGCCAAAATATTATAAACTCGCAAAGGTACATTGCCTTGTAAGCTGGATGGAAACATGCGGATTGGCATCAATGGAAGCGGCGGCGGCCGGGTGTAATATCGTGATAACTGACAAGGGAGATACCCGCGAATATTACGACAGGTTCGCTTATTATTGCGATCCTTCTTCGGTCGATTCTATCAGGGCGGCAATAATCAAGGCATATGAAAGTCCTTGTGATCCCGCCTTGAAAGAGAGGATCCTCACTAACTACACGTGGGAAATAGCCGCGAAAAAAACCCTTGAAGCGTATTCGCAGGTGCTTAAATAATGATCAATATCGTATTTTGGGCCGGAAACAGAACGATAGGCGGCGTCGATACGTGGGTGGCAAACCTCAAAAAAAACGTAAAAAGCGAAAAGTGCAGGATAGTAACTATGGGCGACTTTGGAACTTTCGCAGGAGACCAAAAGGTAGATATTAATATATATTCCTGGAAGCAGGCCGAAGACATGCTCCTTAAGTTGTCCCCTGCCGTTGTTGTCCCGAACTGGAAATTCCCTCTCTTTGGGGTATGCGCAAGGCTGATGGAAAAAGGGGCTGCGTTGCGCACGCTTGGCATGTGCCATTCGGACAGCGAATCAGAATATTATCAACCGTTAAGTTGGTACGAATCGGCTATCTCTAAGTTTATCGCGCCCGGGCCGCTCTGCAGGGAAGAGTTGATTAAATATCTGCCTTACAGGAAAGATGACATTATTTACCTTCCATACGGTATAGACATTCCGCGTGCCAACGATAAACGTTATACGCTGGACCCACTGAAGATTGTCTATTTCGGCAGGCTCCGCCAGGAGCAAAAACGAGTATTCGATCTTGTCAGTCTCTCCAAAATACTTACCGACAGCAACGTGAATTATGTCCTGGACATCATAGGCTCCGGGTTTGACAGCGCAGTTCTCGAAAAAATGATATCCGGGGCCGGTCTCTCAGGACGCGTAAAGGTCCTGCCGCAGCTTCCGCATTCACAGGTGCTGAAAAAAATAAATGATTACGATGTATTTGTGCAGGCCTCCGGTTACGAAGGTCTCGGTTTGAGTATGGTTGAGGCGATGGCCGCAAAACTTATTCCCGTCGTAACAAAAGCCTCGGGCGGGGCATGGACAGTCATCAAAGACGGCAATAACGGGTTTTGTGTTGAGGTCGGTGACATGGAAAGGATGGCGTTGGCACTTAAAAATATCTCCCGCATGAAACAGGAAGAAGCCTCTCTTATCGGAGAAGGTGCGAGGATGACTGCACGGGAATTTTTTGACATCAACATTATCTGGCCTCAATTCCTTGATATAGCCGGTTTGTGCCTGGAAGGCACCAAAAGGAAGTGGGCGCACGGAAATGTCCTTTTTGAAAAAAAAGGGCTTTTCCCCTCTTATCTGCCTTTCAGCCGTTTTTGGGGAATGATTTTTATGCTCGTCTTCAAGTTGATCCCGAGAGACTCTATAAGATCCCTGTTATATAAGACAGGATTGATGAAATGACCTCTGGCCTTAATATTAAAATTATAACTGTCTATCCGTATCCTAAAAGGGGCGGATGTTTCCGCCAGGTCTGCGCCGCTATAGAAGGCATTGCTTCGGCGGGGGGCGAGGTGCATTATCTTTCGGCAAAGCCCTTCCCGGTCAAACACGGAAAGCGTATTATGTTCCACCGATTCCCTTTTCATTCGGACAGCGAAATGCTCTTCTATCCTTTATTTTACCTGCTAAGTCCTATATTCCTCTTTTATGTCGTCCGCAAGCACAACATAAGAAAGGCCTTGGTATTCAACGAAGAATTCGCGGCTATCTTTTTCCTGGCAAAAATTTATCCCGGTATCAAGATCCTGCTGCACATACAAGGCGATATGGCTTCACTGATAAGAAGCAAGAAGATGAATCCTTTAGCCGCCTTCTTCCTGCGTTTATACGGCAAGGCCGGCATACTCATCTCGGACCGAGTCTGGGCTGTCTCCTGCGACCTAATAAAACGGATCGGGAGATATTACGGGATACAAAAACAGATCTCCTGCTTATATAACGCAGTACCAAAAAATGGCCTATTGCTGGCCGAATGTCGCAACCTGCGCGAAAGATATCGGATCGGGGACGGAAAATTTATAATAGGTTTTATCGGGTCTCTGATACCCCGAAAGAACGCGGCGTACCTGGTAGAAGAATTCGGCCGGGTCCCGTCTGGCGACAAAACATTACTTATCGTCGGAGGCGGTCCGGATAAGGCGGACCTCTGCGCGCTCGGCAGTTCGGTCTGCGGAAAAGACGCCATAGTATTCGCCGGAGAACCGGAGGATTACCTGGATATAGCCAAGTCCCTGGATATCTTGGTATTGCCGACACTCCACGACGATTGCCCGAGGATCATCCTTGAATGCCTGGGCCTGGGTACACCCGTTATTGCCAGCAACACCGGCGGGATCCCCGAGATATTAAAATACGATGAACTGATGTTCAACCCTTTGGAAAAAGGCGCGCTCGAAAAAAAGTTGGAGCGGATGATCAAAGACCCTTCGTACCTGGCAGAAATAAAAAAGCTCTGTTCCGAAAGAAAGCCTTTTTTTGACAAAGACTGGGGTGAAGAGATCGTCCGGCTGGTAAAGGAGAATTGACAAAATGGCGTACCCGGCAAACAAAATTTTAATAAATGCCGTCTCGGGGATCGGGGAAAACCTTCTGCTTGTCCCTGCCCTCAGGGTTTTAAGGGACCATTATCCGCAAGCCAGGATAACTATGGCGGTAAGGTCTCCTGCCGCTGCAATTCTTTTAAAGAACGGCGATCTTGTCGACGAGATAATAGCCTGCGACTACAAGATACAAGACAGCCTGATGAAGAAGATCTCGCTCATAGCGAGGCTCAGGAAGGAAAGGTTCGATATATCGATAACTGCTTTCCCTTCTAATCGGCTCGACAAGGCAATATTCTCGTGGTTATCCGGGGCCAGGGTGCGGATCTTCCACGACCACGGCGGGATTATAACAGGGTTGCTAAGGTTCATGAATAACATTTATGTACCGGTAGATTTTAAGGCCCACGATATCGAACAGAACCTCAACCTGTTAACTCCATTAGGCATTGACATATGCAAATCCGATAGAGATCCATACCTTCGGATATCCGAGGAAGCGGAAAAAGACGCGGCGGCCTTTCTGGAAAAGCAAGGCATAAACGGTCCTGATATTTTCGCGCTGCACCCCGGCTCCAGCGCGGACCTTGGCATGAAGAACAGGCGATGGCCGCTCGCCAGGTTCAAGGCATTGGCTGAAAGTATCATCGAAAAATACGCGGGGACAGTCCTTGTCTTCCTCGGACCGGATGAAGCGGACCTTGTTTTCGACATAAATCACACCAGGATATTTTTCGTAAGAGAAAGGATCGACGTAGCGACGGCCCTGATAAAAAAATGCCGCCTGTTCATCGGCAATGATTCCTCTTTAATGCATATCGCGGCAATATCCGGCATACCGACCATAGGGATATTCGGGCCGGCGAACCCGTCAAGGACAGGCCCGAGAGGCCCGAAAGCGCAGGTCATCACGGGCAGATCGGGATGTTCGCCGTGTTATTCCTTCGAGGACCTGGGCAAGCCGATAGTATGCAAGGCGGGGTTGGAATGCCTCAATTCCATTTCGGTCGAGGATATTCTAGCGCTTGCGCAAAAGATTCAATAACCTGTCAAGGTCTTCGTTCGAGTAATACTCTATCATTATCTTCCCGCGCTTGCCCATATGCAGGAGCGTGACCTTTGTCCCCAGTATCTTCTGAAGCTCTTCTTCGACCGCCCTTATCTCCGTAGCGTGTTTCCTCGGGCGCGCCGGGCGCGAATTCCCGACGATCTTCCTCTTGACAAAATACTCCGCTTCCCTTACCGACCAGCCCCTCCTGATTATCCTCAGGCAGAGGTCCATCTGGGACTCCTGCGAGTCAAGTGTAAGGATCGCCTTCGCGTGGCCCATGGATATCCTGCCGAGGTAGATCTCTTCTTTTACCTTTTCCGGAAGCTTAAGGAGCCTCAACGTATTGGAAACCGAGGCCCTGTCCCTGCCCACCTTTTCGGATATCTGTTCCTGCGTAAGGGAGAACTCGTCTGCAAGTCTCTGGTAGGCCTTGGCTTCTTCTATCGGGTTAAGGTCGTCCCTCTGTATGTTCTCTATAAGAGCTATCTCAAGGGCCTCGTCATCCTTAACGTCCTTGATTATAGCAGGCACGTGTGATATCCCGAGTTCCTTTGCCGCACGCAGCCTTCTCTCCCCCGCTATAAGTTCATAACCGTCGCCTCTCGGCCTGACGACGACCGGCTGTATCAGTCCCTTCTCTTTGATGGATTGGACAAGGTCGCGCAATTTTTCCGGATCGAATACTTCCCTGGGCTGGAACCTTCCGGCAGCGATCTCGTTTACGCTAAGCTGCACCGCGCCTCTCGCCTCCGACCTCTGGGGCACATCGTCCGGGATAAGGGCCTTTAGCCCTTTACCTAATACTCTCTTCTCCATCAGGGATCTCCTTCTCTTGCTTTGTATTGACCTCTAACGGGAAATCCGTCCCGAGGAACTCTTTGGCAAACTCATAATAACTGCGCGCACCCTGCGAATGCCTGTCATACATAACTACCGGCATACCAAATCCGGGCGCTTCACCCAATTTCACTGAACGCGGTATAACCGTCTTGTATACCTTTTCCCCAAAATAGTTCCTTGCCTCTTTTATCACCTCGTCCGTAAGCTTGGTCCTGAAATCCGCCATGGTAAGGAGTATGCCTTCTATCTCCAGTGACGGGTTGAGATTTTGCCTGACAAGGTTTATCGTGCTCAATAATTGCGACAATCCCTCGAGCGCGTAATATTCGCATTGCAGCGGGATCAGCGCAGACTTTGAAGATGTTAAAGCATTTATGGTAAGCAAGCCGAGACTCGGCGGAGCATCAAGGATAATATAATCAAAAGAGGGCCTTATGTGCTCAAGAGCCTGCTTCATATGATACTCGCGCCCCTCTGCATTTACCAGTTCGATCTCCATTCCGGTGAGGTTGACGTTGGAAGGAATAAGATAAAGATTCTTAAATTTAGTATTTACAATTACTTGTGAAATTTCTTTACCATTAATTAGAACATCATAGATCGATTCTTTTACCTGTTTTTTGTCTATGCCGAGACCCGAGGTCGCATTAGCTTGCGGGTCGCAATCCACTACCAATACATTGCGTCCCGCCAATGCGATAAATGAAGCGAGGTTTATCGCTGTGGTAGTCTTGCCTACGCCGCCCTTCTGGTTACATACAGAGATTATCTTTGCCATTGTTCCACGTGGAACATATTTTAATCTTGGCTAATTTTTTTGTCAAGATTTTCTTTCGCGGATGGATTCGATATATACATACAAAAGTGACAGGTCGCATGGAGAGACCCCTGATATCCTCGAGGCCTGGCCTATTGAGGCCGGGTGTATCCTTTCGAGTTTCTCCTGGGACTCCCTGCGTAATCCTTTAATCGCCTTAAAATCCAAAGATTCCGGGATCTTTACGCTGTTAAGCTTTTCCAGGCGGCCGGCCTCCCTGATCTGCCTTTCAATGTAACCTGCATATTTGACTTCGATCTCTATTTGACGTTTTACTTCTTCGGGATAACTGCTAAAATCTGCGGCGCGGTTCCTGGCTAAAACAGCTACTCCGCTCTCTATCATTTTCCTTTTGGCGCGTAATTTTTCTATTGCGGTATCCGACTTAAGCCCAAATTTATGGCCATATTCCATTAACCTTATGTCCGCGTTATCATAACGAAGCAAAAGCCTGTATTCGGCCCTTGAGGTAAACATGCGGTATGGCTCGTTCGTGCCCTTTGTCACCAGATCATCTATAAGAACCCCGATATAGGCTTCGGACCTTGAAAGAATTATTGGGTCTTTCGATTTAATCTTCAATGCGGCATTGATCCCGGCCAATAAACCCTGGGCGGCGGCTTCTTCATATCCTGATGTACCATTAATCTGTCCGGCAAAGAATAGCCCCTCGATGGCTTTTGTCTCAAGCGTGGCCTTAAGCTGGGTAGGTGGGCAGAAGTCATATTCGATCGCATAGCCGAAACGAACGACCTCGCAATTCTCTAATCCTTTTATTGACCTTAACATAGATAACTGTATGTCTTCGGGCAGACTGGTAGAAATACCGTTAGGGTAGATCTCTACAGAATCAAGGCCTTCAGGTTCAAGAAAGATCTGATGGCGCTCCCTGTCGCTAAATCTCACAACCTTATCTTCGATTGACGGGCAATATCTTGGGCCGATCCCTTTTATCCTGCCGCTATAGAGGGGCGACCGGTCAAGGCCGTCTAGAATAATCTTATGCGTTGTCTTATTTGTATAAGTAATATAACATGGGATTTGCTCCCGGGTTATCCTGCCAGTGGAAAACGAAAAAGGGACAGGGTCCGGATCGCCGCACTGTATCTCTGTCCTAGAGAAGTCTATCGATTCTTTCCTTAATCTGGCGGGAGTTCCGGTCTTTAACCTTTTTATTTCGATGCCTAATGATAATAAAGAGTTGGAAAGGTTTGTTGCGGGTGGTTCCCCAAATCTTCCGGCCGGGTAAGACTTTTCCCCAACATGTATAAGCCCGTTAAGGAATGTTCCGGTAGTCAAAATTACGGCGCTTGAGGATATCTCCTGGCCGTCCTCACACCTGACCCCTCGCACACTGCCCGAATCAACCAATATCTCTTTGGCAATTCCCTGCCTTAGATCCAAACCAAATTGGTTTTCAAGCGCGCTTCTCATCGCCTGCCTATACAGCTTCTTGTCCGACTGAGCTCTTGGGGCCTGAACGGCAGGGCCTTTCTTTGTATTCAAAAGACGGAATTGGATACCGGTCTTATCGGCTATCTTGGCCATTTCCCCGCCAAGGGCATCAATTTCTCTTACCATGTGACCTTTAGCCAAGCCGCCGATAGCCGGATTACAAGACATTTCGGCGATCATATCCAGGCTCATGGTCAAAAGAAGGCATTTTAGGCCCATCCTTGACACGCAGAGGGCCGATTCACAGCCGGCATGGCCTCCGCCTACCACTATTACATCATAGGCCTTAAAATCGTTATTTATGGTGTTGATGGTGGGTGTCTTCTTTGAGGGTTACTTTTACTTTTGCCAGTTTTAATCCGCTCATCCCAAATAAGCCATGGTGGCCTTCGGAAAGTACTTTAACCTGGACTTTATCTCGGGTGACGCCTAATTTCTCGAGCGCTGTATGTATCGCTTCTTTCGTGTTTTTGCCTTCAACTTCTATTGATCTCATTGCGCTGCCTTTTTGTTCCTATTCGGAATGTTCCACGTGGAACATTTCCTTTTTCAGGAAGAGCTCCTGTTCTGTCACGGTTAAAATGGTATTTGTCAGCCAATACATGACCAACCCGGAAGGAAGGCGGTAGAACAAGAACCCGAATAATACCGGCATCATTACTGCCATCATCTTCTGCTGCTGAACAACCTGGTCATTAGAAGAGGATGGGGGAGCAGATAATTTCTGCTGCAAGAACATTGCACCAGCCATAAGAATAGGTAAAATATTTAACTCATTTCCTAATAATGGGATATGTCCATTAAGAACCACCAGCCTATCCGGCATAGACAGGTCTTTTATCCATAGGAAAGATGCTCCTCTAAGATCCGTCGACTTCATGAGCACCTGGTAAAGAGCGAAGAACACAGGCATCTGCAGAAGCATGGGAAGGCAACCCCCCATCGGGTTGATCTTATATTTCTTGTACAACTCCATCGTCTCTTTGTTAAGCTTCTGGGGGTTATCCTTATAGGCCTTCCTGAGAGCTTCCATTTTAGGCTGAAGGGCCTGCATCTGCTTCATCGCCTTAATACCTTTATACGTGAGAGGGAAGAGAAGGATGTTGATAAAGGCGGTAAGGGCTATGATTGCAAGCCCCCAATTCTTTACCAGGCTGTGGAAAAATCTTAGGATCATGAACAGGATCCTGCCGATACTTCCCGTAAAGCCGAGATAAATAGAGTCTTCCATCCCCATCTTCAACGCGCTTATCTTGTCATAATCGTTGGGGCCGGCGTATAAAATGAAATTCTGCGTAACAGACGCATTGGGTCCGACCGTGAATTCCATTGACTCAATCTTTGTTTGTAACATATTGTCCTGCAACTTGTTAGATGATATTTTATTAAAAGATTCCGGCGGTTTTACTATTAGAGAAAAGTAGCGGTTCTTCATGGAAACCCAGTTCACCTGCCTGCCGTCCCAGTCGATCTCTTTATTGATGGATTTCTTGTTCTTGTTGGTAATCTTGCCGTCAACGTTATTAACCACTTCGACGTACATCTCGTCCTGCTTAGACAGGTTATTGATCCCGCTGCCTGTAACTATTGAATACCTCATCGGCCTGGGCTGGGCGGAGTTATTTGTAACTGTCTGCTTAAGTTCGATAGCATAGCTGTCGGGGTGGAATATATACTCTTTCTGTAAGAGCAGGCCATCGGAAGATTTTGCCGTAAAAACCGGCCTTCCGTCGGAGACCCGGTACAGGAACGGAGCGTTCCCAATCTCTTTTGATGACCAAGAAGCATAAAAAATGGAATTTTGACTGTCGGGGGATTGAGAGAGGACCAGGGGTTGTCCCTCGTGGCCGGGGAATTTCTTCAGGACAATGCTTTTTATGGCTCCGCCTGCCGCGGTAAAGTCTATCCTGTAATCGTCCGTCTCAAAAATTACGGTTTTGTCGTCGGCGATCTTCACTGCCGGCGCGATAGGAGAAGGCTCATTCGAAGCCTGCTGCCCGACAGGCGTTTGAGCCGTAAGGACCGTTTCTTTGGCTGCTGGTTCAGGCGATACTTGCCGCTTCTTCATCTCCGGGAAGAATTTCGTCAGCACAAAAGGGCTGAAGACTATAATGACCATGGACAGCACAATCGCTAAGAGAGCTCGTTTTTCCGTATTCATGTTCATTTTACCGGATCGTATCCGCCTTTGGAAAATGGGTTACACCTGATTATCCTGAACGCAGAGAGAAGAAGCCCTTTTAAAGCCCCTTTTTTCTCTATAGCCTCCACAGCATATTCCGAACAGGAGGGATAATATCTGCAACAACGTAACTTATATCCAGATAAATAGTTACGATAAAAATTAATTACGGCTATCAGGGATCTTTTGATCATTTGTCGTTTCGGTATACGCGGGCTTTTGACGCCACCCCCAACAGGTCGGCTTCCAACTGCCGGTAATCCATCTTCGCGGCTGGCGCGCGGGCTATGAATATTATATCGTATCCCTTTGAAAAACCGTACTTATTAAGTCTGAATATCTCTTTAATATGCCTTTTCAATTTGTTTCGCGTTACAGAAAGCCTGAAGTCTTCCTTCCTTAGCGAAACCCCTATCCTCGAGTAATCAAGGCCGTTTGGGGACACGCCTATCTTTACGGATCTGCCGGAAGAAAAAACGCCCTTCTTAAGAGAAGTCCTGAACTCGGCTGTTCTGGTTATCCTTTCGCGTTTGGCTAGGGAGAACCTTTTCATGGCTTACTTATACGCTAAGACGCTTTCTTCCTTTTTGGCGTCTCCTCCTGAGTACCGCACGACCCTCCTGGGTGGACATCCTCTTCCTGAAACCGTGCGCACGCTTTCTCTTGAGATTCGATTTAAGCGTTAAGTTCTTCTTCATCCTTTTCTCCTTATAAGTTAAAGCAAAATTATACCACGATTGACGGCTTAGTCAAGGCAAAAAGTTCTTGCAAAAAGGGGTCTGTTTTGCTATAATTTTGCGTGGAAAGCGGTATTTTTCGGGATCGGGCTCCTGTGAATAAATTGTGAATAACTTTCAGCGGTATAGATGGATAATACAAAGAATGCCGGAGAGGTCTGGGACAAAGCAAAAGACCTCATAAAGGAAAAAGTAAACCCGCAAACGTTCGAGACCTGGTTTAAACCTACCAGAGGCACCGGGATATCCGGCAGCACGTTGGTCCTGGAGGTCCCGAACAGTTTTTTCAAAGACTGGCTGCTGGAACATCATCTTGAGGTTATAAAGGCTGCTTTAAACAACGCATCCGGCCAGGCTTTGACGATCGATTTCGAATACTTACAGCCGGAACCAGAAAAATCAGCCGAACAAAAACCCCGTCCTCAGTCAAAATCCTTGGAGAAAAAGCAAGGGACTCAGAATAACCTTGGCCTCAACCCTGCTTATACCTTTGATGATTTCGTTGTCGGCCCGAGCAACAAGATGGCGCATGCCGCGGCGCTTGCGGTGGCAGAATCTCCCGCAAAAGCATACAATCCTCTCTTCATATACGGCAAAGCCGGGATGGGTAAGACACATTTGATGAACGCCATAGGCCATTGCGTGGCAGCAAAGAACCAGAATATGAAGGTGGTATACATAACCAGCGAACAATTTACCAACCAGCTTATCCAGGCTATACAAAACAGGTCTACTGATAAATTCAGGACGAAATACAGGGGGGTAGATGTCCTGCTTATTGACGATGTACATTTTATCGCGGGGAAAGAGTCCACGCAGGAAGAGTTTTTCCACACTTTCAATACCCTCCACGATGCTCATAAACAGATTGTCCTGTCGTCGGACAAGCCGCCGAAAGAAATAGACGGTTTGGAGGAAAGGCTTGTATCCCGCTTTGAGTGGGGGCTGATCGTCTCTATATCCCAGCCTGACTTTGAGACAAGAGTGGCTATATTGCGCCAAAAACTCAAAAGGGAGAATATAGAGGTGCCGGATGATGTTATCTTCTATATAGGGGAAAAGATAAAGTCCAATATACGCGAACTGGAAGGTGCCTTGAAAAGGGTAGTGGCAAATGCTGTCCTTCTAAAACAAAGCGTGACCACTGACCTGGCTCGTTCCGTGCTTAAAGACATGGTAAAGGAGAAAGAGTCGCGCATAACCGCCGAATCGATATTTGAAGAGGTCGCGGCCTATTTTAACGTCAGGGTATCCGACATAAAAGGAAGGCGCAGGACCAAGCAGGTGGTAATGCCAAGACAACTTTCTATGTACCTTATAAGGAAATTGACCGATCACTCTCTCCCGGAGATAGGCGAACTGTGCGGAGGCAGGGATCATACCACCGTAATGCATGCCTGCGAAAGTGTTGAGAGCGATCTGAAAAAGGACCAAAAAGTAAAAGAGATCGTAGGGAAGTTGACCGCCTTGATAGGGGTCTGATAAAGATCTGGTTTTTGATATCCTGTGTATAACTTGTTGATTATTGTGGTTAATTTGTGCTTATTTTTCGCGTTTTTTTGGCAATACCTTAATATGCTTATAAGTTGTGTATAATTATTTAAAAAGAAAAACGCGTAACGCTCTGCTCTTAAATAAGTTTTAGATATATACACAATTCAACAACTATTACTAATACTACTGTTATTTATTAATTAAATAATAAGGAGAAGAGATGGAAGTAAAATTGACGCGTGAATCACTGCAGAAGGGCGTGCAGACCGTTCAAAATGCAGTATCTCAAAAAAGCGGATTACCGATCCTTTCTAATATACTTTTTGAAGCGTCAAAAGACAAGATAAAATTAATAGCCACAGATCTTGAAATAGGGATCATCTGTAAATTAACAGGAGTATCCGTTGAAGAAGATGGAAGCATATCAATCCCGGCAAAGAAAGTAAGCGATATAGTAAAAGAATTACCTAATAGCGACATACATATTTCGGCAAAAAAGAATAATCAGGTGGTTATAAAGTGCGAAAAATCGGTTTTTAAGATAATGGGCCTGCCTAAAGACGAATTCCCTAAAGTGCCGGAGCTTTCGGATAAGGATTCCATAAGCATTTCCCAGCAACAATTAAAGTCTATACTCAACTCCACAGCCTTTGCTATATCAAAAGACGAGACAAGGTATGTCCTGAACGGCATACTTTTTTCGGTAAGCGACAAAAAACTGAGGGTAGTAGCTACCGACGGAAGAAGGTTAGCGATGATGGAGAAAGACCTGCAAAAAAATCCCGGGTTTTCAAAGAAAGTCATAGTGCCGTCAAAGGCCGTCGGGGAGGTAATGAGGATACTTAAGGACGACGGCGACGTGAACATATCGTTCAGCGAGAACCAGGTGGCTTTTGAGCTGGACAGTTCCCTGCTCATTACAAGATTGATCGAGGGCGAATACCCGAATTATGAACAGGTCATACCCAAGCAGGGCCAGGATAAAATGTCGGTTAATAAGGATAATTTTTACGCAGCCGTAAAAAGGGCAAGTTTATTGACAACACCCGACTCCCAGTCCATCAAACTTGACATTGGGAAGAACAAAGTGGTGATTTCAAAAGCTTCGCAGGACGGGAGCGAGTCTCGCGAGGATGTAGATTGCGAGTATGCGGGAGAAGACCTTTCTATCGGTTTTAACCCCAACTACCTGATGGACCCTCTTAAGAATGTGAACGAGCAGGAGATCGTTTTTGAGTTCGCCGGCCAGGATAAAAGAGGGGTTCTTAGGGCGGAAGGCGGAGATTACGTCTATATTGTTCTTCCCGTAAGGATGGAATAACGTGAAAGACGGCCCCGTACCCATATCGCAGGCCCTGGAAGCCGTTATCAGGGACTTGGGTGACGGAAAGGCAAGGAATGCGGCACTTATTAGCAGGACATGGTCAAAGGCCGCAGGCGAGAACAGCGTAAGGCACGCGAAACCTGTGGATATAAAGGAAGGCGTGTTAATAGTGCACGTAGATTCTTCAGGATGGCTGCATAAATTGACCATGGACAAGATCCGTATATTGTCTCAGATCAACCGGGACCTCGGCGAAGGTTCGGTTAGGGATATAAAACTAAAGATAGGGGAGATATAGGTAATGTCTAAAAGCGAACGTTACGACGCAGGGACGATACAGGTCCTGGAGGGGCTCGAGGCCGTAAGAAAAAGACCCGCCATGTATATCGGGGACACGGCCATCGGGGGGTTCCACCATCTCGTTTATGAGGTCGTAGATAACTCGATAGACGAGGCTATGGGAGGACACTGCTCGACGATTTCTATTATTGTCCACAAGAACAACAGTGTCACGGTCGTCGATGATGGCCGAGGGATACCCGTAGACATGCACGCTACGGAAAAAAAGTCCGCCCTTGAAGTCGTGCTGACAAAACTGCACGCCGGCGGCAAGTTTGACCATAAGAACTATAAAGTATCAGGCGGACTGCACGGCGTAGGCGTATCTGTAGTCAATGCGCTTTCCGAATGGCTTGAGGCCGAAGTACGCCGCGAAGGCAAGGTATACCACCAAAGGTACGAGAGGGGCAAACCGGTCTCCAAGGTTACGATCGTAGGCAAGTCCAAGACGACCGGTACCAGGATAACGTTCAAGCCGGATAATCAGATATTCACCGGGAATCTCGAATACAGCTATGATACTCTTTCGAACAGGCTGCGCGAGCTAGCCTTTCTGAATAAAGGGCTGAAGATAGACCTTAAGGACGAAAGGACAAATAAGGAGAACTCCTTCAAGTTTGCCGGCGGGATAGAATCTTTCGTGGAATTTCTGAACAAGAACAAGGACCCTTTGCACAAAAAAGTAGTCATGTTCAGCGGGGAGAAAGACAAGATACAGATGGAAGTGGCCCTCCAGTACAATGACGGGTACGGGGAGAACCTCTTCTCTTTTGCCAATAATATAAATACCATCGAAGGCGGTTCGCACCTTAGCGGTTTCAAGTCTGCCCTTACAAGGGTGATCAATCAATATTGCAAGAACAAAGGTCTTTTTAAGAACCAGGAGATAACCCTTTCGGGCGACGATGTCCGCGAAGGCCTTACTGCGGTCGTCTCGATAAGGATACCCGACCCGCAATTCGAGGGCCAGACCAAGACGAAGCTTGGCAATTCGGAAGTAGAGGGTCTTGTAGCTTCTATGGTCAATGAATCGCTGAGCTCTTTCCTGGAGGAGAACCCCTCTGTAGGCAACAAGATCGCAGATAAATGTCTTCTTGCAAGCAGGGCCAGGGAAGCCGCCAGGAAAGCCAGGGAGTTAACGAGGAGAAAAGGCGCCCTTGACGGGGTCGGCCTCCCCGGGAAGCTTGCGGATTGTTCCGAGAAGGACCCGGAGATCTGCGAACTGTATCTCGTAGAGGGAGATTCAGCCGGCGGTTCTGCCAAACAGGGCAGGGACCGCAGGTTCCAGGCCATACTTCCACTGAAAGGCAAGATAATAAACGTGGAAAAGGCCAGGTTGGACAAAGTACTGGCGAACGACGAGATCCGTACCATAATATCCGCCATAGGCTGCGGGATAGGCGAAGAATTCGATATAGTCAAGCTCAGGTATAATAAGATAATAATAATGTGCGATGCCGATGTCGACGGATCACATATAAGGACGCTGTTATTGACCTTTTTCTACAAGCAGATGAAACCGCTCCTGGAAAAAAGCAACATATTCATAGCCCAGCCGCCTCTCTACAAGATCAAAAGAGGCAAGAGGGAGGAGTATGTCCAGACCGAAGCCCAGATGAACTCTATGCTCTTGGAGCTGGGTTCCGAAGGTCTTAAACTTACCAGAGTAAAAGAGAAGAAGGCGTTCACGGACGCACAACTAAGGGATACTCTTAATAACCTTGTTGAGCTGGAAGATCTGACAGCTGGTCTTGAAAAAAAGGGTGTAAATTTGGCAAAATATCTGACTTCCAGGCATCCAAAGACCAAAAAACTGCCAATTTTTAGGGTAAAAGTGGATGGCAAAGACCAGTTTTTGTATAATGACGCCGAATTGGCCAAATTTGTGAAAGAAGAGGAAGAAGCCGGTGAGGACGTCGAGATAAAAGAAGAGAACAAACAGGGGGCGAACGGTAATGGTAATGGCATAGACCTGCTGGAAATATATGAGGCCGAAGAAATAGAAAAATGCCTTACCAGGCTGGAAAAACTCGATCTTTCCGCATCTGACTACCTTTCCCAGCCGCCAGATGAAAAGTCGAAGGAAAAAGCAAAGGTCCCTTTCAAGATGGATTCAGAAGCCGGCACGGAAGAGTTTAGCTCCCTTAAAGAAGTCCTTGAGTATGTCAGGGAGCTAGGGAAGAAGGGCATGAACATACAGAGATATAAAGGTCTCGGGGAGATGAACCCGCAGCAACTCTGGGAAACAACGATGGACCCGGAGAAGAGAACGCTTTTAAAAGTTGCCATGGAAGACGCAGTAGAAGCCGAAGAGATGTTTACTATCCTCATGGGGGATGCGGTCGAGCCCAGGAGGGAGTTCATAGAAAAGCACGCTCCGGAAGTAAGGTTCCTGGACATATAAAAGGGGGATCATAGCAGAATATGTACGCGCGCAATGAAAAGGTGGTTCCGGTTTATATAGAAGACGAGATGAAGGATTCGTACATCTCTTACGCTATGAGCGTTATAGTCGGAAGGGCTCTCCCTGACGTAAGGGACGGCCTCAAACCCGTTCATCGCAGGATACTCTACGGCATGAATGAACTGGGGCTCGAGCACTCAAAGCCTTACAAGAAATCCGCCAGGATAGTCGGCGAAGTTCTTGGTAAGTATCATCCGCATGGCGATGTGGCGATATACGATTCGCTTGCCAGGATGGTGCAGGATTTCTCGCTCAGGTACCCGCTGGCGGACGGCCAGGGGAACTTCGGTTCCGTGGACGGAGATGCCCCGGCAGCCATGAGGTATACCGAGGCGCGAATGGCTGCTATAACTTCCGAGATGCTCGAAGATCTGGAGAAGGACACAGTAGACTTCATCCCTAATTTTGACGGGTCCCTGGAAGAACCCGTCGTCCTCCCGGCCGCCTTACCTAACCTGCTCATAAACGGTTCGTCCGGTATAGCGGTAGGCATGGCCACCAATATCCCCCCGCATAATCTCACAGAGGTTGCCGAAGGCATCGGTGCGGTAATCGATGACCCGGATATCTCGATAAAAGACCTGATGAAGATAATAAAGGCGCCGGATTTCCCGACCGGCGGGATAATATGCGGCAGGGACGGGATAAAACAGGCGTATACAACCGGACGCGGCCTCATAAAGATCAGAGCAAAGGCCAGCGTTGAATCGCAGAAATCCGGGAAAGAATCGATAGTCATTACCGAGATACCTTATCAGGTCAATAAGGCGAACCTTATAGAAAACATTGCACAGCTCGTCACCGATAAAAAGGTCGATGGGATATCTGACATCCGTGATGAGTCCGACAAGGACGGTCTGAGGGTGGTCATCGAGCTCAAGAGGGACGCAAATGCCCAGGTAGTGCTTAACCAGCTGTTTAAACATACCCAGCTGGAAATATCGTTTGGGATAATAATGCTTGCTTTGGTCGAGAACAGGCCGAAGGTCCTCAATATCAAACAGATGCTCGAGTGCTATATCAAGCACCGCAAGGAGATAGTTATACGCAGGACGAAGTTCGATCTGACCCGCGCAAAGGAGCGCGCCCATATATTGGAGGGCCTGAAGAAAGCGCTTGCGAACCTTGATAAGATAATAGAACTAATAAAGAAATCAAAGTCCGAGGCTGATGCCAAAGAAGGGTTGATCAGGAAGTTCGGGTTCAGCGAAGTCCAGGCGCAGGCGATCCTTGAAATGCAGCTGCGCAGGTTGACAGCCCTTGAGCGCGAAAAGATCGAGGCGGAATACCTCGAACTCATAAAGAAGATCGAGTATCTTGAATCCATACTCAAGAGCGAGAAGAAGGTCTACCAGATAATCAAGGAAGAAGTGTTCAGGATAAAAGAGAAATATGGCGACAAGAGGCTTACGGATATCGTAGGCGAGGTCAGCGACCTCGAGATAGAGGACCTTATCGCCGAGGAAGACGTCGTTATCACGATAAGCAATACCGGCTATATCAAGAGACTTCCGGTATCCTCGTATCGTAAACAGCGCAGGGGAGGCAGGGGCGTTACCGGCGCCGATGTTAAGGAAGAGGATTTTGTAGAGCACCTTTTCATAGCGACGACCCATGAATATATACTATTCTTCACAAACCAGGGAAGAGTGCTTTGGCTTAAGGTCTACGATATCCCGCAGGCAGGCAGGCAGGCGAGAGGCAAAGCCATGATCAACCTGCTTGAAATGCAGCAGTCGGAAAGAATAAGTGCGTTCGTGCCTGTCAAGGAATTCAAGGCCGAGCATTTCCTCATTATGGCCACTAAACAGGGTGTTATAAAAAAGACATCACTCGAAGCTTTCAGCCACCCGCGCAAAGGCGGGATCATAGGCATAACGCTTGAAAAAGGCGATGAACTTATAGGCGTAGAGATGACCGACGGTAAGAGCGAGATACTTCTTGCGACAAAAGACGGAAAGGCTATCAGGTTCCCGGAGTCGCAGGTAAGGGACATGGGCCGTTCGGCGAAAGGCGTCAAAGGTCTTACGCTCGGCAAGAAGGATGAGGTCATAGCCATGTCTGTGGCCGATCCGGAATCGACCATCCTGACAATAACGTCGCTCGGGTTCGGCAAACGGACGCAGGTAAAGGAATACAGGACCCAGAGCAGAGGGGGCAAGGGGATAATAAACATCAAGGTTACGCAGAAGAACGGCGAAGCGGTAGCCCTAAAGACGGTTTCCGATAATGACGAGATAATGCTGATAACCGGTAAAGGCGTGATAGTCCGCTGCCCGGTTAAGGATATCCGTTCCACCGGCCGCGCATCCCAGGGCGTGAGAATCATAAAACTTGATGAAAAGGATAAAGTAGCATCGGTGGCCTCTGTGGTGACGGAAGAAGAGGCAGGGGAAGAGGAGGGCGGAGAATAGCCGTTTCAGGCATGGACAAAACGGCGGTTATCAGGTATAATTTATTGATCTTCATTCCGCATTAAATACAGACAAATCAATGCGTCCCCATCGTCTAGGGGACTAGGACAAGAGCTTTTCAAGCTCTCGACCGGGGTTCGAATCCCCGTGGGGACGCCATAATCAAAGGAGCTTCTTAATGAAAAACAGGACCAGAGCCATCTGCCTGTTATTTGTTTTTATCGGACTCTTTTCGGTATATGCAGGAGGCGCATCCGCGTCTGACCTGATGATAGCCAGTTTCGAGAACAACGGCCACAGCGACCTTGGAACGGACATAGGTACATGGAGTTCTAATCCCCTGGATACTTCACAAGGCTGCACCATAGAATTACTGTCTTTATACGGGGTGATGGGCAAAGGCAGCGAAGAAAGCCGTGTAATGAAAGTAACCTACGATGTATCCACGAACGGTCCCGCCTTCAACGGATTTTATATAAAACTCAACGATATGGACCTTACGCCGTATGACAGCATCGCCTTTCTGATAAAGGGAGATCCGGCCAGGGGCTTTACTACAAAATTCAGGATAGAGATCAATAATGAAAAAGGCGAGCGCGCAACATATGATCTTTCGGGGATAACCGATGATTGGAAAATGATATCCATACCGCTTCAGGAAGCCAGGAACCCGGGGTCCGTTACGGACTGGACCTGCATGAGCGAAATGGTATTTACCTTTGACGATATGACATGCGACAATAAGGAAGGCGTGCTTTATATAGATAACGTGATGGTCTCATCGAAAGAGTAGCATGGATTTTTTGATCTTTAATGCGAGAGTATTGACGGACAACGGCGTCTTGGAGAACGGTTCGATCTTTGTAAAAAGCGGGAAGATAGCCGGGATAAGCGGGAAGCCCGTCTCTGGGCTGGGAACTTACAGACTGATCGACGCGGGAGGATGTTTTGCCTCGCCGGGTTTTATAGATATGCAGGTCTACGGGGACCCTAAAAAAGTTTCTTATAGCAATGTAATGTTCGGGACTACCGGGTTCCTGGCGACCGTATCCTGCTCCGGGCTTAAGACCCTTGCCGTAAAGACGGCGGTTGAGGCGGGAAGATCCGGCACCCTGAAGGAAGGTGCCAAGGTGCTTGGGGTAAACCTGGAAGGGCCGTATTTGAACAGGGCCGCTGCAGGGGCCCAGGACAAACGATCCATAAAGAGACCCGATCTCGAGGGACTAAGGGCCCTGATAGGCAAGACTAAAGGCTGCCTTAAATTGATGACGATAGCTCCTGAGATCAAAGGTTCCGGTCAGGCCATAAAATTACTGGTGTCGAAAGGCGTTATCGCCTCGATAGGACACACAAACGCCTCTTTTGAAGAAACCGGAAAAGCCATAGATTTGGGTGCAAGCTGCGCTACCCATGTATTCAATGCGATGGGCAAGTTCCATCACAGGGCCCCGGGAGCCATAGGCGCAGCGATTGACGATGAAAGGGTTAACGCTACCGTAATTCTCGACGGAGAACACGTCAGCCCGCCGGCGTTCCGGCTTTTGCTTAAATGTAAAGGCACGGGCAAGTTGATTCTTATAACCGATTCCCTTCGCGATGACGAAACTTTCCCGGCGAAATGGGACGGCAAAGTATACAGGCTAAAGGACGGCACGATCGCAGGAAGCGGTTTGACCATGATCGATGCCGTAAAGAATGCCACGGTGTTCGGCGGGATCCCCGTCCATGAAGCGGTAAGGATGGCTTCGGAAAACCCGGCCAGGATGCTCGGCCTTAAGAAGAAAGGGCGTTTGAAGCCCGGGTTCGATGCCGATATAACGGTATTTGACTCAAAATACGACGTTTGGCTTACTATGGTCGGAGGCAGGATAGTATATAAAAGATGTGCGGCATAACGGGTTATATAGGCAAGGAAGACGCTGCCCCCATATTGGTAAGGGGGCTTTCGAGGCTTGAATACAGGGGCTATGATTCTGCCGGCATATCTGTTCTCGAGAACGGCAGGATAAAATCCCTCAAGATGCCCGGCAAGATAAGAGAGCTTTACGACGGGCTTAAGAAAAAACCCTTATCCGGAAACCTTGGTATCGCCCATACCAGATGGGCCACTCACGGCATACCAAACTACATAAACGCTCACCCCCACTATGACTGCAAAAAAGAAATAGCGCTTGTCCATAACGGTATCATCGAGAACTGCGATGACCTGAAGCGCCGCCTGCAAAAGAAGGGCCATAAGTTCCTTTCGGATACCGATACCGAGGTGCTGCCGCATCTTATAGAAGAATATTATGACGGGAACCTAGAAGAGGCGGTAAGGAAAGCCCTTAAGGATGCGCAGGGTTCGTATGCTATAGCCGTAATTCACAGGTCGGAGCCGGGGAAACTTGTCGGCGCAAGGAACGGCAGCCCTCTTATCGTCGGACTGGGCGAAGGGGAAAATTTCCTGGCATCAGATTGTCCTGCGATAATGGACAGGACCAGAAAGGTCATATTTGTCGACGATAAAGAGGTCATAACCCTGACCGACCGGACAGTATCCATTACCGACCTTGACGGCAGGAAAGCGCATAAAAAGGCCACTAAAATAGACTGGGATATATCGCAGGCGGAAAAAGGCGGGTTTGCCCATTTTATGCTTAAAGAGATATATGAACAGCCTAAGGTCATACACAAGATGCTTTCAGCCCGTACGGATATTGCCAAATGCAAGGTAAGGCTCGACGGGATAGGACTTACCTTGAAAGAGATCAGGGAATTCGACAATATAATGATATCGGCCTGCGGCACGGCGTATCATGCCGGGCTTGTGGGTGAATACCTCATAGAAAAATTTGCCGGCATACCGGTTGAAGTCGACGTATCCAGCGAGCTCAGGTACCGCGATCCGGTCTACTCACGCAAGACGCTGTTTATCGCGGTCAGCCAATCGGGCGAGACGGCCGATACGCTTGCAGCTCTCAGGGAAGCCAGGAAGAAAGGCGTAAAGGCGGTATCTATATGCAACGTAGTGGGTTCTACCATAGTAAGGGAATCCGACGGAGTGATATATACGCATGCCGGTCCGGAGATAGGCGTTGCTTCCACGAAGGCGTACACGGCACAGGTTGCCATATTCATACTGTTGGCCCTTTATATTGGCGCAGCAAGGGGGCGCATAGGCAGGAAGCAATTGAAGAAGATACTTGCCGAATTTGAGCAAGTACCGGGACATATGGACGATATCCTTGACGGAGCCTCTGCAATAAAAAAATGCGCCGAGAAGTATTATATGCTCCCGTGTTTTATGTATATCGGCCGCGGGGTAAACTATCCGAACGCCTTCGAAGGCGCGCTGAAGCTGAAGGAGATCTCTTATATACACGCCGAAGGATACGGCGCCGGCGAAATGAAACACGGCCCGATTGCCCTGATAGAGAAGAACATGGCAGTGGTTGCGATAACCCCGCAATCGCATACTTATGACAAGATGATATCGAATATCCAGGAGATACGGGCAAGGGACGGAAAGGTCATTGCCATAGCTACCGAGGGGGATGTTTCGGTAAGGAAGCACGTGACAGACGTCCTGTATATACCAAAGACCGAAGAAGCGCTCTCTCCGCTTTTGACAGTCCTGCCGCTGCAGCTTTTGGCGTATTATATAGCCGTATATAGAGGCAGGGATGTCGACCAGCCGAGGAATCTCGCTAAATCGGTAACGGTCGAATAAGACAAATGCCAAACGGCATACTCAATGTAGTAGCTACGCCGATAGGAAACCTCAAAGACATAACTCTTCGCGCAATAGACACGCTTAAAGAAGCTGACCTCATTGCGGCGGAGGATACCCGCCATACAAAAATACTGACAAGCCATTACGGGATAACCACTCCCCTGACAAGCTATTTCCAGCATAACCAGGTGGCCAAGGGCGAATACCTGATAGGCCTGCTTAAAGAGGGGAAGAACATAGCGCTGGTTTCCGACGCGGGGACCCCCGGGATATCCGATCCCGGAGCCCATATAATCAGATTGGCCGTCAAGAACGGCATTAAGGTTGTAGGGGTGCCGGGTCCAAGCGCGGCAGTACTCGGGCTTGTCGTTTCCGGGTTCCCTACCGACAGGTTTGTTTTTGAGGGATTCCTTCCTAACAAATCAGCGGCCCGCAGGAAAAGGCTAATGGCGCTGAAGGATGAAGAGAGGACGGTCATACTTTATGAATCCCCCTACCGTATTTTAAAGGCTTTATATGATATACTTGACATATTGGGCGATATAAAGATATCCGTCCTGCGCGAACTTACCAAAAAATTCGAGGAAGTACTGCGGGGAAAAGCAAGCGAAGCGGTTGCGCATTTAGAGAAGAACACGCCTAAAGGAGAGTTCATTATAGTATTCAACCTGAAGGAAGGCGGTGAGAATGGCTAAGATACACCCTACCGCGCTGGTAAGCAAAGGGGCCGAGCTTGGAGATGTTGAAATAGGCCCTTACGCCGTTATCGAGGACGGGGTTATCATAAGAAGCGGCACCTGTGTGCTTGCCCACGCCTATATAGCCGAAGGCACGACGATCGGGAAGGATTGCGAGATACATATGGGCGCCGTAGTGGGCCATGCGCCGCAGCACCTCAAGTACAAGGGAGCGAAGACATTCCTTAACATCGGCGACAGAAATATACTTAGGGAATATTGCAGCGTTCATCGCGGTTTCGAGGAAGGTTCTTCAACCCTGATAGGCGACGATAACCTTTTTATGGGTTTCTCCCATATCGCGCATGATTGCCGCATAGGGAACAGTACGGTTGTATGCAACGGCGCCCTTGTGGCCGGCCACGTCACGGTAGACGACAAGGCTTTTATATCCGGGAATGTCACCATACACCAGTTCGTCAGGATAGGTTCCCTTGCGATGATCGGCGGGTTAGCCCGCGTTAATAAGGATGTCGTGCCGTATACCCTTATAGAAGGGGATTCCGAGGTATGTTCGCTGAACACGGTAGGAATACGGCGTTCCGGGGTAAGCAACGAGGCTGCCGTCCAGATAAAACAGGTATACAAGCTCCTTTACCGTTCAGGCCTTAATGTCACCCATGCCCTCGAAGAGATATCGAAGTCTGCCTTTTCTTCCGTAGAGGCAAGGAACATGGTCGATTTCGTAAAAAACTCTGAACGTGGGATATGCAAGCACAGGAAGATAGCCGCTAACGAGGACTAACCGCCATGGTCGAGCACCGTTCGGGTATTGAGCGCAGGCGATACATAAGGCTGAATACGGTATTTCCCGTCGAGCTCGAGGTCATCAGCCTCGACGACAAAGAAATATACTGCGAGTTCCAGCAGGCCTTTACCCGTGATGTAAGCGAGGGAGGCATGTGCCTTGAGGTGAACAACCTCAAGGACGAACTTGCCGAAAAGCTTAACAAAAAATCCGCAAAACTTCGCCTCCAGATAAATATGCCGTTTTCTGTCAGGCCGATAGATGCCATCGCGGAAGCGGCCTGGATAAAGAAGATCAGGGAACACCGTCCCAACAAATATTTTATAGGCGTTTATTATGAGAAGATATCGGAGAAGGAAAGGAAGAGCATAGTAAACCACGCGCGTTTCCTTATGCTCAGGCCGTTCTTTGTCGCGGCGGCGATATTGCTGCTTGCGGTCGCGGTGGCGGTTACCAGGGTCGAGCTGCTGAAAAAGGAAGCTCTCCGGAAAGAGACAGAAAGAAAGCTTGCTCTTATTGAATCCGAAAGGGTAAAGCTTGCCCAGGCGATGGAAGAGTTACGCCTCAATCGTACCGAGCTCGAAGCCAAGATAAGCTCATTTGAGCAGGAAAGGTCGGACCTGGAAAAGAAGCTCGAGGCGGCAAAGACCGAGGCGCTCGCGAAACCCGAGGAGATAGCCCGGCTTGAAGAAGCCTTGGCGAAAGCGTCTGAGAGAACGGACGAGCTTAATGCCGAGCTCGCCAAGGTTGTCGATTCCAAGAAGAACCTCGAGAGCCAGCTAAGGGTCCTCGAGGAGATAAAAGCTTCCAAGCCGGTAAAAGTTGTCCTTGCTGCCGGAGGGGTCGTGGTGGGAAAGGTCGTTCTGGAGACCTCGGATTCTGTCAGGGTAGAGGTCCCGACGGGGGTAATAACCCTTAAGAGGGACCTTATATCCTCCATGTCTACCCCGAGCGAAGAAGAGATAGCGGAATTGGCCAGGGAAAGGCTCAAACTTGAGCTCAGGGCCAAGGAAGTGGAAAAGAAGAGAGAGTTGGAGCGTAAGGCGGCCGAAGAAAGGGAGAAGACCGAAAAGGTAATATCAAAGAAGACCCCCGGAGAGCCCGAGCAATTGATATCCAGGACGATCCCGGAGAGGGGCGTAGCGATAAAGGATAACAGGATATATGCCGACGGTTCGTTATTCTTTATAAAAGGGATAGCTTACGGCGTAAGCGCGCCCGGCCTGCCGCCCGGGGTTGACGGCTGTTTCTCTAAGATCCCTTTGTCGGTTTTCGAAAACGACTTCAGGATGATGAAAGCCGCCGGGATCAATACAATAAGGACTTACGAACCGTTCCCGGACGCCTTGCTGGACCTTGCCGAGAAGTATGACCTCAAGATAATAGAACAGGTAGTCTATCCGTCCGCCTACACCGATTACTCCTCCGATATCGAGCTTAAAGCGATGAAGAGGATGGCTACGGAGGCCGTAAGGAAACACAGGAACAGGAAGTGCATACTTATGTGGTCGATCTGGAACGATGCCCCCTTCTGTTATGATGAGCCCGGCAACCCCGTTCCCCGTTACGGTTTCGAGAAAGTGAATAATTTCATGAGAGAGATATACCTTGCCGTTAAATCGGTGGATAAGAGCCGTCCGGTCACGGCTGCCAACATCCTGAAGGTAAAAGGGTATGACCTGGGGTTCGATTTCCTGGATGTCATAGGCTGTAACGCTTATATAGGCGGGCACGGGTTCAATTGGCGCGGCAGGGATGAAGCGGTGAGGGCCGTGAAGGAGATGAAGGAGATCTCAAAGAAGTATAAGAAGCCGATAATCATAACCGAGACCGGATACAGTACTTTCGTAAAGAAAGATTCACAGGATAAGGCCCTGAAGACGCAGATCGAAAGCGCGGAAGACGACCTTGCCGGGATAGTCATCTTCGAATGGACAGACGAATGGTGGAAAGGCGGGAACCCGTCTGTCCAGGACAAGCACATAGAGGAGTACTGGGGCATCCTTACCTGGGACAGGAAGCCAAAACCGGGTTTCGAGATCGTTTCAAAGCTATTCAACTCTATACCCACCGATTCTCTGGGTTATAGGCCTTCCATAAAAAATTAAAAACGGGTCTTGACAAACAGGCGATCGCGTGATATCCTTAACATTTAGCAGCCTTTTAATCTGGCCCAGCGAGGCCGGAAAAGGAGATGAAGATGTGCCATAACCATATAAAAGACTATCATACCGCCTGTAATCGGCAAAACGCCGGCTACAGGCTTTTTTATTGCCTTGGAGGGTCCGGTTTATGAAGATAAAGGAAAAAGCCAAGGTCTTGGATGCCGAGCAGATAGACAAGTCACTTGTGCGAATAGCGCATGAGATACTCGAGAATAACAAAGACGTTGAGGACCTGGCGATAGTAGGCATAAGGACAAGGGGTGCCATCCTTGCCCAGAGGCTGGCCGCCAAGATAGGTTCTATCAAGGGCAGTCTAGTGCCGGTAGGGGCGCTCGACATAACGCTTTACAGAGACGATCTTACTACAGTCGCAGAGCAGCCGGTGGTCCATAAGACCGAGATAGATTTCGACATACACGAGAGCGTAATAGTCCTTGTCGATGACGTGCTGTATACGGGCAGGACGATACGCTGCGCCCTGGACGCGCTTATAGATTTCGGAAGGCCGAAGAGCATACAGCTTGCCGTCCTGGTAGACAGAGGCCATAGGGAACTGCCGATACGCGCAGATTATGCGGGCAAGAACATACCGACCTCACAGAAAGAGACGGTCCAGGTCAAGATAAAAGAGTCCGACGGCGTCGATGAAGTTGTCGTCGCGGAAAAGGAGGATTAAGGTGGCCGTGGCCTGGAAGAGAAAAGACCTGCTGGATTTAGAAAGCCTTTCGGCGGAAGAGATAGAGCTTATACTTGAGACAACGGGTTCTTTTAAGGAGATATCCCAGAGACCCATAAAGAAGGTCCCGACCCTGCGCGGCCAGACGGTGGTCCTATTCTTCTTCGAGCCCTCGACAAGGACCCGCACTTCTTTCGAACTGGCCGCTAAACGCATGAGTGCGGACATAGTCAATATTCAGACCAGCGCCTCGAGCCTGACAAAGGGCGAGACCCTGAAAGACACTGCCAGGAACATCGAGGCGATGAAGGTGAACATAATAATAATGCGCCACTCGTGTTCCGGCGCCCCGCACATGCTGGCCGGCTCCGTGTCTCCGTCTATAATCAATGCCGGCGACGGATCGCATGAGCACCCAACGCAGGGCCTGCTCGATATCTTCACGATCAAAGAGCATAAAAAGAAAATTGAAGGGCTGAACGTCTCGATAATAGGGGATATAGCCCATTCGAGGGTGGCCAGGTCGAATATATGGGGGCTTACGAAACTTGGCGCAAAAGTGACCGTATGCGGTCCGGCGACGCTTATGCCTCCGGAAGTAGAGAAATTAGGAGTTAAGGTCACCTATGATATAAAAGAGGCCATAGAAGGGGCAGATGTCATAAATATGCTCAGGATACAGTTGGAACGTCAGGGCCAGAACCTCTTTCCGTCCATAAGGGACTACTCTATGGCTTTCGGGTTGGACGCAGGGAAGATGAAAATGGCAAAGAAGGACGTACTTATAATGCATCCCGGGCCCGTTAACAGGGGGGTTGAGATAACCCCTGAGGTTGCAGACGGACCGTATTCTGTCATACTCGAGCAGGTCACCAACGGTATTGCCGTCAGGATGGCCGTACTGTACCTGTTATCTGGCGTCAAAGAGAGGGTTGAATAAAATGGACGTTATCCTCAAGAACGGACGCGTGGTGGACCCGGCCAACAGCATGGATACCGAAGCCGACATCCTGGTCAAAGCAGGTAAAATTGCGCAGGTAGGGAAAGGCTTGAAGGTCCAGGATGCCAGACAGGTGGATTGCAAGGGAAAGGTCGTCTTGCCGGGCCTCATCGATTCTCATACCCATTTCAGGCAGCCCGGAAGGGAGGATGAGGAAGATTTTGTCACCGGTTCGAGAGCGGCCCTGAAAGGCGGATTTACCTCCGTATTGTGCATGGCGAACACGAATCCGGTGGTGGATAATAAAGGTGTGGTTGAGTATATATGTTCCGAAGCCGCAAAAGCCGGCCTGATCAATATATACACGGTTGCGGCCGTTACGAAGGGCCTAGAAGGAAAAGAGCTCACCGAGACAGCCCAGATCTCTGCGGCAGGCGCTAAGGCCCTCTCAGACGACGGCAAGCCGGTAATTAACCCGGAGATACTCCGGCGCGCGATGGAATACGCAAAGATGTTCAACTTGCCGGTTATATCCCATTGTGAAGACCCTTTCCTTTCAAGGAACGGGGTAATGAACGAGGGGCTCCTGTCCACGAGGATGGGGCTTAAAGGTATCCCGCGCGCTGCCGAGACGGTCATGGTGGCCAGGGACATAGAGATAGCGCGGCTCTCTGGAGCCAGGCTGCATATAGCCCACGTGTCTACTAAAGAGAGCGTAGAGGCGGTAAGGCAGGCCAAGAAGAGGAAGATAGCGGTCACATGTGAAACATGTCCGCATTATTTTGTCCTGACCGAAGAGGCTGTTTCGGAGTATAATACGAATGCGAAGGTAAATCCTCCGCTGAGGACACAGGAGGACGTAGAGGCGATAAAGAAGGGCCTTTCCGACGGGACGATAGACATAATATCCACCGACCATGCCCCGCATTCCGCGGAAGAGAAGGATGTGGAGTTCGATTTTGCCGCTACAGGGATGATAGGCCTTGAGTTTGCGGCCTCTCTGTCGTACATGGAGCTGGTCAAGAAGAACGTCCTCGACTGGAAAGGATTCGCCGAGAAATTATCGATAAATCCGTCAAGGCTTCTAAGCCTGAAGAATAAAGGATCCCTTTCAGAGGGTGCAGATGCCGATATAACGGTATTCGACCCCTCCGGCACAAGGAAAGTGGAGATCTCAAGTATTGAATCCAAGTCGAAGAACACCCCGTTGCTCGGCAGGGAGCTTGCCGGCACCGCGGCGATCGTTATCGTAGGCGGTAAGATAAAATACGAAAACGGGAAATTTTGCTAAAAAGGAGGACTCAATGGGTCTAAGGCTGATCAGGATCTCGGCATCTGTGGTCATCATGTCGGTCATATTGGGTTGCGCCGCGCCTTCGATAGGTCTTGCCGGGAAGGAAAAGCTCGAAGCCAAGGATTGGCTTGCTGCAGGGGATCTGGCCTTCAGGAACAATGACTGGGATAATGCCCAGTATTTTTATGAGCTTGTACTGAAGAAATACCCCGAATCTTATTACGGGAAAAAGGCTAAGGAGAACCTCGGTTATGTGGATTACCACAGGAGTCCCGCAGGGAAAGCCGTGGATGCAGGCAAGAATGCCCTTTCCCCTTTATTATAGGACAGACGGCGGCTGGAAGTGGAATTTATAGCTGACCTCCACATACACTCTAAGTATAGCCGCGCCACATCGGGATCTATGAATCCCGATGAACTGGCGCGTTGGGCAAAGATCAAAGGTATATCGGTCGTTGGCACTGGGGATTTTACCCATCCTCTCTGGCTTTCCGAACTTTCCGAAAAGCTCAAGCAGGGGACCGGGGGGCTGTATGAATACGGCGGGGCCCGTTTTATGCTGACCGCAGAAGTCTTCAATAATTTCCATTCTGCGGGAAGGTCCAAGAGGATTCATAACATAGTTTTCGCTCCGGATATCCCGGCGGCGGAGAAACTCAATACCGTGTTGTCCGGATACGGGGACCTGGTCTCGGATGGGCGGCCTATACTTAACATGACGGCCGAGGACCTGGTCAAGGCATGTCTCGATGCCTGCCCTGATTGTATGGTTGTCCCGGCGCATATCTGGACGCCGCATTTTTCGGCTTTTGGTTCGGTATCGGGGTTCAACAGCATAGAAGAATGTTTCGGCAGCCAGGCGCGCAATATACATTGCCTGGAGACCGGCCTTTCTTCGGACCCTGCTATGAATTGGAGGATAAGTGCGCTCGACAGGTACTCGCTTATTTCCAACTCTGATTCGCATTCTCCGCAAAAGATCGGACGGGAGGCGAACGTCTTCGATTGCGAGATGTCCTATACCGGCATAACGTCCGCGTTGAAAGAGAAGGACGGCAAAAGGTTCAAGTATACGGTCGAGTTCTTTCCCGAAGAGGGGAAATACCATTACGACGGCCACAGGGCTTGCAATGCCCGGCTGTCGCCCAAGGAAGCCATAAAGCGGCGTAACCTGTGTCCGGTTTGCGGTAAGAAGATCACGATAGGGGTAATGCACAGGATAGAGGACCTCGCCGACAGGCCGGAAGGTTTTGTGCCGGAGGGCTCGATACCTTTTAAGAGGGCCGTTCCGCTCAGCCAGATAATAGCGAATGCCAACGGGACTGGAGAGCAGACGCTCGGCGTTGAAAGGGAATACATGTCCCTTGTGACCAAGTGCCAGGGGGAATTCAATATATTGCTCGGAATGGATGAAGCGGAATTAAGGTCGCAACTCCCGGAGCGGATAGCCGAGGGGGTAATGAAAGTAAGGAAGGGAGAGTTAGAGATACTTGCCGGATACGACGGGGAATACGGCAAGATTAACATCTTCGGCGGAAAGAAATCCGGCGAAGAACAGATGACACTGTTTTAGGAGGACAATGAAAGCTTACTTGGTCCTGGAAGACGGAAGCGTCTATAAAGGGCAGTCGTTCGGGGCCCGCGGGGAGGCCTTTGGAGAACTGGTCTTTAATACTTCTATTACCGGCTACCAGGAGATACTTACCGACCCTTCATACAAGGGCCAGATAATAACCATGACATATCCCTTAATAGGCAACTATGGCGTTAACGACGAGGATGCAGAGTCCGGCAGGCCGTGGGCCGAGGGTTTTGTCGTCAAGGAACTAAGCAGCATAGCGTCGAACTACCGCAAGAAAGGGACGCTCGATGAATATATGCGTAGATACGGTGTCGTTGGCATCCAAGGCGTGGATACCAGGGCCATAACCAGGAAGATCAGGACGCAAGGTGCCATGAAATGTGTTATATCGACCGAGGATGACGACGAGAGATCCTTGTTGGAGAAAGTAAAAGCCTCCCCGGGCCTTATAGGCAGGGATCTTGTCAGGGAGGTGACATGCGCCAAGCCTTTCGATTGGACGACAGGCCTTAAAGGGGATCCGAAGTATATCGTGGCAGCGGTCGACTGCGGAATGAAACTGAACATTCTCAGGAACCTTAGCAGGATAGGATGCAAAGTAAAGGTCTTCCCTTCTTCCGCAACGGCCGAAGAAATAATGGGTATAAAGCCTGACGGACTTTTCCTCTCTAACGGGCCGGGTGACCCGGAAAGCGTCCCCTGCCACATAAAGGCCGTTAAGTCCCTCAGGGACAAACTCCCGATATTCGGCATATGCCTTGGCCACCAGATACTCGGCCTGGCTTTTGGCGGTAAGACCTATAAGTTGAAATTCGGCCATCATGGCGGCAACCATCCCGTGATGGACATTAAGACGCGGAAAGTGGACATTACTTCGCAAAACCACGGTTTCGCGGTCGACATAGATTCCATCCCGGACAAAGACATGGTCCTTACGCACGTCAATTTATATGACAAGACCGTAGAAGGCATGGAACACAGGGGACTTCCGGTCTTCTCGGTACAGTACCATCCGGAAGCGTGCCCCGGGCCTCACGATGCGCAATACCTGTTCGACAGGTTCGCTAAACTTATGCAGGAAAGGAAGAATGTCTAAGAGAACAGATATACGCAAGATACTTATCATAGGTTCCGGCCCTATAGTCATAGGCCAGGCCTGCGAGTTCGATTATTCGGGCACACAGGCCTGCAAGGCGCTGCGGGAAGAAGGGTTTGAAGTGGTACTTGTAAATTCGAACCCGGCCACCATAATGACGGACCCCGATACCGCGGATGTGACATATATAGAGCCGATAACCCCAGAGATAATAGCCAAGATAATAGAGAAGGAAAGGCCTGATGCCCTGCTTCCCACCTTAGGAGGCCAGACAGGGCTTAATTGTGCCATCCAGCTGCATGAAATGGGCGTGCTGAAGAAATTCGGCGTAGAGATGATAGGTGCTAAGGAAGAGGCGATAAAGAAAGCCGAGGACAGGAAACTGTTCAAGGAAGCGATGACAAAAATAGGCTTGGACCTGCCCAGGAGCGGTCTGGCGTATGATATGGCCCAGGCAAGGAAGATAGCTAAAGAAATAGGTTTTCCACTCGTCATAAGGCCTTCTTTTACGCTTGGAGGTACCGGCGGCGGCACGGCCAGGAACGAACAGGAATTCGAGCAGATAGCCCAGAGGGGCCTAAATTACAGTATGATAAGCGAGATCCTTATAGAAGAGTCGCTTATCGGATGGAAAGAATATGAGCTTGAGGTCATGCGCGACCTCAAAGACAATGTCGTCATAATCTGTTCGATAGAGAACCTGGACCCGATGGGTATCCATACGGGCGATTCCATAACCGTGGCCCCGGCGCAGACCCTGACGGATGCCGAATACCAGGTCATGAGAGATTCGGCGATAAAGGTTATTCGCGAGATAGGGGTCGAGACGGGAGGTTCCAATATCCAGTTTGCCGTTCACCCTGATACCGGCAGGCAGATAATAATAGAGATGAACCCGCGAGTATCCAGGTCCTCTGCGCTGGCGTCAAAAGCCACGGGATTTCCCATCGCAAAGATCGCCGCCAAACTTGCCGTAGGCTACACTCTCGATGAGATACCCAATGATATAACCAAAGAGACGCCGGCGTCGTTCGAGCCGACCATAGATTATTGCGTTGTCAAGATACCGCGTTGGGCGTTCGAGAAATTCCCAAAGGCGGACCCTACGCTCAGCATCCAGATGAAATCAGTGGGCGAGACGATGGCTATAGGCCGCACGTTCAAGGAGGCCTTACAGAAAGGTATACGCTCCCTGGAGATAGGCAGGTTCGGATTGGGGGCCGACCCGAAAGATGAATATGAGGCAAGATCGAAAGACGCAGGGCTCGAGGAAGAAATAACGCAGAAGCTGATCAAGCCCAATCAGGACAGGCTGTTCTATGTAAGATATGCCATAAAGAATGGCTTCTCTATAGATAAGATATTCGAACTTACCGGTATAGACAGGTGGTTCCTCCAGAACATAAAAGAGATAATCGAGACAGAGGACGAGATCAGGAAATCCGGATTTACCCCGGCGATGATGCTAAAGGCCAAACAATACGGATTCTCGGACAAGCAGATAGCCTGCTTGCGCGGTTCCACCGAAGCGGAGATAAGGAGCTGCAGAAAAAAAGAAGGGATCTCGGCGGTATATAAGCTTGTCGATACGTGTGCGGCCGAGTTCGAAGCGTACACCCCGTATTTCTATTCGACCTACGAGCAAGAGGACGAGATAAGGCTTTCCGGAAAGAAGAAGATAATGATACTCGGGGGTGGTCCCAACAGGATAGGCCAGGGGATCGAGTTTGACTACTGCTGTGTCCACGCCTCGTTCGCGCTCAAGGAGATAGGTTACGAGACGATAATGGTCAATTCCAACCCGGAGACGGTCTCGACGGATTACGACACCTCGGACAAGCTCTATTTTGAGCCTCTTACCATAGAAGACGTCCTGAATATTGCGGACAAGGAAAATCCGGATGGTGTTATAGTGCAGTTCGGAGGGCAGACCCCCCTTAACCTTTCCGTAGCCCTGAAGAAGGCAGGCCTCAAGATAATAGGCACCACACCCGAGGCTATCGATATTGCCGAGGACAGGGAAAAATTCAAGGTACTCGTCGAGAAACTCAAGCTCAGGCAGCCGGTCAACGGCACGGCGTTTACGGTTGAAGCGGCCAAGGAAGCCGCCGGAAAGATAGGATACCCGGTGCTTGTAAGGCCGTCGTATGTCCTGGGCGGGCGGGCGATGGAGATAGTATACGACGACGATTCGCTTGAATATTACATGACCCATGCGGTAAAAGCCTCCCCGGAATTTCCGGTGTTGATAGACAAGTTCCTCGATGATGCCATAGAGGTGGACGTTGATATGATAGGGGACGGTGAGACTTTCGTTATCGGGGGGATCATGGAGCATATAGAAGAAGCCGGGGTGCATTCCGGGGACGCGGCTATGGTCCTGCCCCCGCATACGCTTACGGAGAAGATCATAGATGAGATCAGGCAGGCTACGCATGCTCTGGCGAAAGAGCTTAATGTTGTCGGGCTGATGAACGTGCAATATGCGGTAAAGGACGGGAAAGTTTACATACTTGAGGTAAATCCGAGGGCGTCGAGGACTATACCGTTCGTCAGCAAGGCCATAGGCGTGCCGCTTGCAAAACTTGCCGCAAAAGTTATGTCCGGGGTGAAGCTTAAGGACCTCGGTTTCACGAAAGAGATAAAACCTTCGCAGATATCCGTAAAGGAATCGGTATTCCCGTTCGTGAAGTTCCCGGGCATAGACATAATACTCGGGCCCGAGATGAGGTCTACCGGCGAGGTTATGGGTATAGATGTGGACTTCGAGAGGGCTTTTGTCAAATCGCAGATGGCCGCCAATAGCGCTCTTCCTACGAAAGGCAAGGCATTTGTCAGCGTACAGGACAGGCATAAGGCAAAAATAAGCCCGATAGTAAAGAAATTGAATGGCTCCGGCTTCGAGATAATAGCGACCAAAGGGACCGCCGCGGAGCTTAAGAGCAGCGGTATTGAGGCGAAGGCGATCCACAGGATAAGCGAGGGGAGCCCTAACATCCTCGACCACATGAAAAAAGGCGATATAGCGCTGATAATAAATACCCCTTCCGGAAAGAAGCCCAGGGAGGATGAGATAAAGATAAGGTCGCTTGCCGTTGCCCTTGGGATACCGTGTGTCACGACGATCCCGGGTGCGGACGCGGCCGTTAAGGGAATAGCCGCCCTCCAAAAGCACGGACCGGAGGTCAGGTCGCTCAAGGAGTGGCATAAGGAAGCGGCCCGCAAGGCGAGGAGTTAGTATGCAGCATAAGAAAGGCAGGATAATATCCAATAAAGAGGTCAAGCCGGGATATTACCTTATGGCTGTACATTGTCCGTCCGTGGCGAAAACGGCTAAGCCCGGCCAGTTCTTGACGATTAGATGCTCAGGGTCCACCGAACCCCTGCTCAGGAGGCCTTTCGGGTTCCACAGGATAAGTGCCTTAGGCTTCGAGATTCTTTATGAAGTGGTCGGGAAAGGGACTAAGGCGCTTTCCCGAATGAAGCCGTCCGATACGGTCGATATTCTCGGGCCGCTTGGTAACGGTTTCAGCATACCCGCCGGAAAGAGGGATTTCGTCATAATAGCAGGCGGCATAGGCGTTGCTCCGCTTACAGCGCTCGCAGAAGAGCTGGCAAGGGACAAGAAAAAGAACGTCTCGGTGATAATAGGCTCCCGGAGCAAGAGAACCTTATTGTGCAGGGAGCATTTCGAGGGGCTCGGCCTGAAGACAATGATAGCCACGGATGACGGCAGCTGCGGCAAAAAATGTTTTGCCACGGACGTCCTGGATGAATTCCTTGCCATTAAAAGGGCGTTCGCGCCAACCCTTTATGCCTGCGGACCGGAGCCCATGATAAGGGCCGTGGGCCGCGTGGCGAAGAAACGCGGCTTGAAAGCCTACGCGTCTTTTGAGGAGAACATAGCCTGCGGGGTAGGCGCTTGCCTGGGATGCGCATTGAGGACAAAGAACGGTTATAAGCTGGTATGTAAAGACGGTCCCGTATTTGACCTGAAAGAGATAATATGCTAAAACCCGACATGAAAGTCAGGATAGGCGGACTTGAGCTTCGCAATCCGGTGATGGCGGCTTCCGGGACATTCGGCTCGGGGGAGGAATACAAGGATATCACTGACCTTGACAGGATAGGCGCCATAGTCACTAAATCGGTGACCCTGAAACCCAGGGAGGGGAACCCCCCTCCGAGGCTTGTGGAGACCCCTTCGGGGGTGCTTAACGCGATCGGCATACAGAATGACGGGATAGATGCATTCATTAAAGACAAGCTGCCTTTTCTCGGGAAGATCAAGGCGGCTGTAGTGGTTTCCATAGCCGGGCACAGCCTTGAAGATTATTCGACGGTGGCATCCAGGCTGGACAGGGAAAAAAAGGTAGATGCCATAGAAGTGAATATCTCATGTCCTAACGTAAAGGGCGGGATGGAGTTCTCAAGGGATCCCGGCTTGGCTTCAGGCGTGACAAGGGAGGTCAAAAGGGCCACTCGGAAACCCGTAATAATAAAATTGTCGCCAAACGTCGGAGATATAGCGTCCATAGCATCCGCGGTAGAGGAATCCGGAGCGGATGCCGTATCGCTGGTCAACACTTTTGCCGGCATGGCCGTAGACATTGAATCATGTATGCCTGTCCTCGGCAACATCACCGGAGGATTGAGCGGACCCGCCATAAGACCGATAGCGCTTCGGATGGTATGGGAGACCGCAAAGAAGGTAAGGATCCCGGTAATAGGCATGGGAGGGATAATGGGCCCTGAAGATGCGCTTGAGTTCATGATAGCCGGTGCTTCGGCGGTCCAGGTAGGTACGGCGAATTTTGTCGATCCGGGCATTGCCGTCGGGATAGTCGACGGTATAGAGAAATACATGCGCAGGAAGAAGGTCAAGAGGATAAAGGAAATAACGGGATGCCTGAAAATATGAAGACCGCCGATAAGCTCATAATTGCGCTTGATACGGAGACGCTTAAAGAGGCCGAATGCCTTGTAAAGGCCTTATTGCCTTCAGTCCGGACTTTCAAGATAGGCATGGGGCTATTTACGATGTATGGGCCGGATGCCGTCAGGATGGTATGCGATAACGGCGGAAGAGTATTCCTGGACCTTAAGTTCCTTGATATACCTAACACCGTCGCGCATGCCGTCAAGTCAGCCTGCGGGCTTGGCGTATTTATGCTGAATATCCACGCGCTTGGAGGGCAGGATATGGCCTCGCGCGCCGTTGAAGCGGCGGCTGCCTCCGGAAAGAAACCGCTCCTTCTCGGGGTCACGATACTTACAAGTATGGATGAAGCTTCGGTTAAGCAGGTCGGGATCTGCGGGGCCCTGGAGGATGAGGTCGTGTCGCTGGCGAAACTCTCCAGGCAGGCCGGGCTTGATGGAGTTGTCGCTTCGCCTAAAGAGATACATATCATCAGGGAGAACCTCGGAAGGGATTTTGTCATAGTGACCCCGGGCATCAGGCCGTCCGGTTCAGGCAAGGACGACCAAAAAAGGACAATGACACCCGGCGAAGCTGTCAGGGCAGGCGCGGACTATATCGTCGTGGGAAGGCCGGTAACAGGGTCCGGAGATCCGTCCGCAGCCGCAGCCGGCATGATCAAGGAGATGGAAAATTGAACGGAAGATCCGTCATAAGGATATTCAGGGACAACAACGCTTTGCATAAGGGGCATTTCAAACTGTCGAGTGGCCTGCACAGCGAATATTACCTGCAATGCGCGCTTGTTCTTGCAGATACAAGATTGTCTGCGAAGTTATGCCGGGAATTGGCCGGTAAATTCAGAAGCAAGAAAGCTACCGTGGTAATAGGTCCGGCCATAGGCGGCATAACCGCGGCTTATGAAGTAGCTCGGTCTCTTGGGATAAAAGGTATATTCGCGGAGAGGGAAGAAGGGAAGATGGCCCTCAGGAGGGGTTTCGGCCTCAGCCCCGAAGACAAGGTAATAGTGGTGGAAGATGTCACTACCACCGGAGGCTCTGCCCGTGAAGTCGTCAAACTTGCCGAGAGCTATGGGGCCAAAGTGGTCGGAATCGGGGCCATAATAGACAGGTCGGGCGGAAAGGCCAGGTTCAAGGCGCCGTTTAAGTCGCTCGCAAAACTTTCAATAAAAACATACCATCCTGATAGATGCCCTCTATGCAAGAAGGGCACGCCCATAATAAAACCAGGCAGCAGGAAATAATCCTACAGCTCCAGCAACTTCTTTTTCGGGAAAGCCATCCTGAGCAAAGGAGGCGTAACGAGCGTCGTTGCCATTACCATTATTACCATGGCCGAGAAGATATCTTTTTGTATTATGGAATGTCCAAGCCCATAGCCGGCAACTATCAGCCCGACCTCTCCCCTGGATATCATCCCGACACCTACCCTGAATGATTCCTGTGTGTTGAATCCGGTGGCCCTGGCTCCCGCCATGCATCCGACAACCTTGGTTATGATCGCTATCAGGATGATCCCTATCACGAACGGGATGTCCCCGCCCAATTCACGGGCGTTCGCGCGCAACCCTATATCCACAAGGAAGACCGGAACGAACAGGGGATAGGCAAAGATCTTAGCCGAATGCTCGATCTTCTCGAAATGCTTTGACCTTGTCAGCATGACTCCGCACAGGTAAGAGCCGGTTATTGCAGCCACTCTGCCGAAATATTCCGCGCCCCAGGCGTAGAGGAAGCATATAACTATGGTCATCGCGAACAGGGCATGTGAAGATGTAAGTTTTACCGCGTAATCAAGAACCCTGTCGAAGAACTTTGCCCCTATTAGTATGGCTACGATGAAGAAAGCCGCTATTTGGAGTATAAGCAGCGCTATGGGCCATATGCTGTCCAGCGGGGCACCCGTCATGTCAGGCGGGTTTGTTGAGAAAGCGGCTACCAGCGAGAGGACTATTATCCCCATTATATCATCGATGACAGCGGCCCCTAATATGGCGGAAGCTTCCCTTGTCTTGACCGCGCCGATCTCCAGGAGCGTTTGGGCAGTTATCGATACGGACGTAGCGGTGAGTATGGTACCTATAAATATTGATTCAGGCACCGGAAAGCCCATATATACCGAAAACATAGTTCCGATCCCCATAGGAAGCACGACACCTCCTACGGCTGCCCAGAAAGCGTTCTTTCCGACCGCGAGTATGCCTTTAAGGTCGGTTTCAAGCCCGGCTATGAACATCAGGAGAATGACGCCTATTTCAGCGATATCATGGATGACTTCCGCTATAGGCGCTGTAGCCTCCATGCCATGCGGCTGGAATATCGGCCACCCCATGAGGTTAAGCAAGCTTGGGCCGAGCAGCAGGCCTATGAGTATTTCCCCGAATACGGGAGGCTGTTTTATGGCAGCGCTCAAGCTGCCTACTAATTTTGCCGCCGCTACTATTACGCTTAACGCTAAAATCAGCTGCAGGATATGGTTCATCTCGCCTCCACCGCGTCATCGACAAGCATACTTACCTCGTTCCTTAAAACCTCAAGGATCCCAATGCCTTTGTTTTCGAAAACGGTTGTCAGGGACCCGTTCCCCTTTATGATTATTTTACCAGGGCCCAAATTGGCTATCAACGGCGCATGGTCAACGAGGATGCCAAAGTACCCGGACTTTCCCGGGGCAATGAGGGAGGTGGTCTCCCCGCTGAAGAGGGTCCGTTCCGGAGTAGATATGCTTATTTTGAGCATTTTACCGGGCATGCTATTCCTCTTCGCTCTCCTTCTTTAGCTGGGCGCCCTTATCTATGGCCTCTTCTATGCTGCCTACCATGAAAAAAGCCTGCTCCGGGAGGTCATCGAGCTTTCCTTCCATTATCATCTTGAATCCTTTAATGGTATCCTCGAGCTTGACGTATTTGCCTTTAAGGCCGGTATATGCCTCGGCGACAAAGAACGGCTGGGAGAAGAATTTCTGTATCTTTCTCGCGCGGGCGACCAACAGCTTGTCTTCCTCGGAGAGTTCGTCTATGCCGAGGATGGCGATTATATCCTGCAGGTCCTTGTATCTCTGCAGTATCTTCTGAATATTCCTGGCTGTGTTATAGTGTTCTTCTCCGACTATCATGGGGTCGAGTATCCTTGAAGTGGAATCGAGCGGATCTACGGCAGGGTATATGCCGAGGTCCGAGATCTTGCGCGAAAGGACCGTTGTTGCGTCGAGATGCGAGAACGTGGTTGCCGGCGCAGGGTCAGTAAGGTCGTCGGCAGGTACGTATATGGCCTGTACTGAAGTGATAGAGCCGCGTTTGGTCGAAGTGATCCTTTCCTGCAACTCGGCCATTTCGGTGCCGAGGTTAGGCTGGTAGCCGACGGCAGAAGGCATACGCCCAAGGAGAGTGGAAACTTCGGCGCCGGCCTGCACGAACCTGAAGATATTGTCGATAAAGAGGAGGACATTCATTCTCTCCTCATCGCGGAAATACTCGGCCATCGTAAGGGCGGAAAGACCTACGCGCAGCCTTGCCCCCGGCGGTTCATTCATCTGGCCGAAGACCAGGGCCGTTTTCTTAACGACACCGGACTCGTTCAGGTCCAGCCAGAGGTCGTTCCCTTCCCTGGTCCTTTCTCCTACTCCGCCGAATACCGAGATACCGCCGTGTTCGGTTGCGATGTTGCGTATAAGCTCCATGACGATAACGGTCTTGCCTACTCCTGCGCCTCCGAACAACCCTATCTTCCCGCCTTTCGGATACGGGGCCAGCAGGTCGATGACCTTAAGTCCGGTCTCTAGCATTGAGGATACGGGCAGCTGTTCCTCGAAAGAGGGTGGATCACGGTGTATGGAATATCTCTTACCCGGTTCGGAAAGTTCTCCTTTATTATCTATGGGGTTCCCGAGAAGGTTGAAGATCCTGCCGAGCGTCTGGTGCCCGACGGGGACTGTAATGGGTGCTCCCGTATCCCGCGCGGTCATCCCGCGGACAAGACCGTCGGTCGAGGAAAGCGAAACGCACCTGACCGTGCTGTTGCCTATATGCTGGGCTACTTCAAGGGTCATGTCAATATTTTTATCCTTAGCCTCTATTTTTATGGCATTAAGTATCTTTGGTAGCTCGTGTTCAGGGAACCTTATGTCTACGCTGGGCCCGATTACTTGTATTATCTCTCCATTTGCCATTGAAATCCCCTTATCAGTTTTGGTGTTTTTAAGTGTTATTTAAGCGCTTCCGCAGATGTCGCTACTTCGATGACCTGGTTAGTTATCGAAGCCTGCCTGGCCTTATTCCTCATCAATGTAAGGCTGTCTATCAATTCAACCGCATTATCAGTTGCCGCCTGCATTGCTATCATCCTTGAAGAATGCTCGGTGGTGAAAGCATCCAGCAGTATCATGCGCATCTTTACCGAAAGGTACCTCGGGATCAGGTCCTTTAAGATATCGTTTATGTTCGGATCTGCTATGAACTCCTGCTCGCTCATCTCCGGATGGGGAGGAGTGATGCTCAGGAACTTCCTGATATCCGGTTTGTATCTTGTCGCCGTCTCGAAATGACTGTGGGCGATATATATTTCGTCGGCTTCGCCGTTAAGGAACATGCTGATAAGGTCCTGAGCTATGGTATCCGCGATCTCCGGGGAATACCGTCCGTGAAGACCGAGGTAGCTTTTTACGATATTTGCGCCCCTTTTGCTGAAATAGACAAAGCCCTTTTTGCCGACCGCCACGATCTTTACTTTGTCTTTTCCGCGCTGCTTAAGCAATTTCTCGGTAATATTTATTATGTTGTTGTTATATACGCTGCAGAGGCCGCTGTCGGAAGTTATCATACAGAGGGCCAGGTTCTTTTTTTCGCTCCTTTCAGTAAGCAGAGGATGCCCCTTAAGCTGTTCCGGCCTTAGGCTTGACAGCAGTTTTATCAGGATAGAATCCAGTTTCCGGTAATACGGCCTTCCGGCGTTTAACATGGACTCCGAGCGCTTGAACTTCGCGGTCGAGACCATCTGCATGGCCCGCGTGATCTTTTTTGTGCTTTCTACGCTCCTGATCCTGGTCTTGATCTGTCTTAAGGACTGTATCATCCTATTCCGGAGTTTAAGACTACTGCGTGAACTGCCTCTTGAATTCCAGCACCGCTTTATCGAGTTTTTCCGATACGGAGGCGTCCATCTCTTTCTTCGTGGCTATCTCGTGCTCTATATCGGGATATTTTTCCTCTATGAATTTGTAAAACCCTTCCTCGAAATCCCCTATGCGGTCGGTAGGCATATCATCAAGATAGCCTTTGGTCCCGGCGTATATTATCATCACCTGTTTCGATAAGGAGAGGGGGTTGAATTGCCCCTGTTTGAGTATTTCCGTCATCTTCTCCCCTCGGGTAAGCTGCGCCTGGGTGACTTTATCCAGCTCGGACCCGAATTGTGCAAATGCTGCGAGTTCCCTGAATTGGGCCAGGTCGAGCCTGAGTTTCCCTGCCACGCTCTTCATGGCCCTTGTCTGTGCCTTGCCGCCTACACGCGATACCGAGAGGCCCACATTTATGGCCGGCCTTATGCCGCCGTAGAAAAGGTCCGTTTCAAGGTATATCTGCCCGTCGGTGATCGATATGACATTGGTAGGTATGTAGCTTGTGATGTCCCCCGCCTGCGTCTCGATGAATGGGAGTGCCGTAAGGGACCCGCCGCCGAGAGCGTCGGATAATTTGGCCGCACGCTCAAGGAGCCTGGAATGCAGATAGAATATGTCCCCTGGGTAAGCTTCGCGCCCGGGGGGACGCCTTAACAGCAGAGACAGCTGCCTGTATGCCTGCGCATGTTTCGAAAGGTCGTCGTATACGACCAGGGCATGTTTGCCGTTATACATGAACTCCTCGCCGATGGCGCAACCGGCATAAGGGGCGAGGTACTGCAAGGGGGCAGGAGATTCGGCCGGGGCGCTGACTATAGTGGTGTATTCCATTGCCCCGTATTTTGCCAATGTCTCGGTAACGGAGACGATGGTGGAAAGTTTCTGCCCTATTGCTACGTATATGCAAAAAACATCCTTGTCTTTTTGGTTGATTATGGTATCTATGGCGATCGCGGTCTTGCCGGTCTGCCTGTCGCCGATGACCAGCTCCCTTTGGCCGCGGCCTATCGGTATCATGGAATCTATGGCCTTGATCCCCGTCTGGAGGGGTTCCTTTACCGGCTGCCTTTGTATTACGTTAGGCGAATGGCTCTCTATGGTCCTGAATTTATCGGTAACGATAGGACCTTTTTCGTCAATAGGGTTTCCCAGGGCGTCAACGACCCTGCCGACCAGGGCTTTTCCGACAGGTATCTGGGCTATCTTCCCGGTCCTCTTGACGATGTCGCCGTCCTTTATATTCTCGTCCGAACCGAAGATGACGATGCCCACGCTTTCTTCCTCGAGGTTGAGGACAAGGCCCATTATCCCGCCGGGAAGCTCTACGAGCTCTCCGGCCATTACATCATCCAGGCCGTAGACGCGTGCTATGCCGTCGCCCACCTGCAAGATGGTTCCCACGGACTCCATCTTCATCTTGGACTTGAATTTTTCCAGTTCGCTCTTTATTACTGAAGTGACTTCTTCCGGTCTGAGTGCCATGTCAATCCACCTTTATTTCCATCAGATGCTCCCTCAATTCAGATATCTTTCTCTTGATCGATCCGTCAATGACCACGTGTCCTACTATAGCCTGTATGCCTCCGATCAGGCTCGGGTCCACGGCGGTCTCGACCTCAAGCTTCTTTCCCGATTTCTCTTCCAGCCTGTTTTTTATGCTGTTCAGTAATTCAGGGGAGAGGGGCCTGGCGCTCCTGATAACGGCCCTCTCGATGCCCATTTCCGCGTAGTATAATTCCCTTGCTTCCTGCGCTATATCGGCGGCCTCTTCGCTGCGGCGTTTTTCGACGACGAGTTTTATGAACTCGCGCGTCTCCTCGGAGAAGAAACCCCTGAAGGCTTTTTCTATGAAATCGGCCTTTTGGGGATATCCTATCTCCGGGTTATTTAGGAACTTGAGCAGATCGGGGTTCTCATCCAGAATGCTCCCGAGAGAGATAAGCTCCTCAAGGCCGCTCTTGGAGCCTATGGTGTCCTTGGCGAAAGCCAGGAACCCTTCGGCATACCTCTTGGCAACCCTGCGGTCGCTCATTTCACTTTTCCAAGCTCTTCGAGGAAGTCGGAGGCAAGCCTGCGGTCCTTATCGTCCGTTATCTTCTCCCTGAGAAGTTTTTCCGTAGTTCCCAACGTCAGGTCGATGACCTTCTGTTTCAGTTCCTGTTTAGCCTTCGAGATCTCAAGTTCTATGTTCTCCTGGGCCTTGTCAAGGATAGCCCGCGCTTCCTGGCGAGCCCCTTCGCGTATCTCCTGGGAGACCTTCTTACCTTCGGCTATCGCTTCCTGTATCTTAACGCGGGCCTCAGCCTCGATGCTTGAAAGCTTGTTCTCGTAGTCCGCTTTCAGCTTGGCTACCTCGGACTGGGCATCGTCGATCTTCTTGAATTCGGACGCGATACGCTCACGCCTGTCGTCAAGCATCTTCAGGAGCTTTTTCCAGGCAAATATCCGCAGGAAGGTAAGCAATATAAGGAAGCTTACTATCTGCGCAACGATCTCGCTTGTGCTTAAAGACTTAAGCAGTTCCATCGCCCGTTATTGTATCTTTCCCAAAAGCGAGAAGGAGAGGACGAGGGCGTAGATCGTGAGGGCCTCTATGAGGGCGCATCCCGCGATCATGTTGATTAGTATCTTCATCGAGGCCTCAGGCTGCCTGGCGGTCGCCTCCATGGCTGCCGCGACGGCCTTTCCAAGGGCGATGGCGGAACCGAAAGCCGCTATGGCGAGCCCTATCGGTACCGATATCGAAAGCATTGCTTGGTAGTTCATTTTATACCTCCTTTCAAGGTATTATGTTGTTATTCTTCGTGGTGCGGTAATACCAAAGCGAAGTACACCGTGCTCAACAGGCTGAATACGACGGCCTGCATTACGCTGCTCAAGATCGTGAGGAACATGTTAAAGAGGAATAACGGCACTCCTCCCAAGCCGAATTGCGCGGTAACGGCCAGGAGCATATCTTCCGCCCATACGTTGCTGCGCAGACGAAGCGCCAGGCTCAACGGTTTTACGAGTTCGGATATTATATGTATAAAGAAGAGCAGGACGGGTATAAATACCGTAAAGGCTATTATCCCCCTCGGGTTGCCCATCAGGTGGTCGACATAGCCGAAGAACCCGTTCTCTTTTACGGCGGTATACTGGACATATATGAATACGCAGACGGCAAGGGAAGCCGTGGTAGAGAGGCTTGACGTCGCGGATTTGAAGAAAGGTATCAGCCCGGACAGGTTCATCAGCAGGATATATATAAAAAGCGTCCCGACGAAAGGCGTGAACCTCTTACCTTTCGGGCCGAGTATGCCGCAGACAAAATCATCCAGCCCCTCGACGACTATTTCCATGAAAAGCTGCAGCCTTCCGGGGATCATCGAGCTCTTGCGAGAGGCAAAGTAGGCGACAAGCGAAAGGAATACCACTATCACAAGAGAGAATATGATGTTCTCGTATAGCAGGATATAGTGCCCGAACGGGGTACCGTGGAGTTTTTCCGCTAGCAATCCCGCCAGGTTAGGCAATTCAGGTTGTGAACTATGCGCTTCCGTCATCATGACCCTTGATTTTTTTTGACCCGTTTCCGGTCTTGTCTATGATCTTAAGGATCTTGATTATCTCTTTTATGCCGGTAAAAAAGCCTAATCCCATAAAAACAAGAGAAAGATAAGGAGCGAATCCGATCTTTTTCTCGAGATAATCGCCTAAGAAGTAACCCGCCAGTGGGCCCGCGGCCAGAACTACGGGGACAAAGGAGATAAGCCCCCAAATCTTAGTCAGCCTGTAGAATTCCGTCTTCTTATTTACGGTAGGCATATTATATCAAACCTCCCGGTGTAATTCAAATAAAACAGGTTTACTTGACCGATTCCAGGATAAGCCTTTCGTTCGCTACGTCAAGCTTGATGTTGAAATTATTCATGAAGGACATGCCCAAAAGCCCGTCTATTCCGGTCCCGGGAGGGTTGTCGCTTACAGCGGCAGGCACGTCATATACCGTTGAGTTCCCGATCCTCACGCTCTTTATGATTATTACCTTGCTTTTTATTACGCTCCCGTCCGCAAGCGTGAATTTTACGTCTTCTATCGTCTCGTTCGGATTTGTCTCGATCCTTTCCGCGACCTCTTTTGATATAAGCACCGTAGAGGCCCCCGTATCTACGGCCAGGGTGCACGTTGTCCCGCCGTTCAATACGGCTTTTACCGTCATGCCATAAGCTGTCTTCGTAAGAGGCACTGTATCCCTGTTAAGCCCTTTCTCTATATCCGATATGGTTTTATCCGTTATCTTGGCATAGAGGGCCTCATCCTGGGTCAGGCCCCTTCCGCTCAATTCCTCAAGCTTCTTTTCGAAAAAGATGCGGAAGTCGCCTACGCCGTTGCCGTAATTCGTCACGGCTTTCCAGTAAGCGCGTTCGCGTTCAGGCAATTCTAAGTTGGTCGAGTCGATCTCATCTACAAGCGATTCGATCTCGGTATGCAGCATGTTCATTTGAGAGACATACTTGTTGTATCGTTTGACGTCGCTTGCGGGGTCCATGTCCTTTATCTTCCTGTTCAACCCGTCGAAATCGGCCCGCAGGCTGCTGTATTTCTTGCGTTTCTCGCCGAAGGATTCCTTCATTTTTTCGAGGGAAGTTTTTATGGAGTCCGTTTGCCTGCGTTCCTCGATCAATTTCCTTAATCGTTTTGACGTCTCCTCAAAAGCTTCGGGCACGAGAGCGCCCCTTTCTATCGCTTTTTTTCTGAAGCCGCTTTCCAGAGCGGCGTTCTCTTTTTCCGAGGCTCTTTCTACGGATTCCACCTGGGTCTTGGCTATCTTCATAGTGCCGGTCCCGATAAGGAGGGTTATAGATGAAGCATCCTCGTTCTTTATTATTCCCTTGAGGGCACCGCTATTCTTCAGTTTCACGGTATCGGGCATCGCTGCCGCGGGATACAAAGCAGCAAGGCATAAGATCACGTGGATAAGGACAATCCTGGTATTCATATAACCCTTTGGTTTAAAGCAGCGAATTCCCGATCCAGTTGATAAAAGGCACGGGGAACAGGCCGATCACCAGTATTCCTATTAAAGCGATGATTATCGCCAGCTTTGCCGGGAACGGTTTAGGTTCCTTGACGGAAGTGCGGGGATCGTTGAGATACATGAACTTGATCACCTTGACATAATAAAATACCGCCAGGACGCTGTTTATCACGCCCGCTATGGCAAGCATGTAATATTTTGACTGGATCGCGGCTGCAAAAACCATGAATTTCCCGAAGAATCCGGCCAGGGGAGGTATGCCGGCCAGGGAAAGGAGGAAGACCGTAAGGCAAAAGGCCAGGGCCGGTTCGCGCCTGGAAAGCCCAGAATACTCCTCTATACAATCGCTTTTAATGGAATTAAACACGAGTATGACGCATCCGAAAGCGCCTATGTTCATCAAGACGTAAGCGATTATATAGTACATTACGGCCTGTATGCCAAGCGATGTTCCGACCACGAACCCTATAAGGATGTAACCTGCTTGCGCTATGGATGAGTAACCCAGCATGCGCTTTATATCTTCCTGGTTTATGGCAAGGATATTGCCGGCGGTCATCGTTATAATGGAGACGGCCTGCACTATATCCACCCAGTCGGGGAACATCGGGAAGAAGTTCTTCAGGAATATCCTGATAAGAATGGCGAACCCTATCGCCTTTGGCCCGGCCGACAGGAACGCGGTTATCGGGGTGGGCGCGCCCTGGTAGGTGTCGGGTACCCACATATGGAACGGTATAAGGGCGCATTTAAAGCTCAGTCCGGCGAATATAAGTATCAACGAGACCGAAGCTGCCAAGCCGTTCACGCCCGAAGAGAGAAGAGCAGATGATATGGCGGAGAGGTCCGTTGTCCCGAAAAGGCCGTATATGAATGATATGCCGTAAAGCATAACTCCTGTTGACAGGGTCCCGAAAAGGAAATACTTGAGCGCGGCTTCGCTCGACGACCTGTTATGTTTCAAGAAGGCGGTCAGTATATAGGATATAAGCGATATAGCTTCGAGGGAGATGTATATCATTATCAGGTTGTCCGATGCCGCCGCAAGCATCATCGCTACCGCCGCCGACATTAGAAGGAAATAATATTCCCCGGCGCTTTCGTCGTCCAGCGGCTTGTAGCCGATAGATATCAGGATGACCAGACCCATGACCAGCAGCGTTATCTCCTTGAAGAATTCGGAAAAACTGTCGTTTATGAGCATGTTTGAAAAGAGCGGTCCTGTTGCCTGGAAGCTGTGCGGCATATTGCATATGGACAGGATGATCGCCGCAAGGCATAAGGCGCCCAGGACAGCTTTATTCCTGATGAAAAGGCCTGCTATCAGCACCGCGATGGCGGCGCCGGCCAGTATAAGTTCCGGGAGGAAATACCCGATACTAGCGGATACGCTCAAAGCAGCAGCCCTCCTATGTCCTGTATGAGCTTGGCGATAGCGGCCGACTGATAATTCAGTATCATCAACGGGTATACTCCTATCGCTATTACGACAGCCATCAGCGGTACCAGCGTGAAGAGTTCGCGTTTATTGATATCGGATATGCCCGTCCAGGCATTGTTCAGCGGGCCCAGAAGGACGCGCTGTATCATATAAAGGAAGTATCCGGCAGTTATAACTATACCCAGGACCGATATGGCGGTTATCAGCCTGAACGAGATGAAGCCTCCCATAAGGGACATGAATTCACTTACAAAGCCGCTTAATCCGGGAAGGCCGAGAGATGCGAGCGTGAATACCGTCAGGACCCCGGCATAGACCGGCATTTTGGCCCCCAGGCCGCCGAACTTATCGATGTCCCTGGTGTGGGCGCGGTCATATAATACGCCTACGAGAAGGAACAGGCCTCCGGTTATGATCCCGTGGTTGAACATCTGCAGCAACGCCCCGTTAAAACCGGTTATCGTCATGCTGGCAAGGCCGAGCATGACGAATCCCATATGGCTCACCGAAGAATATGCGACCATCTTCTTGAAGTCTGTCTGGGCCATCGCCACGAAAGCCCCGTATACTATATTGATAAGCCCGAGGATGGCAAAAGGGAGGGCAAAATATATAGCGGCATCCTTGAGTATGGGATAACTTATCCTGAAGAACCCGTATCCTCCCATTTTAAGGAGCACTCCGGCGAGCAATACGCTTATAGGAGTGGGAGCCTCGACATGAGCGTCAGGCAACCACGTGTGGAAGGGAAAGACAGGGACTTTTATGGCGAAACCAAGGTAGAACCCGGCAAATACGATTATCTGGAAACCTTTGGCAAAAACGCCGCAGTTGCCGGAGGCCAGCTCCAGCATATTGAAAGTATGGGGCTGTGAAGCGAAGTAAAGCGCCAGTATGGAAAGCAACATGAAGACGGAACCGGCCAGCGTATATATGAAGAACTTAATGGCGGCATATTCTTTCCTTGGCCCGCCCCAGATCCCTATAAGGAAATACATCGGCACCAGGACCACCTCCCAAAAGACGTAGAAGAGGAACAAGTCGAGCGCCAGGAATGTCCCGAGCATTCCGGTATTGAGGAGAAGGTACAGGAAATAGTATTCCTTCTGACGCTCCTTAATGCCATATGAGCCCACGCAGGCCAGAAAGCCGAGAAGCGCGGTAAGAAATATCAGCCCTATGCTTATCCCGTCCACACCCAGATGGTAATTTATGTTTACCTGCGGGATCCAGGACAGATTCTCGGAAAACTGCATCGCGCTGCTGTTATAATCAAAACCCGTAAGCATGAGTATCGACAGCACCAGGACAATGCCGGTAGCGGCCGTGGCGATACCTTTTATCAGCCCTGTCCTGTTTTTAGGGACCAGCAGGATGATGATCCCCGCGAGCAGCGGCATGAACGTTATTGCGGTCAACAATGGGAAAGGCATCAATAACCTCCTATCAATTTGATTAATATCATTATCGCAAGGCCCAGGAAAGCTATCAGGATGTAATTCTGTATGAACCCGGTCTGCAGCCTGCGAAATACGGCCGAACAGAGCCAGGTGATATTAGCGACCATGTTCACGGCGCCGTCAACTATGTATTTGTCGAACCACGATTGTATCCTGCCGGCTATCATGGACAGGTATGCCGTCAGGTTCACCGCCCCGTCGACAAAGCGCAGGTCGAATGAGGCGGCAAATTTTGCAAGGCTCATGCACGGTCTGATCAGGGCCGCTTCATATATCTCGTCTATGTAGTATTTATTCAGTATTATCTTGTAAAGGAACGAGAACTTCGAGCGCACGGACGCGGGAAGCACCTTGTTCCCTAATATATAGAATACGTACGCCGTCCCTATTCCTCCGATCACTATGAACATCGATACCCCGAGCATGAAGTATTCCACTTTTACCGGTTTGAAGAATCCCGCGAAAACAGAAAAGACCGCCAGCACCGCAAGCGGGATAGTCATGACCGCGGGCGATTCATGCGCATGGAGCTCTGAGCGGGGTTTCCCGAAAAGGACGACGAATATAAGGCGGAACATATAAAAGGCCGTCAATAAGCTTGTTATCACGGCTATGGCAAACAGGAACGGATGGCCTTCCCTGAGTATCTCGGAGAGCATCTCATCCTTTGACCAGAAACCGGAAAGGGGAGGTACCCCGGCTATAGCGAGGCTGCCTATTATGAAGGTCCAGCCGGTCACTTTCATCTTTCCCAGCAGGCCTCCCATCTTGAAAATATCCTGTGTATGCACGGCATGTATGACGCTGCCGGCGCAAAGGAAGAGGAGGGCCTTGAAGAACGCGTGGGTCATGAGATGGAAAGTCCCCCCCTCGTATCCGCCGACACCTAGGGCCAGCATCATGAGCCCGAGCTGGCTGATCGTGGAATACGCCAAAATGCGTTTTATGTCATTATTTACGGTGGCTATTGTGGCTGCCATCAAAGCGGTGATCGCGCCTATATACGCAACCCATATCAACGCGCCATGGTGGGCTATGAAAAGCCCGTATGTCCTGGCGACCAGGTACACACCCGCGGCAACCATCGTAGCGGCATGTATCAAGGCCGATACAGGTGTGGGGCCCTCCATGGCATCTGGAAGCCATACGTGCAGCGGGAATTGGGCCGATTTTCCGACTGCGCCGCAGAATATCAGCAGGGCTATTACGGTCAAGAGGGCGTCGTTTATCCCAAGGTGCCCGAGATCGCGGAAATACAAGGTCTTCGCGCTGAAGAACAACAGAAGTATCCCGATGAGCAGGCCGGTATCGCCTATCCTTGTGGTTATGAAGGCTTTCATGCCCGCTTTTGCCGCCGCCGGCCGTTCGAACCAGAACGAGATGAGCAGGTATGAACAGAGCCCTACGCCTTCCCAGAATATGTAAAGCATTACGAAATTGTCCGACAGCAACAGGCCGAGCATGGAACCCATGAACAGCGAAAGGTAAGCGAAGAAGCGGGAGAAACGTTTGTCGTCGTGCATATATCCTACGGAATACACCTGGATCAAGGTCCCGACTATGGTCACTACCATTAGCATCATGCACGAAAGTCCGTCCACGGTTACGCCGAAATCGAGCGGAATGCCCCCGAACGAAAGCCACCTGCCCACGGCGTACGAACCTCCGCCCTTGAGGAAGCCGGCGTAGGTAACAGCCGCTATCGCAAGGGAGATCGTCGAGGCCGTTATCGATATTACGGCGCTTGCCTTTTTCAGCCTTCTGCCGAAAAGGATGTTTATCGCGAACGCGATGAACGGGAATAGGGGAATAAGATGAGCGTATTTTACCATTTCATCAAGTTTATCTTGTCCGTAAATATCGTTTTCATGTTCCTGTATACCGCGATGACGAGTACAAGCCCTACTACGGCGGAGGCAGCTGCTATTGCGATCACGAACAACGCGAAGATCTGGCCGAGGCCGTCAGGGCTGCCCAGGAACCTGTTGAAGGTTATCAGGTTAATATTGGCCGCATTGAGGACCAACTCTATCGACATAAGTATGCCTATGGCTGTCCTGCGCGTCAGCGCGCCGTAAAGTCCCAATGCGAAAAGCACCGCGCCCAATATGAGGAAATGGCTTTGGGGTATCATCATTTACCGGCCTTTCCTATGACTATGGCCCCTACGAGGGCCGCAAGCAATATAAGCGATATAGCTTCGAACGGAAGGGCGTATACCGACATCAACGCTTTGCCGAGCTCTCCGATGCCCAGGCGCAACGTATCGTCTGCCGCGGCTTTTTTCCAGGGAGACCCGATTATTATGGATACGAATAGCGAAAGGATAGCCGCTGATACGGCCAGGGAGGCCAAGACCTGTTTATTGGTCTGCCTTATGGAGCGGTCACCGATCTTTGCGGTCAGCATTATGGCGAAAAGGAACAGGGTAACTATTGCCCCTACATATATAAGTACCTGTACAGCGGCCAGGAATTCGGCGTTCAGGAACAGGTATATGCCGGCGATGCAAAAAAGCGTCATGGCCAGGGAGATTGCGCAATGGAATATGTTTCGCAGCGTTACCACGCCAAGGCCGAAGATGCACGCCAGGACTGCGAGCGAATAAAAACACGCCCGGATCGCGAACTCCTGGCGGAGCCCGTAATTATTCAGTATATCACTTAACGTCTGGATTAGCCCATTCATCGTATTTATCCTTGTCGAGCAGGTCTATATGCAGCTTCCCGTGTTCGTATACGGCTATCTCGTATATTTTGTTCATGTAAATGGCTTGCGTGGGACAAACCTGTTCGCACAGGCCGCAGAAACAGCAAAGTTCCATATTGTATTTAAAATGCCCGAACTCCTTTTTCTTATCCGCGCCTTCGCCGGCCTTTACCGAAAGGTCCAGGCAGGCGGTCGGGCATATCTTTACGCACTGCCCGCATTTTATGCATTTCTCGGGATAGAGGTCTACCAGGCCCCTGTACCTTTGCGTCATCTCCAATTTCTGCGTCGGGTATTGTAGCGTTACCGGTTTGACAAAGACGTTCTTCAGCGTCACGAACAGCCCTTTAGCCAGGTTCCATATGCCCGATATTATGCAGGTAAAGTATTTTATCATTTCATCAATATCCATCCCGCGACGATAAGGTTCGCGAACGAGACCGGGGTCAGCACTTTCCAGGCGAAACCCATCAGCTGGTCTACCCGCACCCTCGGCAGGGTCCATCTTATCCACATCATGAAGGTCACCAGGCCGTAGGTTTTTATGAGGAACCAGATGACCGGCGGCAGGAACGGCCCGCTCCATCCGCCGAGGAAAAGGGTGGCTGCCAGCGCCGATATCACGAACATGTTCGTGTATTCCCCGAGGAAGAACATGGCAAATTTCATTCCCGAGTATTCGGTATGGAAACCCGCGACCAGCTCGGACTCCGCTTCCGGTATGTCAAAAGGCGTCCTGTTGACTTCTGCGGTCCCGGCTATGATGAATATCGCGAATGCTATGGCCATATTGGGCTGGAAGACGAACCAGAGCCCTTTTTGCGCCTCTACTATCTTTTGCATGGAGAGCGAGCCGGCGAACATGACAGCCGTTACCATTGCCAGGACGAGGGGGATCTCATAGCTTACGATCTGCGCGGCAGACCTCATACCTCCAAGCAGCGAATATTTGTTATTGGAGCCCCATCCGGCCATGAATATGCCGAGCACGCATATGGATGTAAGGGCCATAATATAAAGGATACCGATATTCAGGTCGCGTGCAATGAGCTCGATGCCGAATATATTCCCGAAAGGTATGCAGACGAAGACCATCACGACCGGGACTACCGCGAAGAACGGCGCCAGCCACCAGGAGAGCCTGTCTACCCCTGAAGGAGTTATGTTCTCCTTAAGGAGGAGTTTTATGACATCGGCCACGGACTGCAGCGCACCGTGCCAGCCGACCCTCATCGGTCCGTAGCGCGTCTGTATGTGCGCCGACACCTTGCGTTCCCACCATATGAGGAACATCGCCGATACCGCGATGAAGCCCAGCACGACCGCCCCGACTATCAGCATTATTATGAGCGTAAGGACGGGGATGATCATCTGTCGATCTCTCCCATGACCACATCAAGGCTTCCGAGCACGCAAACGGCATCTGCTATCTTTAGGCCCCTGATCAGATCGGGTAATACGGCTATGTTAGAGAAGGAGGGGGAGCGTATCTTCATCCTGAAGGGTATCGGGGATCCGTCGCTTACAATGTAGAAGCCGAGCTCGCCTCGCGGATTCTCGCTCCTCATATAGGTTTCTCCGGGTTCGGGCCTGAATATGCGTCCGGCCTTGACCGTCGGATCCCCTTCGGGCAGGCCCAGGACCGCCTGTTCGGCGATACGCAAGCTCTGGCGCATCTCATCCATCCTCACCTTGTACCTGTCCCAGGCATCGCCGTTGTTGCCTACGGGTATATCGAACGTGAACTTGTCGTAACAGAGGTAGGGTTCATCTTTCCGGAGGTCCCATTTTACGCCTGAGGCGCGCAGGTTAGGTCCCGTGACCCCGTAATTTACGGCTTTTGATGCAGTAAGGACGCCTACGCCTCTTGTCCTCGCGGTGAATATCGGGTTTGAATTGAAAAGGGCTTCGAGGTCGTCGAATTTCGGACGCAGGTATTTTATTATCCCTTTTATCTTTCCGTCCGCGCCGTTAGGCAGGTCTCGCGATACACCGCCTACCCTCATATAGTTATAGGTCAGCCTTTGCCCGCAGACATCATCGAAAAGCTCAACGATCTTTTCGCGTTCGCGCATACCGTAGAATAAAGGGGTCGCGAAAGCCCCAAGGTCTTGCACGAAAGTCGTTATGCCGAAGAGATGGCTGGCTATCCTGCCCAACTCAGCCATTATGACCCTTATATATTTAGCCCTGTCGCTTACTTCTATGCCCATGAGTTTTTCAACGGCCAGGACATAGGCAAGGTTATTATTCATAGATGCCAGGTAATCGAGCCTGTCTGTGAAAGGTATGAACTGGGTATATGTGCGGTTCTCGGCTATCTTCTCCATGCTGCGGTGAAGGTATCCGATATGGACGATGCCGTCAACGACGGTCTCGCCGCTCAGCTTAAGCTCGAGCCGGAGCACGCCGTGGGTAGAAGGATGCTGCGGGCCCATGTTGACCCAGAACTCCTCCGTGCCTATGTCTTCCTTAAGGGATGTATCGTCCATTCTTCGGGATTAAGGATCCTTTTGAGATTAGGGTGATTCAGGAATTTTACGCCAAATAGGTCATATACCTCGCGCTCAAGCCAGTCAGCCGATCTCCAAAACCTCTCCACGCTCTCAACGGTGAGGTCGTCGGGCAAGAGCTGTGTCTTCAATACGATACCCGCGCGTTTCTTCATCGAATAAAAATGGTAAACAAGCGTTACATTATCCTTATTGTCGACGGCCGTAAGATTATGCAGGCTGTCAAATCCTTGACCGGTCAGGCAGCGGGCCGCTTCAAGGATGCCTTCCCTGGGGACTACTATGGCCCTGGTTTTTTCTTCCAGGGATGTGTCCGGTATTTTCAATTTTATCAGGCCGAACGCCTCACCGTTTGACACGTTTTTCTTTCCTTATTTTTTCCTGCAATTTCATTATGCCGAATAAAAGGTTCTCCGGTCTCGGCGGGCAGCCGGGTATCAGTACGTCTACCGGTATCCCCAGCGCTTCGGTGCCTTTCACGACGGAATATGTGTCACGGCAGAATATACCGCCGGATACGGCGCAATTCCCCATCGCGATAACGTATTTAGGCTCAGGCATCTGCGCGTAGAGGCGCTTCATGCAGTCGCCCATCTTGACGCATATCGTCCCGGCTACTATCATAACGTCGCATTGCCTGGGGCTGGCACGGAATACACCGGCCCCGAAACGGTCGATATCGAACCTTGAAGCCCCGGTCCCTATCATCTCTATGGCACAACAGGCCAGGCCGAAGGTAAGCGGCCAGAGGGAAGATGCCTTGCTCCATTTCAGCACGCTTTCGCTTGTGGTAAGCGCGAGGTTGCCGCCGGGGAACTTTTCTATGAGGCCGGAAGCGGGTATCCGTTCGATCACTGCCATTCGAGGGCCCCTTTCTTCCAGGCGTAGACAAGACCTGCTATGAGCACGCCTATGAAGACGACCATCTCAACGAAGGCGACGAACCCGAGCTCTCGGAATATGACCGCCCAAGGGATGAGAAAGAGTATTTCAACGTCGAAGACAACGAAAATAAGTGCGATAAGGTAGTACCGGACGTTGAACTGTATCCATGATCCGCCCTTTATGACCTCGCCGCATTCATAGCAGGAGTTCTTTTCAGGGCTTGGCGCGCGCGGGCGCAGGAACCATGAGACTGCAAGGGCCCCGGCAACGAAAATGATGCCGAAGACCAGGAAGAGGCCAACATATCCGTAATCTGCGATCATAATTAATGCGGCTCCAATGGATTGAAATGCCGGTCATTTTAATGGCTGGTTTTTTCAATTATACAAAAAATCCTGCCTTTATGTCAAAGGTATTAATAGCATAAGAATAATGCTTGACATCGCATCCTGCTGTGATACAATTTAATCCGTAGCAACTAAAAGAGTAGCGATTGTTTACCGCAACGGTTGATGATCACTGGCCTTTGCGGTTTTTTTGTGCTCTCTGATCGTTTGCTATAATCCACAAGGAAAGGAGGCACAAATTAATGGCCAGAGGCAAGGTGAAATGGTTCAGCGACCAGAAAGGTTACGGATTCATTACCCCTGAGAACGGCAAGGACGTTTTCGTCCATCACAGCGCCATCAAGGGTGAAGGTTATAAATCTTTGACCGAGGGACAGGAAGTCGAGTTCGATATCGAGAAGGGTCCCAAGGGTGAACAGGCGACCAACGTGGTTAAGCTCTAATTAAAAATAAACCGTCATGACGGCCCGGTCCGAAAAGACCGGGCCTTGTTTTTTATACGGCAAAAGTGTAAAATACGGGCCATGGCAAAATTCAAGGTAAAGAAGAAGACGCTTGTTTATGACGGCAGGATAGTCAGGCTCGTTGTCAGCGACGGCATCATTAGAGGAAGGCCCGCCCGCTGGGAAGTAGTCCACCATATCGGTTCTGTCGGCATAGTCCCTTTTCTTCCCGGGGACAGGGTTGTCCTTGTCGAACAATTCCGCTATGCCGCAGGGGAGAGGCTGCTTGAGATACCCGCCGGTACCCTCCATAAAGGCGAAGCGCCGCTTGCAGCCGCCAGGAGGGAGATACAGGAGGAGACAGGCTACGCCGCCGGAAAATTCGAGAAACTTAACATATTCTATCCTTCTCCCGGGGTGACCGACGAATTCGTCGTGATATACAAAGCTACCGGCCTCAAGCCGTCCAGACTTCCGGCTGATTTCGATGAGGATATAAAAGTCAGGGTGGTAAAAATATCGGATGCCCTGAAATACGTCAGGCAGGGGAAGATAAAGGATGCCAAGACGATAATCGCGCTGTTGCTTACCTCCGGCAAGGCATGAAGAAACAGCTTGATGTTATAGATATACTTGAAAGCGTGACCGATAAAGACCCACGCTATAAGGTCGACGCCTATTTGTTCGTCCTCAACGGCTTGAACCACACGGTCTCCAGGCTCGAGAAGCCCCGCCATGTGAACGGCCAGGAACTTTCCGAAGGGCTGCGTATCTATGCGATAGACCAATACGGCCCGCTTGCCTTAACGGTCCTTGAGAGCTGGGGCCTGGAGAAGACATCGGACTTCGGCAATATAGTCTTTAACCTTATCGGCGTGAAGTTGCTGTCAAAGACCGATAATGATTCGATAGATGATTTCAGCGATGTCTTCGATTTTAAGAAGGCCCTCGCCAGGACGGTGGATTATAAGCTTGAGTAACAAAAAGTACGTGAAAAAAATTTAAGATTTTACTTGACAACATAACAGTTATTATATATACTGTTAATATATTAACAATAATAATAGGAGAAGACCCATGGCGACAGATATCGATAGACTTAATAATGACACAGTTATTAAGATCCTGCGGATCTCGGAAGCATTGGTAAAGACCGCGGATAGGTTTTTCAGTAAATACGGGGTTACTACGACCCAATATGATGTCCTAGTTATAGTTAATTATTCTGAAAGCAGAATAACTCAGAGCGAGCTTGGAGAGCGCCGTGTAGTTTCGCGCTCAAACATAACCGGGATAGTCGACAGACTTGAGAAATTAGGTCTTATAAAAAGAGAATCCGATACGGGCGACCGGAGAATAAAACATCTTGTTGTTACAAAAAAAGGAAAAGATATTATTGAAAAAGTCGAAGAAAAATATTTCGATAACCTAAAGCAGATCCTTTGGTTTCTTGATGAAAAGGATAAAGCCGGGATCTTAGAAATAATTGGAAAAATAGAAAAGAGCTTGAGGAGAGCCGAAGATATATTATAGCATTTTTGGAGTTATAAAATATTCGCCGTTAATTTGGCTTATATCAATTTGGTAAAGAAAAATGAAAAATTCTATTATTCAAAAGAGACTATTTGCAAGCGACGGTATCGAGATAGCCGTTGAACATTTCAAGGATGGGCATGATTCGGTTGTTGTTATCTGTCCCGGTTTTTTCAACAGCAAGAAGAATTCGGTAATACGCAGGGCGATAGATATTGTCGGGGACTCGCACGATGTTATAATATTCGATTTCCGCGGTCACGGAGAGAGCGGTGGCAAATTTACCTGGACGGCGAAGGAACCGCTGGATCTCAAGGCTGTCCTTGATTACGCGGCCGGTTGCGGTTACAAGAAAATCGGACTTATGGGATTTTCCCTTGGTGCCGCGGTTTCCGTAATCGTAGCTCCGGAAAGGCCGGAAATAAAGAGCATGGTCCTGATAAGCGCCCCTTACAGTTTTTGGGACATCAATTTTAACTTCTGGCAGCCGGAGATGTTCTCAGACCTTAAGGCAAATATGGAATGCAGTTGGGAAGGCAAAGGAGCAAAGATGGACCATGTTTTCATGGAAAAGAACAAGCCCATAGATAGAATTTCGGCGATAAAGGGCGCCGCGATACTTCTTATACACGGCGCGAAAGACTGGGTGATCAAGGATTATCATTCGAAAAAGCTCTTCAATTCCGCTGCCGTATATGAGAAGAGACTGGAGATCTTTAACGACGGGCTCCACGCCGAGAGACTTATCGAGCAATACCCCGATAGGATGAAGGACCTTGTTTCCGGCTGGTTCAGGGATACCCTATAATAAGGAGAACGGTTATGAAATGGTTATTTATGTCATTGACACAATTGGCCGCGTCAGTAACTATGTACCTGATAGGTACTGTGTTCTTCGGGGTAGCCCTTATCCCGGGGGTAGCTATCTTTTTCAGCGCGCTGGAACATTCCCAGGGCCTTCCCGTTTTAGCCAGGTATGCCGTGCTCGGCCTTTCGCTCGCGGGAGGTTATTTCCTCTTCGGACTTACGCTCATATTCCTGGTAGGCATGGTTCGCATGGTGCTTCGCATACGCCTGAAGGAGGGCAATCACCCGATCTTCTCGGCGGAAGCCTTCAAGTGGGCATTTGTAAGCGCCCTATACCTGCTGGTCAATTTTACGTTCATAGATTTTATCCTGCTTACGCCGTTCTCTAACATATTTTTCAGGATGCTTGGCGTAAAACTCGGCAAGAACGTCCAGATCAATTCCAAGTTCATCTTCGACGCTACACTGCTCGAGATCGGGGACAATACGGTCGTAGGCGGCGGCGCAATAATCATCGGCCATATTGTAGAGCGCGGCACCTTGAAACTCAGGAAGGTCAGGATAGGCAAGAACGTTACCATAGGCTCGCATTCAACCGTGATGCCGGGCTGCGAAATAGGCGATAACGCCATAATAGGCGCGAGCGCCGTATTGCGCAAGGGAACCAAAGTTGAACCCAGGGACATCTATTATGGTATACCGGCCGAATCGGTAAAGAACAGACATAAAGGAGAAAGAGATGCCCAGGCCTGATTTCGATAATTTTTCCATACATGAGCTGATGGAATCCATAAACAAACGGTGGTTCTCTAAAACCGCTTTGCAGATAAAGACGAGAGAAGGCTGGAACAGGCTTTCCTATGTTCCGCTGGGAGAACGGGCGGTTGATATATCTTCGAGTCTTCTTAAGCTTGGAATGGAAAAGGGAGACCGCGCCGCGGTCCTGTCGGAATCAAGGCCGGAATGGGGTGCCGCGCTTTTTGGAATAATATCCTGCGGCGGTATCGTTGTACCTATGGATGTCAAACTCAGCGAGAAGGAGATGGCTTTCATCCTCAAGGACAGCGGGGCCAGGTTCATCTTTGTCTCGGAGAAGTATCTTCCCGTGGTCGACAGTATAAAAGCAGCCCTCCCGGAACTAAGGCATATTTTTGCCATTGATGATACCGACAGGCAGGACCTTATAAAGACTAAAGAACTCAAGATGAGACCGGGTGAAAAGAAATACCTCCCCCTTACCATGGATGACACCGCCGTCATAGTTTATACTTCCGGTACTACGGGAGTGGCGAAGGGTGTCGAGATAACTTATAAGAACCTGATATTCCAGGCCCGCGAGCTCAACAGGCTTGTCCGTTATAACGAGTCCGACAATTTCCTTTCAATGCTTCCGCTTAACCATATGCTTGAGTTGACCGGAGGGTTCCTGTCACCGCTATATGTTGGTGCTACCGTGACGTATTGCGACAGCCTTAAACCGTCGAATATCATGGCCATGATGGCCGAGACGCGTACGACAGCCATGATAACGGTCCCTCTCATACTTAAAATGTTCCACGACGGCATAATGAAGAAGGCGCAGTCCCGGCCGTTCGTTAGCAGGAAGGCGTTCTTTACCTGCCTGCATCTGTGCAGGTTCCTGCTCAGGTTCAGGGTAAAGGCCGGCAGGTTATTCTTCGGCCGAATACACAGGCAATTCGGCGGCCGGTTGAGATGTTTTGTTTCGGGAGGCGCCCCCCTTGATACCACCGTAGAGATGGATTTTAACGCCATGGGTTTTACCATATTGCAGGGTTACGGCCTTACCGAGACCTCGCCTGTCATCGCAGTGAACACTTTTGAGGAATTGAAGTACGGCTCTGTAGGCAAGCCCCTGCCGGGAGTCGAGGTTAAGCTCATAAGGCCTGATGGCACCTCGGGGGACGAAGGCGAGATAGTCACGCGCGGCGATCATGTCATGAAGGGGTATTTCAGGAACCCCGAGAAAACCGCCGAAGTAATCAAGGACGGATGGCTCTATACCGGGGATATCGGTAAATTTGATAAAGACGGTTTTCTTTACATAACCGGTCGCATCAGGAACCTTATTGTCCTTGGCGGCGGAAAGAAAGTCTTTCCCGAGGAGATAGAGGAAGTGATGTCGGAGAGCCCTTATATTAAGGAAATATGCGTCCTCGGCAGGAAAGCGCAATCCGGGCTTAAGGCCGGCACCGAGGAAGTATTTGCCGTGATCGTCCCGAACCTAGAGATGTTCAAGGCGGGCGCAAAAGGCGACGAAGAAGCAGCAAGAAAAAAGATAAGCGAAGAGATCCTGCGGCTTGGCTGCAACCTCGCCGAATACAAGAAGATAGCAGGTTTTATGCTCTATTTCGATGAGCTGCCTAAGACCTCGACAAGGAAGGTCAAGAGGGCGGAGGTGGGGAAGATGCTGGAAGAGACCGGCGATAACCCTAATCCCGTTAGCGCTATCGAGGCCCAATTAGGGAAAAGGATGGATATCTCCGGCAATCTTTCCTCGCCCCTGTCCGATATAGGTATAGATTCCATGGAAAAAGTCGAGATAGTTTGTGCGTTAGAGAGAGAGTATAATTGCACTATACCGGAGGAAGAATGGCAAAAGGCAATTTCGTTAAGTGACCTTATCCGGCTGGCTTTTGCAAACAAGGGTTTAAAAGGCAGAAATACCGGTGATGGCAATCCTGCGGCAGAAGCAAGGACAGTACGTATCCGGTCGAGGATTTTTCTGCCGAGCAGGCTACTTTTTGCATTGATCCTCAAAATATTTTTTAGGACCTACCTTAAGGTCAGGGTTAAGGGAAAGGAAAATTTGCCTGCAAAGGGTCCGTTTATACTAGCGGCCAACCATTCGAGCCATCTTGACCAGCCTCTTTTATTCAACTTGTTTTCGATGGCAAGAATCAAGGACGTGTATTCTCCCGCGGCGGCGGATTATTTTTATCGCAATATAATCGTGCGCATGTTTGTTGCTATATCATTGAACGCTTTCCCGTTCGAAAGAGAAGGTAATTTTACGAAGGGCTTGAAGATCTGCAAAGAATTGATTAATATGGACAAATCGTTAATACTATTTCCCGAAGGAACGAGATCCCTTGACGGTAAAATCGGTAATTTTAGGCCGGGAGTAGGCTTGCTTTCGATCGAATCCGGCGTTCCAGTTATTCCAGTTTATATTAAAGGCGCCCACCAGGCCCTTAGCAAGGGGCGCTTATTTATTAAGCCGGGAACCGTTGAAATGATTATTGGTTCTCCCGTTAGTCCTGAGGGGATAGAAGATAACTATAATGGCTATAGGGTATTTGCCGGGACGCTAAAAACGAAGGTAGAAGAATTAAGCCGGGAGCATTAAAAAGAGGAAAAATAAAATGCCGCTTCCTTCAGTTTATGATTTTAAACCGCGCTTTCAAAGATTATTGCATCCGGTCTCGGATTGGCTGGCAAAAAAGCGCGTAACCGCAAATATGGTTACATATTCCGCCTTATTTGGTTCAATGTTAGTTGGAGCAGGAATAGCGATATTCGGGCCGCGTTCAATCCGCGTCCTTTTGGTACTGCCTGTTTGGTTATTGATCAGGATGGCTTTGAACGCGATTGACGGGATGATGGCACGCGAATATAAGATGGTCTCGAATTTCGGGTTTGTATTAAATGAAGCAGGGGACGTATTATCCGATGTCTTTTTGTATCTTCCGCTTGCTTTCTTGGCCAAAGATGCATTATTACCCGTTTATGTTTTTTGTATCGGAGCAATATTGACTGAATTCTGCGGGATTATTCCGAAGACGCTCGGTTTTGGCAGGCGCTACGACGGGCCGATGGGAAAGAGCGACAGGGCTTTTTGGATAGGCTTACTTTCTATCGTCGCATCGGTATACCCCATGACAATAATATGGTGGAAATATGTATTTATTGTTATGGCATTGATGGAGATAGTTACATGCATAAAGAGAATAAATAACGGGTTGAAGGAGGAGAGCAGATGATCGACTGGATCGCCGGAGTCTCACCCACAGGAAAAGGCATATTACTTGTCTTGGCTTTTCTTGCGTTAATAAGCTTTTTGGTATGGATCCTTGCCATGTCAAAAAGAGACAGCAATGAACTGGTTGCCAGGACAAGATCGTGGTGGGTTATGGCGGCGATTTTTATGATAGCAGTTGTTTCCGGGAACAGGCACTTTTCCGTAATGTTCTTCTGCTTTTTAAGTTTGTGGGCTACAAAAGAATATCTTTCGGTTGTAGATATCCCAATCTGGCACAGACCGGTCTTGATCTGGAGCTATGTTATAATAGTGATGCAGTATTATTGGATCGCTATTGATTGGTATGGCATGTTTCTGGTATTCATTCCCATATTCGGGTTCCTGTTTATTTCAACAAGGGTAATGTTGACCAACGAGCCGGATTATTTTCTGGGTTCATCGGCAAAGATATTATGGGGTCTTCTCGCTTTTGGACTTGGGCTTAGTCACCTTGGCTACCTTATTAATATACCCGGTTACCATGGTTTGCGAATTGACGGAAGGTCTTTACTGCTTTTTCTTGTCGTGACGACGGAATTTAACGATGTTGCCCAATATTTTTGGGGCAAACTTTTCGGAAAGCATAAGATCCTCCCGGTTATCAGTCCGAAAAAGACCTGGGAAGGGTTTATCGGCGGGGTCGTTACCGCCATAGCTGTTTGCTTTCTTTTTAAGTTTTTGACCCCCTTTAAAGCAGTTTATGAGATAGTTTTTGTGTCCTTAGCCATTTCGATCAGCGGGTTTTTTGGGGATGTCGTGATGTCGGCTGTAAAGAGAGATATGAGCGTGAAGGATTTTGGAACCGCAATACCAGGGCACGGGGGTATTTTAGACCGGCTGGATTCAATATCCTTTACAGCCCCGATATTCTTCCATATTATACGTTATTGGTATTGGCCGTCTTGCTGAGACGGCCGCGGAGAAAGAAGATGATTAAAGATGAGTTTTTGTTGTCTAGTGTAGGGGACAGGGAGGCCGCATGCGCGGTCGCGCGGAAGTCGGCGATAAATATCCCGGCTTATAGGGAGTATCTAAGGAGAAATCAGTTTTCCGGCAAGATATCGCGTTCAAATTTTGAAGAGCTCCCCCTTACGGATAAAGAAAATTACCTTATGAAAGCCCCGTATTTTTCATTATTGCCGCCGGAGAATTTGGATGATGTACACTTTGTGTTTAAAAGCTCGGGTTCGTCAGGTAAGTCTTTCTATTGGCCTCAACTAAAGCAGCAATACAAATTATTTGACCTGCTGTTTGAAGATACCCTTAGCAAGAATTTTTCAATCCGCAAGAAAAGGACCGCGATAATCGTCGGGTTATCATTGGGGAGCTGGATCGGCGGCGACCTTATTTCGTGGGCCGCGAAGAACGTTGCGTTGCGTTCGAATTACTCCCTTACTGTCTTCAGTCCCGGGAACCAGCATGAAGAGATACTCGAGATAATTAACGGAATAAACAGGAAGGTTGACCAGATAATACTTTTTGTATGTCCTTCTACGATTGGACATCTTGCCTTGCTTGCGGAAGAGAAAAATTTTTCTGGCATATTTAACAAGTTGCGATTTCTGGTTATTGGAGAGCCATTCAGCGAAAATTTTAGATTACGTCTTCGGGCAAAGTGCAAAGTAAAGCCTCCGGAAGTTGTCCTGACGTCCGTATACGGGTCTGCCGATACGGGGATAATAGGGATCGAATCAAATGCTGTCGCATTCTTCAGGGAGCTTCTATCGAGATACGGGCAATTGCGCAGGTATTACGGTTTTGAGAATTCTTTGCCTAATTTTTTCAACCTCTCCGTAAAAGAGGCTTATATTGAAATGGTAAAAGGAGAGCTGGTTTTTACGGCTTGGCAAGGGTTACCGCTTATGCGGTATAATCTGCACGATAACGGCAGCCTCATCGATTGGAACACCGTAAAAACGGCGTTAAAAGACATTAATCTCGACGGAGAGTCCGAGAAATTAAAGAACCATATAATCAAGGATAGATCAAATCCTATTGTTATCGCCGTAGGCGGACGAAGCGACGGCACTATATATTTATGCGGTACCAACATTTCAGAATCAATGCTTAGCAATGCCATAAACGACAAATCGTTGCAAAAGACCGTAACGGGGCATTTTTATGTAAGCGTCTTGGAACGTAATGGCAGGCAGCAGTTGAAATGGGAAATAGAGCTTAAGCCCGGGATTCGTCCTGATAAAAAGACCGAAAGCGTTATCTATGCTAAGCTGATTGAATTGCTGGGAAAGCTCCAGCCGGAGTTTATGGCCGATTACAATAGCATATATTCAAAATGGGACGATAACGAATCTGCGAGGATATTCCAATTTAAATTTTATCCTTGGCCGCAGTTATCAAGAAGACCTGATTCAGCGAAACACAGGATTATTGCATTGACAGAGGATAAATAATATGAAAAGCAAAGGAATCGGGATATTTGAAAGGGTTTTTTCGTCGCGAGTTTCCTTAATCATATCGTTTTTATGGGGCTTCGCGGAGGCGACCTTATTTTTTATTATTCCCGATGTTTTTTTAGGAGCGGTAGCTTTATTTTCGCCAATGTGTGGAATATTGTGCTGTATTATGAGTATCCTGGGGGCTATGCTTGGCGGAGGCCTTATGTATCTTTTATCTTGCAGGATCCCTCAAACTATGCTTGCCTTGCTAACAAAAGTTCCGGGAATTACAGATTCTATGATAACGCAGGTGGGTATCAATTACAAGATGTATGGCCTTAAGTCCATTTTTTTGGCCCCGTGGGCCGGAGTTCCTTACAAGATTTACGCCGTTCAAGCCGGTATTCATGGTATAGACCGTACGGCTTTTATTTTGGCCACTATTCCGGCCCGTTTAGAGCGGTTTATTTTGGTTATTGTGGTCATGATGTTTCTGGGTTATCGATTTAGAAGGTCTGTTTTGCGCAGGCCCGGATATTGGATGACCGCGTACGCTGTTTTCTGGATAGCGTGCTACGTGGCATATGCAATTTATTTAAATGGCAGGACTTAATTGAATATTGGAAATCAATGCGTTCACTAAACTTTTCTGAATCGGTTATGTTAGGCTTACGCTTTTATCCTGCAATACGCAGCATAAGCCGTATGCCATTTGCTTCCAGGGATTCCATCGAAGGATATCAGCTGTCCAGGATTAAAAAACTTGTTACATTTGCTTACGATAATGTGCCATTTTACAGGAAGAAATATGATGAAGCGGGTATCCGTCCCGGAGACATAAGGACATTTCATGATTTTAAACGCTTACCGACGGTGACAAAAAAGGATATTATAGAAAATTATCCGCATAACATACTTGCTTCCGGTACCGATCTAAACCGTTGCATAATATCCAGGAGTTCAGGTTCTTCCGGAGCCATTGTAAATGTTGTCTATGGAACAGGGGCCCTTATCGAATACATATTGGCAGGTTTTAGGATTTATTCTATGGTGATGGATTACAAGCCTTGGCATAAACAGGTTTATATCTATACTTCTCCGTACCCGGTTAACGGGGTATTTGGCGCTTATCGTTTATATTTTATACCGACAGTCAACAAGGTTAATGATACGATAGCTGAGCTAAGGAGGATCAGGCCGGATCTTTTGGTTTGTTATCCGTCCCACTTGCGTCAATTGAGCCACAGCATTTCTCGCGAAGACCTAAAGTTGATAAAACCTCTTGCTATATCAGTGAATTCTGAAATGTCAACTCAGGGGGAAAGGGATGAACTCGCCGGTTTTTTTGGGTGCGGGGTTTATGATGAATATTCAACCGAGGAATTGACGAGGGTTGCTTCGCAGTGTAAGGCTAAAAATTATCATATATTTGAGGATATTAATTATATTGAAATATTGAATGATCGGGGGGCGGATGCAAAAGATGGGGAAGTCGGAGAGATAGTAGGGACAAATCTGCATAATTTTACCATGCCCTTTATAAGATACAAGCAGTCCGATATGGCATCCGTATCTTCTGGGGCCTGTTCATGCGGAAGAAACTTTAAGTTATTAAACGGGTTAAAGGGCAGAAAAAACGATGAATTTATTCTGCCCGGAGGAAAAACCCTTTCTTCCGGGTTTCTGCTGGATGCTTCTTATAATTTGATCCTTGAATTTGAGAATGCAATAAAAGATTATTGTATTATTCAAGAATCGAGGAATGATATAGTAATGGAGATTATCGCAGGGGATAGCTATTCGGAAGAAAAAAGGGTGCGGATGGAAGACGCTCTCAGTAAGATAATAGGCGAAGGAGTCGCCGTTAAGGTTGCAAGGGTAGAAGAGCTTTACAAGACAAAATCAGGCAAGCAAAATCCAATAATTTCTAAAGTCTCCAGATAACGATATATCCGAATTAGCAGAAAGAAATCGTTCATGAAAACTTGCGGTATCTGCGTCGGGGCATCCAACCTGACGTCGGTGGAGTTGCACAAGGACAAGGAAGGCCTGCGTGTCGGCAGGGTTATTAGTTTGCCGCACGAGGGAAATATATTCGGCTCGCTGGAACAGGCCGTGCGCAGGGCGCAGGAGGATGGCTACGGGAGTATCGCCGTGACCGGGCGCAAGGTAGGCGCCTCAATCTCGCTGCCGAGATTATCGGAACCGGAAGCGGTAGAGGAGGCCCTCAAGTTCCTGAACGCCGGTAACAGGAAAAGATACGATGCGGTAGTGAGCGTCGGCGCGGAACTTTTCATAGCTTATCTGCTGGACAGGGAGGGCAATATCTCCGGGGTCAGGACGCTTAACAAATGCGCGTCCGGGACCGGGGAATTCTTCATGCAGCAGCTCAGGAGGATGAATATATCCCTGGACGATGTCGTCAAGCTCGCCTCGTCAGAAAAATCATACAGGCTTTCGAGCAGGTGCTCGGTCTTTTGTAAAAGCGACTGTACCCACGCCCTTAACAAGGGCCAGGATATAAGCGAGATTCTTTCCGGTCTCTGCGAAATGATGTCCAGAAAGGTCATGGAACTTCTGGTCAACCTCCCAAAAGAGAATGTCATGCTCATAGGAGGGGTTGCCCTTAACCCCCGTGTGGTTAATTTTCTCAGGAAGGACATCCGTTCCGTACATGTCCCTAAAGAAGCCGCTTATTTCGAGGCGCTTGGCGCAGCATTGTGGGCGATGGAACATAATACCGATACGACGAACACGAAACTGCTGCAGGACAAACGCCATCCGTCGAGATTCTCGAACCTGCCTCCGCTTAAGTCCGCTCTCCCGCTGGTTGATTTCAAGGGCGCGTGGGAAAAGAAGGAATTTTCCGAAGGAGACGTATGCATAATCGGATTGGATGTGGGGTCAACGACGACGAAAGCCGTCTTGATGAGGGAGCGCGACGATGCCGTTATCGATTCTATATATCTCAGGACCAACGGCAACCCAGTTGAGGCTTCCAGGAATTGTTACAGGGCCCTGCAGAAAAATCTTAAGAAGGACGTAAAGATAACAGGCATAGGAGTCACCGGTTCAGGCAGGCATATAGCTGCCCTGCACGCCATGACGGACGGCGTGATAAATGAGATCATCGCCCACGCGCGCGCCGCGGCGTATTTCGACCCCGAGGTTGATACGATATTCGAGATAGGCGGCCAGGACGCGAAATATACGCATATAGAGAATATGGTAGCCTGCGATTACGCGATGAACGAGGCTTGTTCGGCCGGTACGGGCTCATTCCTTGAGGAGTCATGCAAAGAGACCCTCGGGGTGGAATTAAAAGACATTGAACCTCAGGCGATGAAAGGCGAGAACCCGCCCAACTTCAATGACCAGTGCGCCGCTTTTATAAGCAGCGATATCAAGACCGCCTCATACGAGGGGCTCAAGAAAGAGGATATCGTCGCCGGGCTCGTATATTCCATCTGCATGAACTACAGTAACCGCGTAAAAGGAAACAGGCTTGTAGGCGACAAAGTGTTGATGCAAGGCGGGGTCTGCTACAACAAGGCGGTTCCCTTTGCTATGGCTTCTCTCTTGGGGAAAAAGATAGTGGTTCCTCCGGAGCCCGGCCTCATGGGGGCCTTCGGCGTAGCGCTTGAGGTCAAGGACAAGATAAAGAACGGCCTGCTCAAAAGAGGCGAATACCGGCTTGCCGATCTTATAGGGAGAGAAGTTAAATACTGTGACAGCTTCAGGTGTAAGGGCGGCGCCGAGAAATGCGATCGGGGGTGCAGTATCCTGCGCATAGAGATAGAGGGTAAGATATATCTTTTCGGAGGTTCATGCAACAGGTATTACAATATCAACCATTCGGTAGCGGTAGAGGACGGCTTGCTAAATCTTGTCAAAGTGCGCCAAGAACAGCTTTTTAACGTGGGAGGGGCGCCGGTACCGCGTCCGGGCGCCAAGAGCGTAGGTATCAGCAAATCGTTCCTGTCGCATACTTTCTTCCCGCTGTACCACGATTTCTTCTCGGCCCTTGGGATGAAGGTCGTGGTTTCCGATACCGTTACGGATTACGGCATTCAGCACAAAAGGGCGGCTTTTTGTTACCCGGCCGAAATAGCCCACGGAATGTTCCACAACCTCATCGAGAAAGAGCTTGATTATATATTCCTGCCCCAGGTGCTTGAGATAAAATCCAAGAGGGCGCCGCAGTCAAGGAAAGAACAGCAGTCCACGTGCGTCATCCTGCAAAGCGAGCCGTATTACCTGCGCGATACGTTCAAGAAAGCGAATAAAGGAAAGCTACTGATACCGGTGGTTGATTTTTCAAATGGTATACGGAAGGCTCAGGATACTTTTGTCGAGATGGCCGTAAAAATGAGTTTCAACGGCGGGGACGCGGCAACGGCTTACAAGGCCGCGTGCAGGAAACAGGAGGATTTTACCTCCAGGATGAAACAATACGGCAGGGGATGTCTCGAAGAACTCAGAAAGGACCCGTCAAGGACAGCGGTAGTCCTCCTGGGCAGGCCGTATAACAGTTTCGCGGCCGAAGCGAACATGGCGATACCGGACAAGTTTTCTTCCCGCGGGGTTACCATAATACCGTTTGACTGCCTTCCTTATGAAGGCGAATCCGATGACAGGAACATGTATTGGGCGAGCGGCCAGATGATACTTAAGGCCGCGAGGTTCGTAAAGAAGCACCCGCAGCTATACGCCGTTTTCGTTACTAATTTCAGTTGCGGCCCGGATTCCTTTATCGTGGGACAGGTAAGGGATATGATGGACGAAAAACCAATGCTTATCCTCGAGATAGACAGCCATACCGCGGATGCCGGGGTCAATACCAGGATAGAAGCGTTCCTCGATATTGTGGAAAGGTCGAGGCGGGTGGCAGGCATCCCGCAAAAAGCCGCGACGCATTTCATTCCGGCGCGCTGCATAAGCCACAAGAAGAGGTTATGGATAATCTCCTCCGAAGGGGAACGGCTTAAGATAAACGATAAGAAGGTCAAATTATTGATACCTCCTATGGGCAAGATGGGCCCGGAAGCGCTCGCGGCGGTCTTTAAGACCGCGGGGATAAACGCGGTGCCGCTCGAGCCGTCGGACGGTGTATCCCTTAAGCACGGCAGGTCGAATACGACCTGTAAGGAATGCCTGCCGCTCATACTCAGCACGGGGAGCCTTATGAAGTACCTTGAGCGGGACAAGAGCGGGGACGTCCTTGTGTATTTCATGCCTTCTACCGGAGGCAATTGCAGGTTCGGACAGTATAGCGTATTCTTCAATAATCTAATCAGGAAGAAGCGCATCAGGAACCTCGCCGTATATTCAATGGATACCCAGAACAGCTACCTGGGCATGGGGAACGCTTTTAATATACTGGTCCTGAAGACCGCGCTTATATACGACGCGATGTATGACATAAAGAACGCCTTGAAAGCGCTGGCGAAGGACCGTCAGGAGGCCCTTGGAATATTCGAGGAAGAATGGCATTCCATACTCGCGTGCATAGCCGGCGGGGGCAAAGGGCTTTACCGGGTGCTCGGCAAGTCCATGGACAGGCTCAGGAATGTGCCTTTAAAGAGGGCGTTCGCCGAGGCGAATAAGGTAGCCATAATGGGCGAGATATACGTCAGGCGCGATGATTATTGCTGCAATCCGCTTATCGACAGGCTCGCCCAGAAAGAGATAGTGGCCAAGACCGCGCCTATGCTCGAATGGTTCTATTATGTCGACTACCTCGTCAAGAACAACCTTGTCGAGGCGGATCTGGGAGTATCGGGCAGGGTCGAGTTCTTCATAAAGACGTTTTTGCAGAGCAGTTATGAGAGGAAGATAAAGGGCATATTGGAGCGTTCCGGGCTTTATGAGAACGAAGAGATAAACATCAGAAAGATCATGGATACCGGAAAAAAGTTTTTTGACGAGCAGCTTACCGGCGAGTCGATAGTAGTCGTGGGTTCTGCGATGAACGAGATAGCCGAGCATGTCTCAGGGGTTATAAACGTGGGCCCGTTCGCGTGCCTACCTACCAGGATAATAGAATCCATACTAAACGGTAATATGAATATGGCTTCCAAGAGGAGGTTGTCCGGGAAGGATCTTGAGCACCTTAAGGGGACGGAGGACCTTCCTTTTCTTTCGGTCGAGATTGACGGGGCGCCCTTCCCGCCGCTGATCGAGGCCAAGATAGAGGCCTTTTGCCTGCAGAGCAAGCGCCTTCATGCCAAAATGTCTTATCTTAATTTACGCCATAAAAAATAAAGTTCTTCAAACCCGCAGTCGTTCATTTTCCGTCCGCGTTTCCTTACGGCACGTTCGACGTTCCCGAAACGTTTGGCGAATTTCTTAGTAGCGTTATGCAGGGCCCCTTCCGCGTCTATGCCTCCGAAACGGGAGAGTATCGCCACGGCGAAGAGCAGGTCGCCTATCTCTTCGGCCAGCCGGTGTTTATCCCTTTGTTTTAATTCCGTTTTTACTTCCTCGAGTTCTTCGTGGACCTTGTCCACCACGAAAGTGATATCCGGCCAGTCGAACCCCTCATGCGCGGCGCGCTTCGATATCTTTTGGGCCTTTATCAATGCAGGGAGGGTTTTCGGGACGCCGTCGAGTATGCTCTTGCGGTCCCTGTAATTCTTTTCGGTAATTTTTCTCGATTGCCAGTGTTTATAGGCGTCATCCGGGTTTTTGGCCCTGTGCCTGCCGAAGACATGGGGGTGGCGGTTGAGCATTTTTGCCGCGGATGCTTTCAGGACGTCGTCTATGTCGAATGCCCCGCGTTCCTTGGCTATCTGCGCCTGGAATATGACCTGGAAAAGGAAATCCCCGAGTTCATCTTTCAATTTTTCCGTATTTTTGGAATCGATGGCGTCACAGAGTTCATACGCTTCCTCGATTATGTGTTTCTTCAATGATGCGTGCGTTTGAGCCCTGTCCCACGGGCATCCGTTTTTCGCTCGCAGGCGCGCCATGATCTTTACCAGTTCATAAAAAGGTTTTTTGCTCATATGGACATGTCTTTTGGGTTAAGGTATACTGATTATAACATGAAATCCCAGATACTCAAAATCCTGATAATGTTAGCTATGTTTGCCGCGGTTTCCCGTGCTTGCGCTCTTACGGTCAGGGAAGACCCGGTGGCTGCGGCGGCTTATAACCAGGCGGGGGTAGAGGCCTATAATAAAGGCGCTTATAAGTCCGCAATATCGTATTTCGAGCAGGCCCTCAGGCTCAGCAGGGGCAACTCTACCGCCGAGAAGAACCTCGCCGAAGCTTATTCCAAGCAGGCCGAATACGAGTACGAAAAAAGGGCTTTTGCCCCTGCGGCCGAATACGCGCAATTGGCCCTGAGCCTCAACTGCAATGATACCGCAGCCCTTTATATCCTCGGCGACATCAGATACAACTCGGGGAACCTTGAGGGCGCCAGGGACCTTTGGACAAAACTGATCGAAATACAGCCCGATTTCGCCTGTGCAGACGACCTCAGGAAGAGGATGGACAAGGCGGAGACCGAGATCCGGATCGAAAAAGAATACCGTTCTCTGGGGATGGACCAATTCGATATAAGGTATGCCAAGGAGGGAGCCAGGACGGGTTACAATGTCCGTTATTACCTGCAGGAAGCATACCGCATATTGGGACAGGAATTCGGCCTGATGCCGGATTACAGGATAACCGTTATCCTATATAATAAGGAAGATTTTGAGGCGGTCCGCGATTGGAAGGTCAATGCCGGGGGTGTTTATGACGGAAAGATACGCCTGCCTTTCGTGGGCTCCGGTTTCTCGAAGGAAGAATTGCGTGGCATAATCTGGCATGAGTATACGCACCTGCTGGTCACCGATATCTCGCGGGGCAAGGCGCCCGACTGGCTTCAGGAAGGCCTGGCGTATTATGAGGGGTACAAATATGCCGGTAAGGACCTTAGGATACTAAAGAATGCCGTCAAGAACGATATACTTATACCGTTCGGGAAGCTGGATTCAGTGCTGTCATCCTCTTCCGATGAAGTTCAGTACATGCTTGCCGCCCAGGAGTCTTATTCGATGGCAAAATACCTGATGAAAAGATATAATAAGCACACCATAAGGGAGCTGTTGCTCCTGCTTGGGACCGGTATGGCATTCGAACAGGCGGCAGAGAAGAGGCTTTACGTGACACAAAAAGAACTCGAAAGGCGCTGGCTTAAAGAGCTGAAGGCTGGAGAACTTTACTGATATGGACGTGGAAAAGAAATACAGGTCGGGGTTTGTCGCGATAGTCGGAAGGCCTAATGTGGGCAAGTCCACGGTCCTCAACAGGCTGGTCGGGGAAAAGGTCGCGATAGTTACCGAGAAACCTGAGACGACGCGCGACAGGATACAGGGGATATTGACCACGGGAGAGGCCCAGGTCATATTCGTGGATACCCCCGGCATACACAAGCCCAAGAACCTGCTCGGTAAACGCATAACCAAGGTTGCCAAGGATTGCCTGTTGGATGTCGATCTCGTGATAGCCATTATAGACGTGACCCGCGGCATTACGGATGAGGACAAGCTCATCTTTGGCCTCATAAAGGACTCCGGGAAGCCGTCCATACTCCTTATAAACAAAGTGGACCTTCGCAGCAAATCGCTTGCCCTCCCGTTGATAGAAGAGGCCGCCGGCCTTCACGGTTTCAAGGAGATAATACCTGTCTCGGCCGTAAACGGCGATAACATGGACGTGCTGCTGCGCAAGACGATAGAATACCTGCCTGAAGGCAGGAAATATTTTCCGGACGGGCAATTTACCGATAAGACGGAGCGTTTCCTGGCGGGCGAGACCGTAAGGGAGAAAGCGCTTGAATTGACCCATGAAGAAGTTCCTCATTCCCTGGCTGTCCTTATCGAAGAGTTCGCCGAAAGGCCGAAGAAAGTGACCTATATACGGGCCACGATATATGTCGAGAGGCATTCCCAGAAGAAGATAATCGTAGGACATAAAGGGCAGACCCTGAAAAAGATCGGGGAAGCGGCGCGTAAGGACCTCCAAAGATTATTAGATCGGCATGTCTACCTTGAATTATGGGTCAAGGTCCATGAGAACTGGCGCAAGGACCCGCAGGCCCTCAAGATGCTGGGTTACGCTTAAAAGGCGAAAATGTACCGATACAAAATACCGGCGGTATTGTTCATACTTATCGTCATAACCTTTGTTTCCTTATACCCCTGCCTTTGTAACGGGTTCACGCTTTGGGATGACAACCGCTTCATTGCCGAGAACAAGCTGGTCCGCGACATCTCTCCCCGGAATATCAAGACCATGTTCACTTCCGCTGTCTGCGAGAACTATGCCCCGCTTGCCATGCTTTCATACGCCGTTGAATACCGTATCGCTGGCACGGATGATCCGTTTATCTACCACGCCGATAACTTGATCCTGCACTTGGCGAATTGCCTGCTCGTCTTCTGGTTCATATACCTTATCAGCGGGAGCGCCGCGGTCTCTTTCATTACCGCGTTGTTTTTCGGCATCCACCCGATGCATGTCGAGTCGGTAGCATGGATATCAGAGAGGAGGGATGTCCTGTATTCGTTCTTCTTCCTGCTGTCGCTGATATTTTATGTTCGTTACCTGAAGGGTGCGAGGAAAACGGCCGATTACGCTGCTTCGCTCGGGATGTTCGTATTATCCATGCTCTCGAAGACGATGGCCGTTACGATGCCGGCGCTGCTGTTTTTAACGGATTATTTTTTGCGCAGGAAATTCGACAGGAAAGCCGTATTCGATAAGGCGCCTTTTATTGCCGCGGCACTATTGTTAGGCATTTTCGGCTATTTTGCTCAGCAGGGTTCCGGCAGGGTATTACACGTCGACCACGGGCTGTTTAACAATGCGGCATTCGCTGTTTACGGTCTTGTTTTTTACCTGAAAAAACTTGTTTTTCCGGTCGGGTTGTCGGCCTTTTATCCCTATCCTGCGGATGTCCAGTCCGCGGTCAGGTGGATACTCTTATATTCGTTGCCGGTATTTGCGGCGGTGTGCGCCGCCGTAGCCGTATCGCTTAGGTATACAAGGAAAGCGGCCTTCGGCTTTCTCTTCTTTATCGCGGTTCTATTGCCGGTAATAAAGATTATCCCTCTCGGACGGGCGGTTGCCGCCGACAGGTATGTCTATATCGCTTATATAGGGTTGTTTTACATTATAGCGGAAGCGGTCTGCCGAACTTGCCGCTCGAAAAATACAGCGGCAAAGGCGGTTGCTATCATATTGACCGCAGCGTTTGCCTGCACGCTGTGCGCTCTTTCATCGCAGAGATGCCGCGTATGGAAGGACAACATCTCGCTTTGGACTGATGCCATAAAAAATTACCCGAGTGTTGAGGCATATATCGGCCGCGGGGTCGCTTACTCGAATGCCGGGAAAGTGCGGGAGGCTATTGAAGAATACAACAAGGCGGAAGAGATGGATCCCCGGTTCGCGGATATATTTACTAACAGGGGTAATGCATACCTGGCTGCCGGTCAGCAGGAAAAGGCTGCCTCGGATTATTCAAGGGCCATAGAACTGGACCCCGGCGCATATAAGCCTTATTATAACCGGGGCGTCGTATATATAAAGACGGGGCAGTTTGATAAAGCGATTGCGGACTTTACCGAAGCGATAAAACTTAACCCTGATTGCGCCCAAGCATACGGGAACCGCGGCGCGTGTCTTGGTAATACGGGCAGGGAAGAAGAGGCGTTGCGTGATTTCAGGACTGCCCTCAAGATAGACCCGGAGTATCTTTCCGCCGGAGATAACATGGAACGCCTGCTTAAAAATCGCACCTGCGGGCCTTGAAATTCCGTCGATATATGGCATACTTTAATTGACCGAAAGGGGCAGTCCGGCCGGCGGTCGGACTTGACGCTGGGTCCGAAAATCCCAAAGCGGGCCCACCCCCATCAGGGCCGAAAGGGCGTGACGCAAAACCCCGGGCCTAAACCGAGGCCATTCCAGGTGGCACGGCAGGGCGGCGAGGTTACCGAAACCGGAGAAAAGGTCAAAGGCGTAGGTTGCCTCCCTTTGTCGGTCGATGCAGGATTTCCGGTTGCAGTAGAAGCAGGAGGTTCAAAATGGCAAGCGCCATTGCGCTTGCCATTTTGTTTTCCAGCCTATATAATAAAAGAGATGAGCCCTGCCAATATTAATAATTTAGATAAAGCTGCGGTCATAAAGAAAATACCGCTGTTCGCCGACCTGCCGCAGGCCGCGCAAAAACTCATTGAGGAGCGCTGCTACCTGGTTGAGTACAGGAGAGACCACCTTCTCTACCGCGAGGGTACCCCCGCGGATTCTTTTTATTGCATGGTATCGGGCCGGGCAAAGGTGTTTGTCAATACCCCATCGGGAGAGGAGAGGGCCCTTATATATCTGCATAGGGGTGATTATGTCGGGATAGTCTCCCTGCTTACCAACGAACCCCATTCGGCCTCCGTAAGGATAATGAACGATTCGCTGGTCCTGCGCATTGACAAGAAAAATTTTGATCTATTGCTAAGCGACATTCCGCAGCTTGCCGTCAGACTCAGCGAATCGCTTTCCAGGCGTCTGAAGAAGAAAGAATCCAAGACTAAGGCGGTCTTCGAATCGACGATAATATCGGTTTACGGCATGGCTAAGAAAGCCGGCAGGACTATGTATTCTGCGAACCTGGCCATCGCCCTGGCCTACGAAACGCGCAAGAAGGTCATTTTGATAGACATGAGCCCCTCCGGAGAAGAATGCGCTTCCACGCTTCATATGGACGGGAAACCGCAGTGTATCGTCCTTGGTTCCGGCATCCTCAGCTACGATGATGTAAGGTCCAAAGTCGTAAAGTATGAGCCGGGAGGGATACACCTATTGAGCCTTTCCTGCGCTTCGTCGGCGGACATAGAGCCGTCCGAAGTGATCTCCCTGCTTAGCTCGATAGCGTCCGAATTCAATTACATAGTCGTTGATATGCCGTCGGAGATGGATAAACCCGTTTATGCCGTGCTTATCCAATCCGACCTTATACACGTGGTGACGGATTCCGGCGAGCATAACCTGAAGGCGACAGGGAGGATCATCGACGAATTGAAAAAGACGGTCAAGGATCCGGATAAGGTCATAAGGGCCGTAATAAACGAATTCGTGATGACCAAGAGTTTCGAAGAGGAGGTAAAGCTGTTGGGCCATAAGGCATATGCGACCTTGCCGGACCTCGGTTTCCTTGCCGGGATGATGGCGGCAGGCCTGCCTCCGGTGCTTGCAGTGCCCGAATGCCTCTATTCGAGGGCGGTCAGGAGGATCGCCAGGGAGATAGGAAGGATACTCGTCGGCCTTTCGCTTGGTTCAGGGGCGGCGCTCGGGCTTGTCCATATCGGCGTCATCAAGGTGCTGGAAGAGGAGAAGATCCCGGTAGATTTCGTGGCAGGCAGTTCCATAGGGGCGGTCATCGGGGCGTTCTGGACTTCAGGGATGGACGCTTTAGAGATAGAAAAGGTCGCTTTGAGTTTCAAGAAAAAGAAGACGCTGTTTTCACTGGCCGATTTTTCCCTCATGCCGCTGCACGGCTTCCTGAACGGCAACGGCATCAAGCGGTTATTCAGGGAATACCTGGGCAACAAGACCTTCCATGATACGCGCATACCGTTCAAGATAGTCGCCAACACCCTGCGTTCGCGGGAGAACATCGTAATTGACCAGGGCAGCCTTGTCGACGCCTTGCGCGCGACCTGCTCGATCCCTGCGCTAATTAAACCTGTAAGGTACGGCGACGATTTCTTTATCGACGGAGGGACGCTGGACCCGGTCCCGATAGATGTCCTGGTGAAGGGCGGCGCAAGCAAGATAATAGCCGTCAACTGCCTCCCGAGCCAGGAAGAGATGCGCAAGATATTCGCCGAGTTCGAGGATAGGCGTCTCAGGGAAGAGGCCAGGCTCGCTAAGGGCTCCGTCTTCGCGCGGATAAAATATAATTTCAATAACTGGGCCCGCCGGACCTTTGCACCCAACGTTTTCGACGTCATGATGAACACCTCGCTGGCCATGCAGTATGTCCTGGCTGAGGCGTCGTCCCGTAACGCGGATTGCGTTATCCATCCGATACTGTCGAACGCGGTCTGGTTCGAGCTCTACAAAGCCGAAGAGCTCATAAAACGGGGAGAGGAAGAGACGCGGAAGATGCTTCCCCAGATAAAAGCCCTGATAGAAGAATAAGCGTATTTGACAGCCCTCCGGCATGGGGGCTATAATCAATGTAAACAGGAGACCACATAATGGCAAGCGGTGAGAAATTCGATTGTATAGTCGTAGGAGCGGGCCCTGCCGGGACGACATGCGCTTATACCCTCGCGAAAGCGGGATTGAGCGTAGTGCTTCTCGAGCGCGGGGAGAAGCCCGGGTCCAAGAACGTAATGGGAGGGATACTTTATTCCACGATACTTAATAAGGTGATACCCAACTTTTGGGAAGAGGCGCCCGTCGAGAGGAGGATAGTGCAGAAGAAGTTCTCGGTGCTTTCCGACGACTCCGAGCTCCAGCTTGCCATGAGGTTCGAGGATTTCAACAAGCCCCCCTATAACAATACTTTTTCGGTCCTGCGCGGGAAATTCGACGCATGGTATGCCTCGAAAGCCGAGGAAGCCGGGGTCATGATACTCAACGAGGCGGTTGTCGATAAGGTTATAGTCGAGAACGGCAAGGCTGTCGGCGTGAAGACCCGCCTTGAGGACGGGGACCTTTTCGCGGACACGATAGTGATAGCCGAAGGCGTCACTTCCCTGCTGGCGCAGGGCCTGGGGCTCAGGGAAAAACATATACCCGAGCACATGGTCACCTGCTGCAAGGAAGTCATCGAACTGCCGAAGGAGACGATAGAGCAAAGGTTCAACCTTGATGGCGATGAGGGCGCTTCGCTGGAGTATTTCGGGGGTTCTGTTAAGGGCCTCGTAGGATCAGCATTCATATATACTAACAAGGATACCGTATCTATAGGCGTCGGAGTATCCACGAACGATCTAAAGAACAACAAGCTTACCCCGAATGACATAATAGAATCTTTCAAGGAGCACCCGTCGATAAAGCGCTATATAAAGGGAGGGAAGCTTCTTGAGTATTCCGCGCACATGATACCGGAATTCGGCTATGACCACCTCCCTAAATTGACCATGGACGGGCTTATCATAGCCGGCGACGCAGCAGGTTTCGTTAACATGAATCCCCTGTATCATGAAGGGTCTAACCTCGCGATGGCCTCGGGCCTTGCCGCGGCCGAAACGATAATAGAAGCAAGGAAGAACAATGATTTCTCGGAGAAAGGCCTTGCCGGATACCGCAAGCGCCTCGAAAGCTCTTTCGTCCTTAAGGACCTGAAGAGATATAAAGGTATCTCTAACTTCGCGTTGAAACATCCCGAATTTTTCAAGGAATACCCGGAACTGATCATAGAGCTGGCGCAGGATTTCTTCACCGTTTCAGAGACGCCCAAAGGCCAGTCCAGGATGAACGTCATAAAGAAGGGCCTGAAGAGGGTCAACCTGCTCAAGCTCGCAATAGGGATGAATCGCGCGCGCAAAGTGATGTTCTAAGAGAGTCTCGATGCGTGAAGACACTATTCCTTTGATGTTTTTCGCGAGGGCGGACAGGTATGGCAGCAGGTGCGCCCTCCGGTATAAACGCGATGGCAGATACCGCGATATAACCTGGTCGGAATTCGAGGACAAGGTAAAAGACCTCGCTTTCGGGCTTATCGCCTTGGGACTTAAACCCGGCGAAAAAGTCGCCATCCTTTCCGAGAACAGGCCGGAGTGGGCTTTCTCCGACCTGGCCGTCCTTTCATCAGGCTGTGTCGATGTCCCCATATACCCTACCGATGTCCCGAACCAGATGGCGCATATAATCTCGGATTCGGATTCAGCCATGGCTATAGTTTCGACCGCCGAACAACTCGAAAAAGTGCTCTCCGTAAAAAAGGACATCCCTTCGCTCAGGAAAATAATAATGATGGACCCTCCGGAGAGATTGCCGGGCGCAGATATGATCTCTTTGAAAGAGGTCATGAAGACCGGGGCGGCGAAAGCTTCCGAAGTCCGCGTGGAATTCGAATCACGCCTCAGGTCGGCCGGCAAGGACGACCTGGCCTCTATAATATATACCTCGGGCACAACAGGCCCGGCAAAAGGCGTCTGCCTTACGCACGGAAATTTCCTTTCCAACTGCAGGGTGTCGGTAGACGTTCTTCCTTTTGACGAGAAAGACGTCTGCCTTTCTTTCCTGCCGCTATCGCATGTGTTCGAAAGGATGGCCAGCTATTATTTTACGCTGCTCATCGGCGGGACGATCGCTTATGCCGGGAGCATGGAGTCGGTGGCCTCGGACCTTAAAGAGATCAGGCCCACTTACATGTGTGCTCCTCCGAGGTTCTACGAGAAACTTTACGCGGGAATAATGGAAAAGGCCTCCGTGAAAAAACCGGGCGAAAGAAAAGCCCTCGAAAAGGCGTTCGCGACGGCCAAAAAATACTCCGACGCTATTTTCAATAAGCTGGATATAAGCCCGGGCCTTTGGCTCGAGTACAATATCGCCAGGATATGCGTATTCTCCAAGATAAAGGAGGCGGTCGGCGGAAAGATCAAATTCTTCATCTCAGGCGGCGCTCCGCTCTCAAGGGAGCTTGCCGAGTTTTTCTTTTCGGTCGGGATATTTATATTCGAGGGCTACGGCCTTACCGAGACATCCCCGGTAGTGACGGTTAATACTTTCAAGGCCCTCAGGTTCGGCTCCGTAGGAAAACCCCTCAAGGACGTGGAGGTAAGGATGTCCTCCGACGGAGAAATATTGGTAAAAGGCCCTACGGTAATGAAGAGGTACTATAATAACGAAAAGGCCACAGCCGAGGCAATAGACGGCGAGGGCTGGTTCCATACCGGGGACGTGGGGCATTTCGACGATGACGGGTTCCTTTATATAACCGACCGCAAGAAAGACATAATAATAACCGCCGGCGGGAAGAATATAGCGCCGCTCAATATAGAGAACCTCATAAAAAGCGATTCGTACATACAGGAGATAGTGATCCATGGGGACAGGAGGCCTTACCTGACAGCGATAGTAGTCCCGGATTTTAACGCGTTGAAAGGGCTCGCGATAAGACTTGGGATACCTTACCTTAAGCCGGAGGAACTGGCAGCCCATCCGCGTGTCGAGGAGTTCATAAAGGGCAGGATAGAAGAAAAACAGAAGGCCCTGCCCGGTTATGAGAGGATAAAGAGATTCAGGCTGCTGGACAGGCCCTTGAAGATAGAGGAGGGCGAGATGACCCCGTCCCTCAAGGTAAAGCGCAAGGTTGTCGCGGAGAAATATAAGGAAGTTTTTGACGAGTTGTACAGGAGCTGAGGGCAGGATTTGAGATTCGAAGGGTCTTTCAAGAACAAAGACGCCCAGAACATAGCATATAAGGCGTTCATCCCCGCGGACCCGAAGGCAGTGCTTGTCATGGCGCATGGGCTCGGGGAGAATTTCCTTAAGTATGCGTATTTCGGCGAACGGCTTTACGGCGCCGGTATTGCTGCTTTCCTTTATGACCAGCGGGGCCACGGGAGATCCCAGGGCAGGCGCGTATTTGCGGCCGATTTCGACGACCTCGTCTCGGACCTCAGGCAGATGATCGAGATAGCCAAGGTCGAGACGCTGCTCGAAGATGTATTTGTAGCGGGCCTGAGCATGGGCGGCCTGCTGGCGCTCGATTATTCGATAAAATACGGCGATACGATAACGGGCGTGATCTGCAGCGCTCCCGCCGTTAAGCTTAAAAACCCTCCCGGAGGGATAGAGTACGGGGCCGCACGGTTTATCGCGGCCTTGTTCCCCTGGCTGACGACCCCAAACAGGATACCTTATGAATGGCTTACGCATGACGCTGCGCTTATAGAAGAGACAAAAGCGGACAAGAATTCCCAGCGCGTCATATCATTCGGCTTGTTTTTGCAGATGACAAAGGCCATGAGGTTCGTCTTCGATAACGCAGGCGGGATAAAAGTCCCGCTGCTTTTCCTGCAGGGCAGCGACGACAAGGTGGTCGAAGCCGACGGCGTAAGGGAACTTTTCGAGAAAATACCGTCCATAGACAAGGAACTGAAGGTCTATGACGGGCTTTATCATGAGCTTCTTAGGGAAACGAGCAGGGAAGAGATAGCCGGTTACATCATTGATTGGATACAAAAAAGGACAGGGGAGAGGAAATAAGGATGCTCAAGAAGATCAAGGTAATCGCGGCCATAGCGGTTGTTGTCATCCTTGCGGCGGCGCTTTACAAGCCGTTAAGGATATTTTCGTTCCGGTTAATGGAGCCGAAGTTCATAGTGCCGGTAGCGACCACTGAAGCGAAGATACGAAGCGATTGTTACGGCGACGGTACCTTCGGCGCCAAGCGCCGTGGAGGACGCCTCCACCTGGGTGTGGACCTGACCGCTCCCGTCGGGACCCCTGTTTACGCTGCGAAATCCGGCAACGCCGTTTCTAAACACAACCGCGGTATGGGGAATTTCGTGGTGATCAACCACATAGACGGTTCAAGGACCGTATACGGGCATCTCTCAAAAAGTTTTGTGGACCCTCGCGGGGAAAAGGTGAAGAGGGGCGACATAATAGGGGAAGTCGGAAAGACCGGCAACGCCTGGAATCCCTGCATGGTCTCGCACCTACATTTCGAGATATGGATAGACGAACAACCGGTCGATCCTATGGCCGGGTATATGCAGGTAAAATGATGAAGAAGGTCCTCGCGGCCCTATGCGCGGCAGCCGTTTCATCCTGCGTTTTTGCGCAGCAGGCCGATGATTATGCCCGGCGGCGCGGCATGATGGTGGATTCGCAGGTGATATCGCGCGGGATAAAGGACGCGAGGATAACCGGCGCTATAGATGCCGTAGAAAGGCATAAGTTCGTTCCCGAAGGGATGAGGGAATATGCTTATGATGATATATCCCTCCCTGTCGGCGAGGACGAGGCTATACCTCCGGCGTATTTTGTCGCGTTGGTCGCCAGGATGGCGGACTTAAAAGCCCGGGATAAGGTCCTTATAATCGGGGTCGAAGGCGGTTACCAGGCGGCCGTATTCTCCATGCTCGCGGGCCGGGTATATTGTGTGGAATCATCGGAAAAACTTGCGCAGCAGGCGGAAGACAGGTTGGAGTCCATGGGCTGCCGGAACGTTCATATAAAGTCCGGGCAGGTAACGGCCGGTTGGCTGGAACGCGCCCCTTTCGAAGTCATAGTCATAACCAACCAGATGGATTACGCGCCCCGCCCGGTTATAGAACAATTAATGATGAACGGCAAACTCATCATGCCGCTCAGGGAATATGCAGGGAAGAAGCTTATAGTATTGACCAAGGTCCCGGATAAGGACGGAAAGGGATACCGGCTGTCCGGGACATTCGTGGGCCCGTTTGCGGGAGAAAATCCCGTCGATTTTAACAAGAAGGTCGATGTGCGCCCCGAGGGAAAAAAATGGATTTCCGGGAAAGACGGCAAGTGGATGAAGAAGAATAAATGAAAAAACTGCTGGTTGTTTTTATGTTGGCCGCCTCATCATCTGCCTTTGCGCAGTCCGGAGCGATGGACCCGTCGGCTTTCTATGATTATGCCAAGAGCGCTCCCGTCTGTAGCCTCGAGATAAAAGAAAGCACCCGGGAATACACGCATTTTTCTTTCAGCTACCCGTCATGCTTCCCGACGTGCTATCCGGATAACGCGGTCTACATGGATTTCTACGAGCCAAAAGGGGAAGGCAAATATCCCGCGGTAATATTCCTCAGCCATATAGCCGGGGGCATACCGGAGATAGAGGGAGAGTTCTGCCGGGACCTTGCCTCGAGCGGGATAGGCGTCCTTCTGGTCCAGACGGCTTACCAGAAGAATTACAGCTTCGGCAGGAAGTGGCTTGCCGAGAACCTGAAGAAGAACGGCGAGGACGCGATAGTCCAGCTCTTCAGGCAGATAGTGATCGAGGCCCGCCGCGGCATAGACTGGATCGAGACGCGCCCGAGGGTAGACAGGGAAAAGATAGGCGCTATGGGCATAAGCCTCGGGGGTATCGCGGTACCGGTACTTGCGGGCGTGGATGAGCGCGTGAAGTCCATGGTCATACTGCTCGGCGGCGGCGGAATGGGAGATATAATCTGGAACGGTTTCGCGACCAAGCTCTTTAAGGAGCGGCTCGAGGAGGAAGGTATAACTTCGGCGCAAGAACTCGAGAAAAAGGTCTGGATGATAGACCCGGTCAATTTCGCGGATAAACTCAAAGGCCGGTCCGTCATGATGATAAACGCGCACTTCGACACGAGCATACCCCACGCCAATACCATAGAACTCTGGAAGGCCCTCGGGAAGCCGCAGCTTATATGGATCCCTACGGGGCATTTCGTTTCTTTCTTCGAGATGGGTTACGTGAAGATGAAGACCTTCCAATTCTTCTATGCCGAATTCATAGACAGGGACAAGGCAAAGGACATAGGCCTGGCCTATTATCCGGACGTCCCTATAGAGTCTTTCAGGATATATACCCGCGCGATGCTTCCGCGCAAGATCGCTTTTAATATGGACGGCGATTTCGGCGGAGGGCACAAGGACGGTACGATGGGTATAGTCGTAAAGAACCTTTTCGGCGGCGATTATCTGGGCGGAAGCGAGATCCTGGCGCACGAGTCCAAGGACGGCCGTTATAAGATGGACGGTTTCGGCGGAGATCTTATATTCGGCAAGAAACTTACCGAGAATACCCACGGCTTCATGAAATATACATACGAGACGGCGAAGGTCTATAATGTCGCCGAGTGGGCGCCCGAGGATTTCAAAAGGCATACGGGCCGGAGCGGGGTGTCTACACTTACCTTCACCCTCGAAAGGAACACCCTTGACGACTCCCTTTATCCTGTGGACGGTTCGTATTACCGCGGTTGCTTTGATGTATCGTCCAAGGCCTTCGGCGGCGATTATAATTTTATCAGGGCCGTGGGCGAAGGCAGGTGGTATATCTCGACCCCGTACCCCAAGATAACGCTGGTACTCAGGGGCAAGGGCGGCTGGGAAGGCGAATACGGAGATTCATCGGACGTGCCGTTCTTCGAGAGGTTTACGCTCGGCGGCGACGACTCCGTCAGGGGATACAAGTCGAGGTCGCTCGGGCCGCGCGACGAGAATAACCTGCCGCTATGGGGAAACGTCATGCTGCTCGGCAACGTTGAGACGAGGTTTCCCATATACAAATGGTTCAACGGCGCGATATTCTACGATGTCGGCGGAAACTGGGAGCACATCAACAAGGTAAAACTTCCCAAGGACCTCCAGAATTCCGTGGGTGCGGGCATAAGGGTCAGGACAAAGTGGTTCGTTATGCGCTGCGACTATGCCTATCCGCTTAACAAGAACGAGGAAGAAAGGGTAGGCCGGTTCCATGTCGCGGCGGGATTGCCGTTCTGATGAAAGCCGCCATACCCGGTTTCGACAGCCTTCCGGTGGTCTGCGGTATATCGGACAGGCATATCGGGCATGATGATTTCCTTAAAAGCCTTGGCGTAATCAAGGCAAGACTTGCCAGGATGCAGCAGGTCCATGCGGCCAAAGTGGTAAAGGTCGGCGCCAGGACCGACCTTTCGCGCGAGATCGCGGAAGCCGATGCCGCAATAACAGATGTCCGCGGTATAGCGCTTTCCGTGAGGACGGCCGATTGCCTACCGGTGCTGTTCTATGACCCGGAGAACGAGGCGATAGGCGCCGCGCATGCCGGATGGCGCGGCACGAGAGAGCGTATATGCCCCGGCGTTGTCGGGATGATGGTCTCGGCCTTCGGTACGGACCCGTCGAAACTGGTAGTGGGTTTCGGCCCGGCGCTAAGGCAGTGCTGCTATGAGGTCAACAGCGAATTTTTGGTGCATTTTCCGGGTTCTGTTGTTAAAATGGCGCATAAACATTATTTTGACATGGTCGGAGAGAATGCCGGGCAGCTTATAAGTGCCGGTGTCAGTTCCAAGAACATATATGACTGCGGGATATGCACTTCGTGCATGAACGGCGATTTCTTTTCCTACAGGAGGGAGAAGGATGCCGCCGGGCGCATGCTTACGGTTATAATGTTAAAATAAGGAGAGACGGTAAATGAAGATAGGAGTAATGTCGGATTCCCACGATAACGTTCCAATGGTAAAGAAAGCCGTGGATGTATTCAACGCCGAAGGATGCAGCCTTGTGGTGCACGCTGGAGACTACTGTGCGCCGTTCGCGGTCACCCCGCTCGAGAAGCTGAAATGCAAATGGCTCGGCGTCTTCGGCAACAACGACGGCGACAAAAAAGCCCTCTCGATGAAGTCCAACGGAATGATAGTAGAGCACCCTTACCGCTATGACCTCTCCAATATAAGGATGATAGTGACGCACGAGATAGAGGACGTCAAGGACCTCATGGGCATGATACAGCGGCAGGAGGTCCATCTTCTTATACACGGGCACACGCACAAGACGGATATCAAGAAAGTGGAGACTTGCCTTTTGGTCAACCCCGGGGAGACCGGCGGATGGACGACAGGCAGGTCCACGGTAGCGATCATCGACATCGATACCATGACGGCGAAAGAGATAGAGCTTAAATGAAGCGTATCCTCCTTACCAACGACGACGGCATACATTCACAGGGCATAATGGCCCTGTATAACAGGATAAAGAGGCTCGGCGATGTTACGGTCGTGGCCCCCGACGCGGAACGCTCCGCGCAGGGCCACGCGATAACGCTTTCGGTGCCGCTTCGCGTTTACGAGACCGACCGCGAAGGCAAGTTCTTCGGCTACGCGATATCAGGCACGCCCGCGGACTGCGTAAAGATAGCGATGATGTCGATAATGAAGGACAGCAAGCCCGACCTTATAATATCCGGCGTTAACCGCGGGCCCAACCTGGGGGTCAATGTCCTGTATTCGGGCACGGTATCCGGCGCCACGGAGGGTGCCATACTCGGCGTCCCGTCGTTCGCTGTCTCCCTTAATTCCTTCAAGTGGGAGAAATTTGACGCGGCGGTTGATTTTTCCTGTAAACTCGCTAAGATGATGCTGGAAAAACGGCTGCCGGTGAATACCCTGCTCAACGTGAACGTTCCGGCGCTCCCTAAGTCCGCGATAAAAGGCGTTAAGATAACACGGCAGGGTATGTCAACTTTCTATAAAGAGAGCTATGACAGGCGGGAAGACCCAAATAAGAGGGTCTACTACTGGCTTTGCAGCCATAAGGCGGATGTCTCGGGAGACGGGATGGTCGACGCCGTCGCGGTGCGCGACGGTTATATCTCGATAACGCCGCTGCATTATGACATGACGGATTACAAGGACTTGGAAATACTTTCCGATGCGGGAAAAGGGATCTTTAAGTAATTACAGGAAGTTGAAGGCAATGGCTTTGGCGGAAGGGGCCGCGCTGTTCGGGGTGGCGGACACGGTCCCGGTAAAGGACAGTTTTTGCATAGAGCCCTCATCGGCATGCGAAGGTCTCGACCGCGGTATCTCTGTCGGGGTGCGCCTGTCGGAGAGGGTGGTCGGGACCATTACGGACGCCCCGACCAGGATATACGCTTTTCACTACAAGAGGGTCAACTCGCTTCTGGACGAGATAACCCTTAAATTGTCGAATTTCATCCAGAACAGCGGGTATTCCGCGCTGCCGGTCCCGGCCAGTTTCATCGAGGATTGGGACAGGATGCGCGGGGCCGTTTCCCACAAGAAGATAGGCCATCTCGCGGGCAACGGTTATATCGGGCGCTCGGGGCTCCTCGTGAATCCCAAGTACGGCGCGGCGGTAAGGTACGCGACGGTTCTTACCGATATGCCCCTAAAGACCGATAAGCCCGTGAAGGCCGGTTGCGGGAAATGCGCGGTATGTGTTGCCCTGTGCCCCGCGAAAGCCATAAAGAAACAAGCGAAGGACCTGGACCTGGAAGCCTGCCGCGGACTGTTGAAGACCTTTGCCAACAGGCCGGGGATAGGCCATTCGATCTGCGGTATTTGCGTAAAGGCGTGCAAAGGCAAACGAAACAAAAAATATTCAGGAGGAACAAATGGGGGCGGTAAGGACACATAAACCTGTTAAGCTTGTCATCGGGATGATATCCAACGAAGCCGATCTTATCATGAAAGTGGAAAAACAGCTGGAAGGCCGGTTCGGCCAGATAGATTTTAGGACGGCGCTTTTGGATTTCTCTTATACGGACTATTACGCGCCCGAGATGGGCAAAGACCTCAAGAGGCAGTTCGTGTCTTTCAGGAGGCTGGTGAGCCCGGAGCAGCTGCCGAGGATAAAGCACCTGACCAACAAGATGGAACTGGGTTTAAGCAGGGAGCGCGGCAGGCCGTCGCGCCGGATAAATATCGACCCGGGCTATATAACCGATGCAAAACTCGTCCTGGCGACGACGAAGGACAACTCCCACAGGGTATACCTCAACGAGGGGATATTCGCCGAGATAACCCTGCGTTATGTTGATAAATCTTTCCTGCCGTGGGAATGGACATACAGGGACTACCAGACGAAGGAGTATGTCGATATCTTCAACGAAATACGCAAAATATACCTGCAACAGGCAAAATGATAAGCTACCTTTCGCAGGAACCCGCGAAAAAATATTCGCGGATAAAGAACATACTCTTTGGCGTTGAACTGGTTATAACGTTCCTCTTCCTGTATATCATGGCGACGCAGGGCCCGTCCATGTGGATAAGGAATTTCGCCGAGAGAGTCTCGGCAAATCCGTGGGTCTCAACGGCCGTATATTACCTGGTCTTCGGGGTGATATTCAGCGCGGTAACCTTCACCCTCGATATGTACCAGGGCTACTCGATAGAGAAGAAGTTCTTGCTCTCAAACCAGAGCTTATTCGGATGGTTCAAGGACTATCTCAAAAAGCTCCTGCTCAGCGGAGTGATATTCTTCATACTTGTAGAGATGCTATACTTCTTCCTCAGGCGTTCCGATACCTGCTGGTGGGTGTGGATGGCGATCTTCTGGGTGCTGTTTACAGTCGTGCTCAGCAGGGTGGCCCCCGTGGTGATATTGCCGCTTTTTTTCAAGGTCAAGCAGGTCAATGACGAGGACCTGAAGTCACGCGTCCTGGGCCTGGCCGCGAAATGCGGCGCCCGGGTAAACGGCGTATACGAGATAGACCTGAGCTCCAAGACGGTTAAAGCGAACGCCGCGCTCGCAGGCCTTGGCAGGACAAGGAGGATACTCCTTGGGGATACCCTGCTCAAGGAATATTCGCATGAGGAGATAGAGGCGGTCCTGGCCCATGAACTGGGCCACCACAGGCGCGGGCACATCATGAAGATACTGGTATTCGGGGCCCTTACGGCTTTCGCGGGTTTTTACTTAGCAGGGACGGCATACGAGAAGCTCTCGAGCGCCATAGGTTTACGCGGGATATCCGACCTTGCGGGCCTGCCGCTGCTTTCCCTGATATTTTCCGCCTTCGCCATCGTGATGATGCCGATCCAGAACGGCCTTAGCAGGGCCTTCGAGAGGCAGGCGGACCGTTTTGCCCTGGAGATAACACAGAACCCGGATGCTTTCATATCCATGATGAGCAAACTCGGCTCCCAGAACCTCGCGGACAAGGAACCGGGACGTTTTGAGGAGATATTCCTGTACGACCACCCGCCCATCGGCAAGAGGATAGCCATGGCGGAGGAGTTCAAGAGGCGTTAGGGAATAAAAACCGGCAGATTTCCCCGCAAAGCGGGGTTGACACCTTTTGGGATTTGTGGTATTCTACACACCACTGTTCGGGCGCTTAGCTCAGCTGGTTAGAGCGTCTGACTTACATTCAGAAGGTCAGAGGTTCAAATCCTCTAGTGCCCACCATTTCGAAGATTCCCCTTCAAAGGGGGTGTTGATTTATCCGCGGGCCCGTGGTGCAGCCTGGTCTAGCACGTCAGATTGTCGATCTGAAGACCGCGAGTTCAAATCTCGTCGGGCCCGCCAGTAATTTCTCTCTAATTACCAAAAGAGAGAGGCTTGAAGCCTTGATCAGTTAACCTGATCAAGGCTTTTTCTTTGTCTTTATATTTTAAAGACTTAGGGCATCGTTTCCCGACGATGTCGTTAGTTTTATCCACTTTTCTCTTTTAGCGTTTAAAATCTCCGCAAGTTCGGCCAGCTATTCTCCGAAATAGCGCGATTTATCTCTGATTCGGCTTATTTTTGGGCTCCTGTAGTAAATGCTATTTTGGCCGTAATCTGGTGTTTTCGATTGAGTAAAATGGCCATTTACTAGGAATTGGCGGATATTCGGATGGATTTATCTCTAGTAAACGGCCTTAAGGTGGGGCTAGTTTTGCTGGGGTTTGAGGAGGCCGTTCCAGATCTCCTGCTGCTTATTCCAGTCCATCTCGGTGCTTACGTGGCGCAGCTTGTACTCGGGGATATCAAATAGCGCCTTATCGGCAGAGAGGAGTATCTCTTCCTGGATTTTTGGCGATATGAGCAACATATTCGCGATATGGCAGATCCTCGTATGGCTCATACCTAGCCAGCCAGCTATTTCCTTTATAGTGCATTTTCTTTCACGCGCGACCTGGTCAATCTGGTGAGCCAGGATAAGATTTTGACGTATAAGTGGTTCCTTGCTTATCCCGGCTTGCTGGCGATGATAGGGGATATGCTTCAATTCGTTCAGTTTTAGCTCGAATTGGCGGCTTTTCTCGCCATTCTGGAGTACTATTTCGAGGACGCCATTAATCGCGTCGTAATGCGCGACCTTGGCGATTAATTTGAGTATTGGTATCCTTTCTTCTATGGTTAGCGCTTCCCACGCCTTGGCTTCAATTCGCGGATCTTTGCAGATTGTTCTTAAGAACTCCATAAACTTGTTCTCAATCGCCTGAGCCGAAATAAGGCGTGTTGGGCAGCTCTTATAGCCCCGTTTTTGGGCGTTCATACAGAGGTAGTAATGGTACCTGGTTGTACCTTTCCTGCTGTAGATGTAGTACATGGTGCTGTCGCAGGCCTTGCAGCGAAGGATGCCGTTTAATAAGCCTACGCTGGTTGCCACACCTGCGATTTTGCGCTCCCTACGGTTATTGGCCAGTATCTCTTGGGTTTTCTGGAATATCTCATCGGATATTATACGCTCCTGTTCGCCTTGATAAAGTGTTCCGGCATGGTTTACTTTTCCGGTATAGAAGGGGTTCTTTACTATGGACTGGACGCTGGTGCTCTTGAATTTCATACCACCGGATTTTTTGCCCTTGAAGGTCGTATAGCTCTTTGTGGTATAACCGTTCTCATTGAGAGCTGTTGCCACTGAAAGAAGGGACTTTTTCTCAAGGTAAAGGTCGAATATCTTTTTAACAAGCTCAGCTTCCTTCGGGTTTATAACCAGCCTTTTGTTTACTTTATCTATGTCATAGCCTAACGGCGGGCTGCCGCCGACCCATTTGCCTTTCCTCTTGGAGGCGGCCATCTTATCTCTAGTGCGCTCGCTTATTATCTCGCGCTCGAATTGGGCGAAGGAAAGAAGGATATTCAAGGTGAGCCTTCCCATTGAGGTATTGGTATTGAAGTGCTGGGTTACCGAAACAAAGGATATATTATTCTGCTCGAACGATTCCAATAACTGGCTAAAGTCCAATAGCGATCTCGACAGCCTATCAACCTTATAGACCACCACACAGTTAACCTTGCCTGCCTTGATATCGGCCATGAGCCTCTGAAGGGCAGGGCGCTCTGTATTGGCTCCTGTAAAACCAGGATCGTCATAACGCTCGGGAAGAGCTATCCAGCCTTCGGACTTCTGGCTGGCGATGTAGCTTTCTGCAGACTCGCGCTGGTTATCAAGGGAGGTAAATTCCTGGTCGAGTCCTTCGGTGGTAGAGACTCTCGTGTAAATAGCGCAGTTAACGTTCTTTTTTTCCATCATGCCTCCTATAGGTTAAAGAACAGATACCCGTTCCAATGTGAGCCGGTTATCTTTTTGGCGATAGAGGATAAGGTCTTGTATATTTTCCCGTCATACTCGAAGCCCTTCTCAAGGACCTTCACCTGGTACTTGGCGTCTTTGTATTCCTTGGTTATTGCGGTTCCGGGGATGGGAAGCCGCTTGTCCTTGGCAGATATTGGATGGCTTACCGCCGGTTTATCCGGCCTCAGGATTTTATTGTTGATTGGATCATACTCCTCAATAAGCGCCTTTAGTTTATTCCTGACTTTGGGTGACAAATTGCCGTATTCTTGCTCCTGAAGTTTATAGGCAACCTTGCGCCAGAGGTAGAGCTTATGATTACTTACGGCATCTTCGCCGTAGAGTTCCTTATAGCGCCCAAGGAGTTCTTCTGCGGATGCGTTTTTAAGAGACATTATTTCGCTCATTTTGGCCTCCTTTCATCAGGACATATAAGGGCATACAATTTGAGAGATATCAAGGGAAATAGAGAGGTAGTTTTTCGATTGTGGGAGAGGAGGAAGAAGTAGTATAATTATCATGTACATTTGTAAGGAGATAGTATGAATAAATGGATTAAGAAAAGTATAGAAATTGCAAATAGTCCTGGCTACTTAGATAAGCTGGGAAAGATTTATGTTATGAATATGAATCCCGAGCGCCCTCTCGATGGCGGTATAGAACGCTCTATTCGCGAAGCCTTCAATAATCACGATACCAAGACGTTAATAAAATTGCTTCTGGAAGCAGAAGTTTTCCCCGTTAAGGATTCTTATATAGGATTTATTAGAGCAGATGAAAAGGCAATCGATCAAAATCCCGAGACAGTAGAAAGAATAGGGGATCGTTTGTATGGATTAGGGTTAGAGAAACTTATTCAAGAAGCGACGCGCCCCAAGGAAACAAACAGGCAATTAGGAAGTTCCTTTCGCAGTTGGCTTCCTTCTTTGGTGTACCCGATACTGGAAGAGGATGAATTTACTAAAGCTAAAGGCATAGCTTTTTTAGCTGGGAGCGACAAGGCACTTAAAGATTACGCAGTTAAACATCTTGGTTGTAGGCTAACCAAGGGGATAGATGTTTTATTCAAAAAAGACGATATTTATGTAATTGGCGAAGCGAAATTTTTGACTACGCCTGGAGGCGAACAAGACCGCGGTTTTGACGATGCATCGAAGTTCATTAAAAGTAGATCTGGTAGGGCAAAGAGGATCGCTTTAATAGACGGTTATATTTGGCTTAAAACAAATAAAGGGCTTCATAGCAAAATCGTGAAGAGTAATTTAGATATATTCAGCGCTTTGCTATTAAAAGACTTTATAGAAGTACTTTAGCCGTTTTATAAAAAGAAAAAGAAGGGGGGCTTTTAAATAAGTCTTGTTTTTGATTTAAGTTGGATAATTTTTCTTCCGCAGTTTTTATTGCAGACTCATTAGAATCAATACCAATCCAACCTCGATTTAATTCTTCCGCCGCAATGAGAGTAGTGCCAGAACCGCAAAAACAATCTAAGATTAAATCTCCTTCTCTCGAAGAGCACAGGATAATCTGTTTTAACAATTCTTCATTTTTTTCTGTTGGATAAGTCTCACTAACAAATCCCGGATCTCTGAAATCCCAAATATCTTGAATCTTTTTTCCTTTATTCTCATCAGCATAGATTATTTTTCTTGGGTTATTAGTTTCTGACCATTCAATTAAACCTAATTTATCTAATCTGGTAAGCTCGGCAGGCGGATAGCGCCAGTGTCTTCCCTTAGGTGGCTTTAATTCCTTCCAAGGCTGTCCTGTAGGGCCATTTTTAGTTTCCCCTTTTGCATGCAATGGAGTAGTAGCATAGCGTCTACCTTGCTTATCTATTTTTGGGAATTGTTTTTCTATTTCTTCCTCAGAAAGCGTTAATCTATAATCAGACCAATACATAGGATCGTTTCCGTTGGGTTTAGATTTGGAGTAGTAATAAATAACATCTTTTATGTTGCCATATGCTTTACGTTCAAAATTCTTAGGATTACATTTTATACGTGTTATGTCATTTCGGAAATTTTCTTCTCCAAACACTTCATCCATAATAATTTTTATGTAATGACCTATTTTTTGATCTATATGAAGATATATACTGCCATCTTCGGATAATAATTCGCGGAGAAAAACAAGTCGTTTTCTTAGAAATTCTAGAAATTCTGTATTAATAAGCTTATCGCTGTAGGATTTTTCTTCTTCGTACCCTACAAATTCCTGTCCAGTGCCGAAGGGCGGATCTATATAAATGAGATTAACCTTCCCTTTTATGTCTGGATCATCATAAAAATTTTTTAGTATTCCAAGATTATCACCTAGCATAAGTGCATTTTTTGTTTTAGGATTCGGACCATACCTTTTAATAAATTTTAATTCAGCAGATGAAGTTTCAAATAAAATTTGTTCTCTTGTTTGCTTACCGGGATACAAAAGCTCACATCCACCTTTTGGCCTCTTTTCTTTTGGTATAGTATGATTAACTCGTTCTAGTGTTTCTTCTCGAATTGCAGATTTAATTACATCCGTAACTATTCCCTGAATTATCAATTCATCTGGTTTAACGAATATCGGCTGTAGCCTAGAATTTGCTGGCTGGAGTCTAATCTTACCTCTTTCCTTATAGAATTGTTTTAACGTTGCCTCTGTGTTGTTTATGAGAGCGACCACCTTCTGCCCGTTTTCAGCAGTTACCTGTTTTTTGACAAGAATAATATCTCCATCGTTAATATTTTCATCTATCATACTTTTTCCAACTACTTGTAGAGCGAAATAATTATTACCGGTTTTAATTTTATCCTGAGGAACTGCTATACTTTCTCTATCTTCGATTGCCTCAATTGGAGTACCGGCTGCTATTCGTCCCAAAAGAGGTATTTGGACTAGCTTCTGTTTCGCAAAGACATCAAGCGCTCGCGGTTGATTTTCTTCCTTTCTTAAATAGCCCATACTTTGTAAAGCTTGGACGTGATAGTGAGCTGTAGAAACAGAAGAGAGGTGAAGATGTTTTTTGATTTCTTCTAAGGAAGGGGCGAAATCATGTTTATCTATGTAGGTTCTTATAAAATCTAGTACTTGTTTTTGGCGTTTTGTAAGCATTTTAGTTAATATATCTTCTCGCTTGACTTTCGATTTATTTTCGATTATACTATACTCGCGCTAGAAGTCAAGAAAATTCTTAGAAGTTCGTTTCTTGGCAGAGGTAACTGTAAACAACCATAGTTTTTAGGAAGGTAGATTGTTATGGATAATTCAAGTAACGCTAGAAACGGCATAGGGTTAGCGCTATCAGGGGGTGGTAGCAGAGCTATAGCATTTCATTATGGTGTTCTTGAAGCGCTCCATGATTTTGAAATAGACAAAAAAATTAAAGTAGTGTCAGCTATCTCTGGAGGGGCCGTCATCGCTGCTTTATGGACTGTCCATTCTGATGATTGGGACTTATTTACAAAGAATATAGAGTTGGTATTGGACAAGGGGCTCGAAGGAACAATTTTTAAGAAACTAAAGCATCCGCTCGTTCTATTACAGCAGTTATTCCATTTAGGAATAGACTCTGGCTTACTTGCGGAAGCCTTGGATGAGCTAGTTTTGAATGGTAAAAAACTTAAAGAATTGCCAGAAAATCCAACCCTTATTTTAAACGCTACTGATTTACGCACGGGTAGCAACTTTAAGTTTAGCAAATCAGTGTGTGGATCACATAAGGATGGCGGTAGCGACCTCTGTGACATGCGACTAAGCGATGCCGTAGCCTGTTCAGCCGCTTACCCGCTGTGTTTTAAGGCTAAGAAGATACGAATGGATAACGGTAAAGATGTATTTCTAACAGATGGCGGATCGTACGATTGTTTAGGGGCTAATGCATTAATGCCCGATAAAGATGAGGGAATATCAATATTGATCCAAAACTGTGAGACTATTATTACAAGCGATGCCTCGGCTCCATTTTTAGAAGACAGGAAATATTTAGGAAGGTCTATAGGTGATGCACTGTACTCGTCTTATTTAACCTGCGCTAAGAGGACACGCTCTTTGATATATAACAAAATGTATCACCTTAAAGAAATCGGAGAGATACCCTATTTAGGTACAATCAAAATGGACAGCAAACACCCAGACGTAACCGCTAGTTGGAGTAAAGCAGATTTAGAGTTTGTAAATGGTTATAAGACTAATTTCAAGCCAGTTACTGGAAAGGCTGCCACCTATCTCAAGAAGCGCGGTAAAGAATCGGCAGAAATAATAGTAAAAAAATATTTACCACACTTAGTTACAAATAAACAGCTATAAGGAGGAAAATAAAATGGCTAACAAGGCGCAGGAGATTCTAATACCTGGTGAGGGTGTATTTCGTACAGTATTTCTTAATGTCGGCCAAGGCGATTCTACTCTTTTAATCATTCCTGATGGAACAGGACATAAATACGTATTAACTGATTCCCATCAGGATGATAAAAAGGGAAGCATTGATATAATTAAATTACTAGAAGATCTTCTTGAGGGACAGAAGAGAAAGCTAGATATCTACATCAATACTCATCCCCACAAAGATCATCTTGGAAAAGTCAAAGAAATGTATGAAAATAAAAAAATTGGCATAAAACAAGTTTGGCATTCCGGGCATAAACCTGGCGGTGATCACAAGGATGCATATAAAGACCTAGAATACGTTATGGAAAAGGTTGGAAAAGAAAATGTTTTTCAACTTAAAGGTAGCCGTGAAGATAACAAGTTAGATGATAAAGAAGTTAAGCTGGGAGATATAAGCTTTAATATTTTAGCACCCGCCGATTATGTTACCGATGAAATTGAAGATGAAAAACCTGAAGATAGATACCATAGGATTCATGAGCAATGCGGAGTGATTCGATTTAAGTATGGCAAAAAAGAAAAGCAAATATTATTAACCGGCGATGCAGATTACGATGCCTGGACAAAGCATATCACCGATTATCATAAAGACAGGCTTCCTGCACACGTCTTGAGCGCGGTTCATCATGGTTCAAATACTTTTTTTTGGAAAGGCGATCCGAAAGACGAAGATCCATATACTGAACATTTAGATAAAATTGATCCTAAGCTTATAGTTGTTAGTGCTCCAGCGCGAAAAGATAGCCCACACGGCCATCCCGATAAGGAAGCGATGGGTCTGTATGAGGACAAGGTCGGTAAAGATAACCTCAAGCATCTAGGGGACAAGCCAAAATGCATAATAGTTGATATAGATAGTGAAGGAAATATTGATATCCAAGAAGATTATGAGCTAATTAAAGAATACCCCTCAGGGGACGACAATAAAGATGAAGATAAAGAAAATGGTGGGCAAAGTGCATCTGTGATATATAGCTCAAAGAAACAACCTTCTAAACCGTGGCTTAACGGTTAAAATGTGGCTGTCAGAAAATGATAAAAAATGGATAGAAACCAATTATCCAAATCTTCAAATCGTAGAAAAACAAGGGACACAAGAAGTAAGAGGACCTCTTAGTTTTTGTATGAGTTACGATAAGCATGATCAGAGTCGTGTTATCTTAACGAATAAAAATTATAAAAGGGGTATTGTAATATGCGATAAATATGATATCGAAATTGTTTTCACAAGGGCGATTTATCTGCCAATGGTGCGTGAGACGGGGGGCCGGTTTGAAGAAATAAGACAGCAAAAGAAAATATCAGATATTCGAGATTTGCATATCTGTAAAAGTAAATGGGATGGTAAAGATGGGTGGGCATGCATGTGCTCAAGACTTGAAGAGCAAATTAGACTACCACCCGGAAGCTCGATAGATATTTTCTTTTATGAATTATTAATCCCATTTTTTTATGCACAAAGTTATTTTTCGGACTATGGTAAATATCCGTGGGGCACCTATAGCCATGGAGCATTTGGAATAATTGAGAGCTACATGCAATTAAGGGGAGGCAAAGGAAAAGAATTTGCTAAGGCTTGTGTAACTGAACTTATGAAAGAAAAAAAGGGTAAAGGGGGCGAAGAAGCTAAAAAATGTATAGAGTTATTAAAAAGAAAGAAAATAAGAAGACACTGGCCTTGTATATGTGATAATCCAACCGAAAGATTTTATATATGTCATCCCAAAATATTTGCGGGATTGAGGAGTTTGAAAAAAGACATTAGAAAATATAATATGAAAAAATATTTGATTTAATTCGAGTTAATAGATAATCAAAGAAAGATAACAATGTCAAAGATTATCGACCCCAACAAGATTAGAGTAGGCGATGTCATCCTTGTGGCCAGTGGTACAAGAGTTACCATCAACATTAAACAAAAACTCGGATAATAAAATGGCAGACAATAACAAAGTTTATTCCCAGTCACGGTTAGGCTCATTTGACGATTGCAGGTTAAAATATAAGTATCATTATATCGACCATATCGAATCAGACATCAAAACCATCGAAGCCTTTCGCGGAAGCATGGTTCACAAGGTTCTCGAGGAGCTGTATAAACTCGTGAAGGCCGGTACAGTCAAGCCTCTTGAGTGGGCGGTTGGACTATATGACGATACTTGGAAGAAGAATTATCATACAGGAATAAAGATCGTTAAGAAAGGGGTTACCTTAGATGGTTATTATCAAAAGGGCAAAGAGGCCGTTATCAACTACTACGAGTGCTATAGCCCTTTTGACCAGGCCAAAGTAGTCGATACCGAACGCAAGATCAGATTTACATTACGAAACGGCACGGAAGAATATGCTTTTTTAGGGATACTCGATAGGCTTGACTGGAATGATAAGGCCCAGATATTTGAAATTCACGATTACAAAACCACGTCTTCCCTCATGACCCAACAAGAGGCGGATACGGATTGGCAGCTTGGCCTCTATCATATAGCTCTCAAGGAAAAATGGCCTGATATTAAGGATGTCAAACTCATATGGCATTCACTCCTATTTAATAAAGAGGTTATTTCATCAAGGACAGAGGTTCAGCTTGATTTGCTTCAGAAGGAAGTTATCGATGAAATAAAGAAGGTCGAAGAATGTACGGAATTTCCTCCAAAGAAAAGTGCTCTTTGCGATTGGTGCGAATATCAAGCGATGTGTCCCGCTTGGAAACATCCTAAGGCCATGGAAGAGCTCTCAGTTAACGAATACAAGAAAGACCCGGGCGTAATGCTGGTTTCAAAGTATGCAGATTTCGAAAATAAGAAAAAAGAGTTTAAAGAAAAAGTCGTTGAAATAGAACTTGAACAGAGTAAGCTTGAAGAAGCTGCGATAGAGTTTGCCGAGAAGAATAAAATCGCAATAATAGACGGCCCTGAAAATCAGCTTAAGGTCGATATAAAAGAAGAGCTAAGGGCCCCTACCAAAACAGAAGACGCGCAGTCATGGCAAGGCCTTAGAGATGCCCTTATAAAGGAAGGCAAATATAACGAAGTATCTACCGTCAATAACAACATGCTCAACTACCGCATACGCATATGGCCCAAGGAGTTTTTGAAAAAGATAGAAGCATTCCTTAAAAGACAGATAACAAAGTCAGTCAAGCTGATTAAAAAATAATTTTCTTGCTTTTTTTGAAGATTAGATATATATTAATTCCGATGGCGACGAAAGTTGCCGAAAAACATAGGCTGTAAATTCAATTAAGGCCTGAAACTCTAATGATGCGCTAGTCAGCGCGAAAACTATAGAGTCAGGCCCTTTGTGTTGTAAGGGGACGCGAAGGGATCCTTCTCTGGAAAATTATTAAAACAATTTTCCCCTGCCATGGAGGAGGTTTCCGATGGAAATCCGCAGAGTCCCTGTTTCAAAAATTAATCCCGCCTCGTATAATCCTCGCATTGACCTCAAGCCAGAAGATTCCGAATATCAAAAGCTGAAAGAAAGTATCGAAACTTTCGGATACGTAGATCCGATTGTTTGGAATGAATTGACTGGCAATCTTATTGGCGGCCACCAGCGTTTCAAAATCCTAGTTAGCCAAGAAATGAGGGAGATCGAGGTTAGTGTAGTTAGGCTATCTCTTGAAAAGGAAAAGGCTTTAAATCTCGCCTTAAATAAAGTTGTTGGCTCCTGGGATTACGAAAAGCTATCTGCGCTTTTGGATGAATTATCAAAAATCCCCGATTTTGATATCAGCATTACCGGTTTTGGCGATTCAGAAATAAGTCAAATCTTCGACCGTTATAGTAGCCAAAAAAATGCGGATGACTTTGATTTTGACAAAACCTTAAAAAATATCACCGTGCCAGTAACAAAACGGGGCGACATCATTAAACTTGGGCCTCATTTTGTTATGTGCGGAGATTCTGCCTGCGGAAACGATTTAAACGAGCTAATGCGGAATGAAAAGATCGATCTTGTGCATACAGATCCACCATACGGTTGTTTATATCTTGCGCAAAATCGGCCTGATCTCGAATCCAGACCGAAAAAATCAAAGCGCTGGGAAAAGTTGTACAAGGACGACCTTAATGAAAAGGATTATGAGAAGTGGATAAAAAACGTTTTAAATAATATAAGATGTTATCTAAAGGAAGGTGCCTCGGCATATATTTGGAACGGGCATGCAAAGTTTTATTTTGTCCATCAGGTTTTAAAGGAATTGGGTTTCCACGTTTCAACCGTGATTACTTGGGCTAAACCTACCTTTGCCATTTCATACGGCAATTTTAACCAGCAGACGGAATTTTGCATTTTTTCGTGGCTTAAAAACGGTCCACACAAATGGTATGGTCCCACGAATGAAACTAATTTGTGGGAAATCAGCAGAGATAAAGCCTCTGAATTGATTCATCCGACGCAAAAAAGCGTTCAAATTCCATCGAGAGCGATCAGGAATAGCTCGATAAAAGGCGATATTATATTTGACGGGTTCCTCGGAAGCGGGTCTAGTTTAATTGCAGCAGAGAGTCTTGGGCGATGCTGTTATGGGATGGAAATAGAGCCGCGTTATGTCGACGCTATCGTCAAGCGCTACATAGATTTTGTCGGCGCAGACAAAATTTCATCCGATATCCTTAACAAATATCGGAAGGAGGAGGCCTAACATGGAATCATCTAAATCCGATAACTCGAATAAACCGGCAGTCCAACTGCTCAAGGAGATTGATTCATGCCAGACCGATCCAAGCTTGTTTGATAAGCCGGATCGCCAAAAATGCGTTGAACTCTTGATTTTGGAAGGTTACAGCTATGCACACATGGCACAGGTACTGAAGTGTTCCGAGAAGACCATTTCCCGAGACATGAAGGAGATTCGTGAGCGAAATGCGATCTCGCCTAATGTGCAATTCGCCAAAGAATTCATAGGCGATGTGTTCAGGAAGGCGATGAGCCAGCACGATCATCTCGTCCGCTTATCCCGCATGAAGGAGACTCCCGTAGCCGAGAGAATCCAGGCCACGTTTATGGCATGGAGGATATTGAAGGAACTCACTGAAAGATGCCAGTCTTTAGGTTATTTGCCTTTGCAGCCGCAGAAGGTCATTGGCGACATCTTTCACCATGTAGAAGAGTCCTCCGAGGCGTCATTCGAAGACATCCGAAAGACCATAAACGAGATCGAGACCATAACAAAAGAAACAGGAGGCGAGACACCGCAGTTTGCATCTGAGATAACTCAGTTGAAAGCACGACTTGAGAAGGCCCAGCTCGAATACGAGGCAAACAAACTTCTGGAAGCTCAATTCAAGAAGGAAAAAGACGATGGACCCGAAAATTAATGAAGGAGTATCCTCGGCAAGAAGGACGGCAGGGAAAGGCTCCATTTATACCTTTGCCGAGATATATATGTCGGACCACCTAAAATACAAGCCTTCACAGGTGCACAAGTATATATATGCTAAGCTTCAAAAGGCTTCAAATGTCAGAGGTACAAAACTTGCCATTGCAGCGCCGAGAAATTTTGGAAAATCAACCCTTATCACGTTAATCTACATCCTCTACAGCATATGTTACGACAAGGAGAAATTCATAGTCGTAATCTCCAACACCGCCTATCAGTCGATGAGGATGCTCGATAACATTAAATCGGAGATTCTTAATAATGAAAAACTAAGAAAAGACTTTCCTCATGTATTTGGAGACAGCAAAATAAAACTTACTCGTTGGCAGCAAAATTGCATTATCACATGTAACGGTGTACAGGTATTGGTCTTGGGTTCCGGTCAGCAAATTCGGGGTCTTAGATATGGCATTAATAGGCCCACGCTTATTATTGCAGACGACCTTGAAAATACAAAATCCGTTCACTCGAGCAATATGCGCGAAAAGCTTAAGGAGTGGTTTTACAACTCGGTCTTAAAGGCTGGAGCCGAGGATACCAACGTTATCTTTATCGGTAATCTGTTCCACCCTTATTCTCTTTTAAGCGAATGTATCGAGAATGCCACATGGACGAATGAGGTATATTCGGCGATAGAGACTTGGCCGACCAGGATGGATCTCTGGAACAAATTCGAGAATATATTGCGTGGAAGGGATAAAAGCGAGGGAGCCGTAGGAAGGGAGGCCGCACGAAAATTCTACGCGGGAAACGCCCAAGCTATGGATGCCGGGGCTAAGCTTCTTTGGCCGGAGCGCGACAACCTCTGCGATCTTATGGAAAAGTATTATGAGAATGAATTTGGTTTCATGGCGGAAATGCAAAATAAGCCGCGCAACCCAAAGGATTGTCCGTTTAATGTGGACGAATTCAGTTATTGGAGTGACAAATATAAATCTGCCAGGGAATTATTGCTAGCATCAGGTGATGGCGTTGATTTCTTCGGGGCATGCGATCCCAGCATGGGAAAGAGTGATGACTCAGATAATTCTGCCATTATAGTTTTGGCGCGTGACAAGGACGGAGTTCTATATATCGTGGAAGCCGATATTAAACGTAGGCAGCCCAACGAGATCATAGATGATATAATTACCTATCATAGAGCCTACAATTTTCAGTTATTTGCAGTTGAGTCCAATAATTTTCAAGAACTTATGATTAAACAGCTTGAAGATAAAGCGAGAGCTATGAAGCAATATATACCAATCGAAAGAATAAACAACCGTTCAAACAAGGAAGCCCGTATAAAGTCGCTCCAATCGTTATTTCATAGAGGTACCGTATGTTTTAACAGAAACGACCTAGACCTTATCAATGAATGCGTGTATTTTCCAAAAGGGAAAAGTGATGACGGTCTAGATGCTCTTGAAATGGCCATTCATATTGCGCAGGAGCCAGGGGAGGTTAAAGTCTTGATTTGCGGAAGGGATAGAGATGATGATAATTGGCTAAGTGATTATCAAAAGAATCTTGGCTGGCCAAAATTATAGATAAATTCAAAACTTCAACAACTCGGAGGGTTCAACCTTTAATGCCTTCGCAAGCCTTGCAATGGTGGTTAGCCTAACATCCGGAGGGGTATTTCCTTCAATTCTTTGGATGTATTTGTAGCTTGTTTTAGTAAGCTCAGATAGCCGCTCCTGCGTAATTCCACGCTTCTTGCGTAACTTTTTTATTTTCTTACCTAATTCTACCCCCACTGGATAACTCATACGCCATATTATTACACGGTGTTATACTACTTGACACCCCCATATATGATGGTGTAATATCATTGCAGTATGGGGCTGCAGAGGTCTTAAGCTTATCCATTACCAGGGAGGAAGATGGGGATGAAAGAACTAATTGGAATACTGATGATATTGCTGTCATTGATAGCAGCGACAGCATATGGCGAAGATGACGGTAAGGATAAAAACGTCAAACAGCCATCATCAGAGTGGATTGATGTCAACGAAAAGCCAACTTTTTTCGATACAATAGAAGTAGACGGGGTTAAACAAACCAGGTACATCTCTTATGAGGATAGGAAAAAGAAATACGAGGAATACGTTAAAATAAAGGATTCGCAAAGCCTAAAGACTCCCCGCCAAAATTTTAGCATCTATTAATAATCTACGTGTTTTAGTGTATTGACAAAGTAACAAATAGTGATAGACTAAACCTAATTAGAAGTCGTCCCGAATTTGAAGGGGACAACCTGGATGCTAAAAAATAAAACCTTCGTGAGTCGGATTGCGACTTGCGGAGGTTTTTTATTTGATGGTTAATAGAAAAGATAATGAAGATCCATCCTTTACATAAAATAGTGGGAAAATTTGTATTCGAAAAGTTTAGCTGCATGCCAGATTTTCTTATAAAAAGAGATTTTGATTGTTGTCTCAAAAGTGAGCCAAAAGAACAGCTATCTCTTTTTACTCTTGGAAAATCATCGAGAATAACACGACTTTGTAAAGTTGATATACTTATAATTGTTAGAGGTGAGGTAAAAGTGATTATAGAAATTGAAGAATCAAGCATAATACCAACAAAGATATGCGGAAAGTTTCTTACTTCCAGACTTTCACGTTATTATATACCTTATAAGAAAAAAGAGATTCCAATTTCCGATAGGACATTGTTTGTTCAAGTTTTAAGCGAAGAACGGATCCCGGATAAATCCTCTATTCAAAAGCAGTGGTTAAATATTGAAAACACTTTACGAGACATGAGAGATTTTAACGGAAGGAAGATGTCTTATAAGCTAATATTTGGGAAGGTCAAAAAATTTGAAGATACACATGCGCAGGAGCTAATCGGATATATAGAAAAATTTTTGCAAAATGCAAACAATGAATAATGAAAATGACATTCTAAATGAATTGATAAAACCCGATAGTCGGTGCAGCGTTTTTCATATAACTCTTAAGAGTTTGTCCGAGAAACTTGAAAAGATAAATCTAAATGATAATATTCCCAAGGAAATCTCAGAGCAAATAAGAATATGTAAAAAGTTATGTTTATACAGTTATTTCGTATATGAATTCGCCACTGTTGGCGAAGAACTATCATATCTAGCAATAGAGACAGCATTAAAGGAACGCCTGCGTCTATTTTATTTAGATGGTTTCGAATTTAAAAATCTAGAATCGGGATTAATTCAAAAAGAAAAGCCCCATTCCCTGCCTCATTTTGAGTCATTACTTAGAAATGATATATTAAAATTTATGGGAGCTGAGGGTTTTTTCAAAAGAGGAATTAACATGTATGATTTAATGAATTGGGCGATAGAGAAAGAGATATTGAAAGAAAGCTTTAAGGGGCAAGGAGCCGTGGTAAAAGATTTGCGTAATTTTGCGGCACATCCAAGTGGGCGTTCAATAAATATTCCCTGGAATGCTATTGATAGCCTAGCAAGGAATGTTAGTTTAATCAACTCGCTGTTTAGAGAAAAATTATAAACTCGAAGTAGGCAATAGTCTTGCCGTAGCGCTAAATTTTTAAGCTGGTAAAAACGCGGATATGTCAAACAGGAGGATATGCCAGCCATTTGGGCGTGTATGCAATTAGCCGCCGTAGTCTTCCGCCTGCACAGGGGGTAGCAAATGTCAAAATTCGAATTCAACTCTAAAAAAACCGATTTCGATCTATTAAATGCCCTTTGTATGGCCGAAAGTTCCCAGTTAGCCTATAAATCGGAGGCTGAAGTAAAGGAATTCCTTAACGCTAAGTGGGGGATATCAAGAATCAATACCTTTGACAAAGACGAAACCCAGGCGCTTCTTTGCTCAAATGATGAAGTGGCAATTTTAGCTTTCCGAGGAACGGATTCATTGAAAGATTGGCAGAAAGATTTTAATGCTGTACTTGTCGATTCAAAAGTAGGCCATATTCACAAGGGTTTTAAGCAGGCTCTAGATAATATATGGGAAAAGATCGACACAGCTCTTGCAGAACATATCAGGGAGGATAGATTGTTGTGGGTTACAGGCCATAGCCTAGGCGGGGCGCTAGCTACCCTTGCAGTTGACCGACTTACGGATTCCAAAATTCCCATTGGGGGAATGTATACGTTTGGAGGACCAATGGTAGGGGATGAAAAATTCGCTGATAATTTCGATCGTAAAATAAAAGAACACAGTTTCCGTTTTGTAAATGATGAGGATATAGTAACCTGGATTTCTTTGCCTGCTTTTTATCATCATATTGGGATCGAGTGCTTTTTTGATTGCGCAGGAGTTCTTCATCGAAAGCATGTATGGTATCACAAGCTTCTAAGCTATTCAGATAATGCCGAGGTGCGTTCCAGGCCAGAATTAGATAAATTAAAGGCGCAATATCCCAACGGCATTCAAGACCATAGTCTGGATTACTATATTAAGTACCTCAAGAAGAATTTATTAGCCGAAAATCCTCCCGAACCGGAACAGAGGACATTTAAGGATTATGCAAATAGACTATTCAGAAAAGGAATTTCCTGATGCGGCAGATAGCGGTCGAAACGAAATACCTCTTCTTAAGGCGCTTAAGTAGGCCAATAATTTTATTTCTTATCGTAGGTTTCTTCTTACTTCCACGCGCTGCAATTTCAAATGACAATGTATGTCTCTCGTTAAAAAACCAGATCCGCCTTGGTTCTTTCAACATCGAAAAATTAGGCAAGGATAACTCTTTCCAAGCCAAAAACGCTGCCATAATACTTAAAAATTACGATATCGTAGCCATCCAGGAGGTTATGAACGCCGGCGCCAAGAAAAACAGCCCTATCGGCACAAAAGGCACCGATGCCCTAAAACAAATAGTAGCTTACCTTGGCGATGACTGGGCGTACGTGATAAGCCCGGTGCCTAACGGCACTTTGAGCGCAACAAATAGCAAGGCGTTCCATACATTTGAGTATTACGCCTTCATTTATAGAAAATCGAAGGTTGAGCTTATCCCGAATAGCGCCCATCTTTGGGATGAATCCAAGAATCCCATGCCGGGGTCAGATGATCAGAGCAGGCAATTCGACAGGCAGCCCTTTATAGCCTCTTTTAAGGCCAAGAATGGCAACCTCGACTTTACTTTAATAACAATCCATGCGGCCGAACCTAAGGCCAAATGGCGCAAAGACGAGATAAGGCGCCTAAAGATCGTCTATGAGAAAGTCCAAAACGAAGATCCTGACCAGAATGATGTTTTTCTAATGGGGGATTTTAATACAAATGTCGATAAGCCCGAATGGGATGATTTAAAGAGTATCCCAACCATGAAGCATATCCTTACTTCGAAAGATATAACGACTTTAAATAAGAAAGAAGGGAAACTTTCAAACAGCCAATATGATACCATATGGTACCAGGGCAAATACAGTGATGAAGACATTGTCTCCGACTCAGCGCAAATTGACCAGGCTTGGAAGGACTCGCTTGATATCCCCAATGTTAAGCCTAAAATAAACAGCAGCGATAAGGATCGTAAACTCATATGGTATTACGGGAAGTATGCCTCTGACCATCTTCCCGTAACGGTTATTTTATGGACGGGAAAAGATACGGATTAAGCAACTATCTAAACTGCGCAAAATTATGAAAATACAAAATACCCTTAATAATATTTTTGATCAATATGATGTGGAAGAAAATAGAGTTACAAATTCTTTTCTTCAAACATTGACACGTAATCCAGATTTATTAAAGGAGTTTCTCTTCAAATATTTCAAGATTAGAATCGGCAGAAGTTCTAATGTCGAAATTAGCTCTCAAAAAGAACCTTTTTCTTCAGGAGATATTAAGGAAGTAAAAGAAAAGGTTGAAGGCATTCCCGATGGGTGGATAATAATAGATGATGCTATTGCCGTAGTGTTCGAATCTAAAATTTACAGAGATGCAATAAAACAGAGCCAATTGCTAGCTCATATAAAACGAATAAAAGGATATTCACAGAAATATTTATGCGTAATTACACCAGATGAAGAATCTCCTCTAAATGGTATAGATATTGCGAATGTCAAGATTCAGTGGATCCCTTGGCGGGAAATTTATAGTCTAGTATCCAAGAATAAAGAGACTCAGAGCATTTCAGGTTATTTACGGAATCAATTAAAGGAGTATTTAGCCATGAAAGAAGATTTAGTGGGTTTTCAAGGCATAAATTATCCATCAGGAACATTTAATTCTAGGGAAGCGAAAATTATTATCAAGAGCTTAATACGAGAAATCAAGCCGTATATTCAAAAATTTTATCCGGACCTAAAATATGAGAGAAAATCATATTCTCAGGATGTTCATCCATACACAGTCTTCCATCGGAATACATGGTCTTTTCTAGGGACGAACGAGAATTTTACGAAGGATATACATATGACTTTTTGGTTGGCTGAAACCCATATGGGAATAGGTCTGACTATTCCGAACGGCGCCGGGAAAAGATGGAAGAGATTGCGAAAAATATTTAAATCCGACGGCCTTTTTTATTCATTTATAGAAAAGTTGAACATCTTGCGAGATAAAATGCCTAATCTTTATCTTGAATTCGTCCATAGACATTATCTAGGGCAGAGGGATGGCATTATCGATGGAATACTGGAAATGGATTTGGATACCGTAAGGGGCAGAAAAGGGGTAAAAGCAAACAAGAGATGGTTAGAGGTATTAAGGGAGCTTGTTAAAAATAAAAAGGGATATAACGGCCAGCTAATGTTAAGAGTAAGATACTTTTATAAAGATTACTCCGAAATGCAAACGTCGGCCTTTAAGAATTTAGTAGTTGATACCGCTCACAAATTTAAGGATATTTATAATTATTTAGTTGAAGAGTAAAATAGGAAAATAATTTAGAGGCCAAAAATGGATAAAAAGAAAGATATCCCTTACGAAAAAGTCATAAAAGACTTAACTAGCATAACCGATAAATTTAAAGAAGTTAGTTGTTTTAAGAAAAAAGAGATAGAAGATATCGAACAGACGCGCAGACAACTAGATATTGTAAAGGATTACTGGAAGGCAAATCCAAATCCACCTTCATCGTTAGCATATGCCACGCTTACCTCGGCGGCAAGCTATATTCATGAATTCAAAAGCTATGTCAACCACATTGGTCCTTCAGAATTTACGGGTTCGCTTTTGGGAACCGCAATTAGTTCCGGCGATTCGATAGTGGCAACTGGCATGACCCTTTCGTATATCGCTCCAACTAATGATGAGGCCGTTAAAAAAAAGTTAGAAGTTAAATTTGTTGAAATAAAAGAAGCTCCCAGAAGAAAAAACCGCAGAAAGGAAATCAAAAGATATCTTAAAAAATTATCCCCTCATTTGGCTTCTGCCTATGAAGGAGCATGGGAAAATCTCGAAACAAATTTTAGCGATTCGGAAAGAGGGGCTGCTTTTCTTATGAGAGAAGTGGTGTCGCAAGTTTTAGATATTTTAGCTCCAAAAGAGGCAATTAAAACATCAGATTTTATTCCTGACCCAACAGCAAAAGACGGTGTTACTCGAAAACATAGGTTAGAATACATAGCAACCCATAAGGCAAAAGGCAGTTTTAGCAAGGAATTATTAGATAGAAGTATTCAGGGTTTCTTGGATACTTACGAAGGTTTAAACGATGCCCATAAGAGAACTTTTCTTGATAAATCAAAAATAGAAAGTTTTTTATTTCAAGCCGATGATTTATTGCATACGCTTTTTAATTCGGTAATAATCGATTAAATTAGAGAGACAATTAATGCCAGAATACACATCATCATATGCAAAAAATATAATAAAACGATCTCTACGAGAAATTATCGACCCTGGTCCTAGTAAGAAAGAAAAGCAAACAATCTGGGATTATTTTGGTTCGGAATGTGCTTATTGTGGTAAGAGACTACATAAAGGGCGTAGAGAAGGGCATATTGATCATTTAGTTCCTAATGGTGCTAACCAGCTTTATAATCGGGTACTATCTTGCAAGGAATGCAACGGAGATGAGAAACGCGATAAATCCTGGAAGAGGTTTCTGGCGCAAAAGCGCTCGAATGTAAAGATCAAAGCCAAAAGAAAAGCGAAAATATTGCAGTGGCAAAAAAGGCATAAAAAGCCTATTTTTAGAAAAGGCGTTCTATCTAAAGTAGAATCTCTCCAGGATAATGTAATATCGTATTATGAGAGAAATGTAGAGAAGGCGAGAAGACTGCGAAACAAAAGGTAATCTCGATAGGTCAAAAGTATGATTTCTGTAAATAGTGATGGTAAATTATGTGTCGGATGGGTTCAAAATGGCATAAACCATAAAAGATATTTTCGCTCTGAAAAGGAATCCGAACGTTTTCAGGAGATGGTAGTCGACATTCAGAATTGCATGAAGCTTTCTGAAGAGATGGAACGCTTTGCCAGGAATTTTAATTATGATCCAAAACTCGTTGAGCTAAAATTTGCACAACTTGGCAAAGAAATAGAAGAACTTAAAGAACGAATAAGAATCAAAGAATTGCTCCAAAAGAAACTCGGTATAGCGGCTCAAAGATTAGCCGACCAGCCAAGAAACGTAATCGACAAGGACGCCTTCTTTAAAGAAATAAAGCAGCTCAAGGTTGAAATTAATAGGCTGGATAGATTCTTTAGGGAGCACGCCATCCTTTCTTTGCACAAATCTCTTCAAGAGACTCTTTCTGAAATGAAAGAGTATTTTATGTACCAAAAGGCGACCATTAAAAACGTAGAAGAGATGTTTAAGCAGCTAAGAAAAGAGGTCGTTCAGAAATTTTCTAGCATAACGACTAAGGATAAAGTTTTGACTATAAAGGAGACCGCAGAATATCTTGGCATAAGCTATTCGACTGTTCAGTCCATGATGTTCATGCAAGGGCTTCCCTATACAAGAGTAGGCAATAGGTATAGGATAAAAGAAAACGATCTACAATCCTGGCTGGAAAAACGTAAGCAAAAAACGACAAGAACATAATAAAAGGGGCGAATGAAACTCTACAAATTTAGGCCACTTGAAGGCACTGAACGTGACATAGATGGTAGTAACGACAGCAACTTTAAGCGCGCTAAAACAATTTTGGAAAATGGTGAGTTCTGGTGCTCTAAATTTTCAGAGCTCAACGATCCGATGGAAGGCGTATTCTATGGTTCAGCGGATTTAATCGATGCCATATATACAAAGAAGCTCCAGTATAAAATATGTTCTTTTTCAGCTAAAAGAGCCTTTGAAAAGCCCTACATGTGGGGATATTATGCGAATGGTTTTAAGGGCATGGCAATCGAGATTGAGGTAGACACCGGAGATGTAAAAGAAATATGTTATAGCAATAAAATACCAAGCGTGGAATATTTAACAGCTTCTTGCAGAATGTATGGTGATGAAGTGATTTTAAAGATTCTCACGACTAAATCAAGTCCTTGGAAGCGCGAAGCAGAGTATAGGTTCTTGATAAAAGATGAAAAGAAATACCACAAAATAGGAGAAATCACTAAAGTATATTTTGGAAATCCTTATGGAGGGGTAGGGAATAAGAAACCCATTTATGAAAATAACCAAAACCTGCTAAACTATGACAAATTAAAAAAATATCTAATAAAGTTCGCAAATGAACGTAATATATGTTGTTACTCTATTAAAATCAAAGATGGTAAAGTGCTACCCGATGAGAAATTGTGAGCGAATTATGGCATAGATTTTCCCTAAAGCAAATCTTAGGAGATCGGCATGAAAATAGTTTGCACCCGCTGCAGAACAGTTATGGGCGAACAAAAGCCATATAAAGACCCCTCCGAAATCAAAGCTACCTGCACTGCCTGTATCGAAAAAGCAAAAGAGGAAGCCGCACGATTTGTGCCCGAGCCTGAACCTAGTGATGGGCAAGAGATAATGCTGGAAAATGGCCTTAAGGGCACGCTCTGGGTCGCAAAAGACAAAAAGGGGAAGCTTTCCTTTGGGGAGCTGGTCGTTAGTGGTAGAAAGTTCTATTGTTTAAGTAATGGACGAGATAAATTTCAGGAGTATCTTGGCAGTTTAAAAGACGAAGAGGCCGATGTTTCATTTCTCCATTCCATGACGTGTAAAATAGACTCTCTTCCCAGAGGTCAGAGAAAAAAGCAAGATCCCCCTAAGGCAGAAGAATCAAAAAAGGACGAAAGCATTTATTATAACTGTACGGTGAGGGTACCTAAGCATTGTGTTCAGCCAATGTTTGATGATATGGCCGAACGGATGGATAAGGTCGCTAAAATACTCGCAGAAGCAGCGCTTAACTTATATAAGAAAGAGCGTCAAAAGGCTGCCCAAGATGGCGGCCTAGCGCCGATGTCCACCTTTAAAGGGGCGGACATCCATAACTCCAGATAGCTTAAAAAGTTGCGCAGTTTTGAGCCAAAATTGACCGGACAAAACGGACAAATTCTAGACTATTTTGTCCGCTTAAATGACTGTTTCCCGGTCCGGTAGGCAGCGAGGAATAGTATCTCGGAGCTGGAATATTGCTTGATACGATAGGGTAGTACGGCTATAATACCCCTGTATAAAAGAGAGATACTTTATCGTAGTGAGACGGCCAACGGCCGCCATTACTTCCCCTATATAGGCGTAACGAAGTATGCCGAGTTCAGCCGTGGAGGATTCTGTAAGAATCCGACCGGCGTTTTGAACGAGGAATAAGGTGTATAGGCAAGCAGCAGGAGCGGTTAAGATGGGTAATTTACATTTATTATAGTAATCATAGGGCGTTAGGAAACTAACGCCCTTTTTATTTCGCTATGCTATAAAAAGCGAAGTTCGTCTATTAAGCTAATACCGGCAAACTACGAAGTTTTTTCTCAAAATCCGTGTTTGCTGCAAGTTATTAAGATGTTATAATTTAGTATGGTTTCAAGTCAATAGCACAAAAAACGACACTCGTCTATTAAATGTTAGAATAATGATAAATAATGATAAACATAGAAAATAAAGCAATGATGAAACAGGTAATAATATCGGTCAGTATTTGTGCATGCTGTTTTATGCTATTCGGCTGCGTTTCTCTATCAACAAATAAAACACAAGTCATAAATTTACCTTATGATATATCTATGTCTGATACTATTAGAAAACTTGGAGAACCATTAGAGCAAAAGAAAATATCTTCTGATATTACTCGACTCGCTTACAAAAATTCAATGTGGTCATCATTTGAACAATATTGGCTGTATTTTCGTAATGATAAATTGATAAAAAAATCCTATAGAGAAAATATCTATAAAGATATCCAAGATTATTACGAATTAGGCTTAATATCAAAAGATGAAATGGAGCGTCAATGCAGTATAAGACAAGCCAATGCAATGCAGATACTTCAGGCGTATAGTGAAATAAAAACTATGGAGTACGAACGCGAATCTCTCGATAACCAAAAACAAATTATATCCAATCAGAAAAAAATATTGAAACAGCAAACGGGTACCACATTTACCCCTGGCCAGAATCTTTATGACCAATATGGCAACTCCCTTGGTCGTATTGATAGCAACGGGCATGTGTACGACCAGTATGGAAACCCGCAAGGTAGTATAGATAGCAGTGGGAACATCTATGACCAGTACGGCAACTCTCTTGGTCGTATAGGCCGTTAACTTGTCTAATACGATGCTAAGCTCCAATGGTTGAAACTAAAATGAAAAGAATGAAATTAACCCTTCAACAAGAATTCAGTAAGGAAGAATATGAAGTTCTTAGAATTATGCGCCAAGTATTGCTTGATACCAGCGATGGTTCTATTTATTCTTGGGCAAAAACGACTAAATCAAAAGAATTGGCCGTAATCCTTCACCATTTGTTATTTTCCTGCAGAGATTCCTTAGGTAGCATTTTCACCTTAATGCATGATTACGGATATTTTTCTATATATATAATAGGCGCTACACTAGTTGAATATTTTATAGATTTCTCCTTTATTCTAAAAATCAAAGAGCTTGCCGGCTCAAGAGCCAAAGAATACTTCAATGCTTTAAAGGATAATAGAAAGCCCTTTTTAAGAAATAAAAAGTATCATTGTTTAGAACAACGCGCAAAAGAAGCCGGATTAACCAGTTTGTACAACAAAACGTATAGGTCCCTATGTTCCTTTAAGCATGTAAATTTAAAAGGGCATTTGACAACTCGTCGAGACGATAAATTGAAAAAAGACAGGAAAATATTTATGCTGCAAATGACAAATCTATATTTAGAAATGTGGCAAACACTTAATGATTATTTGAATAACCGCAATCTTAACGTAAAGATACGAGGCTTGCTTAATAAAGAATTCGTTGAAATAGAAGGATTAATAAAGAAAGATTTAATTTTCTAACAATTCACTCCAGCGGACAGCGCCAGCGTGTTTATGAGGGTCGCCGCCGCTGAGTTCAAATGTTAAAGGAATAACATGGAAAATAATAAAAAAGAGATCAGATTGATTTTAATACTGCAGATAGCAACAGCATGCTTTATGGCAATCGTTACCGTGACAGAGATAAACAAATTAAATGCTTATAATAGTATAGTAAAGGAATATAAAGAGGAAATGGTTAAATATAAGCAAAGAAACGCTCAATATGATGAGGAGATGAGAAAGTACAAGGAACGCGTTAACCGGCAAAACAAAGACTTCTAACAATTCGCTTCAACGGATTAACAAATGGATTATATGAACTTTCTCGGCTTCGCTGCTGCCACATGCACCACCATAGCCCTGTTCCCGCAGATCTATAAGATCCACCGGACCAAACACGCCCGCGACCTGTCATTCCCGATGTATATTATATTCTCCACGGGCATCCTCCTCTGGCTCATATACGGCATTGTGATCGGCAACCTTCCCATAATCTGCGCAAATTCCATAACCCTCTTGTCCTGCGCCTACATCCTGGTAATGATGGTAAGGTATAAATAAAGGTCATTCCTTGACCGTACCTTTCGATAGTGGTAAACTGGACAAAATAACCGGTAAGTGACACAAGAAGGGAGGAAGCCATGAAACGCTTCGCCGCAACGATCATCTTCCTTTACGGCGCCATCCTGGTGGTCCTTACTCAACCGGTCCTGCTTACGTGCTTTACGTCGATGTTCGAGGCTCAGAATTGGATGGAAACCGTCAAGGTTTTCAACAGCCTCAGGTATTGGGTACTGTTCGCGATAATGCTCCTTTGCCAGGCGGCATTGCTCGGCATCCCGGTCAGGATGAATAGCGCAAGGCCCGTTACGCAGCGGCCCGTGGTCTTCCTGGCGTTGGCTTCGAGCCTTTTGGCTGCGATACTCGTCTGGGGGATAGTCGCCGCGCTATACGAATATACAGGCCGCAAGCTCGATATGTTCGTGGGGACGTTCTTCCTGATGGACCTTGACGAAATGAAGAATGTTTTTTCGCAGGAGCGGGCAATATGGCTTTGGATGGCCGGCTTTGCAGCCATATGGACGTTTTGGGGCATAGTATTTTACAGGCAGGGCAGGAAACTCGAGCCGAAGACTTTTGTGGAACGCCAGTGCAAGTTCCTTCTTGCGGGCAGCGCGCTCGAGCTGTTGGTAGCCGTGCCCACGCACATTATCGCCAGGGGCAGGGATTACTGCTGCGCCGGGTTTTCGACATTCGTGGGGATAGCGGCGGGGATCTCGATAATGCTCATCTCGTTCGGGCCGGGAGTATTCTTCCTTTACGCCGACAGGTGGAAGAAACTTCGCCCCGGGCGCGGTAAATAATGGATGATAAGTCCTTCGAAGAGCTCGTCATTTCGGCCGTAGAAAGCCTGCCGGAAGAGTTCAGGAAAAAGCTCGAGAACATAGATATAGTCATCGAAGAGGCAAAAGAGGGTAAAGACGGCCTGCTTGGGATTTACCAGGGCGTGCCCCTTTCCCGCAGGACGCATTATTACGGCAATGTCCTGCCGGACAAGATAACGATATTCAAGAACAACATTGAGCGCATGTGCCGGACCGAAGAAGAGATAAAGGAGACGGTCAGGAGAACGGTCATACACGAAATAGCGCATTATTTCGGATTGTCCGACGAGCACATGAAACGATCCGGGACATACTGAATATATGAAAAGAAGAATAGAAGAAGAGACGATACTTTTAATAAGCGTGGTAAAGTGGGTCTTCCTCGCCACTGTAATAGGCGTTATAGTGGGCCTTTCAACCACGTTCTTCCTGAAGGTCCTGAAATGGTGCACCTTGCTGGGGGACAGGTTCCCTTATTATTTCCTGTTCATGCCGTTGGCGTTCTTCCTGAGCGTCGTGATGATAAAATATTTCGCTCCGGACGCAAAGGGCCACGGCACGGAGAAGGTCATAGAGGCCATCCATAAGCGTGCAGGGAAGATAAAGTTCATCGTGGTTCCCGTCAAGCTTGTAGCTACCCTTATTACTATAGCCGCCGGAGGTTCAGTGGGCAAGGAAGGCCCTTGCGCCCAGATAGGCGGAGGCCTGGCGTCGAAATTCGCGGATATATTTAAATTCGACAGCAACGACCGCAGGAAACTGGTCATTTGCGGTATCAGCGCGGGTTTCGCTTCGGTATTCGGGACACCGATAGCCGGCGCCATATTCGGCGTCGAGGTCCTGTTCGTGGGCAGCCTTCTCTACGACGTTCTCCTGCCGTCGTTCGTTGCGGGTATCATAAGCTACCAGATCTCCTCGGCCTTCGGGGTGACCTATTTCTACCATACGCTTAATTTTGTCCCGGTCTTCTCGGAGGTTTTCTTCCTGAAGGTCATACTCGCGGGCATGTTCTTCGGGATCTGTTCGGCGCTCCTTATAGAGATGCTGAACTTCTCGGAAAGGATATCGGGTAAGATAAAAGTTTGGGAGCCCCTGAAAGGGATCATAGGCGGCGCGTTGCTAATAGGGCTTACGTTCATATTTTCCAAAGACTACCTCGGTTTGGGCCTCGACAGCATAGAAGGCGCCCTTACCGGCGCAAAGATAGTCTGGTACGCATTCATCCTCAAGATGGTATTTACCAGCATAACGCTGAGTTTCGGAGGGAGTGGGGGGATCGTGACGCCTATATTCTTTATCGGCGCTACCGCGGGCGTGTTCTTCGGCAAAATGCTCGGCCTGGATACCTCTACTTTCGCGGCCATAGGTGTTGTGAGCCTTCTCGCGGGCGCGGCAAATACCCCTATCTCCGCGAGCATCATGAGCGTGGAACTCTTCGGCCCGAAGGTGGCGGCATACGCCACGGCGGCATGCGTGGTCAGCTTCCTTATAACCGGGCACAGGAGCGTTTATCCGTCCCAGGTATTGGCCATAAAGAAGTCGGGGTCGCTTTCGGTCGATACCAGCACGGATATAGAGGACGTTGTGGTCAAGATAAAGCCGAGGGAGAGGAGCCTGACCAGGTTCCTTATCGACTTGGTAAGGAGGAACGGAAAAAAATGAAGACAGCGGGGATCCTCTGCCTGGCCGCAATTTCGGTATCGCTCTTTTGCGCGGCGGGTTTTGCCGCGATGTCGGATAAGGACGGCGAGCTCCTGAACGCGGCCCTGACCGGCAACAAGGCCAATGTCGAGAAATACCTCAGGAGGGGAGCTTTTATCAACGCCAAAGGCGAGAATGCGAAGACGCCCCTCATACTGGCGATAGAGAACGAGCACCCGGATGTCGCGGAGCTCCTGATAAAAAAAGGAGCGAACGTGAATTTCGCGGACAATAACGGGATGACCCCGCTGATGTTCGCTGCGCAGAAAGGCCAGGCGAATATAGTGAAGCTGCTGTTGTCGAAGAGGGCCAACCCTAACGTCCAGCAGAGCAATATAAAGTCTGTGTACGCAACGGCCAATATGACCGCCCTGATGTTCGCGGTGGAGAGCGGTAAGTCGGAGATAGTCAGGATGCTGATAGAGGCCGGGGTGAACGTCAATAAAAAGAACAGGGACGGCAAGACGGCCTTGGTGATAGCCGAAGAAAAAGACGATTCAACGATAATTGATATACTTGTCAAGGCGGGCGCAAGGTAAATTTTATCATATGGAGCAAAAAGATGTTTTATGGTAGAATCCCCCTATGACGTTTAAAGACCTGATGGAAGACATAAAGGGTATCGAGTTCGATACCATCAGGGTAGACAGCTACTACTATTTTGAAGCTGTGATACTCAGGGATAAACTTCCCGCGCTGGCAGAGAAGCTGGACAAAGTCTTCGGCGAAAAGATATGCCCGTCAAAGAAAAAGGTATCGCCCGAGGTGCAACAGGCGATAGAGGATTTCGGCGGGATAAGGGACGACCAAGTCCTTTACTTCAAGAAGGACAATGAGTATTCCTTTTTCGCCATGCTTTGGCCTTGGACCGACGAATACCACATCACCGTAAAAATAGGCAGAAGATGAAGACGGTTTTTTCCGTGCTTTTCCCGGTTTTGTTCCTTTCCGCGCACTTGTGTTACGCGGACGGTCTCGGTTCACTTATCGAGGTCAGCAACAGTATGGACCAGGCGCAGAAGGCCTATGACGCGGAGACCGCGCAGTTCGAGGGGCTGAAAACCGCGCTCGAGAGCGGGGCCATAGAGAAGGGCATGTCCCGGGATGATATATTGAAGAAGTACGGCAAGCCGCAGGTCTCTTTCAGGGAAGCCCTCTCCCAAAGGCAGAAATGGGTCTACAAACCGGGCACATCGGACTATTTTACCGGTATGAAGATATATATGTTCTTCGACGACGGCGGTTTGCTTGAAGAGATCCAAGAGATAGAATTGATGGGCAAGTGAGGCCCGGCAATGATCCTGGACAAACTCGTAAACTCCGAAAGATACTATAACCTGCACGCGGGTTTCAAGAAGGCCTTCGAGTTCCTGCGCAGGGGAGACCTCGCCGACCTTCCCGACGCCGGATATGAGATAGACGGCGAGCGTATCCATGCCGCCATCTTCGAAGGCAAGGGTAACGGCCGCAAAGCAGCGAAGCTCGAGTCCCACAGGCAGAATATAGACATTCAATATTGTATCTCGGGTTTTGACGAGATAGGCTGGAACCCCGCATCAGAGTGTTCCGTAAAGGACGGAGGTTATGATCCCGGGAAAGATCTCCAGCTTTATTCCGATGCGCCCAAGATATGGGTCCCCCATGCGCCCGGAACTTTCATGATCTTTTTCCCCGAAGACGCCCATGCCCCGATGATCGCGGACAGGGCCCTGCGCAAGGTTGTGGTAAAGGTTTCGGTTAAATGGTAAAAAAAGCGATATACGCGTCTGTCGCGGCGGTCCTCCTGCTTGTCCTTAATGTTCCAGTTTATTGCGGGATAGACCCGGGCCTTACGGTAAAGAAATATTACCGTCCGGACGGGTCCGTGCAGAAGGTCGAGATATTTGATGCCGACGGCAGGAAGACCGGAGAGGCTTATTACGGAGCGGACGGCAATCTTGACAAGAACCCTGTTGACGACTGGGCCGCGGCGGAATGGCGTTATTCAGGGGACCGGCTCGCGGAAGAAAGGTATTACGGGGAAGACGGCCGCCTCAAAGAAAGAAAGGTCTATGGCGAGACCGGCGACCTGGTGGACAAGGATTATTACGGAGGCGAAAAGAATATAGATGAATACGAGGAATATAATACGCAGACCTTCCCTTACGGGGAAGTTCGTATGTATGAATAGCATGCGCGTCTTATTGCTTTCCGTGGCTTTGCTTTCCGTGCCCGCCTTTGGTCATTGCGAGGACCAGGGCCAGCGCGTCGTAAATACCGCAGAAGGGCAGATATCTGATATAGACTGGGCCGGCTCAAAGCTGACGGTCAAATGGCTCAGCCAGGACGATAACGTCTTTCACGAAACGACCATCTCCGTACCCGACGATGCCGTGATGAGGAAGAACGGCGACAGCATAGATTTTTCCGAACTGGAGATATCAGATGACGTTACGGTCAAGTATTATGAGGATTTTTACGGCAACGCTACCCTTATAACCCTGAACGTCACCAACCCCGGCTGAACGGAGGGAGCATGCGCATCCTTGCTTCTGTCTTTATCGCGGTCTTCGCGGCAGTTTTGTTTACCGGCTGTTCCCGGGAATGTTCAATGGGATCAAAAAAGGTCATAGAGAAAGATTCCGGTAAGACGGTAGAGATTAGGGTGGGCGACACCCTTATCGTGGATTTGCCGGGAAATCCTTCCACGGGATACAGCTGGGAGACGGTATCGGCGGATGGCTCCATCCTTCAGAGTTCCGGAAGCGCCGCTTTTGTTCCCGATTCAAACATGATCGGAGCTCCGGGAAAAGTCTCGCTGCGTTTCAAAGCGATTGCCGCAGGCAGGACCGCATTGAAGCTTGCCTATCGGCGTGTATGGGAAAAAGAGATCCCACCGCTTAAGACATTTGAACTGAATGTTGAAGTGGCTAAATAGCTATATGCCCGCGCCTGTATTGACCGTAACGCTCAATCCTGCCGTAGACAAGACCATAAAAGGCCCGCGCGTAAAGTTAAGCGCCGGGGGAAAAGGGATAAACGTTTCTCGCGCCCTCAAGGCGATGGGCGTGCGCAGTATTGCTACGGGGCTTGCGGCAGGCGCCTCCGGAAAATTCATATTATCGGAGTTGAAAAAAGAGGGAATAAAAGGCAGGTTCTCTCAGGTCAAGGGCCTTACCAGGACCAATCTCACAGTCATAGATGCGAGAGGAAGGATAATACGCGGCATACAGGACGGGCCCGCCGTTGCAAGAAAGGAATTCTCGGGTTTCAAGAAAAAATTCACCGCACTACTCAAGGGGCGCTGTTATGCGGTATTCTCCGGCGCCAATGCGAACGGCCTCGGTCCGTCTGCCTACGCGGAGCTTATAGGCATATCGCGGAAAGCGGGGGTGGTGACTGTCCTTGATACCAGGGGGGAGGCCCTCAAGCGGGGCCTTCGGGCGCGTCCGGATATAACCAAGCCCAACGCCGAAGAGGCGGAATATATATGCGGGATAAGCCCTCGTACCCGGGGTGATATAAGGAAGATAATGCGGGTATTCCACAGAAAAGGCGCGCGGACAGTATTGCTTACGCTCGGGGCGAAAGGCGCGGCAGCCTCTGACGGAGAACGCTTGGTATTTGCCCGTCCGCCTAAGGTATTGACCGGCAACAGTGTCGGTTGCGGGGACGCTTTCCTGGCGGGGTTCATAGCGCGGCGCCTTGAAGGCGGGAACCTTGCCTCTTGCCTGCGCGCGGCTACAGCCGCCGGGACGGCGAACGCGGCAGGGATGGTTCCGGGAGCATTCAAGAAAAAGGACTATAAATGGATATATTCGGCAACAACGCTCACCTAAGGGAAGCCGTAAATTTTTTTGTATATGACACGATAAAGATATTCCTGCTGCTCGCGGTGATCATATTCATCGTTTCGCTGGTCAGGTCGTTCCTGCCCCCCGAAAGGATAAGGAAGATCCTTTCCAGTAAGGACAAGTACACGGGGCATGTGCTGGCGTCTTTGCTCGGTATAATAACGCCTTTTTGCTCATGCAGCGCCATACCGCTTTTTCTCGGCTTCGTGGAGGCAGGAGTCCCGCTCGGGGTTACTTTCAGTTTTCTTGTGGCTTCTCCGATGATAAACGAAGTGGCGCTGATAATGCTCCTGGGGATGTTCGGCTGGAAGATAGCCCTGCTGTATATCTTGAGCGGGATGCTCGTATCAGTAGTTTCGGGCATAGTGATCGGCCTTATGAGGCCGGAAAGGCTGCTCGAGCCGATGGAGATGAAGACGTCAAAGAACCCCCTGACGGATAACATTGAGCTGAAGTGGCCGGACAGGTTCAGGTATGCTAGGGCCTATACGGCCTTTATCATAAAGAAAGTCTGGCTATATGTGGTCATAGGCGTAGGCGCGGGCGCCTTCATACACGGGTATGTGCCCACCGATTTTCTCGCCAGGTATGCGGGAGGCGACAAGTGGTATGCCGTGCCGTTCGCTACCCTTATCGGGATACCGCTGTATTCGAACGCGGCCGGGATAATACCGCTTGTCAGCGCGCTGACGGAGAAGGGCGTGGCCATGGGCACGACATTGTCTTTCATGATGGCCGTTACGGCCCTCTCGTTGCCGGAGTTCATGATATTGAAGAAAGTCATGAAGATGCGGCTCATACTGGCGTTTGCCGGGATAGTCGGCGCGGGAATAATATTTACCGGATATCTTTTTAATATCCTGTTGAAATAAATATAAGGTATAATCATATATTGATGTTCGAGCTCGATGAACGCGATATAGAAGAGACATTCGTCAGGTCCGGCGGCCACGGCGGACAGAACGTAAACAAAGTGTCCACGTGTGTCAAGCTCAGGCACAGGCCGACCGGCATAGAGGTCAGGTGTTCGCAGGAACGCTCCCAGGCGATGAACCGCGTCCTCGCCCGGCGCATACTTGCCCGCAAGGTAGAACAGCGGTTACTCGGTCGCAGATCAGAGATACAACGCAAGATAGAGAAGATCCGCAGGCAGAAACGCAAGCGCTCCAAGAGGGCGAAAGAAAAGATGCTCGCAGCCAAAAAGCAGCATTCGATCAAAAAATCATTCCGGAAGAAAATGGAGGCTGATTATGAATAGGAAGACAGCCGTTGCAGCGGTCCTGGCGGTATGCCTGTTCGCATTATCCGCTGCCGCCTACGCAATAAGCTGGAAGTCCGATTTTCAGTCCGCGCTTAAGGCGGCGCGGGAATCAGGCAAGCCCGTGATGGTCGATTTCTATACCGATTGGTGCGGCTGGTGCAAGAAACTTGACACCGACACCTATTCCAATGCCAGGGTCTCATCGCTTTCGGATAAATTTGTGTGCGTAAAGGTCGATGCCGAAAAGAACGCCAGGCTTGCCGCGGCCTACAAAGTCACCGGTTATCCGACGGTCCTTTTTATCGACGGGAACGGGGCCGTACTCCAGAAAGTGCCCGGTTACCTTCCGGCAGACCGTTTTGCCGCAGTGATGAACAACGTACTGCTGACGATGCCCCGGGCAGAGAAGCAGACCGGGGAGAAGGGCGGCGGTTTCGTCGTCCTGGAAGACAGGCCGAAGGGCAAGGACGGCAAGCCGTTGCCTGCCAAGGCGGTCGGGCAGGAGTTCGTTTATAACGGTTTTGTGGAATCCCGGGGAGATAAACTCCTGGTGCAGATAAATTATAAAGGCAGCACCTATTTTGTAACAAGAGGGGAAAAATTCGCGGAGTATACCGTAGTCTCGGCGGATAAGGATAAAGTCGTCCTTTCCGGCGATAAAGGTGACACATTCGCGCTGGAATTCAAAAAACCGTTCAAACTTGACGAACCTTTGCATGGGATAGCCCGGATATTCGAAGACGGCCAGCCGGATAAGGCTGCCGCGATCCCCCTGGCGGAGCCTTCCGCGCCGGAGGTATTTGCCGGACAGGCGAGGACAACCGCCCTCGCAATACCCGCCGCGGTATTCTCGGCGTTGGTTTTGGTATTTTATGCGTATTTTGCGATATGCCTGCAGGTGATCGCGGCCAAGACAGGCACGGGCAATGCCTGGATGGCATGGCTGCCGGTATTTAACATATTCCTTATGTTGAATATCAGCAAGATAAGATACAGGATGTTCCTTTTGCCGATAGCCGTTTTCGTGCTGTTGGCTGTCTCCGCCGCGGCTGTACCGATAAACGCGCTCGCCGGCCTTATAATTGTACTGGCAATGATGCTCAACTCCATATATTTCATATTCCTGATGGCGTATGTCTGGTACAGGATATCCACCGCGAGAGGCAAGTCTACGGGGCTTTCCGTAGTGTTCTGCATAATGATGTTCGTTTCTCCGCTGAACCTGATAGCGTTGGGATACCTGGCCTTTTCAAAATAAGGGGCGACAATGTTCTGGAAGAGATTTTTCATAGTAGCGGGCGTGTTGGTGATATTGGCCTTTTTGGCGCAGCTGATGGTGGCCCCGCGCATGAAGGACCTGTTGACAGGCGCCGCAAAGGACCATCTCGGCCTGGATATATCGATAGGCGACTGCAATATGAGCGTGCTCAAAAGGAAGATAGTCCTGACCGATGTCAAGGTCCTGAACCCCGAAAGGGAAGGCGACTATTTCTTCAAGGCGAAAGAATTGAGCGCGGACTTCTACCTGATACCGATCCTTTTTAACAAACAGGTCCTCAAGACGGTCTCGCTCACCGACCCGGAGGTTATCCTGACCCTCGGCGAGGACGGGAAGTTCAAACTGCCCGAAATAAAGAAGACGGATAAGGGCCCTTCGAAGCGCGCAGGGGACCTTCTTTTCAAGAAGTTCTCGGTAACGGGAGGCAGCCTCCAATTTATAGACCAGAAGATATCGTCCCCGGCGATCATAACCCGGTTCTCGGGCATCGACGGACAGGTCGTCAACTCGGTATCCTTGTCCGACAGGAGCATCATCACAAGCATAAACGTCAAAGGCAATATAGAGGGGCAGGGGTCCTTCTCGGTTGACGGAAAGGGCAAGTTCCTCGAGAAACCGATCAGCTTCGACGGAAAGGTAAAGATAGAGAACGTGCCGTTGCCGAAGTTCTCGCCTTATTACGGCAATAACCTTTCGGTCAAGGTAAGGAAGGGCAATTTGTTCGTGGATACCGGGGCGGTATGCGATAAGGGCGCCTTGAACGTTAGGACCGGGATAAAAATACAGGATGTCGACCTTGAACCCGTTGGCGACCCCAACAAGACCGTCCTCTTCGAGATAAAGACCAGCGATGTCATAGAGTTCCTCAGGGACGAAGACAATGCGGTAAGTTTCAGTTTCGAAATAAAGGGAGATTTGAGCAAGCCGGATTTCAAATGGGGCGATGAAATGGCCCGCGCGCTGCGCAACTCAATGCTAAAGGCGTTTACGGACGGTGTGGTAAGGCTTTTAAGGAGCCCGGTCAAGGCCGGCGAGAAGATAGGGGAGATTTTGGGCGGCGAGGCCGGCGAGACTGCCAAAAAAATAGGCGAAAAGCTGCAGGGTATACTCGGAAAATAGGGTTGACTTACCGGCTTCGAAATTATATAATATCGAAACCTTTCAATAATCCGTAAATTTATGCCGAGGTAGCTCAGTTGGTAGAGCGCGGGACTGAAAATCCCGGCGTGAACGGTTCGATTCCGTTCCTCGGCACCATTTCTGTATATAAAAAATAAGGAGGGAGCGGTCATGGCAAAGGCAGTGAAGAAGTCTGGGACAAAGAAGGTAACGTTCAAGTTGATAGCCCCTTACGCCAACAGTGTCAGCGTCGCCGGGGATTTTAATGGTTGGGACGTCAACGCTACGCCTATGAAGAAGGATTGGAAGGACGACTGGACAGCCGCCCTTAGCCTGAAACCCGGGCGTTATGAGTACAAATTCTACGTTGACGGTTCGTGGCAGAACGACCCCAGCTGCGACGCCTGCGTACAGAACGAGTTCGGAAGCACGAACTGCGTCGTAGAAGTAAAATAACAAAGGTTTCCCCGTATCCAGGCGTTTGGGCTGGCGTAGCTCAGTTGGTAGAGCAGCGGTTTCGTAAATCGCGGGTCGGAGGTTCAATTCCTCTCGCCAGCTCCATAAGTTCCCGCTCACAACCACTCAGAGTCTAATTTGGCGCATTTCAGGGAAGTTCTACGAGAGCGTAATTTTTTCCTCCTCTGGCTTGGGCAGATAATCTCGCAATTCGGCGACAGGCTCAACCAGATGGTCCTAATTGCCATAGTCTATGCCAGGACCCCCGGCTCGCCTTTTGAGCTGGCTAAGTTCTTTTCTTTTACCATAATCCCTTCGTTCTTCGTCAGCCCCATAGCCGGGGCGTTCATAGACAGGTGGGACAAGAAGAGGACGATGATCGTCTGCGATATACTCAGGGCTTTGGTTGTCCTTGCGGTGCCGCTTATGTTCATAGACGTCAAGACCGCGCCGTCGCTCCCCATATATGCGGCGGTATTCCTGATATTCGCGGTCAGCTGTTTCTTCCTGCCGGCAAGACTTTCCATAATACCCGATCTCGTTTCCAAGGAAAAACTGCTGATGGCGAATTCCCTTTTTACCGTAACGGGCATGATAGGGGCCATATTCTGGTTCGTTGTCGGAGGCATCCTTGTAGAGATGATGAAGGTCAGGGGCGGGCTTTACCTCAACGGCCTGATATACCTGTGTTCGGCCGCGGCGATAATTTTTATAACCGGGCACAAGAGGAAGGCGGCCAAACCCGTCGGCCTTGCCGAGATAGAGAAGGTGATCAAGAAATCCCTTGTCTCGGAGATCACCGACGGCCTGAAGTATCTCAAGGGCCACCGCGAGGCGAGGTTCGCTTTCCGCGTCCTATTCGTGATGATGGCCGGCGCCGGCGCTGCATATGCCGTCATAATAGTCTTCATACAGGAGGCTATGGGTTCGGTGACGCGCGACCTGGGCCTTCTGGGATTGTTCCTCGGCGGAGGTTTCTTTTTAGGTTCTGTGATCTACGGCAGGGCAGGGCACCGGTTGTCCAAGCACAAGACGATATTCGGCTGCTTTATCACCGCGGGCCTGGCCATGTTGCTTTTTACCATGCTGCTGAAATGGACGCAGTCTTTCCTGTTCGCGTCGGTTATGGCGATGTTCCTTGGGATATTCCTGGCCCCGGTAGGTATATCCACGAACACCATGATACACGAGATGGTGGTCGAGAACATGCGCGGAAGGATATTCAGTTCGCTCGGGATAGCGATGAACGTCGCTTTCCTTATATTCATGCTTTGTTCTTCCATGCTCGCCGAGACGATCGACAGGAGCTGGATATTGTATTCGGTCAGCGGTTTCTACGTGACGGCCGGAATACTCGGTTTTGCGGACCTCTACCTTTTTAAGGAGAAACACGTCAATGGCTGACTATGATGTAGTGATAATCGGGGGAGGCCCTGCCGGCCTGACGGCCGGAATATATGCTTCCCGGGCCAGGCTCAAGACCCTGTTGCTCGAGAAGATGATGCCGGGCGGGCAGATATTGACCTCGCCCTTGCTCGAGAATTATCCGGGTTTCCCGGAAGGGGTAGCGGGCCCAAAGGTGATAGATGACATGGTCAAACAGGCGCAGCGTTTCGGCCTTGAAATAAAGAATGCGGAAGTCGTTAAAATAGAGGATGACGGCCCGCGTAAGCGGTTGTCCTGCGCCGACGGGTCCTTTGGCGCGCCGGCGGTCATATTGGCAATGGGCGCCAGTTACTCCTCCTTGGGCGTGCCGGGCGAAAAAGAACTCGAAGGCAGGGGCGTCTCATATTGCGCTACGTGCGACGGGCCGCTGTTCAGGAACAAGGAAACGGTTGTGGTCGGCGGCGGCGATACTGCCATAGAAGAGGCCCTGCACCTGACGCATTTCTGTTCCAAGGTATCGGTAGTCCACCGCAGGAACGAGCTTCGGGCCACGAAGATACTACAGGAAAGGGCTTTTGCCGAGAAGAAGATCGAGATGGTCTGGGACAGCGTGGTTACCGAGATATTGGGCAAAGAGCGCGTTGAAGGCGTCATGACCAAAAACGTCAAGACCTCCGGGCAGAAGCTGGTCCCGGCAAGCGGGGTCTTCCTTGCGGTAGGATTTACGCCGCATACGGTGCTCGTAAAAGGACTTGTCGAGACCGATGATAAGGGGTATATTATAACCGACGATAACATGTCTGCATCGCGGCCGGGATTCTTTGCCGCTGGAGATTGCAGGAAAAAATCACTCCGCCAGTTTGTCACTGCCTGCGGGGACGGCGCGACCGCCGCATTCTCCGCACAGAGATATATCGAAAACCGCAATTAGGCCGCAAGGCCTCATTAAGGAGGACAGGGATGAAAAAACTGCTGTCGGCTTTCCTCGTTATCGCGTTGAGCGCGGGAATATGTTTTGCGGCAAGTCCCGAGAAGAAGGCCGAGAAGGCCGCCAACAACTGGCTTGAGCTGCTTGATAACAAAGATTATGCCCGGAGCTATGATGAGTCTTCCTCGCTTTTCAAGGCTTCGGTGCAGAAGGACGGATGGATAAGAACGTGCGGTTCGCTCCGGGACATGCTTGGCGCGGCAAAGTCCAGGAAACTTGTATCGGCTACGCGCCAGAGCAAGATGCAGGGCGCGCCCGACGGCGAATACGTGATCCTCGTTTATAAGACCCAGTTCAAGAAGAAGTCCGACGCCCAGGAGATAGTAGTGCCCATGCTGGACAGGGACGGGAAATGGAGAATCTCCGGATATCACATTGATTAGGTCATAACAACGGAGTCGAGCATGTCTGACAACATATTGCATTTAAAGGACGGCGATTTTGATAAAGCGATAACGGAGGCGAAAGGGGTGGCCCTGGTGGATTTTTGGGCGCAGTGGTGCATGCCCTGCAAAATGATCGCCCCTGTGATCGAGGCTGTCGCTAAGGATTTCGCGGGCAAAGTGACCGTGGCAAAGATAGAGGTAGACGAGGCCGGAGAGACCGCCTCGCGCTTCAACGTCATGAACATACCCACCCTCATATTCTTCAAGGAGGGTAAAGAGGCCGGGCGGACGGTCGGTGTAATATCCAAAGAGGACCTAATAAGAAGGCTGGAAGAGCTCCTGAAATGAATTTTGCGGTTTTCTGTTCGGGACATGGGACGAACCTGCAGGCGATAATAGATGCCTGCCGCAAAAGACGCCTTACGGCAAAACTGGCGCTGGTAGTCTGTGATAATCCCCGCGCTTACGCTGTCGAAAGGGCGAAGCGCGCGGGCATCCCAGTTGCGGTGTTCGGCCCCAAGGATTTCCAGTCGAAGAAAACGCTTGAGGCCGCCATAGCCAAGGAACTTGACCGCAGGCGTATAAAGCTCATCGCGCTGGCCGGTTACATGCGAATATTAAGCGACGGTTTCGTCAGGAAGTACAGGAACAGGATAATCAACATCCACCCGGCGCTCCTGCCCGCATTTAAAGGTGGACAAGCGATAAAAGATGCGATACAATATGGCGTCAAAGTAACGGGCCCGACGGTTCACTTCGTGACCGAGGAGGTCGACGGCGGTCCCATAATCCTCCAGGAGACGTGCCCCGTAAAGGATGACGATACGGAAGCTGCGCTCTTGGCGCGTGTCCACAAACTGGAACACAGCATCTATCCCCGGGCAATAGACCTTTTTGCGAAGGGGAAGTTAAAATTAAGGGGCAGGAAGGTAATAGTAAAGTAGATGGCAATAAAGTTCGGCACCAGCGGTTGGCGGGCAGTTATCGCCGATCAATTCACATTCTCTAACGTAAGAAAAGCAGCGCAGGCAATAGCAGGTTACGTAAAGGCGCATCATTCTCCGAAGAAGACCCCGCCTCTCGTAGTTATCGGCCATGACACTCGTTTTAATTCAAGGGAATTTGCCGTTTCTGCGGCCAGGGTGCTTTCGGCGAACGGAGTAAAAGCGCTCTTGACTGACCGCGATACCCCCACGCCTGTCATATCTTACCAGGTGATAAACAGGAAAGCCGACGGAGCCGTCAACATAACGGCAAGCCATAACCCTCCGGAATATAATGGTCTTAAATTTTCGCCTTTCCATGGCGGACCTGCCGCGCCGGAAGTGACCGGTGAGATAGAGAAGCGCGCCGCCGCGATAAAGAGAGAAGTCCCTGAGCCGGCGGTAACCGACCTGAAATATCCCATAGAGATATTCGATCCTAAGCCGGAATATTTTGCCAGGATAAAGAACCTGGTGGACCTGGAGACGATAAAGAAGGCCAGGCCGAAGGTGGTTGTCGATGTCATGCACGGGACAGGCCGCGGCTACCTGGACCATATATTGAAAGGATGCGGCTGCGAGGTAGAGGTATTGAATGCGGAACTTGACCCGCTCTTTGGAGGGCATCCTCCCGAACCCGCTAAGGACAACATACAGAAGATGCTTCACGAAGTAAAGAGGCGCAGGGCGCGCCTGGGGCTCGGCTTAGACGGAGATGCCGACAGGTTCGGGATAGTGGACGAGGAAGGGCGTTTTTATACGCCGGATGAAGTCATCGCTCTGCTGTTCGAGCACCTTATAGAGACGAGGCCAAAACTTCCGCAGGTTGCGCGCACCCATTCGACCACGACCCTCATAGACAGGATAGCCAGGAAGTACGGCATAGAAGTGGTTGAGACGCCAATAGGGTTCAAGTATATAGGCGAGGTCCTCATGTCCGGAAAGTGCATAATAGGCGGGGAAGAGTCCGGCGGGCTTTCCGTTGCCAAGCACGTCCCGGAGAAAGACGGTATCCTCGCATGCCTGCTCGTCACCGAGATGGTGGCGGCCCGCAGGAAGAAGCTTAGCTCAATAATGGAAGGTATCTACAGGGAATTCGGCCGTTCGTACCCCGGCAAGATGAACATAAAGCTGGATGATTCCCGCAAGGCGAAGCTCCTTAGAATGCTTGCCGGGCAGCCCCTTAAGGAGATTGCCGGCATGAAGGTAGTAAAGACATGCGCCAGGGACGGCCATAAATATACGCTCGAGGACTCAAGCTGGCTTCTGATACGCCCGTCAGGGACAGAGCCGCTCATAAGGTTCCATTTTGAAGGGACTACGGCTGCCAAGAACAGGAAATTGGCGGCGTATTGCCAAAAACTCATAAATCAGTTAAAATAAGACAAGGTGAAAATGAAAAAAGTAACTATCAAAAAGGTGAAGGGCCGCGAGATACTCGATTCGCGCGGCAATCCGACGGTTGAAGTCGATGTATTGCTCAGTGACGGTACTTTTGGGCGAGCGGCTGTTCCGTCAGGCGCGTCTACGGGAGAGCATGAGGCGCTCGAGCTTCGCGACGGAGATAGATCCCGTTATCTTGGCAAGGGCGTATTAAAGGCCGTAGCCAATGTCGACGATAAGATAGCCCCGAAGGTCAAGGGCATGGACGCTTTCCGTCAGAAGGAACTCGATACCCGGATGCTGGATCTCGACGGTACCCCGACCAAGTCCAACCTCGGCGCGAACGCGATCCTTGGTGTTTCGCTTGCGGTCGCCAGGGCGGCGGCGAATTCGAAAAACATACCCCTTTACAAATATATCGGCGGGTCTAAAGCCGTGACCCTTCCGGTTCCCCTGATGAACATAGTCAACGGCGGACTGCATGCCGACAATAACCTGGACCTCCAGGAGTTCATGATAGCCCCTATAGGCGCCCCCAATTTCCGCGAGGCGCTTCGCATGGGCGCAGAGACTTTTCACAACCTGAAATCCATATTGAAGAAGCAGGGCAGCAATACCGCCGTTGGCGATGAAGGCGGTTTCGCCCCTAATCTGGGCTCTAACGAAGAGGCCGTAGAAGTGATAATGGAAGCGATCGCCAAAGCCGGATATAAGCCCGGGAAAGACATATCGATAGCGCTTGACGCCGCTTCGTCATCGTTCTTCAAGGACGGCAAGTATGTATTCAAGAAGGAAGGGGTCAAGGACGCCGACGGCATGATAGACATGTATGCCGGCTGGATAAGCAAATACCCGATAATATCCATAGAGGACGGGCTCGCTGAGAACGATTGGGCCGGCTGGAAGAGATTGACCGCAAGACTGGGCAGTAAAGTACAGCTGGTCGGCGACGATCTCTTTGTCACAAACGTAAAATTCCTCGAAAAAGGCATCGAAGAAGGTTGCGCGAACTCCATACTGATAAAGGTCAACCAGATCGGCTCGCTTACCGAGACGCTGGACGCCATATCGCTCGCGCTCAAGAACGATTATACCGCTATAATGTCCCATCGCTCGGGCGAGACCGAAGATACGACAATAGCCGATCTTGCGGTCGCCACCAACGTAGGCCAGATAAAGACGGGTTCGTTGTCGAGAAGCGAGAGGATCGCCAAGTATAACCAGCTGCTTCGCATCGAAGAGGAACTGGGCAAGAGGGCGGTCTATGGGGGAAGGGTGTGGAGAAGAAAAGGGTAGGATGGAAGATAATAGCGGCGGCGGTAATACTTGCCGCGCTGTTCCTGCCGGGTATCACAAAATATACCCAGCTTAGATCAAGACAGGCAAAACTTAACAGCGGCATAGAGAAACTCAGGACGAGTGAAGCTGACCTGCGTAATGAGCAGGAGAAGCTGCAGAAGGACCCGACTTATATAGAGAAAGTAGCAAGGGAAAAGCTACAAGTCGTCAACAAAGGTGAGACAATAGTAAGGGTAGAAAAGAAGAATGGAAGATAGTTTGATAAAGATCGACGATATGGTCGACGCCGAAATAACCAGGATAACGGATTTCGGCGCGTTCGTGAAGTTCGGTGTCGGGAAGAAGGGACTTATTCATATATCGCAGGTCTCGGATTCCTATGTCAAGAAAGTGGATGACCACCTCAAGGTTGGGGACAAGGTAAAGGCCAAGATAATAAAGATATCGCCCGACGGGAAGATAGACCTTACCCTGAAGAACGGGTCCTCAAAGCCCGTTTCCGGAGCCAAGGAACAGGGCGGTGGACGCAGGCCCGGCCGCCAGGACACCAGTTACCGCGAAAACATGTCGTCATCCCCGGACGGAAAGTCGTTCAGGACCTCGTCTTTCGAGGATAAACTCCAGCTTTTCCTCAAAGAGAGCGGAGAACGCCAGTCCGACTTCAAAAAACACATCGAAGACAAACAGGGCCGCTGATACCGTCGATTTAACCCTTGCTATTGAACGGGGGGTTTGTTATAATCAAAAATGGCAATGCAGACCTGTGCCAAGACAGCCGTAAATACTACCGCGGGGTGGAGCAGCCTGGTAGCTCGCAAGGCTCATAACCTTGAGGCCAGAGGTTCAAATCCTCTCCCCGCTACCAATACAAAAGGGTGCCAATCAAAAGTTGGCGCCCTTTTTAATTTTCCCGCGGTTTCACATCGGAGAAATAGACCATGGTGATCGGGAATAAGGGTATTTACCGGTTGTTTGCCACTCTTAGGGACATCAACCGGCTTAAGATAAGCAAAGGACTGAAAGGAAAGATAAGGTCCAGCTGGTTTAAGGTCTTCTATCTCAACATATACGACGCCAGAGACAGGATCGCGGATATCGCAGGTTCCGGCGTGAAGTTCCTTGATTACGGGGACCTGTCCTACCTCTTCAATGAGATATTCCTAAGAAATGAATACTGTTTTGTCTCCCGGAAAGAAGATCCGTATATTATCGATTGCGGAAGCAATATAGGTATGTCCGTACTTTACTTCAAGATGCTTTATCCGGGTTCGTCGATACTGGCGTTTGAGCCCGGCGAAGAAGCCTACACTTGCCTGGAAGAGAATATAAGGAATAACCGCTGGGGTTCGGTTATCGCGCACAAGACGGCGCTTTCTAACAGGGAAGGGGAGGCCGATTATTATTACGATCCTGATAACGCCGGTTCCCTGGCTATGGGCCTGAAGCGCGCCAGGATGCCTAAGAATAGACGGAGCGTGAAGACCTCCCTTCTTTCGAAATATATAGAAAGGCAGGTGGATTTCCTGAAAATGGATATCGAGGGCTCGGAATTCGACGTTATAGAGGAACTTAACTCTTCCGGGAAATTGAGACGCATAAAACAGATGGCTATAGAATATCACCATAATATCCCCGAAGAACCGGGCATGCTCTCGCGGTTTCTTAAGCTGTTGGAAGATGCCGGGTTCGGCTACCAGGCGGGCAGCCGCCTCGAAAGGCCTTTTGCGCGGGACAGGTACCAGGATATACTTATTTATGCTTACCAGTCTGAGGAGGTTACCGATGAGATACCTTAAGGCAGCGGTATGTGTTGTAGCGGTTTATACGGTGTTCACCGTGTTTACAGGATACGCGTTTGCCGATGACAGGGAGGATGCGCTTGTCGCTGCCGCGGCGTCCGGCGATATAGCCAAGGTCAGATGGTATGTCGGCGAGGTGGTAAATGTCAATTGCCGCGACCAGAATGACCAAACCCCCCTTATAGCCGCTGTTAAGAACGGCCGCGAAGATGTCGTGAAATATCTCCTGATGAACTTTGCCTCGGTAAACCTCGACGATAATAATAATATGTCGCCCTTGATGTTCGCTGCCAAGAACGGCAATGCCGCAATAACCGGCGATCTGCTATCGGCCGGTGCCAATGTCAATGCGCAGGATGTACAGGGATATTCGTCCCTTATGTTCGCCTCCGAAGGCGGATATACAGAAACGGTCAAGATCCTCCTTTCCAGGGGCGCCGACCCGAATGAAAGATGTAACACTACCGACACGGCGCTTACTTTGGCGATCGCGGGCAAGAATAAGGAAATAGTCCGGATTCTCCTGGACAAGGGCGCCGACCCCAACACCAAGCTGACGGAAGGGACTTTTTACGGCAGGCACGGAGACCGCGGTGGGCTTGACGGTATAACCGCGTTGATGCGCGCAGCCCAGGCCGGGGACCCGGATATCGCGCAGATTCTCCTGGACAAGGGCGCCGACGTCAACGCCGTGACTACACTTAACAATACCGCCCTGATGTATGCCGTGGAGTCGGGCCACTATGATATAGCCAAGATGCTTGTCAATAAGGGCGCCGACGTCAATATCAAGGACTGGACGGGCAAGAGCGCCTACATGATGCTCAACAAGGATGCCGCGCCGGACCTGGCGGATATGATGGTTAACGCCGGAGCGAAATAAGTTTTGACACCACAACGCGGTTGTGGTATAAATAATCGTAGTAAAAGCCTACATCAAACAAGAATTCCTCTTTAAAAGAAGAAAAATTATGTCCCTCGGACTGTCCTTAATTGACGTTGCGTCATCGGAGGCAAGATGATCGAGAGGTATACCCTGCCCAGGATGGGCAAGATATGGCAAGACCATAACCGTTTCCAGCGCATGCTCGACGTAGAGATAACCGCCTGCGAAGCGTTCGCCAGGAAGAAGCTCATACCAAAATCTGCCCTTTTCGAGATAAAGAAACGCGCCCGTTTCGATGTAGAACGCATAAAAGAGATCGAAAGCCAGACAAAACACGACGTAATAGCCTTCATAAAGAACGTTTCCGAGAATATAGGGCCTGATGCCAAGTATATACATATGGGCCTGACATCCAGCGACGTCCTGGATACGGCCCTGTCGCTTCAGATGCGTGACGCGGCGGATATATTGCTCGCCGACTTGAAGCGTTTCCTCATAGCCCTGGAGCGGAAAGCCAAGAAATACAAGAATACCCCTTGCGTAGGCAGGACCCACGGTATACACGCCGAGCCCATGACTTTTGGGCTGAAATTCGCCCTTATCTACGTGGAGACGCAGAGGAACATAGAGAGGATGAAATATGCCCGCGAGATGATCAGCGTGGGTAAACTCTCAGGTGCCGTCGGGACATTTGCCAACGTGGATCCTTCCGTGGAGGAATATGTCTGCAAGCGGCTCGGACTAAATCCCGCGCCGATATCCACCCAAGTCATCCAGCGCGACAGGCACGCCCAATTCCTTACCACTATAGCCTTGATAGGCGCTACGCTCGAGAAGTTTGCCACCGAGATCAGGGCCTTACAGAGGACGGAGATCCTTGAGGCGGAAGAACCCTTTACCGAAGGGCAGAAAGGTTCCTCGGCAATGCCGCACAAGCGTAACCCGGTTGTATGCGAACGTATAGCCGGACTGGCAAGGGTATTACGAGGTAACGCGACAGCCTCGATAGAGAATATAGCCCTGTGGCACGAGAGGGACATATCGCACTCGTCTGTGGAACGCGTTATATTACCGGACTCGTGCATAATGCTTGATTATATGCTGGAGCTCGCTACGGATGTTGCAATGCATATGGCCGTATATCCCGAAAGGATGATGGAGAACCTGAACAGGATGAAAGGCCTTGTCTTCTCCCAGAGGGTGCTCCTGGCCCTTATAGGCAAGGGTGCGACGAGGAACGAGGCCTATGATATCGTCCAGCGCTGTGCCATGCGCGTATGGAAGGAAGGCATAGAGTTCAGGGTTGCCCTTTCGGAGGATAAAGATGTGACAGGGCAGCTGGCATATGAAGAGATAGATGCCTGTTTTGACCTCGGTTATTACACCAAGAACGTAGATAAAATATACAAACGGTTAGGTATATGACAGAGAAGACCAAAGAGGAAATAGTACTTACTACCGAAGGCGTTCCCCTTAAGTTCTACAAGCGCGGCAAAGTCCGCGATATTTACGAGTTTGAAAACAAGCTTCTTATAGTTGCTACCGACAGGATATCATGCTTTGACGTTATTTTGCAGGAAGGCGTGCCCTTCAAAGGCAAGGTCCTGACGCAGATATCAAAATTCTGGTTCGACTTCCTGCGCGATATAACGGATAACCACGTAGTGACATTTGATATGGATTCCCTGCGCGACAAACTTGGGGACTCGACGGACACGCTGCGTGACCGTTCTATGCTGGTTAAGAAAACCAGGCCCCTTCCCATAGAATGCGTTGTACGCGGTTACCTGTCCGGGTCCGGATGGAAGGAGTACAAGGAGAACGGGGAGATCTGCGGCATAAAACTGCCCAGGGGGCTTAAGGAATCCGACCAGTTACCGGAACCGATTTTTACCCCGTCTACAAAGGAAGACGTGGGACACGACATGAACATAACCGAGATAGGCGCCCGCAAGAAGCTCGGAGACAGGCTCTATGAACTCGTAAAGTGCAAGGCGATATCTATATACAGGAAGGCCGCCGAATACGCGGATTCCAGGGGGATAATCATAGCCGACACAAAGTTCGAGTTCGGCGTGACGGAAGAGGGCAAGACGATATTAATAGACGAGGTCCTTACCCCGGACTCTTCCAGGTTTTGGCCGAAAGAAAAGTACAAGCCGGGCGGGCCGCAGGCAAGCTTCGACAAGCAGTTCGTCCGCGATTATCTCGAAGGGCTCGGCTGGTGCAAGTCTCCGCCTGCCCCCGGGCTGCCAGAGGATATAATCAAGAAGACGAGCAAGAAGTACCTTGAGGCGTTGAAGAAGTTAACCGGTAAGGAGCTTTAAGTGCTGTGGCGTATTGAGGTAAGCAACAGGAAGGGCGTGTTCGATTCCGCCGGAGAAGGTGTCAGGAAAGACATCGAAGACCTCGGCATCAGCGGCGTCGATTCGGTTGAGGTTATCCAGGTATATATAATCGAAGGTGATGTAAAACAGCCCGAGATAAAGAGAATATCCAGGGAGTTATTGTCGGATCCGGTGACCCGGGAGTGTGCCTTTACCCCGGGACCGCTTGGCTCGGGGAAGGGCAGACCGGGCAAGAAAGCCATCGTCGAAGTGACATACAATTCGGGCGTTATGGATCCTGTTGAAGAGAGTGTCAGGAAGGGCATAGCCGATCTCGGGATATCCGGGGTAGAAACGGTCAAGACCGCCAAGAGATATATTATCAAAGGGAAGTTAGACGATAAACAGCTCAATGTGATCAGCGAAAAGCTCCTTTTCAACAAAGTTATAGAGCATGTCGTTACGGGACATGATTCATACACTTCAAAGAACCCTCCGAAATATAATTTTAATCTTATAACAGTCATCCTGCTGGACGCTTCCGACAGGGACTTGGACAGGATCAGCAAGGAAGGCCAGCTGTTCCTTAACGTTACCGAGATGCGCCGGATAAAGGAATATTTTACGAAACTGGGCCGCAATCCCACGGATATCGAGCTCGAGACACTTGCGCAGACCTGGTCCGAGCACTGCGGGCACAAGACGTTCCGCGGTATGATCGATTACGAATGCGCCGGGAAGAAACGCAGGATAAAGAACCTTCTTAAAGAGACGATAATGAAGGCCACGAAAGAACTCGCGAAACCGTGGTGTGTTTCAGTGTTTAAGGATAATTCAGGCGTCATCCGTTTCGATGAGAAATATAATGTCTGCTTCAAGGCCGAGACGCATAACCACCCGTCCGCTATAGAGCCGTATGGAGGCGCTAATACGGGTCTCGGCGGTGTTATCCGCGATCCACTCGGGACAGGGCTTGGCGCCAAGCCGATACTTAACACAGATGTATTTTGTTTTGCCGAGCCCGATTATCCGTTCTCGCGGCTGCCTAAAGGCGTCCTTCACCCGAAGAGGGTGATGAAGGGCGTCGTGTCCGGTGTGCGCGATTACGGCAACAAGATGGGCATACCCACCGTTAACGGTGCGGTACTGTTCGATAACCGCTATATCGGCAACCCCCTGGTATATTGCGGCAATGTCGGGCTAATACCGAAGGATAAATCTTTTAAGGAGGTCGAGAGCGGCGACCTGGTGGTGCTTGTCGGGGGCAAGACCGGCCGCGACGGTATCCACGGCGCGACGTTCTCTTCCGGAGAGCTGACGACCGAATCCGAGCAGGTATCGGCTCAGGCGGTTCAGATAGGCAATCCCATCGAGGAGAAGAAGATGGCCGATTGCATACTCAAGGCCCGCGATATGGGACTCTATGACGCTATAACCGACTGCGGAGGAGGCGGCCTTTCGAGTGCCGTAGGAGAGATGGGCGCCGAAACCGGCGTCAAGGTAGACCTCTCAAAAATCCCGTTAAAATACGGAGGGCTAACCTATACCGAGATATGGATATCCGAAGCCCAGGAGAGGATGGTCCTTTCCGTTCCAAGGAACAAGGTAAAGAAACTTCTTGAGGTGTTCAGGAAAGAAGATGTGGAAGCCAACGTCGTAGGGGAGTTTACCAGGACGAAGAAGCTCGAACTTTATTACGGTGACAGCAAAGTCTGCAACTTGGAGATGGATTTCCTGCATGACGGAAACCCGAAGGTCGTCAGGAAAGCAAGGTGGAAGAAACCTGCGCATACGGAGCCCCGCTTCCCATGTCCCAGGGACCTTACGGCGTCGCTGTTGAAGATACTTTCGGATTGGAATGTCTGCAGTAAGGAATGGATAATAAGGCAATACGACCATGAAGTCCAGGCGGGCTCGGTGATCAAACCGCTTGTGGGCGCATGCAATGACGGCCCGTCGGATGCGGCTGTAGCAAGGCCGCTTATTGGGTCTAAGAAGGGTGTTGCCATATCAAACGGGATCAATCCCAGGTATGGTGATATAGACCCCTACTGGATGGCTGCCTCTAATATCGATGAGGCCCTCAGGCAGATAACGGCCGTTGGGGGAGATCTTAAGGAAGTCGCGATACTCGATAATTTCTGTTGGGGCGACACCGACCAGCCTCCGCAGCTGGGCGGACTGGTCAGGGCCGCTTACGGCTGCTATGACGCTTCGAAGGCCTTCGGGACCCCTTTCGTCTCGGGCAAGGACAGCCTGCATAATGAGTATGTAATGGGCAGCAGGAGGGTTTCGATACCCGGGACGCTGCTTATCTCTGCGATAAGCGTAGTAGATGATGTCGCTAAATGCATAACGATGGATCTAAAGGAGCCCGGGAGCCTTATATATGTCGTTGGAATGACTTTCGACGAGCTTGGAGGCTCATACTATTACGGACTTAACGCTGTCACCGGGAATTCGGTGCCTGTGGTCGATTTCAAACATGCCCGTTCCCTTATGGACAAGCTTGCCGCATGCATAAGGTCCGGGCTGGTCAATGCCTGCCATGATTGCTCGGAGGGCGGGATAGGGGTAGCCGCGGCTGAAATGGCTTTTGCGGGGCGTTTGGGGGCGGAGATATCTCTCAGGGATGTGCCTTATACGAGCAGGAGGTCTTTGGCCGGCAGGCGCAATGATTACATATTATTTTCAGAATCGAATACAAGGTTCATAGTCGAGGTAAGCGCACGTAACCGCGCGGCTTTCGAGAAATATATGAAGGGTTTCCGGACGGCCGCAATAGGCAGGGTCCTGGACCATAAGGATTTTGTGGTATACGGGCTTGACGGAAAAGTTGTCGTCAGGTCGCATATCAACGAAATGAAGGAGGCGTGGCAGAGTCCGCTGAGATGGTAGCTGTCAAGGGCAAGCCAAAGGTAATGATATTGCGCGCCGCGGGCACCAACTGCGACGAGGAGACGGCGTTTGCGTTCGAATACGCCGGGGCCAGGACGGAGAAGGTCCATATAAACCGCATAGTCAGCGGAGAAAAGAGGCTTCGCGATTACCACATACTCGCGATCCCCGGCGGGTTTACCTACGGCGATGACGTCGCCTCCGGAAAGATCCTTGCGAACGAGCTCAAGTATAAGCTTGCCCCGGACCTCGAGAGGTTCATAGAGGCGGGCAAGTTGATAATAGGTATATGCAACGGCTTCCAGGTGCTGGTGAAGTCAGGCCTCTTGCCCGGCAAGGGCGAAGGCGGCGAGGACCTGGATGCTACGCTCACCACCAACGATTCCGCCAGGTATGAGGACAGGTGGGTCTATCTTCGAATGGCGAAAAGCCCCAATATGGAATCGGAGAACAGGTGCGTATGGACGCGGGGACTTGACGAAATAATATATATTCCCGCCGCTCACGGCGAAGGGAAGTTCGTGCCCAAGAACGAGGATGTGCTTGGGAAATTATGGGCCAACGGGCAGGTTGTATTCAGGTATGTCGATCCCCACGGAAAACTTGCGGGATTCCCTTGGAATCCCAACGGTTCCGTCGATAACATAGCGGGGATATGCGATATAACAGGAAGGATATTCGGGCTTATGCCGCATCCCGAAAGACATCTGTTTTCGACGCAGCATCCGCGCTGGACACGCGGCGAAGCGCAGCGCGAGGGCGACGGCGTCAGGATATTCAGGAACGGGGTAAAAAGCGTTTAGAGGGGAAAATGGACGATAAAATAAATGAGTATTGCGGTCTTTTCGGCGTATACGGCCATAAGGATGCCGCCAGGCTTACGTATCTGGGATTGTACGCGCTCCAGCATCGCGGCGAAGAGTCTGCCGGGATAGCCACCTATGACGGTGAAGCGACGCATGCCCATAAAGGCATGGGGTTGGTTGCCGATGTCTTCAACGAAGAGAAGCTCGAGAGCCTCAAAGGCCATGCTGCGATAGGCCATGTGAGGTATTCAACGACGGGCTCAACCACCCTGAAGAATGCCCAGCCTGTAGTCGTAGATTATTCCCGCGGGATGATAGCAGTGGGGCATAACGGCAACCTCGTCAACGGATCGCGCCTGCGCGATGAGCTCGAAGCGCGCGGCTCTATATTTCAGACCACGTTGGATTCCGAGATAATAATACATCTCATGGCGCGCCCCGAGCATAAGAATTTCGAGGAAGGGCTTATCTACGCCATCAAGCAGATCAAAGGCGCGTATTCTCTGGTGATATTAAAGGAAGATATGCTTGTCGGCGTCCGCGATCCGCACGGGTGGAAACCGTTGTGCCTGGGTAAACTCGGAGATGCTTATGTGCTTGCCAGCGAGACGACGGCCCTCGACCTCATAGAGGCGGAGTTTGTCCGCGAGATCGAACCGGGGGAGGCCGTTTTCATAACCAGGAAAGGCCTGCGTTCGGTCATGCCTTTCGGGGAGAGCAAGAAGCTGTCGCATTGCATATTCGAACACATATATTTTGCCAGGCCGGATTCATACATATTCGGGGAATCGGTCCACCTCGTAAGGCAGAGGCTTGGCCACATGCTTGCCAAAGAGCACCCGGTGGACGCAGATCTCATCATACCCGTCCCGGATTCCGGGACGCCGGCGGCGCTTGGCCTGTCGCATGAATCCGGTATAGAGCTGGAGATGGGCATTATCCGAAACCATTACGTAGGCAGGACGTTCATCCAGCCGCTGCAGCATATAAGGGATTTCAGCGTAAAGATAAAGCTAAACCCGATAAGGGCCCTGCTAAAAGACAAGAGGGTCATAGTGGTCGACGATTCTATAGTGCGCGGCACCACTTCGAGGGCAAGGATAAAGAAACTCTATGATGCGGGAGCCAAGGAAGTCCATATGAGGATATCCTGCCCGCCTATCAGGTTCCCGTGTTTCTACGGTATAGACTTTCCGACCAAGAAGGAATTGATCGCCTCGACGCACACGGTCGAAGAGATAAGGAAATACCTGGGGGTCACTACGCTTGGCTACCTTTCCGTGGAAGGATTGCTCAGCTGCGTATCGTGCCCGAAGAACTATTGCACGGCATGCTTTACCGGCGATTATCCGGTGCCGTTCGGCGGCGAAGCGAACAAGTTCGCCACGGAACATAAAGGATATTGATATGGGGCTTACTTACAAGAAAGCCGGGGTCGATATAGTCGAGGCGGGCCGTTTTGTTGACGCCATAAAGAAATACACCGGGTCCACCGCCCGCCGCGGCGCCAACTGCAAACTTGGCGGGTTCGGGGGCGCCTTTGACATCAAGGCCGCGGGGTATAACGACCCGGTGCTTGTCTCGTCTACCGACGGCGTAGGAACTAAACTTAAGATAGCGTTCCTGGCGGGCAAACACGATACCGTTGGCATAGACATGGTGGCCATGAACGTAAACGACGTCCTGACTACCGGCGCCGAGCCGCTCTTTTTCCTGGACTACATAGCTACCGGCAAGATAGACAAAAAAGTGCTGGCTGATGTCGTCAAGGGTATTGCCGCGGGATGCCGCCAGGCCGGTTGCGCGCTGATAGGCGGAGAGACGGCCGAGATGCCGTCATTTTATAAGACCGGCGAGTATGATCTGGCGGGTTTCTGCGTAGGGGCGGTCGAGAGGAAAAACGCGGTCGATAACTCGAAGATGAAGACCGGGGACATCGCGGTAGGGCTGGCCTCCAACGGCCTGCATTCGAACGGCTATTCGCTTGTCAGAAAGGTATTTTCGGAGACTGAACAAAAAAGACTGGCCGGTGAATTATTAAAACCAACGAGAATATACGTTAAGCCGGTCCTTGAGCTTAGAAAAAAGATCACAGTAAAAGGTATAGCCCATATGACCGGAGGGGCTTTTTTCGAGAAACTGCCGAGGATAGTTCCCCTCGGAAAGACCATAGTCGTGGAGAAGGGCTCCTGGGTTGTTCCGGAGATATTCAGGAAGATACAGCTGAAAGGCCGAATAGAAGATATGGAGATGTTCCGCACCTTCAATATGGGCCTCGGCATGATAATAGTGATCTCCCCGGAGGATTTCAGAACGGCAAAGAGGATCTTTGACAAATGGGGTATAGACTCGTGGATAATAGGTTCGGTCAATAAAGGAAAATCCAGGGTAAAGATAATATGCGGGTTTTAGTCGTCGGTTCCGGAGGAAGGGAACATACCCTTGCCTGGAAGATAAAGCAGTCGACCCTCGTCGAAAAGGTCTATTGTGCCCCCGGCAACGGCGGGATAGCGGGAATAGCCGAATGTGTGGATGTAAAGCCCGATGACATCACCGGTCTCATAGGGTTCGCGACGAGGAACAAGATAGACCTTACCGTAGTGGGCCCGGAAGCTCCGCTGGCCCAGGGCATAGTCGACAGGTTCTGTATCAACGGCCTGAGGATATTCGGACCGACGAAAGCCGCAGCCAGGATAGAGGCCAGCAAGGTCTTTATGAAAGACATCATGCGCAGGTATGATATCCCGACCGCGGGATTCGAGGTCTTCGAGGACAGCACGGCAGCGAAGACCTATATAAAGGGCTTAAAAGGGAATTTTGTAGTTAAGGCGGACGGCCTTGCGGCGGGCAAAGGAGTGGTCGTTTGTTCGTCGAGGGAAGAAGGCCTAATGGCCGTAGAGTCCATGATGGAGAAACGCGCTTTCAGGGATGCCGGCAGCAAGGTAATAATAGAGGAGTGCCTCGAGGGTGAAGAGGCTTCCATACTCGTCGTTACCGACGGGAAAGATTGCGTGCCGCTGGCTTCCGCGCAGGACCATAAAAGGGTTTTTGACGGGGATAACGGCCCGAATACCGGAGGCATGGGAGCGTATTCGCCTGCGCCTGTGGTTACCGGTCCCATGATGGATACGATAATGGAGAAGATAATAAAGCCTACGGTGTCGGCAATGGATAGGGAAGGCTCCCGTTATGCCGGGGTCCTTTACGCGGGCGTCATGGTGACCGCAGAAGGCCCGAAAGTCCTCGAGTTCAATTGCAGGTTCGGAGACCCCGAGACGCAGGCGATACTGCCTAGGCTCAAGAGCGACATAATCGAATTGATGGAAGCCTCGATAGACGATGAGATAGACATGGTTTCCCTGGATTGGGATGAACGCCCGTGCGTTTCTGTGGTGATATCCTCTGGCGGATATCCGGGGGAGTATGAGACAGGCTACGAGATAGACGGCTTGGATGCCCTGGATAACGCAAAGGACATATGCGTCTTCCACGCCGGGACAAGGTTAGTCGACGGCAAGATAATCACCTCGGGAGGCAGGGTCCTTAACGTGACCGCTCTGGGCTCCGATATCAAGGATGCCATAGATAGGTGTTATAACGCCGTAAACTTGATAGAATTCGAAGGTATGTATTTCAGAAGGGACATAGGCCACAGGGCCTTGAACAGGTGAAGACCGGAGGGACCCTAAGATGTCGAATACAAAGATAGCCGTGGTTTTGGGATCCGATTCAGACCTCCCCGTTATGGAGGAGGGGCTGAAAGTGTTGAAGGATTTCAACGTATCGTTCGGCCTGAAGATAATGTCGGCGCACAGAAGCCCGGCGCTGGTGCATGATTTTGCCAGGAACGCGGAGAAAGAAGGCATAAAGGTCATAATAGCCGCAGCCGGCGGAGCCGCACACCTGGCGGGCGTGATAGCTTCGATGACGCGCCTTCCCGTAATAGGCGTGCCAATGGAAACAAGCAGCCTTAACGGAATGGATTCCCTTTTCTCTACGGTGCAGATGCCTTACGGTGTCCCGGTAGCCACGATGGCCATAGGTAAATCCGGGGCCCGGAACGCTTCTATATTCGCACTGCAGATACTTGCCCTCGGCGATAAGAAGATAGCCGTGGAACTCAGCGCTTTTAAGAAAAGGCTCGAGGCCGACGTAATAGCAAAGAACAAGAGACTAAGGGATAGATGACAATAGTTACGCGCGTCAACGCCTCACGGCCGGATGCGGCCAAGATAGATGACGCGGCTTTGATATTGAAGAACGGCGGACTGGTGGCTTTCCCTACGGAGACTGTCTACGGTCTTGGGGCTAACCTCCTGGATAAGAATGCGGTCAGGAGGCTGTATAAGATAAAGGCCCGTCCGCTTAATAAGCCTTTGACCGTGCATATATCGGATGTCAAGACGGTCAGGGAGATGGCGGGCAGGATACCGGCGAAGGCCGCCAGGCTGATGAAAAAATATTGGCCCGGGCCGCTAACGCTGGTATTAAAGGATAAACGCGGCGGGAAGACCGGCTTCAGGATGCCCGACAATAAAATAGCCTTGATGCTAATAAAGGCTACGGGCGTGCCGGTAGTGGCTCCGAGCGCGAATATCTCCGGGAATAAGCCTCCGGCGAGCGCAAAAGAGGTCCTGTGCGACCTGGATGGCAGGATAGATGTGTTGATAGACGGGGGAAAGACAAGTATAGGCAAGGAATCTACGGTCGTTGATGTTTCGGGCCGGAAACCCGTAGTGCTCAGGGAAGGGGCCGTCCCGGGCCGAAAGATAATAGAGGTGGCCAATGGTTAAATCCGTTCTTTTGGTGTGCACGGGAAATTCATGCCGCAGCGTCATGGCTGAAGGCCTGTTGCGCAAGTGGATCAAAGACAGGAATTGCAGTAATATTAAGGTCTCTTCTGCGGGTATAGCCACTATACCGGGAATGATGGCAAGCTCTAATGCGGTAGAAGTCATGAAGAGGGAGCATATAGATGTTTCAGGGCACCGGGCGCAGGTGGTCTCGGGCCAACTTATAAAGGATTTTGACCTCATACTTTGCATGGAGCCTATCCATGTCCAGGCGATAAAAGAACTGCTTCCCGAAGCTGCCTTCAAGACGTACCTGTTGGTCGAATATGCTTATGAGGGTGAGCAGGAGAAACCCCGTAACTTATGGGTCACCGACCCGATAGGCAAACCCAAGGAAGTATACGAATCGGTTTTAATGACACTAAAAGACGCGATAGAAAGGGTGGGCAAAAAGATATGCGTATAGCGATAGGGGCCGATCACGGGGGTTTTGACCTCAAGTTAAAGATAATAAAATACCTGAGGTCAAAAGGCCACGAGATTAAGGACCTCGGATGTTATTCCGCCGAATCCTGCGATTATCCCAGGTACGGAGCGGCCGTTGCTTCTGCCGTAAGCAAAAAGAAGTTCCCGCGGGGTATATTGATATGTAAGAGCGGCATAGGGATGTCAGTGGTCGCGAACAAATATCGCGGGGTAAGGGCCGCCCTTGTGTTTGATGTGGAGAGTGCGCGCTCTTCCCGGGAACACAATGATGCTAATGTGCTCGTATTGTCGGCCAGAAGCATAAATATATTCAAGGCGAAGAAGATACTCGACGTTTGGATGTACACAAGACGTCTCGGAGGAAGGCATTTGAGGAGGGTAAAACAGATATCAGACCTGGAGGCTGACAGATGAACGAACTTAAGAAGACCGATCCCGAGATATTTGAGACCATAGTTGACGAGACGCGGCGCGAAGAGGGCAACATAGAACTCATCGCCAGCGAGAACTTCGTCAGCCGCGCGGTCCTGGAGGCCCAGGGCTCGGTCCTTACCAATAAGTATGCCGAAGGCTATCCCTCGGCACGATGGTACGGCGGATGTGAATATATAGATGTCGCTGAGAAGCTTGCCATCGAACGCGCAAAAGAGCTCTTCAAGGCAGAGCACGCGAACGTCCAGCCGCATTGCGGTTCTTCGGCGAACATGGCCGTTTATTTTGCGGCACTTTCAATGGGAGATACCGTCATGGCGCTTGACCTGGCATGCGGCGGCCACCTGACGCACGGACATAAGGCGAATTTTTCCGGGAAATATTTTAATATAGTACCTTATATGGTAGACCGCAAGACCGAGATGCTCAATTATGACGAGATCGAGAAGACGGCTGTTGAATGCAAACCCAGGATGATACTGGCCGGCGCGTCGAATTATCCGCGCGCAATAGATTTTAAACGGTTCCGCGGTATATGCGATAAGGTCGGCGCATATCTTATGGTCGATATGGCGCATTTTGCAGGATTGGTCGCGGCCGGGCTCCATCCGGACCCTGTGCCCTACGCAGAGTTTGTCACTACTACTACACACAAGACACTTCGCGGACCGCGCGGAGGCATGATACTCTGTCGTAAGGAATTCGCAAAGAAGATAGACGCGATGGTCTTCCCCGGGATCCAGGGCGGCCCGCTGATGCATGTAATAGCAGCCAAGGCCGTTGCCTTCAAGGAAGCGCTGAAGCCGGAGTTCAAGGAATACCAGAAGCAGATAGTAGCCAATGCGCGTGAATTAGCTGCGGCTTTCCAGAAAAAAGGATACAGGATAGTTTCAGGAGGCACGGATAACCACCTCTTCTCCATAGACCTTAACAATAAGGGGCTTAACGGCAGGGACGCTCAAGAGGCCCTGGACAAGGCGAGGATAACCGTGAACAAGAACACCATCCCGTATGATCCTAACCCGCCGATGAAACCCAGCGGCATAAGGATAGGGGTCCCTGCGGTTACCACGCGCGGTATGAAGGAAAAGGAGATGGAAGAGATAGCGTCGCTTATAGACGAGGTTTTAAGCAACATAAAAGATGAAACAGCGGCAAAACGTGTCGGAGAGAAAGTAGGCGCCATGGTGAAGAGATTTCCGCTCTATGCCGACTTGCTCAAAGGGGTCTGATATGGCAAAAAAACCCGCACCCGGAAAAAGACGCCCGGATTGGGATGAGTATTTCATGGGAATAGCAAAGCTCGTCGCGGAACGATCCACCTGCCTCAGGAGGGCGGTCGGGGCCCTTATCGTCAAGAACAGGAGGATACTTACGACCGGATACAACGGCACTCCGAGCGGGATATCGCACTGCGAGGACCAGGGTTGCCTGCGTGATAAACTTAAGGTCCCTTCCGGAGAGCGCCATGAACTCTGCAGGGGCCTGCACGCGGAGCAGAACGCCATAATACAGGCGGCTTTGTACGGAGTCGATATCCACGGCGGCACGCTCTACTGCACCAACCAGCCGTGCTCGATATGCGCCAAGATGCTCATAAACGCGGGCATAAAAGAGATAGTAATGGAATCGGGCTATCCCGATGAGATGGCCCGTAAGTTTTTCGAGGAAGCCGGGATAACCGTAAGGACCCAGGAGGTAAAGAAGAGGAAGAGATGAAATGTCCTTTCTGCGGGAATATTGAGGATAAGGTCATCGACTCCAGGATATCGGCCGAAGGCGATACGATACGCCGCCGGCGCGAATGCCTCAAGTGCCAGAAGAGGTTCACTACTTACGAGCGTCTCGAAGAACATTCGCTTATGGTCATAAAGAAGGACGGGAGGCGCGAGCCGTTCGACAGGAAAAAACTGCTCTCGGGCATAATAAAGGCCTGCGAGAAACGTCCCGTCCCGATGGATAATATAGAGGGTATGGTCGACGAGGTCGAGAGGATAATACAGCGCAATTATGAAAAGGAAGTCTCCTCGACCACGATCGGAGAATTCGTGATGAAACAGCTCCATGACCTCGATGAAGTCGCCTATGTAAGATTCGCCTCGGTCTACCGCCAGTTTAAGGACATCAACCAGTTCATGAAAGAGCTGTCATCACTCCTTAAAGAAGGGCAGAAACCCGAGGAGAAGAACAGGTTTTGAAGGAAGCTCTTTATTGGGAAGAAGAAGGCGGGGAAGGGCAGGTCCGCTGCAGGCTGTGCCCGCACGAATGCAGGATAGTCAACGGCCTTACGGGGATATGCGGCGTCAGGCAGAACCTGGGCGGAAAGCTGTATTCGACGGTATACGGAGAGACGACTTCCGTCGCGCTGGACCCTATAGAGAAGAAGCCTCTTTATCATTTTCATCCCGGGGAATACATACTTTCGCTCGGGACAAAGGGTTGTAATTTCAAGTGCCCGTTCTGCCAGAACTGGGCCATATCCCAGGATATAGAAGCGCGTACGGAGGCGATAACCCCGGACTGGGCCGTCGCCAAGGCGAATGAATGCGGATCGTTTGGTATAGCTTATACGTACAACGAGCCGTTCATATGGTATGAATTTGTGCTCGATACCGCTAAGCTTGCCAGGAGGAAGGGGCTCAAGAACGTCCTTGTTACCAACGGTTACGTGAACCCGGGGCCTCTTGAAGAGATGCTTCCCGTCATCGATGCAATGAACATAGACCTGAAGTCTATAGATGATGAGTTCTACAGGCGGTACTGCAAGGGGAGCCTGGCCCCGGTTCTGCATACGATAAAGAGATCGGTCGGGTCATGCCACGTGGAGATAACGAACCTTGTCATAACCGGCCTCAACGACAAGGATGAGGATTTTATCCGCCTGACGGATTGGATATACAAAAATGCCGGGCCGGACGTGCCGGTGCATTTTACAAGATATTTCCCGTGCTATAACCTGGAGTCGCCGCCGACGTCGAAGGAGACGCTGGAGAAGGCAAGGCAGATAGCAGGGAAGAAGCTGAAGAACGTGCACTTGGGCAATATCTAAGTCCTTCGCATCGAATCGATACAATGGCGTATCGAAGACAATGTTGTCTTGGTCAATTGCCTATGGCAGGCGTTTTTTGTTTTTGTTCGCGGAAAACAGATAAAAAAGGAGCCAGCAAAATGTCGTTCAGCAAACCCAACAGGAGCGCTGCGACCGGCACAAAGAACCGGTTCGGCGATGAAGTATCTCCCTTCTCCGGGATGTGCGTCGTATGCATCGACGGATGCCCCGGGTTGTGCGAGATAGGAAAGTCCGCAGTAAGGGGATCCGAGGTCATATATCCCCAGCCATTCGGCGCCATAACGGCCGCGTCACAGAAAGATTACCCCATAGATTTCTCCCATTTCAATATAATGGGCACCGCTGTCGGTGCATACGGGGTAAAGGCTGACTCGGACGTTGCCATATTCCCCAACGTTAGTCTCGAAACGAAACTCGGCCATGACAAAAAGATAAAATTGCGCTATCCCATACTCGGCGGCGGACAGGGTTCTACCGATGTCGCCAAGAATAACTGGGAAGGCATCGCGATAGGCGCAGCGATTACCGGAACGGTCGTGACCGTAGGCGAGAACGTCGTCGGAATGGACCAGGAGGCCGTTATAGAGAAAGGCCTTATAAAGAAGGCGCCTGAACTCGAGCGCAGGGTCAAGGCCTTCAAGGATTGGCAGGAAGACGGATACGGCGCTATCGTAGTCCAGGAGAACGTAGAGGATTCAAGGCTCGGCGTGCTCGAGTATTCCATCCAGAAGCTCGGCGTTGAAGCCGTTGAGCTTAAATGGGGACAGGGCGCCAAGGACATCGGCGGAGAGGTGAAGATCCGCGACCTTAAGAAAGCCCAGATGCTCAAGAACCGCGGCTACGTGGTATTGCCGGACCCGCTGGAACAGATGTCGGTAGATTCGTTCCAGAGGACTTTCGATGAGTTCGAAAGACATTCAAGGGTAGGCATGGTGACCGAAGAGGGTTTCCTGAAGCGAGTTAAGGACCTCAGGAAAGCGGGTGCCAAGTATATCTTCCTCAAGACCGGTGCTTACCGTCCGGCGGACCTGGCCAGGGCTATAAAGTTCTGCTCAGAGGCCAAGGTCGACGTCCTGACCATCGACGGCGCGGGCGGCGGTACCGGCATGAGCCCGTGGAGGATGATGAACGAGTGGGGTATCCCCACCGTAGAGCTCGAGTGCCTCGCTTACCAGATGTTGATGAGGCTCAAGAAGAAAGGCAAGCATGTCCCGGATGTGGTCATGGCCGGCGGCATGACGCTTGAGGACCATGTCTTCAAGGCATTGGCCCTCGGCGCGCCGTTCGTAAAGGCTATAGGCATGGCGCGCGCAAACATGTGCGCTGCGATGGTAGGAAAGACCATCGGCAATGCCATAAAGGAAGAGAACATACCTCAATCGCTCCAGAAATACGGAAAATCGGTCGAGGAAGTGTTCATAACTTCCGCGCAGCTCAAGAGGAAACTGGGCAAGAAGTTCGACCAGCTTCCGGCCTCGGCGCTTGGCGTTTACACTTACTTCTCGCGCCTGGCCCAGGGCCTCAGGCAGCTTATGGCCGGTGAGAGGAAGTTCACGCTCGAGTTCATAACCCGCGGAGATATAGTTGCGTTGACCCGTGAAGCGGCATCTATATCGGGTATCGACTATGTCATGGACGCGGACAAGAAAGAAGTCGACAAAATACTCGGCAAGTAGTAGAATAATGGGGACGGTTCTTACGTCATTGTAAGGACCGTCCCTTAATATTTATGAAGATAAACATACCTTACGGAAAAACCCAGGTAAACGTATCGATCCCCGACAGGAACCTCCTCGGGGTCCTTCGTCCGAAACAATCCCACACGAAGAAGAGCGAGACAAGTATAATCAGGGATGCCGTTCTTAAGCCTATGGGCTGTTCCCGCCTTAGCAACATGATATCTCCCAACGATACGGTGGCCATAGTCGTGCCTGACCTGGCGAGGATGTGCCCGAGCAGGCTTATACTGCCGATCCTGCTCAAAGAACTATCGAAGAGGGGGGTCAGGGATAAAAATATTACCATATTCATGGCGGTCGGCATGCTTACCCCTCCTTCGAAAAAGGACGTGGACGCGGCTTTTGGGAAAGAGATCACAAGCCGGATAAAGGTAAAGATACACGATCCCGCGGACGCCTCTAACCTTACCCATCTGGGTTATGTCGCTAACGGCGTCCCGGTCGTTGTGAACAAGGAGCTCCTCTATAACGACCATGTTATATCGATAGGCGTAATAGAACCCCATCTCCACGCCGGTTTTTCCGGGGGACCCGAGACATTAAGCATCGGCATGGCGGGCGAGGAGACGATAAAGTTCACTCATTCGCCCCGTTTCATAGACAAGCCCGGCGCGAAACCCGGGGTGATCATGGGAAACCCGTTCCATCGCTGGATCATGGAAGCCGCGTGCGTGGCCAAGCTGAAATTCATAGTAAACGTCATAAACAATGATACGGGCCATACGGTCTTCGCGACCGCGGGTGAACCCCAACTGGCTTTTTATAAGGGCATAGAGCACGCCATGCTCTATTACAGGGTCAAGGTGGACGAACCTGCCGATATAGTGGTATGCGGCGTCGGCTGGCCGAAGGATGTCAACATCTACCAGGCTTCGCGGGCCCTTACCTACCTTACCAATACGCAGAAACCCGTCATCAGGAAGGGAGGGCTGATAATAATACCCGCTACCTGCGAAGATGGCATAGGAAAAGGCCTTGGGGAACGCAGGTTCTATGGCGCCATGAAGAAAGCAAAGAGCGCGGATGAAATAGCGAAGAAGATGAAGAGCAGGAACTGCCTCGCGGGAGAACAGAGGGCCTACGCCGTTGCTAAGTCGCTCTTGCTCGCGGATTGCGCGATAGTCGGTGCCGGATCAAAGGAACTTGTCAGGAACATGAAGATGCTCTATTTCGGGAACGTTGACGAGGCGTTAGAATATGCTTTTGGTACGCGCGGGAAAGACGCGAAAGTTTATGTAGTCCCCCACGCTCTCGTCACCCTGCCCGTATCGAGATGACCCCGCCTGAAAAAGACCTCAAAAGAACGCTGAAAGGCGGCGTATTTTTTGACGATATAACCCGCCACATATACTCCTTCGGCGCTTCGATATACAAGATAAAACCAAAAGGCGTTATCCTGCCAAGGGACATAGATGATGTAATAGAGACCGTCAGGTATGCCTGCAGCAATTCTATACCGGTAATTGCCAGGGGAGCCTGCACCAGCCTGGCCGGGCAGGCGGTCGGCAGCGGACTTATACTGGATTTTACGAAATACATGAATCGCGTGATCTCCTATGAAGGTAATGATACGGTTGTTGTCCAGCCCGGTTTGGTCTGCGGCAGCCTGAACAGGATGCTCTCCTCGCATAAAATGTTATTCCCGCCCGACCCTTCCAGTTGTGATTACTGCACCATAGGAGGGATGATAGCCGGCAACTCTGGAGGCCCGCATTCCGTGAAGTACGGGTCCACTGCGGATTGGTGCGAGGAACTCCGGGTCGTTCTTTCGGACGGCAGGGTAGTCAACCTCAAACCGGGCGTCAGGATAAAAGACATAAGCGAACCCCTGCTCGAACTTTTTAAGGAGAATGAAGATAACATAAAGAAATATGCTCCGAAGGTAAGGAGGACTTCGAGCGGATATAATGTTTTTGCCGGGTTCAAGGAAGGCCAACCAGACCTCGTTAAACTTATGTCCGGGTCGGAAGGAACACTTGCAGTGATCACGGAAGCGAAGCTGAGGTTAGCTCCTTTGCCTGAATCGAGGGTGCTCCTGCTGTTCCCGCTTAAGGCGCCCGAGGAACTCGCAGACACCATAGAGATGCTGAAGACGGCCGGACCCTCTGCGGTGGAGTTTATGGATGAGGCCTTCATAAGACTGGCCAAGGAGATGGAACCGGGCCTTAAGAGGCTTTTGCCCAAGGGTGCAAAAGGCCTGGTACTTGCAGAGCTGGAAGGGGACTACGCGGAGGAACTTGATTCAAGGATAGCGCGCATAAAAGGTTCTCCTATCGCGGCAAGGGACCCGGCGGACAGGGCGGGGTTGTGGGCGGTCCGCAGGGCCGCCGTCCCCATAATGAACAGGGCAAAAGGGAATAAGCGTCCCGTTGCGTTCATAGAGGATGCGATAGTCCCGCCGGAAAACCTGGGCGAATTCATGATGGGCGCTTACGCGATATTCGAAAAATATTCCGTGGAAGCATGCGTCTATGGCCATGCGGGTGACGGGAACATGCATATCAGGCCGATGCTTGACCTGAAGGACAGGGCGGACCTGATAAAGATGGATAACATAGCGGACGATTTCTACAGGATGGTCGTGTCGCTTAACGGTTCCATATCTGCCGAGCATGGGGACGGTATATTGAGGATACCTTATCTCAAGAAGCAATCGGGCCCGCTTTATGCGATGTTCCGGGGAATAAAGGACATATTTGACCCGAGGGGCATACTTAATCCCGGCAAGAAGATAGGTCAGGAGGAGAGGGTAGCGCACGACCTGGTCTGCGATGCGGACGTAAAATATGCCGTGACCGGGACGGTATTTGACTCGGAGAGCATAAGGCAGGAAGTCGAAAAGTGCCACGCTTGCGGACTTTGCAGGAGTGTTTGTCCTGTGAACCTTGTGCTGCCGGAAGAGTTTGCCTCCCCGCGCGCCAAAGCTGCGGTTATCAAAGGAGTGATTACCGGAGAGCTGGATGCAAAATTGCTCCGTGACCCGGCGATAAAGCCCCTTCTCGATACGTGCATCAATTGCAAGTCCTGCAGGGTAGAATGCCCCACCGGTGCCGATGTCTCGCAGATTTGCTCTATGGCTAAAGAGATATTCGCGAAAGAATGGGGGGTGGGATTCTCGCAGGCGCTGCTGGAAAAGGTGCGGATCGCGGCGGTTTTTCCAGGGATGTACCAACTGTTGCGTTCGTCTGCCGGTAAGATACTCGCGGGTCTTTTTACCGGCATAGACGGGAGAAGAACGCTTCCGAAGCTTTCCGGGAAACCTTTGTCGGTAAAGAGGTCCCCATTGGCGCATCCGAAGAAAAAGGTCGTATATTTTTCCGGCTGTTATATAGACCTGTTCAATCCGGAAGGCGAAGGGACCGCGACAATAAACGTCCTTGGCAAGAATAAGATCGAAACGATACTGCCGTCCCTGAAATGTTGCGGGATGCCAGGGATATCATCGGGGAACGTGGAAGGGGCCCATAGGGAAATAGCTTTTAACGTAAAGAAATTGTACGGCCTGGTGAGATCCGGATACGATATAGTAACGAGCTGCCCGAGCTGCGGCCTTGCCCTTAAAGAGGAATACCCGGGGATACTTAATACTACGGAGGCTATGCTGGTCTCTCAGAAAACTTTTGATATACACGAATATCTGTGGATGCTCCTGAATGACGGCGAGATGAACACCAATTTCAAGCCGTCCAGCCGTTGCGTGGTTTTTCATGTCCCCTGTCATCTTAAAACACAGGGAATAGGCGTCCTCCAGGAATCCCTGGTCCAGCTTATCCCGGGCATGACGATAAAAAAGATGGAAGATTCATGCTGCGGTATGGCGGGAACGTTCGGTTTAAAGAAAGGGAATTTTGACTTGTCCGCGTCGATAGGAAAGGAACTATTTAGCCGGATCAAGTCTTCCGGGGCCGATTATGTAGTTACCGGTTGCGGATCCTGCAAGATGCAGATAAACCAGTTCACGTCCGCGAAGGTCATCCATACGGTAGAGCTTCTGTCCGAGTATTATCTTTAGGTCCCCGCGATTATTGCTGCGGCTCGCTTGTTTGCTCCGGGTTCGCCGAGTTTGCCCTTTATCGCGGAAAGACGGGCCTTAATTCCCTCGCTGCGCTCCGACGAAAGGAGTATTGATACGGCTTCGCCGGCCACTTTCGCGGGATCTACCGTAAATCCGACGAACTCCGGGACGATCCTTTCTCCCGCGACTATGTTGGACAGTCCGATATAAGGTATTTTTACCAGCAGTTTTCCGGCCAGCCAGGTGAGGAAGGAGACCTGGTATACGATTATCATGGGTTTTTCGAGGATAGTGGTCTCAAGTGTAGCGGTGCCCGATGCCACAAGGGCCAGGTCCGAGGAATTTATGCAGTCGTAAGTATCACCTTCTACCAGCTCCGGCCTAAACCCTTCCGTGCCGAGTATCTCCTCGTATAGTTCAGAATCCGCCCCTTTCGGTTTAGCTACCATGAACTGTATGCCATCGCCAAGCCTTTCCTTTATTATCTCGGCGGCCTCGGTCATTACGGGCAGGTTCCTTATTATTTCGCTGCGCCTGGAGCCGGGCAGTATGGCTACCGTTTTTTTCGAGGGATCGAGGCCTTGGCGTTCCAGGAATGCATCCCTTGCGCAGGAGGTCTTTACAGAATCGAGGAGAGGATGGCCCACGAATTCTGCCGCCACACCTTCCCTTGCATAAAAATCCTTTTCAAATCCCAGGATGACGATCATTTTGTCGACGTATTTTTTTACCGTCTTTATACGGCCCTTGCGCCAGGCCCATATCTGCGGACTTACGTAATATATTACCTTGATGCCTCTTTTCTTCGCCTCTTTCGCGAAGCGCAGGTTGAATTCAGGGAAATCTATAAGCACGACACAGTCCGGTTTTTCGTCCTCAATCTTCTTCACCAGGCCGCGGAATATTATTTTGAATTTTTTAAGGCTTGCTATCACCTCGCCGAGGCCTATCACCGCAAGGTCCCTGGTGTCCTGGAAGGAACGGAGCCCAGCTTCTACCATCAGCGGCCCGCCCATTCCCTCAAAGACGAAGGAAGGGGATATCTCTTTCATTGCAAGGATCAGGTTTGAGCCGTGCAGGTCTCCGGAGGCCTCTCCGGCTATCATGAATATCTTCTTAGGCATTATCCTTAAGGTTCTGTTTTACGGCGTTTTCTATCTGGAGCGCTATCTTAAGGGCGTCGCGACCTTCCTCACCGGAGACCAGGGGCCGCTCACCGGACTTTATGCACCCGATGAACGCTTCCAGTTCTTTCTTGAGGGGTTCTTCTTTCTTTATATTTATGAGTTTTCCCGTGATCCTGTTATTTATCTTGCGGTACAGCACGGCCTCCTGCTTTACGTAGTCAAGGGATATATAGCAATCATCCTTGAAGAGGCGGATCTTGCGCATTTCCTTATCGGTTACCCTGCTGGCCGTGAGATTGGCGACAGCGCCGTTCCCGAACCTTATCCTGACATTCGCGAGGTCCTCGTGATCGGTAAGTATATTGACACCGACAGCATCTATCGACGTTATTTCCGACCTGACCAGGGCCAGTATTATGTCTATATCGTGTATCATCAGGTCCAGGACCACACCGACGTCCAGGGCGCGTTTTTTAAAAGGCCCGAGGCGGTGGCATTCGATGAAACGGACATTTCCCGGGATCTCATCGAGCGCCATGACAGCCGCATTGAACCTTTCGATATGTCCGACCTGTGTGATCAACCCTTTCTGTCGGGCTGTTGAAAGCAGTCCTTCTGCCTCCTCTACGGATTTAGCCATCGGTTTTTCTATGAGCACGGATATCCCGTTCTCGAGGAGGTCTTTTGTGACGGCGAAGTGCAATTCGGTGGGGACTACTACCGAGGCGCAGTCGATCATGCCGAACATCTGCCTGTAATCCGAGAAAGCGTTGGTCTTATATTTGCGGGCTAATGATCTTGCCCTGCCCATGTCCGTATCGCATATACCGGACAACTCTACGCCGTCCATGCCTGCGTATATGCGAATGTGGTGTTGCCCGAGATGGCCCGCACCTATGACCCCTACCCTGATCTTTTTCAAATTTGCATCCATGGCCATATTCTACCAAGCCGCATGTATATTAACAACATATAAATCCTGCGCCAGATATTTGTTGCGTAATATATGGAAAAGGTATTATAATATGCGAAAGGAATAATAACTTTTATAAAATAAGGAGAGAGGAAAAGATGAAGGCTCAAACTAAAACCAAGACGTTTTGCACTAAGATCGGTTTATTGTTTGGGTTTGCGGTTATCTTCTCAACTTTTGTAACGACAGCGATTGCCGGGACTTTTGACGTATTGAATACCGGGGACGCCGGCGCTGATACGCTCAGGCAGGCGATAACCGACCTTAACACGAGCGCGGAGAGCGGTACGATCATCTTTGGTTCCGGCGCCGAAGGAACCATAACGCTCGAAAGTGCGCTGCCGGCGCTTAATTATGAAACTATCTTCGATCTTTCCGATTATGATGTTTCTCTATCGGGCTACAGCGGAGGAACGGCTGCCGATACATGGTTCAAGCTCGATACGACGGGTTCAGGAACGCTTATTTTACGCGGCTGCACCTGGTCTGTCGGCGGCGGAGTGGTTATAGGCGACAACAATAACGGTTATCTTACCATTACGGATAGCAGCGCGTTCTCGAACGCGTATTCGTTTTATATTGGAAGCAACGGCGGCTCTAGCGGTGCCGTTCTGGTTGACAGCGATGCCACATGGAACAGCAGTGAAGACATATATGTAGGTTCTGGAAGCACGGGTTCGCTGTATATTTCTAACGGAGCTGACGTGACAAGCCGCAGCGGTATCATCGCGGGATATTCGGGTGGAGACGGAACGGTTACGGTTACCGGTTCCGGTTCCACCTGGACCAATACCAACGGCCTTACCGTAGCCGATGCGGGACCGGGAGGACTTAATATATCTGACGGCGGCGTAGTTAGTGACGCCTGGTCGGATGTCGGTAACGGTGATGTAGGTACGGTTAATGTTGACGGTTCCGGTTCCACCTGGAATAATACCGGCGACCTTAATATAGGCAAGGCTTATGACGGGTTCCTGACTATTTCCGGCGGCGGCGCGGTTAACGGCAACCACATATATGCGGCAAAGGATACCGACTCGCACGGAGCTATTTATATCGGTGACACAGGCTCCACGCTTACGGCAGGTACCGACATCACGATCGGTAATTCCGGTTCCGCTGAGTTGGTAGTCTATGACGGCGCTACAGTTACGGTCAACGGAGGCGCGGGAACGATCACACTCGGTAATAATGCGGATTCGGAAGGCCTTCTTGTTGTTGGCGGCAGCGGGACCGGTCTCTCCGGAACCGTGGATGCCGCGGAAGTTACCGGCGGCAGCGGGACCGCAAATGTTGTTTTCGGGCAGACTGATGATTTTACTTTCAGTCCGGTGATCTCGGGAAGCATAAGCGTCCAGCAAAAAGGTACCGGAACGACGACCCTTTCAGGTAACAACACCTATACGGGTTCAACCAGCATCCAGGCGGGAACTATAAAACTTGGAAATGATTCAGCCCTCGGGACACAGGATGAAGGCACATCGGTGGATGATGGCGCCTCGCTTGACCTTAACGGCCACGACCTTTTCTCGGCGTCGGAGGATGAGCCTTTGACCATAGCCGGTTCGGGTACGGGTGGGGAAGGTGCATTATTCAACAGCACCGCAGGCATGTCTACGTATTCCGGTTCTATCACCCTTACCGCGGCGAGCACCATAGGCGTGACCGATGCGGCAGGCAGCATGTTCATTTACCGTGATATAAATACCGGTACCTCCGGATATGATATTACGTTTGACGGCGCCGGCGATTTCCTTCTTATGAATACAATGACCGGAAAGATAACCGGCAACGGGAACGTTATCAAGAACGGCGCCGGAGAGGTATTATTTTACATGACAGGCGATGATTATGCCGGTTCAACTGCGATCAATGAAGGCAAGTTGACCCTTGGAGCTTCCGAAGTAATACCTGATACCAGCGCCGTGATAATAGCTTCGGGTGCTGAACTTGACCTCAACGGCAAGGATGAGAATATAGGTTCCCTGGCAGGCGACGGTAACGTCATAAACCGCAGTACAGCTTGCACGTTGACCGCCGGACACGATGATACTTCGACGACGTTCAACGGTATCATTTCCGACGGCACCGGCGCAACGTCATTCACCAAAGAGGGCGCGGGTACCCTTATCCTGACGGGAACTAATACCTATTCCGGCATCACGACTATAAATAATGGTACTTTGCGCGTTGAGAACGCCAATGCCGTGGGTACCGGGGCCCTGACGAACGATTCTGCTCTTGATGTCGGGTCAACAAGCCTTACGGTAACCGGGATATATTCCCAGAACGCCGGCGCCAACCTGGCTCTTGTTGCCAGTTCGGCTTCAAGCTACGGGAATATCTCGTCGGTTTCCAATGCTGTTGTGGATGCCGGAAGTTCCGTAAGCGTTACGGTCGAGGGTTTCATGCCGAATAACAGCAGGCTCAAGATCATAGATGGCGCAGGCGGGGCGGGAGTAAATGCCCCCGGTACGGTAACATCCAATAATTCGCGCTTGAGATTTTCCGCCGTAAGTTCCGAAGGAGACCTTTTCCTCGTAGTTGACCGTACCGCGGCCGGGTTTGCGAGCGTGTCATCCAACCCGAACATAAGGGCTGTAGGCGCGGCACTTGACGGCATTACGTCGCCGACAGGAGATATGCTTACCCTGCTTAATACCCTTGAACTGATGGATGACTCATCTGTCGCTTCTGACTTGGACACATTTGCCCCGGTTGTCGACAGCGGAGTTATAGCAACAAGCACTACCTCGCTTAACCAGTTCATAGGTACCAGCAGTGCGAGGCTTTCAGATCTCTTCGCGCAGGCGCGCGAATCCGAAGAGACCGGCATCTCCGCAGGAAGCGAGGGACTTAACGGAGCAGAGGCGTGGGCGCGCGGTTTCGGTGAATATGTAAAGCAAAAACCCCGCGGCTTCAGCAACGGCTATCGCGCGACGGTCTGGGGCACGGCCCTCGGCGGCGATATGCCGGCGTTCAATAACAGGTTACGCCTGGGATTGAGCGGCGGTTACGCATCTACCGACATAAATTCAAAGGATAACAGCGGCACCACCGATATAGACAGCTACCAGGGCACCTTATATGCGGGCTATATCGACGGAGAAAAACCCTACTATTTAGACGGCTCCTTTTCCTTTGCATACAATAAATACGACGGTGCCAGGCACATAGCGGCAGGTAATACGATGTTTATCGCCGACTCCGACTACGACGGCCAGCAGTACTCGGTCATGTTCGACGGCGGCTACGTAGTAGACGCCGGCAAGTTCAGGATAACCCCCATGGCCTCATTGCAGTACCTTAGGCTGCACCTGCAGAGCTATACCGAGACCGGGGCAGGAGCCCTTAACTTAAGCGTCAAGGCCCAGAACTACGACATGCTCCAGTCAGGCCTGGGTATGAAGGTGGAAAGGCCTTTTGAAGCCAAAGGTATGACAGTCATCCCCGAGATCCACGCCAAGTGGCTCTATGACTTCATAGGCGACAAACAGGAGACGACCTCTACCTTCGCAGGAGGCGGCGGTTCCTTCGCCACCAACGGCTTCGACCCGGCCCAGAACTCCTTCAATGCCGGCGCCAAGCTGACCCTTGCCTCGCATAACAACTGGAGCCTCGAGACCAACTATGACTTCGAGTACAAGGAAGACTT